>NC_015556.1:2805000-4005000 GCF_000213805.1 Pseudomonas fulva 12-X | reverse complement strand
TCTTGTTCCAACTGCACTGGTTTTTCGGCATTACCGCCGGGCTGGTGCTGGCCCTAATGGGCGTGACCGGCGCGCTGTACAGCTTTCAGGACGAGATCCTGCTGGCGATCAATCCACAGATGGTGGTGACCGCTCAGGCGGGCGAAGTGCTGCCACCGGGCGAATTGGTCGAACGCCTGCAGGCGCAAGGCCTGAGCGTTTCCGGGCTGTATGTGGATACCGAGGGTGGCCAGCCAACGCGGGTGTTCCTGACGCCGACGCCTGGTGAGCGGCGCGGCGGGATACGCTTCGTCGACCCTTACACCGCCGAGTCCCTGGGCGAGCCGCGAGGTCTGCAGTTCTTCGGCCTGATGTTGCAGCTGCACCGTTTTCTGGCCATGGGCCAGAGCGGTCGGCAGATCACCGGCGCCTGCACCATCGCCCTGGTGTTCTTCTGCCTGTCCGGCCTGTACCTGCGCTGGCCGCGCCGGGTCTGGAGCTGGCGCGCCTGGCTGACGTTCGACTGGGCCAAAAAGGGCCGCGCCTTCAATTGGGATCTGCATTCGGTGGTCGGTACCTGGTGCCTGCCGCTGTACCTGTGTGCGGCGCTGACCGGCCTGTATTGGTCCTACGACTGGTACCGCGGCGGGCTGGAAAGCCTGCTCAGTGACAAGCCGCGTGCCGCCGGCGAAGAGCATGGTCGCCGTGGCCCGCCGCCCCAGGGCCAGGAGATGCCGCCGGTGGATTACGCCAAGCTGTGGCAGGGCATCCAGCGCACTGCGGGCGACAAGCTGGGCGTCTACAGCCTGCAGCTTCCGAGTACGGCCGGGCAGTCGGCGCGGGTGTTCTTCATGCTGCGCGACGCCGAGCACACCCGTGCCTTCGACCAGATGCAGCTCGACCCGCTGACCGGCGAGGCGAAGCAGGTCGAGCGCTACGCCGACAAGTCGTTCAAGGCGCAGCTGCTGGCCAGTGTGTACGCCCTGCATACCGGGGAGTATTTCGGCATGGTCGGGCGCGTGTTGATGATGGTGGCCAGCCTGCTGATGCCGTTGTTCTTCATCACCGGCCTGCTGCTGTACCTGGACAGGCGTCGCAAGAAGCGCGCAGCACTGGCTGCCCGTCAGGCGCTTGCTGGAGGCGAAGGCGGCGAATCCTGGCTGGTGGGCTTCGCCAGCCAGAGCGGCTTTGCCGAGCAACTGGCGTGGCAGACCGCTGGGCAACTGCAGGCTGCCGGCATGGCGGTTGAGGTGCAGCCTTTGGCGCGAATCGACGCGGCCAGGCTCAGTGCCACGCCTCGCGCGCTGCTGGTGCTCAGCACCTTTGGCGACGGTGAAGCGCCGGACAGCGCCCGTGGTGTCGAGCGCCAATGGCTGACGTCGGCGCTGGATCTACCCGGCTTGCGCTACGCGGTGCTGGCTTTGGGCGACCGTCAGTACACGCAGTTCTGCGGCTTCGCCCGGCGCCTCGATGACTGGCTGACCAGTCGTGGTGCGCAGCGCCTGGGCGAACGTATCGAGGTCGATGGTGGTGATCAGCAAGCGCTGCAGAACTGGCAGCGCCAGCTGGTCGAGTTGACTGGCGTGCAGCCCCTGGCCGTGCAGCAGGTGCCGTTCGACGGCTGGGTGCTGCGTGAACGTCGTTGCCTGAACCCGACCAGCCAGGGCGCGGGCACCTGGCTGGTCGGCCTGCAGCCGCCGGCCGGTGCGCAGTGGCAGGCCGGCGACATTCTGGAAATCCTCCCGCGCAATGGCGAAGCACAGGTACAGCGCTGGCTGCATGAGCATGGCTTGCAGGCGCTGGAAACCATGGTCATAGCGCCGCTCGGCCACACTCTCGGTGAGGCGCTGGCTGCTCGCCAGTTACCGTACAGCGCCAGTCATCTGGTCGGCCTGCACGCCCAGGCGCTGCTCGATGCTCTGGTGCCGCTGCCGAGCCGCGAATACTCGATTGCCTCGCTGCCCAAAGACGGCGTGCTGGAGCTGATCGTGCGTCAGCAGCAGCTGGCCAATGGCGAGCTGGGTGCCGGCTCGGGCTGGCTGACTGCGCACCTGCCAGTTGGCGAGCAGTTGCTGGCGCGGGTACGACGCAACAGTGGCTTCCATGCTCCGGAGGATGACCGCCCAGTGATCCTGATCGGTAACGGCACGGGGCTGGCCGGTTTGCGCAGCCTGCTCAAGGCGCGTATCGCTGCCGGGCATTTGCGCAACTGGCTGCTGTTCGGCGAGCGCAATGTCGCGCACGATTTCTATTGCCGGGACGAGCTGCAGGGCTGGTTGCAGGATGGTCAGTTGCAGCGGCTGGACCTGGCCTTTTCCCGTGACCAGGCGCAGCGCATTTATGTGCAGGATCGCCTGCGCGAGGCGGCCGATGAACTGCGGGCGTGGATTGCCGATGGTGCTGCGGTTTATGTGTGCGGCAGCTTGCAGGGCATGGCGGCGGGTGTGGATCAGGCATTGCGTGAGGTGCTGGGTGACGCCGTTGTCGAGGAACTGGTGGAGCAGGGGCGTTATCGGCGGGATGTGTATTGAGGGCCTTAAGCCGCTGAAGCTGTAAGCCTGGATGACGGTGGAATGCATCAGGGTTGGGCGCGCGCGATGCCCGCGAAAAAAATCACGTCGCCGTCAAAATAGATAAAGCCCGGCAGAACGATCTTGAACAGGCTATTGTCCCTCCGGGCGCAGCGTCCAGCTGCGCCCGGCGGGCGATCAGAGAAACTGCTCGGCGTGGTGGCAGGCCACTTCACGGCCATCGAGCGGGCGCAGCAACGGCAGCTCGGTCTGGCAGCGCTCGGTAGCGTATGGGCAGCGCTTGTGGAAGGGGCAGCCGGGTGGCGGGTTGAGCGGGTTGGGCAGTTCGCCGACGATCTTGATCTTCGGTTTGCTCGGGTCCGGATGGATTGTCGGCGTGGCCGACAGCAGCGCCTTGGTGTACGGGTGCAGCGGGCGCTCGTAGAGCTTTTCGCTGGGGCCGATTTCCGCCGGGCGGCCGAGGTACATCACCAGCACGTCGTCGGCGACGTGGCGCACCACCGAGAGGTTGTGGGAGATGAACACGTAGCCGGTCTGGAATTCCTGCTGCAGGTCCATGAACAGGTTGAGCACCTGGGCCTGGATCGACACGTCCAGCGCCGAGGTCGGCTCGTCGGCCACCAGCACCTTGGGATTGAGCATCATGGCGCGGGCCAGGGCGATGCGCTGGCGCTGCCCGCCGGAGAACATGTGCGGGTAGCGCTGGTAGTGCTCGGGGCGCAGGCCGACCTGGTTCATCATCGCCTGCACCTTTTCGCGGCGCTCGGCGCGCGACAGGCCGGTGTTGATCAGCAGCGGTTCAGCCAGCTGGTCACCGATCTTCTGGCGCGGGTTGAGCGAAGCGTAGGGGTTCTGGAACACCATCTGCACGTCGCGGCGCAGTTGCTTGCGGGTCTGCGCGCTGGCGCCGTTGACTTCCTGGCCGGCGATCTGCAGCGAGCCCGAGGTGGGCTCCTCGATCAGGGTCAGGGCGCGGGCCAGGGTGGATTTGCCGCAGCCGGATTCGCCGACCACGGCCAGGGTCTTGCCAGCCTGCAATTCGAAGGACACACCATTGAGCGCCTGCACCGTGGCGGCGGGCTTGAACAGCCCCTGGGACACGGAGTAGTGGCGCGTCAGTTGGCGTGCGGTCAGAACGGTCGTCATCACGCCACCTCAGCATTCAGATTGAGCGGGAAATAGCAGCGTACCGCGCCGCGCTCGTGGGGTTCCAGAGCCGGGCGTTGCTCGCGGCACTTGGCCTGCACGTAGGGGCAACGCGGCGACAGCAGGCAGCCGTGGGGCCGGTCGTAGCGACCGGGCACGATGCCGGGCAGGGTCGACAGGCGCGTGGCGCCCAGGCTGTGCTCGGGAATCGCCTTGATCAGCGCTTCGGTGTAGGGGTGGGTCGGCGCGTCGAACAGCGCCGGCACCTGGCCCAGCTCCACCGCCTGGCCTGCGTACATCACGCAGACCCGGTTGGCGGTCTCGGCGACCACGGCCAGGTCGTGGGTGATCAGCACCAGGCCCATGTTCTGCTCGCGCTGCAGGTCGAGCAGCAGTTCCATGATCTGCGCCTGGATGGTCACGTCCAGGGCGGTGGTCGGCTCGTCGGCGATCAGCAGCTTGGGCTCGGCGGCAATCGCCATGGCGATGGCCACGCGCTGGCTCATGCCACCGGAGAGCTGGTGCGGGAAGGCCTCGAGGCGGCTGGCGGCACCCGGAATCTCCACGCGTTCGAGCAGCTGCAGGGCACGCTGGCGCGCAGCCTTGCCCTTGAGACCGAGGTGCTGACGCAGCACTTCCTCGATCTGGAAACCCACGGTGAAGCTGGGGTTCAGGGCGGTCATCGGATCCTGGAAGATCATCGACAGATCCTTGCCGACGATGTGCCGACGCTGGCGACCCTTGAGGGTCAGCATGTCGGTGCCGTCGAAGGTCAGGCGGTCGGCCCGCACGATGCCGGGGGCGTCGATCAGGCCCATCAGCGCCATCATGGTCACCGACTTGCCGGAGCCGGACTCGCCGACGATGGCCAGCACTTCACCTTTGTCGACTTTCAGGTCGAGGCCATCGACCACCGGCACGGCGTTGGCGTCGCCGAAGCGCACGCTCAGGTTGTTGATTTCCAGCAGGCTCATCGGGTGGCCTCCATCGAATTGCAGGGGGCGGCCGTGTTGCACAACAGGTTCATGGCGGCCTCCTCAGATCGCATTCTTGAGTTTCGGGTCCAGCGCATCGCGCAGGCCGTCGCCCATCAGGTTGATCGCCAGCACGCTGAGCAGGATGGCGAGGCCGGGCAGGGTCACCACCCACCAGGCGCGCTCGATGTAGTCACGTGCCGAGGCCAGCATGGTGCCCCACTCAGGCGTAGGCGGTTGCACGCCCAGGCCGAGGAAGCCCAGGGCGGCGGCGTCGAGAATCGCCGAGGAGAAGCTCAGGGTCGCCTGCACGATCAGCGGCGCCATGCAGTTGGGCAGCACGGTGATGAACATCAGCCGCGGCAGGCTGGCACCGGCCAGGCGGGCGGCGGTGACGTAGTCGCGGTTCAGCTCGCCCATCACCGCGGCGCGGGTCAGGCGCACGTAGGAAGGCAGCGAGACGATGGCGATGGCGATCACGGTGTTGATCAGGCCTGGGCCGAGGATGGCGACGATGGCCACGGCCAGCAGCAGCGAGGGCAGGGCCAGCATGATGTCCATCAGGCGCATGATCGAGGGGCCCATCAGGCGCGGGAAGAAGCCCGCCACCAGGCCCAGCAGCAGGCCGGGAATCAGCGAGATGACCACCGAGGCCAGGCCGATCAGCAGCGACAGGCGCGCGCCATGGATCAGGCGCGAGAGCAGGTCGCGGCCGACTTCATCGGTGCCGAGAATGAACTGCCATTGCCCGCCTTCGAGCCATACCGGCGGCGTCAGCAGGGCATCACGGAACTGCTCGCTGGGCGAGTAGGGCGCGATCCACGGCGCGAACAGCGCGCAGAACACGATCAGCAGCATGAAACCGAGGCCGGCGACGGCGCCCTTGTTGTGGCTGAACGCGCGCCAGAATTCCTTCAGCGGCGAGGGGTAGACCAGGGTCTGGTCCATTGCAGGGGTAGTGGTCGAGGTCATGCTCGCACCTCATGAATATTGGATTGGGCTACGGACTGCGCGTTGATCGTTGGTAAGGTGGACGACGCTTCATCCGTCCACCGCGGCGCGGTCATGGTGGATGAGCAAAGCGTCATCCACCCTACGGCGTTGTTGGTATCAGTTGCCATTCATGACTCCGGAGAATCGGTTCATGGCCTCGCGAGCTAGCGCGAGGCAAGGAAAAATTCGTCGAGAGAGCGCAGTTGGCTGTAGCCAATGAGCATCTCGAGATGGATTTTGACGCGGCATCGCCGACGCGCAGCAGGTCATGGCCGGTTCTCAGCGCTGGTGGCGAATGCGTGGGTTCACCAGTCCATAGAGGATGTCCACCACGAAGTTGACCAGGATCACCAGGCAGGCGATCAGCAGGATGCCGTTCTGCACCACCGGGTAGTCGCGGGCGCCGATCGACTCGATCAGCCATTTGCCGATGCCCGGCCAGGAGAAGATTGTCTCGGTCAGTACCGCACCGGCGAGCAGGGTGCCGACCTGCAGGCCGAACACGGTGAGTACCGGAATCAGCGCGTTGCGCAGGCCGTGCACGAACACCACGCGGGCCGGCGACAGGCCCTTGGCGCGGGCGGTGCGCACGTAGTCTTCACGCAGCACTTCGAGCATCGCCGAGCGGGTCATGCGGGCGATCACCGCCAGCGGGATGGTGCCGAGCACGATGGCCGGCAGGATCAGGTGGCGCAGGGCGTTGACGAACGCGCCTTCCTCATCGGACAGCAGGGTGTCGATCAGCATGAAGCCGGTCACCGGCTGGATGTCGTAGAGCAGGTCGATGCGCCCCGATACCGGCGTCCAGCCGAGCCACACCGAGAAGAACATGATCAGCAGCAGGCCCCACCAGAAGATCGGCATCGAGTAGCCGGTCAGGGAAATGCCCATCACCCCGTGATCGAATAACGAGCCCCGCTTGAGCGCGGCGATCACCCCGGCGATCAGCCCCAGCGTGCCGGAAAACAGCAGCGCGGCCAGGGTCAGCTCCAGGGTGGCGGGGAACAGGGTGGTGAACTCGGTCCATACCGGGGTGCGGGTGCGCAGCGATTCACCCAGGTCGCCCTGGGCCAGCTGGCCGATGTAATCGAAGTACTGGGCGTACAGGGGCTTGTTCAGGCCCAGACGCTCCATGGCTTCGGCGTGCATCTGCGGGTCGACGCGCCGCTCGCCCATCATCACTTCCACGGGGTCGCCGGGGATCATGCGGATGAGCGCGAAGGTCAGCAGCGTAACCCCGAAGAACGTGGGGATCAGCAGGCCCAGGCGCCGGGCAATAAAACTCAACATCGTGGGAGGTACCTCATTGGCCGGTCAGGCAGCCCGCCAGCGTGTGTACCGCCGGCGGTGTGTTTTTATCTACTTCACCTGGGTGGTGGCGAAGTTGTTATTGGTCAGTGGGCTGATGTGATAGCCCTCGACGTTCTTGCGCATGGCGGTGAACAGTTTCGGGTGGGCCACGTTGATCCAGGGTTGATCCTCGGCGTAGATCGCCAGAGCCTGGCGGTAGAGGCCGGCACGTTGATCGTTGTCGGTCACCCCGCGGGCCTGGCTGATCAGGTCCTGGAACTTAGGATTGCACCAGCGCGCATAGTTCTCACCTGTTTTGGCCGCATCGCAACTGAGCATGGGCGTCAGGAAGTTGTCCGGGTCGCCGTTATCGCCGGCCCAGCCGGCGGAGACCAGGTCGGCCTCGCCCTTCTTGGCGCGGCGCAGCATCTCGCCCCATTCCATCACCCGGATATCGAGCTTCAGGCCGATCTCGGCGAGGTCGGCCTGGAGCATTTCCGCCGACAGGCGCGGGTTGGGGTTGGTCTGGCCGCCGCCGCTGCGGGTGAACAGGGTGATCACGGTGCCTTCCGGCACGCCGGCTTCCTTGAGCAGGGCGCGGGCCTTGTCGAGGTCGCGGGGCGGGTTGCGATTGTCGTCGTTGTAGCCGATCAGGGTCGGCGGGTACGGGTTGACCGCTACCAGCGCGTTGCCCTTGCCGAACAGCTGCTCGACGTGGCGCTGGCGGTCGAAGGCGAGGTTGATCGCCTGGCGCACGCGCACGTCGCTCAGGTATTTGTGCTCGGTGTTCATGGCGATATAGCCGGTGACGATGGCCTCGATCTCGTCGACCTTGAGGTTGGCATCGGCCTTGATTGACGGCACGTCGTCAGGCTTGGGATACAGCGCCACCTGACACTCGTTGGCGCGCAGCTTTTGCAGACGGGTGTTGTTGTCGGTGGCGATGGCGAAGATCAGCGGGTCGGCCGGCGGCTTGCCGCGGAAGTAATCGGGGTTGGCCTTGAAGCGAACCTGAGCGTCCTTGTTGTAGCGCTGGAAGATGAACGGCCCGGTGCCGATCGGCTTGCTGTTGAGCTCGGCGGTCTTGCCGGCCTTGAGCAGCTGGTCGCCGTACTCGGCGGAGTAGATCGAGGTGAAGGCCATGGCCATGTCACGCAGGAACGGCGCTTCGGGGCGGTTCAGGGTGATGACCACGGTGTGGTCGTCGGTCTTGGTCACCGACTTGAGCAGGTCGCGGAATGCCATGCTCTCGAAATAGGGGTAGCCCACGCTGGCCTTGGCGTGCCACGGGTGCTTGGGGTCGAGCTGGCGATTGAGGCTCCACAGCACGTCGTCGGCGTTGAATTCGCGGCTCGGCGTGAAGTAATCGGTGGTGTGGAATTTAACCCCTTTGCGCAGATGAAAGGTGTAGGTCAGGCCGTCGTCGCTGATGTCCCAGCTTTCGGCCAGCGCCGGCTGAATGTCCGTGGTGCCGGGCTTGAAGTCGACCAGGCGGTTGAACACCGTCTCGGCCGAGGCATCGGCGGTCACGGCAGTGGTGTACTGCACGATGTCGAAACCCTCGGGGCTCGCCTCGGTACATACCACCAGCGGTTTGGCGGCCAGATTTCCGGCGGCGCCGAGAACCAGGGCGGCCAGGGCAGCGCGTAGCGGTAGTGTCTTCATCGGATGTTCCCCGCGGTTGAGGTCAGCATAGACGTACGGCCTGCAAGGGGCAGGCCGTAAGCCGTTGTTCAGAGATGTGCATCATCGGTCGTGCGGCATGCTTGGCCAGTGGTCAAGCCCGAGGCCTGAGCGCTCAACGCGCTGGCTACTCGGGCTTGTCGGTTGGCTGGTCGCCTCGCGGTTGCCCTCGAGGCGGCCATTGCGCCAATCAGTCGTTGCTGACACCGATGAAGCTATTACGCCCGAACGGGCTGATCTGGAAGCCCTTCACGCTGGTGCGCATCGGCTGGTAGACGGTGGAGTGGGCGATCGGGGTGATCGGCACTTCACGCTTGAGCACCACCTGAGCCTGCTTGTACAGCTCGCTGCGCTCGTTCTGGTCGGTCACGCGCTTGGCAGCCACCACCAGCTTGTCGTACTCGGTGTTGCACCACTTGGAGAAGTTGTTGCCGTCTACCGAGGCGCAGCCGTACAGGGTGCCGAGCCAGTTGTCGGGGTCACCATTGTCGCCGGTCCAGCCGATCAGCATGGCGTCGTGCTCGCCGGCGTGGGCGCGCTTGATGTACTCGCCCCACTCGTAGCTGACGATGCGTGCCTTGACGCCGACCTTGGCCCAGTCGGCCTGCAGCATCTCGGCCATCAGGCGCGCGTTGGGGTTGTACGGGCGCTGCACGGGCATGGCCCACAGGGTGATTTCGGTGCCTTCCTTCACGCCGGCGGCCTTGAGCAGTTCCTTGGCTTTTTCCGGGTTGTAGGGGGCGTCCTTGATCGACTCGTCATAGGACCACTGGGTCGGCGGCATGCCGTTGACGGCCAGCTGGCCGGCGCCCTGGTACACGGCGTCGATGATGGCTTTCTTGTTCACCGCCATGTCCAGCGCCTGGCGTACTTCGAGCTTGTCGAACGGCGCGCGGGTCACGTTGTAGGCGATGTAGCCCAGGTTGTAGCCCGGAGCGGTCGGCACATTGAGGTTCTTGTCCGCCTGCAGGCCCTTGAGGTCGGCCGGGCGCGGGTTCAGGGTGATCTGGCATTCACCGGCGCGCAGCTTCTGGGCGCGCACCGAAGCGTCGGTGTTGATCGAGAAGATCAGGTTGTCGATCTTCACGTCATCCGGGTTCCAGTATTCCTTGTTGCCCTTGTAGCGAATCGCCGCGTCCTTCTGATAGCGGCTGAACACGAACGGGCCGGTGCCGATGGGCTTCTGGTTGATTTCCGCGGCCTTGCCGGCCTTGAGCAACTGCTCGGCATACTCGGCGGAGTGGATGGCGGCGAAGTTCATCGCCAGGTTCTGCACGAATGCGGCGTCCACTTCCTTGAGGGTGAAGACCACGGTGTGGTCATCGGTCTTCTCGATCTTGGCGATGTTCTTGTCCAGACCCATATCGGTGAAATAAGGGAACTCGCTGGGGTACGCCTTGCGGAACGGGTGGTTGCGATCGAGCATGCGGTTGAAGGTGAACAGCACGTCGTCGGCGTTGAATTCGCGGCTCGGCTTGAAGTAGTCGGTGGTGTGGAACTTTACCCCTTCGCGCAGGTGGAAGGTGTAGGTCAGGCCGTCATCGCTGATGTCCCAGGAAGTCGCCAGGCCCGGCTGAGCCTTGGTGCCGCCGCGCTCGAACTCGGCCAGGCGGTTGAAGATGGTTTCCGACGCCGCGTCGAAGTCAGTACCGGTGGTGTACTGGCCGGGGTCGAAACCACCCGGGCTGCCTTCGGAGCAATACACCAGATTGCTGGCCTGGGCGAGCGAAACACTGGAGAGCAGACCTGCCGTGAGCAGAGCCTTGCACAGGAGAGACATGCGCATGCGAACCTCTTTTTCTTTTTGTTCGCGCCTGGGTTCAGCGCGAGCTCGGTATGCGGTGAAAGCGGATAGCCCACCGGGTCGGGCTCGAAATTAAGTCATGCTGAAATTTCTGTCAACAAAAATTAAGCGGCACTAACATTGCGCATATTTGCCCTGAATTGGGGCGAAAATCACTCTTGCGCTGGGCTATCGCCGAACAACTCCATGGTGGTCATGGTGAGCACTTCGGCGGGCTCGTCGGCGGCGTTGATCAGCCGGTGCAGCTTGCCGGCATCGAAGTGCACCGAGTCGCCAGGGCCGAGCGGATAGTCGCGGCCCTCGATGGTGTAGACGATATGCCCGGCGAGCACGTAGGAGAACTCCACGCCCTCGTGGGCGATCAGCTCCGATTCGTAACCCACCGGGATGTTCATCTTCACGGCGTTGATCGAGTTGCCGGGAAACGAGCTCGACAGCCGCTCGTAGGTCAGGAGCTGGCCGCCGACCGTGTAGCGCACGCGTTCGTTGACGTGGGAGTCCGGCTGCGCCTGCACGGGTTGGTCGAACAGGGCGTTGAGCGGCACGTTCAGGGACTTGGCAATGCTCGCCAGGGACGAGATCGACACGCCCGTGAGGTTGCGTTCGGCCTGGGACAGGAAGCTGGCGGTCAGGCCGGCGTCGGCGGCCACCTGGTTGAGGGTCTTGCCGGCGGCCCGCCGGTAGCGGCGCAGGCGTTCGCCGATGCGATCTGCGGTCATGGGCAAAGGTTCGTTGTTCGAGTGGGCGCAGTATACCCAGCCAGCGTAGGGACTCCAGCCGTCAGATTACGCACTATTTAAGTGCCACTGAAAAATGCTTTGACCGAAATTTAAGTTGCACTTAAATTTTGCCGCAGTGAATGACCGGGCAGCGATCTCCGCTGCCTTCGCCAGACGAGGATGCGCAGATGACACTGGGAGTGGGCGGTAGCACGCCGGAGCAGGCCTTGGCGCGCCTGCAGGACATGACGGCCGGCGCGCAGCCGATCGGTGAAACGGAGTACCGGGCACGCATCGCCAGGGCCCAGACGCTGATGCGCGAGCAGGGCATAGACGCGCTGTTCGTGGCCGCCGGCAGCAACCTGCAGTACTTCACCGGAGTGAAGTGGAACCCCAGCGAGCGCATGGTCGGCGCCATCCTGCCGGCCAGCGGCGAGGTGGAGTACCTGGCGCCGGCGTTCGAAGAAGGCACGGTGCTCGACTTCCAGGAGGTGCCGGGCACCATCAACACCTGGGAAGAGCACGAAAGCCCCTACGCGCTGCTGCTGCGCTGCCTGCGTCGCCTTGGCGTGACGCCCAACGATGGTGCGCCGCCTCAGGTAGGTCTTTGTTCTTCCTTGCCTTTTTTCATGTTCGAGGGCATTCGCAAGCTGACCAGCGGTTACTGTTTCGTCGACGCCGGGTCGGTCACCGCCTTGTGCCGGCAGCGCAAGTCGGCTGCCGAAATCGCCCTGATGCAGCGCGCCAAGGACATGACCCTGGAAGTGCACAAGGCCGCGGCGAGCATCCTTCACGAAGGCATTACCACCACTGAAGTTGCCGAGTTCATCCGCCAGGCGCACCGCAAGGTCGGCGCGCCGGGCTCGATCTTCTGCATCGTGCTGTTCGGCCCGGCCAGCGCCTTCCCCCATGGCGTCAAGCATGCGCAGACCCTGAAAGACGGCGACATGGTGCTGATCGATACCGGCTGCCAGGTGCACAGCTACCTGTCGGACATCACCCGCAGCTACGTCTTCGGCACGCCGAGCGAGCGCCAGCGCGAGTTCTGGAACAAGGAGAAGGCCGCCCAACAGGCTGCCTTCGAAGCCGCCGTGCTCGGTGCGCCCTGTGCCAGCGTCGACGCCGCCGCCCGCCGCAGCCTGGAAGCCGCCGGCCTGGGCCCGGCCTACAAGCTGCCGGGCCTGCCGCACCGCACCGGCCACGGCATCGGCCTGGATATCCACGAAGGTCCGTACCTGGTCGGTGGCGACGACACGCCACTGGCCGAAGGCATGTGCTTCAGCAACGAGCCGATGATCTGCGTGCCGGGCGAATTCGGCATCCGTCTGGAGGATCATTTCTACATGACCGCCGAAGGCCCGCGCTGGTTTACCCAGCCGAGCCACTCGGTGGATGACCCGTTCGGGTTGAATGCCTGAGCACGTGTAGAAACGAAAACGCCCGGCCAATTGGCCGGGCGTTTTTTATTCACCGCATAGGTTCAGTCGATGCTGACGCCGTAGAAGGGCGTCAGGCCGAACGGGCTGATGCGGAAATCCTGCACTTCCTTGCGCATGGGCTGGAATACCCGGGAATTGGCGATCGGGGTGATCGGTACCTGAGCCTTGAGGATCTGCTGGGCCTGCTGATACAGCTTGATGCGCTCGTCGCGGTTGCTGGTGGTCTTGGCCTGGGTGACCAGCTTGTCATAGGCCGGGTCGCACCACTTGGCGTAGTTGCTGCCCTTGACCGCTGCGCAGCTGTACAGCACACCCAGCCAGTTGTCCGGGTCACCGTTGTCGCCGGTCCAGCCGTAGATCATCACGTCGTGCTCGCCGGCCTTGGCGCGCTTGATGTACTCGCCCCATTCGTAGCTGACGATATTGGCCTTGATGCCGATCTTGTCCCAGTCGGCCTGAATCATCTGCGCCGAGAGCCTGGCGTTGGGGTTGGAGGCGCGCTGTACGGTCATGGCCCACAGGTTGACCTGCGTGCCTGGGGCGACGCCGGCTTCCTTGAGCAGTTGCCGGGCCTTTTGCGGATCGTGCGGGGCGTCCTTGATGTTCGGGTCGAAGCCCCACTGGCCAGGCGGCAGGGCGTTCTCAGCCACTTGCCCGGCACTGCGGTAAACGGCCTTGATGATCGCCGGCTTGTCGATGGCCATGTCCAGGGCCTGGCGTACCTTGAGCTGGTCGAGTGGTTTGTGGGTGACGTTGTAGGCCAGGAAGCCCAGGTTGAAGCCCGGCTGGCTGAGTACCTTGAGGTTCGGGTCCTTCTCGGCCAGCTCGATGTCTTCGGGGCGTGGGTAGCCGCTGACCTGGCATTCGCCGACCCTGAGCTTCTGCAGGCGCACGGCGGCGTCGGTGTTGATCGAGAAGATCAGGTTGTCGAGCTTCACGTCTTCGGGCTTCCAGTACTGCCGGTTGGCGGTGTAGCGGATGCTGGAATCTTTCTGGTAGCGCTTGAACACGAACGGCCCGGTGCCGATCGGCTTCTGGTTGATCTCGCCGGCCTTGCCTTCCTTGAGCAGCTTGGCGGCGTACTCGGCCGACTGGATCGAGGCGAAGCTCATCGCCAGGTTCTGCACGAAAGCGGCATCGACGTTGTTGAGATTGAAGCGCACGGTGTAGTCGCCGAGCTTTTCCACGCTCTTGATCGTGGTGTTCAGGCCCATGTCGGTGAAGTAGGGCGACTCCGAAGGATAGGCCTTGCGAAACGGCTGCTCGGGGTCAAGCAGGCGGTTGAAGGTGAACAGCACGTCGTCGGCGTTGAAGTCTCGGCTCGGCGTGAAGTAGTCGGTGGTATGGAATTTCACACCCTTGCGCAGGTGGAAGGTGTAACTCAGCCCGTCATCGGCCACCTGCCATTCGGTGGCCAGGCCCGGTTCGACCTCGGTGCCGCCGCGCTTGAACTGGGTGAGGCGGTTGAACACGGTTTCCGCCGACGCATCGAAATCCGTGCCGCTGGTGTACTGGCTGGGGTCGAAGCCGGCCGGGCTGGCCTCGGAGCAGTACACCAGGGTGCTGGCGGCCTGGGCCATTGGCGCACAGGCCAGCAGTGCGGTGGTCAGTAGCAAGTGCTTGAATACGGTCTTGTCCATGAATGTCCTGTCGACAGGTGTGAAGCGGTGTGTCGATGGAGCATGCCGCACTCCGGTTTTTTTCTACAAGATCATCTGGTTTGCTGCTAATAACCCGTTTGCGATCCTTTGCCACATTGCCGATGCGATGCCGCATTGGATCGCGCTCACGGGGCGTGTGCGTGGTGGCGGCCAGTGCTTGCCGCGTTAATGCCTGAGCTGTCACGGCAGCCGATCTTTTAAGGCGACGTAAAGAGACGGCTACAGTGCAGAAGCGGCCGGTGAGAATGTAGGAGTGGCTTTAGCCCCGAGCTTTTTATCAAGGTCACCAAAGAACTCGGGGCTAAAGCCCCTACGGATTACGCGACCGTCCGATCCCGCCGCTTTACAGGCAGCGCGCCGAAGTCGCTCCGCAAGATCGTGAGCTGGCTCTGGAAACGAAAACGCCCGGCCAATTGGCCGGGCGTTTTCATTCATACGGCAGGGACTACTCGATGCTCACACCGTAGAAGGAGTTCAGGCCGAATGGGCTGATCTTGAAGTCCTTCACCCGGGTGCTCATTGGCTGATACACCGTGGAGTGGGCGATTGGCGTGTTCTGCACGTCGGCCTTGAGCAGATGCTGGGCCTGCTTGTAGAGCGCGGTACGCTCGTCGCGGTCGTTGATCGCCTTGGCTTTCTTGATCAGCGCGTCGAACTCCTTGTCGCACATGCGGCTGTAGTTGTTGCCGCCAATGGCGTCGCAGCCGTACAGCACGCCCAGCCAGTTGTCGGGGTCACCGTTGTCGCCGGTCCAGCCGATCAGCAGGGTGTCGTGCTCGCCGGCCTTGGCGCGTTTGTTGTACTCGCCCCACTCGTAGCTGACGATGCGTGCCTTGATGCCGACCTTGGCCCAGTCGGCCTGCAGCATCTCGGCCATCAGCTTGGCGTTGGGGTTGTACGGGCGCTGCACCGGCATGGCCCACAGGGTGATCTCGGTGCCTTCCTTCACGCCGGCAGCCTTGAGCAGTTCCTTGGCCTTTTCCGGGTTGTAAGGCGTGTCCTTGATGGTGTCGTCATAGGACCACTGGGTCGGCGGCATGCCGTTGACCGCCACCTGGCCGGCGCCCTGGTACACGGCATTGATGATCGCCGGCTTGTTGATGGCCATGTCCAGCGCCTGGCGCACTTCCAGCTTGTCGAGCGGCTTGTGCTCGGTGTTGTAGGCCAGGTAGCCGACGTTGAAGCCAGCCTGCTCGGGCATCTGCAGCTTGGGATCCTTCTTCAGGGTTTCCAGGTCGGCCGGGCGCGGGAACACGCTGACGTGGCACTCACCGGCACGCAGCTTCTGCATGCGCACCGACGGGTCGGTGTTGATGGCGAAGATCAGGTTGTCGATCTTCACGTCATCCGGGTTCCAGTATTCCTTGTTGCCCTTGTAGCGGATCTGCGCGTCCTTCTGGTAACGGCTGAACACGAACGGGCCGGTGCCGATGGGCTTCTGGTTGATTTCCGAGGCCTTGCCGGCCTTGAGCAGCTGGGCGGCGTATTCGGCCGAGTGGATCGAGGCGAAGCTCATGGCCATGTTCTGGATGAACGCGGCGTCGACGGTGTTGAGGGTGAAGCGCACCGTGTGCTCGTCGACCTTCTCGATCTTGGCGATGTTCTTGTCCATGCCCATGTCGGTGAAGTACGGGAACTCGGTGGGGTACGCCTTGCGGAACGGGTCGTCCTTGTTGAGCATGCGGTTGAAGGTGAACAGCACGTCGTCGGCGTTGAATTCGCGGCTCGGCTTGAAGTAGTCGGTGGTGTGGAATTTCACGCCTTTACGCAGGTGGAAGGTGTAGGTGAGGCCGTCATCGCTGATGTCCCACTTCTCCGCCAGGCCCGGCACCACCGAGGTGCCGCCACGCTCGAACTGCGAGAGGCGGTTGAAGACGGTTTCCGCCGCGGCATCGAAATCGGTTCCGGTGGTGTAGAGCCCAGGGTCGAAGCCTGCAGGGCTGCCTTCGGAGCAGTACACCAGGTTGCCGGCGGCCTGTGCGAAGGGGGCGCTGGCTATCAGGCCGGCGACGACAAAAGCCTGAATAAAGGCGTTCTTGTGCATGGTTACCTCATGTCTGTTGTGATTTTTCCTGAGGGGTCTGTTGCGACAAAACCGGGCGTGTCGGATGGTGACGAGCCTGCCTTGAGCCTAGACCTTGTTTGAGGCTATGCACGGGCTGTGCCGAAAACGCCAGACAAACAAAAGGGGAGGCTGCGACGCTGCTCGCAACCTCCCCTGATCACGTCGAACCGGGTGCTTACAGCTGCACCTCGATCACCCCATCGGCATTCATCGTCACCTGGCTGGTGCCGGCTTCGACTTCCGGGGTGGCGCTGTCGCTGGAGAACGCCGAGGCCTTCATGGCTTCCATGCGCATCGGCGGGCGTACGAAGCCGCCGCTATTGAGGTTCAGGCTGACCAGCTTGTAGCTCTTGCCGCCCAGGGCTTCGGTGGTCAGTTGGGCGCGTTCCTTGAAGGCCGCGACGGCGTCCTTGATCAGCGCGTCTTCTTCCTTCTTGCGGGTGGCGTCGGCGATGCTGAAGCTCATGCCGCCCATCTTCAGGGTTTTCAGCATCTCGCCGGTGAGCTTGGATAGGGCGGCGAAGTCGGCGCTTTCCAGACGGATTTCGGCGCGCTCGCGCCAGGCGCTGATTTCCTCGCCTTTCTCGCTGTATACCGGGTAGCTGTTGCGGCTGCCCTGGGAGACGGTCACACCCTTCACGCCGCGGGCCTGAGTCAGGCCGGCATTGAGGGTGCGGGTGATCTCGGCGGCTAGCGCCGCAGGGTCCTTCTGCTGGGCTTCGGTGAACAGGGTGACCTGCATCAGGTCGTGGGCCACTTCATGGCTGACCTGGGTGCTCAGGGAAATCTGGTTGTAGCGCGGCTCATCGGCGTGCGCGGCGATGCTCAGCAGGCCGGCGGTGGTGAAGGCCAGTGCGGTGGCGAGGCGGGACAGTGGCAGCATGGCGATTCCTTTTCGGTTACGTGCGGCTGGCTGCCGCGTTCATCAAGGTAGACGAAGGACAGCGGGTAACCGGGTCAAGGTTCGGCAAATTTTTTTGCAGGGCGGGCAGCCAGCGCTTTTCAGGCAGTGGCCAGTGCAGCGGGGAACCACGCCCGGCCAGTGCCGGGCGCGGTGGGCGGTCATGCCGGGGTGGCGTGGGCATCAGGCAGCGGGGCGAGCGCCGGCGCTACGGTGTCATGCAGTTCGCGGGCGACGGTCCAGACCAGAATGGCAGCGACGATATCGAAGATCGCCAGCACCACGAACAGCGGGCTGTAGCCGATCTGGGTGACCAGCACGCCGAACACCAGGGTGAAGGCTGCAGCGCCCAGGTAGCCGCACATGCCGCCCAGGCCGGTGGCGGTGGCCACCTGATCCTTCTTGAAGGAGTCGGAGGTGATCGAGTAAAGCGCGCCGGACAGCGTCTGGTGCGCGAAACCGCCGATGCACAGCAACAGAATCGCGGTGTACGGGCTTTCCACCAGGCCGATGCAGGCCGGGCCGATCATGCAGCTGGCGCCGAACAGCAGCACCATCTTGCGCGAGGTGAACAGCGACACCTTGCAGTAGCGGTGGAAGAACGGGCTCAGGTAGCCGCCGAGCACGCAGCCGATGTCGGCAGCGAGGAAGGGCAGCCAGGCGAACATGGCGATTTCCTTGATATTCATGTGCCGCTCGGTCATCAGGTACAGCGGAATCCAGGCGTTGAAGGTCTGCCAGGCCGGCTCGGACAGCACTCGCGCGGCGGCGATCGCATAGAAGTTGCGCACCTTGAAGATGCCTTTCCAGGCGCCTTTCTCACGCTTCTCGCTGTGCAGGTGGGCTTCCTGGCCGGAGAGGATGTAGTCGCGCTCCTCGTCGCCCAGGCGCTTCTGGTCACGCGGGTGCTTGTAGAGCCATGCCCACAGCAGCGTCCACACCAGGCCCGAGCCGCCGACGATCAGGAACGCCAGCTGCCAGCCGCTGTGCAGGATCGCCCAGACAACCAGGGGCGGCGCCAGCAGCGCGCCGAGGGAGGAGCCGATGTTGAACCAGCCGATGGCCACCGAGCGCTCCTTGGCCGGGAACCATTCGGTGGTGGCTTTCACGCCAGCCGGCAGGCCAGCCGCTTCGGTGATGCCGAGCAGGCCGCGCATGAACGCCATGCTTTTCCAGTCGGTAGCCAGCGCGGCAGAGGCGCAGGCGATCGACCAGCCAATGGCGAACACCGCGAAACCCAGTTTGGTGCCGATGAAGTCGATGACCCAGCCGGCGATGGGCTGCATGAGGGCGTAGCAGATCTGCCAGGCGGCGACGATCTTGGCGTATTGCTCGGTGCTGATGGCGAGGTCGGTCATCAGCGTGGGTGCGGCGACCGACAGGGTGTTGCGGGCGAGGTAGTTGATGACCAGGCCGGCAGTGACCAGGCTGACCATCCACCACCGGATACCTTTTATTCTCATTATTTCACCTGAATTATTCTTGGAAACTGGTGATTGTTCAGGGCTGCTTGCATGAGAGCTCTGAGACAATTTGTTACATATATACGCTCTCAGGAAATATGTTGTCATACAACATAAATATGTGAATATTGAATTTATTTTTTATAACTGAATTCTTTTTAAGCGCTGTTTGTTGAGTTTTTGGCGACTTGATAGGTCGTTGGCGGTCAGTTTTTTCGCGTGGCATGAGCGGGGAATCTGTCGCGAAAAACCGCGATTTAGCGATGTCGTACGATGACATGTGGCGTAGTGCCAGTTATTTTGCGGTGTGCCGATGAGTGGCGAGCGGTGCTCTGCGCTTCATGCTTCGAGACGCGCTCGATGATGCATTCGGAGCCCGCCGACTCGGGCGCTGCGGCGCGTTGCCGCATTAGCCGGCAGGTGGCCTTGGTTATACTCGCCCGGCTCGTCATGAGCCTTTAGGAGAGTTGATGCTGGCCCCTGTTCAGTTGTTGTCCGCCAGTCGCCAGAACCTGTGGCGGCTGACCCTGATTCGCCTCCTGGTGCTGGCCGCACAAGCCGGTTCGGTTGGCCTGGCGTATAAATCCGATCTGTTGCCGCTGCCCTGGCTGCAGCTGAGCATCACCCTGGGCGCGTCCCTGGTGCTGTTCCTGCTGACAGCGCTGCGCCTGCGCGGGCCATGGCCGGTCACCGAGGCCGAGTACGCCATTCACCTGGGCTTCGACCTGATCATCCACAGCGTGCTGCTGTACTACTCGGGTGGCTCGACCAACCCCTTCGTGTCCTATTACCTGGTGCCGCTGACCATCGCCGCCGCGACGCTGCCGTGGCTGTTCACCATGATCCTGGGCGGCATGGCGCTGGCGTCCTACACCCTGCTGCTGGTCTGGTCCCATCCGCTGCAATTGCCCGTGGGGCCGCGCGAGAGCCTGCTGGTCTACGGCATGTGGCTGAGCTTCGCCCTGGCGGCGGGGCTGATCACCTTCTTCGTCGCCAAGATGGCCGAAGAGCTGCGCCAGCAGGAAAAACTGCGCGCCGAGCGCCGCGAGGAGGGCATGCGTGACCAGCAGCTGCTGGCCGTGGCCACCCAGGCCGCCGGCGCCGCCCACGAGCTGGGCACGCCGCTGGCGACCATGAGCGTGCTGATCAAGGAGCTGCGCCGCGAGCACCAGAATCCGCTGCTGCAGGAGGATCTGGCGCTGCTGCAGGAGCAGGTCAAGCTGTGCAAGGAAACCTTGCAGCATCTGGTGCGCGCCGCCGAAGCAGATCGTCGCCAGGCGGTGGTGGAAATGCCGGCCGTCAGCTGGCTGGAAACCACCCTCAACCGCTGGCACCTGATGCGCCCGGAAGCCAGCTATCGTTACGAGTGTCTGGGCGTAGGCAAGTCGCCGCAGTTGATGCCGCCGGCCGACCTCACCCAGGCGCTGCTCAACCTGCTCAACAACGCCGCCGATGCCTGCCCGGACAATCTGGAAATCAGCCTGGACTGGGATCATCAGTGGGTGCGCCTGAGCATCCGCGACTACGGCGCCGGTGTACCCTTGGCCATCGCCGAGCAGCTGGGCCGGCCGTTCTTCACCACCAAGGGCAAAGGCAAGGGCTTCGGCCTCGGCCTGTTTCTCAGCCAGGCCAGCGTCAGCCGCGCCGGCGGCACGGTGAAGCTGTATAACCATGAAGAAGGCGGCACGCTCACCGAGCTCAAGTTGCCGCGCGCCTACGCCCGGGTGTGAGCCCGGCGCAGGTTTGTCGATACGCCGTACTGCCGAGCCGGCAGGCCGCGAGCATGTTTTGAGGAGTGACCCATGAGTGACGAAACGCTGCTGGAAAGCGAAGAACAGCCCCACCTGCTGCTGGTCGACGACGACCCCACCTTCACCCGCGTGATGGCCCGCGCCATGAGCAGCCGCGGTCTGCGCGTGTCCACCGCCGCCAGCGCCGACGAAGGCCTGGCGCTGGCCACCCAGGATCTGCCGGACTACGCCGTGCTCGACCTGAAGATGGAGGGCGACTCCGGTCTGGTGCTGCTGCCCAAGCTCCTGGAGCTGGATGCCGAGATGCGCGTGGTGATCCTCACCGGTTACTCGAGCATCGCCACCGCCGTGGAAGCCATCAAGCGCGGCGCCTGCAATTACCTGTGCAAGCCCGCCGATGCCGATGACGTACTCGCCGCGCTGCTGACCCAGCACGCCGACCTCGACACCCTGGTGCCGGAAAACCCCATGTCGGTGGATCGCCTGCAGTGGGAACACATCCAGCGCGTGCTGACCGAGCACGAGGGCAACATCTCGGCGACCGCCCGCGCCCTGGGCATGCACCGCCGCACCCTGCAACGCAAACTGCAGAAGCGCCCGGTTCGTCGCTGACGCGAACCGCTGCAGGCTCTTGCGGTTGAAGCTTTGCTATCATTAGCAGGCTATCGACGTGCCTGAATCCCAGGCACGTCGTCGTTTCACGATGCCTTTCGCCTGCTTTCGGAATCCCCATGCTCGCCGTGCTTCAGCAAACGCTCGCGATCACCGCGCCCGTTTTCTCCATGTTGTTCCTCGGCGTGCTGCTCAAGCGGCTGCGCTGGATCGACGACGCCTTCATCGATACGGCCTCGTCTCTGGTGTTTCGCGGCACCATGCCGACCCTGCTGTTTCTGAGCATCATCAATGCGGACCTGAGCACTGCGCTCAAGCCCGCGTTGATCGGCTATTTCGTGTTCGCCACCCTGGTGTGTTTCTTCATCGCCTGGAGCTGGGCGATCTGGCGCTGCCCGCAGGCTGACCGCGGCATCTACACCCAGGGTGCGTTTCGCGGCAACAACGGTATCGTCGGCCTGGCCCTGGCCACCAGCATGTACGGCGACTACGGCCTGTCGGTAGGCGCGGTGCTCGGCGGCGTGGTGATCCTCTGCTACAACGTGCTGTCGGCCATCGTGCTGGCGATCTACAGCCCGAACATGAAGGCCGACCCCTGGACGCTGTGCAAGAGCATCTTCAGCAACCCGCTGATCATCGGTGTGCTGCTGGCCATGCCCTTCGCCTACTGGAAGATCCCGCTGCCGCACTGGGCGATGGTTTCCGGCGACTACTTCGCGCAGATGACCCTGCCGCTGGCGCTGATCTGCATCGGCGGCACCCTGTCGCTGACTTCGCTGCGCGAGAGCAGCGGCATCGCCATCGGTTCGAGCCTGATGAAGATGGTCTGGCTGCCGCTGCTGTCCACCCTCGGCGCCTGGGCGTTCGGCTTTCGCGACGCCGACCTGGCGATCCTCTTCCTGTACTTCGCCAGCCCCACGGCGGCGGCCAGCTTCGTGATGGCCCGAGCGGTGAACGGCAACTACCAGCTGGCGGCGGCGATCATCGTGATCACTACGCTGGCTGCGGTGGTGACCACCAACATCGGGCTGTTGCTGCTGCAGTGGGCAGGGTGGGTATAACGGCGATTGTTGTGAGCTGACGCGCCTTGATTGTGATCCAGTACCGATTCGCAAGTGCCACGATTGTCAGCCTTCGGGCAACTCGCTAGCATTCCTGCCCAGCATGTAACCTGATGTGACGGCGCCGCCCAAGGTGGCCGATAGCGCCGCACGCAGCGATCTCTTTTCTCAGAGCCAACAGTGTGAGTGCGGGCGCCAGCGCTGCTGAGCCAGCACAAGGAGTGCAGTGCGGTGGTTCGTTTCCCTCTGCGATGCCGAGCCCCTCGGCGCGCGCCGGTCGCCTCGCGGCTGGTGCTGCTGCTCTGCGCCCTGTTGGCCATGCCATTTAGCTGGGCCGAGCCTGGGAAGACCGAGCCTGGCCGGACCGAACCGTCCGTTTCCCTGCAATCGCCCACCGGCGGCTGGCGCTATTACGGCCTCAACGACGGCGATAGCGACGCCCGCGTGGCGTACCCGACGCCGCCCATCGACCGCGGCGCGCAGCGTGGGCGCAGCCTGATCGAGGGCACCCTGCAGAACATCGGCCACCTGCGTACGCCACATCGGCTGGTGGTCAACGGCAACCCGCTGCCGCTGTACACCGATGAGCAGGGCAGCTTCGCCCGGCCCTACGCCTTTGGTGCGGGCTCCAACAGCGTGGAGCTGGTGGCTGGCGAGGGCAAATCGCTCAAGCGCGTGCAGTTCTACGAGGCCAACAATCTGCGCACGCCTGCGCGCATCCGCATGGTGCTCGGCTGGGACGATCCCAAGGCCGAGCTCGACCTGCACGTGGTCACCCCGGATGGCCAACACGCGTTCTGGAGCCACCCGGTACTCACCAATGGCGGCGGCCTGGATGTCGACAGCGTCGACGGTCCCGGCCCGGAAATGTTCACCATGACCGCGCCGCTGCAAGGCACTTATCTCGTCTACGTGAACTACTGGGGCAACCTGGGCAGCGAGGGCTACAACTTCGAGGCCGGCAGCAACCAGAACGAGATCATCACCGCGCAGATCAACCTGATCTTCAACGAGAACACCGTCAACGAGAAGCGCGAGACCTTCGTGGTACCGCTGCGCGCCATTGGCGAGCTGCTTTTCGTGAAATCCTTCAATTACTGATATCCCGAGGCTCGGATGAACCGGAATACCACTGCCCACCTGCGCCACGTCGCCCTGTTGCTGACGGCCGGCCTGCTGGCTGCCTGCGGTCAGGACTCACGCGAACTCGGTGAGCGCAGCGCCCTGGGCCTGGACCTCAAGCACCCCGATGCGCTGATCGAAAGCGCCTCGCTCAGCCGTCTGCCCAAGGACCTCTTGGCCGTGCCGCTGCTGCGCGACACTCTCACCGAAGACTTCGTGTTCTATTACGAGCACAACGCCGATCGCCTCGGACTGGTCGGCAGCCTGCGGCGGATCATCTACGAGCGTGACCTGAAGCTGCGTGACAACCTGCTCGACGAGTTGCTCGACCAGCCCGCCGACGTTGCCCTGTGGAAGGGCGCCGACGGCAAGCTCAAGCACTTCGTGATGGTCATGCAGCGCGGCGGTCTGGCCAAGGTGCTCGAGCCCCTGGCCCATGTGGCGCTGGACGACACCCAGCTCAGCCAGGCCGGCGAGCTGCGCGTCGATGGCAGCAGCGTGCCGCTGTACCGCCTCAATTACCTGGGTGATCGCGCCCTGCTGTTGGCCAGCCATGGCGACAAACTGCTGGTGCTGTCCTCGCCCGGCATGCTGTTCGGCGAGGACGACAAGCTCGGCCGCGACGCCACCGAATCCGTCGAGGCACTGCTCGATGGCGACAACCCCTTCGCCAAGCGCTTCGGCCTCAAGGCCCGCGAAACGGAGCAGCAGCGTATTTCCCTGAGCGGCGAGTACGTCGCACTCGGTTATCAGCGCTTCTTCCCGGCCTTTGCCGGGGTGCGATTCGAGAAGGGCGAGGGCGGCTGGAGCAGCTTCCTGGCACTGAACGAAGTGGACGACCAGCCGGCCATGGATTTCACGCCGATCTGGAACGCCATGCCCATGGGCGCCAGCGCCTGCGTGGCGGTGCCGGTTGCGCCGGGCAGCGCCGAAAAACTGCTGGCCAAGGTCGGCGCCAGCGAGCAGGCCAGCGAAGACCTGCGCAAGCGCCTGGGCAACGTCGCCGGCCTGTGCTGGTATGCCGACTCGCGGCTGCACTCGCCGCTGCTGGTCGCCCATCTCGACGAAGCCGCCACGCCGGAGCTGGATCAGGCCATCGGCGGATTGTTCGACGGCATGATCGGCGCCTTCGAGCCCAATGCCGAGAACGGTCGCTTTCCGGTCGAAAGCCAGAGTACGACCGATGGCCACACCTGGCGCCGCGAGGTGGGCTCCAACTTCGGCCAGTACCCGGCCGAGCAGGGCACCATCCCCGACGCACTGGTCTCCCAGGGCTTCTTCCGGGTGAGCCTGGCACGCCAGGGCCAGACCTTGCTGTTCTCACTCGATGACCGGCTGGTTAACAAGGCGCTCGATACGCTGAACAAACGCTTCCCGCCACTGGCCGAAGTGCTACCCGCCGATGGCGTGGTGCCCGGTTACCTGGCGCCCGAAGGGCTGTCGCGTCTGCTCGAACAGGAAACCCTGGACAGCCTGCCGGCCAACTACGAGCCGGTATTCCGCAACGCCGCCGACACCCACCTGCTGCCCAAACTGCGGGCCTTGGGCGGTTATGGCCAGTTCGCGCTGACGCTGCCGAAAGACACCGAAGCCGATGACGATTGGAAGTGGATTCCGCTCGAATGGCGCGCGCTTTGATCACTGCCTTGCCGGCCTGGCGCGTGCTGCTGGCTGCGGCGCTGCTGGCCTTTGGGCTGTGCGCCCGCGCCGAGCAGGCGCCCGGCCTCGATCCCGAGCAGTCGCAGATCTTTCGCGCCTGGTTCGTGCGTATCGCCCAGGAGCAACTGCGCCAGGGCCCGAGCCCGCGCTGGTATCAGCAGGATTGCGTAGGCCTGGTGCGCTTCGCCGCCAACGAGGCGCTCAAGGTGCACGACGCCAAGTGGCTGCGAGCCAATGGCCTGTCCAACCGCTACCTGCCGCCCGAGCTGCAGCTCAGTGACGCGCAACGCTCGCTGGCGCAGAACTGGGAGCAGGGTGGCGGCAAGCGCGGCCCCTACGTCAACGCGATCAAGATGATCCAGTTCAACAGCCAGTTGGTCGGCCGCGACCTGAACCAGGCGCGCCCCGGCGACCTGATGTTCTTCGACCAGGGCGACGACCAGCACCTGATGATCTGGATGGGCCGCGACATCGTTTACCACACCGGCACCACCACTCCCACGGATAACGGCATGCGTGCCGTCAGCCTGCAACAACTCATGACATGGAAGGACACCCGATGGATACCCGACGACGCCAACCCCAACTTTATCGGCATCTATCGGCTGAATTTCCTCGCGCGATGAACCGTCTGCTCGCCGTCGCGCTGCTGGCGCTCATGCCCCTGGCCGCTCACGCCGAAGACGAAGTGCCGGCCAGCGGCTACACGCCGCTGGCCGGCGAGTCGTTCTTCCTGCTCGCCGACTCGAGCTTCGCCGCCGATGAAGTGGCCACCGTGCGCCTCGAAGCGCCGGGCCGCGACTACCGCCGCTATCGGATGGAAGGCTACGGCGGCGTGGACATGCGCCTGTACCGCATCGACCAGCCGCTGGAGTTCCTCAAGCGCCAGAAGAACCTGCACCGCGTGGTCGCCGAGGGCCAGTTCAAGGGCGAGGGGCTGTCCAATACCCTGTCGTACCTGTGGGACAACTGGTACCGCAAATCCCGCCGGGTGATGCAGCGCGCCTTCTCCTACGAGTCGCGCAAGCAGGTCACCGAGGAGGCGCCGGAGCTGAAGATGGGCAACGCCATCGCCGCGCCCACCGAGTACACCCCGCAGGTGCAATTCGCGCCGATGAAGGGCCTGCCGCTGGTCGCCGAGTTCCGTTACCCGCTGTGGGAAGCCAAGCCGATCGAGCCGCCTGCCGGCGTCGACCTGTCCGGCTCGTCGAGCAACTTCGTCAGCGTCGCCTCGGGTAACGTCTACGTGCCGCTGGGCAAGCTCAAACCGGGCCTGTACCTGGCCGAAGCGATCATCGGCAAGTACCGCGCCACCACCGTGGTGTTCGTCTCCAACACCGTGGCGGTCAGCAAGATCGCCGGCGGCGAGCTGCTGGTTTGGACGGCCGACAAGCACCAGGGCACCCCTGTAGCCGACGCCAAGCTGCTGTGGAGCGATGGCGTGGGCGTGATGACCAGCGGCAAGACCGACGCCCAGGGCCTGCTGCGCCTGGGCCACGCCAGCCCGGAGCGCTCCTACGTGATCGGTGAGGACGCCGACGGCGGCGTGTTCGTTTCCGAGAACTTCTATTACGACAGCGAGATTTACGACACCAAGCTGTACGCCTTCACCGACCGCCCGCTGTACCGTCCCGGCGACTGGGTGGAAGTGAAGATCGTCGGCCGCGAGTTCAAGAACGCCCGCGAATCCGTAGCGGCCGGCACCGCGCCGATCAGCCTCAGCGTGCTCGACGCCAACGGCACCGTGCTGCAGACCCAGAAACTCGATTTCGACAGCGCCCGTGGCAGCCAGGGCCGCTTCCAGCTGCCGGACAATGCCGTGGCCGGCGGCTACGAGCTGCGTTTCGCCTACCGCGACGGGCTGTACAGCAGCGCCTTCCGCGTCGCCGAGTACATCAAGCCGCACTTCGAAGTGTCACTGGATCTCGACAAGCCGGACTTCCGCACCGGTGAGCCGGTCAAGGGCGCCCTGGTGCTGCTCTACCCGGACGGCAAGCCGGTGGCCAATGCCAAAGTGCAGCTGAGCCTGCGTGCCCAGCAGCTTTCGATGGTCGACAACGAACTGCAGTACCTCGGCCAGTTCCCGGTCGAGCTGGCCAGCAGCGAAGTCAGCACCGACAGCCAGGGCCGCGCGGCGCTCGACCTGCCGGCTGCCGACAAGCCGAGCCGCTACCTGCTCAGCGTGTTCGCCAGCGATGGCGCCGCCTACCGGGTCAAGACCAGCAAGGAAATCCTTATCGAGCGCGGCGCCGCCCGCTATCGCCTGAGCGCCCCGCAGCGCTTCAGCTCGACAGGTCAGGCGGTGAACTTCACCTATCAGAGCGAAGGCGCCAGTGAACGCAAACCGGCCCGCTACGAGTGGGTGCGCCTGGAAGACCAGAGCACCGGCAATGGCGAATTGGCGGCGGATGCCAAGGGTTTCGAGCTGAATTTCGAGCGCCCCGGCACCTACAGCATCACCCTCAAGGACGACAGCGGCCTGATCCTCGGCGCCACCGGCCATTCGGTCAGCGGCGAGGGCGTCAAGTCGGTGGCCGGTACCATCGAGATCGTGCTCGACAAGGCCGAGTACCAGGCCGGCGACGAAGCCCTGGCGCTGATCACCTTTCCCGAGCCGGTCAGCGATGCGCTGCTGACCCTGGAGCGCGACAAGGTCGAAGCCACTGCGCTGCTGTCCAAGGGCGGCGACTGGCTCAAGCTCGAGCGCTTGTCCGATACCCAGTACCGCGCGCGGATTCCGGTCGGCAAGAGCTTCTCGCCGAACATCACCTTCTCGGCGCTGTACACCCGCGGCGGTGATTACAGCTTCCAGAACGCCGGCATCAAGGTCGCCACCCCGCAGATCGACATCGCCATCAAGGCCGACAAGGAGGTTATGCAACCGGGCGAACTGGTCACCGTCGAGCTGAGCACCCTGTTCGAAGGCAAGCCGCTGCCAACGCGCCTGACGGTCAGCGTGGTGGACGAGATGATCTACGCCCTGCAACCGGAAATCGCTCCGGGCATCGATCAGTTCTTCTATCACCCGCGCCGCAACAACGTGCGCACCAGTGCCAGCCTGTCGTTCATCAGCTACGACCTGGCCCTGCCGGGCATGCCCAGTGCACCGGGCCGCGCCAACCGCAGCGAGCGTGGTGTCAAGGTGCTGGAGCGCCCGCGCCGCGAGGAAGTCGACACCGCCTCCTGGCAGCCGGATCTGGTCACCGATGCCAACGGCAAGGCGAGCTTCAGCTTCCGCATGCCGGACTCGCTGACCCGCTGGCGCATCACCGCCCGAGCAGTCAGCGCTGACGGCGATGTCGGCCAGAAGCGCCAGTTCGTGCGCTCGGAAAAGCCGCTGTACCTGAAGTGGAGCGGCCCGAGCCGCTTCCGCGTCGGTGACAAACCAGCGTTGGGCCTGTTCGCCTTCAATCAGGGCGAGGCGGGCGCCAAGGCCGAACTGCTGATCCGTCATGGCGAGCAGGAACAGCGCCGCGAGGTAACGCTGGCCAAGGGCATCAACTACCTGCCGGTCGAAGAGGCGGTGATCGCCGCTGGCGACTTCAGCGCCGAGTTGCGCCAGGCCGATAGAGTCGCCGACGCCCTGGCCGTCAAGCTGAGCACCGTGGCGCCCGGCTGGCAGCAGGTGCGCAGCGAGCACCTGTCGGTGTTCCCGGGCAGCACGCCGCTGCAATTGCCGGCCGATGCCAGCCAGGTGCAACTGCGCGTGGCCGACAGCGGCGCCGGGCTGTTCAACGCTGCGCTGGACGACCTGCTCGACTACCCCTACGGCGGCGTCGAGCAGACCGCCAGCCGCTTGCTGCCATTGAGCCTGGCCTACCCGGCGCTGGCCGCCGGCGAGCCGCGGATCAAGGATCGCCTGCGCCTGATCATGCAGAACAGCCGCCTGCGCCTGGTGCAGATGGCCGGTCCGGAGGCGACCTTCACCTGGTGGGGCGGCGATGCCGACGGCGATGCTTTCCTGACCACCTACGCCTACTACGCCGACTGGCACGCCAGCCGCGCCCTGGCCATCCAGTTGCCGCCGGAGCACTGGCAGCGCGTACTGGAGTTGTACGCCAAGCGCGCCCCGGAAACGCCGCTGCTGCAGCGTGCGCTGATCCTGGCCTTTGCCCGTGACATGGGCCTGCCGGTGAAAACCCTGCTCGAAGGCCTGGTGTATGACCTGGCCGCCGCCGGTGAAGGCGAGGAGGTGGTGCTCGGCGAAGGCGACAGCCTGGTGATGGCGGCGCCGGATTCGGCCCTGGGCCTGGCGATTGCTCGGGAGCTGGGTGTACGCCTGGCGCAGCAGAACAACGTGCCGGTGGCCGAGGCACTGCAAGGGCAACTCGACGGTGCTCGTCGTCGCCTGGCCGAGAGCCAGTCGCCGTTCGTGGCGGCCGTCGCCTTGTACCTCAATGGCCCGGATCGCCAGCGCGCTCAGCGCCTGCTCGGCGAGCTGGCACCGGCCCAGGCTGGCCTGGAACGCGCCCTGGCGCTGACCTGGCTGCAGCCCTCGCTGGATCTGCGCAGTGCCCAGCCGACGCTGGCGCTTGAGGGCGACTGGCAGGCCGTGGAAGGCACCAGCGGCGACAACTATTGGCAGTGGAACGGCGCGCAACCGCCCCAGGCCCTGCAGGTGGCCGGCGATCTGGATCAGCCGAGCGACGTGCGCCTCGACTACCAGAGCGCCCAGGCTGCGCCGAGCAATGTGCCGGTCACCGTCAAGCGTCGTCTGCTGCGGCTGGTGCCGGGCGAAAAGGCCTTCGAATTCCGCGCCGAGGAAGTCGGCAAGGACGAGATCTCCAGCGCCGACCTGTACCTGGACGAAGTGACCCTCAGCAGCGAAGGCGAGCAGACCCTGCGCTACGGCATGCTGGAAGTGCCGCTGCCGCCGGGCGCCGATGTGGAGCGCACCACCTGGGGCATCCAGGTCAGCGGCCTGGGCGGAGATGAGGCCGCGGCGCTGGAGAAAGCTCGCAACGAGCCGGGCGAGCTCAGCTACGCGGTGCCGGTGGACGCCCTGCAAGGCGAGTTGGTGCTGCGACACCTGGTGCGTTTCTCGCAGAAGGGCGAGTTCATGCTGCCGCCGGCTCGCTACGTGCGCCTCTACGCGCCGGGCCAGCAGGCGCTGGAGGCCGAGCCAGCCCTGCAGAAGGTAACCGTTGAGTAAGTACGGCCTGCTCGCTTCGCTAGCCCTGCTGGCCGCCCTCGGCGGTTCGGCAGTGGCTGGCGAAGCGCCGCTGTCGCTGGCCTGGCAACGGGCCGGCGGCAGCGAGCTGTTGCGCCTCGATGGGCAGCGGCTGATCAGCCGCGAAGCCCTGCCCGACAGCCTGGAGGCGCCGTTGGGCAGCCTGTGGAAGCTGTTCGTCTACGCCTATCTGGTCGACACCAAACAGCCGGACAACGGCTATCAGTGCCGCGGGCAGGACAAGGAAGAGGTTTACTGCTGCAACCCCGGCGAGCGCATCGACCGGGACCAGGCGCTGGTCAAATCCTGCGGCCTGTATTTCGAGCAGCAGAACCTGCAGCTGGACCAGGGCGACTGGTCGCGCTACTGGCAGGCCCGCAAGGCGCCGAGCTGGATCAGCGAGCGCCAGCGCCTGGCACCGGGTACCCGCGTCTCGGTTCAGCAACTGCTCACGCAACTCGCACAATTGCCCGCTCAGGCCGATGCCCGCAAGGTGCTGCTGGACGTTGTGCTGAACGGCGATGGCTCGACCGTCAGCGCCCTGGGCAGCCGCCTGCAGGTGAAGACCTGGAGCTGGCTGGCCGATAACGATCCCCTGGCGCGCCAGGGTGGTTTCGCCGGCTGGCTGGCTGATGGCACGCCCGTCTGGGCAGGCGGCTCGGGCACCAGCGTGATGGTGCTCAAGCGGCATGCCGAGGCGCTCGGTCAGGTGTTGCCAGCGGCTTGGCCACGCGAGGCCGGCAGCTGCGTCGAGGTGCGCCTGTTCGCCCGCTACCCGTTGCGCCAGCTCCGGCGCGAGGGCAGTGACGTGGCCGTGGAGCCGGGCGTGCTCAACGGGCGCTACGAAGTCGAGTTTGCCAATGGCAACCGCCTGCCCATCGAAAGCCGCGGCGAGCTGTTTCTCGAGAAAAGTAGCGAAGGGTTGCAGCTCACTGCCCATCTGGATCGCGAAGACTACGTGGCCCGGGTGCTGGACCGCGAAGCCTCGGCGCAACCTGCCGAAGCGGCCAAGGCACTGGCCATCACCGCACGCACCTACCTGTTGCAGAGCGCCGGTCGCCGTGGCGAATGCCTGCGCATCGATGACAGCAGCGCCAGCCAGCGCGTGGCGCCACGCCCGGCCAGCCAGGGCGCTCGGGATATCGCCGCGTGGACGGCCGATCTGGTGCTGGCCGGCTCGCCGGTGACCTATCACAGCACCCAGCCGGGGCCTGATCGTCTGGCCTGGAGCCAGGCGGTCGAGCAGGCGAACAGCGGCCTGCGTTACGACGCCATCCTTGCTCGCGCCTTCCCCCGTGCCACCCTGAGCCGCTGGGACAAACCCGTGGCCGCCTGCCAGCCGCTGGCCGCTGCCGAGCAGTGGCTGCGCAAGCAGCGTCGCGACTGGCGCCCGCGCCTGGACATGGAGCCGGGTTATGAAGAAATCCAGCAGTTCACCGTTTGCCAACTGGCCTCCGGGCGGCCCTATGTGGATCGCGAGCGGCAGCGCATCTTCGTGCGCGGCTTCTTCTCCCTGCAGGACCGCCTCGACCTGACCCACGAATACCTGCACCTGGCGTTCGTCGCCCACCCCAATGGACAGGACGAGGCCTACGTCGAAGGCCTCGCCCGCACCCTGTTACTGGAATGACATCATGGCCCTGATCACCCCTCGTATCGCCCTCTGCCTGACATTGCTGCCGCTCTGCGCGCTGGCCGAGGTGAAACTCGACACCCCGCGTAGCGGCTGGCGCGTTGGCGGTGGCGACGGCGCGCAGTTCATGCAGGAGGTCAATTACCCAGCCTCTTCGGTGAACAGCGCCGCCAACCAGGCCGACACCGCGCGCATCAAGGGCGCGATCAGCGCGCTGCGAAAGGACGAGAGCAAGGCGCCGGGTCGCCTGGTGGTCAACGGCACCAGCATGCCGCTGAAGATCGACGAGGACGGCGGCTTCGACCGCCCGTTCGTGTTCCCGGCCGGCAGCAACAACGTCGAGGTACGCAGCCCGGATGGCAGCCAGCGCCGGCGCGTGCAGTTCTACAACAACGGCAGCGGCGAAACCCCGGCGCGTCTGCGTGTGGTGCTGTCGTGGGACAGCGACAACACCGATCTCGACCTGCACCTGGTCACCCCCGATGGCGAGCACGTCTGGTACGGCAATCGCTCCCTGGCCAACGGTGCCGCCCTGGACGTCGACGTGACCACCGGCTACGGCCCGGAAATGATCGCCTCGGCCACGCCGCTCAAGGGCCAGTACCTGGTCTATGTGAACTACTACGGCGGCGGTTACAGCTATGACGAAGAGGGCGCGAGCGAGGCCGGGCAGATCCTCACCACCGGGCAGATCACCCTGATTACCGAAGAGGGCACGGTCAACGAGAAGCAGGAGAGCTTTCTGGTGCCGATGCGTACGCCGGGCGAGCTGACCCTGGTGAAAAGCTTCAGCTATCCCTGATCTTCAAACCGTAGCCTGGGTTGAGCGCAGCGATACCCAGGAATTTTTGGCCCCGGGTGTCGCTTCGCTCGACCCGGGCTACGACACCGAAGTTCGTGGTTAATATCAAAAAAAGCTGATCCATCCTTCATTATTATTCGTTTGATCGCGCTATCGCCGTTCGTCACACTCTGCTCCATTGCTCGCCACAGTTTCTCTGCTGGGGCGGGCAAGGTTGCAAACAGACGAGTACATCATCCAGGGACGGATGCTCCTGCCAGCCGCTTTTAGCGGTCCCCAGCGGGCCTCTCATTTGAGAGGCTCGATCTTTTCGACGGTAGCGATGAAGTCCCACGCGCATTTCCCCCAATGGCTCTCCGCCTTTCTGCCTGACGCCCTGCATACCCGCCCCCGTGAATGGAGCCGCGCCGCCTTTGGCGCTGCCGCCGGGTTCCTGTTCAGCACCTGGGTGTGCAGCCAATTGTTCGGCCTGCACATGGCAGTGCATTTCTCCGGCCCCCTGGCGGCGTCGGCCGTGCTGCTGTTCGCCGTGTCCTCAGGCGCCCTGGCCCAGCCCTGGTCGATTCTCGGCAGCTATCTGTGCGCCAGTGCCGTCGCACTGACGATCACCCATTTCATCGATCACAGCCTGCTCGGTGCGGCGCTGGCCCTGGGCCTGAGCCTGCTATTGATGTGCCCGCTGCGCTGCCTGCACCCGCCGGGCGGGGCCATCGCCTTCTGCATGGTGTTCGCCACGCCGCTGCCGGGTGAGCCGTTCTGGCAGCCGGCGCTGGCGGCGACGACCGCCGGCGTCGGCCTGCTGGCCTGCGCGCTGCTCTACAACAACCTGACCCGCGTGCCCTATCCGCGTCCGCACCCCGGCACGCCTGCGGTGCATCACACCCGCGACCCGCTGCCGAGCGAGCGCGCCGGGATCAATGCCGATGACCTGGACTACGCCCTCGACGAACTGGGCTCGTTCGTCGACATCACCCGCGAAGACCTCGAGCTGATCGTGCGCAGCACCGAGAAGCACGCGCTGCGCCGCAGCATGGGCGAGATCCGTGCCGGGCAGATGATGTCCCGCGACCTGATCCACGCCACGCCGCAAACGGCGGTCGCCAAGGGCCTGTACCTGCTGACTCATCACGGCCTCAAGGCGCTCCCGATTCTCGACGCCGGCAGGTTGGTCGGCATCGTCAGTCTGGTCGATCTGGTCAGCGCTACGCGGGCCAACAGCTTCAACCTGCGGGCGATCCTCGGCCTGCAGAAGAAGCAGGTGCTCGGCGAGCTGATGACGGCGCCGGTGCGCACGGTGGATGTCGATACCCATGTCGTCGACCTGATCGCGTTGCTCTCCGACGAGGGCCTGCATTGCCTGCCGGTGCTCGACGAGGGCCGGCTGGTCGGGGTGATCACCCAGACCGATCTGGTCGCCGCGCTGCACCGCGACTTGCTCAGGCATCTCGACTGAAGCATCGAATGATCCGCCGCGCGCCCGTACACTTAGCGCCGGATCAGGCTTGAGGAGCTGCCGACGCGGCGACCATGGATATCGACCTTACCCGCACCTTTCTGGAAATCGTCCGCAGCGGCAGTTTCATCGCCGCCGCCGAGCGCATGCACGTCACCCAGACGGCGATCACCGCGCGTATCCAGAAGCTGGAAAGCCACCTGGGCAGCACGCTGTTCGTGCGCAATCGCGCCGGCGCGCGGTTGACGCCCGATGGCGAGGCGTTCGTCACCTATGCCAACCAGATCCAGCAGACCTGGGAGGCCGCGCAGCGCGACCTGCCGTTGCCGGACGGTTATCACAACGTGCTGCATATCGGCGGCGAGGTGAGCCTGTGCAATCCGCTGATGCTGCGTTGGGTCAGCGCCATCCGCGAGGGGATCGACGGCTACGCGGTGCGCGCCCAGGTGGCCGAATGCGCCAGCCTGTTGCGGCAGGTGGAAATGGGCGTGATGGACGCGGCGCTGGTCTACCAGCCCACCTACTGGGCCGGCGTGCAGGTCGAGCAGGTGCTCGAGGAAAAGCTGATCCTCGTGCGGGCCGCGAACCCCGAGCCCTACGTGTTCATCGACTGGAGCGACAGCTTCCGCGCCCAGCACGACCGCGCCTTGCCGGACAAAGCGCGGGCGCCGGTGTCCTTCAACCTTGGGCCATTGGCGTTGCAATACATTCTGGAGCACGGCGGCTCGGGTTATTTTCGCACGCGCGTGGTGCAGAGCTATCTGGACAAGAAGGTGCTGGAGCGGGTACCACGGGCGCCGGAATTCAGCTATCCGACCTACCTGGTGTATTCCCGGGAGCGGGACTCGGCGGCCTTGCAACGCAGCTTCGAGTTGCTGCGCGAAATTGCCGCCCAGGACACCGACTGGTCGCAGCGCTGGGATCCGGCGTTGTAAGCGTCTGCTTGGGATTTTTTGGTTCGAGTTCAGCTCTTTTCCTGCAAAAAGGTGGAAGTGGGCGTTGGTACATTACCTGTGGGAGCGGGCCATGCCCGCGAAAAATCACGGGCATGGCCCGTTCCCACAATGAATCGCTGAGTAGCTGCTTCTGCCTTCTAGCAGTCTCTTTATGCCGCCTGAAAGATCGTGAACAGATCCCGTCTTACTTCAGGCTTTCCACCCGCACCGGCGCCACGCCCGTCTTCAGCATGCCCAGGGACTCGGCCGCCTTGCGCGACACGTCGATGATGCGCCCGCGGGCGAAGGGGCCGCGGTCGTTGATGCGCACCACCACGCTCTGGCCATTGTCGAGGTTGGTGACCCGGACCATGGTGCCGAAGGGCAGGGTGCGGTGGGCGGCGGTCAGCGCGTTCTGGTCGAAGCGCTCGCCGCTGGCGGTCTTGTTGCCGTGGTGCGCGCGGCCGTAATACGAAGCCTTGCCCTCGGCGCGGTAATCGCCGGCCACGCTGCTGTCATAGGGCGCACCGCTGCCATAGGGCAGACCGCCACGGGGCGTGCTGCAGCCGGCAAGCAGCAGGCTGAACAGCACCAGCACAATCGACAGTCCTCGCATTGCTCTTCTCCCTTTGCCATCCATCAGATATGAAAACGCCGGGCAATCCCGGCGTTTTCAAATCGCTCAACCTTCGAGCTTTTTCTTCAGCAGTTCGTTCACTTGCCCCGGGTTGGCCTTGCCCTTGGAGGCTTTCATGGCCTGGCCGACGAAGAAGCCGAACATCTTGCCACGCTTGGCTTCGTCGCTGGCGCGGTACTGTTCGACCTGCTCGGCGTTGGCGGCCAGCACTTCGTCGAGCATCGCCTCGATGGCGCCGGAATCGGTGACCTGCTTGAGGCCTTTCTTCTCGATCACTTCATCGGCGCTGGCGCCTTCACCGGCAGCCAGGGCCTCGAAGACCATCTTGGCGATCTTGCCGCTGATGGTGTTGTCCTTGATGCGCAGGATCATGCCGCCCAGTTGCTCGGCGGACACCGGCGACTGCTCGATCTCCAGGCCTTCCTTGTTGAGCAGGCTGGACAGCTCGCCCATCACCCAGTTGGCCGACAGCTTGGCGTCGCCGCAGGTCTTTTCCACGGCTTCGAAGTAGTCGGCCATTTCGCGGCTGGCGCTGAGCACGCTGGCGTCATAGGTGGACAGGCCGAACTGGCGCTCGAAACGCTCGCGCTTCTGCGGCGGCAGCTCTGGCAACTGGCTGCGCAGTTCGTCGAGGAAGCTGCGCTCGATCACCACCGGCAGCAGGTCCGGGCAGGGGAAGTAACGGTAGTCGTTGGCTTCTTCCTTGCTGCGCATGGAGCGCGTCTGATCCTTGTTGGGATCGTACAGGCGGGTTTCCTGAACCACCTTGCCGCCGTCCTCGATCAGCTCGATCTGGCGCTGCACTTCATGGTTGATGGCTTTTTCGATGAAGCGGAACGAGTTGACGTTCTTGATCTCGGCGCGGGTGCCGAACTCGGCCTGGCCCTTGGGGCGTACCGAGACGTTACAGTCGCAACGCAGCGAACCTTCGGCCATGTTGCCGTCGCAGATACCGAGGTAGCGGACGAGTGCGTGGATGGCCTTCACATAAGCCACCGCTTCCTTGGCCGAACGGATGTCCGGCTCGGAGACGATTTCCAGCAGCGGCGTGCCGGCGCGGTTCAGGTCGATGCCGCTCATGCCCTGGAAGTCTTCGTGCAGGCTCTTGCCGGCGTCTTCTTCAAGGTGTGCTCGGGTGATGCCGATGCGCTTGACGGTGCCGTCTTCTAGGGTGATGTCGAGGAAGCCCTTGCCGACGATGGGGTGATCCATCTGGCTAGTCTGGTAGCCTTTCGGCAGGTCCGGGTAGAAGTAGTTCTTGCGCGCGAAGACGTTACGCTCGGCGATCTCTGCATCGATGGCCAGGCCGAACTGGCAGGCCATGCGCACGGCTTCGGCGTTGAGCACCGGCAGGGTGCCGGGCATGCCGAGATCGACCAGGCTGGCCTGGGTGTTGGGCTCGGCGCCAAAGGTGGTGGCGCTGGCCGAGAAGATCTTCGATTGGGTGCTGAGCTGAGCGTGAATCTCGAGCCCGATTACTGTTTCCCATTGCATACATGTCCTCCGAGCCTGTCCAATCTCTGCCTGCGCTTTGTTCAGGCTGCGTTGAAAACAGGCTCAAAATGCTCATTTACAGCGCGTAAACTGCGCTTTTTCGCCTGTTTTCGCCTTGCCTGAACTTCGCTCGGCTAGACCTTGAACAGGCTCTCAGAATCCGCTCGGTGCTTGTTTGTGCCAGTCGCTGACCTGCTGGTACTGGTGCGCGACGTTGAGCAGACGACCTTCCTGGAAGTAGTTGCCGAGCAGCTGCACGCCCACCGGCAGGCCATCGACGAAGCCGGCCGGCATCGACAGACCGGGGATGCCGGCCAGGTTGGCGGTGATGGTGTAGATGTCTTCCAGGTAGGCGGAGACCGGGTCGGCGTTCTTCTCGCCGAGCTTCCAGGCCAGGTTCGGCGTGGTCGGGCCGAGAATCACGTCGACCTCTTTGAAGGCGGCGACGAAGTCGTTCTTGATCAACCGGCGGATCTGCTGGGCCTTGATGTAGTAAGCATCGTAGTAACCGGCGGACAACGCATAGGTGCCGACCATGATGCGGCGCTTCACTTCCTCGCCGAAGCCTTCGCCACGGGAGCGCTTGTACAGGTCCTGCAGGTCTTTCGGGTTCTCGCAGCGATAGCCGAAACGCACGCCGTCGAAGCGCGACAGGTTCGAGCTGGCCTCGGCCGGCGCGATCACGTAGTAGGCCGGGATGGCGTGCTGCAGGTTTGGCAGGCTGATGTCCTTGACGGTGGCGCCGAGCTTTTTCAACTCCTCGACCACGGCCATGATCTTCTCGCCGATGCGTGCGTCGAGGCCGGCACCGAAGTATTCCTTGGGCAGGCCGATGCGCAGGCCGGCCAGCGGCTGGGCGAGGGCGGCCAGGTAATCATCGACCGGCTGATCGACGCTGGTCGAATCCTTGGCATCGAAACCGGCCATGGCGCCGAGCAGCAGGGCGCAATCCTCGGCGGTGCGGGCCAGCGGGCCGCCCTGATCGAGGCTGGAGGCGTAGGCGATCATGCCCCAGCGCGACACGCGGCCGTAGGTGGGCTTGATACCGGTGAGGTTGGTCAGCGCCGCCGGCTGACGGATCGAGCCGCCGGTGTCGGTGCCGGTGGCGGCCGGCAGCAGGCGCGCCGCTACGGCTGCAGCCGAGCCACCCGAAGAACCGCCGGGTACGCGGCTGGTGTCCCAGGGGTTCTTGACCGGGCCGTAGTGGCTGGATTCGTTGGCCGAGCCCATAGCGAACTCGTCCATGTTCAGCTTGCCGAGGGTCACGGTGCCGGCGGCCTTGAGCTTGTCGACCACGGTGGCGTCGTAGGGTGCCTTGAAGCCGGTGAGGATCTTCGAGCCGCAGCTGGTCAGCACGCCCTGGGTGCAGAACAGGTCCTTGTGGGCGATCGGCGCGCCAAGCAGCGGGCCGTTTTCACCGGCAGCGCGGCGGGCGTCGGCGGCCTTTGCCTGCTCGAGGGCTTGCTCTGCGGTGACGGTGATGAAGCTGTTGAGCTGCGGATCGAGCTGCTCGATGCGGCTCAGCAGGCTCCCGGTCAGCTCGGCGGAAGAGAATTGCTTGTCGGCGAGTGCGCGGGCGATCTCGGCCAGGGTCAATTGATGCATGGCGGAAGGCTTTCCTTACTCGATGACTTTGGGAACCAGGTACAGGCCGCTTTCCACGGCCGGGGCGATGGCCTGGTAGGCGTCGCGCTGGTTCGCTTCGGTAACGGCGTCGGCACGCAGGCGCTGGGTGGTTTCCAGCGGGTGGGCCAGGGGCTCGATGCCGGTGGTATCGACCGCCTGCATGTTGTCGATCAGGCCCAGAATGCTGTTGAGGGTTGCGGTGGTCTGTGGCAGTTCACTGTCACTCAGGCCCAGGCGGGCCAGGTGTGCGATCTTTTCCACCTCGGAGCGTTCAAGCGCCATCGGGTTCTCCCTGTAAAAACTAGCCGCCAGGTACTCGCCAGCATGGGTCTCGGCAGGTGCCCGTGCCTGGGTGGCAGGGAACGGATGCGTTTGGCTGGCGGTCTAAGGCGGCGACGTGCGGCTTGGGGCAGTTACCGGTAGCGCATGACAGCTTTTCAGTGCTGTTACCGCCGGTGTGAAAGATGCCTCAAGGCCGCGGAAAAACAGGCAATCTAACATATTGGTGCCTTGCTCAAAATCCCTGCCGTTGTTAGAGTTTGCCGCACTTTTTTACCTGCGTGTTTTCTTGCGCCGATCTTTACCACGCGTTGCCTAGGGTCCCTATCCCATGTTCAAAAAACTGCGTGGCATGTTTTCCAGCGATCTGTCGATTGACCTGGGCACTGCCAATACCCTCATTTATGTACGCGAACGCGGTATCGTCCTGAACGAGCCGTCGGTCGTCGCCATCCGTACCCATGGCAATCAGAAGAGCGTCGTCGCCGTCGGTACCGACGCCAAGCGCATGCTCGGTCGTACTCCTGGCAACATCGCCGCCATCCGCCCGATGAAGGACGGCGTGATCGCCGACTTCAGCGTTTGCGAAAAGATGCTGCAGTACTTCATCAACAAGGTTCACGAGAACAGCTTCCTGCAGCCGTCGCCGCGCGTGCTGATCTGCGTGCCGTGCAAATCGACCCAGGTCGAGCGCCGCGCCATCCGTGAATCCGCGCTGGGCGCCGGTGCCCGCGAAGTGTTCCTGATCGAAGAGCCGATGGCCGCCGCCATCGGTGCCGGCCTGCCGGTCGAAGAAGCGCGTGGTTCGATGGTCGTCGATATCGGCGGTGGTACCACTGAAATCGCACTGATCTCCCTGAACGGCGTGGTTTACGCCGAATCCGTACGGGTTGGTGGCGACCGTTTCGACGAAGCCATCATCACCTACGTGCGCCGCAACTACGGTTCGCTGATCGGCGAATCCACCGCCGAACGCATCAAGCAGGAAATCGGCACCGCTTACCCGGGCGGCGAAATCCGTGAAGTCGACGTGCGTGGCCGCAACCTGGCCGAAGGTGTACCACGCAGCTTCACCCTGAACTCCAACGAAGTGCTCGAAGCGCTGCAGGAATCCCTGGCGACCATCGTCCAGGCGGTCAAGAGCGCCCTGGAGCAATCGCCGCCCGAGCTGGCCTCGGACATCGCCGAGCGCGGTCTGGTACTGACCGGTGGTGGCGCGCTGCTGCGTGACCTGGACAAACTGCTGAGCCAGGAAACCGGCCTGCCGGTGATCGTCGCCGAAGACCCGCTGACCTGCGTCGCCCGTGGCGGCGGCAAGGCGCTGGAGATGATGGATCGTCACAGCATGGATCTGTTGTCCACCGAATAAGCCGCACGCCTCACGCTGCAGCAGCTCGGAAGCTACCATCGCGCCGCATGCAGCTTCCGGGCAGGCTACGAGGTAATCGCCATAAAGCCGCTATTCGCCAAAGGTCCTTCGCTCGGTGTACGCCTGCTGGTGTTCGCCGTGCTGTCGGCCGCTCTGATGGTCGTCGACGCCCGTCTGACCGTCCTGCATTCGGTTCGTAGCCAGCTCGGCCTGATCGTCGAGCCGGTGTACTGGCTCGGCCGTCTGCCGGTCACCCTGTGGGAAAGTGCCACCCAGGAGCTCAGCTCGCGCAACGAGCTGGCCGCCGAGAACGAGAAGCTCAAGGCCGAACAGCTGATGATGCAGCGCCGCCTGCAGAAGCTGGCCGCGCTGACTGAGCAGAACGTGCGCCTGCGCGAGCTGCTCAACTCCTCGGCGCTGGTCGACGATGAGGTGCTGGCCACCGAGCTGATCGGTATCGACCCCAACCCCTTCACCCACCGCATTCTCATCGACAAGGGCGAGAAGGACGGCGTGGTGCTCGGTCAGCCGGTGCTCGACGCCCGCGGCCTGATGGGCCAGGTGGTCGAGGTGATGCCCTACACCTCTCGCGTGCTGCTGCTCACTGACACCACCCACAGCATTCCCGTGCAGGTCAACCGCAACGGCCTGCGCGCCATCGCCACCGGCACTGGCAACCCGGAGCGTCTCGAGCTGCGCCACGTGGCCGACACCGCCGACATCAAGGAGGGCGATCTGCTGGTCAGCTCCGGCCTTGGTCAGCGTTTCCCGGCCGGCTACCCGGTGGCCACGGTGACCGAGGTGGTGCATGACTCCGGCCAGCCGTTCGCCATCGTCCGCGCCGTGCCGACCGCCAATCTCAATCGTACCCGTTACATGCTGCTGGTATTCACCGACCCGCGCTCGCCCGAGCAACGCGCCACCGAATCGGCCGAGGCCCAGGAAGAGGTCGACCGCCAGGCCAAGGGTCATCCCGATGCCGAAGCGCCGGTCGAGGATGCTCCACCGGTCGAGGCGCCAACACCCGAGGTGCCGCCGCCAGCAGTGCCCGCCAGCGGTGAGGAGCCCCGCCAATGATCGCGTCCCGTTCGAGCAACCTGTGGGTGATCTGGGCCAGCCTGGTGCTGGCGCTGCTGCTCAGCGTGTCGACCATGCCGCGCTTCATGGAAATCGGCCGGCCGCTGTGGCTGGCGCTGTTTCTCACCTACTGGGTGCTGGCCGTGCCGCACCGCATCGGCATGACCAGCGCCTTCTGCATCGGCTTGCTGGCCGACGTGCTCAACGGCACGCTGCTGGGGCAGAACGCGCTGATCCTCACCCTGATCACCTTTCTTGTGCTGAGCCTGCACCAGCGCCTGCGCATGTTTCCCATGTGGCAGCAGAGCATGGTGCTGCTGGTGGTGTTCGGCGTCGCCCAACTGGTGCAGCTGTGGCTCAACGCCCTGACCGGCAACCGCCCGCCGACCCTGGCCTTCGTGCTGCCGGCCCTGGTCAGCGCCTTGTTGTGGCCCTGGGTGTGCACCCTGCTGCGCGCCGTACACCGACGCATGCGAGTCAACTGAACCGCGCTGTAGCGCCTGATTGCGAGACCTGTGCATGACCACGCTCTACCTGGCCTCCGCTTCGCCGCGCCGTCGCGAGCTACTCGCGCAGATCGGCGTCCCCTTCACCACCCAGGTGGTGCCCATCGATGAAACCGTGCAGCCCGGCGAGGCGCCTGACGCCTACGTCGAGCGCCTGGCGCGGGCCAAGGCTCAGGCCGCACTCGACACGCTGAATGATCGCGACGCCGTGGTGCTCGGCTCCGATACCGCCGTGGTACTCGACGGCCGCATCCTTGGCAAGCCCGTCGACCGCGAGGATGCGCTGACCACCCTGGCGGCGCTGTCCGGCCGTGAGCATCAGGTGCTGACAGCCGTCGCATTGGTCAGCGATAACCGAGCCGAGGCGCGCGTGGTCACCAGCACGGTACGCTTCAAACCTCTCGACCGGACACAGATTGAAGCCTATTGGGCCACCGGCGAGCCGCGCGACAAGGCCGGCAGTTATGGTATTCAGGGGCTGGCTGCGGTGTTCGTCAGCCAGATGCAGGGCAGTTATTCAGCGGTGGTTGGCCTGCCGTTGTGCGAGACTGCCGAACTGCTCGCGCAATTCGCGATTCCGTGTTGGCAAACCACTGCCAGCGCATAACCTAAGAGGTTGCAGGCCGCGATGGTTCGGGCGTGATGAGCCCGCCGCTGCTTTCAGCTTCATCTCAGCCAAGAGATGGGCGCATGAGTGAAGAGATCCTGATCAACATCACGCCGATGGAGTCGCGCGTGGCGGTGGTGGAAAACGGTGTCCTGCAGGAGGTGCACGTCGAGCGCACCCAGCGCCGCGGCATCGTCGGCAACATCTACAAGGGCAAGGTGGTGCGCGTGCTGCCCGGCATGCAGGCGGCCTTCGTCGACATCGGCCTGGAGCGTGCGGCGTTCATCCATGCCTCGGAAATCTCCAGCCGCGAAGGCAGCGCCGTTGAGAGCATCAGCGCCCTGGTGCACGAAGGTCAGAGTCTCACCGTGCAGGTCACAAAGGACCCGATTGGCAGCAAGGGCGCGCGACTGACCACCCAGCTGTCGATTCCCTCGCGTTACCTGGTGTACATGCCGCGTACCAGCCATGTCGGTATTTCCCTGAAGATCGAAGACGAAACCGAGCGCGAGCGCCTCAAACAGGTGGTCGCCGATTGCGTGGCTGCCGAGGGCATCGCCGAGGCCGGTGGTTTCATCCTGCGCACCGCGGCCGATGGCGCGCGGGCCGACGAAATCCTGGTCGACATCCGCTACCTACGCCGCCTGTGGACGCAGATCGGCGAGCAGATGAAGAGTGCACCGACGCCCTCGGTGATCTACGAGGATCTGAGCCTGGCCCTGCGCACCCTGCGCGATCTGGTCAGTCCGCGTTCCGAGAAGATCCGCGTCGACTCGCGGGAAACCTTCGGCAAGATCACCAGCTTCGTCGCCGAACTGATGCCGGAAATCGCCGACCGCCTGGAGCACTATCCGGGCGAGCGGCCGATCTTCGACCTGCATGGCATTGAGGACGAAATCCAGAAGGCCCTTGAGCGCAAGGTGCCGCTCAAGTCCGGTGGTTACCTGATTATCGACCCAGCCGAGGCGATGACCACCATCGACGTGAATACTGGCGCCTTTGTCGGTCATCGCACGCTCGAGGAGACCATCTTCAAGACCAACCTCGAAGCGGCCACCGCGATTGCCCGTCAGCTGCGCCTGCGCAACCTGGGCGGCATCATCATCATCGACTTCATCGACATGGAAGATGAGGAGCACCAACGTCAGGTGCTGCGCACCCTGGAAAAGCAGCTGGAGCGCGACCACGCCAAGACCAACATCATCGGCATCACCGAACTTGGACTGGTGCAGATGACCCGCAAGCGCACCCGCGAAAGTCTCGAACAGGTGCTGTGCGAGCCGTGCAGCCACTGCCAGGGCCGCGGCAAGCTGAAAACCGCGGAAACCACCTGCTACGAAATCTTTCGCGAGATCCTTCGTGAGGCCCGGGCCTACCAGCCCGAAGGTTATCGCGTGCTGGCCAACCAGAAGGTGGTCGACCGCCTGCTCGACGAAGAGTCGGGCAACGTCGCCGACCTCGAAGCATTCATTGGACGAACCATCAAGTTCCAGGTCGAAACCATGTACTCCCAGGAACAATACGATGTGGTGCTGCTGTAACAACGCCCGGCCGGGCCGGGAAGTGAACTGAATGGCGCGTCTTGGGCAGGCGTTCGCCACGCTGCTGCGCTGGGGGCTGGGTCTTTGCGCACTCGGCCTGGTGCTGGCCGCTTTTTACGTCAGCCTCGGTCGCCAGCTTGTGCCCCTGGTGGCCGAATACCGGCAAGAGGCTGAAATCCGCGCCAGTGAAGCCTTGGGCATGCCGATCAGCATCGGTGCGCTGGAAGGCCACTGGAGCGGCTTCGCGCCGCTGCTCACGGTGCGCGATTTGCGCGTCGGCGCGGGCGAGCAGGCGCTGGCCCTCAAGCAGGTGCAGGTGGTGCCCGATCTGCTCGGCAGCCTGCTGGCCTGGCAGCCGCGTCTGGCCGACCTGCAGCTCGATGGTCTGAGCCTGACCCTGCGTGAAGACGAGCAGGGCGCCTGGCATGTGGAAGGTCTGCCGCAACGGCAGAACCAGCCGCCACTGGATATCGCCAAGGCGCTGCGCCAGTCGCAGATGCTCGGCCATCTTTCCCTGCTCGGCAGCCGGGTGAGCGTCCAGCCCCTCGAGCAGGAGCCGCTGCAACTCAACGACATCAACCTGAGCATCGACAACGGCAGCAGCCGTCAGCGCCTGAACGCGCGCCTGCACCTGCCGGACGGTCAACCCCTGGCCCTGCAGCTGCGAACGCGCATCCAGCCCGAGCACTGGCAGGACGCCCGCGCCGAGCTGTACCTGAGCGCGCCGCAGAGCGACTGGGCCGCCTGGCTGCCGCCGCGGCTGACCCGCGACTGGCACCTCGACAACCTGCAGCTGGGCGGCGAACTCTGGGCCGTGTGGGACCAGCGCCAGTTGCAGCGCGCCGTTACCCGCCTGCATGCGCCGCAGATGAAGGGGCGCTACGGCGAGCGCGAGGCAGTGGCGCTCAAGGATCTGGCCCTGAACGCCTACTTCGAACGCAAGGGCGACGACTTCGATCTGCTGCTCGACGATTTCGCCTTCAGCCGCGGCGAGACCCGCTGGGGGGAAGCGCGTATTTCCCTTGGCCACCAGGCTGCTCGTGGTGATCAATCGCAGCTGTGGAAACTGAGCGCCGACCGCCTCGATGTCGGCCCGCTGGTGCCGCTGGTCGAGAGCCTGGCGCCGCTGCCGGACAACGCCCTCGATCTGCTGCAGACCCTCAAGCCCCACGGCGGCCTGCGCAACCTCAACGCGAGCTTCCAGCCAGATTCGGAAGATCCCAAGCGTCTGCAGTTCTCTGCCAACCTGGAACGCATCGGCTTTTCCGCCTGGCACGCCTCGCCTGCCGTTGAGAATGGCAGCGGCAGCATCACCGGCGACCTCGGTGGTGGCGAACTGAAGGTCGACAGCGAAGATTTCTCCCTGCACCTGACCACCCTGTTCCCGAAGGCCTGGGTCTACCAAGAGGCCAAGGGCCGGCTGACCTGGACCCTTGACGATGAAGGCTTCACCCTGCGCGCGCCCTACCTGCAGGTGGTCGGCGAAGAGGGCAAGGTGGCCGGCGACTTCCTGATCCGCATGCTCAAGGATCCCGAGCGCGAGGATTACATGGACCTGCGCGTCGGCATGCGCGACGGTGATGCGCGCTTCACCGAGAAATACCTGCCGACCCCGGTGCTCAGCCCGGCGCTCGACGAATGGCTGAAGACCGCCATCCGCAGCGGCAAGGTCAACGAGGGCTATTTCCAGTACCAGGGTTCGATCAACCGCAACCCGGACCCGGCAGTGCGCAGCATCAGCCTGTTCTTCGACGTGCAGGACGCCGAGCTGGCCTTCCAGCCTGGCTGGCCTGAGTTGCGTGATGCTCGCGGTCAGGTGCTGATAGAGGACAGCGGCGTGCGTGTGCGCGTTTCCGAAGGCAAGATTCTCGACAGCCGCGTGCGCGAGGCATTTGCCGATATTCCCCATGTCGACAGTGGCCAGACCCCACACCTCAAACTCAAGGGCAAGCTGCAAAGCAGCGTCGGCGACGGCCTGAAGATCCTCCAGGAAACCCCGCTGGGCGTCGCCGATACCTTTGCTGGCTGGAAAGGCGAGGGCGCCCTCAATGGCGCGCTGAATCTGGATATCCCGCTGCAAAAAGGCGAGCCGGCCAACGTGATCGTCGACTTCAGTGCCAACAAGGCCTCGCTCGCCATCAGCAAGCCCGAGCTGCAGTTGAACGACGTGACTGGAGATTTTCGCTACGACACCAGCAAGGGCCTGAGCGCGCCGGCGATCACTGCCCGGGCGCTGGGCCATGCCATCCGCGGCAAGGCGGTGGCCGATGGCAAGCCCGGTCAGCCGCGCAGCCGGATCGAAGCCAATGGCGTGGTGGCGTTGGCGAACCTGACGCAGTGGTTGGGCGTCAAGCAGAAGCTGCCGGCCGAAGGTAGCCTGCCGTATCGCCTGAACCTGAGCCTGGAGGGCGCACAAAGCCAGTTGACTGTCGACTCCGACCTCAAGGGACTGAGCATTGCCTTGCCGGCGCCTTTCGGCAAGACCGCTGACGAGCAGCGCGCGACTCAGTGGCGTATGAGTTTCGGCGGCGCCGAGCAACGTTATGGGCTCGACTACGCCAACGTGGCCAGCTTCACCCTGGCTTCACCTGCCGGCAAGTTCGACCAGAGCCGCGGCGAGCTGCGCATCGGCGATGGCCCGGCGATCCTGCCGACCGCTCGCGGCGTGCGGGTGCGTGGGCGCGTGGAGCAGGTCGACCTAGCCGAATGGCAGAAGGCTATCGAGCCTTATCAACAGGCGTCACGCCAGCAGACTCAGCAATTGTTCAGCGATGCGCAGCTGCGTATCGGCCACTTCCAAGGCTTTGGGCAGAAACTCGATGATCTGGATGTGGGCCTCCGTCCCCTCAATGGCGGTTGGTCGCTGAACCTGGACAGCACCCTGGCCAAGGGCCGCATCGACCTGTTCGAAGCCGCCGACAAGCCTATCGTCGCCGACATGGAATATGTGCGGCTGCCGGCCGCCAAGCCGAAGACCGAGAACGAACCGGAACCGGATGAGCCCGATCCACTGGCCGACTTCGACCCACGCAAGATTCCGGCATTGAACCTGCGCGTCGCCCACGTGTTCCAGGGCGACGACGACATGGGCACCTGGTCGCTCAAGGCGCGTCCTGACGGCCAGGGCGTGCAGTTCAGTGACCTGGACATCAATCTCAAGGGGCTGCATATGGGCGGCGCCATCGGCTGGCAGGGCGTGCCGGGGCAGACGCGCAGCTGGTACAAGGGCCGCCTGCAGGGCGAGAAACTTTCCGAAGTGCTCAAGGCCTGGGGCTACGCGCCTTCTGCGACCAGTGAAAGCTTCCGCCTGGACGCCAACGGCCATTGGCCGGGCTCGCCGGCCTGGTTCAGCCTCAAGCGCTACTCCGGCAGCCTGGATGCGGCGCTGCGCAAGGGCCAGTTCGTCGAGGTGCAGGGCTCGGCTTCGGCGCTGCGGGTATTCGGCCTGCTCAACTTCAACTCCATCGGTCGCCGTCTGCGCCTGGATTTTTCCGACCTGCTCGACAAGGGCCTGAGCTACGACCGGGTGAAAGGCAACCTGATGGCTACCGATGGCGTGTTCGTCACCCAGGAGCCGATCACCATGACCGGCCCGTCGAGCAACCTGGAGCTCAACGGCACCCTGAACATGGTCAACGAAGGTATCGACGCCAAGCTGCTGGTCACCCTGCCGGTGACCAACAACCTGCCGATTGCCGCCTTGATCGTCGGCGCACCGGCCATTGGTGGTGCGCTGTTCATCGCCGACAAGCTGCTGGGGGATCGCGTGGCGCGCTTCGCCAGCGTGCAGTACGACGTCAAGGGCACGTTGCACGACCCGGAACTGAAATTCGACAAGCCGTTCGAAAAGCCCAACTGAGCCGGAGGTCGTGATGTCATTCGCTGTGATCCAGATGGTCAGCCAGGACGATATCGCCGCCAACCTTCTGCAGGCCCGGCGCCTGCTGGAGCAGGCCGCGGCAGGTGGGGCGCGATTGGCGGTGCTGCCGGAAAACTTTTCGGCCCTGGGCCGCCGCGATGCCGCCGCACTGGGCCGCCTGGAGGCCAGCGGCGAGGGTCCGGTATTACCCTGGCTGCAGCGCACTGCCCGAGAGCTCGGCCTGTGGATCGTTGCCGGCACCTTGCCGCTGCCACCGCAAGGCGAGCCCGAAGGCAAGCCGCGGGCCTGTTCGCTGATGGTCGATGAGCACGGCGAATTCGTCGCCCGTTACGACAAACTGCACCTGTTCGACGTGGATGTCAGTGACAGCCGCGGCCGCTATCGCGAGTCGGACGACTATGCCCATGGCGGGCAGATAGTGGTGGCCGACACGCCCGTCGGGCGTCTGGGTTTGACCGTCTGCTATGACCTGCGCTTTCCTGAGCTCTATAGCGCGCTGCGTGAAGCCGGCGCGGAGTTGATCAGCGCGCCGTCAGCCTTCACCCGGGTTACCGGGGCGGCGCACTGGGAGGTACTGATCCGTTCGCGGGCCATCGAAACCCAGTGCTACCTGCTGGCGGCGGCCCAGGGCGGCATCCACCCTGGTGGCCGAGAAACTTACGGGCACAGCCTGATCGTCGACCCCTGGGGGCGTAAGCTGGCCGAACATGCCGATGGCGAGGCGGCTTTGCTGGCCGAACGGGATACCGCCGAGCAGGCGGCGATCCGCGACCGGATGCCTGTGCTGCGACACAAACGATTTTTCGCTGCGGCCGAGCCGCGGCAGCCTGATGTGGAGACCTTATGAGCGACCTGTTATCGACCGTCAGCGAGCAACTGCTGAGCCCCGGTGGCCTGACCCTGGAGCACCTGCCGGGCGTACTCGGCGAGCTGGCCGGCCCTGGCATCGACGCCGCCGACCTGTACTTCCAGACCCAGGTCTCGGAAACCTGGGTGCTGGAAGACGGCATCGTCAAGGAAGGCAGCTTCAACCTCGACCAGGGCGTGGGCGTACGTGCCCAGTCCGGTGAAAAAACCGGCTTCGCCTACAGCAACGCCATCACCCCCGAGGCGCTGAGCCAGGCGGCTCGTGCCGCGCGCTCGATTGCCCGTGCCGGGCAGCAGGGCCGCGTGCAAGCCTTCAAGGCCACCGAGGTGATGCCGCTGTACGCCGCCGACAACCCGCTGGACGTGATCGACCGCGCCCAGAAGGTCGAGCTGCTCAAGCGCATCGACATCGCCACCCGCGCCCTGGACCCGCGCATCAAACAGGTGACGGTGAGCCTGGCCGGCGTGTGGGATCGCGTGCTGGTCGCCGCCACCGACGGCAGCCTGGGCGCCGATATCCGTCCCCTGGTGCGTTTCAACGTCAGCGTGATCGTCGAGCAGAACGGCCGCCGCGAGCGCGGTGGCCACGGCGGCGGCGGGCGTACCGACTACCGCTACTTCCTCAATGAAGACCGCGCCATGGGCTACGCCCGCGAGGCGCTGCGCCAGGCACTGGTCAACCTCGAAGCGGTTGCTGCACCGGCCGGCACCTTGCCGGTGGTGATGGGCGCCGGCTGGTCCGGCGTGCTGCTGCACGAGGCGGTCGGCCATGGCCTGGAGGGCGACTTCAACCGCAAGGGCAGCTCCAACTACAGCGGCAAGATCGGCCAGCAGGTGGCGTCCAAGCTGTGCACCATCGTCGACGACGGCACCCTGGCCGAGCGTCGTGGTTCGTTGAGCATGGACGACGAGGGCACGCCGACCCAGTGCACCACGCTGATCGAGAACGGCGTGCTCAAGGGCTACATGCAGGACAAGCTCAACGCCCGCCTGATGGGCGTGGCGCGCACCGGTAACGGTCGCCGCGAGTCCTACTCTCACCTGCCGATGCCGCGCATGACCAACACCTACATGCTAGCCGGCGAGAGCGAACCCGAGGAGATCATCCGTTCGGTCAAAAAGGGTATCTACTGCGCCAACCTCGGCGGTGGTCAGGTCGACATCACCAGCGGCAAGTTCGTGTTCTCCACCAGCGAGGCGTACCTGATCGAGGACGGCAAGATCACTGCGCCGGTCAAGGGTGCGACCCTGATCGGCAACGGGCCGGAAGCGATGAGTCGAGTGTCGATGGTCGGCAACGACCTGGCGCTGGACAGCGGCGTCGGCACCTGCGGCAAGGATGGCCAGTCGGTGCCGGTCGGCGTCGGTCAGCCGACCCTGAAGATCGATGCGATCACGGTCGGCGGTACTGGCGCGTGATGGGCGCGGGCGGCGGCGTCATCCGCGCGGGGCGCTTAGCGCAGGCCGCGCTGGGTGTCGTCGAGCTCGCGAATGTACTTGAAGATCTTGCGTGAGGCGGCCGGTGCCTTGTTCTGGGCCGCTTCGTGCTGGGCGTGGCGAATCAGGCCGCGCAGGTGCTGGCGGTCGGCATCGGGGTATTCGCTGATGAATTTTTCCAGCACCTCGTCGTTGCCCTCGATCAGCCGGTCGCGCCAGCGCTCGAGGTTGTGGAAGCGTTCGTTGTACTGGCGGGTGGAGGCGTCGACCTGGTCGAGCAGCGCGACGATGGCGTCGATGTCCTGTTCGCGCATCAGCTTGCCGATGAACTGGACATGGCGTTTCTTGGCCGAGTTGGCGGTGTGCTTCGGTGCTTCTTCCAGGGCGCGGCGCAAGGCGTCGGTCAGGGGAAGCTTGCGCTGCAGATCGGGCTTGAGGCCGGCCAGGCGCTGGCCCAGTTCCTGGAGTGCGTGCAGTTCGCGCTTGACTTGGGATTTGCTCTTCTCGCCGGAGAAGTCATCGGAGTAATCAGACATGGGGCGGTGATCCAATGGGAAACGTCGCCATGATAGCAGCAAGTTTCTTGCCGCATGCGGCGCCCGCGTCGTTGCCGCTGTGGCCATCGTTCAGGAGTCGTTATGAGTGAAGTGGAAGTAGTCGGACCCGCCGCGCTGCCCGGTTTGCAGGCGCAGGTCGAACAGATTCTCGCCGAGGCCAAGAAGCAGGGCGCCACCGCCTGCGAAGTCGCCGTATCGGTGGAGCAGGGGCTGTCCACCACGGTGCGGCAGCGCGAGGTGGAAACCGTCGAATTCAACCGTGACCAGGGTTTCGGCATTACCCTCTATGTGGGGCAGCGCAAGGGCTCGGCCAGCACTTCGGCGACCGGCGAAGCAGCTATTCGCGAAACCGTGGCGGCTGCCCTGGCAATCGCCAAGCACGCCTCCGAAGATGAAAGCGCCGGCCTGGCCGACGCGGCGCTGATGGCCCGCGATCTGCCGGATCTGGATCTCTACCACGCCTGGGACATCACCCCCGAGCAGGCCGTCGAGCGTGCGCTGACCTGTGAAGCGGCGGCGTTCGATACCGATGCGCGCATTCGCAATGCCGATGGCACCAGCCTGGGTACCCACCAGGGCTGCCGCGTGTATGGCAACAGCCATGGCTTCATCGGCGGCTACGCCAGCACCCGCCACAGCCTCAGCTGCGTGATGATCGCCGAGAGCGAAGGGCAGATGCAGCGCGACTACTGGTACGACGTGAACAGCCAGGGCAACCTGCTCGCCGACGCCGCCAGCATCGGCCGCCGCGCCGCCCAGCGTGCGGTCAGCCGTCTTGGCGCGCGCCCGGTGTCGACCTGCGAGGTTCCGGTGCTGTTCTCGGCAGAGCTGGCCACCGGGCTGTTCGGCAGTTTTCTGGGTGCCATTTCCGGCGGCGCCCTGTATCGCAAGTCGTCGTTCCTGGAAGGCACTCTGGGCGAGCAACTGTTCCCGTCCTGGCTGAACCTCGACGAGCGCCCTCACATCCCGCGCGCCATGGGCAGCGCCTCGTTCGATGGCGACGGCCTGGCTACCTACGCCAAGCCGTTCGTCGAGGGCGGCCGCCTGGTGTCCTACATTCTGAGCACCTACTCCGGGCGCAAGCTGGGCATGCCGAGTACCGCCAACGCCGGTGGTGTGCACAACCTGTTCGTCAGCCACGGCGAGGAAGATCAGCAGGCACTGATCAAGCGCATGGGCCGCGGGCTGCTGGTTACCGAGCTGATGGGCCATGGCCTGAACATGGTGACCGGTGACTATTCCCGCGGCGCAGGCGGTTACTGGGTCGAAAATGGCGAGATCCAGTTCGCCGTGCAGGAGGTGACCATCGCCGGCAACATGCGCGACATGTTCCGGCAGATCGTCGCCGTTGGCAGCGACCTGGAGCTGCGCAGCAATATCCGCACGGGCTCGGTGCTGATCGAAAAGATGACCGTCGCCGGCAGCTGAACCAGAAGGGCGCCCCTGGCGCCCTTTCTTCTGCAAGCCGTCGTGCAAGGCGACGGCTTTCCTTCGTGCCGTTTCTTTCTCAGAGCCTGTTCAAAGTCTCGCGAGCTAGAGCAATGCAAGGCCTAGGCGGCCCCACGAAAACAGGCGAGGACCGGTCGGAGTCGCGCTCGACTTTACAAGCTGTAAATGAGCAGTCCGACTGGGCTGGCATTCCAGCCTGTTTTTAACGCCGCAGTGCCGACGCGCAGCAGACTTTGAACAGGTTCTCAGCGCTTTTTAGCGAGCAAGTCCGCTTACGACATCCCATCTCTACGAATCGGCACCTGCGTTTGTATTTGCCACAAAGGATTGATTATTTTTCCTATATAGGAATTAATATCATTATCTTTTGAGGATTCGCCATGAGATTTCGTTCGAGCACTACGCCTTGTCTGGATTGCTGGCACTGGCTGGGATTCAGGATCCGCTGCGCGCTGCTGCCAGACGAGCCGCGACTGCTGGATCTGCACTGGGCGCAGGGCCGCCAGCTGGTCGAACACGGGCGTCTGTGCCCCTGGCGGATGTCGCTGACCACCCTGACCCTACTCATGGACACCGCCTGCGACACGGCGCTGCCCTGGCACTGGCGCAGTGTCTGTCTGGATCACGCCTATCGCTCGCTCTACGCCCTGCAGCACCTGGCGGTCGACCGCGAGCAGCAGCGCAGCCTGATTAGCGCGCGCAACCGCCTGGCCACCTTGCGCATGCAGCCCTCGCTTTCGATCTCCGAACTGGCAGAAGGAAACCCCTATGAATAATTCCCACAGCGACACCCGTATCGAGCGCGACAGCATGGGTGAGCTGGCTGTGCCCGCCGAGGCTCTGTATGGCGCCCAAACCCAGCGTGCGGTCAATAACTTCCCGGTGTCGGGGCAGGCCATGCCCGAAGCGTTCATCCGCGCGCTGATATTGGCCAAGGCCGCTGCTGCCCGCGCCAACGTCGATCTGGAGCAGATCCTGCCGGCTCAGGGCGATGCCATCGTCGCCGCCTGCCAGCAATTACTGGCCGAAGAATTCATGCAGCACTTTCCGGTGGACGTGTTCCAGACCGGTTCGGGCACCAGTTCCAACATGAACGCCAACGAGGTGATCGCCACCCTGGCCACGCGCATTCTGGGCGAGCCGATCAACCCCAACGACCACGTCAACTGCGGCCAGAGCAGCAACGACATCATCCCCACCACCATTCACGTCAGTGCCGCCATCGAGGTCAGTGAAAAGCTGCTGCCGGCGCTCGGGCATCTGCTCGAAGTGCTGTGCAACAAGTCCCTGGCGGTGCAGCCTTACGTGAAAACCGGACGCACCCACCTGATGGATGCCATGCCGGTGCGCATGAGCCAGGTGCTCGATGGCTGGGCCCAACAGATCCAGGCCAACATCCAGCTACTCACCGGGTTGCTGCCGGCGCTGCAGGCGCTGGCGCAGGGCGGCACCGCCGTGGGCACCGGCATCAACGCTCATCCGCGCTTTGCCGAACTGTTCTGCCAGGAGCTCAATGCCCTGACCGGCCGGCAGTTCACGCCAGGCAGCAACTTCTTCGCCCTGATTGGCTCCCAGGACACCGCAGTCGCGCTGTCCGGCCAGCTGAAGACCACCGCCGTGTCGCTGATGAAGATCGCCAACGACCTGCGCTGGATGAACTCGGGGCCCCTGGCTGGCCTCAGCGAGATCGAGCTGGAAGCCCTGCAGCCCGGCTCGTCGATCATGCCCGGCAAGGTCAACCCGGTGATCCCCGAAGCTACCGCCATGGTCGCCGCCCAGGTGATCGGCAATGACGCCGCCATCGCCGTCGCCGGGCAGTCCGGCAACTTCGAGTTGAACGTCATGCTGCCGGTGATCGCCCACAACCTGCTCGGCAGCATCGAGTTGCTGGCCAACGTCAGCCGCTTGCTGGCCGACCGCGCCATCGCCAGCTTCAAGGTCAACGAACCCAAGCTCAAGGAAGCGCTCGGGCGCAATCCGATTCTGGTCACCGCGCTCAATCCGCTGATCGGTTACCAGAAAGCCGCGGAAATCGCCAAGAAGGCCTACCGCGAAGGTCGGCCGATCATCGACGTGGCCGAAGAAATGACCGAACTCGGTCGCGCCGAGCTGGAGCAGTTGCTCAACCCCGAGCGGCTTACCGAGGGCGGTCTCTAGGCCCAGCTGGGCATTGGTGTCTGACGTCAGGCGAGGAGGCAGATCATGGAGCAGTGGAAACGACTCATCGAGACCGGTAACCGCTACTTCGCCGAAGGCTTCTGGGTCGAGGCGCGTGAGCAGTACCTGCAGGCGCTCGCCCTGGCTCAGGTGCTGTTCGAGCGCTGGCGTGATGCCGATGCGGCGGTGGCGGCGTTCGTCGTCTCGCAGCACAACCTGGCCGACCTGCAATTGACCATCGGCCATCCCGAGAGCGCGGCCGAGCATCTATGTGCCTGCCACGAGCACCTGCTGCACTGCATCGCGAGCGAACAGCTGTCGCCTGCGCTGCGTCAGGCGGCCCTGCACCACAGTCGGCGCAGCTACTCGGGAGTGTTGAACTTTGTCGCCGAGCACGGAGCCTACCCCCGTACGGAGCGATTGCTGGGTGCCCAGGCGTCCGGCGATGTGCCAATGGCAGTGCGCTCCGCGCCTGCTAGTCGTCAGTACCATTAGAGGAGTGAAATCATGCCGTACAGCCTGCCTGCCTTGCCCTATGCCTATGACGCCCTGGAGCCGCATATCGATGCGCAAACCATGGAAATCCACCACAGCAAGCATCACCAGACTTACGTCAACAACCTCAATGCCGCGCTGGAAGGCAACCCGCTCGGTGAGCTGCCGGTCGAAGAGCTGCTGACCCGCCTCAAGGAGGTGCCGGAAGACAAGCGTGGCGCGGTGATCAACAACGGTGGCGGACACGCCAACCACTCGCTGTTCTGGACGGTGATGAGCACCAGCGGCGGCGGCGAGCCCCAAGGCGAACTGAAAGCCGCCATCGACAGCCAGTTGGGCGGCTACGAGGCCTTCAAGGACGCCTTCACCAAGGCGGCACTGACCCGCTTCGGCAGCGGCTGGGCCTGGCTCAGCGTTACGCCAGAGAAGACGCTGGTGGTCGAGAGCACCGGCAACCAGGACAGCCCTCTGATGAACGGCAACACGCCGATTCTCGGCCTGGATGTGTGGGAGCACGCCTATTACCTGCGTTACCAGAATCGTCGCCCGGAATACATCGGTGCGTTCTACAACGTGGTGAACTGGGCGGAGGTCGCCCGTCGCTATCAGACCGCGTTGGCTTGATCCAGCGCTTGGAGAGTATTGCATGAGCCCATTGCATGAGCTGATCGTGGCCAACCGCCGCTCGCTGCGTTATGCACTGGGCTTCATGCTGGTGTTTGCAGGCGGGCTGATCATCGCCGTCAAGATCCTCGACGGCGCCACGGCCTGGTTCTTCTGAGCGCCCGCGGCGAGGGGCGAGGTGGTTACTCGCCTTCGTCGAAGTAATTGTTGATCAGATCGACCAGCGCCTGCATCGCCTCGTCTTCCCGCTCGCCCTCGGTCAGCAGGTGCACATTGGTGCCCTTGCCAGCGGCCAACATCATCACCGCCATGATGCTCTTGCCGTCGACCATCGCTTCGGCGCTACGACCAATCTTGATCTGGCACGGAAAGCGCCCCGCGACGCCGACGAACTTGGCAGCTGCCCGGGCGTGCAGGCCTAGCTTGTTGATGATGGTGATTTCACGGGCGGGCATCGCGGCAATTCCTTAACTGAGGTCGCGGTGGCGAATCTGAACGTTCTTCAGCAGCGGCTTTAGGGCCTGGCCCAGGCGATTGGCCAGATAGACGGAGCGGTGATGGCCACCCGTGCAGCCGATACCCACGGTCACGTAGGAGCGATTGCTGGCGGCAAAACGCGGTAGCCATTTGTGCAGGTAGGTGTAGATGTCCTGGTACATCTCCTCGACGTCCGCCTGGGCCGACAGATATTCCTCCACGGGCTGCTCCAGGCCGGTGAAATCACGCAGCTCGGGCTTCCAGTAGGGGTTGGGCAGGCAGCGCACGTCGAACACCAGATCGGCGTCCACCGGCATGCCGCGCTTGAAACCGAACGATTCGATCAGGTACGCGGTGCCTGGCTCTGACTGGTTGAGCAGGCGCAGCTTGAGCGTATCGCGCAGCTGGTACAGGTTCAGGTGAGTGGTGTCGATCTTCAGATCGGCCCGGTCGATGATTGGGCTGAGCAGCTTGACCTCGGCCACCATGGCTTCGGCCAGGGAGCGCTGATCATTGGTCAGCGGATGGCGGCGGCGCGTCTCCGAAAAGCGCTTGAGCAGAGTTTCCTCGCTGGCATCGAGATACAGCACGTCGCACTGGATGTTGCGCGAGCGGACTTCGTCGAGCAGCTCACCGAAGCGCCTGAGCTGGCTGGGCAGATTGCGCGCATCGATGGACACCGCCACCTGCGGGTGCAGCAATTCGGAATGGGGCAGTGCGCGCTCCGCCAGCTCGGGCAGCAGCCCAGCCGGCAGGTTGTCGATGCAATAGAACCCATTGTCTTCGAGTACATCGAGCGCCGTGCTCTTGCCCGAGCCGGAACGACCGCTGACGATGATCAGGCGCATGGGTTAACCCCGCAGGCTATTGGCCGTTCTGGACGTTCACGACGGTCTGGTACAGGGCTTCGCTGTCTTGAGCTTGGCGAAGCCGTTCGCGGACTTCCTCACGATCGAACATGCTGGCGATCTGGCGCAGCAGTTCGAGATGCTCGTCGGTGGCCGCTTCGGGTACCAACAGCACGAAGAGTAGGTCGACAGGTGCACCGTCGATGGCGTCGAAGTCGACGGCAGTGCTCAGCTTGAGCAGCGCGCTGATCGGTGTACTGCAGCCGGGCAGGCGGCAATGGGGAATGGCGATGCCGTTGCCGAAGCCGGTAGAGCCCAGCTTCTCGCGGGCAATCAGGCTTTCATAGATGGTCTGGCCATCGAGGTCGGGCAAATCACGCGCGATCACGCTGGCTATCTGTTCGAGGACACGCTTCTTGCTGCCGCCCGGCACGTTCACCAGGGAACGGCCGGGGGTCAGGATGGTTTCAAGTCGGATCATAGGAGAAGGACGAACTCAGCGGGCCATTGCGCCCTGCTGGCGATCGAGCTGTTTTTCCTTGTGCTTGATAAGTTGGCGATCGAGTTTGTCGGTGAGTAGATCGATGGCTGCGTACATGTCGTCGTGCTCGGCATTGGCCACCACTTCGCCTCCTGCGATGTGCAAGGTGGCTTCGACTTTCTGCTTGAGTTTCTCGACCTCCAGAATGACCTGCACATTGGTGATCTTGTCGAAGTGCCGCTCGAGGCGCTCGAGCTTCTCTTCGATGTAGCTGCGTAGTGCGTCTGTCACATCCAGCTGGTGTCCACTGATGTTGACTTGCATACCGCTTCTCCTTGTTGCCGTGTGTGAGTGGCAGGCTTGGCAGCCTGCCGCAGGAACACTGGGGCGTTGCTACAAGGGCTCCCTTACATCAGTCGCTTGCGTTCGCTCGAAGGCGCTATACCGAGCGATTCACGGTACTTGGCGACTGTGCGGCGCGCCACTTGAATGCCCTGTGCTTCCAGTAAACCAGCGATCTTGCTGTCGCTCAATGGCTTTTTCGCATTTTCCGCTGCGACCAGTTTTTTGATGATCGCGCGGATAGCGGTCGACGAACATTCGCCGCCTTCGGAGGTGCTGACGTGGCTGGAGAAGAAGTATTTCAGCTCGTAAATGCCACGCGGGGTATGCATGTATTTCTGGGTGGTGACGCGGGAAATGGTCGACTCGTGCATGCCCACCGCCTCGGCGATATCGTGCAGTACCAGAGGCTTCATGGCCTCGTCGCCGTAGTCGAGGAAACCGCGCTGGTGTTCGACGATCTGCGTGGCGACCTTCATCAGGGTTTCGTTGCGGCTCTGCAGGCTCTTGATGAACCAGCGTGCTTCCTGCAGCTGGTTGCGCATGAAGGTGTTGTCGGCGCTGGAATCGGCGCGCTTCACGAAGCCGGCGTACTGGGCGTTGACGCGCAGACGCGGCATGGCTTCCTGATTGAGCTCGACCAGCCAGCGATCATTGTGCTTGCGCACAATCACGTCCGGCACCACGTATTCCGGTTCGCTGGATTCGATCTGCGAGCCCGGGCGAGGGTTGAGGCTCTGGATCAGCTCGATGACCGGGCGCAGCTCGTCTTCCTTGAGCTTCATGCGGCGCATCAGCTGGCTGTAGTCACGGTTGCCGAGCAGGTCCAGATAGTCGCTGGTCAGGCGCTGCGCTTCCTTGAGCCAGGGCGTGGAGGCGGGCAGCTGGCGCAATTGCAGGAGCAGGCATTCGCGCAGATCCCGCGCACCGATTCCCGAGGGCTCGAACTGCTGGATGCGGCGCAGCACGGCTTCGACTTCATCCAGCTCGACGTCCAGTTCCGGATCGAAGGATTCGACGATTTCCTCAAGGGTTTCTTCCAGATAGCCCTGGTCGTTGATGCAGTCGATGATCGTCACGGCGATCAGGCGGTCCTTGTCGGACATCGGCGCCAGGTTGAGTTGCCAGAGCATGTGGCTCTGCAGGCTTTCGCCCGACGACGTGCGGGTGGTGAAATCCCATTCGTCATCGTCGTTGCTGGGCAGGCTGCTGGCGCTGGTCTGGTAGATGTCTTCCCAGGCGGTGTCGACCGGCAACTCGTTGGGAATACGCTCGCCCCATTCGCCGTCTTCCAGGTTGTCGACGGTTTGCGGGCTTTCCTGGAAGCTCGACTCCTGAAAGGTCTCTTCCTGGGCGGCGGGCGAGATGGCGCTTTCGGCGCCATCGGCCATCGGGTCGGAATTGTCGAAGTCTTCGCCTTCTTCCTGACGCTCCAGCATCGGGTTGGACTCCAATGCCTCCTGGATTTCCTGTTGCAGGTCCAGAGTCGACAGTTGGAGCAGGCGAATGGCTTGTTGCAGCTGCGGTGTCATCGTCAGCTGCTGGCCCATTTTCAGGACTAGCGATGGTTTCATTGCAGACCTTATCCGGCGTCTGTACGTAATCCACGACAGGGCGACGAAGCGCCACTAGGAAGCAAATTATATGCCTGAGTCCGAACGCTTTGCCTAGGCCCTGTTACCATTTCGTTGCCGCGCTGGTAACGGGCCTTTGCAAAGGATCATGAGGAGCTGTCCGCTAGAGGCGGAATTCGTGGCCCAGATAGACTTCCTTGACCACCTGGTTGGCAAGAATCGCCTCCGAGTTGCCTTCGGCGATCAGTTGACCATCGTTGACGATGTAGGCGGTTTCGCAGATGTCCAGGGTTTCGCGCACGTTGTGATCGGTGATCAGCACGCCGATGCCCTTGGCCTTGAGGTGGTGGATGATCTGCTTGATATCGCCGACGGAAATCGGGTCCACGCCGGCGAAGGGTTCGTCGAGCAGGATGAATTTCGGCGCGGTGGCCAGGGCGCGTGCAATCTCCACTCGGCGGCGTTCACCACCGGACAGGCTCATGCCCAGGTTGTCGCGGATATGAGTGATGTGGAATTCCTGCAGCAGGCCTTCGAGTTCCTGCAGCCGCTGCTCGCGGTTCAGGTCCTTGCGGGTTTCCAGAATCGCCATGATGTTGTCGGCGACGCTGAGCTTGCGAAAGATCGAGGCTTCCTGGGGCAGGTAGCCGATCCCGGCGCGCGCGCGGCCATGCATCGGCTGATGGCTGACGTCCAGATCATCGATCAGGACGCGGCCCTGATCGGCCTGGACCAGGCCTACGATCATGTAAAAACAGGTGGTCTTGCCGGCGCCGTTGGGGCCGAGCAGGCCGACGATCTGGCCGCTGTCGATGCTCAGGCTGACGTCGCGCACGACCTGGCGACCCTTGTAGCTTTTGGCCAGGTGCTGGGCTTTCAAAGTTGCCATGGTTATTGGCCCTGCTCGGCAGCCGGGGCTGCCTTCTTCTGCGGCTGAATCACCATGTCGATGCGTGGGCGCGGGCTCGACACGTTGGTGCCGGTGGCGCGGCCGGCGTTGACGATCTGGCGGCGCGTGTCATAGACGATCTTTTCGCCTTCGAAGGTGTTGCCTTCCTGCACGACCTTGGCCTGGTCGATCAGCACGATGCGCTCGTTGGCGGCGAAGTACTGGATGGTCAGGCCGTAGGCCTTGACGATCTGCTTGTCGACCGCCGGCTTCTGCTCGTAATAGGCCGGTTTGCCCACCGAGGTGAACACGTCGACGTCACCCTGTGCATTCTGGGTGATGGTCACGGTGTCGCCGGTGATCTTCATGGTGCCCTGGGTGATGACCACGTCGCCGCGGTACACCGCTACGCCTTGTTTGTCGTCCAGTTCAGCGCTGTCGGCCTGCACGCGGATCGGTTGATCGCGGTCACTCGGCAGAGCCCAGGCGCATGCGCTTCCAAGCGTGGCGCCGAGGCTGAGAAGTAGGGGGAGGGTTTTAACGAACCTCATGCTGGCCTCTTACGTTGGACTGCAGGATCATCCTGCCGTCATTCAAGTACGCTTTCATTCCTTGTGCCGTGGTCACCCCATTGGCCGCGTCGATTCTAACGGCTTGCTGGGTCTGCGCATATTCCTTCTGTGGGAATACGGTCAGGCGGCTGGTGGTGAGTATAGTGGGGCGGCCCTTTTCGTCGGTGCGCTCGACGCGCACCTGGTCGATCAGCTCGACCTGGTTGCCGTCTGGGCCGACTTCGCCACGGGCGCTGCGTACCTTCCAGGGCAGCTCGGTGCCGCGGAACAGGTTCATGCGCGGCTCGGTCAGCAGGGTGGTGTCGGTGCTCTGTACATGTTCGAGCTTTTCGCTGGTCATGTCGTTCTGTACCCGGCCGTCAGGCAGGTACTGAATGCTGCGCGCATTGACCGCATAGAAATCGATCGGATTTTCCGGCCCGGTGTGCTGCGGCGTGCCGGAAAAGCTGTCCGGGTTGATGTTCCAGTAACCGGCCGCGACCACCAGCAGAGCGCCGAAGGTCAGCAGAACGGGAGTGAGGTATTTGCGCAGCATCGGCAGGCCCTAGAGGTAGGCGGACTGGGCGGCGTCGAGCGTGCCCTGTCCGCGCATGATCAGTTCACAGAATTCACGGGCAGCGCCCTCGCCGCCTCGTGCACGGGTCACGCCATGGGCATGCTCGCGGACGAACTCATTAGCGCTGGCCACGGCCATGCCCAGGCCGACACGGCGAATTACTGGCAGGTCCGGCAGATCATCGCCCAGGTAGGCGACCTGCTCGTAGCTCAGGCCCAGTTCGGCGAGCAGCTCGTCGAGGACGTCGAGCTTGTCCTCGCGGCCCTGGTACAGGTGCTGGATGCCGAGGTTCTGCGCGCGGCGCTCGACCACTGGGGTCTTGCGGCCGCTGATGATGGCGGTGCGCACGCCAGAGTTGATGAGCATCTTGATGCCCTGGCCGTCGAGCGTGTTGAAGGTCTTGAACTCGCTGCCATCGACCAGAAAGTACAGCTTGCCGTCGGTCAGTACGCCGTCGACATCGAAGATCGCCAGTTTGATGGCCTGGGTGCGCTTCAGCAGGTCGTTCATCACATGACCCCCGCGCGCAGCAGATCGCCCAGGTTGAAGGCGCCAATCGGAAAGCCCTCTGCGTCGATCACCACCAGCGCGCTGATCTTGTTGTCTTCCATGATCTTCAGGGCTTCGGCGGCCAGCATGTCAGCCCTTGCGGTCTTGCCGTGGGGGGTCATGACTTCGTCGATGCGTGCGTCACGCACGTCGATGCCTTTGTCCAGCGCTCGGCGCAGGTCGCCGTCGGTGAAGATGCCGGCCAGGCGGCCGTCGTTTTCCAGAACGGCGGTCATGCCCAAACCTTTCTGGGTCATCTCCAGCAGGGCTTCGCGCAGGCTGGTGCCGCGCTTGACCTGAGGCAGGCTGTCGCCGGCATGCATGACGTTCTCCACCTTGAGCAACAGGCGGCGGCCCAGGGCGCCACCCGGGTGCGAGAAGGCGAAGTCTTCGGCGGTGAAACCGCGGGCTTCGAGCAGGGCGATGGCCAGGGCGTCGCCCAGTACCAGGGCGGCAGTGGTCGAGGAAGTTGGCGCCAGGTTGAGCGGGCAGGCTTCCTTGGCGACGCGGGTGTCGAGGTTGACTTCGGCGGCCTTGGACAGCGGCGACTCGGGGTTGCCGGTCATGCTGATCAGGGTGATGCCGAGGCGCTTGATCAATGGCAACAGGGTGACAATTTCCGCGGTGGAACCCGAGTTGGACAGAGCCAGCACCACGTCATCGCGGGTGATCATGCCCATGTCGCCGTGGCTGGCCTCGGCCGGGTGCACGAAAAAGGCGGTGGTGCCGGTGCTCGCCAGCGTCGCGGCGATCTTGTTGCCGATATGCCCGGACTTGCCCATGCCCACCACGACCACGCGGCCCTTGCTGGCCAGAATCAGCTCGCAGGCCTTGACGAAATTGGCGTCGATACGAGGCAGCAGCTCCTGAACTGCCTCTATCTCGAGGCGAATGGTGCGCTGTGCGGAATCAATCAGGTCGCGGGTCTGGTTCATGCTCGGCTTGGACTGCTCGACGAAAAAGACGGGGATTATAGCGGGAAAGCCCTGGCGACTCATCATTCATGCGCCAGCCTATTAATGGCAAAGCTGTCACAACCCTGAACACCGGCATTGCTCGGCTTTGGCGGCCAAATGGGCAAGTGCTATAGTCCGCAGCCGTTTTGAGAGGGCGAATGGAGTGCCCTTGTCCCGATCCCGGGCGTCTGATTAGGAAGGCAGTACGCAATGGAGTTCCGATGAGCGCGGAAAATCAGTACGCGGTCGAGCTTAAGAACGTAAGTTTTCAGCGCGGCGAGCGACACATCTTCAAGAACGTCGATATCTGTATCCCGCGGGGCAAGGTCACCGGGATCATGGGCCCGTCCGGCTGCGGCAAGACCACTTTGCTGCGCCTGATCGCCGCCGAGCTGCGCCCCAGCGCCGGCGAGATCCACGTCAATGGCCTGAACCTGCCGGACCTGTCGCGCAGTGAACTGTTCGACATGCGCAAGCAGATGGGCGTGCTGTTCCAGAGCGGTGCGCTGTTCACCGATCTCGATGTGTTCGAGAACGTGGCCTTTCCGCTGCGGGTGCACACCCAACTGCCCGAAGAAATGATTCGTGACATTGTTCTGATGAAGCTGCAGGCCGTCGGCTTGCGTGGCGCCATCGAGCTGATGCCTGATGAGCTGTCCGGTGGCATGAAGCGTCGCGTGGCGCTGGCGCGAGCCATCGCGCTGGATCCGCAGATCCTCATGTATGACGAGCCGTTCGTTGGCCAGGACCCGATCGCCATGGGCGTGCTGGTTCGGCTGATTCGTCTGCTCAACGATGCGCTGGGCATCACCAGCATCGTGGTTTCCCACGACCTGGCCGAGACGGCCAGTATCGCCGACTACATCTATGTGGTCGGTGACAGCCAGGTGCTGGGCCAGGGAACGCCGGCCGAGCTGCGTGACTCGGATAATCCGCGGGTGCGTCAATTCATGCAGGGAACGCCGGATGGTCCGGTTCCCTTCCATTTCCAAGCGCCGAATTACCACGACGATCTACTGGGAGGGCGCTGATGCGCAGGACATCTTCACTCGAACGCGTTCGCCTGTTCGGGCGTGCGGGTATCGATGTGGTCGCCGCGCTGGGGCGTTCGACGATCTTTCTGCTGCGTGCGCTGTTTGGCCGCGGCACCTCGGGCAATGGCCTGCAGCTGTTGATCAAGCAGCTGTATTCGGTGGGCGTGCTGTCGCTGGCGATCATTATCGTCTCGGGCGTGTTCATCGGCATGGTGTTGTCGCTGCAAGGCTTCAGCATTCTGGCCAAGTACGGCTCCGAGCAGGCGGTCGGGCAGATGGTTGCCCTGACCCTGTTGCGTGAGCTGGGGCCGGTGGTGACCGCGCTGCTGTTCGCCGGGCGTGCCGGCTCGGCGCTCACCGCCGAGATCGGCAACATGAAGTCCACAGAGCAGCTGTCGAGTCTGGCGATGATCGGTGTCGACCCGCTCAAGCACATCGTTGCGCCACGATTGTGGGCCGGCTTCATTTCCATGCCGCTGCTGGCGATGATTTTCAGCGTGGTCGGCATCTGGGGCGGCGCGATGGTCGCCGTGGACTGGCTGGGCGTTTACGAGGGCTCGTTCTGGGCCAATATGCAGAACAGCGTTTCTTTCCGCGAAGACGTGCTCAATGGTGTGATCAAAAGCATCGTCTTTGCCTTCGTGGTGACCTGGATCGCCGTGTTCCAGGGTTACGACTGCGAAGCCACTTCCGAAGGCATCAGCCGTGCGACCACGCGCACCGTGGTGTATGCCTCGCTGGCCGTACTGGGCCTGGACTTCATTCTGACCGCTTTGATGTTTGGAGATTTCTGATGCAAAACCGCACGATGGAAATCGGTGTCGGCCTGTTCCTGCTCGCCGGCTTGCTGGCTCTGATGCTGCTGGCTTTGCGCGTCAGCGGCCTGGCACCCGGTAGCAGCGTCGATACCTACAAGGTATACGCCTATTTCGACAATATTGCCGGCCTGACCGTGCGCGCCAAGGTGACCATGGCGGGCGTCAATATCGGCCGCGTCACGGCTATCGATCTGGATCGCGACAGCTACACCGGGCGCGTAACGATGGAACTCGACAGCGCTGTCGACAATCTTCCGGTGGACTCCACCGCGTCGATCCTGACCGCTGGTCTGCTTGGCGAGAAGTATGTGGGGATCAGCGTCGGCGGCGATGAACAGTTGCTGGCCGATGGCGGAACCATCCACGACACCCAGTCTTCCCTGGTACTTGAAGACCTGATTGGCAAGTTCCTGCTCAATTCGGTCAACAAGGATCAGCAAAGCCAATGAGGTACCCGATGATGATCAAGACCCTGCGCAACAGCCTTGTCGCTCTGCTGGCCGCTCTGCCTCTGCTGGCCATGGCGGCGCCTGCTGCTCACGAAGTGGTGCAGAAGACCACCGACACCCTGCTGGCTGATCTGAAGGCCAACAAGGACGAATACCGCAAGAATCCGGACGCCTTCTATAAGTCGCTCAACGAGATTCTCGGCCCCGTGGTGGATGTCGACGGCATCTCGCGCAGCGTGATGACCGTGCGTTACTCCCGCGAAGCCACGCCCGAGCAGATGACCCGTTTCCAGGAAAACTTCAAGCGCAGCCTGATGCAGTTCTATGGCAACGCGCTGCTGGAGTACAACAACCAGGACATTCGCGTGATTCCCGCTTCCGGCAAGCAGGATCCGCAGCGCACCTCCGTGAACATGGAAATTCGCGACGGCAAGGGCACCGTGTACCCGCTGTCGTACACCATGGTCGCGATGGACGGCACCTGGAAGCTGCGTAACGTAGTGATCAACGGCATCAACGTCGGCAAGCTGTTCCGCGATCAGTTCGCCCAGTCGATGCAGAACAATCGCAATGACCTCGACAAGGTCATCGACAGCTGGGCCGACACCGTTGCCAAGGCCCGCCAGGCCCGGGGTACGCAGTGAGTTCGGCAGCCATCATCGAGCAGGCGCCGGGCGTGCTCGCCCTCAGCGGCGTGCTCGATTACCAGAGCGGCCCGGCCTTGCGTGAGCAGGGCGGGCGGCTGATTCGTAATCTGCAGGGCGCCGAGTGCGTGATCGATTGCTCGGCGGTCGAGAAGTCCAGCAGCGTCGGCCTGTCGCTGCTGCTCTGCTACATGCGCGATGCGCGCGCGGCCGGCAAGCAACTGAGCGTGCGTGGCTTGCCCCAGGACATGAGCGGCATCGCCAAGGTCTGCGAGTTGCAGCACGTACTGCCGATTCCAGCCTGAGCCTGGGCAGCAACAGGGCACTTGTCGGAACCCGCGAAGTCGAACTGCAGCGGTAAATCGCCGCTGGTGATTTTTTGGTATGATGCCGGCCCCATGCCTCCAGGCCCATGATCACCGACTGCCTGGGTACCGGCTCACGCTTTACACAGATGTCGCCTGGCGACGTCCACGCCTATTGAACACGTTGATCGAGGTTGAGCATGCAGGCCCTTGAGGTAAAAAGTTTCTTGGAGACCAAACTGCCGGATGTTCAGGTAGAGGTCGAGGGCGAAGGCTGCAATTTCCAGCTCAACCTGATCAGCGACGAGTTGGCCGGCCTCAGCCCGGTCAAGCGTCAGCAACAGATCTACGCTCATCTCAACCCATGGATCGCCGATGGCAGCATCCACGCCGTGAGCATGAAATTCTTCAGCCGTGCCGACTGGGCCGCGCGTTCCTGAGACGACGAATTAGCTATGGATAAATTGAGCATTACCGGCGGCGTCCGTCTCGACGGCGAAATCCGCATTTCCGGTGCGAAGAACTCCGCATTGCCGATCCTCGCCGCCACCCTGCTGGGTGACGCGCCGGTGACTATCTGCAACCTGCCGCACCTGCACGACATCACCACGATGATCGAGCTGTTCGGCCGCATGGGCATCGAGCCGGTCATCGACGAGAAGCTCAGCGTCGAAGTGGATGCGCGCACCATGAAGACGCTGGTTGCGCCCTACGAGCTGGTGAAAACCATGCGCGCTTCGATCCTGGTGCTCGGCCCCATGGTTGCCCGTTTCGGCGAGGCCGAAGTGGCGCTGCCGGGCGGTTGCGCCATTGGTTCGCGTCCGGTCGACCTGCACATCCGTGGCCTCGAAGCCATGGGCGCGATCATCGACGTCGAAGGCGGCTACATCAAGGCCAAGGCCCCTGAAGGCGGCCTGCGCGGTGCGCACTTCTTCTTCGATATGGTCAGTGTGACCGGCACCGAAAACATCCTGATGGCTGCCACCCTGGCCAAGGGCCGCACCGTTCTGGAGAACGCCGCGCGTGAACCGGAAGTAGTGGATCTGGCCAACTGCCTGATCGCCATGGGCGCGAAGATTCAGGGCGCCGGCACCGATACCATCACCATCGATGGCGTCGAGCGCCTGCATGGCGCACGTTTCAACGTGATGCCCGACCGTATCGAAACCGGCACTTACCTGGTTGCCGCCGCTGCCACCGGTGGCCGCGTCAAGGTCAAGGACGCCGATCCGAGCACGCTGGAAGCCGTACTGGCCAAGTTGCAGGAAGCGGGCGCCGAAATCACCACCGGCGCCGACTGGATCGAGCTGGACATGAAGGGCAAGCGTCCGAAGGCCGTGAGCCTGCGTACCGCGCCGTATCCGGCGTTCCCGACCGACATGCAGGCGCAGTTCATCGCCCTCAACGCCATTGCCGAAGGCACTGGCACGGTCATCGAAACCATCTTCGAAAACCGCTTCATGCACGTATACGAAATGAGCCGCATGGGCGCGCATATCCAGGTCGAGGGCAACACCGCCATCGTCACCGGTGCGCCGCAGCTCAAGGGTGCTCCGGTGATGGCCACCGACCTGCGCGCTTCGGCGAGCCTGGTCATCGCCGCGCTGGTCGCCCAGGGCGACACCGTGATCGATCGCATCTACCACATCGACCGTGGTTACGAATGCATCGAGGAAAAACTGCAATTGCTGGGGGCGAAGATTCGCCGCGTGCCGGGCTGACCACATGCTGACCATTGCCCTGTCCAAAGGCCGTATTCTCGACGACACCCTGCCGCTGCTCGCGGCGGCAGGCATCGTGCCGACCGAGAATCCGGACAAGAGCCGCAAGCTGATCATTCCGACCACCCAGGACGATGTGCGCCTGCTGATCGTGCGCGCCACCGATGTGCCGACCTACGTCGAACACGGCGCCGCCGACCTCGGTGTGGCCGGCAAGGACGTGCTGCTCGAGTACGGCGGCCAGGGGCTCTACGAGCCGCTGGACCTGCGTATCGCCCGCTGCAAGTTGATGACCGCCGGTGCCGTGGGCGCGCCCGAGCCGAAGGGCCGCCTGCGCGTGGCCACCAAGTTCGTCAACGTCGCCAAGCGCTACTACGCCGAGCAGGGCCGTCAGGTCGACATCATCAAGCTGTACGGTTCCATGGAACTGGCGCCGCTGGTAGGCCTGGCCGACAAGATCATCGACGTGGTCGACACCGGCAACACCCTCAAGGCCAACGGCCTGGAAGCCCAGGAACTGATCGCTCACATCAGCTCGCGACTGATCGTCAACAAGGCCTCCATGAAGATGCAGCACGGCCGTCTTCAGGCCCTGATCGACACGCTGCGTGAAGCGGTCGAAAGCCATCATCCGCATTGACCCTCTCTCGCGTGGCTTAGCAGCCACGCACTGCCTATCCGTGTCATAGCCAAATTCTCAGGTGCCCGCACGGTGGGCTTGCTACTCTAGCGGCGCCTGAGAATACCGCCATCCAGATGAGGCTTCAGCTATGACCGCTCCAGTTGCCATTCGCCGACTCAACGCTGCCGACGCGGATTTCGCCCAGCATCTGGATCATCTGCTGAGCTGGGAAAGCGTCTCCGACGACGGCGTCAATGGGCGCGTGCTGGACATCATCAAGGCCGTGCGCGAGCGCGGTGACGCCGCGCTGGTCGAGTTCACCCAGCGTTTCGATGCGCTGGATGTCGCCTCCATGGCCGACCTGATTCTTCCCCGCGAGCGCCTGGAGCTGGCGCTCACCCGCATCACCGCCGAGCAGCGCCAGGCGCTGGAAACGGCTGCTGACCGCGTGCGCAGCTACCACGAAAAGCAAAAACAGGATTCCTGGACCTACACCGAGGCCGACGGCACGGTGCTGGGTCAGAAGGTCACGCCGCTCGACCGTGCTGGCCTGTACGTGCCGGGCGGTAAGGCTTCTTACCCGTCTTCGGTACTGATGAACGCCATTCCCGCCAAGGTCGCCGGCGTGCCCGAGGTGGTCATGGTGGTGCCGACGCCGCGTGGAGAGATCAACGAGATCGTATTGGCCGCCGCCGCCATTGCCGGCGTCGATCGGGTGTTCACCATCGGTGGCGCCCAGGCTGTCGCCGCGCTGGCCTACGGCACTGAGAGCGTGCCGCCGGTGGACAAGATCGTCGGCCCGGGCAACATCTATGTCGCCACTGCCAAGCGCCATGTATTCGGCAAGGTCGGCATCGACATGATCGCCGGGCCGTCGGAAATTCTCGTGGTGTGCGACGGCCAGACCGACCCAGACTGGATCGCCATGGATCTGTTCTCCCAGGCCGAGCACGACGAAGACGCCCAGGCGATTCTGGTCAGCCCGGACGCGGCGTTTCTCGACAAGGTAGCAGAGAGCATCGCCAAACTGCTGCCGAGCCTGGAGCGCGAAGCCATTGCCCGTACCTCCATCGAAGGTCGCGGTGCGCTGATTTTGGTCGAAGACATGACCCAGGCCATCGAAGTGGCCAACCGTATCGCCCCCGAGCACCTTGAGCTGTCGGTGGAGGACCCGGAGCAGTACCTGCCGCAGATTCGCCATGCCGGCGCGATCTTCATGGGCCGCTACACCGCCGAGGCGCTGGGCGACTACTGCGCCGGCCCCAACCACGTGCTGCCGACCTCGGGCACTGCGCGCTTCTCCTCGCCGCTGGGTGTGTATGACTTCCAGAAGCGTTCGTCGATCATCCACTGCTCGGCCGATGGTGCTTCCGAACTGGGCAAGGTGGCGTCGGTGCTCGCCCGCGGCGAGTCGCTGACCGCCCACGCCCGCAGCGCCGAATACCGCATCAAGAGCTGATAGCTGAGCCTGGGGTGGACGACGCTTTTCTCGTCCACCGTGTTGTCTGAACAATTTCGAGGAGAGAAGGGCAGATGAGCAAATTCTGGAGCCCCTTCGTCAAGAACCTGGTGCCTTATGTGCCGGGTGAGCAGCCGAAGCTGACCAAGCTGGTCAAGCTCAACACCAACGAGAACCCCTACGGCCCGTCGCCGAAAGCCATCGCCGCCATGCAGGCCGAACTGAGCGACGACCTGCGCCTGTACCCTGATCCCAACGGTGATCGCCTCAAGCAGGCGGTCGCCGCCTATTACGGCGTACCGATGAGCCAGGTGTTCGTCGGCAATGGCTCGGATGAAGTTCTGGCCCACGCTTTTCACGGCCTGTTCCAGCACGGCAAGTCGCTGCTGTTCCCGGATATCAGCTACAGCTTCTACCCGGTCTATTGCGGCCTGTACGGCATCCAGGCCGAGCCGATCGCCCTGGACGAGCAGTTCCAGATCCGCGTCGAGGATTATGCGCGGCCCAATGGCGGGATCATTTTCCCCAACCCCAATGCGCCGACCGGCTGCCTGCTGGCGCTGGAGGCTGTGGAGCGCCTGCTGCAGGCCAACCCGGACAGCGTGGTGCTGGTGGACGAAGCCTATATCGATTTCGGCGGCGAATCGGCGATCAGCCTGGTGAGCAAGTACCCCAACCTGCTGGTCACCCAGACGCTGTCCAAGTCGCGCTCGCTGGCCGGTCTGCGCGTCGGCCTGGCGGTGGGGCACGAGGATCTGATCGAGGCCTTGGAGCGGATCAAGAACAGCTTCAACTCCTACCCGCTGGATCGCATCGCCATCGCTGGCGCCGCGGCCGCGTTCGAGGATCGCGCCTACTTCGAGCAGACCTGCTCCGCGGTGATCGACAGTCGTGAACAGGTCGTTGCCGGCCTGCGGGCCCTGGGTTTCGAGGTGCTGCCCTCGGCCGCCAACTTCATCTTCGCCCGCCATCCGCAGCGTGACGCCGCCGGTATCGCCGCCTCGCTGCGTGAACAGGGCGTGATCGTGCGCCACTTCAAGCAGGAACGCATCGCCCAGTTCCTGCGCATCAGCATCGGCTCGCCGGAGCAGAATCAGGCACTGCTCGACGCACTCGCCGCGCTCTGATCGATAACCGTGTCCAGTCCTGAAATAGGTTTACACCGTTTCAGCTGGATTTTGCGGCACCTGCAACGCCCGATGCACTGCATCGGGCGTTTTGTATTTCAGGGCCAGATGTGGTCGCTCCGTGTTATAGACCCTGACTGCATCTCTGACCATCGATCTAGCCTGCTGCAAATCATCGGGACTGCGCAGCAGCAGTTCGTTCTTCAGAATTCCATTGACCCGCTCCGCCAGTGCGTTCTGATAGCAATCGTAGCCATCGGTCATCGAACACTGCACGCCGTGATGTTTGTGTAGTGCCTGATAGAGCGCCGAGCAATACTGGATTCCACGATCTGAGTGATGAACGAGTGCTTGGCTACCCTGGCGTCCTTTTAACGCTTGCCTGAACGCGACTGCCACAGACTCTGCATGCAAGCCCTCATGGACGTGATGACCGACAATTTTTCGGGAGTACGCATCCGTAACCAGGCTCAGATATAGCGGACCGCTTCGAGCCGGCAGATAGGTGATATCCGCCACCCAGACATGCTCGGGCGCCTGCGCCTTAACCTGTTCAGCTCCCGACTTGAGCAGGTTCGGGTGCCGATAAAAACGGTGAAAGCTCTGCGTGGTCTTGTGATACGCGCGCTTGGGCAGTACCAGCAGGCGGTACTCAGCCAATATCTTGAATAGCCGGTCGCGTCCGACCTTTAGGCTGTTATTGGGCTGGCAATGCAGAAGGTAATGCAGCTTTCGCGTGCCGATCCTCGGCTGGCGAAGCCTTAGCCGCTGGACATAACACGCGATCAACTCACTCTGCGTAACGCGTTGATCCGTCGCTCGGTTGTGCTTGTAGTAAGCCTGGCGACTGATAGAAAGAAACTGGCAAGCCCTGGCGACGGTCAGCCCTTGGGCTTGTCCTTGCGAGACGACTTGCCGGGTCGCTTTTTTACGATTGAAACGCCGTAGTCCTTCCTCAGCACATCGACTACCGATTCGAAGAACTGGGCCTTCTGGCTCATGAACTGCAGCTGCTGCTCCAGTTCCTTGATACGTTGCTCAGGCGTCAGATTTTTGGGGTCGATCACGGCGCGGCTCCTGTCGGCTCGAATCGAGGCCCCCTGACTCCAATCCTGCCGACCATGCTTAGGCAACCATACCAAAACAGTGGACCGGCCCTGGATGCCATAGCGCTCTTGAGCCTGCTTGTAGGTCAACTCGCCTTTTTCGATCTGGTCGACCAGCGCCAATTTAAAAGTCAGCGAGTAATCACGCTGCGTACGCTTAACACCTTGCTCCATCGGAATCTCCGGATTCTCGGGCAGAAGGTGTAAACCTTATTCAGGACGGGACACCGCAAAGAAAAAAGTCAGGGCACAGGCCCTGGCTTTTTCGTATCGGCGGCAGCGTTCAGTTACTGGTGGCCACCGGCGGCCGGATGCCTACCTCGGCCTTGAGCTCCAGCGGCTTGCCGTTGCGCATCACTTCGATGCGGATGGTCTCGCCGGGCTTGGCGCGGGCCACCTGGTTCATCGAACGGCGGGCGTCGCCGGCCGGTTCGCCGTCGATCTTGAGGATCAGGTCGTTTGGCTGCAGGCCGGCCTTTTGCGCCGGGCCGTTGCGGTAGATGCCGGCGACGATGATGCCCTGGCGGCCTTCCAGGCCAAAGGACTCGGCCAGCTCCGGGGTCAGCGGTTGCACTTCCAGGCCCAGCCAGCCGCGAATCACCTTGCCGTGCTCGATGATCGCCTGCATGACATCCATCGCCAGTTTCACTGGGATGGCGAAGCCGATGCCTTGAGAGCCGCCGGACTTGGAGAAGATCGCCGTGTTGATGCCCACCAGATTGCCGTAAGCGTCGACCAGGGCGCCGCCGGAGTTGCCCGGGTTGATTGCCGCATCGGTCTGGATGAAGTCTTCGTAGGTGTTGAGGCCCAGCTGGTTGCGGCCGGTGGCGCTGATGATGCCCATGGTCACGGTCTGGCCGACGCCGAAGGGGTTGCCGATGGCCAGGGTGACATCGCCGATGCGGATGTTGTCAGAGCGGCCGAGGGTGATGGCCGGCAGATCCTTGAGGTCGATCTTCAGTACCGCCAGGTCGGTCTCCGGGTCGCTGCCGATCACCCGAGCCAGGGTCTCGCGGCCATCCTTGAGGGCCACCACGATCTGGTCGGCGTTGGCGGTCACATGGTTGTTGGTCAGCAGGTAGCCTTCCGGGCTCATGATCACCGCCGAGCCGAGGCTCGATTCCATGCGGCGCTGGCCAGGTAGGTTCTCGCCGTAGAACTTGCGGAACTGCGGATCATCGAGCAACGGATGGTTGGACTTGCCCACGTACTTGGTGGTGTACAGGTTGGCCACTGCAGGGGAAGCGACGCTGACGGCGGTGGCATAGGAGGCAGGGCCCTCCTCGAAGCGCGTGTAGATCGGCGCCTGCCGCAGCTGCACGTCATGCATGGGCAAACCGACCAGCTGCGGGTACTGCTGCATGATCAGCAGCGACACCAGAACGCCAACCAGTAGTGGCCAGCCGAAGAAACGCAGGGCCTTGAGCATCGATCCAATCCTGAGGGTTGCGAGGCCCCTACTGGGCCCTTAAGGTGCGCCATTATAGAGAACCGTGCCAAGAAAGCAGCGGTTCGCGACCGTTCGTGAGGAATTCTGTATGGCCATTGCCCTGACCACCCTGGTAGAGGAAGCCGAGCGCTACCTTGGCGCTTCGCGCATCAGTGATTACTGCCCCAACGGCCTGCAGGTCGAGGGGCGGCCGCAGGTACAGCGCATCGTTAGCGGCGTGACCGCCAGCTTGGCGATGATCGAGGCTGCGGTCGAGGCGCGCGCCGACGTGTTGCTGGTGCATCACGGCTACTTCTGGAAGGGCGAGAATCCCTGCCTGACCGGCATGAAACAGCGCCGCCTGAAAACCCTACTGGCCAACGACATCAGCCTGCTGGCTTATCACCTACCGCTGGACGTGCACCCGGAAGTCGGCAACAACGTGCAGCTGGCGCGCCAGCTCGATATCACCGTCGAAGGTCCACTGGAGCCGGATAACCCGCGCACCGTGGGGCTGGTCGGCTCACTGGCGCAACCGCTGAGCGCCCGAGATTTCGCTCGTCGTGTGCACGAAGTGCTGGGCCGCGAGCCGCTGCTGATAGAGGAAGACAGAATGGTTAGCCGTATCGGCTGGTGCACCGGCGGCGGCCAGGGCTATATCGACCAAGCCATCGCTGCTGGCGTTGATCTGTACCTAACCGGCGAAGCCTCCGAGCAGACCTACCACAGCGCCCGGGAAAACGGCGTCAGCTTCATCGCAGCCGGCCACCACGCCACCGAGCGCTACGGCGTGCAGGCGCTGGGCGAATACCTGAGCCGACGCTTCGCCATCGAGCATCTGTTCATCGATTGCCCGAATCCGATTTGAGGGCCAGACGTCCAAATTCCCAGGCATAAAGCTAGAGCGTTTCGATCTAAGCGGCGCCCTGATTAGAAGTAGGCGCTGTGCTAGAGTGCGCGCTCGTCCAAGGCCCGTTTGGCCTGAATAAATACCGTGACCTCGTGAGTAGCCATGCTCGACAAACTGACGCACTTGAAACAGCTCGAGGCGGAAAGTATCCACATCATTCGTGAAGTGGCCGCCGAATTCGACAACCCGGTGATGCTCTATTCCATCGGCAAGGATTCCGCCGTGATGCTGCATCTGGCGCGCAAGGCGTTCTTTCCCGGCAAGCTGCCGTTTCCGGTGATGCACGTCGATACGCGCTGGAAATTCCAGGAGATGTATCGCTTCCGCGACAAGATGGTCAGCGAGATGGGCCTGGACCTGATCACCCACATCAATCCCGACGGTGTGGCACAGGACATGAATCCCTTCACCTACGGCAGTGCCAAGCACACCGACGTGATGAAGACCGAGGGCCTCAAGCAGGCCCTGGACATGTACGGCTTCGATGCGGCCTTCGGTGGCGCGCGACGCGACGAAGAGAAGTCCCGCGCCAAGGAGCGCGTGTACTCGTTCCGCGACAGCAAGCACCGCTGGGACCCGAAGAACCAGCGCCCGGAGCTGTGGAACGTCTACAACGGCAACGTCAAGAAGGGTGAGTCGATCCGCGTGTTTCCGCTCTCCAACTGGACCGAGCTGGATATCTGGCAATACATCTATCTGGAGCAGATCCCGATCGTGCCGCTGTACTTCGCCGCCGAGCGCGAGGTGATCGAGAAGAACGGCACGCTGATCATGATCGATGACGAGCGCATCCTCGAGCACCTGAGCGACGAGGAGAAGGCGCGCATCCAGAAGAAGAAGGTGCGTTTCCGTACCCTGGGTTGCTACCCGCTGACTGGCGCGGTGGAGTCCGAAGCGGAAAGCCTGACCGACATCATCCAGGAAATGCTCCTGACCCGGACTTCCGAACGCCAGGGCCGCGTGATCGATCACGACGCCGCCGGCTCGATGGAAGAAAAGAAACGTCAGGGCTATTTCTGAGGATCACGCACCATGAGTCACCAATCCGATTTGATCAGCCAGGACATTCACGCCTACCTGGCTCAGCACGAGCGCAAGGAACTGCTGCGCTTCCTCACCTGCGGCAACGTCGATGACGGCAAGAGCACCCTGATCGGGCGCCTGCTGCACGACTCCAAGATGATCTACGAAGATCACCTGGAAGCCATCACCCGCGATTCGAAGAAGAGCGGCACCACCGGTGAGGAGGTCGACCTGGCGCTGCTGGTCGACGGCCTGCAGGCCGAGCGCGAGCAGGGCATCACCATCGATGTCGCCTACCGCTATTTCTCCACCGCTAAGCGCAAGTTCATCATCGCCGACACCCCCGGCCATGAGCAGTACACGCGCAACATGGCCACCGGCGCCTCGACCTGCGACCTGGCCATCATTCTGATCGACGCCCGTTACGGCGTGCAGACCCAGACCAAGCGACACAGCTTCATTGCGTCCTTGCTGGGCATCAAGCACATCGTCGTGGCCGTCAACAAGATGGACCTCAAGGACTTCGACCAGGGCGTGTTCGAGCAGATCAAGGCCGATTACCTGGCCTTCGCCGAGAAGATCGACCTGCGCCCGACCACCCTGGAGTTCGTGCCCATGTCGGCGCTCAAGGGCGACAACGTGGTCAACAAGTCCGAGCGCTCGCCGTGGTACACCGGCCAGTCGCTGATGGAAATCCTCGAGAGCGTCGAAGTGGCGGGCGACCGCAACTTCGACGACCTGCGTTTCCCGGTGCAGTACGTCAACCGCCCGAACCTCAACTTCCGCGGTTTCGCCGGCACCCTGGCCAGCGGCATCGTGCGCAAGGGCGACGAAGTCATCGCGCTGCCGTCGGGCAAGGGCAGCAAGGTGAAGTCCATCGTCACCTTCGAAGGTGAACTGGAGCAGGCCGGCCCGGGCCAGGCGATTACCCTGACTCTGGAAGACGAGATCGACGTGTCGCGCGGCGACATGCTGGTGCACGCCGACAACCGCCCGCAGGTGACCGACAGCTTCGACGCCATGCTGGTGTGGATGGCCGAAGAGCCGATGCTGCCGGGCAAGAAATACGACATCAAACGCGCCACCAGCTACGTGCCGGGCTCGATCGCCAGCATCACCCATCGGGTCGATGTGAACACCCTGGAGCAGGGTGCGGCGAGCAGCCTGCAGCTCAACGAGATCGGCAAGGTCAAGATCGCCCTCGATGCTCCGATAGCGCTCGACGGCTACGAGCACAACCGCACCACCGGTGCGTTCATCGTCATCGATCGCCTGACCAATGGCACCGTAGGCGCCGGCATGATCATCGCCGATGCCAGCAGCGGCGCGCACCATGCAGACAGCGGCCACGTGTCCACCGAGGAACGTGCTGCGCGCCTCGGCCAGCAGCCGGCCACCGTGCTGTTCAGTGGTCTGTCCGGCGCCGGCAAGAGCACCCTGGCCTATGCCCTGGAGCGAAAGCTGTTCGACATGGGCCGTGCGGTCTACGTGCTCGACGGTCAGAACCTGCGCCATGACCTGAACAAGGGGCTGCCGCAGGATCGTGCCGGCCGTGCCGAGAACTGGCGCCGTGCTGCCCATGTAGCGCGTCAGTTCAACGAAGCCGGGCTGATCGCCCTGGCTGCGTTCGTGGCGCCGGATGCCGAAGGGCGTGAGCAGGCCAAGGCGCTGATCGGTGCCGAGCGACTGGTCACCGTTTACGTGCAGGCTTCGCCGCAGGTGTGCGCCGAGCGTGATCCGCAGGGGCTTTACGCGGCCGCTGGCGACAACATCCCGGGCGAGTCCTTCCCCTACGATGTACCGCTCAATGCCGATCTGGTCATCGACACTCAGAACGTGTCGGTGGAGGAAGGCGTCAAGCAGGTGCTGGCTGTACTGCGCGCTCGCGGCGCCATCTGAAAACCTGCTTATGGTCAGCTGCGCGTCGGCGCTGCTGCGTTAAAAACAGGCTCGGAATGCTCATGTGCTACAGCACACTCCGCTTCCTCGCCTGTTTTTGCCTTGCATCGCTCTAGCTCGCAAGACCAGAAACAGGTTTTTGGTGCACTAAAAAATGCCCGCTCTCTCACGAGGCGGGCATTTTAATTTCCGGTGTCGGCGCTCAGATGCCGTGACCACGGGCGCGCTCGCGCTCGTTGATCTCCATCTGTTCGCAGGTCAGGAAGCCTTTGCTTTCCACGCGGTCAGCCGAGTTGAACGCGACATAGTAGGGCTGCTGCTTGCCATCCTTGTTGAGGATGTAGTTGTTGCAGGTGCCCGGCGCGACGGTGCGGTTGATTTCCGTGGAAGGTGGGCCGCCCAGTTCGAGAACGGTGGACTTGCTCATGTCCTTCTCGACCTGCTTGACCAGCGGTTCGTTGCGGAAGGTGAAGTGGTCGACCGGATTTTCCGGCTTGCCGGCACAACCGGTCAGAACGGCCAGTACGCAGGCGGCACCCAGGCTTTGCTTGAACATGGTTAATTTCCCTTGTGATGAACCAGACCATTTTTCTGAGCCCGGGCCAGGGAATTAAGTTCGGCTTAAATCAGGTGCGTTTCGTACAGAACTTGCGGTAGACGCCTCACTGCTCGGTGGGCGCCTGCAGCTGGCTGCTGTCCACGGCTTCACCGAGGATCGGCGACGGGTTGCGGCTTGGCAGGGCCATCACCTGGGCGCTGAGCAGGCTCAGCAGCAGGGTAATTGTCAGGGCTTTCATGGTGTACCTCGTTTCGCATTCGGTGTTTCACGGAACCATGCTAGGGGCGAGGCAGTCTTGGATGAAGTCGAACGGCTCGATAGTGGCCATCGACTGTCATGATGCGCGTTGCACGTGACCAGTCGCTCACGAGGTAACGCTCCAATGGAAGCTGAAAAGGGTCATCGCGCAGTTCCCCGGTATCCACTGGTGCTGGTGCCCGGCATGCTGGGCTTCGTAAAGCTGTGCGGTATGGATTACTGGTACGGCATCACCACCGCGTTGCGCAATCAGGGCGTGGAGGTGTATCCGGCGCGCCTGTCGCCGGTGCATGCCACCGAGCTGCGTGGTGAGCAGCTGCTGCTGCAGATCGCCGAGGCGCGGCGGCGCAGTGGCGCGCAGAAGGTCCACCTGATCGGCCATAGCCAGGGCGCGCTGGTGTGCCGGTACGCCGCCGCCCACCGTCCGGAATGGGTCGCCTCGGTAACCTCGGTGGCCGGGCCCAATCAGGGTTCCGAGCTGGCCGATCACCTTGAACGCAAGTACGCCTCGAAAAGCCTGCGCAGCCTGCTGATGCGCATGGGCACCCATATGCTGGCGCGGCTGTTTACCTTGCTCGACGGCGGGCTACGCGGGGCGAGCCTGCCGATCAACGCCATCGCCGCTCACCGTTCGCTGACCACCGAGGGCGTGGGCATCTTCAACCACCAGTACCCGCAGGGCCTGCCCACGGCCTGGGGCGAGGACGGGCCGGAAGAGGTCAATGGCGTGCGCTATTACTCCTGGTCCGGCACGCTGCAACCGGGCATCACCGACCAGGGCGGCAACCGCCGTGATCCGTCGAACTGGTTCTGTCGCCGTTTCGCCCGCGCCTTCGTGCGTGAGGCCGGGCAGTGCGATGGCATGGTCGGGCGGGTCAGTTCGCACCTGGGCAAGGTGATCCGCGACGACTACCCGCTCGATCACCTGGATATCGTCAACCAGCACTTCGGTCGGGTCGGCGAGGGTGTCGATCCGGTCGGCCTGTATATCGAGCACCTGCGCCGGCTGCACGAAGCCGGCCTGTGAAGCGGCTTAGTCTGGGTCGAGCGCAGCGATACCCAGGCGCCTCGGTGGCCTTTATTCGGCCTGAGCAGTCTTCAGCGCTTCGTAAGCCGGCGCCGCGTAAATGCCGATCTCGACCGCCAGCTCCAGCACCCGCGGCAGGTCGGTTGTGTACACCAGCACGGCCTGCAGCTCGTCATCCAGCGGCTCGCTGAAGTCGACCAGCGTGTAGCCCCGGGTTTCCTTCGACAGGCTGCCGAGCTGCACCTGGATGCGGTTCAGGGCCTTGAGCGGCTCGACCTTCTTCAACTGCTTGGCGGTCAGCACGAAGCTCACCTCGGGCCCGAACGACTCGATGATCTGGCTGAACAGATCTTCGTAGCTGTCGGCCTGGAACAGCACGGTGTCCGGCAGATTGCCGACCACCATCCACTCGCCCAAGGGAATGGGAAAGCTGTCGTCGTAGTTGATGTCCGGATTGGCGGCCAGGAAGGCGGCTGGGTCGGCATAGGCCTGAGCGGCCTCGTCGGCGATGCGGGTGATTTCATCCTGCGGCAGGCAGCCCGAGCTGATTTTGCCGATGAGTTCTTCGAGCAGGGCGCGCATGGCGGATTCCTGAAGGTGATGTGGGTGCGCAAGGCTGCCCGTTGACGGCGTTCAGCGCAACTGGCTTTCGGCCAGGTTGCGGGTGCGCGGGATCAGACCCGCGTCCCAGTGCCTGGAACTCCACTGCAGCAGCTCTTCGGCGCTGGCGTCGGCCAGCTCGATGGGCGTGGGCTGACCCAGGGCGCGCAGGGCACGGATCAGCAGTGGCGTGGCCTGGTCACCGGGCAGCGGCGGGGAACGATAGGATTTGCCCAGTTTGTGGCCGTCGGGCTGGATGATCAGCGGCACGTGCAGGTAACGCGGCTGGGAGAAGCCGAGCAGTTCCTGCAGGTAGAGCTGGCGCGGGGTGGAGTCGAGTAGGTCGGCACCGCGCACCACGTTGTTGATGCCTTGCCAGGCGTCGTCCAGCACCACGGCGAGCTGGTAGGCGTACAGGCCATCGCGGCGGCGGATCACGAAGTCGCCGACCTCGCGCCCAAGGTGCTGGCTGTATTCGCCCTGCACGCGGTCGGTGAAGCGGTAGAGCAGCTCGGGCACGCGCAGGCGGATGGCGGCGTCGTGGCCAGCATGCCCGGCGTTACGGCAACTGCCGGGATAGATGCCGCCGCTGCCTTCGAGCTGCTTGCGCGAACAGGTGCAGGCGTACGCCAGGCCCTGGTCGAACAGGCGCTGCACCAGCGCTTCGTACTCGCCATGGCGATCGCTCTGGCGCACCAGCTCGCCGTCCCAGTGCAGGCCATAGCGCTCCAGGGTCTGCAGGATGGCGGCCTGGGCTCCAGGCACTTCCCGGGGCGGGTCGAGGTCTTCCATGCGCAGCAGCCAGCGGCCGCCGACGGAGCGGGCATCGAGATAGGAGGCAAGGGCAGCGACCAGCGAGCCGAAGTGCAGATAGCCACTGGGCGTAGGGGCGAAGCGACCGATATAGGCGGAGTTTTGCATGACGGGTGTTTGTGCGGGGGCGAAACGAAACGGGGCGCCTGAGCGCCCCGTCTGTGGATCGACTCAGGAGCCGACCTGTTTTTCCTTGATTTCCGCCAGGGTCTTGCAATCGATGCACAGGGTGGCGGTAGGGCGCGCCTCCAGACGACGAATGCCGATCTCGACACCGCAGGAGTCGCACCAGCCGTAGTCTTCGTCTTCGATCAGCTGCAGCGTCTCGTCGATCTTCTTGATCAGCTTGCGCTCGCGATCACGGGCACGCAGTTCCAGGCTGAATTCTTCTTCCTGGCTGGCGCGGTCGGCGGGATCCGGGAAGTTGGCCGCTTCGTCCTGCATGTGGTGCACGGTACGGTCGACTTCCTGCATCAGCTCCAGCTTCCATTTGTTCAGGATACTGGTGAAGTGGGCGCGCATCGCCTCGCTCATGTACTCCTCGCCCTTGGTTTCCTTGTAGGGTTCGAAGCCACGAATCAATTGGCCGTTTGTTGCTTTTGCTTTGGTGGGCATGGATGACCGCCTCTCACTCTCTCTAATCCACTGCGCAGGGAATGTGTCCGTTGCCGTTTACAATAACGGCCCTGCGACTGCAAGCCGGCGAACTTACCAGATCGACTCCGGCCGCGCCACTCCCGGATGTCGCGGTTGTGCGTCTGGTTTCGAGCCGGCCCTGTCAGGGCTTCGCAGTGGCCCCGAAGAGCTACCGCACACCCGCTTCCGGATGCCTGCAATCGCAATGTAAACACGTATTTCAGTGGTGCGTTGGCACGGTATGACAGAGCGGCGCTGATACAATTCCACCTTTATCGTTTAACAAGGCAGACCCATGGCACAGCCTTACAGCGCCCGCAGCCGCGCGATCGAACCCTTTCACGTGATGGCCCTGCTGGCCCGCGCCAATCAGTTGCAGGCCGACGGCCATGACGTCATTCACCTGGAGATCGGCGAGCCGGACTTCACCACCGCCGCGCCCATCGTCGCCGCCGGCCAGGCCGCGTTGGCTGCCGGCCATACCCGCTATACCGCCGCGCGCGGTTTGCCGGCGCTGCGCGAGGCGATTGCCGGCTTCTACCAGCAGCGCTATCGGCTGAGCATAGACCCACAGCGCATTCTCATCACCCCGGGCGGCTCCGGCGCGCTGCTGCTGGCGGCGAGCCTGTTGGTCGACCCGGGCAAGCACTGGCTGCTTGCTGACCCGGGCTACCCCTGCAACCGGCATTTTCTGCGCCTGGTCGAGGGCGCGGCGCAGCTGGTGCCGGTCGGCCCCGAACAGCGTTATCAACTGACGCCGCAAACGGTCGCCGAATACTGGAATGCCGACAGCGTCGGCGCCTTGCTCGCCTCGCCGGCCAACCCGACCGGCACGCTGCTGAGCGCCGCCGAGCTGGCTGCGCTGTCCCAGGCGCTGAAAGCCCGCGGCGGGCATATGGTGGTCGACGAGATCTACCACGGCCTGACCTACGGCGTCGACGCCAGCAGCGTGCTAGAAGTGGATAACGACGCCTTCGTACTCAACAGCTTCTCCAAATACTTCGGCATGACCGGCTGGCGTCTGGGCTGGCTGGTGGCGCCCGAGGCTGCGGTGGCGGATCTGGAGAAGCTGGCGCAGAACCTCTACATCAGCGCCCCGAGCATGGCTCAGCACGCCGCGCTGGCCTGCTTCGAACCGGAGTCGATGGCCATCTTCGAGGAGCGCCGCGCCGCCTTTTCCGAGCGCCGCGACTTTCTGCTGCCAGCATTGCGCGAGCTCGGCTTCGGCATTGCCGTCGAGCCCGAGGGTGCCTTTTATCTGTATGCCGACGTGAGCGCCTTTGGTGGCGATGCCTATGCCTTCTGCCAGCACTTTCTGGAAACCGAACACGTGGCCTTCACGCCGGGGCTGGATTTCGGGCGTTACAAGGCCAGCCATCACGTGCGCTTCGCCTACACCCAGAGCCTGCCGCGCCTGGAGGAGGCGGTCGCCCGTATCGCCCGTGGCCTGAAGAGCTGGCAGCCCCATGCAGTTTGATCCGCCTCTCGAAGAGGCTCGGCTGCTGCGCCGCTATAAGCGCTTTCTCGCCGATATCGAAACGCCGAGCGGCGAGCTCTTGACCATCCACTGCCCGAACACCGGCTCGATGCTCAACTGCATGAGCGAGGGCTGTCGGGTGTGGTTCAGCCGCTCCAACGACCCCAAGCGCAAGCTGCCTGGTACCTGGGAGGTGGGCGAGACGCCCCATGGACGGCTGGCCTGCATCAATACGGCGCGGGCCAACGCGCTGGTCGAAGAAGCGCTGCGCGCCGGGCGCATTACCGAGCTGGCGGGCTTCAGTGCCTTGCGCCGCGAAGTGCCCTACGGCGTGGAGCGCAGCCGGGTCGACTTCTGCCTCGAGTACCCGAGCGGCGTGGCCTTCGTTGAAGTGAAAAGCGTGACCCTGGGGTTTGCCGACAGCCGGGTCGCTGCTTTTCCGGATGCGCGCACCGAGCGCGGCGCCAAGCACCTGCGCGAGCTGGCCGCCCTGGCGCGCAGCGGCGTACGCGCCGTGCAGCTGTATTGCGTGAATCTGTCGGGCATCGAGGCGGTACGCCCTGCCGGGGAAATCGATCCGGCTTACGCTGCTGCGCTGCGCGAGGCGGTGCAGGCGGGCGTCGAGGTACTGGCCTATGGCGTGGATATATCGCCGCTAGGGATCGAGGTAGTAAAGCGTCTGGATGTGCTACTGAATTGAGCACGCTCCCAGGTGTCGCTGCGCTCGACCCGAGCTACGGGAACGCCGCTCTTGTAGCCTGGCGTTGAGCGCAGCGATACCCAGGTTATTGGTGCTTACAGGTCGACCCAGATTCCCTCGCCATCCTCTCGGCAATCGATTGCACGCAGCGCTTCGCCCTCGCAAGGCCCGGCCACGCACTCGCCAGACTCGATCAGAAACAGCGCGCCATGCCGGGCGCACTGGATCAGGCTGGCGCTGGGGTCGAGAAACTGGTCAGCCTCCCATGCCAGCGGCACGCCGCGGTGCGGGCAACGATTGCGGTACACGAACACCTCACCGCCCTTGCGTACGGCGAACAGCGGCAGGTCTTCAACACAGAAGCCCCGGCTCTGAGCTTCCGGCAGCTCATCGGGGGCGCATAGACGGATCATCGGAGTCTCCAGACTGAGCGGGGATTATCCCGGATCGGGTTGGTGATGGAAGGGGCGTGGGAATTGCGCCTGACTTTGTCGCTCAGCATTCGCAGGCGGTCAGCTGTTTCGCTCAAGTGCCAGATGCTCACTTTATGCATCGGCGGGTTGGTGGGTTACGCGACGCGTCGGAAACGTTGGTGTTATTGAAACCGTGCAACGCGTCGCTCCACCCACCCTACGGCCCAAGATGACGCTCGTAGGGTGGGTGGAGGCGCCTGTTAACGGTGTTCAATACCCCACCGTTCCCGGTGCGCCGTAACCCACCGTTTTGCTTTGGGTAGGCAGGCGGGGGCGCCCAGTCCACGATCGCGATTGGCAAACCTGCTTAAAACCCCTCCAGCACGATCTTGCCCTTGGCCTTGCCGCTTTCCAGCAGGGCATGGGCGCGGCGCAGGTTTTCGGCGTTGATGGTGCCGAAGTGCTCGCCCAGAGTGGTTTTCAGGGTGCCGGCATCCACCAGGTCGGCTACGCGTTCGAGCAGGCGGTGTTGCTCGATCATGTCGGCGGTCTCGAACAGCGAGCGGGTAAACATCAGTTCCCAGTGCAGGGAGATGCTCTTGCGCTTGAGCTTCATCACGTCCAGCGGCTGCAGCGGGTCGTCGATCAGCGCCAGGCGGCCTTGCGGCGCCAGGGCTTCGACGATGGCGTCGTAGTGCTGGTCGGTCTGGGTCAGGCTGGCGACGTGGGTGACGTTGGCGATGCCGATGCGCGCCAGTTCTTCGTTCAGCGGCTTGCTGTGGTCGATCACATGATGGGCGCCCAGTTCGCGAACCCAGGCCTGGGTTTCCGGACGCGAGGCGGTGCCGATCACGGTCAGCCCGGTGAGCTGGCGGGCCAGCTGTACGAGGATCGAACCCACGCCGCCGGCGGCGCCGATGATCAGCAGGCTCTGGCCCTGGTCGGCGCTGCCTTCGGCGACCTGCAGGCGGTGGAACAGTAGCTCCCAGGCGGTGATGGCGGTCAGCGGCAGGGCAGCGGCTTCGGCGAAGGGCAGGCTGCTTGGCTTGCGGCCGACGATGCGCTCGTCAACCACGTGCAGCTCGCTGTTGGCCCCGGCACGGTTGATGGCGCCGGCGTAGGCGACTTCATCACCGACCTTGAACAGCGTCACCTCGCTGCCGACCGCCTTGACCACGCCGGTCGCGTCCCAGCCCAGCACCTTGGGCTGGCCGGCCTCGGGGGCGACGTTACGGCGGATCTTGGTGTCCACCGGGTTCACGGAGATGGCTTTGACCTCGACGAGCAGGTCGCGCGGGCCGGGTGTCGGCGCGTCGAGCTGGACGTCCTGCAGGGCCTGTGGATTATCGATGGGCAGCGACTGGTGGTAGGCAACGGCTTTCATGGGGCGTCCTGTATGGGATGTGAGATGGGAGGCAGCTTGCGCCAATCCATTGCCAGGAAAAACCATAGGCAGCTAGAGTCTCTTTCAATATTTTTTTGAAGATGATCGCCATGCTGCGTTTCGATGACCTGCAACTGTTCGTGCGCATTGCCGGGGAGGGCAGCCTGTCGGCGGCCGCGCGCCAGCTGGACATATCGCCGGCCGTGGCCAGCGCCGGCCTCAAGCGCCTGGAGCAGCAGTTGCAGGCGCGCCTGTTCGTGCGCTCGACCCGCAGCTTGCGACTGACCGCCGACGGCGAGGCCTTTCTGCTGCACGCTCGCCAGGCGCTGCAGAGCCTGGAAGCGGGGCGTCAGCAGCTGGCCGGCAGCAAGTCGGCGATCAGCGGGCCGCTGCAGCTCGCGGCGCCCTCGGACTTCGGCCGCAACACGCTGCTGCCCTGGCTCGATACCTTCATGCAGACCCATCCCCAGGTGCAATTGCGCCTGCTGCTTGGTGACCGGGTCACCGATCTGTTTCGCGAGCCCGTCGACATCGCCCTGCGCTACGGCGAGCCGGAGGACTCGAGCCTGGTGGCGCTGCCGGTGGCGGCGGGCAACCGCCGGGTGCTGTGCGCCGCACCGGCCTATCTGCAACGTCATGGCGAGCCGCGGCAGATCGCCGATCTGCGCCAGCACAACTGCCTGATTTACATGCTCGGCGGCCGCGCCTACGAGCGCTGGCGCTTTCACGACGGCGAGCGGGCGCACAGCCTGCAGGTGGCCGGAGACCGCCTCAGCGATGACGCCGACGTGGTACGGCGCTGGGCGGTGGCGGGCGCCGGCGTGGTCTACAAATCCTGGCTGGACGTGGCTGGCGACGTGCACACTGGGCGGCTGAAGGTACTGCTACCGGAGATGCTCGGCGAGCCGACGCCGCTCAACCTGATCTGCACCCACCGCGAGCAGTTGAGCAAACCGGTGCACCTGCTGCGCGAGTTCGTGCAGGCCCGTTGCGCCGAGTTGCTGGCACAGGCGCCATGGCGCCGCTAAGCTGCTGCGGCAATCCACCACAGCCTGTTTGCCGCCGCTGCCCCTAAAATCGCCTGCCATGAACCTGTCCCGCTCCAATCGCTCGTTGCTCGCCTGGGTGCTGTATTTCAGCGTCCTGTTCAGTGCGCTCGCCTGTGCGGTGAGCCACGGGCAGATGACCGGCCTGCAGCTCAGCGGCCTGGACGGCGGTTACTGCGGGTTGGATGCCGGCGCGGGCCACGGCGCCGCCATGGACACGGGCGTTGCCGGCTCTAGCATGCCGATGCCGCAGATGGGCAGCGGCTGTCTGCTGTGCTCCACCTTCGTGGCCCTGGCGCTGGCCGCCTTCTTCGGTTTGCTCGGCCTGCTGCCGCGGCAGCGCCCGATCACTCCGCGTCCCAGCGCCGACCCCGGCGGCGCTGTCCGTTATCTCTGGCCTTCGGCCAACCCTCGCGCTTCGCCCCTGATCGCCTGATTCGCTGATTGTCGTTGCCTGCTGCGCTTGTCGCCGTGGGCAGTTCGCTTATGCATCCGATCGGGCTTCACATGAAAAACGCGACACCGTCGTTCTATAACCTCGCCTGGCGCTGGCACTTCTATGCCGGGCTGTTCGTCATTCCATTCATGATCATGCTGTCGCTGACCGGCATCATTTATCTGTTCAAGCCGCAGCTCGACCAGTTGATGTACGCCGATCTGCTGCAGGTCGAACCTTCGGGGCAACAGCTGACCGCTGACGAGATGCTCGCCCGCGTGCAGGCCGTTTACCCTCAGGGCAGCATTGGCAAATACCTGCCTCCGGTGGACGCCGACCACAGCGCCCAGTTCGTGGTGAAGGTCGGCGAGCGCACCCGCAACGTGTTCATCGACCCTTATCAGGGCGCCATCCTCGGCACCCAGGATGCGCAGAACAACCTGCAGGCCCTGGCTCGTTCGGTACACGCAGATCTGCTGATCGGCACGCCAGGCGACCGGCTGATCGAGCTGGCCGCTGGCTGGGGCGTGGTGCTGGTGGTCTCCGGGCTGTACCTGTGGTGGCCGCGTGGGCGCGGCGCCGGCGCAGGGGTGCTGTGGCCGCGGCTGACGGCTCGTGGCCGCTTGTTCTGGCGTGATCTGCACGCGGTCACCGGCTTCTGGGGCGCCTTGTTGCTGCTGTTCATGCTGCTTACCGGCATGACCTGGACCGGCTTCTGGGGTAAGCAGTTCGCTGGCGCCTGGAACCAGTTTCCGGCCGCCATGTGGGATCAGGTGCCGACCTCGGATCGCCAGGCTGGCGAGCTCAACCTGAGCCACAAGCAGACCGTGCCCTGGGCGCTGGAAAACACCCCGCTGCCCGAGTCTGACCCCCATGCGGCGCACAACGGCGGCGCCACCCCGGCGTCCACCGCCAACCCGACCGTGGGCCTGCAGCAGGTGGTTGATATCGCCAGCGAGCGCGGCGTGCATCCGGGTTACAGCATCAGCTTCCCGACCACGCCGACCGGCGTCTATACCATCTCTGTGTTCGCCGATGACCCGCGCAACGACGCCACCCTGCATGTCGACCAGTACAGCGGCGCCGTGCTGGCGGACGTGCGCTGGGCAGATTACGGCCTGGCGGCCCGCGCGGTGGAAAGTGGCGTGATGCTGCACATGGGCAAGCTCTATGGCCTGCCGCATCAACTGTTCATTCTGTTCGTGTGTTTGATGATTCTGCTCAGCTCGGTCAGCGGCCTGATCATGTGGTGGAAACGCCGCCCCGCCGGCGGCCTGGGCGTGCCGCCGCTGCGCCATGATCTGCCGCGCTGGAAGGTCGGCGTGGCGATCATGATCGGCCTCGGTGCGCTGTTCCCGTTGGTCGGCGCCTCGCTGCTGGCGATCTGGGCGCTGGATTTTCTGCTGCTGTCACGCCTCGGCGCGCGGCGCCTGGCCTGAACCTGTCGGCCGCCTCGTGGCGGCCGAACCGAATTCGTTTGAAGGAGAAACACCATGACCCTGAAGAAACTGGCTCTGACCGCTGCACTGCTCGCCACAAGTCTGCTGGCCAATGCTCACGAGTACGACGTGGGCCAACTGCATATCGATCACCCCTGGTCGCGTGAAATGCCGCCGGTGGCGCCGACCGCTGCTGCCTATTTCGTGGTGCACAACAAGGGCGATGCCGATGACCGTCTGCTCACCGTCGAAACGCCGGTTGCCGGCAAGGCGGAGATTCACGAGCACGCCCACGTGAACGGCATGATGAAAATGCAACAGGTGCAGAACGTGGTGATTCCGGCTGGCGGCGAAGTGAAGTTCGCGCCCATGGGCTATCACGTGATGCTGTTCAACCTGAAGCAGCAGGCCCAGGCCGGTGATCGCTTCCCGATGACCCTGACCTTCGAAAAGGCCGGGCCGGTGACGGTCGAAGTGGCGGTGCAGAAGGATGAGCCGGCGGCGGAAGGTGGGCACGAGCACAAGGGGCATTGACGCTCAACCGCGCTCGTAGGGTGGGCGGCGCCTCATCTGTCCACCGCAGCTGACCAGAATTATCGTGTCGTTGATGCGTCCGGTTCCGCTCTGACGAGCGGGTTCCTTTTGGCATTGCCCCAAAAGGAACCAAAAGGTCTAGCCCCGACATCCAGCCCCGGCTTCGCCGGGGTTCCCTCGTTCCATCGTCACTCCGAGGGCCCGCCGCGAAGGGCCATCCTTGGCCCATCGCGGCTCTCGCGACATCCATGTCGCTCAACCCTCTACACAACGGTTCCACTCGGCTTCCTGAAGGGGCAATTGGCGTTGCCTTAGCGTTCCGTGCAAGAAAGCACCAGAAAAGCACAGGGTTGAACGGCACCCCGTAGCCTAGGTTGGCGCAGCGATACCCAGAAATCTGCCGCCCCGGGTATCGCTTCGCTAAACGCCGGGCTACCGATGTTTCACACCAAGCGCGCATCCAGGCTGTTCTGAGCCAGGCGCTTGGCCTGTTCTTCGCTCATGCCGAGGCCTTCGTGCAGGGCCATGAAGTTCTCGGTGACGTAGCCGCCGAAATAGGCCGGGTCGTCGGAGTTGACGGTGACCTTCACGCCGCGCTCGAGCATGTCGAGGATGTTGTGCTGGCCCATGTGTTCGAACACGCAGAGCTTGGTGTTGGATAGCGGGCAGACGGTCAGCGGAATCTGCTCGTCGATGATGCGCTGCATCAGCCGCTCGTCTTCGCTGGCGCGCACGCCGTGGTCGATGCGCACGATCTTCAGCAGGTCCAGCGCCTCCCAGATGTACTCGGGTGGGCCTTCCTCGCCGGCATGAGCCACGGCGTGCAGGCCTTCGCTGCGGGCCTTGGCGAACACGCGCTCGAACAGGCGAGGCGGAAAGCCTTTCTCCGAACTGTCGAGGCCAACGCCGATAAAGGCGTCGCGAAACGGCATGGCCTGCTCCAGGGTCTGGAAGGCCTGCTCTTCGGGCAGGTGACGCAGGAAGGCGAGGATCAGGCCGTGGCTGATGCCCAGCTGCTTTTCGCCATCGACCAGTGCCTGCTTGATACCGCGCATCACCACGTCGAAGGGAATGCCGCGGTCGGTGTGGGTCTGCGGATCGAAGAACGGCTCGACGTGCACCACGTTCTGCGCCTTGCACTTGAGCAGGTAGGCCCAGGTCAGGTCGTAGAAGTCCTGCTCGGTGCGCAGCACGTCGGCGCCGCGGTAATACAGGTCGAGAAATTCCTGCAGGTTGTTGAAGGCGTAAGCCGCGCGCAGCGCCTCGACATCGCTCCAGGGCAGGGCGATGCGGTTGCGCTCGGCCAGGGCGAACAGCAGCTCGGGCTCCAGCGAACCTTCGAGGTGCAGGTGCAGTTCGGCCTTGGGCAAGGCGTTGAGCCAGTCGTACATGGGCAAATCTCATCAGCTTGAAAACGTGGCGCGGAGTTTACCTGCCTGGGGCCGCTCGTGCGGCATCGGCCTTGCGAGCGGTAGTTGGGTTGAATCATTTACAGAATGTTGCAGTCGGAGCAGGATCGTCCGCCGTCACAGACCCATAGAAAGGAATCACCCCATGCTCAATGCCATCAAGCAGGAATACTGGCTGCTGCTGGCCGTGCTCGCCGCCCTGATCGCCCTGCCGATGGAGCACGCGCTGCTCGGCCATGGCCAGGTCATCGCCCTGGCCGGCGCCGTGGCGCTGATCGCCGCCATCGTCTGCGCCTCGTTGCGCGTCGCCCATCATGCCGAGCAACTGGCCGAGCGGGTCGGCGACCCCTACGGCACCATGATCCTCACCCTGTCGGCGGTGCTGGTCGAAGTGGTGATCCTGGCGATCATGATGAGCAACCAGGCGTCGCCGACTCTGGTGCGCGACACCATCTACTCGGCGGTGATGCTCGACATCAACGGCATTCTCGGCCTGGCCGCGCTGATGGGCGGCCTCAAGCACGGCGAGCAGCCCTACAACGACGATTCGGCGCGCAGCTACAGCGTGATGATCCTCACTGCCATGGGCATTTCCATGGTGGTGCCCGAGTTCATTCCCGAGTCGGACTGGAAGGCGTATTCGATGTTCACCATCGGCGCCATGCTGGTGCTCTACGCAGTGTTCCTGCGTATGCAGGTCGGCCCGCACAGCTACTTCTTCAGTTACAGCTACCCGGAGAAGAAGCACCGCGGCGGCGACGGGCATGGCCACGGCGAGCAGGGCTCGGAGGTCAACGTGGCCTGGTCGATCGGCGTGCTGGTGTTCGGGGTGATCGTCATTGGCGTGCTCGCCGAGGTGATGTCCCTGGCGCTGGATGTCGGCCTTGAAGGTACCGGCGCGCCGCCCGTGCTGACTGCCATCGTGGTGGCTGGCATATCCGCCGCGCCGGAGATTCTCACCGCCCTGCGGGCGGCGCTGGCCAACCGCATGCAGTCGGTGGTCAACATTGCCCTGGGTGCGTCGCTGTCGACGGTGATTCTCACCGTGCCGGTGATGGAAGCCATGGCGCTGTACAGTGGGCAGCCGTTCCAGATGGCGATGACGCCGGTGCAGACGGTGATGGTGTTCATCACCCTGATCGTCTGCGCCATCAACCTCAACGACGGCGAGACCAATGCCATCGAGGGCATGACTCACTTCGTGCTGTTCGCCACCTTTATCATGTTGGCGATGCTGGGTTTGTAACAGCCAATTCACGCTCTCTGGTGGGCATGAAAGGCAGAAGCTGCCGGTCACTGCGTAGGGTGGACAATGCTTTTTTTGTCCACCATTGCGATCTCACTGCGGTGGACGGGTGAAGCGTCGTCCACCCTACAAACTGCGCCCGTCTCACGGTCCGGCGCTCAGCTGTGTGGGAGCGGGCAATGCCCGCGAATTGGGCTCTCCCACACTCGTAGGATGGGCGCCAGCCCATCACCGTACTACCAATCGATCTTCTGGCCCAGGTAGTCGACGAAGTGATGGCCGCCCTGGCCGGCGAAGCGCTCGACCTGGGCGATCAAGCCGCGACAGCTGTCGGCCACTTCGACCATGGCGCCTTCGCCGCCCATATCGGTCTTTACCCAGCCCGGATGCAGCGACAAAACGGTCGGGCGCGGCTCGGGCAATTCGCAGACGAAGCTGTTGGTCAGTGAATTGAGCGCCGCCTTGCTGGCCTTGTACAGCGCCAGGTTGTTGCCTTCCGGGTTGGCCACGCTGCCCAGCCACGAACTCATGAACGCCAGTACGCCGGTCTGCGGGCGCACCTGGCCGACCAGACGCTCGGCGAGACGAATCGGCGCCGTGACGTTGGTCATGAACAGCTGACCGAGCTCCTCCTGGGTGGCTTGCGCAGCCGACTGATGGCTGGGGCCGATAATGCCGGCGTTGATGAACAGCAGGTCGAAGGTCTGGCCCTGCAGGCGTTGCGCCAGGGCATCCAGGGCAGCGCCGTCATCGATATCCAGTGATTCGATCTGCACACCGTTCAACGCCTGCAGATCGGTGGCTCGCGCCGGGCTGCGCACGGTGGCGGTCACCTGCCAGCCGTCTGCGTGCAGCTGGCGCACCAGACCAAGGCCGATGCCGCGCGAGGCGCCGATGATCAAGGCAGTTCTGTTCGAAGGCATGACGAAACTCCGCTAGTTGGCAAGGCCCGTCAGCTTAGCAAGGGTGCGCAACTGTTACCTTGCATTACTACATATTCACTGACAAATCATGGGCTTAGCGATGCCGATCATAAAGGTTCGTGAAAGGTTGGCTTTCTAGAGTCCGCGCCTCCTGTCGCTCGAATGGCGACTGAACAAGAAAAAGAGGAGAGCTCGGTTTGTTGACCCTGATTGGCCTGTTGACCATCGTTTGCCTGGTGGCCCTATTGCTCAGCGGGCGCATGTCGCCTGTGCTGCCCCTGATCATGGTGCCGCTGCTGGGCGCCTTCTGCGCCGGCTTCGGCCCGGCGGAAATCTCGACGTTCTTTACCGATGGCGTCGGCCGGGTCATCAGCATCGCCACCATGTTCGTCTTCGCCATCACCTTTTTCGGGGTGATGCAGGACACCGGGCTGTTCCGGCCGATCATCGGCTTCATGGTCAAACTGACCCGCGGCAACGTGATCGCCGTGGCGGTGGCCACCGCGATCATCGGCATGCTCGCTCACCTGGACGGCGCCGGCGCGACCACCTTCCTGCTGACCATTCCGGCCCTGTTGCCGCTATACAAGCAGCTGCGCATGAGCCCGTACCTGATGCTGATGCTGCTGGCCATCGGCGCCGGCATTCTCAATATGGTGCCCTGGGCGGGCCCGCTGGGGCGCTCGGCCGCCGTCACCGGCATTGAAGTGACCGAACTGTGGCGCCCACTGATCGCCGTGCAGGGCGTTGGCGTGGTGCTGCTGGTGGCGATGGCAGCCCTGCTGGGTTGGCGCGAGCAACGGCGTATCGCGCGAACCGGCGGCACGCTGATCGAAGATGGCGAGAGCGATCATATCGGCGACCCCGGTGCGCTCAGCGAGGAGGAGCGCGCCCTCGAGCGCCCGGGCCGTATGTGGATCAATGCCGCTCTGTTCGTCGGTGTACTGGTGTCGCTATTCACTGGCGTGCTGCCGGCGGGCTACGTGTTCATGATCGGCCTGAGCCTGGCCATGCTGATCAACTACCCGAACGGCAAGCTGCAGATGAAGCTGCTGGCCGCCCATTCGCCGGCAGCACTAAGCATGGGCATGATCATTCTGGCCGCCGGTTCGATGCTCGGCATTCTCGCCGGCACCGGCATGCTCACCTCCATCGCTCAGGATCTGGTCAAGGTGCTGCCTGAGCCCATGGTCGGCCAGCTGCATATCATCCTCGGCTTCTTCGGCTTGCCGATGGAGTTCCTGCTGAGCACCGATGCCTATTACTTCGGCCTGTTGCCGGTGGTGCTGGAAGTGGTCGAAAGCCACGGCGTGGAGGCGGCCAGCGTGGTCTACGCGCTGATGATCGGCAACATCATCGGCACCTTCATCAGCCCTTTCTCGCCAGCCCTGTGGCTGGCGCTGGGTCTGGCTCGGCTGGAGATGGGACAGCACATCCGCTACTCGTTCTGGTGGATGTGGCTGTTCTCGCTGCTGATGCTCGGTGCGGCCGCGCTACTTGGATTGTTCTGAATGAAAAAGGCGCCGTGAAAGGCGCCTTTTTCTTGCTAGCGGCCCAGGCGCCGCAGCTCGTCGGACTCGACGATGCGCAGCCCTTCGCCTTCTTCCAGGGCCAAACGCCAAAGAGCGCGGGCCAGGGCGGTGACGTCGATGGCGCGGTGCTTGCCCGGCAGCCAGCGCAGGAAGGGCGCGGCCAGTCGCTCGCCAAGGCGGAATTCGTTGCGCGGGCCGAGCAGCAGGGAAGGGCGGGCGATGGTCAGTTGTGGCCAGCCCTGGGCCTTGAGCGCTTCTTCGGCCTGGCCCTTGGTGCGGTTGTAGAACACCGAGGAGCCCGGGTCGGCGCCGATGGCGCTGACCACCAGCAGATGCCGCGCTCCCAATTCACGGGCGCGGGCGGCGAAGGCCACGACCAGGTCATGATCGACGGCGCGAAAGGCGTCCTGCGAGCCAGCCTGCTTGATGGTGCTGCCCAGGCAGCAGAAGGCGGTGTGCACCGAGCCGTCCAGGGCAGGCAGCAGGTCGAGCAGTTCGCCGACCGGGTTTTCCAGGTGGGGGTGTTCGGCCAAAGGCTTGCGACTCGGGGCCAGCACGCGCTCGACGGTGGGTTCGTTAAGCAGGCGATCCAGCAGATGTTCGCCAGTCATGCCCGAAGCGCCTGCCAGAAGAATGTGCTGGGGAGTCAGATACATGGTCGATCCTCGACTGCTATTCATTGTCAGGCCGTTGAAAAACTACCTGCGTTGCCATTGCTGCGTTAAAAACAGCCTCGCCTGCGAGCCCAGTCAAAATGCTCATTTACAGCACGTAAACTGCTCTTTTGACTCACTTCGTTCGCCCTGCGGGCCAGCCTTCGGCTGTTACTCCGCTGCGCTACGTTTCGGCTGTTTTTGCCTTGCACTGTCTGCCTCGCCTACGCTTTTCAACAGCCTGTTATGGAGTTTAGAGGGCAATCGCCGATTTATCGTTCAAGGCGCTTCGCTGTGTGCCTGGCGCAGGGCATTCCAGTGATCGAGCACGGCGGCAGGCGCCCAGATCTGCGGCTTGGAGGGCTCGAAGCCGTCGGCCTGCTCACGCTCGGCCACCGCCTGGCGGGCCAGCTCGAACGCCTTTTGCAGGTCATCGGTCTGCTGCAGCGCTTCGGCGAATAGGGCGCGGCCGAAGTAGGTGAAGTCGGCCTCCTCGGAGCAACCGAAGGACACCCGGTCGGCGCGGGCGGCGGTCATTACCAGAGTCTTGTCATCTTTCAGGGCCGGGATGAAACCGCCGGAGTAGCAGGCGGAAATCACCACCACCTTGTCGCGGTCGGCCAACGGCTTGAGCAGGTCGGCCAGGTCACTGGCGGGCAGATCGGCGAGTTGCAGGCGCGGCTGGTCCAGGTTCAGCTCGTGAGTGCGCGAGCCGTGGCTGGTCAGGTAGATGAACACCAGGTCTTCCGGGCCGCTGCGTTCGGCAATGGCCTGCACCGCGCGGCGCAGGTTCTCATGGGTCGCTACGGGGCGGTCGGCCAGATGATCGCGGTGGTTGGCCAGGGTGATGCGGCCGTATGCGGCAAAACGTTTGCTAAGCAAGTCGGCCACGTAGTCGGCTTCACGCAGGAACACGCTCTGCTTGCCGTCGCCAGCCAGGGTCAGCGCATAGAGCTCGCGGCGCGGCGTGGTGGTGGGCAGGGCGGCGATGGCCTGGTCGAGCAGCTCGCCCTGTTTCAGCAGGCCGATTTCCAGTGGATCAGGCAGCGCCTGGCCGTTTTCATCACGCACGCGAATGCCGCGACGCCAGGTGCCTTGCTGCTTGCTGCCATCTGCATTGAGAAGGGTGCCCACGCCGTTGAACTGGCCATTGGCGAACTGGCCGTCATAACGGCTGCCGTCTGGCTGTTGCAGGTGGCCTTCACCCTGGTAGCGCCAGTCGCGGAATTGCCCGGTATAGCGGCTGCCATCACTGCCGCGGTATTCGCCCTTGCCGTTGAGTGCGCCCTCGGCGAAGGTGCCACTCCATGCATCGCCGGCTGCGCTCTGGTAGCGGCCCTTGCCATGGAACAGGTTGTCCTTGAACTCGCCGTCGTAGCTGTCGCCTTCGCTGCCGCGGTAGCTGCCGGCGCCCTTGAGTTGGCCGCCTGCGAAGTGCCCGGAAAGCTGGTTGCCCTCTTCGTCTTCGCGCATGCCCTGGCCGTCCGGCAGACCTTTGACGAACAGACCCTGGAAGCGGCTGCCATCGGCCTGCTCGAGAATGCCGAAGCCGTGAAAGCGGCCTGCACGAAACTGCCCGCGATAGGTTTGCCCGGCTTCTTCCAGCACCCCTTCACCCTCGAACTGGCCCTGGCGCAAGCCCCCGCTGTAATGGCTGCCATCGGCCTTCTTCAGCGTGCCTTGGCCGTCGTAACGGCCGGCAGCGAACTCACCGACGTAGTGCTCGCCATTGGCGCCTTGCCATTCGCCCACACCTTGGCGCTGGCCGTCGACGAAGTGGCCGACATAGCGGCTACCGTCGGGATAGTCCAGGCGGCCTTCGCCCTGGAGCAGGCCGTCGACCACCTCGCCGTGGTAGCGCGAGCCGTCGGGCAGGATGGCGTCAGGTGGCAGCAGCTGGGTGCTCGGGCCGCAGGCCGTGAGGGCAAGGGTGAGGGCCAAAGGCGCGAGGCGAAGCATGCGGTACGTCCGTGTCAGATAAGCGGTTTCGGCAGTATGCCGCAAACCGCCTGGCGGCGCGCTGCCGGGCTGATCAGGTTGCCGGAGCGGGATCTGACTCTGTTAAGCGGTCTGCATTCGCGGCCTATAATGGCCGCCTTGTTGGCGGGTGTGCCCGTCGAGTTTGCGGGGGACAATCATGCTGCTTCGTGGCCTGTTCTGGCTGGTGCTGTGCCAACTGCTCGGCACGGCGCTCAATGTGCTGTTGCTGCCGATGCTGCCGGGACCGATTCTCGGCATGCTGCTGCTGGTGGGGTTTCTGCTCTGCCGCGGCCAGGTCGACGAACCGATCCAGCAGGCGGCCAGCGGCCTGCTCAAATACCTGCCGCTGCTGCTGGTGCCGCCGGCAGTGGGCGTGATGGCCTATGCCGAGGCCATTGCTGCCGACTTCTGGGCGGTGATCGGCGCGCTGGTGTTGTCGCTGATCCTGTCCCTGGTGTTCGCCGGCTGGATGATGCAGAAGTTGATCGAGCGCCAGGCGCGCCGCCGGGAGCAGCCATGATGCTCGACTGGCACGGCGCCTGGATGGCCGTCACTCATCATCCGCTGTTCGGCGCGGGCGTGACTCTGGGCGCCTATCAACTGGCGATTGCCGCTTATGAGAAGACTCGCCTGGTGTTCCTGCAGCCGGTACTGGTGTCGACCAGTCTGGTGATCGCCATCCTGCTGCTCTGTGGCCTGAGCTTCGCCGAGTACAAGACCAGCGCCGACGCGCTGACCATTTTTCTCGGCCCGGCCACCGTTGCCCTGGCCGTGCCGCTGTACCTGAATCTACGGCGCATCCGCCAGCTGTTCTGGCCCACGGTGCTTACCCTGCTGGTCGCCGGCGTGGTCGCCACCGTGCTTGGCATCGCTCTGGCCTGGCTGCTGGGCGCCGAGCACAACATGCTGATGAGCATGGCGCCCAAGTCCGTCACTTCGCCGATCGCCATGCTGGTGGCCCATCAGATCGGCGGCCTGGCGGCGCTGGCGGCAGTGTTCGTGATGATCACCGGGGTGCTCGGTGCGATCATCGGGCCGTCGTTGCTGCGCCTGTGCGGGGTGCGCAATCATGCAGCCATGGGCATGGCGCTGGGCATGACCGCACACGCGGTCGGCACCTCCCGCGCCATGCAGGAGAGCGAGGAGTGCGGCGCCTTCGCGGCCCTGGCCATGAGCCTGATGGGCGTGTTCACGGCGATCCTGCTGCCGCTCGCCATCGTCTTGCTGAGTTGAGAGCCTTATGACCCTACCTCTATTCCCGCTGCACACCGTTCTGTTTCCCGGCTGCACGCTGGATCTGCAGATTTTCGAGGCGCGCTACCTGGACATGATCAGCCGCTGCATGAAGCAGGGCGAAGGTTTTGGCGTGGTGTGCATCGTCGAAGGCGCCGAGGTCGGCGAGGCCGCCGAGCGCGTCGCGCAGATCGGCTGCGAAGCGCGGATCACCGATTTCCAGCAGCGTCCCAATGGCCTGCTGGGCATTCGCGTAGAGGGCGGGCGGCGCTTCCGCGTCAAGCAGGCGCAGGTGCTGCCGGACAAGCTGACCGTCGCTCAGGTGGAGTGGCTCGACGAGCAGCCTGGCGCGGCGCTGGGGGAGGAGCATGAGGATCTGCTGGCGCTGCTCGCCGCCCTGGCCGAGCACCCGATGGTCGCCAGCCTGGACATGGGCGCAGACGCTGGCAGTCAGGCCGAGCTGGCCGACAAGCTTGGCTATCTGTTGCCGTTCGGCGCCGAGCAGAAGGTCGCCCTGCTGGCCGAGCCCGACGCCAGCGTGCGGCTGGAGATGCTACAGGCCTGGGTCGAGGAGCTGCAGGGCGACGGCGCCGCCTAGGTTAGTAGCGGTAAATCTCCACCCCTTCGGACATGCGCATCAGCGCCATGCTAGTGAGCAGCAGCGCGCAGGCCGGTACGATCATCCACCACGCCCGTGCCGGCAGTGGTGGCAGCGAGGCGTAGCGCTGCATCAGCGCCAGACTCAGTGCACACAGGCTGCTGGCCAGCAGGGCGCCGGCGATGATGTCGCTCGGCCAGTGCACGCCCAGGTAGACGCGCGACAGGGCGATGAACAGCGCCGGCAGGCAGGCCAGTAGAATCCAGGTCAGGCGCAGGCGCGCCGGCTGGCCGCGGCCGGCCAGAATGGCGACGCTCAGGAAGAACGCGAAGGCCGCCGAGCTGTGCCCACTGGGAAAACTGTAGGTATGCAGCGGCTCGAGCAGCACATCCGGCCGCGCCCGCTCGAACAAGCCCTTGAACAGGCGATTGCCCAGCGCCGTGCTGAGCATGGCGCCGCCGGCGAACAACAGCGCCTGCCATTGGCGATTGAGCAGCAACAGAATGCACAGCAGTGCAGCGACGGCGAACTGCACGCCGAAATCGCCGAAGTGGGTGATCAGCACGGCGATGTGATCGAAGCGTGGATTGCGTTCTTCCTGAATCAGCTTCATCAGGCCCTGGTCCAGGGCGATAAGGTGCGGCCAGCCGATGAACAGGGCGATTAGCAGGACGCTGCCCAGCCCGGCGGCGATCAGGCTGGCCTGACGCTGTTCGCGCAGGCTGCTCTGGATGGTCAGCACCAGCAAAAGCGCCAGGCCGCCGGCCACCACCGCCGCTTGTGGCCAGAAGCCATCGGGCAGCGGCAGGCGCAGGGCGGCGCCGGCGGCCCAGCCCGGCATCAGGTAGGCGACCGACCAGCCAGCGGCGGCCAGCATGCTGACGGCGATGAAGCGGCCGAGTGGCATGCTCAGCATGCCGGCGACCATCGGCAGCATCGGGCGCAGCGGGCCGATGTAACGACCCAGCAGCAGGCTGGCGACGCCATAGCGTTCGAAATAGGTCTCCGCACCGCTCAGCCACTGCGGATGGCTGCGCAAGCCCGGCAAGCGGCGGATGTCCTGGTGGAAGTAGCGCCCCAGGGCGTAGGAGATGGCATCGCCCAGCAGGCCGCCCAGGTAGGCCAGCAGCAGGGTTTCCCACAGACTCAGGGCGCCGTTGCCGGCCATCACGCCGACGGCGAACAGCAGCACGGTGCCGGGAACGATGATGCCGGCGATGGCCAGGCACTCGATGCAGGCGATCACGAAAATCGCCAGGCCCAGCCACTGCGGGTTGGCCGCCAGCCAGGTAGTCAGACTATCGAGCCATTGGCCCATGGATGGACACCTTAATAGAGACGAAATCGAGCCTTCGACCTGCCGACCTGAAAAGCGGTTCCTTTGCTTGCAAGCCGTTGTCGGGCGCCTGTCGCGGGCGATCATAGCAATGCATCCGGCGTTTGCGTCGCCGCCATACGCCCCGTTACAAGCCTTTGATGACCATCTGCCCGGCGCCGCTGTGCGCGGGGCGGCATGACCGCTATAATCAGCAACTTTTTCCAACTGCCGACCTGAGTTGCCATGACCGAGTCCGTGCTTGACTACATGACCCGCCTGGGCCGCGCCGCCCGCCAGGCTTCGCGCGTGCTCGCGCGGGCCAGCACTGCGCAGAAGAATCAGGCCCTGCAGGCCGCTGCCGCCGCCCTCGATGCGGCGCGTGACGAGCTGACCGCCGCCAATGAAAAGGACCTGGCCGCCGCCCGCGCCAGTGGCTTGGAGCCGGCCATGGTCGACCGCCTGGCGCTGACGCCGAAGGTCATCGATAGCATGATCGAAGGCCTGCGTCAGGTCGCGACCTTGCCGGACCCGATCGGCGAGATTCAGGGCATGCGCTACCTGCCGTCCGGTATCCAGGTGGGCAAGATGCGCGTGCCGCTGGGCGTGATCGGCATCATCTACGAGTCGCGGCCCAACGTGACCATCGACGCCGCCAGCCTGTGCCTGAAGTCCGGCAACGCCACCATACTGCGCGGCGGCTCGGAAGCCATTCATTCCAACCAGGCCATCGCCCGCTGCATCCAGACCGGCCTGGCCGAGGCCGGCTTGCCCGCCAGCGCCGTGCAGGTGGTGGAAACCACCGACCGCGCCGCCGTTGGCGCGCTGATCACCATGCCGGAGTTCGTCGACGTCATCGTGCCGCGCGGCGGCAAGGGCCTGATCGAGCGCATCAGCCGCGACGCCAAGGTGCCGGTGATCAAGCATCTGGATGGCGTGTGCCACGTCTATGTGGACATCGCCGCCGACCTCGACAAGGCCATTCGCGTTTGCGACAACGCCAAGACCCAGCGCTACTCGCCGTGCAACGCCATGGAAACCCTGCTGGTGCATGCCGATATCGCCGCCCGCGTGCTGCCGCCGCTGGCCGCCATCTACCGCGACAAGGGCGTGGAGCTGCGCGGCGATGCGCAGACCCGCGCACTGCTCGGCAGTGACGTGCTGGAAGCGAGCGAAGACGACTGGTACGCCGAGTACAACGCGCCGATCCTGGCGATCCGCCTGGTCGACTCGCTGGAAGCAGCCATCGAGCACATCAACAAATACGGTTCGCAGCACACTGACGCGATCATCACCGAGAACTTCAGCGACGCTCGGCGTTTCCTCACCGAGGTGGATTCCAGCTCGGTGATGGTCAATGCCTCGACGCGTTTCGCCGATGGTTTCGAGTACGGCCTGGGCGCGGAGATCGGCATTTCCACCGACAAACTGCACGCCCGTGGCCCGGTCGGTCTCGAGGGGCTGACCAGCGAGAAGTACGTAGTATTCGGCGACGGGCACGTGCGCACCTGATGGCAAATCCCAGGCGCATCGGGCTGCTCGGCGGTACGTTCGACCCGGTGCATATTGGCCATTTGCGCGGTGCGCTGGAAGTGGCCGAGTTCATGGCGCTGGACGAGTTGCGGCTGATCCCCAGCGCGCGCCCGCCGCACCGTGAAACCCCGCAGGTCGGGGCGCAGGATCGTCTGGCGATGGTCGAGCAGGCGGTGGTGGGGCTCTCGCCGCTGCAGGTGGATGATCGCGAACTCAAGCGCGACAAGCCGTCGTACAGCATCGACACCCTGGAGTCGTTGCGCGGTGAGCTGGCCGCTGACGACCAGCTGTTTCTGATTCTGGGCTGGGATGCCTTTTGCGGCTTGCCGGCCTGGCACCGCTGGGACGAGTTGCTGCAGCACTGCCACATTCTGGTGCTGCAGCGTCCGGACGCCGGCAGTGAGGCGAGCGAGCCGCTGCGCGACCTGATGGCCGCGCGCAACGTAGCAGACCCGTTGGCGCTTAACGGCCCGGCAGGACAGATTTCTTTCATCTGGCAGACGCCTCTGGCGGTGTCTGCCACCCAGATCCGTTCGCTATTGGCGAGCGGCCGCTCGGTGCGCTTTCTGGTGCCCGATGCGGTTCTGGCTTACATCAACACCCATGGACTGTACCGTGGGTGAATCGAACACGAGGCAAACGAGCACGTTATGACGGACAAAACCATGCACAGTGAAGACCTGGTCAAAGTGGCCATCGCAGCACTGGAAGAGATCAAGGCCCAGGACATCACCACCATCGACGTGCGTGAGAAGACCAGCATCACCGACTACATGGTGATCGCCAGCGGCACCTCCAGCCGCCACGTCAAGTCGCTGGTCGACAACGTGCTGGAAAAGACCAAGGAGCAGGGCGTGCGCCCGATCGGCAGCGAAGGCCTGGACAGCGGCGAATGGGCGCTGCTCGACCTGGGCGACATCGTCGTCCACGTGATGCTGCCGACCACCCGCCAGTTCTACGATCTGGAGCGGCTGTGGCAGGGTGCCGAGCAGAGCCGTGCCCAGCAGGGCGGCGAGCGCGAGTAAGGCTCTCCCGTGCGCATCAAACTAATCGCGGTCGGCTCGCGCATGCCGCGCTGGGTCGAGGACGGCTGGCAGGAATATGCCAAGCGCATGCCGTCCGAGCTGTCCCTAGAGCTGGTGGAAATTCCCCTGACCACGCGCGGCAAGAACGCCGACGTGGCGCGGATGATCCGGCAGGAGGGCGAGGCCATGCTGGCCAAGGTGCAGCCCGGGGAACGCATCGTCACCCTGGAAGTCGAAGGGCGACCCTGGAGCACCGAGCAGCTGGCGGTCGAACTGGACAAGTGGCGGCTCGATTCGCGCACGGTCAACCTGATGGTCGGCGGCCCAGAAGGCCTAGCGCCGGAAGTCATGGCGCGTAGCGAACAGCGCTGGTCGCTGTCGCCACTGACCTTGCCCCACCCGCTGGTACGGATACTGGTCGGCGAACAGATTTATCGTGCCTGGACGGTGTTGTCCGGTCACCCTTATCACAAGTAGTCAGCGGTCCCGATGCCCCAGCCGATCCGTCTAAAAGATCACGAGAAGGACGCGCGCCTGATTCGCAAGCGCGCGCTGGTCGGCGGCTCCGTATTCCTGGTGCTGACCTTGGTGCTGATCGCTCGCATGTATTACCTGCAGGTGATCCAGTACGACTATCACTCCACCCTCGCGGAAAACAACCGCATCCACGTGCAGCCGATTCCGCCCAACCGCGGGCTCATTTTCGACCGCAACGGGGTGATCATCGCTGACAACCGGCCCAGCTTCAGCCTGACCCTGACCCGCGAGCGTGCTGGCGACTGGGAGAAGGTGCTGGACGTGATCGTCGAGGTGCTGCAGCTGCCGCCCGAAGACCGCGAGCTGTTCGAGCGTCGCGTCAAACAGGGGCGCCGGCCGTTCGAGCCGGTGCCGGTGCTGTTCGAATTGAGTGAAGAGCAGATCGCCCGCCTGGCGGTGAACCAGTTCCGCCTGCCCGGCGTCGAGGTGGTCGCCCAGCTGGTGCGCCACTACCCGCAGCGCGAGCATTTCGCCCACTCGGTCGGCTACGTGGGGCGCATCAACGAGAAAGAGCTCAAGGAGCTCGATCCGGTCGAATACAGCGGCACCCACCATATCGGCAAGACCGGCATCGAGCGCTTCTACGAAGACGAGCTGCACGGCAAGGTCGGCTACGAAGAAGTCGAAACCAACGCCCGCGGCCGCGTGTTGCGGGTGCTCAACCGCACCGACCCATTGCCCGGTCGGGACGTGACGCTGACGCTGGACGTGCATCTGCAGGAGGTCGCCGAGAAGGCCCTGGGCGGGCGCCGTGGCGCGGTGGTGGCGATCCAGCCGCAGACCGGTGAGGTACTGGCGATGGTCAGCCAGCCGAGCTTCGACCCCAACCCCTTCGTGACCGGTATAAGCTTCAAGGCCTACGCCGAGCTGCGCGACTCCATCGACCGGCCGCTTTACAACCGCGTGCTGCGCGGCCTGTATCCGCCTGGCTCGACCATCAAACCGATGGTCGCTGTATCGGGGCTGGATGCAGGCGTGGTGACGCCGAGCTCGCGGGTATTCGACCCCGGCTTCTATCAGTTGCCCAACAACAGCCACAAATACCGTAACTGGAACCGCACCGGCGACGGCTGGGTGGACATGAACACGGCGATCATGCGGTCCAACGATACCTACTTCTACGATCTGGCCCACAAGATGGGCATCGATCGCCTGCATGACTACCTGAGCCGCTTCGGCATCGGCCAGCGCGTGTCGCTGGACATGTTCGAGGAAACCGCTGGCCTGATGCCGTCGCGGGACTGGAAGCGCGCCCGTTATCGCCAGGGCTGGTATCCCGGTGAGACGCTGATTCTCGGTATCGGCCAGGGCTACATGCAGGCCACGCCGCTGCAGCTCGCTCAGGCTACCGCGCTGATCGCGACCAAAGGCAAGTGGATTCGCCCGCACCTGGCCCGCACCATCGATGGCAGCCCACCCCACGACCCCAATCCGATGCCGGATATCGTGCTGCGCGATCCCAAGTACTGGGATTACGCGCGCCAGGGCATGGAGTCGGTGATGCACGGCGCCCGCGGCACGGCGCGCAAGGTCGGTGATACCGCCGCCTATCGCATCGCCGGCAAGAGTGGCACCGCCCAGGTGGTGGCGATCAAGCAGGGCGAGAAGTACGACCGCAGCAAGGTGCAGGAGCGCCACCGCGACCACGCCCTGTTCGTCGGCTTCGCACCGGCGGACAACCCGCAGATTGTGGTGTCGGTAATGGTCGAGAACGGTGAGTCTGGCTCCGGGGTCGGTGCGCCGGTGGTCAAGCAGGTGATGGACGCCTGGCTGCTCGACGAAAACGGCCAGCTCAAGGCCGAATACGCCAAGCCCGGTGCCGCGGCGCCGCTCAACGCAGAGGTGAAGCAACCATGAGCCTGACCGGCAGCTTCGACCGCACGCTGTCCAGCGAAGACGTTCTGCGTCGGCGCTCCAGCCTGCTGCAGCGCCTGCATATCGACGGCATCCTGCTGCTGCTGTTGCTACTGCTGGCCACCGGCAGCCTGTTCGTCCTCTATTCGGCCAGCGGCAAGAACGTCGACCTGCTGATGAAGCAGGCCTCATCCTTTGGCATCGGCCTGGTGGCGATGGTGGTAATCGCCCAGTTCGAGCCGCGCTTCATGGCCCGCTGGGTGCCTCTGGGCTACCTGTGCGGGGTCGGCCTGCTGGTGGTGGTGGACGTCATGGGTCACAACGCCATGGGCGCCACGCGCTGGATCAACATCCCCGGGGTGATCCGCTTTCAGCCTTCGGAATTCATGAAGATCCTGATGCCGGCGACCATGGCCTGGTACCTGTCCAAGCGCACCTTGCCGCCGAGCCTCAAGCACGTGTCGGTGAGCCTGGGGCTGATCGTCACACCGTTCGTGCTGATTCTGCTGCAGCCGGATCTCGGTACTTCGCTTTTGATTCTCGCCTCCGGCGCCTTCGTGCTGTTCATGGCCGGTCTGCAATGGCGCTGGATCGCCGGCGCCGTGGCAGCGGTGGCGCCGATTGCCGTGGCAATGTGGTTCTTCGTGATGCACGACTACCAGAAGCGCCGCGTACTGACCTTCATGAACCCGGAAAGCGATCCGCTGGGCGCCGGCTGGAACATCATCCAGTCCAAGGCGGCAATCGGCTCCGGCGGCGTGTTCGGCAAGGGCTGGTTGCTCGGCACCCAGTCGCACCTGGACTTTTTGCCGGAAAGCCACACGGACTTTATCATTGCCGTTCTGGCCGAAGAATTCGGCCTGATTGGTGTCTGTCTGTTGCTGCTGTTGTACAGCCTGTTGATTGCGCGCGGTCTGGTGATTACCGTGCAAGCGCAGACGCTGTTCGGTAAGCTGCTTGCCGGCGGTTTGACCATGACCTTCTTCGTTTATGTGTTCATCAATATCGGCATGGTCAGCGGTTTGTTGCCGGTAGTGGGGGTACCGCTGCCGTTCATCAGTTATGGCGGCACGTCACTGATTACGTTGTTGTCGAGTTTCGGAATCCTGATGTCCATCCACACGCATCGCAAGTGGATCGCTCAGGCATGATTGGGGTTATGAATTCAATGCAGATTCTGCGTGGCTGGGCCGCACGACATGCACACTGGCTGGCGGTCGCCGGCCTGCTCGGAGCGCCGCAGGCGATGGCTGCCGGCGAATACGCGAACTCCCCGGACGTGGGCGAGTTCATCACCGAGATGACCCGTGACTACGGCTTCGCCAGCGAACAGCTGACCGCTCTGTTCGCCGATGTGGAACGCAAACAACCGATCATCGATGCCATCTCGCGGCCCGCCGAGCGGGTCAAGCCGTGGAGCGAATACCGGCCGATCTTCATCACCGACGCACGCATCAACAAGGGCGTGGCGTTCTGGAACGAGCATGCCGAAGCCCTGGCGCGTGCCGAGAAGGAATACGGCGTACCGGCGCAGATCATTGTCGCCATCATCGGCGTGGAAACCTCCTACGGTGGCAACACCGGCAACTACCGGGTGATCGACGCGCTGTCGACCCTGGCCTTCGATTACCCGCCGCGCGCGCCGTTCTTCCGCAAGGAGTTGCGCGAATACCTGATGCTGACCCGTGAGGAGCAGGTCGACCCGGCCAGCCTCAAGGGCTCCTACGCCGGCGCCATGGGCCTGCCGCAGTTCATGCCGAGCAGCTTCCGCGCCTACGCCGTGGACTTCGACGGTGACGGCCACATCAATATCTGGAGCGATCCGACCGACGCCATCGGCAGCGTGGCCAGCTACTTCAAGCGCCACAACTGGCAGCCGGGGCAGCCGGTAGCCACCCCGGCCAAGGTCAAGGGCGAGCAGGTCGATCAGGGCCTCAGCGCAGGTCTCGATCCGGACAAGACGGTTGGCGAGCTGCGTGCCCTTGGCTGGTCGAGCGACGACGCCCTGGCCGACGATCTGCCGGTCACCGCCTTTCGTCTCGACGGTGCCGAAGGTCCCGAGTACTGGATCGGCCAGCCGAATTTCTTCGTGATTACCCGTTACAACCGCAGCGTGATGTACGCCATGGCGGTCAATCAGTTGTCCGAGTTGCTGGTTCAGGCCCGAGGTGCCAATCAATGACACGCTTGCCGTTCAAGCTGGCCGCCTGCGCCGTTGCTGTCTTGCTGTTGGCCAGCTGTTCTTCTAGTCGGGCGCCGAGCAGCTCGTCGCCAACCCAGGCGGGCAGTTCGATGTCCGGCCCGGATGATTTCAACCGTCCGCACAAGGACGGCGCACCCTGGTGGGACGTCGACGTCTCGAAGATCCAGGACGCCGTGCCGATGCCGCACTACGGCCCGGTCAAGGCCAGCCCCTATGTGGTGTTCGGCAAGCAGTATTACCCGCTCACCGACGCCCGTCGCTACGTGGCCACCGGCCCGGCGTCGTGGTACGGCACCAAGTTCCATGGTCAGGCCACCGCCAACGGTGAAGCCTACGACCTGTACGGCATGACCGCGGCGCACAAGACCCTGCCGCTGCCCAGCTACGTGCGGGTGACCAACCTGGAGAACGGCAAGAGCGTGATTCTGCGCGTCAACGACCGCGGGCCGTTCTATTCCGACCGGATCATCGACCTGTCCTTCGCCGCCGCCAAGAAGCTCGGGTATGCCGAGAAGGGCACCGCCCAGGTGCGCGTCGAAGGCATCGACCCCACCGAGTGGTGGGCCCAGCAGGGGCGTCCGGTGCCGATGATGATGGCGCAGCCGAAGATGGCCAAGGTGCAGGGCGCCCAGGTGGAGCAGCTGAAATTGGCCAGCGCGCCGGTCGAGCAGTACTCGCCACCGCCGCAACAGCACGCCGCCGCCACCGTACCGGTGCAGATCGACTCAAAAAAAAACGGTTCAGCCGCAGCGTCTGGCCTGTATCTCCAAGTTGGAGCTTTCGCCAATCCCGACGCTGCGGAGCTCCTCAAGGACAAGCTGAGTCAAACGGTGAGTGCACCGGTATTCATCAACTCAGTGGCGCGCAACCAGCAGATACTGCACCGCGTGCGGCTGGGACCGATCAGCAGCCAGGGCGAGGCTGACCGGGTGCGTGACAGCATCCGCGTCGCCAACCTCGGCCAGGCGACCCTGGTCAAGGCGGAATGAGGGCATAGCCCTCTGGCGAGCAACTAAATGGCTCGCCGCCTGACTAAGCAGTGGCTCGCCGCAATGTGGCGGCCACGTTGCAAATTTACCCGCAAGGGCCTGTTCCACCTTCCAGCGATCTAGAGAGACGGATGAAAATCACCAGCTTCGCGCAACGCATCTTCCTGTCACTTACTTTGCTCGGCGCTTCCAGTGCCTGGGCAAACCAGGCGCCGCTGCCGGCTCCACCGCAACTGGCAGCCAAGTCCTACGTGCTGATGGACGGCGCCAGTGGCAACATCCTGGTCGAGAACAACGGTGACGAGCGTCTGCCGCCGGCCAGCCTGACCAAGCTGATGACCGCCTACATTGCCACGCTGGAAATCCGCAACGGCAAGATCAGCGAGCAGGACAAGGTCACTATCAGCGAGCACGCCTGGCGTACCGGTGGTGCGGCTTCCGGTGGCTCGACCATGTTCCTGCCGGTGAACAGTCAGGCCACCGTCGGCGAGCTGCTGCACGGTGTGATCATTCAGTCCGGCAACGACGCCAGCATCGCCATCGCCGAGCACATCGCCGGCAGTGAAGACGCCTTCGCCGACATGATGAACGCCACTGCCGAGCGCCTGGGCATGAAGAACAGCCACTTCATGAACGCCACCGGCCTGCCGAACCCTGAGCACTACTCCAGCGCTCATGACATGGCGATTCTGGCGCGCGCGATCATCAACGAAGATGCCGAGCACTACGCCATCTACTCGCAGAAAGAATTTCTGTGGAACAACATCAAGCAGCCCAACCGCAACCTGCTGCTGTGGCGCGACCGCACCGTCGACGGTCTGAAAACCGGCCACACCCAGGAAGCCGGTTTCTGCCTGGTAGCCTCGGCCGTGCGTGACGGCGCGCGGATGATCACCTCGGTATTCGGCACCGACAGCGAAAGCGCCCGTGCCGCTGAAACCCAGAAGCTGTTGACCTACGGTTTCCGTTTCTTCGAAACCCGTACCTTCTACCAGAAGGGCACCGAGCTCGCGCAGGCGCCGGTATGGAAAGGCCAGACCTCCCAGGTCAAGGCCGGTCTGGCGCAGGACCTGACCCTCACGCTGCCCAAAGGCCAGCTGGAGAAGCTGCAGGCGAGCATGACTCTCAACCAGCAGATCACCGCGCCCATCGCCAAGGGCGACGTGATCGGCAAGGTGGAAGTGAAAATGGGTGACCAAGTGGTGCACAGCGCCGACCTGGTGGCACTGGAAGCCGTCGAGGAGGGTGGTTTCTTCCGTCAGCTGTGGGATAGCATCCGCCTGTTCTTCTACGGGTTGTTTAACTGACAGCCAGCCCCCATGTTGTGATGAACGCCCTCGAACCAAGCAGGGTGAAAACGTAGCGAGCGAAGGTCAGGCAAGGCAAAAACCGGCGAAAAAGCGCAGTTTACGTGGTGTAAATGAGCATTTTGAGCCGGTTTTTAACGCCGCATGGCCGAGCGCAGTAGTTTTCACACGCTCTGGATAAGAGGGCGTTTCATTTTGGATCAGGAACATCATGACCGACACCGACGTACAAGCCCCGAAAATCGAATTCCCCTGCAAGAACTACCCGATCAAGGTGATCGGTGAAGCCGGCGACGGTTTCACCGACATGGTGATCGAAGTGATGCAGCGCCACGCGCCTGACTTCGACGCCAGCACTCTGGTGACGCGCGACAGCAGCAAGGGCCGCTTTCTCTCCGTGCAGGTGCTGATCACTGCCACCGGCGTCGAGCAGCTGGAAGCCATCCATGTCGACCTGCGTGCCACCGGCCGCGTGCACATGGTGCTGTAGTGGCTGCAGCCGAACTGATCGTGCGCCATCTCGGGCTGGTGGACTATCTGCCGACCCTGGAGGCCATGCGCACCCTGACCGCCGAGCGTGACGAAACCACGCCCGACGAGATCTGGCTGCTGCAGCACCCGCAGGTGTTCACCCAGGGGCAGGCGGGCAAGCCCGAGCATCTGCTGGCACCGGGCGACATTCCGGTGGTGCAGGTCGAGCGCGGCGGGCAGGTGACCTACCACGGCCCTGGTCAGCTGGTCGCCTACCTGCTGCTCGATCTGCGTCGCCTCGACCTGGGCGTGCGGGAGCTGGTCACGCTGATGGAGCAGGCGCTGGTCGAGGTACTGGCGGGCTACGGCGTCGAGGCAGTGCCCAAGGCCGATGCGCCGGGCGTTTACGTGGGTGGTGACAAGATCGCCTCGTTGGGCTTACGGGTGCGCCGTGGCTGCTCGTTTCACGGCCTGGCACTCAATGTCGACATGGACATGACGCCCTTCGGGCGCATCAATCCGTGCGGCTATGCTGGCTTGAAGATGACCCAGTTGAAGGATCTGGTGGCGACGCCACCTGCTTTCGATGAGGTCGCCAAGCGCCTTGAGCAGGTGCTACGTCAGCGACTGGGCTACGCCTAAGGTTGCAAGCAACAAAAAAGGGACGCCTCGGCGTCCCTTTTTCGTTAAGCCTGAGCGCTATCAGTTGACGTTCAACGCGGGGATCAGGCTGTTGTCGACCTGCTGGCCCGGCACCGGCACCGGTGCAGCCAGGCCCAGGTTATTCTTCTCGAACACCTTGTCGGCGCGGTAGCTGGAGCGCACCAGCGGGCCGGCGGCCACTTCCATGAAGCCCATCTGCAGGCCGATATCGCGGAAGCGGTTGAACTCGTCCGGGCTCACCCAGCGCTTGACCGGCAGGTGGTTGCGGGTCGGTTGCAGGTACTGGCCGAGGGTCAGGATGTCCACGCCGACGGCGCGCATGTCCTGCATGGCCTCGAACACTTCGTCATCGGTCTCGCCCAGGCCGAGCATCAGGCTGGTCTTGGTGAGCACATCGGGACGGTGACGCTTGGCGTGGGCCAGCACGTCGAGCGTCTTGCGGTAGCCGGCGCGCGGGTCGCGCACTTCACGAGTCAGGCGATTGACGGTCTCGACGTTCTGGGCGAACACCTCAAGGCCCGAATCCACTACGCGCTCGATGCACGCCAGGTCGCCGTCGAAGTCCGGCGTCAGGGCTTCGACCACCACCTGCGGGGTGTTGGCCTTGATCGCCTGGACGCAGGCGGCGTAATGCGCGGCGCCACCGTCGGGCAGGTCGTCGCGGTCCACCGAGGTCAGCACGATGTAGCGCAGGGCCATCAACTCCACCGACTTGGCAGTGTTCTGCGGCTCTTCCTTGTCCAGCCAGCCGTTCGGGTTACCGGTGTCCACGGCACAGAAGCGGCAGGCACGGGTGCACACAGAACCCATCAGCATGATGGTGGCCGTACCGTTGGACCAGCACTCGCCCATGTTCGGGCAGTGCGATTCCTGGCAGACGGTGCTCAGGCGATGCTCGCCGACGTTACGCTTGACCGCTTCGAAACGGCTGCCGCCCGGCGCCTTGACCCGCAACCAGCTCGGCTTGGGCTCGTACACCTTGGCTTCGGTCGAGGCGCGGCGCTTCTGGCCGTCCTTGATGGCGGTAATACCCTGTGCGGTGCGGAATTTTTCGCCGCTGGCGATGGGCTTCGGGGGGGCAGTATCGGACATCGAAAATCTCGGCTCCGGTAGGGGCTGCGGTGGCGGAGGGGCAGCTTTTGGCCGCCGCGCAGTGTATCACAGCGCGCGGCGGCAAGCGCCCGGCCGTCTGCCCCTGTGGAGCCGCCTCGGGCGGCGGTCAAGCGTCCGGCAGCTTGGCGATCACCTTGATCTCGAACTGGAAGCCATACAGCCAGGTCACGCCCACGCAGGTGATGTTCGGGAAAGGCACCTGGCCCCAATACTCGGGCACCACTTCCCAGATGGTTTCGAAACGCTCTTCGGGATTAACGATGAATACCGTCACGTCGACCACGTCGTCGAAACTGCAGTCGGCGGCCTTGAGCACCGCGTTGAGGTTCTCGAAGGCCAGGCGAACCTGGGCTTTGAGCTCCGGCTCCGGCGAGCCGTCCGGGCGGCTGCCCACCTGGCCGGATACGAACAGCAAGCCGTTGGAGCGCACTGCCGGTGAGTAGCGGTTGCGTTCGTAGAGGGCCTGGCGGCCGGCGGGGAAAACCACGTCGCGCGTTGTCATGTCGTCTCCTTTAGGCCTGTGGCCCGCTCAAGTTATGGGTTCACTTTAGAAACGCCGCCGCGCTGGATAAACCGGCCAGTTCGTTCAACACTGTTTGCAAATCCCAAACAATCAGCGGTGGAGCAGATGGACCGATTCGATGCGATGCGCGCTTTCACCCGCGTGGTGGAGTCAGGCAGCTTCACCAAGGCAGCCGACACCCTGCACATGAGTAAGACCAGCGTGACCCAACTGGTGCAGCAGCTCGAGGCGCGTTTGCGCGTGCGCCTGCTGAACCGCACCACCCGCAAGGTTGCCGTGACCGCAGATGGCGCTGCCTATTACGAGCGTGTGGTGCGTCTGCTCGCCGACATGGACGACGCCGAGACCAGCCTGTCCGACGCCAGCAGCCAGCCCCGCGGGCGCCTGCGCGTCGACGTGCCGAGCCCGTTCGCGCGGATGATCCTGGTGCCCTCGCTGCCGGCCTTTCATGCCCGTTATCCGGATATCCAGCTCGATCTCGGCGCCAGTGATCGTCTCGTCGATCTGCTCGGCGAGAACGTCGATTGCGTGATCCGCGGCGGGGAGATCACCGATCAGTCGCTGATGGCCCGGCGCGTCGGCGACCTACGTTCCGGCGTTTATGCCGCGCCGGATTACCTGCAGCGCTGCGGTACGCCGTTGCATCCGCAGGAACTGGTCGACAGCCACCACCGTATCGTTGGCTTCAAGCGGGCACGGGCCGGCAAGCTGTTTACCTACCGCATGCAGCGCGGCGCCGAGCGTGTGGAGATCGAAGGCCGCTACGTGGTGGCGGTGGACGACGGCAATGCTTATCAGGCTGCCGGCCTGGCGGGCTTGGGCGTGCTGTGGCTACCCACTTACATGGCCGATGAGCATGTGCAGCGCGGCGAGCTGGTCGCGGTGTTCACGGATTGGCAGTTCGAGCCGATGCCCATGTACCTCGCCTATCCGCCCAACCGTCACGTCAGCACCAAGCTGCGGGTGTTCATCGAATGGATCGTCGAGTTGATGGCGCAGCATGCGCCGGTGATCGACCGCAGCGGTCGCTGAGCCGCGATTCGCCAGGCGGCTTTGCGCTAAACTACGCGCCCGTTTCGCCAAGACGTTCGTTGCATGTCCCGACCCAAACGCCCCGCATCGCGCCCGCATCGAGTGGCCAAGGCTCCGCCGGCCGAGCCGCGGTTGATCGTGCTCAACAAGCCGTTCGACGTGCTGACCCAGTTCAATGACGACCAGGGCCGCGCCACGCTCAAGGATTTCGTTGCCGTGCCCGGCGTGTATCCGGCTGGCCGGCTGGATCGCGACAGCGAAGGTTTGCTGCTGCTCACCAATGATGGGCAATTGCAGGCGAAGATCGCCGACCCCAAGCACAAGCTGGCCAAGACTTATTGGGTGCAGGTAGAAGGCGAGCCCAGCGCCGAGCAGCTGCAGCAATTGCGTGACGGCGTGCAGCTCAACGATGGGCCGACGCTGCCCGCCGAGGCGCGGCAATTGGATGAGCCCGAGCTATGGCCGCGTAACCCGCCGGTGCGCTTTCGCAAGAGCGTGCCCACCAGTTGGCTGGAACTGGTGATTCGCGAAGGCCGCAACCGCCAGGTGCGGCGCATGACGGCAGCGGTCGGCTTGCCGACCCTGCGTCTGGTGCGTGTGCGCATCGGTCCCTGGTCGCTGGATGGCCTGCAGCCAGGCGAGTGGCGCGACTTGCCGCCGAGTCTCGGTTAAGCCGGGCGGCTCAGCCGTCGTAGCCGGCCTTGATCACGCTGATGCCCTTGATCAGCACCTCGCGCCAGCCTTGCAGAGTGGCTGCGTCAGCTTCCCTGTCGTGCTCGATGATGGTCTTGAGCAGCGCTTCCAGCCACAAATCATAAAGCTCGGGGCGAATGTCCATGGCGTTGCGCGCGTGGGTGCAGCCCAGGGCGCGCAGCTTGGTGTCCGGCATGCCGCGGGCGTGCATCACCAGATTGAGAATGCCCTGGCGCAGCAGCAGCTTCTGCGCGGCCATGTCGGTGTTGACGAACTTCTCGCGCACGGCCGGTGAGCTGGCGAGGAAGTGCCGGTAGAAATCATCGAAAAAGGCCGGGCTGGCGCAGCAGCGTCCGTAACTCTGCATGACGCGATCGGTGGCGTTCATGTATTTCTCCATGGGCAGCAGACAAGGCAATGCGGCGGGCGCCGCGATTCTTTTAGGTGGTTTCAGACGCCTTCCAGGCCAGCGATGACCAGGCTCTTGATGACAAAGCCGAGCACGCCCAGGCCCAGGGCGAAGAACAGGATGAAGGTGCCAAAGCGGCCGGCGCGGGACTTTTTCGCCAGGTCCCAGACGATAAAGGCCATGAACAGCACCAGGCCGCCGACCAGCAGGGTCATCATCAGCTCTTCGAAAAACTCGGGTTCCATCCTGACCTCTGCGGCGATCCATCGGCTGCCGCCCAGGGGCGGGCGACAAGGCACAACAAAGGTGTGGATATTACAGCGTTGCTGGTCGGTAGGCGTAGTTGCCTGATGGTCTTAGAACCTGTGCACGATCTTTATGCGCCTCTACAAGGCAAAAGCGGACTTTCCCGGCAAAGGGTGGACGACGCTTCACCTACGCGGCCCGACGAGTCCACCGCTCCGAAACCGCAATGGTGGATGAAAAAAGCGTCATCCACCCTACGTCCTGACTTTCAGCGATCTCGTGGGAGCGGCTTTAGCCGCGAGTTTTTTATTGAGGCAACAAAGAGCTCGGGGCTAAAGCCCCTCCTAAACGTTTACGAGAACGGCTGCTCCCGCCACTTAGCCGCGCAGGTGCTGCAGCGGCAGCTGGGTGCTGGAGAGGATCTGCTGCAGCACGAAGCTCGAGCGCACGCTGGACACGCCGTCGATGCGGGTGAGGGTGCCAAGCAGCAGCTTCTGGTAATGGTCCATGTCCGGCACTACCACCTTGAGCTGATAATCCGCGTCCATCCCGGTGACCAGGCAGCATTCCAGCACTTCCGGGCATTTGCGGATTTCTTCCTGGAAGTGTTCGAAGCGTTCGGGCGTATGGCGATCCATGCCGATCAGTACATAGGCGGTCAGGGTAAGGCCCAGTTGGCGACGGTCGAGCAGCGCGACCTGGCCAGTGATGTAGCCGTCATCCTGCAGCTGTTTGACGCGGCGCGAGCAGGGCGAGGGCGACAGGCCGATACGCTCGGCCAGTTCCTGGTTGGACAGCGTCGCGTCGCGCTGCAATTCGGAAAGAATATTCAGGTCGTAGCGATCAAGTTTGTTCATGGCTGAGCGGTTTCGTTATCTGATTGCTGATTATTTATATATTTCGATTAATTGTTGCGCAATTGATTGTATGTTTAGCAATCTTAGCAATCTTTCGTCGCGGTCGTGGGCGTAATCTTTACCTCAGTTTCACGGCCCGGACGACACGTCCACCCAGCTCGCCCAATCAGGGGAGCTGGCGCCGCCGACCTTACCAGGTCGTCACGGCACCCGGGTCCGCACTGCCCAACCAGGCGGGCGACGAAAGCGGCGACAGAATTGCCAGCACAGGACATCTACGAAAGGGGAGGCCGAGAGGTCTCCCCTTTCTTCTTATGGGCGCTCAATGATTGCCGCAGCAGGGCTCCCAATGGCGCTTCTTCGAGGTCTGGCCAATGCCTGGGTTGAAGGTGTTGGTCGGGTCGAGCTCGCGGTAGAAGTCGGCCAGTGCTGGCTTGGCGACGTAGAGATGCCCCACGTTGTGTTCGGCCGGGTATTCGGCGCGGCGCTCGTCGAGCAGCTTCCACATGGCGTGCTCCATGGCGATGGGGTCGACGCCTTTCTTGACGATGTAGTCCTGGTGGAACACGTGGCAGAAGAAGTGCCCGTAGTAGAGCTTGTGGATGATCTGCGCCTCCATTTGCGCCGGTAGCGTTTCCACCCAGTCGCGGTCGTTGCGGCGCAGGGCGATATCCAGGGCAAGGATGTCCTCGACGCTTGCGGGGTGCGCCTCGCGGTAGCGAATCGCCGCGCCGGCGATGGCGAAACGATGCAGAAAGGCCTTGCGGCCCTCGTCGGCGTCGCACTCGAAAAAGGCACCGGTGCTGGCTGTGCCGAAGTGCTCGGCGAGAAAGCGCCGGGTTTCGTCCAGGCTGTCGTTGGCCACGCGAATCATCAGGTGATGCTCGAAACGTTCGCGGTAATCGCGCATGCGCGGCGGCAGGTGGCTGGGCAAAAGGTTCATAACCAGCTGGATGATGCGATCACTGACGCCGCGCAGGCCGAAGCGCTCGAAGAAGCCGTCGACCCGACTCTTCATGGCGAAGGCAGCCGGCACTCTGGCGGTGCCGAAACGGTCGATCAGCAGAAAGGTGTCCTTGCCATATTTCTCGCCAATGTCGAAGGCGGTGCGGTGGATGTATTCCCCGGCGATCGGCAAGCTCGGTAGCCGATTGAGCAGGTGGCGGCGCACCTCGGTCAGGTCGCCGGCGGCGTTGGTGCCGATGTAGAAGACCGTACTCGGCTCCTTGGGGAAGGTGTCCAGGCGCACGGCAAACAGGCACAGCTTGCCCGCCGAGCCGGAAGCCTCGAACAGCCGCGACGGGTCGGCATTGAAACGTGCCGGGGTGTCGGCGTCGACGTCGCGCACGTGCTCCCCGTAGCGCTGGTCCGAGGCCTTGCCGGCGGCCTCGTCGCTGACCTGGCGCGGACCGTAATCGCCGCGCTGCAGACGGGTGAGGATTTCTTCCGGGCTGTTGCCCAGGTCGATACCCAGGTGGTTGACCAGCTCCAGGGAGCCGTCTTCCTTCACCTGTGCATAGAGCGCCAGTTCGGTGTAGGCCGGCCCGCGTCGTACCAGCGAGCCGCCGGAGTTGTTGCACACGCCGCCGAGCACCGAGGCGCCGATGCACGACGAGCCGATCACCGAGTGCGGCTCGCGACCCAGAGGCGCCAGAGCCTGCTCCAGGCGGTCGAGGGTGGCGCCGGGCAGGCACACCACCTGCTCGCCATCATTGATCAATTGCACGCCGGTGATGCGTAGGGTGTTGATCAGCACGATCTCGCGGTCGTAGTCGTTGCCGTCCGGCGTCGAGCCGCCGGTCAATCCGGTGTTGGCCGCCTGCATGATGACGATACGGTCGGCGGCCACGGCGGCCTCCAGTACTCGCCATTGTTCAAGCAGGGTGCCGGGGCGCACCACGGCCAGTACATTGCCTTCGCCGGTGCGATGGCCCTTGCGAAAGCGTCGTGTTCTCTGCGCGTCGGTAAGCACATGGTCGCGGCCAACGGCGTCTCGCAGCTGTTTGAGCAGGGTGTCGCGGCTGATCATCTCAGAGCTCCCGAACCAGTGAGTCGGCACTAATCTCGGCGATGGACCTGGCGCCGGTGAGCACCATGGCCACGCGCATTTCCTTGTCGATCAGGCTCAGCAGGTTGCTTACCCCGGCGCCGCCGGCCGCGGCCAGGGCGTAGACGAAGGCGCGACCGAGCATCACTGTGTCGGCGCCCATGGCGATCATGCGCACCACGTCGAGGCCGCTGCGGACGCCGGAGTCGGCGAGAATCTTCAGGTCGCCCTTCACCGCGTCGGCAATGGCCGGCAGGGCGCGGGCGCTGGACAGCACGCCATCGAGCTGGCGGCCGCCGTGGTTGGAGACGACGATGCCGTCGGCGCCGAATTTGACCGCATCGCGTGCGTCCTCGGGGTCGAGGATGCCCTTGATCACCATTGGGCCGTCCCAGAATTCGCGGATCCACTCCAGATCCTTCCAGGAAATCGACGGGTCGAAGTTGGCGCCCAGCCAGCCGATGTAATCAGCCAGCCCGGTCGGATTGCCGCGGTAGGTGGAGATGTTGCCCAGATCGTGAGGCTTGCCCATCAGGCCCACGTCCCAGGCCCAGGCCGGGTGCGTGAAAGCCTGCAGCATGCGACGCATGGCGGCGTTCGGCCCGCTCATGCCGGAGTGGGCGTCACGGTAGCGGGCGCCGGGCGTGGGCATGTCCACGGTGAACACCAGAGTGGTCACGCCCGCGGCCTTCGCGCGCTCCAGGGCGTTCTTCATGAAACCGCGGTCTTTCAGTACATACAGCTGGAACCACATTGGCCGACTGATCGCTGGTGCGACCTCTTCGATTGGGCACACCGACACGGTCGACAGCGTAAAGGGGATCCCCTTGTCCGCCGCTGCCTTGGCGGCCTGCACCTCACCGCGGCGCGCGTACATGCCGGTCAGGCCGACCGGCGCCAGGGCCACCGGCATCGACAGGGTTTCGCCGAACAGCTTCGTTTCAAGGCTCAGCTCGGCCATGTTCTTCAGCACGCGCTGGCGCAGGGCGATGCCCGCCAGGTCTTCGACGTTGCGCTTGAGGGTGTACTCGGCATAGGCGCCGCCATCGATGTAGTGGAACAGAAACGGCGGCAGGCGCCGCTTGGCAGCGGCGCGGTAGTCGGTGGAGGCAGAAATGATCATGGGCTCGATTCCGTGTCTGGGCTGGCGCGTCGCCGCGGCAGCGACAAAGCCCGGACACTGTCGCGGGCTCTGGGTGTGTAGCACGCCCTGGGGCGCTGCGTTTGCATTCAAATGCGCGTGGCCGCAGGGCCGACGCGCAGCTGCTCGTTAACTAGTGCACCAGCATGCCGGTCAGCCAGTAGGCCTGAGCCAGCGTAATCAGGCCGACGAAGGTGGCGAAAATCAGGCTGTGCTTGAGCGTGAAGCGGAACAGGTCCGATTCCTTGCCGACCATTCCGGTCGCGGCGCAGGCCACGGCGATCGATTGCGGCGAGATCATCTTGCCGGTCACGCCGCCGCTGGTGTTGGCCGCCACCAACAGGGTGTCGTTGACGCCGATCTGGTGCGCCGTGGTGGCTTGCAATGAGCCGAACAGCGCGTTGGACGACGTATCCGATCCGGTCAGGAATACGCCCAGCCAGCCAAGGAACGGCGAAAAGAACGGAAAGGCCGCGCCGGTTCCCGCCAGCACCAGGGCCAGGGTAGTCGACATGCCTGAATAGTTGGTGACGAAGGCGAATGCCAGCACCATGCCGATGGACAGGATGGGCCAGCGCAGTTCGTAGAAGGTTTCCTTCAAAGTGGTCAGACCATTTTTAAGACTGATTTTCAGAACCAGCATCGACAGGACGGCGGAGAAGAAGATCGCAGTGCCGGTCGCCGAGATCGGATCGAGCTTGAATACGGCGGCGATCGGCGTCGGGTTGGCGACGATGGGGGCGACCTTGACCACCAACTGATCCAGGTGAGGGATCGGCAGCATGAACACCAGATGATCCAGCGCGCCGCCCGGGGCGAACAGCGCCTTGAAGGGTTTCAGCGTCCAGACGGTGACCATGGCGGTGAGAATCAGAAAGGGCGACCAGGCCTTGAGAATCTGCCCGAGGCTGTAGGGCGACGGCGTTGTGCTGCGCACGCCGCCGAAGCCGCCGGCTACCGCGGTGCCACCGGAAGTGCCGGCGACCTGGCTGTCGGCAGCGCGCTTGGGCTGCCAGACCTTGAGGAACAGGGTCAGGCATACCAGGCTGACCAGCGCCGAGGTGATGTCCGGCAGCTCCGGGCCGATGTAGTTGGAGGTGTAGTACTGGGTGACGGCGAAGCTCAGGCCCGCCACCAGCGCAGCCGGCCAGGTTTCGCGGATACCTTTCCAGCCATCCATCATCGCCACCAGCCAGAACGGCACGATGATCGACAGGATGGGCAACTGGCGACCGGTCATGGCGCCGATCTTGAAAGCGTCGATGCCCGTGACCTGGCCGGCGACGATGATCGGGATGCCCAGGGCGCCGAACGCCACCGGGGCGGTGTTGGCGATCAGGCACAGGCCAGCGGCATAGAGCGGGTTGAAACCCAGGCCGACGAGCAGGGCGGCGGTGATCGCCACCGGTGCGCCGAAGCCCGCCGCGCCTTCGAGGAAAGCACCGAACGAGAAGCCGATCAGTAGTACCTGCAGGCGCTGGTCATCGGTGATCGACAGCACCGAGCTGCGGATGACTTCGAACTGGCCGCTCTTGACGGTCAGTTTGTAGAGGAACACTGCCGCGACGATGATCCAGGCGATCGGCCACAGGCCGTAGGCGAAGCCATAGCCGGCGGCGGCCAGGGCCATGTCCACCGGCATGCCGAAGGCAGCGATGGCGATGATGATCGACAGCGCCAGGGTGATGCTGCCCGCTACATGGCCCTTGAGGCGGAATACGGCGAGGGCGAGAAAGAAGAAGACGATGGGGATCACGGCCGCTAGTGCGGACAGGCCAAGGCTGCCGAGCGGCGTGTAGAACTGTTGCCATGTTTGCATGGGGAGGCTCGCTGATTGTTGTTGGTATCGCCTGATCGCGAGCTGCTGGTGATTCACCGAATGCAGAGCAGTTTTGCGAACGGGTTGTTATTATTGGTAAGACCAATTTACAAGTGGCGATCGCCAGAATAATTTCTTTTGCTCGGGTGCGTCAATTTGCACCGGTGCGACTTTGGTAGCAGTAGGTGCCGAGGAGCGCTGCGCTTGTGGCGCCAGATGCCACTGGGTAGGCTGCGAGGATTTTCGGCAGCCAGGCGATCTGGCGCCGTTTGCGGGGAGTGTTGAAGCAATGAACTTTGGTCCGCTGCGACAGAAGCGTCTGTCGGACGATATCGTCGAGCGCCTCGAGGCCATGATCCTCGAAGGCACGCTCAAGGCCGGCGAGCGCCTGCCGGCCGAGCGAGTGCTTGCCGAGCAGTTCGGTGTGTCACGCCCGTCGCTGCGCGAAGCCATTCAGAAGCTGGCCACCAAAGGCCTGTTGAGTAGCCGCCAGGGCGGCGGCACCTATGTGTGCGAGAATCTCGGCTCGACCTTCAGCGACCCGCTCATGTACCTGCTGGAAAGCAGCGTCGACGCCCAGCGCGATCTGCTTGAGTTCCGCCATACCCTGGAAGGCTCCTGTGCCTACTACGCGGCGCTGCGTGCTACCGACGTGGACCGCCGACGGCTCAGTGAGGCCTTCGAGCGGCTGCAGGATTGCTATGGCCGTGCCGGTGAAGTGACCCGTGCGGAGGAGGGGGTGGCGGACGCCAATTTCCACCTGGCCATCGCCGAGGCCAGTCACAACGCCGTACTGCTGCACACCATTCGCGGCCTGTTCGATCTGCTCAAGCGCAACGTGGTCACCAATATCGGCGGCATGTATGCCCTGCGTGGCGAGACCCGCGGCATGCTCAACGCCCAGCATCGCGCGCTCTATGAAGCGATCATCGAGGGGCGCGCCGAGGATGCGCGGTCGCTGTCCAATCAGCACATCGATTATGTGCAGGAGGTTCTGGCGGACGTCGTTCAGCAGGAAGCCCGCGAGCAGCGCGCGCAACGGCGCCAGGGGCTGTAGTCAGTCGGTTGGAGTTGCCTGGAAAGGCGAGATGGAAGTGGCTGGGGCGTACTGCGGTTCATCATCGAACCGCAGCGCTTACTCGTCCTTGCCTTTGCTGCGCATGGCGCGCTGCACTTCGCGATCGGCGTCGCGCTCTTTCTCGGTATGGCGCTTGTCGAAATCCTTCTTGCCCTTGGCCAGGGCGATCTCGCACTTCACCAGATGCTGTTTCCAGTACAGCGACAGTGCCACGCAGGTGTGGCCCTTCTGCTGTACGGCACCGAACAGCTTTTCCAGCTCGCGACGATTGAGCAGCAGCTTGCGCGTGCGCGTCGGGTCGGCGATGACGTGGGTGCTGGCGGTCTTCAACGGCGTGATGTGGCAGCCCATCAGCCAGGCTTCGTCGTCCTTGAGCAGAACGTAACTGTCGACCAGCTGAGCCTTGCCGGCACGCAGGCTTTTCACTTCCCAGCCGGCCAGCGCCAAGCCGGCCTCGAAGCGGGACTCCACGAAATAGTCGTGCATCGCCTTCTTGTTCTGGGCGATGCTGCCTTGCGGATGTTTCTTTTGTTTAGCCATAGGCGGCGCATTATAGGGAGTCCGGTGACGGAGCGCCATGCAGGCACGCTAGGCTCTGTACGAAAAGTACCTGCGCTCGGTGATGCTTCGTTAAAAATCGGTTCGGACTGTTCATTTACAGCTCGTAAACTCCGCGTCCTCACCGATTTTTGCCTCGCCTGACCTTCGCTCGGAAACTCTTCGTGCAGACCCTAAAAAGCACTGCGGCAGCCGTGCGCTTGAGGCCTCCGGGCTAATCTCCGACAATATTGGGATACTCGCCCTCGGGTTGGTGTCAGTTGTAATGGGCATCGACCCGCGATATCGCGCTGCTGCGATGTCGCCAACCGTGGAAATTCAATCGTTATGAGTACTCACATCCAGCGCTCGGCCTTGCTTCCGTATCCTGCCCAGGCACTCTATGACCTGGTCAACGATGTCGAGCGCTATCCCGAGTTCCTGCCCTGGTGTGCGTCGAGCCAGGTCATCGAGGCCAGCGATACGCACATGGTCGCCAGCCTGGAAGTGGCCAAGGCTGGTTTGAGCCAGCGCTTCACAACGCGCAATGTGCTGGTACCGGGTCAATCCATCGAACTGAACCTGGAAGATGGTCCGTTCGAGCACCTGCATGGCCAGTGGACGTTCAAGGCGTTAGGCGAGAAGGCCTGCAAAATCAGCCTGGATCTGACCTTTGACTACGCTGGCCCGATCATGCGCGCAACCCTGGGGCCGCTGTTCAATCAGGCGGCCAATACCATGGTCGATGCCTTCTGCCAGCGGGCCAAGGAACTGCATGGCCAATAATCAACTGTCGGTGGAGGTGGTCTTCGCCGCGCCGGATCGGCAGATGCTGATCAGCCTGCAATTGCCTGTCGGCGCCACCGTGCGCGAGGCCGCTTTGCAATCCGGTTTGCAGGCGCACTTTGCCGAGTTGGATCTGGCTGGGGTGCCACTGGGAATATTCGGCAAGATCGTCGCGTCGCCCGAGACGCAGCGCCTGGAAGAGGGCGACCGTGTGGAAATCTACCGGCCCCTGCTCGCTGATCCGAAAGAGGTACGCAAGCGCCGCGCCGCCCAGGCCGCCGAGCGTGCGAGGAATGCTGCCCAGCGTTGAGCTTCCAGGTTTTCAGGCGGTAATGAAAAAGCCCCGGCATTGGCCGGGGCTTTTCGTTATGTGCTGCTGTTGTGCTTACCGAGGCGAGGTTTCCAGCGGCTCCGGTGTCGGTACCGGTACGGTTTCGACGTTGTCGACGTCGCGCTGGATCTGCTCGAGCACCGAACCAGGTGCGGCAGGCTTGTCCTGCTGCTGAGTCGGTGCCTGGGTCGGGGCGCCGTCGCGGCCGAGAATCTGGTCGTCGCGGCTGGTGCCCGGCATGAAGTCGCCGGACAGGCTGACCAGTTGGTCGTTGCCGTCAAAGTTGAGCGTTACACGCTCCTGCTGACGCTGGCTGCCGCCGGCCTGCATGCTGTACAGGTAATCCCAGCGGTTGGCGTGGAAGGTGTCCGTGATCAGTGGGTTGCCCATGATAAACCGCACTTGGCGCCGGGTCATTCCGGGGCGCAACTGGTCTATCATGTCCTGCGTGACGACATTGCCCTGTTGGATGTCGATTTTATAAACCCCGGGGAATGAGCAACCGGCGAGTGCGATGAGCCCCATGAAGGTGAGGCTGGTCAGCAGGAGTCTGGTTTTTTGCATCGGTGGGCGTCTTCCACTATCTTGGCTGGGCAACGTAAACCCCGATCATACCCGCAATAAGGGAAGCTGCGAAGCGCTTCCGCGAGAAAGCAGACCATGGTTGAAAATAGCGAACTGCGCAAAGCTGGCCTGAAAGTAACCCTGCCACGGGTCAAGATCCTGCAGATGCTGGACTCTGCCGAGCAGCGTCACATGAGCGCCGAAGATGTCTACAAGTCGCTGATGGATGCAGGCGAGGATGTCGGTCTGGCGACCGTCTACCGCGTACTGACCCAGTTCGAAGCGGCCGGCCTGGTGGTACGCCACAACTTCGATGGCGGCCATGCCGTGTTCGAGCTGGCTGATGGTGGTCACCACGATCACATGGTGTGCGTGGACACCGGCGACGTGATCGAATTCTTCGACGCCGAGATCGAGAAGCGCCAGAAGGAAATCGTTCGTGAGCACGGTTTCGAGCTGGTGGATCACAATCTGGTGCTCTACGTACGCCGTACCGCCAAGTAAGCGTTTCGGTTTACGAAAAAAGGCGACTCAGGTCGCCTTTTTCATGCCTGCAGGAAATGATTTCTGCAGGTTTCTGCCGATCAGTTCTGGGCGTTGCTGACCAGTTTGCGAGCGTGGGCCAGGGATTCGTCGGTCAGGTCGATGCCGCCCAGCATGCGCGCAACTTCCTCGATGCGCTGCGCTTCGCCGAGCTTGCTGACCGCGGTGCGGGTGGCATTGCTGCCGCGTACCTTGTGTACGAAAAGGTGCTGGTGACCTTGGGCGGCGACTTGCGGCAGGTGAGTCACGGTCAGCACCTGGCCGCGCTCGCCGAGGCGACGCAGCAGCTGACCGACCACTTCGGCGGTAGGGCCGCCGATGCCCACGTCCACCTCGTCGAACACCAGGGTCGGAACCCGTGAGGTCTGCGCGGTGATCACCTGGATGGCCAGGCTGATGCGTGACAGTTCACCGCCCGAGGCGACCTTGGCCAGTGCCTTGATCGGCTGCCCGGGGTTGGCGCTGACCAGAAACTCGACCTGTTCCAGGCCATTGGCATTTGGCTCGCTGCCTTCGATGGGCTGCAGTTGAATACTGAAGCGTCCGCCCGGCATGCCCAGGGTCTGCATTTCCTTTTCAACCGCCTTGCCCAGCTTGCTGGCGGCCTTCTGGCGTTTGGCACTGAGCTCGGCAGCCTTTTCCTGGTAGTGACGGCCGTAGGCAGCAAGCTCCTCGCCCAGGCGTTCGGCGGCCTGGTCGTCGGCATTGAGACTTTCCAGTTCGTCGAACAGCTGCTGCTGCATGGCGGGCAGTTCACTGGGGTGGATGCGGTGTTTACGCGCCAGGGTATAGATGGTGTCCAGGCGTTCTTCGAGTTGTTGCTGGCGCTCGGGGTCGGCGTCGAAGTGGTCGAGGAAACGGTTGAGCTCGCCCACTGCTTCCTCGATCTGGATCTGCGCGCTGGCCAGCAGGTTGGTGGCTTCGTTCAGGGCGCCCGGCTGGCCCTGCAGGCTGCCGAGGCGGTTGAGGCTGGCGGTGAGCACCGACAGCACGTTGCCGGCATCGCTCTCGCTGCACTGGTCGATCACCTGGCGACAGGCGCCGAGCAGGCTCTCGGCATTGGTCAGCGCCTTGTGATCCTGCTCCAGTTGCTCCAGTTCGTTATCGCCCAAACCAAGGTTTTCCAGTTCTTCGAGCTGATAGCTGAGCAACTGATGTCGGGCACGCTGCTCGTCGCCCTGGGAGGTCACGCGTTCGAGTTCGCTGCGGGTCTGCTTCCAGCGCTGCGCGGCCAGCTGGACCTGGCGGGCCAGTTCCTGGGCGCCGGCATATTCGTCGAGCAGCCGGCGGTGGGTGTCGGTCTTGAGCAGCGACTGGTGCTCGTGCTGGCTGTGGATGTCGATCAGCAGCTCGCCCAGTGCCTTGAGGTCGCCGAGCGGGCAGGGCGTGCCGTTGATGTAACCGCGCGAGCGACCTTCGGCGGTGATCACCCGGCGCAAGATGCACGGCCCGTCGTTATCCAGGTCGCGCTCGGCGAGCCAGGCGTGGGCTTCGGGGATGTCGGCGAGGTCGAAGCTGGCCAGGATGTCCGCCTTGTCGGCGCCGGGGCGAACCACGCCGCTGTCGGCGCGATCGCCCAGAGTCAGGCCGAGGGCGTCGAGCATGATCGACTTGCCGGCGCCGGTTTCGCCGCTGATGACGCTCATACCCCGATCCAGTTCCAGATCCAGGTGTTCGACGATGGCGTAATTGTGGACGGACAGGTGCACCAACATGGCGAGGCCTCTCAGGGTTGTTCTGGTTATTTATACAGTGGTTTGCGATGAGGTGGCAATACGCTGACGACTGGCTGCTGGAAAGTGGTCGTGGCCCTTGAAACCCTACAAATCATCCTTATATAGGCGGCAGACGCGCGAGTTGAGGCTCGTCGAATCATTCAGAGGAGAAATGCATGGCTGACGAACAGAACCTGGATCCGCAGACTTCCGAAGCGCAAGCAAACGACGCAGCGCCTAGCGAAGACCTGGCTGCTCGCGTGCAAACGCTGGAAGAGCAACTGGCGACTGCGCAGGATCAGTCGCTGCGCATGGCTGCCGATCTGCAGAACGTGCGCCGTCGCGCTGAACAGGATGTCGAGAAGGCGCACAAGTTCGCTCTCGAGAAGTTTGCCAACGACCTGCTGCCGGTAGTCGACAGTCTCGAGCGTGGTCTCGAGCTGTCCAGCGCCGACGACGAATCGATCAAGGCGGTGCGCGAGGGCATGGAGCTGACGCTCAAGTTGCTGCTCGACACCCTCAAGCGCCACCAGCTGGAAGCCATCGACCCTCATGGTGCGCCGTTCAACCCGGAGCATCATCAGGCAATGGCCATGCAGGAGAGCACCAACGTCGAGCCCAACAGCGTGCTCAAAGTGTTCCAGAAGGGCTACCTGCTCAACGGTCGCCTGCTGCGCCCGGCCATGGTCGTGGTCAGCAAGGCGCCTGCCGAAGCGCCGCCATCTATCGATGAGCAGGCTTGAAATCGGCGGGCCACACCCCATTTAGTGAGTCAAGCGTATTAGTGCTACCGCAGCGGTCACGATAACGCGGCGGATATTTCAAAGTTTTGGGAGAGTGAAATGGGCAAAATCATCGGTATCGACCTGGGGACCACCAACTCCTGCGTCTCCATTCTTGAAAACGGTAACGTCAAAGTCATCGAGAACGCCGAAGGCGCGCGTACCACGCCGTCCATCGTTGCTTATGCCAACGACGGCGAGATTCTGGTCGGTCAGTCGGCCAAGCGTCAGGCGGTCACCAACCCGCACAACACCCTGTTCGCGGTCAAGCGCCTGATCGGCCGTCGCTTCGAAGAAGACGTCGTGCAGAAAGACATCAAGCTGGTGCCTTACAAGATCGTCAAGGCCAGCAACGGTGATGCCTGGGTGCAGGCCAGCGGCAAGGACATGGCGCCGCCGCAGATCAGCGCCGAAGTGCTGAAGAAGATGAAGAAGACCGCCGAGGACTACCTGGGCGAGCCGGTCACCGAAGCGGTCATCACCGTTCCGGCCTACTTCAACGACAGCCAGCGTCAGGCTACCAAGGATGCCGGCCGCATCGCCGGTCTGGACGTCAAGCGCATCATCAACGAGCCGACCGCTGCGGCCCTTGCCTACGGCATGGACAAGGCCAAGGGCGACCACACCGTGATTGTCTACGACTTGGGCGGCGGTACCTTCGACGTGTCGGTGATCGAGATCGCCGAAGTCGATGGCGAGCATCAGTTCGAAGTACTGGCCACCAACGGTGACACCTTCCTGGGTGGTGAAGACTTCGACATGCGCCTGATCGACTACCTCGTCGACGAGTTCAAGAAAGAGTCCGGCATGGACCTGAAGAACGATCCGCTGGCTCTGCAGCGCCTGAAGGAAGCTGCCGAGAAGGCCAAGATCGAGCTGTCGTCCTCGCAGTCGACCGACGTCAACCTGCCGTACATCACTGCCGATGCCACCGGTCCCAAGCACCTGAACGTGAAGATCTCCCGCGCCAAGCTGGAGTCGCTGGTCGAGGATCTGGTCAGCCGTACCATCGAGCCGTGCCGCATCGCGCTGAAAGACGCCGGCATCGACGTCGGCAAGATCGACGACGTGATCCTGGTCGGCGGTCAGACCCGTATGCCGCTGGTGCAGAAAGCCGTTTCCGACTTCTTCGGCAAAGACGCTCGCAAGGACGTCAACCCGGACGAAGCCGTGGCCATGGGTGCAGCCATTCAGGGCGCGGTACTGGCCGGTGACGTCAAGGACGTACTGCTGCTCGACGTGTCCCCGCTTACCCTGGGTATCGAAACCATGGGCGGTGTGATGACGCCGCTGATCGAGAAGAACACCACCATCCCGACCAAGAAGTCGCAGGTGTTCTCGACCGCCGACGACAACCAGAGCGCCGTGACCATTCACGTGCTGCAGGGTGAGCGTAAACAGGCCGCACAGAACAAGTCCCTGGGCAAGTTCGACCTAGCCGAGATTCCGCCGGCTCCGCGCGGCGTGCCGCAGATCGAAGTGACCTTCGACATCGACGCCAACGGTATCCTGCACGTCGGCGCGAAGGACAAGGCCACCGGCAAGCAGCAGTCCATCGTGATCAAGGCCAACTCCGGTCTGTCCGATGAAGAGATCGAGCGTATGGTGCGCGACGCCGAGGCCAATGCCGAGGAAGACCGCAAGTTCGAAGAGCTGGCTGGCGCACGCAACCAGGGTGACCAACTGGTGCACGCGACCCGTAAGATGCTCACCGAAGCCGGCGACAAGGCCACTGCGGAAGAGAAAGCGGCCATCGAAACCGCTCTGGGCGAGCTGGAAGTTGCCGTGAAGGGCGACGACAAGGCGGCCATCGAAGCGAAGATGAACGCACTGTCCGAAGCCACCACTCCGCTGGCGCAGAAGATGTACGCCGAGCAGCCGCAGCCAGGTGCTGCCGGCGCCGGTGCGGCGGATGCTGGCGAAACCAAGGGCTCTGCCGACGACGTGGTCGACGCCGAGTTCGAGGAAGTCAAGGACAACAAGTAAGCCCCGGCTTGCCTGTGTTTGCGCCCTGTCGCACCGCGGTGTGGCAGGGCGATCCGCCGCGCGGGGGCTTGCTCCCGCGTTGGCGTGTCTGGACTTTAAGAATTTTGAGAGTGCTAGAAACCCATGTCTAAACGTGACTACTACGAAGTGCTCGGGGTCGAGCGCGGGGCCAGTGAGGCGGAGCTGAAAAAGGCTTACCGTCGCCTGGCGATGAAGCATCACCCCGACCGCAATCCCGGCGACAAAGCGGCCGAAGACGCCTTCAAGGAGGCTAACGAGGCCTACGAAGTGCTGTCCGATGCGGCCAAGCGCAGCGCCTACGATCAGTACGGTCATGCAGGCGTCGACCCGCAGATGGGCGGCGGTGGCGGCTTTGGTGGTGGCGGCGCGAATTTCTCCGACATCTTCGGCGACGTGTTCAGCGATTTCTTCGGCGGCCAGCGTGGCGGCCAGCGCGGTGGTGCGCAGCGAGGCAGTGATCTGCGCTACACCCTGGAGCTGGATCTCGAAGAGGCGGTACGTGGCACCACGGTGACCATTCGCGTGCCGACCCTGGTCAACTGCAAGACCTGTGACGGCTCGGGCGCCAAGAAGGGCACCAGCCCGGTCACCTGTACCACCTGCGGCGGTATCGGCCAGGTGCGCATGCAGCAGGGCTTCTTCTCGGTGCAGCAGACCTGCCCGCGCTGCCACGGCAGCGGCAAGATGATCACCGACCCCTGCGGCTCGTGCCACGGCCATGGCCGTGTCGAAGAGCACAAGACCCTGTCGGTCAAGGTGCCGGCCGGTGTCGATACCGGCGATCGCATCCGTCTCTCTGGTGAGGGCGAGGCGGGCACGCTGGGTGGCCCGTCGGGCGATCTGTACGTGGTGGTCAACGTGCGCGAGCACGCGATCTTCCAGCGTGACGGCAAGCACCTGTACTGCGAAGTGCCGATCAGCTTCGCTGACGCGGCCCTCGGCGGAGAGCTGGAAGTGCCGACCCTCGATGGCCGGGTCAAACTGAAGATTCCGGAAGGCACCCAGACTGGCAAACTGTTCCGTCTGCGCGGCAAGGGCGTTGCCCCGGTGCGCGGCGGTGGCGCGGGCGATCTGATGTGCAAGGTCGCGGTGGAGACTCCGGTCAATCTGGATCGTCGCCAGCGCGAGCTGCTCGAAGAGTTTCGCCAGTCCCTGGCGGGCAACAGCTCCAACTCGCCCAAGGCCAATGGCTGGTTCGAAGGCGTGAAGCGCTTCTTCGGCGACCTTTAACGCGATAATCCACGGCAGACAGCTGGCATTCGCCGGTTGTCTGCCGTTTGTGCTTTGGAGTTATGCATATGCGTATTGCAGTCACGGGCGCCGCCGGGCGCATGGGCAAGAACCTGATCGAAGCCGTTCACCAGGCTGATGGCGTCGTGCTTGGCGCCGCTGTCGCGCGGCCGACCAGTACGCTGCTCGGTGCCGATGCCGGTGAGCTGGCGGGCGTCGGCAAGCTGGGCGTGGCATTGGCTGGCAGCCTGGAAAGCGTGCTCGACAGCTTCGACGTGCTGATCGATTTCACCCACCCCACGGTGACCCTCGAAAACCTGGAAATCTGCCGCCGTGCCGGCAAGGCCCTGGTCATCGGCACCACCGGTTTCAGTGCCGCAGAAAAGCAGTTGCTGGCCGATGCCGGCAAAGAGATTCCAATCGTCTTCGCCGCCAACTTCAGCGTAGGCGTGAATTTGTGCCTGAAGTTGCTCGACACCGCCGCCCGTGTGCTGGGTGACGATGTGGACATCGAAGTGCTCGAAGCCCATCACCGTCACAAGGTCGATGCGCCGTCCGGTACTGCGCTGCGCATGGGTGAGGTGGTAGCCAATGCCCTGGGGCGTGATCTGGAGAAGGTCGCAGTCTACGGCCGTGAGGGCCAGACCGGCGCCCGCCAGCGTGAAACCATCGGATTCGCCACGGTGCGCGCCGGTGATGTGGTCGGTGACCACACCGTACTTTTCGCCGCTGACGGCGAGCGCGTGGAAATCACCCACAAGGCGTCCAGCCGCATGACCTTCGCCAAAGGCGCAGTGCGCGCGGCATCCTGGCTGCAGCAGCGCTCGCCAGCGCTTTACGACATGCAGGACGTGCTGGGGCTGAAGTAACCGAAACCGAGGGTGCCAATGGCGCCCTCGGTGGTTATCAGGGGCGGCCACGGATCGGATTTCAGGTTTTTGGCCTTGAACGCCTTTCGAAAAAGGCACTTTTCCTGTAAGCTTTCCGCTTTAGTGTGTCCACTAAAAGTTGCGCAGAATGAATCAATCAAAAAAGCGGGATGACCTTCACACGTCATCCCGCTTTTTTACAATCTGCGTTTGCTCCACGATCTACGGGAGGTCTTCTTGAGTAAGCCAGCCATACTCGCCCTTGCTGACGGCAGCATTTTTCGCGGCGAGGCCATCGGGGCCGACGGCCAAACTGTCGGGGAGGTGGTGTTCAACACCGCCATGACCGGCTATCAGGAAATTCTTACCGATCCGTCTTATGCCCAGCAGATCGTTACCCTGACCTATCCACACATCGGCAATACCGGCACCACGCCGGAAGACGCCGAGTCCAATCGCGTCTGGGCTGCCGGCCTGATCATTCGCGATCTGCCGCTGATCGCCAGCAACTGGCGTAACAAGCAGTCGCTGCCTGATTACCTCAAGGAAAACGGCACCGTCGCCATCGCCGGTATCGATACCCGCCGCCTGACCCGCATCCTGCGTGAAAAGGGCTCCCAGAACGGCTGCATCCTGGTTGGCGCCGACGCCACCGAGGAAAAAGCCCTTGAGCTGGCGCGTGGCTTCCCGGGCCTGAAAGGCATGGACCTGGCCAAGGAAGTCAGCTGCACCGAGCGCTACGAATGGCGCTCCAGCGTGTGGAACCTGAAAGACGACAGCCATCCCGAGATCGCTGCCAGCGAGCTGCCGTACCACGTGGTCGCCTACGACTACGGCGTCAAGCTGAACATTCTGCGCATGCTGGTCGAGCGCGGTTGCCGCCTGACCGTGGTGCCGGCGCAGACGCCGGCCAGCGAAGTGCTGGCGCTCAATCCCGATGGTGTGTTCCTGTCCAACGGTCCTGGCGACCCCGAGCCATGTGACTACGCCATCCAGGCGATCAAGGACGTTCTGGAAACCGACATCCCGGTATTCGGCATCTGCCTCGGCCACCAGCTGCTGGCTCTGGCCTCAGGCGCCAAGACCCTGAAAATGGGCCACGGCCACCACGGTGCCAACCACCCGGTCCAGGACCTCGACACTGGCGTGGTGATGATCACCAGCCAGAACCACGGTTTCGCCGTGGACGAGAGCAGCCTGCCGAGCAATCTGCGTCCGATCCACAAGTCGCTGTTCGACGGCACTCTGCAGGGCATTGAGCGCACCGACAAGGACGCCTTCAGCTTCCAGGGTCACCCTGAAGCCAGCCCGGGCCCGAACGATGTCGCCCCGCTGTTCGACCGCTTCATCGAAGCCATGGCCAAGCGCCGCTAAGCCCGCCGACTGACCTACGGATTCGAGAGAGATAAAATGCCAAAACGTACAGACATCAAAAGTATCCTGATCCTCGGCGCCGGCCCCATCGTCATCGGCCAGGCGTGCGAGTTCGACTATTCCGGCGCCCAGGCCTGCAAGGCCCTGCGCGAGGAAGGCTTCCGCGTCATCCTGGTGAACTCCAACCCGGCCACCATCATGACCGACCCGGCCATGGCCGACGCCACCTACATCGAGCCGATCAAGTGGGCCACCGTGGCCAAGATCATCGAGAAGGAGCGTCCGGACGCGCTGCTGCCGACCATGGGCGGCCAGACCGCGCTGAACTGCGCGCTGGATCTGGAGCGTCACGGCGTGCTGGAGAAGTTCGGCGTCGAGATGATCGGTGCCAACGCCGACACCATCGACAAGGCCGAAGACCGTTCGCGCTTCGACAAGGCCATGAAGGACATCGGCCTGGCCTGCCCGGTATCGGGTATCGCCCACAGCATGGAAGAAGCCTACGGCGTGCTCGAGAAGGTCGGCTTTCCGTGCATTATCCGCCCGAGCTTCACCATGGGCGGCACCGGTGGCGGCATCGCCTACAACCGCGAAGAGTTCGAGGAAATCTGCACCCGTGGTCTGGACCTGTCGCCGACCAACGAGCTGCTGATCGACGAGTCGCTGATCGGCTGGAAGGAATACGAGATGGAGGTGGTCCGCGACAAGAAGGACAACTGCATCATCGTCTGCTCCATCGAGAACTTCGACCCGATGGGCGTGCACACCGGTGACTCGATCACCGTGGCGCCGGCCCAGACCCTGACCGACAAGGAATATCAGATCCTGCGCAACGCCTCCCTGGCGGTGCTGCGCGAGATCGGTGTTGAAACCGGTGGCTCCAACGTGCAGTTCGGCATCTGCCCGAACACCGGCCGCATGGTCGTCATCGAGATGAACCCGCGCGTGTCGCGCTCTTCGGCCCTGGCTTCCAAGGCCACCGGTTTCCCGATCGCCAAGATCGCCGCCAAGCTGGCCGTGGGTTACACCCTCGACGAACTGCAGAACGACATCACCGGCGGTCGCACCCCGGCGTCCTTCGAGCCGGCCATCGATTACGTGGTCACCAAGATCCCGCGTTTCGCCTTCGAGAAATTCCCCAACGCCGACGCCCGCCTGACCACTCAGATGAAGTCCGTCGGTGAAGTCATGGCCATCGGCCGTACCTTCCAGGAATCCCTGCACAAGGCGCTGCGCGGTCTGGAAGTCGGCGTATCCGGCTTCGATCCGAAGCTCGATCCGGCCGATCCGGAAGCCGAAAGCACCCTCAAACGCGAGCTGATCGTGCCGGGCGCCGACCGTATCTGGTACGTGGCCGATGCCTTCCGTGCCGGCAAGACCGTCGAGGAAGTGTTCGAGCTGACCCGCATCGACGAATGGTTCCTGGTGCAGATCGAAGACCTGATCAAGGACGAGCAGCGCATCAAGACTCTGGGCCTGTCGAGCATCGACCGCGACCTGATGTTCAGCCTCAAGCGCAAGGGTTTCTCCGATGCGCGCCTGGCCGCGCTGCTCGGCGTCACCGAGAAGAACCTGCGCAGCCACCGTCATAAGCTCAAGGTGCTACCGGTCTACAAGCGTGTCGACACCTGCGCCGCCGAGTTCGCCACCGACACCGCCTACATGTACTCGACCTACGAGGAAGAGTGCGAGGCCAACGCCAGTGGTCGCGACAAGATCATGATTCTCGGCGGTGGCCCGAACCGCATCGGTCAGGGCATCGAGTTCGACTACTGCTGCGTACACGCCGCTCTGGCCATGCGTGAAGACGGTTACGAGACCATCATGGTCAACTGCAACCCGGAAACCGTCTCCACTGACTACGACACCTCCGATCGCCTGTACTTCGAGCCGGTGACCCTGGAGGACGTGCTGGAAATCGTCCGCGTCGAGCAGCCCAAGGGCGTGATCGTCCAGTACGGCGGCCAGACCCCGCTGAAGCTGTGCCGCGCCCTGGAAGAAGCGGGCGTGCCGATCATCGGCACCAGCCCGGACGCCATCGACCGCGCCGAAGACCGCGAGCGTTTCCAGCAGATGGTGCAGCGCCTCGGCCTGCGTCAGCCGGCCAACGCCACTGCGCGCAGCGAAGAAGAAGCGCTGACCCTGTCCAAGAATATCGGATACCCGATGGTGGTGCGTCCGTCCTACGTACTGGGCGGTCGGGCGATGGAAATCGTCTACCAGGAAGAAGAGCTCAAGCGTTACATGCGCGAAGCCGTTAAGGTTTCCAACGACAGCCCGGTGCTGCTGGATCGCTTCCTCAACTGCGCCATCGAGGTGGACGTGGATGCGGTCAGCGACGGCGAGATCGTGGTGATTGGTGCGATCATGCAGCACATCGAGCAGGCCGGCGTTCACTCTGGTGACTCGGCGTGCTCGCTGCCGCCGTACTCGCTGCCGGCGCACATCCAGGACGAAATCCGCGACCAGGTCAAGAAGATGGCCCTGGAACTGGGCGTCGTCGGCCTGATGAACGTGCAGATGGCCGTGCAGGGCGAGGACATCTACGTGATCGAGGTCAACCCGCGTGCCTCGCGTACCGTGCCGTTCGTGTCCAAGTGCATCGGCGAGTCGCTGGCCAAGGTGGCGGCCCGCGTGATGGCTGGCAAGAGCCTGGCCGAGCTGGGCTTCACCCAGGAAATCATCCCGCCGTTCTTCAGCGTCAAGGAAGCGGTGTTCCCGTTCAACAAGTTCCCGGGTGTCGACCCTATCCTCGGCCCGGAAATGAAGTCCACTGGTGAAGTGATGGGCGTTGGCGACAGCTTCGGCGAGGCGTTTGCCAAGGCGCAGCTCGGTGCCAGCGAGATCCTGCCGAACTCCGGTTGCGCATTCATCAGTGTGCGTGAAGACGACAAGCCGGAAGCCGTACGGGTCGCCCGCGATCTGGTCGCGCTGGGCTTCGAAGTGGTGGCCACTGCCGGCACCGCCAAGGTGATCGAAGCGGCTGGTCTGCCGGTGCGCCGCGTCAACAAGGTGACCGAGGGCCGTCCGCACGTGGTCGACATGATCAAGAATGACGAAGTCACCCTGATCATCAACACCACCGAGGGCCGTCAGTCCATCGCTGACTCCTACTCCATTCGTCGTAACGCTCTGCAGCACAAGATCTACTGCACCACCACCATCGCGGCGGGGCAGGCGGTCTGCGAGGCGCTCAAGTTCGGTCCCGAGAAGACCGTGCGCCGTCTGCAGGATCTGCACGCAGGAATCAAGGCATGAACAAGTACCCCATGACCATCCAGGGCGCTCGCGCCCTGGAAGAAGAGCTGGCGCACCTGACCAAGGTGCGTCGCCCGGCGCTCAGTCAGGCGATTGCCGAAGCTCGTGAGCTGGGTGACCTCAAGGAAAACGCCGAATACCATGCCGCCCGCGAGGAGCAGGGCATGGTTGAGGCGCGCGTGCGTGATATCGAAGGTCGCCTGCAGAATGCGGTGATCATCGACGTCACCACCATTGCCCATACCGGCAAGGTGATCTTCGGCACTACTGTGGAAATCGCCAACGTCGAAACCGACGAGAGCGTGACCTACCAGATCGTTGGCGAGGACGAAGCCGATATCAAGCAGGGCAAGATTTCCGTGGGTTCGCCCATCGCTCGAGCCCTGGTGGGCAAGAATGAAGGTGACGTGGTTGGTGTCAACACGCCCAGTGGCCTGGTCGAGTACGAGATTGTCGAAGTTCGCCACGTCTGACCGCATGGCTGCGCGTGACAGCGCAGCCAATGCCTGGATGCTGCTGCAAACCCTCTGGGTCGGCGGCATCTGGATCCTGCACTTTCTGGTGCTGCCGGGTCTTGCCAGTGTTGGCCTGGCCTCCTTGCTGATCGAAGATGTCGCGCGCACCCTGGTGCCGCAGATGGTCGGCATTACGCTGGGTGCAGCGCTGCTGCAGCTCTTGCTGCTGGTTCGTCAGTGTGGAGTGTCGGCGCTGTGGCGAGTGCGCAGCGGGCAGTTGCTGCTCGCGGTGCTGGTTGTCTCGCTGGCCTTTCTGGTTTCGCTGGTGCTGTGGCCGCAGGCGCTGCGCTGGCAACTGTTCAGCTACCTGCTGCTGGCGTTCTTCGGCGTGTTGCTGGTGTTGCAGCCTGTGCCGCGCAAGAGCGGGGCAGCCGACCCGCAGGTCGGCTGAGCACCTGAATCAGCCCTGATAACGGCTGATGTTGGACAGGTTGCGATTGGCCTTGGGGTTCTTGCGATACAGCAGCGCCATCTTGCCAATGACCTGCGCCAGTTCGGCATTACCGGCCTTGCACAGTTCTTCGATCACCGCCAGGCGGTCGTCACGTTCGGCGACACGCACCTGAATCTTGATCAGTTCATGGTCGTTCAGCGCGCGTTCGAGTTCGGCCACTACGCCTTCGGTAACACCGTTGTCGGCGACGATCAATACCGGTTTCAGGTGGTGGCCGATAGATTTGAACTGTTTCTTCTGCTCTTGAGTGAGCGGCATAATCTGAACCCTGCGTATTAATCTGGGAAAGCGGGCTATTTTAACCGAGCCGCCCGAGGCCCGCCCAGTTATTCATTCTGTTCTCTCGAGGTGTTGTGTGGCCCGTTCCAAGACCAGCCAGCGTTGGCTGAAAGAGCATTTCGACGATCCGTACGTCAAAATGGCGCAAAAGGACGGCTACCGTTCACGTGCCAGTTACAAGCTGCTGGAGGTACAGGAGAAAGATCGCATCCTGCGCCCCGGCATGACTGTGGTCGACCTCGGCGCTGCACCGGGAGGCTGGTCGCAGGTCACCAGCCGGGTGATCGGCGACAAGGGCCGGCTGATCGCCTCCGACATTCTGGAGATGGACAGCATTCCGGACGTCACCTTCATTCAGGGCGATTTCACCGAGGATGCCGTGTTCGCCAGGATTCTCGAAGCTATCGATAATCAGCCCGTCGACCTTGTGATTTCCGATATGGCCCCCAACATGAGTGGTGTGAGGGCCGCTGATCAGCCGCGCGCCATGTATTTGTGCGAGCTGGCGCTGGATCTGGCTGGTCGGGTGCTCAAGCCCGGCGGTGATTTCCTGATCAAGATCTTCCAGGGTGAGGGTTTCGACGAATACCACAAGGAGGTGCGCCGTCAGTTCGACAAGGTGCAGATGCGCAAGCCCCTGTCGTCCCGTGACCGCTCCCGCGAGCAGTATCTGCTGGCCCGAGGCTTCAAGGGGCCGGTGGCCGAGTAAAACCAATGGCCTGGTTGTCAGTCCAAGCCAAGACGCGCATCGTAATGGGCAGATGTCTCATAAAGGGTTACAGACGGTGTCAGCCACGAGCGGGCGTTTGTAGTAAGTTAGATCGGTTTATAACTGGTCGTCATGCGAAGCACGCTTCGGCAAGGGGCCTGCTTCAGAGGGTAGCTAATTGAACGACATGGCAAAGAATCTGATCCTGTGGCTGATCATCGCCGCCGTCCTCGTCACGGTGATGAACAACTTCTCCAGCCCCAGTGAGACCAACAAGCTCAACTACTCGCAATTCATCGAGCAGGTGCAGAGCGGTGGGGTCAAGCGCGTCACCGTCGATGGCTACATCATCAGCGGCCTGCGTTCCGACGGCTCCTCGTTCGAAACCGTGCGCCCGGCGATCCAGGACAACGGCCTGATCAAGGACCTGATGGACAACAACGTCGAGATCGTTGGCAAGCAGCCTGAGCAGCAGAGCATCTGGACTCAGTTGCTGGTCGCCAGCTTCCCGATCCTGGTGATCATCGCCGTGTTCATGTTCTTCATGCGCCAGATGCAGGGCGGTGCCGGTGGCAAGGGTGGGCCGATGAGCTTCGGCAAATCCAAGGCGCGCCTGCTCTCCGAAGACCAGGTCAAGACCACCTTCGCTGACGTCGCCGGCTGCGACGAGGCCAAGGAAGAGGTCAGCGAGCTGGTCGAATTCCTGCGTGACCCGGGCAAGTTCCAGCGTCTGGGTGGTCGAATCCCGCGCGGCGTGCTGATGGTCGGTTCGCCGGGTACCGGTAAGACCCTGCTGGCCAAGGCCGTTGCCGGCGAAGCCAAGGTACCGTTCTTCACTATTTCCGGTTCCGACTTCGTCGAGATGTTCGTCGGTGTCGGTGCTTCCCGCGTGCGCGACATGTTCGAGCAGGCCAAGAAGCACGCCCCGTGCATCATCTTCATTGACGAGATTGACGCCGTCGGTCGCCATCGTGGCGCCGGTATGGGCGGTGGTCACGACGAGCGCGAGCAAACCCTCAACCAGTTGCTGGTGGAGATGGATGGCTTCGAAATGAATGACGGCATCATCGTCATCGCCGCCACCAACCGTCCGGATGTACTCGATCAGGCGCTGCTGCGTCCGGGTCGTTTCGATCGTCAGGTAGTGGTTGGTCTACCGGATATCCGTGGTCGCGAGCAGATTCTCAACGTGCACATGCGCAAAATCCCCATGGGCGAAGACGTCAAGGCTGCGGTCATCGCCCGTGGTACGCCTGGCTTCTCCGGTGCCGACCTGGCCAACCTGGTCAACGAGGCGTCGCTGTTCGCTGCCCGCGCCGGCAAGCGTCTTGTGGAAATGAAGGAGTTCGAGCTGGCTAAAGACAAGATCATGATGGGCGCCGAGCGCAAGACCATGGTCATGTCCGACAAGGAGAAGCTCAACACCGCGTATCACGAGGCGGGCCACGCCATCGTCGGTCGTCTGGTGCCCGAGCATGACCCGGTTTACAAGGTCACCATCATTCCGCGCGGTCGCGCGCTGGGTGTGACCATGTTCCTGCCCGAGGAAGATCGTTACAGCCTCAGCAAGCGTGCGCTGACCAGCCAGATCTGCTCGCTGTACGGTGGCCGTATCGCCGAGGAGATGACTCTGGGCTTCGATGGCGTCACCACCGGTGCGTCCAACGACATCATGCGTGCCAGCCAAATCGCCCGGAACATGGTCACCAAGTGGGGCCTTTCCGAAAAGCTCGGTCCACTGCTGTATGCCGAAGACGAGGACCAGCCCTTCCTGCGTGGCGGTGGTGGCTCCTCCAGTGCCAGCGTGTCGGGTGAGACGGCCAAGCTGATCGACTCCGAAGTGCGCGCGATCATCGACAGCTGCTACAACACCGCCAAGCAGATTCTGACCGACAACCGCGACAAGCTCGATGCCATGGCTGAAGCGCTGATGAAGTTCGAGACCATCGACATCGACCAGATCGACGACATCATGAGCGGTCGCCCAGTGCGCGAACCGAAGGACTGGACGGGCGGCGGCAATGGCGCCGGCACGCCTTCTGCCAAGCCTGACGAAGCGGATCGTCCGGAGAAACCCATCGGCGGCCCTGCTGCCGAGGTCTGAAAGTCTTCTCATGTCTCTCGTGCAAAAAAACAACCGGCTGTCTTGTGGCAGCCGGTTTCTTGATTTAAACCATCCGCAAGTGATGGGTATCCTCAACGTCACCCCTGATTCCTTTTCCGACGGTGGTCGCTTCGCCCTTCGCGATGCGGCGCTGCGGCATGCCGAGGGCATGGTGCGCGCCGGCGCGACACTGATCGATATCGGCGGCGAGTCCACGCGCCCCGGCGCTGCGCCGGTGTCGGTGGCCGAGGAGCTGGAACGGGTCGCACCGATGGTGGAGGCAGTCGCCGCCGAGCTGGACGTGATCATCTCCGTGGATACCTCCACGCCCGAGGTGATGCGCGAGTCGGCCAGGCTGGGTGCCGGGTTGATCAACGATGTTCGCTCGCTGCAGCGCGACGGCGCGCTGCAGGCGGCTGCCGAAAGCGGCTTGCCGGTGTGCCTGATGCACATGCAGGGCGAGCCCACGACCATGCAACAAAGCCCTCAGTACGATGACGTGCTGCAAGCCGTCGCCGATTTTCTGCGCGAGCGGCTGGCCGTCTGTGAGGCGGCCGGTATACCCGCGCAGCGCATCGTGCTCGACCCTGGTTTCGGTTTCGCCAAGACCCTGGGGCACAATCTCAGCCTGTTCCGGCGCATGCCGTCGTTGCAGGAATTTGGTCTGCCGCTGCTGGTCGGCGTCTCGCGCAAGAGTATGATTGGTGCGGTGCTGGGGCGTGAAGTCGATGGTCGCCTGTATGGCAGTCTGGCCCTGGCGGCCCTGGCGGTGGCCAAGGGCGCGCATATCCTGCGGGTGCACGATGTAGCTGAAACCGTCGATGTAGTGCGCATGGTCGCTGCGGTCGAAGCAGCGCAGTAATAGAAAGGGAGTTGTCGTTTTGAGTCGTAAGTATTTTGGCACCGACGGTATCCGTGGGCGCGTCGGGCAATATCCCATCACTCCTGATTTCATGCTCAAGCTGGGCTGGGCCGCCGGTATGGCGTTCCGCAAGCAGGGTAAGTGCCGCATTCTGATCGGCAAGGACACACGTATTTCCGGCTATATGTTCGAGTCGGCGCTTGAGGCGGGGCTATCCGCCGCTGGTGCTGATGTGATGCTGCTGGGGCCGATGCCGACACCGGCGATCGCCTACCTGACGCGTACGTTCCACGCCGAAGCCGGTATCGTCATCAGTGCATCGCACAATCCGCACCACGACAACGGCATCAAGTTCTTCTCCGGGCAGGGCACCAAGCTGCCGGATGAAGTCGAGCTGATGATCGAAGAGCTGCTCGATGCGCCGATGACCGTGGTCGAGTCCGAGCAGCTCGGCAAGGTATCGCGGATCAACGACGCCGCCGGCCGTTATATCGAATTCTGCAAGAGCAGCGTGCCGACCAGCACCAGCTTTTCCGGACTGAAGATCGTGCTCGACTGCGCCCATGGTGCAGCCTACAAAGTCGCGCCGGCGGTATTTCAGGAGCTTGGCGCCGAGGTTTCGGTATTGTCGGCCCAGCCCAACGGTCTGAATATCAATGCCGATTGCGGTTCTACGCACATCGAAAACCTGCAGGCCGAAGTGACGGCACGCCACGCCGATCTGGGTATCGCCTTCGATGGCGATGCGGATCGGGTGTTGATGGTCGATCACACCGGTGCCGTGGTGGATGGCGACGAGTTGCTGTTCATCATCGCCCGCGATCTGCAGGCCCGCGGCAAGCTGCAGGGCGGCGTCGTCGGTACGTTGATGAGTAATCTGGGCCTGGAGCTTGCGCTCAAGGAGCTGGACATTCCCTTCGTGCGTGCCAATGTCGGCGATCGCTACGTGATCGCCGAGCTGCTCGAGCGAGGCTGGCAGGTAGGCGGGGAGAATTCGGGCCACCTGGTGTGCTTCCAGCACGTGACGACCGGCGATGCTATCGTTGCGGCGCTGCAGGTGCTGCTGGCCATTCGTCGCCGCGGTCAAAGCCTGGCCGAGGCCCGTCAGGGGCTGCGCAAGTGTCCGCAAGTGTTGGTCAATGTGCGTTTCGGCGGCGGCGTCGATCCGCTCAAGCATCCGGATGTTCAGGCTGCCAGCGACAGCGTGACCGAGCGCATGGCCGGCCGTGGCCGGGTGCTGCTGCGCAAGTCCGGCACCGAGCCACTGGTGCGGGTAATGGTCGAAGGCGAGGACGAAGCCCAGGTTCGTGCCTATGCCGATGAATTGGCTGAAATTGTCTCGCGCGTCTGTGCTTGATTCGGCTTGCCAGTCCACAAGCGGTTGGGTAACATCTGCGCCCTCTTTGACCAACGAGGTAAAGCATGCGTCGCTCAATGGTTGCTGGTAACTGGAAAATGCACGGTACCCGCGCCAGTGTCGCAGAGCTGATCGATGGTCTGAATCGGCAGGCGCTGCCTGCCGATGTCGAGGTTGCGGTGTTTCCTGTCAGTGTTCACCTCGGCCAGGTTGTCGAGGGGCTCAAGGATCTTGCGGTGTCGGTAGGCGCGCAGGATTGTGCCGTCGAGGCCGGGCAGGGTGCGCTGACCGGAGAGGTGTCGAGCGAGCAGTTGCGCGATGCCGGTTGCGAGCTGGTGCTGATCGGTCATTCCGAGCGTCGTCTGATTCTGGGTGATAGTGAGGAGCAGGTCGTACGCAAGTTTGCGGCGGCTCAGGTTGCCGGGTTGGTGCCTTTGCTGTGCGTTGGGGAAACCCTGGAGCAGCGCGAGGCGGGCGAAACCCTCAAGGTGGTTGCCGGCCAGCTCGATAGCGTGATCGATGCGCTGGGTGTTGCGGTGCTAGCCAATGCGGTTGTGGCGTATGAGCCGGTCTGGGCCATTGGTACCGGACTGACGGCGACGCCTCAGCAGGCGCAGGACGTACATGCGGCCATTCGTGCGCAAGTCGCCGCGAAAGACCCGCAGGTGGCGGGTGGTTTGAGAATTCTTTATGGCGGCAGCGTCAAGGCCGCCAATGCAGCCGAGCTTTTCGGCATGCCTGATATCGATGGGGGGCTTGTGGGTGGAGCCTCTCTGAATGCGGATGAGTTCGGTGCGATCTGTCGCGCTGCAGGAAACTAAGAATATGCTGGAAACAGGCGTTGTAGTTCTTCATCTGCTGGCTGCGATCGGCGTAGTTGTGCTGGTTCTGCTGCAGCAGGGTAAAGGTGCCGATGCAGGTGCTTCGTTCGGTGCGGGTGCTTCCAATACCGTTTTCGGTAGCCAAGGAAGTACTACCTTTCTGAGCCGAGTTACTGCTATACTTGCCGCCAGTTTTTTCATTACCAGCTTGGGGTTAGCGTATTTTGCTAATCAAAAGTCTGATACACTGGGTCAGGCTGGTTTGCCGGATCCGGCGGTGATGGAAGCGCCGCAGAGCAGCAAGCCTGCGGAAGATGTACCGGTGCTTGAGCAACAGCAAGCGCCAGCTTCGGGAGAGCAAGACGTACCTCAGGCTCCCGAAACGAAGTAAGCGTCAAATTGCCGAGGTGGTGGAATTGGTAGACACGCTACCTTGAGGTGGTAGTGGCCATAGGCTGTAGGGGTTCGAGTCCCCTTCTCGGTACCAATTGAACAGAAGAGCCCGCTACATGCGGGCTTTTCTGTATCCGGGGGTTGGTTGACCCGTACGGCATTTCAGCCGTATAATCCGCTCCCAGTTTTAGCGCGGGGTGAACAGTCCGGTAGCTCGTCGGGCTCATAACCCGAAGGTCGTTGGCTCAAGTCCATCCCCGCAGCCAGTTGTCAATGAGCCCCTTTCAAGGGGCTTTTTGTTAGCTGGCAGACAGATTTTCCGCCGTCTGGGCGGTCTTGTAGATGGGCGTTTCGCCCATTTTTTATTTGCACAGCATGCGCGAGGGGTTCAGGTGTCGAGCAAGCTAGAACAGTTGCAGGCCTTGGTGGCCCCGGTAGTCGAAGCGCTTGGCTACGAATGCTGGGGTATCGAGTTCCTGTCTCAGGGGCGGCATTCGCTGCTGCGTATCTACATCGATCATGCCGACGGCATTCTTATCGACGATTGCGAGAAGGTCAGCCGGCAGATCAGCGGCGTTCTCGACGTCGAGGATCCCATCAGTGCCGAATACACCCTCGAGGTGTCGTCGCCTGGCATGGATCGGCCACTGTTTACGTTGGCTCAGTTCGCCAGTCACGTCGGCGAGCAGGTAAAAATCAAGTTGCGCTCGCCGTTCGAAGGGCGCCGTAACTTCCAGGGTCTGCTCCGCGGTGTGGAGGAAGAGGACGTGGTGGTGCAGGTGGATGACCACGAGTTTCTTTTGCCGATCGACATGATCGACAAGGCCAACATTATCCCCCGATTTGATTGAGACACGGATCCTGCGGGATCGGAATGTGTGGATCCCAATGGATTGCGAAAGGCGAGGCGTACGATGAGCAAAGAAGTACTGCTGGTTGTTGAGTCGGTATCCAATGAAAAGGGCGTACCGGCCGCTGTGATTTTCGAGGCGCTCGAGTTGGCGCTGGCCACAGCGACCAAGAAACGTTTTGAAGACGAAGTCGAACTGCGTGTGTCGATCAATCGTCAGAGTGGTAGCTACGAGACCTTCCGTTGCTGGACCGTGGTCGACGAAGAGAACTTCGAAGATCCGGCGCACCAGGTAACGACCGACATGCCGCGTGCTGTCGAGGCCAATGCCAAGGTCGGCGACGTGCTCGAGGAAAAGATCGAATCCATCGAGTTCGGTCGTATCGCTGCGCAGACCGCCAAGCAGGTCATCGTGCAGAAGGTTCGTGAAGCCGAGCGCGCCCAGGTGGTCGAAGCCTATCGCGAGCGGTTGGGTGAGATCATCGCCGGTACCGTCAAGAAGGTTACCCGCGACAGCGTCATCGTTGATCTGGGTGCCAACGCCGAGGCCCTGCTGGCCCGCGAAGACATCATCCCGCGTGAGACTTTCCGTGTTGGTGTGCGCCTGCGTGCATTGCTCAAGGAAATCCGCACCGAGAACCGCGGCCCTCAGCTGATCCTGTCGCGTACCGCGCCGGAAATGCTGATCGAGCTGTTCCGCATCGAAGTGCCGGAAATCGCCGAAGGCCTCATCGAGGTCAAGGCCGCCTCCCGTGACCCGGGTTCGCGCGCCAAGATCGCGGTGCGTTCCAAGGACAAACGCATCGACCCGCAGGGCGCCTGCATCGGCATGCGCGGTTCGCGCGTACAGGCAGTCTCCGGTGAGCTGGTTGGCGAGCGTGTGGATATCGTGCTGTGGGACGACAACCCGGCGCAGTTCGTCATCAACGCCATGTCGCCGGCTGAAGTTGCGGCGATCATCGTCGATGAGGACGCCCATGCCATGGACATCGCCGTAGGTGAAGACAACCTGGCGCAGGCGATTGGTCGTGGTGGTCAGAACGTGCGTCTGGCTAGCCAACTGACTGGCTGGACGCTGAACGTGATGACCGAGGCGGATATCCAGGCCAAGCAGCAGGCCGAGACCGGCGACATCCTGCAGGGCTTCATCGACGAGCTGGAAGTCGACGAAGAACTGGCCCAGGTGCTGGTTGAAGAAGGCTTCACCAGCCTGGAAGAGATTGCCTACGTGCCGATGGAAGAGATGCTCAGCATCGACGGTTTCGACGAAGAAATCGTCAACGAACTGCGCTCTCGGGCGAAGGATCGTTTGCTGACCAAGGCTATCGCCACGGAAGAAAAACTGGCAGACGCCCAGCCAGCCGAAGACCTCCTCGAAGTCGAGGGTATGGACAAAGGCCTGGCGCAGGAACTGGCAGTACGCGGGGTGGTTACCCGTGAAGACCTGGCCGAGCAGTCGATCGACGACCTGCTCGACATCGACGGCATCGACGAAGAGCGTGCCGGCAAGCTGATCATGGCCGCCCGAGCCCACTGGTTCGAGTAAGTTTTACGGCCTGAGGAGAGAAGTGCATGACGCAAGTCACGGTGAAAGAACTGGCCCAAGTGGTCGACACACCGGTAGAGCGCCTGCTGCAGCAGATGCGAGAGGCGGGTTTGCCGCACAGCAGTGCCGAGCAAGTTGTCACCGATAACGAAAAGCAGGCCCTGCTTGCTCACCTGAAGAGCAGCCACGGCGACAAGAAAGCCGAGGAACCGCGCAAGATTACCTTGCAGCGCAAGACCACCAGCACCCTCAAGGTCGCTGGTAGCAAGACCATCAGCGTTGAAGTGCGCAAGAAGAAGACCTTCGTCAAGCGCAGCAACGAAGAGATCGAAGCCGAGAAACAGCGCGAGCTCGAAGAGCAGCGTGCTGCGGCGGAAGCTGCTCGCCTGAAGGCCGAGGAAGAAGCCAAGCGCCAGGCCGAAGAAGAGGCCAAGCGTCAGGCGGCTGCAGCGCCGGCTGAGCGCTCCGAGCAAGTGGCTGCGGCCCCGGCTGTGGTCGACGAGCCCGTCGCTCCGGTTGTCGAAGAGCGCAAGAAGGAAGAGCCGCGTCGCCTGGACAAGAGCCGCAGCGACGACGCCGATCGCCGTGGCGGCGAGCGCAAGACCACTCAGCACCGCCCGACCGTCAAGGAAAAGGCGCCTGCTCCGCGTGTCGCGCCGCGTACCATCGACGAGGAAAGCGATGGTTTCCGTCGCGGTGGCCGTGGCAAGTCCAAGCTCAAGAAGCGCAACCAGCATGGCTTCCAGGCTCCGGCCGGCCCGGTGGTGCGTGAAGTATCGATCGGCGAGACCATCACCGTGGGCGAACTGGCCCAGCAGATGTCGGTGAAGGCTGCTGAAGTCATCAAGTTCATGTTCAAGATGGGCTCGCCTGCCACCATCAACCAGGTGCTGGATCAGGAAACCGCTCAGCTGGTCGCCGAAGAGCTGGGCCACAAGGTCAAGCTGGTCAGCGACAACGCGCTCGAAGAGCAGCTGGCCGAGTCCCTGAAGTTCGAAGGCGAGGCGATCTCCCGTGCACCGGTGGTGACCGTCATGGGTCACGTTGACCACGGTAAGACCTCGCTGCTCGACTACATCCGTCGTGCCAAGGTGGCATCCGGCGAAGCCGGTGGCATCACCCAGCATATCGGTGCCTACCACGTGGAAACCGAGCGCGGCATGGTGACCTTCCTTGATACCCCGGGTCACGCGGCGTTCACCGCCATGCGTGCTCGCGGTGCCAAGGCCACCGACATCGTCATCCTCGTGGTGGCGGCTGACGACGGCGTAATGCCGCAGACCCAGGAAGCGGTGCAGCACGCGAAAGCGGCTGGTGTACCGATCGTGGTTGCGGTGAACAAGATCGACAAGCCCGATGCCAACCCGGACAACATCAAGAACGGCCTGGCCGCGCTCGATGTGATTCCGGAAGAGTGGGGCGGCGATGCACCGTACGTGCATGTGTCGGCCAAGATGGGTACCGGCGTGGACGAGCTGCTCGAAGCGGTTCTGCTGCAGGCCGAAGTCCTCGAACTCAAGGCCATGCCTTCGGCGCCTGGTCGTGGTGTGGTCGTCGAATCGCGTCTGGACAAGGGCCGCGGCCCGGTAGCCACCGTTCTGGTTCAGGACGGTACGCTGCGCCAGGGCGACATGGTGCTGGTCGGCTCCAACTACGGCCGTATCCGCGCCATGCTGGACGAGAACGGCAAGCCTGTGAAGGAAGCCGGCCCGTCCATTCCGGTCGAGATTCTCGGCCTGGACGGCACGCCTGAAGCCGGTGACGACATGACCGTCGTGGCCGACGAGAAGAAGGCCCGTGAGGTTGCGCTGTTCCGTCAGGGCAAGTTCCGCGAAGTGAAACTGGCACGTGCCCACGCCGGCAAGCTGGAGAACATCTTCGAGAGCATGGGCCAGGAAGAGAAGAAAACCCTCAACATCGTGCTCAAGTCCGATGTGCGTGGTTCTCTCGAGGCACTGCAGGGCTCGCTCAGCACCCTGGGCAACGACGAAGTGCAGGTGCGTGTGGTCGGTGGCGGCGTCGGTGGTATCACCGAGTCCGATGCCAACCTGGCCCTGGCGTCGAACGCCGTGCTGTTCGGCTTCAACGTCCGTGCTGATGCTGGTGCGCGCAAGATCGTCGAGGCCGAAGGTCTGGACATGCGCTACTACAACGTCATCTACGACATCATCGAGGACGTCAAGAAGGCGCTCACCGGTATGCTCGGCAGCGACGTTCGCGAGAACATCCTCGGCATCGCCGAAGTGCGCGACGTGTTCCGTTCGCCGAAGTTCGGTGCGGTCGCCGGTTGTATGGTGGTCGAGGGGACGGTCTACCGTAACCGTCCGATCCGCGTACTGCGCGACGACGTGGTGATCTTCGAAGGCGAGCTGGAGTCCCTGCGTCGCTTCAAGGACGATATGGCCGAAGTGCGTAACGGCATGGAGTGCGGTATCGCCGTGAAGAGCTACAACGACGTCAAGGTCGGCGACAAGATCGAAGTGTTCGAGAAAGTCCAGGTGGCTCGCAGCCTGTAATCGCGAGTCGCAACACGCAACGCCCGGCCCCGCATATGCGCGGCCGGGCGTTTGCCGCTTTTGAGTCCGCTGCTTTTGCAGGCGGCGAGACGAGTGGAAGGTAGCAACGATGGCAAAAGACTACAGCCGTGCCCAGCGTATCGGCGACCAGATTCAACGCGAATTGGCGCAGCTGATTCGTACCGAAGTCAAAGACCCGCGCCTGGGTGGCCTGGTCACCGTTACCGCGGTCGATGTCAGCCGTGACGCCAGCCATGCCAAGGTGTTCGTCACCGTCATGGGCGCCGAGCCGCAAGAAGGCAGCGATCCCATTGCGCAGAGCCTCAAAGTGCTCAACGACGCCAGTGGCTTCCTGCGCATGCAGCTGGGCAAGGCTATGAAGCTGCGCAGCGTGCCGCACCTGCGTTTCCATTACGACGAAAGCATCGTGCGTGGTGCCCAGTTGTCGGCGCTGATCGAGCGCGCGGTGACCGAGGACAGCAAGCACGTCGACAGCGACACCGAGGCCAAGGAGTAAGCACGTGGCCCAGGTTAAGCGTATTCGTCGCAAGGTCGACGGCATCATCCTGCTCGACAAGCCCAAGGGCTTCAGTTCCAACGCGGCGCTGCAGAAGGTGCGCTGGTTACTCAATGCCGAGAAGGCCGGGCACACCGGCAGCCTCGATCCGCTGGCCACCGGCGTGCTGCCGCTGTGCTTCGGCGAGGCGACCAAGTTCTCCCAGTACCTGCTAGATGCCGACAAGGGTTATGAGACGGTCATGCAGCTCGGCGTCACTACCACCACGGCCGATGCCGAGGGTGAGGTGATCGAGCGCCGCGAAGTGGATGTCGATGCCTCGGACATCGAGGCGCTGCTGCCGCAGTTTCGTGGCGACATCAGCCAGGTGCCGCCGATGTATTCGGCGCTCAAGCGCGATGGCCAGCCACTGTACAAACTCGCCCGGGCAGGAGAAGTAGTGGAGCGCGAGGCGCGTTCTGTTACTATTGCGCGCCTGGAGTTGCTCAGCTGTGCTGCCGACCGGGCAAGCTTGGCGGTGGATTGCAGCAAAGGCACCTATATCCGCACGCTGGTCGAGGATATCGGTCACCTGCTGGGCTGTGGTGCCCATGTCGCCGAGCTGCGCCGCACCAAGGCCGGCCCGTTCGACCTGTCGCAGAGTGTCAGCCTGGATGAATTGCTGCAGGCCCATGAAGAGGGTGGCAACGAGGCGATCGACCGCTTCCTGCTGCCGGTGGACAGCGGGCTGGAGCATTGGCCGCTGCTGAGCTTCTCGGAGCACAGTTCGTTCTATTGGCTGCAAGGGCAGCCGGTTCGCGCTGCGGACGCGCCGAAGTTCGGCATGGTTCGGGTGCAAGATCACAACGGTCGCTTCATCGGTATCGGTGAAGTGAGCGAAGACGGGCGCATTGCGCCGCGTCGTCTGATTCGGTCCGCGTGACCGTGGCGAGCCGTTTCGGCGGCTCGTAACGAGGGTGGCTGTCAATAGGCACGGTCATACCTCCTTTTAAAACACGGGAAGCGATTCCCGGCCTATTGAGACTGTCGCTTGCGGCTGTCTCCAGATGAGAGGATGCCCACATGGCACTCAGCGTTGAAGAAAAAGCCCAGATCGTTAACGACTACAAGCAATCCGAAGGCGATACCGGTAGCCCGGAAGTCCAGGTTGCTCTGCTGTCCGCCAACATCAACAAGCTGCAAGGTCACTTCAAGGCCAACGGCAAAGACCACCACTCGCGTCGTGGCCTGATCCGCATGGTCAACCAGCGCCGCAAGCTGCTGGACTACCTGAAGGGTAAGGACACCAGCCGTTACAGCGCCCTGATCGGTCGTCTGGGTCTGCGTCGCTAAGCAATGCTTGGTCGTCGTTGACTGCAAAAGCTGGAAGTGGGCTCGCCCCGCTTCCAGCTTTTGCTTTTAGGGTGTATTCACGTTTCAGCACTGCCGCGCCGGAGCCAGTTTTGCCGCGAGGTAAGGCACGAGTCGCGAAGTTTGGCTGGCCAAATGAGCCGACGAGAAACGCAGCATCGCGGCAAAACTGGCCCGGCCCTGCGGGTTGCGCGGAAAATCTCGCCATGCGTCGTTGGCGGGCTTGGCAAGGGAATACCATTCCCGGCGCCCACCGCCTCGCTTGGCGAGATTTTGCGCAGCAACGCGGCTTGTGCTGAAACGTGAACACACCCTACGCTCTACCCGTTTTTTGCAAGATCGAAGCCCTTTGATGCTTCACCTCTGGACAGCGCCGGGCCGACTCCCGCAGCGATTGCCCACCAATTCGCAAGAACCGTTTCCCCCAAAGGCAACAAAGAGAAGGAAAACACCGTGAACCCGGTAATCAAGAAATTTCAATTTGGTCAGTCGACCGTCACCCTCGAGACTGGCCGTATCGCCCGTCAGGCTTCCGGCGCTGTGCTGGTCACCGTCGACAACGACGTGACCGTGCTGGTCACCGTGGTAGGCGCCAAGTCCGCCGACCCGAGCAAGGGCTTCTTCCCGCTGTCCGTGCACTATCAGGAAAAGACTTACGCAGCGGGCAAGATCCCAGGCGGCTTCTTCAAGCGTGAAGCACGCCCGAGCGAGAAGGAAACCCTGACCTCGCGCCTGATCGATCGTCCGATCCGCCCGCTGTTCCCGGAAGGCTTCCAGAACGAAGTGCAGGTCATCTGCACCGTGGTCTCCACTAGCAAGAAGACCGATCCGGACATCGCAGCGATGATCGGTACCTCCGCTGCCCTGGCCATCTCCGGCATCCCGTTCGACGGCCCCATCGGTGCCGCCCGTGTTGCCTACCACCCGGAAACCGGCTATCTGCTGAACCCGAACTACGAGCAGCTCAAGGCCTCGAGCCTGGACATGGTCGTGGCCGGTACCAAAGACGCCGTGCTGATGGTCGAATCCGAAGCCAAAGAGCTGACCGAAGACCAGATGCTGGGCGCTGTGCTGTTCGCCCATGACGAATTCCAGGCCGTCATCCAGGCCGTTACCGAACTGGCCGCCGAAGCCGGCAAGCCGCGTTGGGACTGGCAGGCCGCTGCCGCCAACACCAGCCTGCTGGACGCCATCCGCGCCGAGTTCGGTGCTGCGATCTCCGACGCCTACACCATCATCATCAAGCAGGATCGCTATGCGCGCCTGGGCGAGCTGCGCGACCAGGTGGTTGCCAAGTTCTCCGGTGAGGAAGGTCAGCCGAGCGCTGGCGAAGTCAAAGACGCCTTCGGCGAAATCGAATACCGCACCGTGCGCGAGAACATCGTCAACGGCAAGCCGCGTATCGATGGTCGTGACACCCGTACCGTACGTGGCCTGAACATCGAGGTCGGCGTGCTGGACAAGACCCACGGTTCGGCCCTGTTCACCCGTGGCGAAACCCAGGCGCTGGTCGTGGCCACCCTCGGTACCGCCCGCGACGCACAGCTGCTCGACACCCTCGAAGGCGAGAAGAAAGACCCCTTCATGCTGCACTACAACTTCCCGCCGTACTCGGTGGGCGAGTGTGGTCGCATGGGCGCCACCGGTCGTCGCGAGATCGGCCACGGCCGCCTCGCTCGTCGTGGCGTTGCCGCCATGCTGCCGAGCGCTGACGAGTTCCCGTACACCATCCGTATCGTCTCGGAGATCACCGAGTCCAACGGTTCGTCCTCCATGGCTTCGGTTTGCGGCGCTTCCCTGGCCCTGATGGACGCCGGTGTGCCGATGAAGGCGCCGGTTGCCGGTATCGCCATGGGTCTGGTCAAGGAAGGCGAGAAGTTCGCCGTGCTGACCGACATCCTCGGTGACGAAGACCACCTGGGCGACATGGACTTCAAGGTGGCCGGTACCGCCAATGGCGTCACCGCGCTGCAGATGGACATCAAGATCCAGGGCATCACCGAAGAGATCATGGAGATCGCCCTGAATCAGGCCCTGGAAGCGCGCCTGAACATCCTCGGCCAGATGAACCAGGTGATCGCCCAGTCGCGCAGCGAGCTGTCGGCCAACGCCCCGACCATGCTGGCGATGAAGATCGATCAGGACAAGATCCGTGACGTCATCGGCAAGGGCGGCGCCACCATCCGCGCCATCTGCGAAGAAACCAAGGCCTCGATCGACATTGAAGACGACGGCTCGATCAAGATCTTCGGCGAAACCAAGGAAGCCGCCGACGCTGCCAAGCAGCGCGTACTAGCGATCACCGCCGAGGCCGAGATCGGCAAGATCTATGTCGGCAAGGTCGAGCGTATCGTTGACTTCGGCGCCTTCGTCAACATCCTGCCGGGCAAGGACGGTCTGGTGCACATCTCCATGCTCAGCGATGCGCGCGTAGAGAAGGTCACCGACATCCTCAAGGAAGGCCAGGAAGTGGAAGTACTGGTACTGGACGTGGACAACCGCGGCCGTATCAAGCTGTCCATCAAGGACGTCGCCGCTGCCAAAGCCTCGGGTGTCTGATCCGGGCTGAAGCCGCATAACGAGAAAGCCAGTCAGGGCGACCTGACTGGCTTTTTTATTGCCCGTCGTCTGGTTGGCGGGTGAACGGTGATGTTGCATCGCAGTAACGCCAGGCCCTGCTAGATTAGGGGCAGGCGCGATATTTCCGCTCTGCTAACCGTCAGGCATAAAAAAACGCCAGCCAGGCGCGGCCTGGCTGGCGTTTTCATTGGCGCGTGGCGGTCAGTCGGTGTACTGGAACAGCTTGATGACTTTCTGTACGCCAGAGGTGCTCTGCACCACGTTGCTGGCTGCGTTGGCTTCCTGGCGGCTGACCACGCCGAGCAGGTAGACGATGCCGTTCTCGGTGATCACCTTGATGCGGCTACCCGGCACGCCGCTGTCGGCGAGCATCTGGGTCTTGATCTTGGTGGTCAGCAGCGAGTCGTTGCTGCGTGCCAGGAGCGAACTGGGCTGCTGCACCTGCAGCTCGTTGTGTACCTTGCGTACGCCCTGAACGCGGCGGGCGGCCTGTTCGGCGGTGGATTTCAGCTCAGCGCGGGGCGTTTGCCCGGCGAGCAGGATCACGCCGTTGTAGCTGGTCACCACGATGTGCGAGGTGGGGCTGGCGAGGTCGGCGTGGGCACGGCTGATGGCGTTGGCGACATCCGGGCCGACGAACTGGTCGTCGATCTTGTTGCCGATGCTGCGGCTGCCGCAACCGCCCAGAATCAGGCTCAATGCCAATGCGGCGAAGATCAGTGGTGAACGGGTCATTCTTCACTCCCAAACAGTTGACTGTCGATAAGGTCGCACAAGCAGTGGATGGCCAATAGATGGACTTCCTGAATGCGCGCCGTGACCTTCGACGGCACGCGAATTTCGACATCTTCGGGCAGCAGCAGCGAGGCCATGCCGCCGCCGTCGCGGCCGGTCAGGGCGACCACGGTCATTTCCCGGTCATGGGCAGCCTGGATGGCCTGAATGACGTTGGCGGAGTTGCCGCTGGTGGAGATGGCCAGCAGTACGTCGCCGGGTTGACCCAGGGCGCGGATCTGCTTGGAGAAGACTTCGTTGTAGCTGTAATCGTTGGCGATCGAGGTGATTGTCGAGCTGTCGGTGGTCAGGGCGATCGCCGGCAGGCTGGGGCGCTCGCGCTCAAAACGATTGAGTAGCTCTGAAGAAAAGTGCTGCGCGTCACCCGCCGAGCCACCGTTGCCGCAGGAGAGAATCTTGCCTTCACTGAGCAGCGCCTGAACCATCACCTGGCTGGCATGTTCGATGAACGGAGGCAGCACCTCCATGGCGTGGTGCTTGGTTTCGATGCTGGCTTGAAACAGCTGGCGAATTCGGGCTTGCATGTCCATGTAAAGCTTTGACCTTGACTATAACGAGGCCGCGGCCTGTGGGCGCGTGGCGCTGTCGTTGGAAAGGGCGGTGAATCAGGGCATCTCAGCGAGCAGGTGCTTCAACTGTCGAAGGCGTTTCTGATCCATTGCAGTGATGCGGGTGTGCCATGGCCTACGGCTATGACATCGAAACGGCAGGGATGTTTGGCCCAGCGCTTCTCCTGTTGCAGAAATTGCGTGGCGGTGGCGATCAGTTTGTCACGCTTGCGCCAGTCGACGCTTTCGACCGCGCCACCCCAGGCGCTGTGCTTGCGGTAGCGCACTTCGGCGAATACTACTGTATCGCCATCGAGCATGACCAGATCGAGTTCGCCACGCTTGCCGCGCCAGTTCTGCTCGATCAGGCGCAGGCCATGGTCTTGCAGATGCTCGCGGGCGAGGGCTTCGGCCGCTCGCCCGCTGACGTGGCGCGGATCGTCACTCAATGTTGGCGTCTGGCAGGCGCTGAACCTGGCCATTGCTGAACTGTGCCCAGGGCAGCTGACGCTCGACGCGCTGCGAGGCGCCCAGGCTCAGGTTGCCGGAAAGACCTTCGACGCGGCTGTCGGGCAGGGTCTTGAGCTGGTCCAGGCGCGGTGCCAGGCGGAAGGCGTCGACACCCATGGCGTACAGCCGGCCCAGGCTGCCACCGGCCTGCGGCCACTGGCTGTTGACCTGCTGGCGCAGCGGGTCGTTGGCATCCAGCAGCCACGGGGTTTCGCAGAAGCGGATGCCGTCCAGGTCGCGGTACTGGGCTGCGCTCATGCTGCCGCTGAACAGGTGCGAGGTGGCGTATACCGGTACGTCGCCGGCGTACTGGTAGGCCAGGGTCGGTTTGATCTGTTGGGCCTGTTGCGGCGTGGCGGCGAGGAAGATGAAATCCACGTCCTGACGGCGCGAGGTGCCGTTTACCTGCATCAGGCGGGCGACCTGGCTGGCCATGTCCACCGGCTGATCGATCTGTTCGGCGCCCAGGAAGGTGCCGCCGGCGGCTTGCCAGCTCTGGCGGAAGGCATCCAGCACACGGTTGCCCCAATCGCCCTTGGGTACCAGGGCGACGGCGCTGCGCATGCCATCGGCCCAGGCGCGGCGGGCGACTTCGCGGGCTTCGTCTTCGGCGGCCAGGCCGAACTGGAACAGCTGAGGCGGGTTCTTGGCGCTTGGGTCGGCATAGTTAAGGGCCAGGGTGGTGATCGGCAGCTGGTCGCGGTTGCCCAGCTGGGTAACCAGGTTCTTCTCCAGCGGGCCGATCACCAGCTCGACGCCATCGGCCTGGGCCTGGCGATAGAAGTCGTCCAGCGAGGTGAGGCGGGCGCTGTCGTAAAACTGAATCTGCGGCGGGTTCTCACCGGCCTGCTGGGCCTGGTAATGAGCGGCCAGGAAACCGTCACGCAGGGCGCGCGACACCGAAGCCAGTTGGCCTTCCTGGGGCAGCAGCAGGGCGATCTTTTCCAGTGGCTTGCTGGACAGGGCGCGCAGGTCGGCCAGGGCCTTGGGCAGTTGCTGGGCTGCCGGATGGTTGGGGTGCTGGGCCAGCCAGTTGTCGATGGCGTCCTGTTGCTGCTTGAGCGTGCCGACGGTTTTCGCCACCAGGGCCAGCGACAGCCAGCCAGCCAGGTCGGCGTCATCGGCAGTCAGTGCAGGCTCGGCCGGCAGGCTGGAGACCAGGCTCCAGATATGGTCCTGGTTGCGCTGCGCTTCGTCGCCGCTCAACAGCGGGGCGATGAATACGCGCTCGCGGGCGGCCGCGAGAATCTGGCTGTCCTTTTCCAAGGCGTTGGCGCGGGCCAGCTGGGTGCGGGTCTGCTGTTCGACCGGCAGCTCGCCAAGGCGCTCCAGGCTGGGGTGGTTCAGGGCGGCGAGGGCGGCCTTGGCGTCGTTGCGCGCCAGGGCCAGCTCGGCCTTGAGGGTGCTGGCGTAGATCTGCTGCGCCGGCTTGAGCAGTTGCAAATCGACCTGCCCGAGAATGCTTTCGGCGCGTTGCGCGTTGCCCTGCTTGGCAGCCAGGTCTGCGGCCGACAGGCGCAGCAGCTGGGCCTCTTCGTTCTGGCTGGTACCGGCTTTCTGGAGCATCTGCTCCACGCTGGCCTGGGGTGTGCGCGGCAGTTCGCCAAGGTTCGAGGAGGGCGAGCTGCTGCAGGCAACGAGCAGGCCGGCTAGGCAGAGTGCAGAGAGCGGACGCAGGCAGGCAATCATGTAAGCGATTCCGGGTCTTGAGCAAATGAACGCCGGATTGTACCCAAGGCACCGCCTTGGCGCGACGCTGAAGGTGTTAACCGGTACGCAGAGGTCGCAGCCGCCCGTGTTGGCGGCGCATTTCTGTCCTGGCGGTTGGCTCGCGTTACAATGGCGGCTTTCCGTTTATTAAAGAGGCATTGCTGTGACTGCTAATGAAGCACCCCGAAGCGCCGCGGGCACCCTGTTCGTGGTGGCGACGCCCATTGGCAATCTCGACGATCTCAGTGCTCGGGCCTTGAAGGTGCTTGGCGAGGTGGCGCTGATTGCCGCCGAAGACACCCGGCACTCGGCGCGCCTGATGCAGCATTTCGGCATCGGCACGCCGCTGGCGGCCTGCCACGAGCACAACGAGCGCGATGAAGGCAATCGTTTCATCGAGCGCCTGCTCGCCGGGGATGACGTAGCGCTGATTTCCGATGCCGGCACGCCGCTGATCTCCGATCCCGGCTATCACCTGGTGCGCCAGGCGCGGGCCGCTGGAGTTCGCGTGGTGCCGGTGCCTGGCGCCTGTGCCCTGATCGCGGCGCTGTCGGCGGCTGGCCTGCCGTCGGATCGCTTCGTCTTCGAAGGCTTTCTGCCGGCCAAGACCGTTGGGCGGCGGGCGCGTCTGGAGCTGGTGCGCGAGGAGCCGCGCACGCTGATCTTCTATGAAGCACCGCATCGCATCCTCGAATGCCTGCAGGACATGCGCGAGGTGTTTGGCGGCGAGCGTCTGGCGCTGCTGGCGCGGGAGCTGACCAAGACCTTCGAAACCCTGCAGGGCATGCCGCTCGAGCAGTTGTGCGACTGGGTGGCGGCCGATGCCAATCAGCAGCGTGGCGAATGCGTGGTGCTGGTGGCCGGGTGGCAGGCGCCCGAAGACGAGGCGGCGGTGAGCGTCGAGGCGCTGCGCGTGCTCGATCTGCTGCTTGCCGAAATGCCGCTCAAGCGTGCGGCAGCACTGGCCGCGCAGATCACCGGCGTGCGTAAAAACCTGCTCTATCAGGCAGCTTTGGAGCGTCAGCAGGACGTTTGACCTTGTTCTAGGCGTGCGCCAGCGGTTACCCTACGCGGCGGAGAGTCGATCGGACAGTCGCTGCCTTCCATCCGGAAGGGGGAGGAAAGTCCGGGCTCCATAGGGCGGAGTGCCAGGTAATGCCTGGGGGGCGTGAGCCTACGGAAAGTGCCACAGAAAATAACCGCCTAAGCGCTTCGGCGCCGGTAAGGGTGAAAAGGTGCGGTAAGAGCGCACCGCACGGCTGGTAACAGTCCGTGGCTAGGCAAACCCCACTCGGAGCAAGACCAAATAGGGTTCCATTGGCGTGGCCCGCGCTGGAACCGGGTAGGTTGCTAAAGACGTGCAGTGATGTACGTCGTAGAGGAATGGCTGTCCTCGACAGAACCCGGCTTATAGATCGACTCTCCACCTCCTTCTGCTTTTGCTTCTTCTCCTCATTTCTAATACCGAAAAAATCTTACTCTTAACAAACTACTTTAAGTTCGTTGAGTAGGTTCTTGTATGTGGTTGTTTTTTAGCCATCTTTCCCGCTTTGGGCGCTCGCCCCACTTCTCATTTATTCGCTAAATCTCCGTTCTATAAGGAATTTTCCGTTCTGGCCCGCCTTGACGGTGGGGTATGCGCGTTCCTATAGTGTGCTCCGGTGGTAAAAAGTGGCATGAAGTGGGTTTTTTTGGATGCGGATGGCTGAATAAAGGGGAAACGCGATCGTGTTTCGCGGAGCTAACGCCATAAGTCTTGACGCCAAGGGGCGGCTCGCGATGCCAAGTCGGTATCGGGACGAGCTCGTTTCGCGTTCGGCTGGCCAGCTCATCGTCACCATCGACGCCATCGATCCCTGCCTTTGTGTCTACCCGCTGCCGGAGTGGGAAATCATCGAGAACAAGCTGCGCGAACTGGCCTCCTTCCGTGAAGAGAACCGTCGCCTGCAACGTCTCCTGATTGGTAATGCCGTCGATCTCGAGCTGGATGGCAGTGGTCGTTTCCTGGTTCCGCCGCGTCTGCGCGAGTACGCCAAGCTGGACAAGCGCGCGATGTTGGTGGGGCAGCTCAACAAATTTCAACTGTGGGATGAGGATTCCTGGAATGCCGTGGCCGATGCCGATCTGGCCGCCATCAAGCAACCGGGTGCTCTTTCCGATGACCTTCGTGACCTGATTCTGTGAACATGACCTCTACCTTTCGCCATATCACCGTGTTGCTCGAGGAAGCCGTTGCGGCGCTCTCGCCACGCGCTGATGGCTGCTATGTAGATGGCACGTTCGGGCGGGGTGGGCACAGCCGGCTGATCCTTGAAAGGATCGGGCCAGGTGGTCGCTTGCTGGGGTTCGACAAGGACCCTCTCGCAATCGCGACAGGAAATACGCTGGCGGCCGAAGACGGCCGCTTTGTCGTTGTGCAGCGCAGCTTTGCGGAACTTGCTGATGAGCTCGCTGTCCGCGGCCTGGCCGGTCAGGTCAGCGGCATTCTGCTGGACCTGGGCGTGTCCTCGCCGCAGCTGGATGATGCCGAGCGCGGTTTCAGCTTCCTGAATGACGGCCCGCTGGACATGCGCATGGACCCGTCGCGCGGTGTCAGTGCGGCGCAGTTCATCGCCACCGCCGACGAAGACGAAATTGCCCGCGTATTCAAGGAGTACGGCGAGGAGCGTTTCGCCAAGCGCATGGCACGCGCCGTGGTTGCCCGTCGCCAGGAGCAGCCGTTCGAGCGCACTGCCGATCTGGCCCAGGTGCTGACCGTGGCCAATCCCGCCTGGGAGAAGGGCAAGAACCCGGCAACTCGCGCCTTCCAGGGGCTGCGCATTCATGTCAACAACGAACTGGGTGATCTGGAGCGCGGCCTCGATGCGGCGCTGGAGAACCTGGAGGTCGGCGGTCGCCTGGTGGTGATCAGCTTCCACTCCTTGGAAGACCGCATCGTCAAACAGTTCATGCGCAAGCACGCCAAGGGCGAGATGGACAAGCTGCCGCGTGATCTGCCGATCATTCCGAAAGCCTTCGAGCCGCGTCTGAAGCTGATCGGCAAGCCGCAGTTCGCTTCCGAGGCCGAACTCAAAGCCAATCCACGTTCGCGCAGTGCGGTCATGCGTGTTGCGGAGAAACTGCGATGAGCGGCGTGGGCGCCAAGCGCTTTCCCAAGGGCAGCCTGCTGATGCTGGTGCTCTTTATCGCCGTGCTGGGCTCCGCGCTGGCGGTGTCCTACAGCGCGCACTGGAATCGTCAACTGCTCAACAGCCTGTACGGCGAGCTCAGCGTGCGTGACAAGGCGCAAGCCGAGTGGGGTCGTCTGATCCTCGAGCAGAGCACCTGGACCGCCCACAACCGTATCGAGACCCTGGCCAGCGAACAGCTGAAAATGCGCATTCCCGACGCCGCCGAAGTGCGCATGGTGGCGCCATGATGAAGCTCGAGGGGGCTTTGTACCCATGGCGCTTCCGCCTGGTGATGCTGCTGCTGGCGCTGATGGTCGCGGCCATCGCTGCGCGCATCTTCGAGCTGCACGTGTTCGACCATGATTTCCTCAAGGCCCATGGCGATGCTCGCAGCGTGCGGCATATCCCGATTCCGGCGCACCGCGGGCTGATCACCGACCGTAACGGCGAGCCGCTGGCGGTCAGTACTCCGGTCACCACCCTGTGGGCCAATGGCAAGGAGCTTCAGGCTGGCAAGGCGCAGTGGCCGGTGCTGGCGGCTGCGCTGGGTCAGGAGCCGAATGCCTTCGCCCAGCGCCTGCAGGCCAACGCCGAGCGTGAATTCATGTATCTGGTGCGCGGCCTGACCCCCGAGCAGGGCCAGCGCGTGCTCGATCTCAAGGTTCCTGGCGTTTACTCCATTGAGGAGTTTCGCCGTTTCTATCCGGCCGGTGAAGTTACCGCGCACATGGTCGGCTTCACCGATATCGACGATCACGGCCGCGAAGGCGTCGAGCTGGCGTTCGAGGACTGGCTGGCCGGCGTGCCGGGCAAGCGTCAGGTGCTCAAGGACCGCCGCGGCCGCCTGATCCGCGATGTACAGGTCACCCAGAATGCCAAGGCCGGCAAGTCGCTGGCGCTGTCCATCGACCTGCGTCTGCAGTATCTGGCGCACCGCGAACTGCGCAATGCGCTGGTCGAGTTCGGCGCCAAGGCCGGCAGCCTGGTAATGCTCGACGTGAAGACCGGCGAGATTCTCGCCATGGTCAACCAGCCGACCTACAACCCCAACAACCGTCGCAACCTGCAGCCGGCGGCCATGCGTAACCGCGCCATGATCGATGTGTTCGAGCCGGGTTCCACCATGAAGCCGTTCTCCATGAGCGCCGCTCTGGAAACCGGGCGCTGGAAGCCGACCGACAAGGTCGACGTGCAGGGCGGTACGCTGCAGATCGGTCGTTACACCATCAAGGACGTTTCCCGCGCGCCGGAAGGTGTGCTGGACCTGACCGGCATTCTGATCAAGTCCAGTAACGTGGGCATGAGCAAGGTCGCCTTCGACATCGGCGGCGCGGCTATTTATGACGTGATGCAGCAGGTTGGCCTTGGTCAGGACACTGGTCTGAGCTTCCCAGGCGAACGTGTCGGCAACCTGCCCAACCACCGTGAGTGGCGCAAGGCGGAAACCGCGACCCTGTCCTACGGTTACGGCTTGTCCGTGACCGCCGTGCAGCTGGCTCATGCCTATGCGGTGCTGGGCAACAACGGCCGCAGCGTGCCGATGTCGCTGACCCGCACCGATAGCGTGCGCGATGGCGTGCAAGTGATTCCCGAGGACGTCGCCCACACCCTGCAAGGCATGCTGCAGCAAGTGACCGAGGCGCCGGGCGGCGTGTTCCGCGCTCAGGTGCCGGGCTATCACGTGGCCGGCAAGAGCGGCACGGCGCGCAAGACTGCCTCCGGCACCAAAGGCTACCAAGCCAATGCCTATCGCTCGCTGTTCGCCGGCTTCGCACCGGCCAGCAACCCGCGCATCGCCGTGGCCGTGGTCATCGACGAGCCGAGCAAGAGCGGCTACTTCGGCGGCCTGGTATCGGCGCCGGTATTCAGCCGTGTCATGGCCGGCGGCCTGCGCCTGATGAACATCACCCCGGACAACCTGCCCGAGACCGCGGCGGCGAAAGCCGATGCGCCGGCGGCAGCCAGCAATGGAGGGCGCGGCTGATGCCCATGCCATTGAACCAGCTCCTGCCTCAGGCCAGCAGCGGCGTGCTGATTCGCGAACTGACCCTCGACAGCCGCCAGGTGCGCCCAGGCGACCTGTTCCTGGCCGTGCCCGGCACCCGCCAGGACGGTCGCGTGCATATCGCCGATGCGATTTCCCGTGGCGCGGCGGCAGTCGCTTATGAAGCTGACGGCTCGCTGCCGATGACCGCCGAAAGCGCCGAGCTGGTCGCCATCAAGGGCCTGACCGGCCAGCTGTCGGCCATCGCCGGGCGCTTCTACGGCGAGCCGAGCCGCGGCCTGCACATGGTCGGCATCACCGGCACCAACGGTAAAACCAGCGTCAGCCAACTGCTGGCCCAGGCGCTGGATCTGCTCGGCGACCCCTGCGGCATCGTCGGCACCCTCGGCAACGGCTTCTATGGTTCCCTGGCCCAGGGCATTCACACCACGCCCGACCCCATCGGCGTACAGGCGACCCTGGCTGGCCTGAAGAAGCAAGGTGCCCGCGCAATCGCCATGGAAGTGTCGTCCCATGGCCTGCATCAGGGCCGGGTGGCCGCCCTGGATTTCGACGTGGCGGTGTTCACCAATCTGTCGCGCGATCACCTCGATTATCACGGTTCGATGGAGGCCTATCAGGCCGCCAAGGCTGCGCTGTTCGCCTGGCCGAGCCTGCGCGCCCGGGTGATCAACCTGGACGATGCCACTGGCCGCCAGCTGGCCACTCAGGAGCGCGACTCGCGTCTGATCGGCTACAGCCTGCAGGATCAGGGCGCCTACCTGTTCTGCCGCGACATTCACTTCGATGACCAGGGCGTGCGCGCCACGCTGGTCACACCACGTGGCGAAGGCAGCCTGCGCAGTTCGCTGCTGGGCCGCTTCAACCTGAGCAACCTGCTGGCCGTGGTCGGCGCGCTGGTGGCCATGGACTACCCGCTGGACGAAATTCTCAAGGTGCTGCCGCGCCTGCAGGGCCCGATTGGCCGCATGCAGCGCCTGGGCGGCCAGGATGCACCGCTGGTGGTGGTCGACTACGCCCACACGCCGGACGCGCTGGAGCAGGTGCTGGGTGCACTGCGCCCCCATGTGACCGGCCGCCTGCTGTGCCTGTTCGGCTGCGGCGGTGACCGTGATCGCGGCAAGCGCCCGCTGATGGCCGAAGTGGTCGAGCGCCTGGCTGACGCCGCGTTGGTTACCGACGACAACCCGCGTACCGAGTCGCCCGAGCAGATATTCGACGACATCCGTGCCGGTTTCGGCAAAGCCGAGCACGTGCGTTTCATGCACGGTCGTGGCAATGCCATCGCCCAGCTGATCGGCGAAGCTCAGGTCGGCGACGTGGTGGTGCTGGCCGGCAAGGGCCACGAGGACTATCAGGAGATCGATGGCGTACGCCAGCCGTTTTCCGATCTGCAGCAGGCCAGCCGCGCGCTGGCTGCATGGGAGGCGGCACATGCTTAAGGCCCTGCGGTTGAGCGACGTGGCGAGTGCACTGAATGGCCGTGTGGTTGGCGCTGATTGCGCCTTCTCGGCGGTCAGCACCGATAGCCGCAGCATCGTGCCGGGTCAGCTGTTCGTGGCGCTGAGCGGTCCGCGCTTCGACGGCCATGACTACTTGGCCCAGGTCGCTGCCAAGGGCGCCGTTGCTGCGCTGGTGTCGCGCGAAGTGGCGGGCGTCGACCTGCCGCAGCTGGTCGTCGCCGACACCACCCTGGCTCTCGGCCAGCTCGGCGCGCTCAATCGTCAAGCCTACGGCGGCTTGCTGGCGGCCGTGACCGGTTCCAGCGGCAAGACCACTGTCAAGGAAATGCTGGCGGCCATCCTGCGTGCCGCCTGTGCTCAGGACGGCGGCGCCGTGCTGGCCACCCGCGGCAACCTCAACAATCAGCTGGGCGTGCCGCTGACCCTGCTGGAACTGGGCCCGCAGCACACCGGCGCGGTGATCGAACTCGGCGCTTCGGGTATCGGCGAGATCGCCTACACCGTCGGCCTGACCAAGCCGCAGGTGGCCATCATCACCAACGCCGGTAACGCACATGTCGGTGAATTCGGCGGCCCCGAGAATATCGTGCTGGCCAAGGGCGAGATCATCGAAGGCCTTAGCGATAACGGCGTGGCCGTGCTCAACCGTGACGACGTGGCGTTCGAGCGCTGGGTCAAGCGCGCTGCCGGTCGCCGCGTGCTGAGCTTCGCCCTGCGCGACGCCAGTGCTGATTTCCATGCCCGTGAGCTGAGCCGCGATCCGCGCGGCTGCCCGGCGTTCACGCTGTTCTGCCACGAAGGTCAGGCCCGCGTGCAACTGAATCTGCTTGGCGAGCACAACGTGACCAATGCGCTGGCCGCCGCTGCCGCCGCCCATGCCCTGGCGGTGCCCCTGGTGGCCATCAAGAACGGTCTCGAGAGCCTGCTGCCGGTCAAGGGCCGCGCCGTGGTGCAACTGGCGCAAAACGGCGCCCGGGTGATCGACGACACCTACAACGCCAACCCGGCCTCCATCTGCGCCGCCATCGACATCCTTACCGGCTTTAGCGGCCGCAAGGTGCTGGTGCTGGGCGATATCGGCGAGCTGGGCGAGTGGTCCGAGCAGGGCCACCGCGAAGTGGGTGAATACGCCCGCGGCCGCGCCGACGTGCTGTACGCGGTCGGCCCGCAGATGAAACACGCCGTGCAGGCCTTTGGCGCCGAGGGTCGGCATTTCGCCGATCAGACCGCGCTGATCGACGCGGTACGCGCCGAGCCCGGCGACAGCACCATTCTAATTAAAGGTTCACGCAGCGCCGCGATGGAAAACGTCGTCGCCGCCTTGTGTGGCGACAGTGGGGAGAGTCACTAAATGCTGCTGCTGCTGGCAGAGTATCTGCAACAGTTCTACAAGGGCTTCGCGGTCTTTCAGTACCTGACCCTGCGCGGGATTCTCGGCGTGCTGACTGCGCTTGTGCTGGCGCTGTGCCTGGGGCCGTGGATGATCCGTACCCTGCAGATCCGCCAGATCGGCCAGGCCGTGCGCAACGACGGCCCCCAGTCGCACCTGTCCAAGAAGGGCACGCCGACCATGGGTGGCGCGCTGATCCTCTCGGCCATCGCCATCAGCACCCTGCTGTGGGCTGACCTGAGCAACCGCTATGTATGGGTGGTGCTGGTCGTCACCCTGCTGTTCGGCGCCATCGGCTGGGTCGACGACTACCGCAAGGTGATCGAGAAGAACTCGCGCGGCCTGCCGAGCCGCTGGAAGTACTTCTGGCAGTCGGTGTTCGGCATCGGCGCGGCTGTCTTCCTTTATATGACCGCGCAGAGCCCGATCGAAACCACCTTCATCGTGCCGCTGCTCAAGGATGTCAGCATCCCGCTGGGCATCGGTTTCGTGGTGCTGACCTACTTCGTGATCGTCGGCTCCAGCAACGCGGTGAACCTCACCGACGGCCTCGACGGCCTGGCGATTCTGCCCACCGTGATGGTCGGCGGCGCCCTGGGCATCTTCTGCTACCTGTCGGGCAACGTGAAATTCGCCGAATACCTGCTGATCCCGTACGTGCCGGGCGCAGGCGAGCTGATCGTGTTCTGCGGCGCGCTGATCGGCGCCGGCCTGGGCTTTCTGTGGTTCAACACCTACCCGGCGCAGGTGTTCATGGGCGACGTCGGCGCGCTGGCGCTGGGCGCCGCGCTGGGCACCATCGCTGTGATCGTGCGTCAGGAAATCGTGCTGTTCATCATGGGCGGCGTATTCGTGATGGAAACCCTGTCGGTGATCATCCAGGTCGCCAGCTTCAAGCTGACCGGCAAGCGCGTGTTCCGCATGGCACCGATTCACCACCATTTCGAGTTGAAGGGTTGGCCCGAGCCACGGGTTATCGTTCGTTTCTGGATCATCACCGTCATTCTGGTGCTGATCGGCCTCGCTACTTTGAAACTGCGTTGAGGACAGCATGAGCCTGATCGCTTCCGACCAATTCCGCATCGTTGTCGGCCTCGGCAAGAGCGGCATGTCCCTGGTGCGCTATCTCGCGCGCCAGGGCGTGCGCTTCGCCGTGGTCGACACCCGTGCCAATCCGCCGGAGCTGAGCACCTTGCGTGAACAGTTCCCGCAGGTCGAAGTGCGTTGTGGCGAGCTGGACGTGGAATTCCTCAGCCGTGCCAGTGAACTGCTGATCAGCCCCGGCCTGGCCGTGGCCACCCCGGCGCTGCAGGAAGCGGCCAAACGCGGCGTCAAGCTGTCCGGCGATATCGACCTGTTCGCCCGCGCGGCGAAGGCGCCGATCGTAGCCATCACCGGCTCCAACGCCAAGAGCACCGTGACCACCCTGGTCGGCGAGATGGCCGCCGCGGCGGGGCGCAAAGTCGCCGTGGGTGGCAACCTCGGCACGCCGGCGCTGGATCTGCTCAGTGATGACGTCGAGCTGTACGTGATCGAGCTGTCCAGCTTCCAGTTGGAAACCACCGAGCTGCTCAACGCCGAAGTGGCTACCTGCCTGAACGTCAGCGAAGACCATATGGATCGCTACGCCGATCTGCCGGCCTACCACCTGGCCAAGCACCGCATCTTCCGCGGCGCGCGTCAGGTGGTGGTCAACCGTGACGATCCGCTGTCGCGGCCGATGATCGCCGATCAGGTGCCGTGCTGGAGCTTCGGCCTCGGCAAGCCGGACTTCAAGCGCTTCGGCCTGCTCGAAGAAAACGGCGAAAAATACCTGGCCTATCAGTTCGACGCGCTGTTGCCGGTACGCGAACTCAAGGTGCGCGGCGCGCACAATCAGTCCAACGCCCTGGCGGCGCTGGCGCTGGGCCATGCCGTGGGCCTGCCGATGGCGGCCATGCTGGAAACCCTCAAGCAGTTCACCGGGCTGGCGCACCGCTGCCAGTGGGTCGGCGAGCGCGCCGGCGTGAGCTACTACGACGATTCCAAAGCCACCAACGTCGGGGCTGCTCTGGCCGCCATCGAAGGCCTTGGCGCGGACATCGCCGGCAAGCTGGTGCTGATCGCCGGTGGCGACGGTAAGGGTGCCGACTTCTCCAGCCTGCGCAAGCCGGTTACCGCTCATTGCCGCGCGGTGGTGTTGCTCGGCCGTGACGCCGACAAACTGGCTGCGGTGCTCGATGGCGCGGTGGACATCATCCGTGTCGACAGCTTGCAGGCCGCCGTCGAGCAGGCTGCTGCCATCGCCCAGAGCGGCGACGCCGTGCTGCTGTCGCCCGCCTGCGCGAGCCTGGACATGTTCAAGAATTTCGAAGAGCGCGGCCGTCTGTTCGCCCAGGCAGTGGAGGAGCTGAACTGATGCTGTCCTTCCTGCGCCCTTATCCGTCCCCGTTGTTCGGCCGCCGTGGCCTGATGGACATGGACTTCGCCATGCTCGCCGGCTGCCTGGCGCTGCTCGGTCTCGGCCTGGTCATGATCTCCTCGGCCTCCACCGAAGTGGCGGCGGCCAACACCGGCAGCCCGCTGTACTACATGATCCGCCACCTGATCTATCTGGCCATCGGCCTGGGCGCTGCCGGCGTGGTGCTGATGATCCCGCTGTCCACCTGGCAGCGTCACAGCTGGGTGATGCTGATCATCGCCATCGTGCTGCTGGTTCTGGTGCTGCTGCCCGGCATTGGCCGTGAGGTCAACGGTGCCAAGCGCTGGATCGGTTTCGGCGCCTTCAACATCCAGCCGTCGGAGATCGCCAAGGTCTTCGTGGTGCTCTATCTGGCCGGCTACCTGGTGCGTCGCCAGGAAGAAGTGCGTGAAAGCTGGGCCGGGTTCTTCAAGCCCTTCGTGGTGCTGTTGCCGATGGCCTTTCTGCTGCTGCTCGAGCCCGACTTCGGCGCCACGGTGGTCATGATGGGCGCGGCCATGGCCATGCTGTTCCTCGGTGGCGTCGGCCTGTTCCGCTTCCTGCTGATGGTCGCTCTGGCAGTCGGCGCGGTGTTCGTGCTGGTGCAGAGCCAGGAATACCGCCTGCAGCGTCTGATCACCTTCACCGATCCTTGGGCCGACCAGTACGGCTCCGGTTACCAGCTGACCCAGGCGCTGATCGCTTTCGGGCGTGGCGAGTGGCTGGGCGTTGGCCTGGGCAACAGCATCCAGAAGCAGTTCTACCTGCCTGAAGCCCACACCGACTTCGTGTTCTCCGTTCTGGCCGAAGAGCTGGGCCTGGTCGGCGCGCTGGCGACCGTGGGCCTTTTCGTGTTCGTCAGCGTGCGTGCGCTGTACATCGGCCTGTGGGCCGAGAAGGCCAAGCAGTTCTTCTCCGCCTACGTGGCGTTCGGTCTGGGCTTCCTGTGGATCGGCCAGTTCCTGATCAACATCGGCGTGAACATCGGTTTGCTGCCGACCAAGGGCCTGACCCTGCCGTTCCTCAGCTACGGCGGTTCGTCCCTGGTTATCTGCTGCGTCAGCCTGGCGCTGCTGCTGCGCATCGAGTGGGAAGCGCGCAACGGCCTGGGCAACGAAGACATCGAGTTCGATGAAAGCGACTTCCCCGAGCCCGAGCGGGAGGTGCAGCATGGCCGCTAACGTATTGATCATGGCCGGCGGCACTGGCGGCCACGTGTTCCCGGCGCTGGCCTGCGCCCGCGAATTCCAGGCGCGCGGCTACCGCGTGCACTGGTTGGGCACGCCGCGCGGTATCGAGAACGAACTGGTGCCGGCCGCCGGCCTGCCGCTGCACCTGATCAACGTCAGTGGCCTGCGCGGCAAGGGCAAGCTGTCGCTGCTCAAGGCGCCGCTGCAACTGATCAAGGCACTGTTCCAGGCCCGCAAGGTGGTGCGCGAGTTGCAGCCGGTCTGCGTGCTCGGCATGGGCGGCTACGTGACCGGCCCGGGCGGCCTGGCTGCCAAGCTGGCCGGCGTGCCGCTGATCATTCACGAGCAGAATGCCGTGGCCGGTACCGCCAATCGCAGCCTGGTGGCGTTCGCCAGTCGGGTCTGCGAGGCTTTCCCCGACACCTTCGCCGCGTCCGACAAGCGTCGTACCACCGGCAACCCGGTGCGCGAAGAGCTGTTCCTGGAAACCCCGCGCGATTCGCTGACCGGTCGTCGGCCACGCCTGCTGATTCTTGGTGGCAGCCTGGGCGCCGAACCGTTGAACAAACTGCTGCCGGAGGCGCTGGCGCAGGTGTCTGCCGAGTTGCGCCCGGAAGTCTTCCACCAGGCCGGCAAGCAACACGCCGAGGTGACCGCCGAACGATACAGCGCAGCGGGCGTCGAAGCGCAGGTCGCGCCCTTTATCAGCGACATGGCCCGTGCCTACGCCTGGGCCGACCTGGTGGTCTGCCGCTCCGGTGCGCTGACCGTCAGCGAACTGGCTGCCGCCGGCCTGCCGGCTTTCCTGGTGCCGTTGCCCCACGCGATCGACGACCACCAGACGCGCAACGCCAGCTATCTCGCGAAGGACGGTGCCGCCGTCCTTCTGCCGCAACGTTCCACTGACGCTGCCGGTCTGGCAGCGCAGCTGACCGAGGTCTTGATGCACCCCGAACGACTCAAACAAATGGCCAGCACCGCACGTCGCCTGGCCAAGCCTGATGCTACCCGTACCGTTGTCGATGTTTGCCTGGAGGTGGCCCGTGGCTAAGTCTCCCGCAGCGGTCAAGGCAGAAGTGCGGCGCATGCGCCGTATTCGCCGCATTCACTTCGTCGGTATCGGCGGTGCCGGCATGTGCGGTATCGCCGAAGTGCTGCTCAACCTGGGCTACGAAGTATCCGGCTCCGACCTGAAAACCTCGGCCGTGACCGAGCGCCTAGAAAACTTCGGTGCGCAGATCTTCATCGGCCACCGTGCCGAGAACGCCGAGAGCGCCGATGTTCTGGTGGTTTCCAGTGCCATCAACACGTCCAACCCGGAAGTGGCCACTGCCCTGGAGCGCCGTATTCCCGTTGTGCCGCGTGCCGAAATGCTTGCCGAGCTGATGCGTTATCGCCATGGCATCGCCGTGGCCGGCACCCATGGCAAGACCACCACCACCAGCCTGCTGGCTTCGGTGTTCGCTGCTGGCGGCCTGGATCCGACCTTCGTGATAGGCGGCCGCCTGAACGCCGCGGGCACCAATGCCCAGCTGGGTTCGAGCCGCTACCTGATCGCCGAGGCAGACGAAAGCGACGCCAGCTTCCTGCACCTGCAGCCCATGGTGTCGGTGGTGACCAACATCGACATGGACCACATGAGCACCTATGAGGGCGACTTCAACAAACTGAAGAAGACCTTCATCGAGTTCCTCCACAACCTGCCGTTCTACGGCCTGGCCGTGCTCTGTGTGGACGATCCGGTGGTGCGCGAGATCCTCGCCCAGGTCGGTCGCCCGACCCTGACCTACGGCTTCAGCGAAGACGCCGACGTGCGCGCCATCAACGTGCGCCAGCAGGGCATGCAGACCTTCTTCACCGTGCTGCGCCCGGACTGCGAGCCGCTGGACGTATCGGTGAACATGCCGGGCAATCACAACGTGCTCAACGCCCTGGCGACCATCTGCATCGCCAGCGACGAAGGCATCAGCGACGAGGCCATCGTGCAGGGCCTGTCGCAGTTCCAGGGCGTCGGCCGACGCTTCCAGGTGTACGGTCAGCTGCCGGTCGAAGGCGGCGAAGTGATGCTGGTCGACGACTACGGCCACCACCCGCGCGAAGTGGCGGCGGTGATCAAGGCCGTGCGCGGCGGCTGGCCGGAGCGTCGCCTGGTGATGGTTTACCAGCCGCACCGCTACAGCCGTACCCGCGATCTGTACGACGATTTCGTGCAGGTGCTGACCGATGCCAACGTGCTGTTGTTGATGGAGGTCTACCCGGCCGGTGAAGAGCCGATCCCGGGTGCCGACAGCCGTCAGCTGTGCCACAGCATCCGCCAGCGCGGTCAGCTGGACCCTATCTATATCGAGCGCGGCGCCGACCTGGCGCCGTTGATCAAGCCGCTGCTGCGTGCTGGCGACATCCTGCTGTGTCAGGGCGCCGGTGACATCGGTGGCGTGGCCCCACAACTGCTGCAGAGCCCGCTGTTTCGCGCGCAAGGTCAAGGGAAATGAGTGCTGAAACCCTGAAATCACAACTGCCGGTCGCCGCCTTCGGTCGCGTCGCCGTACTGTTCGGCGGCAAGAGCGCCGAGCGCGAAGTGTCGCTCAAGTCCGGCAATGCCGTGCTGAGCGCGCTGCAGAGCGCCGGCGTGGACGCCTTCGGCATCGACGTGGGCGATGACTTCCTGGCTCGTCTGAGCAACGAGAAGATCGACCGCGCCTTTATCGTGCTGCACGGCCGTGGCGGTGAGGACGGCAGCATGCAGGGTCTGCTCGAGTGCGCCGGCATTCCCTACACCGGCAGCGGCATCCTGGCTTCGGCCCTGGCCATGGACAAGCTACGCACCAAGCAGGTGTGGCAGAGCCTGGGCCTGTCCACGCCGCGCCATGCGGTGCTGAGCAGCGCCGACGATTGCCGCCGCGCCGCCGACGAGTTGGGCTTCCCGCTGATCGTCAAACCGGCCCACGAAGGCTCGAGCATCGGCATGGCCAAGGTCGGCGACGTCGACTCCCTGATCGCCGCCTGGCAGGACGCTGCCTGCTACGACAGCCAGGTGCTGGTCGAGCAGTGGATCCAGGGCCCGGAGTTCACCATCGCCATGCTGCGTGGCGAGGTGCTGCCACCGATCGCCCTGGGCACGCCGCACAGCTTCTACGACTACGACGCCAAGTACCTGGCCAATGACACCCAGTATCGTGTGCCCTGCGGCCTGTCGGCTGACAAGGAAGCAGAACTGAAGGCCCTGACCGCCCGCGCCTGCGAAGCCGTTGGCACCCAGGGTTGGGCCCGCGCCGACGTTATGCAGGACACCGACGGCCGTTTCTGGCTGCTGGAGGTGAACACCGTTCCGGGTATGACCGACCACAGCCTGGTGCCGATGGCAGCGCAGGCGGCCGGTCTGGATTTCCAGCAGCTGGTGTTGGCGATTCTCGCTGACAGCGTCGAGGCTCGGGGGTAAGCATGGGCGCCGTCCTTCGTCATCAGCCAGGTTCAGGCACGCCGCTACGCGGCAAGGCCGTACCGCGTGGCGCCAGCCGCCTGGTGGCCAAGGAGCCGATCAGTGCGCGTCTGCCGCGGCCGAATTTCAGCCTGTTCAAGCGCCTGACCTGGCCGGTGATGCTGCTGGTGCTGGGCTTTGGCGCCTATGAGCTGTCGCTGCGTCTGCTGCCTTACGCCGACCGGCCCATCGCCAAGATCAGCGTGGAAGGCGACCTGAGCTACATCAGCCAGCAATCGGTGCAACAACGCATTGAACCTTTTGTGAGTGCGAGCTTCTTCAGTGTCGACCTTGTCGGTATGCGCCACGAACTGGAGCAGATGCCATGGATTGCCCACGCCGAAGTTCGCCGCGTATGGCCCGATCAGGTGGTGGTGCGCCTTGAGGAGCAGCTGCCGATCGCCCGCTGGGGCAACGAGGCGCTGCTCAACAACCAGGGCCAGGCGTTCGCGCCACGGGAACTGGCGCACTACGAGAATTTGCCGCAGCTGGTCGGCCCGAAACGCGCCCAGCAGCAAGTGATGCAGCAGTATCAGGTACTCAGCCAGATGCTGCGCCCCATGGGCTTCACCGTGACACGCCTGGAACTGCGTGAGCGGGGCAGCTGGTTCCTGTCCACCGGGCAGGGGATCGAAGTGCTGCTGGGGCGCGACCATCTGGTGGAAAAAATACGTCGTTTCGGCGCCATCTACAGCAAGGCGCTGAAGGACCAGAAAGACAACATCGCGCGGGTCGATCTGCGTTACGCCAACGGCCTGGCCGTCGCGTGGCGCGAGCCGCCGGCACCCGCAGCGGTCGACACCGCTGCGGTGCAGTGAATAAAGAGAGAAGGCAGGAAACATGGCAAACGTGCAGAGCGGCAAGATGATCGTCGGCCTCGACATCGGTACCTCCAAGGTGGTGGCGCTGGTCGGCGAAGTGACCGCTGATGGTCAGCTGGAAATCGTCGGCATCGGTACTCACCCATCGCGCGGCCTGAAGAAGGGCGTGGTGGTCAACATCGAGTCCACCGTGGCGTCGATCCAGCGCGCAGTGGAAGAGGCCCAGCTGATGGCCGGCTGCCGTATCCACTCGGCCTTCGTCGGCGTGGCCGGCAATCACATTCGCAGCCTGAACAGCCACGGCATCGTCGCCATTCGCGACCGCGAAGTGAGCAGTGCCGACCTGGAGCGCGTGCTCGATGCTGCCCAGGCCGTCGCCATCCCGGCTGACCAGCGCGTGCTGCACACCCTGCCGCAGGATTACGTGATCGATAACCAGGAAGGCGTGCGCGAGCCCCTGGGCATGTCCGGCGTACGCCTGGAAGCCAAGGTGCACGTGGTCACCTGCGCGGTGAACGCGGCGCAGAACATCGAAAAATGCGTGCGCCGTTGCGGCCTGGAAGTCGACGACATCATCCTCGAGCAGCTGGCTTCCGCTTATGCGGTGCTGACTGACGACGAGAAGGAGCTGGGTGTGTGCCTGGTCGACATCGGCGGCGGCACCACCGACATCTGCATCTTCACCGAAGGCGCGATCCGCCACACCGCGGTGATCCCGATCGCCGGCGACCAGGTCACCAACGATATCGCCATGGCGCTGCGCACTCCGACCCAGTACGCCGAAGAGATCAAGATCCGTTATGCCTGCGCCCTGGCCAAGCTGGCCGGCGCCGGCGAAACCATCAAGGTGCCGAGCGTCGGTGACCGTCCGCCGCGCGACCTGTCGCGCCAGTCCCTGGCCGAAGTGGTCGAGCCGCGTTACGACGAGCTGTTCACCCTGATTCAGGCCGAACTGCGCCGCAGTGGCTACGAAGATCTGATCCCGGCGGGTATCGTGCTCACCGGCGGCACGGCGAAGATGGAAGGCGCGGTCGAGCTGGCCGAAGAAATCTTTCACATGCCGGTGCGCCTTGGCGTGCCGCACAGTGTCAAAGGCCTCAGCGACGTGGTCCGCAACCCTATTTACTCGACGGGCGTTGGCCTGTTGATGTATGGCCTGCGCAAGCAGTCCGACGACATCCCGATGCCCGGCAATGGCGGGTACGGTGATGAAACCAAGGCACCGGTTCTGGAACGGCTCAAGCGCTGGATCCAGGGCAATTTCTAAGGCGGATGACGCGGCACGGGCGTGTGCAGCGTTGTCGGCACTAGGCGTTAAAAACTAGAAAATACAGGAGAGAGACCATGTTTGAACTCGTAGACAACCTTCCGCAAAGCGCGGTCATCAAGGTTATCGGTGTCGGTGGTGGCGGTGGCAACGCAGTCAACCACATGGCTAAGAGCAACATCGAAGGCGTCGAATTCATCTGCGCCAACACCGATGCTCAGGCACTGAAGAACATCGGCGCACGTACCGTGCTGCAACTCGGTACGGGTGTCACCAAGGGTCTGGGCGCTGGCGCCAACCCGGAAGTCGGCCGTCAGGCGGCCATCGAAGACCGTGAGCGCATCGCCGAAGTGCTGCAGGGCTGCGACATGGTATTCATCACCACCGGCATGGGTGGCGGTACCGGTACCGGTGCAGCGCCTGTCATCGCCGAAGTGGCCAAGGAGCTGGGCATCCTCACCGTTGCGGTGGTGACCCGTCCGTTCCCGTTCGAGGGCCGCAAGCGCATGCAGATCGCCGACGAAGGCATTCGCGCGCTGCAGGAAAGCGTCGATTCGCTGATCACCATTCCCAACGAGAAGCTGCTGACCATCCTGGGTAAAGATGCCAGCCTGCTGTCCGCCTTCTCCAAGGCCGACGACGTGTTGAGCGGTGCGGTGCGTGGTATTTCCGACATCATCAAGCGTCCGGGCATGATCAACGTCGACTTCGCCGACGTGAAGACCGTGATGAGCGAAATGGGCATGGCGATGATGGGCACTGGCTGCGCCAGCGGTCCGAACCGTGCGCGTGAAGCCACCGAAGCGGCCATCCGCAATCCGCTGCTCGAAGACGTCAACCTGCAGGGCGCCCGCGGCATCCTGGTGAACATCACCGCCGGCCCGGATCTGTCCCTGGGTGAGTACTCCGATGTGGGTAACATCATTGAACAATTCGCCTCCGAGCACGCTACCGTCAAGGTCGGCACCGTGATTGATCCGGATATGCGTGACGAGCTGCACGTGACCGTGGTTGCCACCGGTCTGGGCGCGCGCATGGAGAAGCCGGTCAAGGTCGTCGACAACACCGTTCAGGTCGCCGCCGCACAGCCGGTAGCCCCGGTAGCCGCTCCGGTTCGCGCCGAGCAGAACGTCAACTACAAGGACTACGAGCGCCCGACCGTTCAGCGTCAGAGCCATGGTGGCGCAGCCACTGCGGCGAAAATGAACCCGCAGGACGACCTGGATTACCTGGACATTCCAGCCTTCCTGCGTCGCCAGGCGGATTAATGAAATCTATCAGGAGCATAAAGGTGATTGGTGTTCAGCAAAGGTCGGTTCTGCTATCATCGCCAGCCTTTGTTGAAAACAATTCGCACCTAGCGTAATAGCGGCCAGACCCATGATCAGACAACGCACCCTGAAGAACATCATCCGCGCCACGGGTATCGGCCTGCATTCCGGGGAGAAGGTTTACCTGACCCTGAAGCCGGCTCCGGTGGATACCGGTATCGTGTTCCGTCGTACCGACCTCGACCCTGTGGTGGAGGTGAAGGGGCACGCCCTGAACGTTGGTGAGACCACCATGTCGACCACGCTGGTCAACGGTGATGTCAAGGTGGATACAGTAGAGCATCTGCTGTCGGCCATGGCAGGCCTGGGCATCGATAACGCCTACGTCGAGCTCTCTGCCTGTGAAGTGCCGATTATGGATGGCAGTGCGGGTCCCTTTGTTTTCCTGATTCAGTCGGCTGGTCTGCAAGAGCAGGACGCCCCCAAGAAGTTCATCCGCATCACCCGTGAAGTGACCGTGACGGACGGCGACAAGCGCGCCACCTTCGTTCCGTTCGATGGCTTCAAGGTAAGTTTCGAGATCGACTTCGATCACCCGGTATTCCACGACCGCACCAAGACCGCGAGTGTTGATTTCTCAAGCACCTCGTTCGTCAAGGAAGTCAGCCGTGCCCGCACTTTCGGTTTCATGCGTGATATCGAATTCCTGCGCTCGCACAATCTGGCGCGCGGCGGCAGTGTGGACAATGCCATCGTGGTGGACGAAGACGGTGTGCTCAACGAAGATGGCCTGCGTTACGAGGACGAATTCGTCAGGCACAAGATTCTCGATGCGATTGGTGACCTCTATCTGCTCGGCAACAGCCTGATCGGTGAGTTCCGCGGCTACAAATCCGGCCATGGCCTGAACAATCGTCTGCTGCGAGCCTTGATCGCACAGCCGGATGCTTGGGAAACGGTGACGTTCGAAGACGCCGACACTGCTCCGATCTCTTACATGCGCCCGGCTGCGGCGGTGTAAGGCACTCTCTCCTAGTTTTAACTTCTTCAAGGCCACCTTCGGGTGGCCTTTTTTTATGCCGAGTTCAAGTGGCCCGACAAACGGCCGGTGGCCGGTCCAACGTGGGTTGTGCAGGCATGGTTGACCGATCTGCCATTTTTATGGCGCTCGCTATTTGGCGAATCTAACTGGCTGACGAGGTTAAGAATCGCGGCGACGGCGATGGCTGGCGAGGCGTTCCAGAGCGGCCTTCAGGCGCGGATCGGTGACCCCTTCGGCGGCTTCCTGGATGTTGTCGGCGGCGCTGTCGGAAAGCTCGAAAGGCCGTGGCGCCTGGCGTTTCTCGCCGCTCGGAGGTTGCACCTTGAAGAGGATTTTCGTTAAGGTCGCGAACGTTTCGAGCGCCTGCAACTGCCGTTGCAGGCGTTTTTGCTGATAACGCAGCCGGGTGGCCCAGTGGCCATCGGTGACGATCAGCAACAGGCAGCCTTCACGCCACGATGCCACGCGACAGTGTTCACGGGCGGCAGGCTGCAGCTGGCTTTCCACCACCTGCTGCAGGTGGTCGAGGCGTTGAGCCTGGCTGAACAGCGCTTTCAGCGGCTTCGCCTCGCGCAGGAGCGCGGCGGGCGCTTTGGCCGGCAAGGGACGAAAACTCATGGCAGGAAGCCTGCGACGTTTTGGGGCCGTCATGGTAGCAGAACCTCTGCTGACCGCTCGGGTTCCACTTTTTTCGAAATGGGGATGTCATGCACATCATTTTGCTCAGCAGGCGCCACGGCGCCGCGCGCTCGCTCAGCCTCGATTTGCGCTGGCTGTTGGCCGGCGCGGTGCTGCTGGTCGTTCTGGCGGTGGGCGGCGGTGCAGCGCTGGGGGCGTGGATGGCGCCGCAATCGGTTCCGGTGCTGGACAGCGAAGTGGTCAGCCAGGCTCTCGATGCCCAGCGTGAGGAAGTTGGCGCGGTGAAGATCGATGCCCAGCGTCAGCTCGATGCCTTCGCCGCCCACGTCGCCGAGCTGCAGGCGCGCCTGACCCGGCTCGACGCCCTGGGCGAGCGGCTTACCGAGCTGGCCGAGCTGGATGCCAGTGAATTCGATTTCTCGCTCGGCGTGGGGCAGGGCGGTCCCGAGGAGCCTCTGGGCGGCGCGGCCTACGCGCCACCGCCGTTCATGAGCACTCTCGATGAGCTGGCCCTGCGCATGGACAGCCGCGAGCAGCAGCTCGAAGTGCTGGAGCAGCTGCTTGCCGACCGTCGTCTCGACGAGGCGACGATGCTTTCCGGCCATCCGGTGTTGCAGGGCTACGTGTCGTCACCATTCGGGCGACGTATCGATCCGCTGACCGGGCGCGTCAGCGTGCACAAGGGCGTGGACTTCGCTGCCAAGGCCGGCAGCGACGTGGTGGCGGTTGGTGCCGGCGTGGTGACCTTCGCCGGGCGCCGCAATGGTTATGGCAACACCGTGGAAATCAGCCACGCCGACGGCTACGTCACCCTGTATGCGCACAACCGCAGCAACAAGGTGCAGGTCGGCGATCTGGTCCAGCGTGGCCAGGCCATCGCCACGGTCGGCAGCACCGGGCGCTCGACCGGCAATCACGTGCACTTCGAAGTCACCCGCAACGGCGAGCTGGTCAATCCGCACAGCTACATCGCCCGCGTCAGCGACGAGCCCTGACAAAAGCCGGCCAAGGCCGGCTTGCCCTGCGCCGATGGCCCTGTGCCAATCGCGCTCTTTCTTCAATTCCGTTTCCGGGTAGAATGCCCCCTTCGCACGCAGCCATACGGGCTGCATGGGCGACTCACGGGGCCGCCCTCCATTCATAGCGTGGAAGATCCTGTCGATATGTTTGCGCCTTTGTTGAAAAAACTCTTTGGAAGCAAGAACGAGCGTGAAGTCAAACGCATGCTCAAGGCGGTTCAGGCCGTCAATGCATTCGAGGAGCAGATGCTCGCGCTCTCCGATGAGCAACTGCGTGCCAAGACCGAAGAATTCAAGGCCCGCCTGGCCAAGGGCGAAACCCTGGATCAACTGCTGCCTGAAGCCTTTGCCGTGGCCCGCGAGGCGGGTAAGCGCGTCATGGGCATGCGCCACTTCGACGTCCAGCTGATCGGCGGTATGACCCTGCACGAAGGCAAGATCGCCGAGATGCGTACCGGTGAGGGCAAGACCCTGGTCGGTACCCTGGCCGTCTACCTCAACGCCCTGGAAGGCAAGGGCGTGCACGTGGTCACGGTCAACGATTACCTGGCCCGCCGCGACGCCAACTGGATGCGCCCGCTGTACGAGTTCCTCGGCCTGACGGTCGGTATCGTCACGCCGTTCATGCCGCCGGAAGAGAAGCGCGCTGCCTATGCCGCCGACATCACCTACGGCACCAACAACGAATTCGGTTTCGATTACCTGCGCGACAACATGGCGTTCAGCCTGGAAGAGAAATTCCAGCGCGAACTGAATTTCGCGGTGATCGATGAAGTGGACTCCATCCTCATCGACGAAGCCCGTACGCCGCTGATCATTTCCGGTCAGGCCGAAGACAGCTCCAAGCTGTACATCGAGATCAACAAGCTGATTCCCCGCCTCAAGCAGCACATCGAGGAAGAGGAAGGCGTGGTCACTCAGGAAGGCCACTACAAGGTCGACGAGAAGAGCCGCCAGGTCGAACTCAACGAAGCCGGCCACCAGATCATCGAGGACATGCTCACCCAGATCGGTCTGTTGGGCGAGGGCGAGAGCCTCTACTCCGCGCACAACCTGGGCCTGCTGACCCACGTTTATGCCGGCCTGCGTGCCCACACCCTGTTCCACCGCAACGTCGAATACATCGTGCAGAACGGTCAGGTCATCCTGATCGACGAGCACACCGGTCGTACCATGCAGGGCCGTCGTCTGTCCGAAGGCCTGCACCAGGCCATCGAGGCGAAGGAAGGCGTTCAGATCCAGGCCGAAAGCCAGACCCTGGCCTCGACCACCTTCCAGAACTACTTCCGCCTGTACAACAAGCTGTCCGGCATGACCGGTACCGCGGACACCGAAGCCTTCGAATTCCGCCAGATCTACGGTCTGGACGTGATGGTGATCCCAACCAACAAGCCGATCGCCCGTAAGGACTTCAACGACCTGGTCTACCTGACCCAGGAAGAGAAATACGCCGCGATCATCAACGATATCCGCGAGTGCCAAGCCCAGGGTCGCCCGATCCTGGTCGGCACCGCGACCATCGAAACCTCAGAATACGTGTCGCGCTTGCTCGAGCAGGAAGGCATCGAGCACAAGGTGCTCAACGCCAAGTTCCACGAGAAGGAAGCCGAGATCATCGCCCAGGCCGGTCGCCCCGGCGCGCTGACCATCGCCACCAACATGGCCGGTCGTGGTACCGACATCCTGCTCGGCGGCAACTGGGAAGTGGAAGTCGCTGCCCTGGAGAACCCCACCGACGAGCAGATCGCGCAGATCAAGGCCGACTGGCAGAAGCGCCATCAGCAGGTGCTGGAAGCCGGTGGCCTGCACGTGATCGCCTCCGAGCGCCACGAATCGCGGCGTATCGACAACCAGCTGCGCGGCCGTGCCGGTCGCCAGGGTGATGCCGGCTCGAGCCGCTTCTACCTGTCGCTGGAAGACAGCCTGATGCGCATCTTCGCCTCCGACCGGGTGAAGAACTTCATGAAAGCCCTGGGCATGCAGCCGGGCGAAGCCATCGAGCACCGCATGGTGACCAACGCCATCGAGAAGGCACAGCGCAAGGTCGAAGGCCGTAACTTCGACATGCGTAAACAGCTGCTCGAATACGATGACGTGGCCAACGAGCAGCGCAAGGTGATCTACCACATGCGCAACACCGTGCTGGCTTCCGACAACGTCGGCGAGACCATCGAGGACTTCCGCCAGGAAGTGCTGGACAGCACCATCAGCGCGCACATGCCGCCGCAGTCGCTGCCCGAGCAGTGGGATATCGCCGGTCTGGAGGAGGCGATCTACGCCGGTTTCAACCTGCGCCTGCCGATCCAGCAGTGGCTTGACGAAGACGACAAGCTCTACGAGGAAACCCTGCGCGAGCGCATCCTCAAGGAGCTGGTGGACGCCTACAACGAGAAGGAAACCCAGGCCAGCGCCGAAGCCCTGCGTACCTTCGAGAAGCAGATTCTGCTGCGCGTTCTCGACGACCTGTGGAAAGACCACCTGTCGACCATGGATCACCTGCGTCACGGTATCCACCTGCGTGGTTACGCGCAGAAGAACCCGAAACAGGAATACAAGCGCGAGTCCTTCACCCTGTTCCAGGAGTTGCTGGATTCGATCAAGCGCGACACCATCCGTGTGCTGTCCCACGTGCAGGTGCGCCGCGAAGACCCGGCCGAGGAAGAAGCCCGCCTGCGCCGCGAAGCCGAAGCCATGGCCCAGCGCATGCAGTTCCAGCACGATGAGGTCTCCGCGCTCGAAGAGCCGGAAGCCGAAGGCCAGGACGGCGATGTCGCCGTGGCTGCCGCGCCGGTACGCGCCGAGCAGAAGATCGGCCGCAACGAGCTGTGCCCGTGCGGTTCCGGCAAGAAGTACAAGCACTGCCACGGTCAGGTCAACTGATCAACGCAATGCCGTGAAACGCCAAAACGCCGCGAAGGGCCAGCCTCTTCGCGGCGTTTTCGCATCGAACATGCTGTGCCCATCCACCTAATTCAAGGAGCTTTCCCATGGCTGTTGGTCTTGGCCCGCTGTCTACCCTGCATCCGGTTCCAGGTTTCGAGCTGGGCATCGCCTCTGCCGGCATCAAGCGCCCGGGGCGCAAGGATGTGGTGGTGATGCGCTGTGCCGAGGGCAGCAGTGTGGCGGGGGTGTTCACCCTCAATGCGTTCTGCGCGGCGCCGGTGATCCTGGCCAAAAAGCGAGTATCCGGTAGCGTGCGTTATCTGCTGACCAACACCGGCAACGCCAATGCCGGCACCGGCGAGCCGGGCCTGCAGAACGCCATGCGCACTTGCGCGAGCCTGGCCAAGCTGGCGGGTGTGGACGAAAGCGAAGTGCTGCCGTTCTCCACCGGGGTGATCGGTGAACCGCTGCCGGTCGAGAAGATCGAAGGCGCCCTGCAGGCCGCTTTGGACAACCTTTCCGAGAGCAACTGGGCCGATGCTGCCACCGGCATCATGACCACCGACACGCTGCCCAAGGGCGCCAGTCGCCAGTTCACCCACGAGGGCGTGACCGTCACCGTGACCGGCATCAGCAAGGGCGCGGGCATGATCAAACCGAACATGGCCACCATGCTCGGATACATCGCCACCGACGCCAAGGTCGCTCAGGGCGTACTGCAGGACCTGCTGCGCGACGCGGCGAACAAGTCGTTCAACCGCATCACCATCGACGGTGATACCTCGACCAACGACTGCTGCATGCTGATCGCCACCGGCAAGGCCGCCTTGCCGGAAATCACCCAGGCCAGCGGTGCGCTGTTCGCAGCGCTCAAGCAGGCGGTGTTCGAGGTGTGCATGGAAGTGGCTCAGGCCATCGTGCGTGACGGCGAAGGCGCCACCAAGTTCGTCACCGTACAGGTCAACGGTGGCGCGACCCACCAGGAATGTCTGGATGTCGGCTACGCGGTGGCCCATTCGCCGCTGATCAAGACCGCGCTGTTCGCCTCCGACCCCAACTGGGGCCGCATCCTCGCCGCCGTTGGCCGTGCCGGCGTGGCGCAGCTGGATGTCAGCAAGATCGACGTGTTTCTGGGTGACGTTTGCATCGCCAGCAAGGGTTGCCGCGCTGCGACCTACACCGAGGAGCAGGGTGCGGCGGTGATGGCCCAAGAGGAAATCACCATCCGTATCGAGCTGGGCCGCGGCACCTGCAGCGAGACGATCTGGACCACCGACCTGTCTCACGAGTACGTGAAGATCAACGCCGAATACCGCACCTGATCGCCGATGGATTCCCCGCGCGCATGGCCCCATGCGCGCGGGGAATTTGCCTTGCCGGCAGCCACGGGTGAAGCTGTCGTTCTGTTCCTTCCGAACGCTGGAGAAATAGATGTCGCTCGAACTGGTGATAGGCAACAAGAACTACTCCTCCTGGTCGCTGCGCGGCTGGCTGCTCGTCGAGCTCAGCGGCGCGGCCTATCAGGAAACCCTGGTGCCGCTGTTTCGCGCCGACACCCACGCACGGCTGCTGGAGCATTCGCCAACCGGCAAGGTACCGGTGCTCAAGACCGAGGATGCCGGGGTGATCTGGGATTCCTTGGCCATCGCCGAATACCTGGCCGAGCGTTTCCCCGAAGCCGGGCTGTGGCCCCGTGATGTGGCTGCCCGCGCCATGGCCCGTTCGGCCTGCGCGGAAATGCACAGCGGCTTCGGTGCGTTGCGCAGCCACATGCCGATGGACATGCAGCGCAACGCGCCGTTGGCCAGCGTGACCGACGAGGTCAAGCACGATATCCAGCGTATCGTCGCGCTGTGGGCAGGCTGTCGTGAGCGCTTCGGTCAGGGCGGTCCTTATCTTTTCGGTCAGCTCAGCATTGCCGACGCCTACTTCGCCCCGGTCGCCAGCCGGCTGCGCAGCTACGGCGTGCAACTTCCGGCGGATGCGGCGGCCTATGTGGAAACCATTTTTCAGTGGCCGGCATTCCAGCGCTGGCACCAGGCAGCTCTAGAGGAGAAAACGTGAAACGCGTGCATGTAGCGGCCGCGGTAATCCGCGGTGACGATGGGCGGATCCTGATCGCCAAACGCCCGGACGACAAACACCAGGGTGGGCTCTGGGAGTTTCCGGGCGGCAAGGTTGAGGAGGGCGAGGCCGTTCTGGCGGCGCTGTCGCGCGAGTTGCACGAGGAGCTGGGCATACGTGTGGAAGCGGCGCGGCCGCTGATTCAGGTGCGTCACGACTACAGCGACAAGCAGGTGCTGCTGGATGTCTGGGAAGTCAGCCAATTCACTGGTGAGCCCCATGGCGCCGAAGGCCAGCCGCTGGCCTGGGTCAGCCCACGGCAACTGGGCGACTACGATTTTCTGGCCGCCAACCGACCGATCGTCGCGGCGGCGCGGCTTCCCGAGCATTACCTGATCACCCCGGAAGGGCTGGACGGGCCGGAGCTGCTGGCTGGCGTGCGGGTTGCTGTTGCCAACGGTATCCGTCTGATCCAGCTGCGCGCGCCGGCGATGTTCGACGCCCAGTACCGCGATCTGGCCGTGGACGTGCAGGGTCTCTGCGCCGGTAAGGCGCAGTTGATGCTCAAGGGCCCGCTGGAGTGGCTGGGCGATTTCCCGGCTGCCGGCTGGCACCTGACCGCCGAGCAGCTGCGCAAGTACGCCAGCAAGGGCCGTCCGCTGCCCGAAGGGCGCTGGCTGGCCGCGTCCTGCCACAGTGCCGAAGAGCTCGAACTGGCGACTCAGATCGGCGCCGACTTCGTCACGCTGTCGCCGCTGCAGGCCACCCAGACCCATCCCGAGGCCCAGCCGTTGGGTTGGCAGCGGGCGAGCGAATGGCTGCAGGGGTTCAACCAGCCGTGCTACCTGCTCGGTGGGGTCGGGCCGCAGGATTGCCAGCAAGCCTGGCAGGTTGGCGCACAGGGCGTTGCGGGCATTCGCGCTTTCTGGCCCGAGCAACAGCGCTGAGCCGGCGCTTGTATGAGCACGCCGTAGCGCCTACCCTGCGGCGTCCCGTTTTCGAGTGATTCACGGCCCATGGCCTCCGTTCTCAATGTCATCCTGCCGGTCTTTGCGCTGATCCTCGCGGGTTTTGCCTGCCGGCGCCTGGGCCTGCTGGGCGCCGCCGCGGCTTCCGAGATCAACCGCATGGTGGTCTGGCTGTGCCTGCCAGCGCTGCTGTTCGAGGCGATGGCCACCGTGGTGTGGGATGAAATATGGCAACCCGGTTTCATCCTTGCCTATGGCATCGCCACCCTGGGCCTTTTTGCCCTGGTGCTGCTGTGGCGCCTGCGCAGCACCAGCCTGGCCGATGCCAGCGTGCAGGGGCTGAGTGCTTCCTACGCCAATACCGGTTACATGGGCATTCCGCTGTGCCTGCTGGTGTTCGGCGATGCCGGTATGGAGCCGGCGCTGATCGCCTGCCTGATCGTCATCTGCGTGCTGTTCGCCCTGGCGGTGGTGTGCATCGAGGTGGGGCTGCAGAACGAGAAGAGTGTGTTGGCCGCGGTGCGCAAGGTGTGCGTCGCGCTGCTCAAGAACCCCATCGTCATGGCGCCTGTGCTTGGTGGTCTGTGGGCGGCGACCGCGCAGCCACTGCCGGCGTCGCTGCACCAGTTTCTCAAGTTGCTCGCCGCCGCCACCGGACCCTGCGCGCTCATCGCCCTTGGCTTGTTCCTGGCTGAAAAGCACGCAGGGCCGAAGCAGCGCGGCAGCGGCCTGGTACTCATCAAACTGGTCGCTCATCCGCTGATTACCTGGGGATTGGCCGTCTACGTGTTCCGCCTGCCGCCAATGTGGGCCCACGCCGCGCTGCTGCTCAGTGCACTGCCGACCGGCACCGGGCCGTTCATGCTCGCCGAGTTCTACCGCCGTGACGGTGCCGAGGTGTCGAGCACCATTCTGTTGTCGACGCTGGGCTCGCTGCTGACGCTGTCGCTCTGTCTCTACCTGATCGCGCCCTGAGCGCCGCGCCCGGAGTCTCCGCATGCCATCATCCGACCAGCCGACCCTGCGCCCCAGCACGCTGCACCTGCCTGCCGGCGACTGGGCGACGGTGCTCGACTGCCTGTGCGCGCACTTCTCGGCGATTTCCCGGGACGTGTGGCTCGAGCGCATGGCTCGCGGCCGGGTGCTGGACGCCGAAGGCGCGGCCATCGGCGTCGATCACCCGTATCGCGTCGGCCTGCGCGTGCATTACTTTCGCGAAGTGCCCGCCGAGCCGGTGATTCCCTTCGAGGAAGCCATCCTGCATGTCGATGAGCATATTCTGGTCGCCGACAAGCCGCATTTCCTGTCGGTGATGCCGGCTGGCGCCTATGTCGAGCAGACCCTGCTGGCGCGCCTGGTCAGGCGCACCGGCAATGCCGATCTGGTGCCGCTGCACCGTATCGACCGGCATACCGCCGGGCTGGTGCTGTTTTCCAGCAACCTGCAGACCCGTGGGCGCTATCAGGCGATGTTTCGTGAGCGCGCCATCGACAAGCGTTACGAGGCGCTGGCGGCGCCGCTGCCTGAGCTGGAGTTTCCACTGTTGCGCGAGACGCGCTTCGAGGCGGGCGAGCCGTTCTTTCGCATGCGTGAGGCGCCTGGCGTGGCCAACACCCGCACGCGCATCGAGGTGATCGAGAAACGGGCCGAGCACTGGTTGTATGGCCTGGAGCCGGTGACCGGCAAGAAGCACCAGCTGCGCGTGCATATGGCGGCCCTGGGCGCGCCGATCCTCAACGATCCGTTCTATCCCGACGTGAGCTGCGCCGAGGGTGAGCCCGACGACTACACGCGGCCGCTCAAACTGCTGGCTCGCGGGTTGGCCTTCGAGGACCCGCTGACCGGCGAGCGGCGCCGTTTCGAGAGTCGCCTCAGTCTTTAGGAGCAGCCTGCCAGAGCACTTCGTCGATGCCCTGGCGCCTGGCGATCAGCCGCGCGGCCACGAACAGCAGGTCGGATAGCCGGTTGATGTAGGCCAGCAGCTCGCCGCGCAGCGGCTCGACAGCATGCAGCTGGCCGCAGCGCCGCTCGGCGGTTCGCGCGCTGCTGCGGCACAGATGGGCCTGGGCGATCAGCCGTGAGCCGCCGGGCAGGATGAAGTTGGTGAGCGGGCCGACTTCCTCGTTCCAGCGGTCGATGGCCGCTTCCAGGCGCTCGATCTCGGCAGCCTGCAGGGCGTGGTATTCGGGCATGGCCAGCTCGCCGCCCAGATCGAACAGGCGGTGCTGGCAGGGCGCGAGCACCTCGATGAGTTCGCCAAGCCCCGGATGAACGGCCTGCTGTTCGATCAGGTCGGCGAGCAGCAGGCCGAGCTGGCTGTTGAGGGTGTCCACTTCACCGATGGCTTCGATGCGTGGATGATCCTTGGGCACCCGGCGACCATCGGCCAGGCCGGTCTGCCCGGCATCGCCGGTGCGCGTGTAGATTTTCGAGAGTCGATAACCCATGGAGTCTCCGCTGATCAGCTGCTCACGCCCAATGGCAGGCGCAGGGTGAAACAGGTGCCCTGACCGATGCGCGACTGCACTTCCATCTGGCCCTTGTGGTTGTTTGTGACGATGAAATACGACACCGAAAGCCCCAGGCCGGTGCCCTGGCCGACTTCCTTGGTGGTGAAGAACGGCTCGAAGATGCGCTTGCGTACGGCTTCGGGGATACCCACGCCGTTGTCTTCGACCTGCACTTCGGCCCAGGGCGGCGTCAGGCGCGTGCGCAGGATCAGCTTGCCGGGAACGCTGTCATCCTCGCGCAGATGGATGGCCTGGGCGGCGTTCTTCAGCAGGTTGAGCAGCACCTGCTCCAGTTCGTTGGCGATGCCGGGGACCGGCCCCAGCTGCGGGTCGAATTCACGCTCGATCAACAGGCTCTTGAAGTCGAAGCTTTCGGTCAGGTCGAAATCGTTGCTGGCGATCTCCACCGCCTGGTCGATCAATGCCGGTAACTGGCAGGGCGCCAACTGGCGATTGCTCAGGCGGCTGAAGCTGAGCATGTGGGTGACGATCTTCGAGGCCCGCGCGCCGGCCTGCTGGATGCCGTCGAGCAGCATGGGGATCTCCCGCGCCGCCAGGTAGCGATCGATGGCCGGCAGGCTGACACCGGCCACCTCTGCTTGCTCCTGATTGCGCGGCAGCTCCGGTGACAGGCGCCGGCGGATGTTCTGCACGTTGTGCAGGATGGCGCCCAGCGGGTTGTTGATCTCGTGGGCCATACCGGCTGCCAGGCCGCCGACCGAAAGCATCTTCTCGGACTGCACCATGACCTCTTCGAGGTTCAGGCGCTGGGTGATGTCGTCGATGCGGATCACCACGCCACGGCCGATGCTGCCGATCAGCGGGTAGAAGGTCAGGGCGTAGTGGTGGGGCTCGTCGTCGCGAATCCAGGTCACGCGCTCGATCTTCTCGACCCGGTGCTGCTCGGCGGTGCGCTTGAGCTTGGACAGGTAGGGCTTGAGCAGCGGGAAGGCGAGGAACACCGGCTGGTTGACCGCCTCGTCGATGGAGGTGCCGGACAGCGCGCTGGCCTCCTGATTCCACTGCGCCACATAGAGCTGCTCGTCGAGGGCGATGAGCGCCGAGGGCATGGAGTCGATGATGCTGTTGAGGTAGTTCTGAAAGCCCGTGAGCTTCTTCTCGATCTTGCTGCGCACCTGCACTTCGAGTTCCAGCTTGCGGTTCGACAGGCGGGTTTCCTCGGCCAGGCCGCGGGCCTGGTTGTAGGCCTCCTCGGAGTCGTCGCGGGCGCGCTTGAGCTGCTGCTCGCGCGCTTCGATGCGTTCGAGCATGGTGTTGAAGGCCTCGGCCAGGCTGCCGATTTCATCGCGGTTACCGCGCCGCGCGCGCAGCGAGTAATTCTCTTCGCGGGTGACCTGGCGGGTCAGTTCCTCCAGACGCTTGATCGGGCTGGTGACCAGACGGCGGATCTGCCGCGCCACCAGCAGCCAGAGCACCAGGCTGAACAGCAGGATCACCAGACTGGCGGTGACGGTGCCGGTGTAGAAGGCGCCCGGCAGCTCGCTGGAGGCGACCAGCAGCAGGTGGCCTGGCGGGGCATCGGGGCGCGGCAGCTCGATCAGCTGGTGGGCGCGAAATTCGCCGATACGCCAGTTGTCCAGCGCGCTGATCTGGGACGGCAGGTCGAGTTTTTCGCCGCGCTGCAGTTGCGCCATGCTGTTGCCGTCGGCGTCGTAGATCACCGCGGCGCGGAGTGGGCCATAGCCCTCCAGGCGCTTGAGCACTTCATGGGCTGCTTCGGGCGAACTCAGCGCTTCGCGGCTCAGCACCGGGGTGGCGATCAGCCTGCCCAGAGTCTGCAGCCCCTGAGGTGCGACGCTTTCCTGGGAGATCCAGTAGGCCGCGCTGATGAAGGTCATGTTGGCCACCACCAGCACGGCGGCCAGCAGGACCAGCAGGGCGGCGAGCAGCTTTCGGCCTACGGGCAGGTTCTTCAGGCGGTGGCGCAGGCGCATGGGCGTGTTTCGTGGTGGCAGGTGAGGGCGCAGGGTAGCGCGTGACTCAATAGCGCGGCAATCCGTGGCCGTCCAGATGCTCCTGCAGCCGCAGATGCAGGGCTTTCAGCTGCGGCAGCTGGACCTCTGCACGTTCGGCAGCGGCGCAGGCGTAGCCGAGCAGGTAGCTGATTTCGGTACGCCGACCGGCGGCGACATCCTGGTACATGGACGAGTAATTGGCCGCCGTGGCCTCGATTACCCGCCACACATCCTGCTGCAGGTCCGTGGCAGCTTCGGCCTGACCACAGCCGCTCAGCAGCTGGGCCAGTTCGCCACACAGCGCGTCGATCTGTTCGTGATAGCGCACCAGTTCGCCATTGCGGCAGTCATGCAACACGGTCAGCGGGTTGATCGCGCAATTGAGCGCCAGCTTGCGCCACAGCCGCGACAGGATGTCCGGGCTCCAGGTATGCGGAATCTGGCTGCGCTGCAAATCATTCAACCAGCCTGGCGGTGTGGCATCGAGCGGATCGCCGATCCAGGTATGGCCCTGGCCGGCGAACACCACGCGCCAGTCACCATCACGAAACGCGCCTTCGGTGCTGGAGGCGGGCAGGCAGCGGCGGCCGGGCAGCAACTGGGCCACTTCGTCCTGGCTGCCCAGGCCGTTCTGCAGCAGGAGAACCTCGGCGCCTGGTGCCAGCCTGTCGGCCACGGCGGCAATCGCCTCAGCGGCGTCATAGGCCTTGCAGGTCAGCAGCAGGCGCTCGATGGGAGCCGAGTCCTGCAGGTGGCTTGCCGGGATGGGATAGAGCTGGCTGTGGCCCTGTTCGACCAGAGTCAGGCCGCCCTTCTGGCGATAGGCGGCCAGGCGCTGCGGGTCACGAAGCACAAGCTGCACCGGCACATCGGCGCGAAACAGCCGACAGGCCCACAGGCTGCCCAGGCTTCCGGCACCCAGTACGTGCCAGCTCATGGGCGGGGCAGGCGTACCGCGGTCACGCGGCCGCTGGCGTGGGCTTCAGGCAGCAGGCGGGTGGCCAGATCGAAAAGCTGCTGCTGCTCCATGGGCATGGCCTTGCTGTCCAGCCCAACCACGGCGATGCCGGCCTTGAGGCTGATGAAGCCTTCGCTGGTCTTGAAAGCCTTGAGGTTGAGCCCTTCGTGCAGGCGCTTGAAGCTGCTCGGCGAGCATTCCTGCAGATCTTCGAGCAGGGTGATCAGCGCAAAGTGGCGATCATCCAGGCTGACCAGCACGTCCAGCGGGCGTACCAGCTGCTGCAGGCGGCGGGCCACGCTGCGCAGCAATTCGTTGCTGAACACCGCACCGTGGCGGGCGCTGAGCTCGTCGACGCCCTGCAGGCCGATCATCAGATAGCACAGGGCGCCGCCACGTGATTCCACCTGGCGCAGGCTGTCGGCCATCTTCTGTTTCAGGTAGCGGGTGTTACCCAGGCCGGTCAGCGGGTCGACCAGGTTGCGCTCTTCCAGGCTGGCGATGTTCTGCACCAGCAGGGCGTTTTCGTGGAGCAGGCGCTGCAGGGTGCTGCACAGGCGCTCGGCGGCGAACACCCGCGGCAGCAGCTGTTCGTTCATCGCCGACTTGCTGATGAAGTCGTCGACGCCGCGGTCGAAGGCTTCGTTGAGGACGTTCTCGCCTTCCTTGCCGGTCAGCAGGATGATGTAGGTGTAGTGCTCGGCCGCTTCATCGAGCTGGCGCACCCGGGCGGTCAGCTCCAGGCCGTCCATCTCGGGCATCAGCCAGTCGGCCAGCAGCACGCTGGCGGGGCGTTGTTCGAGATTGCTGATGGCTTCGGCCGCGCTGCTGGCGAAGCGAATATCCTGATATCCAGCCTGACTCAAGGCGCGTCCGATCATGGCGCTCGAGAACTTGGCGTCGTCCACCACCAGAATGCTGAGATGGGGGTTGGGCATTATTTATGGCACTCGCTGGCAGGAAAACGGGTCGAGGGAAGGGAGTAACCAATACAACGCCGAGCGGTCTGTATCAGAGCGGATATAATGATCGCGCCAATTTTATCGTCAAGCCATCCGCGCGATTTGCGCAGACTTAATTCACGATCCCGCGAACTGGCGCCCAGCCCTATGCATTCGCAGCGTGGCCAGGCGGCTGCCAGCCGAGATTCGTGAAACGCTTCTGCCGGTCGCGCTTTTTAACTGGAGGAATTCCATGCCCTCGTTCGACGTGGTGTCGGAGCTGGACAAACACGAACTCACCAATGCCCTGGACAATGCCGCCAAGGAGCTGGAGCGGCGCTTCGATCTGCGCGGCAAGTGCAGTTTCGAAGTCAAGGACAAGGCCGTCACCCTGACCGCCGAAGCCGATTTCATGCTCGAGCAGATGCTCGACATCATTCGCAGCTGCCTGATCAAGCGCAAGATCGACAGCCAGTGCATGGAAACCAAGGACCCCTACGCGTCCGGCAAGGTGGTCAAGCAGGAAGTCGAGTTCCGCGAAGGCATCGACAAGGAGCTGGCCAAGAAGATCGTCGCCCACATCAAGGACGCCAAGCTCAAGGTGCAGGCCGCCATCCAGGGCGAGCAGGTGCGCGTCACCGGCAAGAAGCGCGACGACCTGCAGGAATGCATCGCCTCACTGCGCGGCAAGGACTTCGGCATGCCCCTGCAGTACAACAACTTCCGCGACTGATAAGGCGGGGTTTATTGAACCCCGACGAAACGGCAGCGTCGCAAGTTCGTGAACGCCCGTGCAAACGCCATGGCCTGCCATGGCGTTTTCGTTTGAATTGTTAGAAGGAATGCCCGATGGATATGAGCATCGACCAGTTGGTCGTCATGTCACAGGCCTGGATTCCGGTATTGCTGCAGTACAGCGGCAAACTGGCCCTGGCCATCGTTACCCTGCTGATCGGCTGGTGGCTGATCAGCAAGCTGACCAGCAAGGTCAGCGCCCTGATGGATGGTCGCAAGGTCGATCGTGCGCTGAGCAGCTTTATCGGTAGCCTGGCGAGTATCGTGCTCAAGGTGCTGCTGATCATCAGCGTGGCGTCGATGATCGGCGTGGAAACCACTTCGTTCATCGCGGTGATCGGTGCGGCGGGGCTGGCCATCGGCCTGGCGCTGCAGGGCAGCCTGGCGAACTTCGCCGGCGGCGTGCTGATCATGCTGTTCCGCCCTTTCAAGGCCGGCGACTTCATCGAGGCTCAGGGCATTTCCGGCTCGGTGGACTACATCCAGATCTTCCACACCGTGCTGCGCACCGGCGACAACAAGGTGGTGATCGTGCCCAACGGCACGCTGTCCAACGGCATCATCACCAACCACTCACGGCAGAGCACCCGCCAGGTGCTGTACGACGTGAAGCTCGACTACGACGCCGACCTGGCCAAGGCCCGCGAGGTGCTGCTGGAACTCTCCAAGGATGCCCGCGTGCATCAGGAGCCGGCGCCGGTGGTGGTGGTATCGAGCCTGGGCGAAACCTCGATCAATCTGTCGCTGCGCATGTGGACGGCCGCTGGTGATTACTGGCCGGTGATCTTCATGCTCAACGAAAGCGTGCGCGATCGCCTGCGCGCCGAGGGCGTCGAGCTGGCGCAACCGCCGCGCATGGTGCAAATGGTGCAGCAGGGCAAGGCCGACTGAAACGCGGCCTGCAGAAACGAAAAAAGCCGACTTGTGTCGGCTTTTTCATGGGCGTCATTCCGGCTTCGGCTGTTCTTCGGCGGGCAGCGCGGTAGCGCGATTGCCCTGGCGATGCCACTGCAGGAGGATCAGCAGCAGGGTGGGCACGCCCATCAGTGCGGTGATCAGGAAGAAATCGGCGTAGCCGAACTTCTCAACCAGTACGCCGGAATAGCCGCCGATCAGGCGTGGCAGCAGCAACATGATGGAGCTGAGCAGCGCGTACTGGGTGGCCGAGAACTTCAGGTTGGTGAGGCTCGACAGGTAGGCGACGAACGCCGCCGTGGCCAGACCTGAGCTGAAGTTGTCCGCCGAGATGGTGAAGATCAGCATCTGCAGGTTGGCGCCCATGCCGGCCAGCGCCATGAACAGCAGGTTGGTGGCCGCCGAGGCCGCGCCGCCGATGAACAGGATCGGCATAATGCCGAAGCGCACGATCAGCAGGCCGCCGGCGCCGGCACCGAGCAGGGTCATGACCAGCCCGAACAGCTTGCTGACGCTGGCGATCTGGTCCTTGGTGAAGCCTTGGTCGATGTAGAAGACGTTGGCCATCACGCCCATCACCGTGTCGGACATGCGGTAGGTGGCGATCAGCCCGAGCAGCAGCAGCGCCTGCCAGCGGTAACGCAGGATGAAGTCGTTGACCGGCGTGAGCACCGGTGCCAGCCCGCGGCGGCCCATGGACGACAGGCATAGGGTGGTGAGAATCGTATAGAGGATGGCGCGCAGGAAGGCGCGGTCTTCGAGCAACAGATCCAGCAGCGTGGCTTCGCCGCTCACCAGGCTGGGGAAGTCGGTGTTGTAGAGCTGGGTGAACATCGCCGGTACCGATACCAGCAGCACGATCAGCACCAGCACCGAGGCGATCTGATGGCTGAACCCATACTTGGCGGCGGCCAGCTGGGTCTTCATCGACACTGCCGGCTCTTTCATCCACAGGCTGGTCAACAGGCCCGGCAGCATCAGTAGGGCGAACAGTAGGTAGGTTCCGGCCCAGGCCGCGTGCTGGTAGAGCAGGGTGGTCGAGCCGAGGCCTTCGGCGACATACAGCGCGCCGGCGGTGGCCAGCAGGGCGGCAACCCGGTAGCCGGCCATGTAGCTGGCAGCCAGGGCGGCCTGGCGGGTGTCGTCGACGATTTCCAGGCGGTAGGCATCGACGGCGATGTCCTGGGTGGCGGAGGCGAAAGCCACCAGTACGGCCAGGGCGATCAGCCAGGTCAGGTGAGTATGCGGGTCGCACAGCGCCATGCCGGCCAGGCCGATGGCGATCAGAATCTGCGACAGCACCAGCCAGGAGCGACGCCTGCCGAGCTTGCCGAGCAGCGGCAGGCGCCATTGGTCGAGCAGCGGCGACCATACCCATTTGAAGGCGTAAGCCAGACCGATCAGGCTGGCGAAACCGATGGTTTCCCGCGCCACGCCGGCTTCGCGCAGCCACACCGACAGGGTCGAAAACACCAACATGTAAGGTAGGCCGGCGGCAAAGCCCAGCACCAAAAGAACCAGTGTCGAGGGGCTGGAATAGGCGGCGATCGCGTCGCGCCAGCTTTTACGATGCATTGAGGGGGATCGGCCTGGAGGGAGAAAGCATGAACAAGTGGCGCACTCTAGGGGCTAGGGTCGGGTCAGTGCAAGCCGGTTGCGCGTGGTGCCGCGAGTCTCATGCCTCGTGCTCCAGGGGCCGCCAGCCGTGACGTCGGATATCCACCCGACCATTGTCGGACAGCACCCCTTCGACGCGCAATCGGGCGCGTTGTTCAACACCGCTGGGTGAGCCGTCTGCCAGGCTCAATCGGCCGCCGGCTGCGACCACCCGATGCCAGGGCAGGGTGGTGCCGTCCGGCAGCTGGCCGAGGGTACGGCCGACCCAGCGTGCGGCGCGTCCCAGGCCGGCCAGTGCAGCCAGTTCGCCATAGGTCACCACCTTGCCGGGCGGCACCTGGGCCAGGGCCAGATAAAGGGCATCGCGGCGGGCTTGCTGATCGTCCCGGCGAGGGGCGTTGTCACCGGGCTGTAGCGCGGGCATGGCAGGCTCCTGGGGCCGACGAATCATGACCCTCGATGAACTCGAGGCATTTCCGTCGGTCATTTCTTGCTCAATTTTCGGGTATGCGGATAATGCCCGATTTCCCGCGAACCGGAGCAGACTCGTCCGCTTATGTTTACTCGTACTCTGTTGTGCCTTGGCCTTAGCGTGGCCGCCACACCGCTGATGGCCGATACCGTCTGGATGAAGAACGGCGACCGCCTGACCGGGACCATCCGGGTCTTCGACGGCGGCAAGCTGATGCTGGAAACCGAATACGGCGGCTCCATCCCGCTGGATTGGAAAAAGGTCGCCACCCTTGAGAGCGACCGCGAACTGCTGGTCAAGGAAAACGACGTGACCGGCGAGCGGGCCAAGTCGCTGCAGGCCGCCGAGCCCGGCAAGGTGACGCTGGCCAATGGCGCTGCACCAAAGACCGTCGAGCTGGCAAGCATCAAGCAGATCATGAAGCCCAAGCCTTTGGTCGAAGACTTCCTGTGGAAGGGCAATGTCGACGTGGCCATGGACTACAAGCGCGCCGAGCGCGACACCGACGACTACGATGTCGACCTCAAGACCCAGGCGCGCCATGGCAAGTGGCGCCATAACGCCCAGGTCGACTACAACCGCGAGCTCAAGGACGACGTGGTCAGCACCGACAACTGGAGCACCGAGTACGCGCTGGACCGCTTCCTGGACGAGAAGTGGTTCTGGCAGGGACGTCTGGAATACAAGCGCGACAAGATCGAGGATCTGGCCCGCCAGCGCACCGTCGGTACCGGTCCGGGTTACCAGTTCTGGGATAACGAACTCGGCGCCTTCTCCCTGGCCGGCCTGATCAACCGCTCCGATTACGAGTTCGCCAATGGCGAGAAAGAAAACTTCTACGCCATCAGTATGAAGTGGGATTACAACCGCTACTTGGTCGGCAAAACCATCGAGCTGTTCAGCAACGGCGAGATCGGCAAGCCGCTGGAAGGTGCCGCCGATTACGCCCTGGATGCCGAAGTCGGCCTGCGCTACAAGGTCACCGACTGGGCCTCGCTGAACATGAAGGCCTCCAAGGATCAGGTCAGTGGCTCGGAAGGCGACAAGGACGAAACCCGTTACACACTGGGCTTCGGTGTAGGCTGGTAAGCCGAGCCGATGCACAACAAAAAGCCCCGCACCTGGCGGGGCTTTTTGTTGTCTGGCGTTTGCCGACTGACGCCTTACAGCCGCACGCCGCCGTCGAGTTCAAGGATGCGCCCGGTGAAGTAGTCGTTCTCCAGCAGGAAGGCGATGGCGTGGGCGATCTCCTTGGGCTTGCCGAGGCGCTTGAGCGGGATCACGTCAGTCATGCGCTGCAGCGCCTCGGGCTTCATGCTGGCGACCATATCGGTCTCGATGAAGCCGGGCGCCACGCCGGACACGCGGATGCCATAGCGGGCGAACTCGCGGGCCCATACCACGGTGTCGGCTGCGACCGCTGCCTTGGCCGCCGAGTAGTTGGCCTGGCCGATATTGCCGGCGCGCGACACCGAGGAAATATTGATGATCGCGCCCTCGTTCTGCAGCTCGATCATCTTCGCCGCCACCTCGCGGGTGCACAGGAATACGCCCGTCAGGTTGACGTCGATCACCGACTGCCACTGAGCCAGGCTCATCTTGCTCATCTCGCCGTCCTTGACCTTGATGGTCAGGCCGTCGCGCAGGATGCCGGCGTTGTTGACCAGGCCGTTGATCGAGCCGAAGTCCTCGGCGATCTGCGCCACGGTCTGGGTCACCTGTTCCTCGTTGGCCACGTTGCACAGGTAGGTGCGCGCCTGCACGCCGAGCGTGCGACAGGCAACGGCGGTTTCATCGAGCTTTTCCTGGTTCAGGTCGACCAGCGCCAGGCGCACGCCGCGCTCGGCGAGGTACTCGGCCATGGCGCGGCCCAGGCCCTGGCCGCCGCCGGTGATGATGATGACTTTGTCTTGGAGTTGCATGCCAATTCCCTTGATTGAGAGTCGAACGGGTCGTACCGGTGCACGGTGATTCGCTTGTTCGCGCCGGTCGATTGCCATGACGTACCGGCAGCAGCATAGAGTGCGACGAGGCCCGCGCACCAGTGCCCGCAGACGCGATCACCAACATCCTGTAACAGCGCGCCCTGTCGGCGCTGGGCCCCGCGTCGCCTGGCTTGGAACGCAGCGTGTGCTTGAGAAGTCGAAACTTCAGCTTGAATTAAGCGCAACACCCCATATTTCTCTCCTACTGGAAGGTGTTCTTCCGTCAAGGAAACCGCGATGCGCATTTTCACGTTGTTGTTCCTGCTGTTCCCGATTCTCGAGCTGGCCGTGCTCATTTCGGTGGGCAGCGCTATCGGTGTGCTGCCGACCATTGCCCTGGTGATCCTCACCTCGATCTTCGGCGGTCTGATGCTGCGCATCGCCGGTATCACCACCGCCTGGCGTGCCCGCGAGCGCCTGGCCCGCGGCGAAATGCCGGATCAGGAAGTGCTGCAGGGCCTGATGATGGCGGTCGGCGGCGGCCTGTTGCTGCTGCCGGGCTTCATCAGCGACGCCATCGGCATCCTCTGCCTGCTGCCCTTCACCCGCCGCTGGCTGGTCGAGCGGGTGCGCCAGCGCGCCGCCGAGCAGGCCGAGCGGCAACGGGCCTTCGCCGACGACATGGCGGCTCGCAACGGACAGCCTGGTGGCCACAAGCCCAACGTGCTGGAAGGTGAATACGAGCGCCGCGACTGATCCCGCGCGCTGCGTCCAGGCCCCGGTCAGTGTTCGCTGGCCGGGGCCTTGCTTTTTCAGGCGCGGAGCGTCCGTTGGCTTGGTAAAAAATTTAGCGGCTGCCCTTGAATTGCATTTGGCCGCCCCTATGTAGCGGACACCGCAAGGTTTTTCAGCGTCAGCTGAAGCAAATTTCGGCGTTGGGTGTTTGCGCAGCGCCATGATCCTGCCGGTGAGGGCACCGGTGATTTCAACAACTATTGGGAGAGATCGACAATGAAGCTTCGTCCTTTGCATGACCGCGTCGTGATCCGTCGCAGCGAAGAAGAAACCAAAACCGCTGGCGGTATCGTGCTGCCGGGCTCGGCTACCGAGAAGCCGAATCAGGGCGAAATCGTTGCCGTTGGTACTGGCCGTGTTCTGGACAACGGTGAAGTCCGTGCCCTGGCCGTCAAGGTCGGTGACAAAGTGGTGTTCGGCCCGTACTCGGGCAGCAACACCGTCAAGGTCAATGGCGAAGACCTGCTGGTAATGGGCGAGAGCGAAATCCTCGCTGTTATCGAAGCCTGATCGACCGCGAATTTTTCCGTTTAATCGTCAAGAATTGAGGATCAAATAACATGGCAGCTAAAGACGTAAAATTCGGCGACGCCGCTCGCAAGAAACTGCTCACTGGTGTCAACGTTCTGGCCGACGCAGTCAAAGCCACCCTCGGCCCGAAAGGCCGTAACGTAGTCCTGGAGCGCAGCTTCGGCGCGCCGCTGATCACCAAGGACGGCGTTTCCGTCGCCAAAGAGATCGAGCTCAAGGACAAGATCGAAAACATCGGTGCCCAGCTGGTGAAAGACGTTGCCTCCAAGGCCAACGACGCTGCCGGTGATGGCACCACCACCGCTACCGTTCTGGCTCAGGCCATCGTCACCGAAGGCCTGAAGTCGGTAGCTGCCGGCCTGAACCCGATGGACCTGAAGCGCGGCATCGACAAGGCCACCGCGGCCATCGTCGCCGAGCTGAAGAACCTGTCCAAGCCGTGCACCGACAGCAAAGCCATTGCCCAGGTTGGCACCATCTCCGCCAACTCCGACGAGTCCATCGGCAACATCATTGCCGAAGCCATGGAAAAAGTCGGTAAAGAAGGCGTGATCACCGTTGAAGAAGGCTCGGGCCTGGAAAACGAACTGTCCGTCGTAGAAGGCATGCAGTTCGACCGCGGCTACCTGTCGCCGTACTTCATCAACAAGCCGGACACCATGGTGGCCGAGCTGGACAGCCCGCTGCTGCTGCTGGTCGACAAGAAGATCAGCAACATCCGCGAACTGCTGCCGGTTCTGGAAGCCGTTGCCAAGGCTGGCCGTCCGCTGCTGATCGTTGCCGAAGACGTCGAGGGCGAAGCCCTGGCCACTCTGGTCGTCAACAACATGCGTGGCATCGTCAAGGTCGCTGCTGTCAAAGCACCGGGCTTCGGTGATCGTCGCAAGGCCATGCTGCAGGACATCGCCGTTCTGACCGGCGGTACCGTGATCTCCGAAGAGATCGGCCTGAGCCTGGAAAGCACCACCCTGGAGCACCTGGGTCAAGCCAAGCGTGTGGTCCTGAACAAGGAAAACACCACCATCATCGACGGTGCTGGCCAGCAGTCCGACATCGAGTCCCGCGTTGCCCAGATCCGCAAGCAGGTCGAAGAAACCTCTTCGGACTACGACAAAGAGAAGCTGCAAGAGCGTCTGGCCAAACTGGCTGGCGGTGTTGCCGTGATCAAGGTTGGCGCTGCCACCGAAGTCGAGATGAAAGAGAAGAAAGCCCGCGTTGAAGACGCCCTGCACGCAACCCGCGCAGCCGTCGAAGAAGGCGTGGTACCTGGCGGTGGTGTTGCGCTGGTTCGTGCTCAGGCTGCTCTGGAAGGCCTCAAAGGCATCAACCTGGAGCAGGACGCTGGTATCAGCATTCTGCGCCGCGCCATCGAAGCGCCGCTGCGCCAGATCGTCACCAACGCCGGCGACGAAGCGTCCGTGGTTCTGGACAAGGTCAAGCAGGGTTCCGGTAACTACGGTTACAACGCTGCCAACGGCGAGTACGGCGACCTGATCGAGTTCGGCATCATCGACCCGGCCAAGGTTACCCGTAGCGCGCTGCAAGCCGCTGCTTCCATCGCTGGCCTGCTGATCACCACCGAGGCGATCGTTGCAGAGCTGCCGGAAGACAAGGCTGCTCCGGCCATGCCGGACATGGGTGGCATGGGCGGCATGGGCGGCATGATGTAAGCCACCCGGCACCTTAGCTGTACCAAAAACCCCGCGCCCTGGCGCGGGGTTTTTTATTGCCCTTTTTTAAGTCTGCAGGTGTCTAGCTGGCGGGCCAGCGGCAATGGTGGCTGGATGGCAGGACCGCTTTCGGCGCGAAGGGTTTTGACCGTTCGTCTTGTTGCAACCTTTCCGAGCCCATCGTGATCTAGTGTTAGCGGACGCATTGGCCGCACTTTCAAGAGGTTGCGATCATGAGCTTAGGTGTCGCCAGAGGTATATTTCTCGTTGCTGCATTGAGCGTTTCGGCGTTCGCGGCGGCCTCCTGGTATGAGCCCGGCCCCGGTGTCGTGACCAGCACCCAGCGCAGCAACTGCCTGAGCCCAAAAATCAAACGGGTCACTCAGGTGTCTCCCGAAGCCAATCAGAATCTGCTGATCCTGGTGATGGGCCTTTCCCAGGCACGGCGCTGATCTCCCGCCGATTCGCCTTGCGCCGGATCGCGGAACAGTGAATTTCTCCCCAAGCTGCGAACTCCGATACCCTGAGCGCTCACTCGACGCAAGGGAAGCAGCCGATGTCCATCTACCGTGAACGTGCCGAACGCCTGCGGGCTTTGCACCAACAAACCGAACTGCTGGTTCTGCCCAACCCCTGGGATGCCGGGTCGGCGAAGATGCTCGCCGCGCTCGGTTTTCACGCCCTGGCTACTACCAGCGCCGGGCTGGCCTTTTCCCTGGGCCGCCGTGATGCCGAAGGCGCGGTGAGCCGTGACGAGGCGCTTGCCAATGCCCGCGCCATCGTCGAGGCGACTTCCCTGCCGGTGGTCGCCGATCTGGAAAATGGTTACGGCGACTCGCCCGAGGCGTGTGCGGCGACCGTACGGGTGGCGGCGCAGGTCGGTCTGGTCGGTGGCTCCATCGAAGATGCCACTGGCCGCGCGGACGAGCCCATCTATCCCTTCGAACTTGCCGTCGAGCGAATTCGCGCTGCGGTCGAGGCGGCTCGCGCGCTGGACATTCCCTTCACCCTGACGGCCCGGGCGGAAAACTTCCTGCATGGCCGCCCGGATCTGCACGACACCATTCGCCGCCTGGTGGCCTACGCCGAGGCTGGCGCCGACGTGCTCTACGCGCCAGGGCTGACCAGTCGTGAACAGATCAAGGCAGTGGTCGAGGCGGTGGCGCCCAAACCGGTCAATGTGCTGGTCGGCTCGCCGAGCCTGACGCTGTCGCTGGATGAACTGGCGCAACTGGGCGTCAGGCGTGTGAGCCTGGGCTCCAATCTGGCCCGCGTCGCCTACGGCGCCTTTCTGCAGGCGGCCAGCGGACTGGCCGAGCGCGGTGATCTGAGTGGCGCCCGGCAGGCGCTGCCGTTCGACACCATCAACGATCTGTTCAAGGGCTAGCGTGCGGCAGTTTCTGATCGCGCTGTTGATCTTCGTGGTGGTCGGCGGCCCGCTGGCGCTGTACCGCCAGTGGATCGACGTGCCGCCGCGCTGGAATCCCTGGGCGCCGCTCGACCTGCGCGACACACCCAACTGGCTGACCGCCTACAAGCTGCGTCGCCTGCAGGGCGACCCCGAACTGTGCCGTACGGTGCTCGACACCTCGGCGCTGCGCTATGTCGCGCTACCCGACAGCACACCGGCCGCCGATTGCCCGCTGTCCAACACGGTACGCGTGCAGGGCAGTGAGGTGCGCCTGAGCAGCAGCTTTATCGCCACCTGCCCGGTCGCCGCCGCCTTCGCCCTGTTCGAGCGCCACGGCCTGCAGCCGGCAGCCGAACAGCGCTTCGGTCAGCGTGTGGTGCAGGTCGATCACGTTGGCAGCTTCGCCTGCCGAACCATCGCCGGCAGTCAGCGGCGCAGCCAGCACGCCTCGGCCAATGCCCTGGATATCGTCGGCTTTCGCCTGGCCGATGGCCGGCGCATCAGCGTGCTGCGCGATTGGCCGGGCGAGGATGACAAGTCGCTATTCCTGCGCCAGGTGCAGCAGGCGGCGTGCTCCAGTTTTAACACCACCCTGGGGCCGGATTACAACGCCGCGCACCGCGATCACTTCCACCTGGATATGGGCGGTTTTCGTATGTGCCGTTGAGTTCAGCGCGTCAGGCGTTGCTGCAGTGTCAGTTGGCCCATCAGCAGCTCCCAGGGCGCCAGGGATTCTTCCAGCAGCGGGTTGCTCGCGGCGTTCTCGGCATTGCCAGGCGGCGCCAGCAGGTTCTGCTGTAACGCCATTTCTTCAAGGGGCAGGGCGGTGCCCACGTCGTTCAGCGAGCAGATGAACTGGCGCTGCATCATCACGTCTTCCAGGGTGCGCATGCCCTGCATGGGCGCTTCATCGGCAGGCATTGCCGTTGGCGTAGACGTGACAAGTGCTGGCGCCGAGTGCTGGGCGATGGCGCTTTCCATCTCGCGTAGCACGCTGCGCAGAATCTGGTCGTACAGCGCCGCGCTGGCGGCTGATGGCGCACCGGCTTTCTGGGCGGCGATCCCGGTATCACCGGGAATACGGGAGATGACTTCGAACATCGAAGGACGGGCTCTGGCAAACTAGCGCTTTCCTGGGTATCGGCTGCTGTCGGCCCGAGTTGAGCCCCGGCTGCTTGAAAGCTGCCACTTCTGAATCGATGGACGATCCGCAATGAGTGAACTACAGCCCGACGTGCGCATTCGCATGGAGGCCCTGGCGCCGCATCTGCAAACCGGCGCTCAGCAATGGGCGCAGCGCCTTGGCTTGCCGCTGGACGGCGAGGCCGGTTATGCGCTGCAACTGGGCGAGGCTGGCTTGCAGCTGGTCGAGCTGGGCCCCCAGGCGCCGGGGCCGGTGCGGGTGGATTTCGTCGAGGGCGCGGTGGCGCACCGTCGCCAGTTCGGCGGCGGCGCCGGGCAGATGATCGCCAAGGCCGTCGGCATCGCCCAGGGAATTCGCCCGCGGGTGCTGGATGCCACGGCAGGGCTGGGCCGCGACGCCTTCGTGTTGGCCAGCCTGGGTTGCCAGGTCGACCTGATCGAGCGCCAGCCGCTGATCGGTGCGCTACTCGAAGATGGCCTGCAGCGGGCGGCGGCGGACGCCGAGGTGGCAGGTATCGTCGCGCGCATGCGCCTGCTGCAGGGCAACGCCATCGAGCTGATGGCCGGCTGGCAGGGCGAGGCGCCGCAAGTGATCTACCTCGACCCGATGTTCCCCCATCGCGACAAGAGCGCCCTGGTAAAGAAGGAGATGCGCCTGTTCCGTCCCTTCGTCGGCGATGATCTGGATGCTCCGGTACTGCTCGAGGCGGCGCTCAAACTCGCCAGCCACCGCGTGGTGGTCAAACGCCCGCGCAAGGCGCCGGTCATCGAGGGCGCCAAGCCGGGCTACGCGCTGGAGGGCAAGTCCAGCCGTTACGACATCTACCCGATGAAGAAGCTCACGCCTTAAGGCCTGTTCACGATCCTTCGCCTCGGCTTCAGCGCTTGGCCGCCAAGTGGCGGAAGTGGCCGTTCGGCCGCTTTGCTTTTTTGGTGCTCCTCATGCCAAAAATTAGCAGGCGACACCAATCGCCCCTTCAGGAGGCCGAGTGGAATCGTCGTGGAGAGGGTTGAGCGGCATGGATGCCGCGAGAGCCGCGATGGGCCAGGGATGGCCCTTCGTGGCGTGCCCTCGGAGCGACGATGGAGCGAGGGAACCCCAGCGAAGCTGGGGCCGTATGTCGGGGCTAGACCTTTTGGTTTCTTTTGGGGCGATGCCAAAAGAAACCCGCTCGTCAGAGCGGAACCGGACGTATGAGCAACGCGATAACGATGGAAAACTACAGCTCACGCACCGCATGCGGGGCGTTAAGAGCTCGGGGCTAAAGCCCCTCCTACCCAATCGCTGATTGGCTGCTTCTGCCTTGTAACCGCCTCATCAATGTCGCCGAGAAAGGTCGTGAACAGCTTCCTCAACGAACCGCTCTACGGTCGCTATCCAACCTGAACGTTTTTGGCGGGGCTCACCTCAGATTTTGAACGGATGCACGAGACATCCGAACGAACCGAGGTAGCCCCATGAGCGAGACCATCACAGCTGGCGCCGAGCGCCGGACGATTTCCCTGTCGTTGAACGGCATCACCACCCAGGTCGAGGTGTATCCCTGGATCACGGCCCTCGACCTGCTTCGTGAGCAGCTCGACCTGGTCGGCACCAAGAAAGGTTGCGACCACGGTCAGTGCGGCGCCTGCACGGTGCTGGTGGACGGCCGGCGGGTCAACGCCTGCCTGACCCTGGCGGTCATGCTCGATGGCCGCGAGCTGACCACCATCGAAGGCCTGGCCAATGGCGACGAGCTGCACCCGATGCAGCGCGCCTTCGTCAAACACGACGCCTTCCAGTGCGGCTATTGCACGCCTGGGCAGATTTGCTCGGCAGTCGGCCTGGCTAATGAAGGGCGGGTCGGTAACGCTGCCGACATCCGTGAGCGCATGAGCGGCAACCTGTGCCGCTGCGGCGCCTACAGCAACATCCTGGCCGCTATCGAAGAAGCGCTGCCCGAGAGCGAACAGGCGGTGCGCCCATGACGCCCTTCGCCTACAGCAAGCCTGCGGCCATCGACGAAGCGCTGCGCCTGGCCGGGCCAGACAGCCTGTTCATCGCCGGCGGCACCAACCTGGTCGACCTGATGAAGGAAAACCTGGTGCGGCCCAAGCGCCTCATCGACATCAATGCGTTGCCGCTGCGTGACGTGACCACCACCGCCGAGGGCGGCCTGCGCATCGGCGCACTGGTCGGCAACGCCGAGCTGGCCTGGCACCCGGAGATCGAGCGGCGCTATCCGCTGCTCGCCCAGGCGCTGCTGTCCGGCGCCTCGCCCCAGGTGCGCAACATGGCCAGCACCGGCGGCAACCTGCTGCAGCGCACCCGCTGCCATTACTTCTACGATGCCCAGGTGCCGTGCAACAAGCGTGAGCCGGGGAGCGGCTGCCCGGCCCGCGCGGGGCTGAACCGCAACCATGCGCTGTTCGGCGCCAGCGAGCATTGCGTGGCGGTGCACCCGTCGGACTTCTGCGTGGCCCTGGCCGCCCTGGATGCTCAGGTGGTGATCACCGGCCCGCAGGGCGAGCGCCGCGTGCCAATGAGCGACTTCCATCGCCTGCCGGGCGATACCCCGCAGCGCGATACCGTGCTGGAGCCGGGCGAGCTGATCCTCGCCATCGAGCTGCCGGCCGAAGACTTCGCTGGGCATCACGCCTACCTCAAGTTGCGTGACCGCGCGTCGTTCGCCTTCGCTCTGGTGTCGGTAGCTGCAGCGCTAGAGCTGGACGAGAACGGCCAGATCCGCCAGGCGCGCATCGCCCTGGGTGGCGTAGCCCATAAGCCGTGGCGGCGACCTGATGTGGACGCCAGCCTGGTCGGCCAGGCCGCCACATCCGAGCATTTCGCGGCAGCTGCCGAGCTGCTGCTCAAGGATGCTCAGCCGCTGGCCCACAACGCCTTCAAGGTCGAGCTGGCGCGCCGCGCCGTGGTTCGTGCCCTGACCACCGCCGCAGAAGGAGCCCGCCCATGAACGCGCGAACCCTCGGCCAGCCGCTGGACCGCGTCGACGGTCCGCTGAAAGTCAGCGGCCAGGCGCGCTATGCCGCCGAGCATCCGGCCGATGACCTGCTGCACGGCAGCGTGATCTGCAGCGTGATCGCCCGCGGCCGCATCACCGCCATCGATGACTCGGCGGCCCTGGCGCTGCCTGGCGTCAAGCTGGTGCTCAGCCACCTCAATCGTCCGCCCATGGCCCAGGACGACGAGAGCTACGAAGATGACGACGCCGCCGACGGCTCGCCGTTTCGCCCGCTGTTCAACGCGCGCATCCGCTACAGCGGCCAGCCGGTGGCGCTGGTGGTCGCTGACACCCTGGAGCTGGCCCGTCATGCCGGCTCGTTGGTGCGCATCAGCTACGAGCAGCAGCCCCATGCCACCGACCTGCGCGAAGCCCTCAGCGAGGCCCACGCCGCGCCGGCCGAACTGCCCAAGCCCCGTGGCGACGCCGATGGGGTGATTGCCGGCGCGCCTCTGCGCCTGGAGCTGGAATATGAGCTGCCGTGCGAGTATCACCACCCCATGGAGCCCCATGCATCGACGGTGATCTACCAGGCCGATGGCAGCCTGCTGGTGCACGACAAGACCCAGGGCCCGCAGAACAGCCAGCGGTATCTGGCCGATGTGCTCAAGCTCGACCCGAGCCGCGTGCGCATCAAATCATCCTTCGTGGGCGGCGCCTTCGGTTCCGGTCTGCGCCCGCAGTACCAGTTGCCGCTGGCCGCCATGGCCGCATTGAAGTTGCAGCAATCGGTGCGCGTGACCCTGACCCGTCAGCAGATGTTCACCTTCGGCTATCGCCCGCGGGCGGTGCAGCACCTGCAGCTCGGCGCTGATGAAAGTGGCAGGTTGCAGGGCCTGGTGCACGAGGTGATCGCCCAGACCTCGCGCTTCGAAGACTTCACCGAGCACGTCGCCGAATGGTCGGGGATGCTCTATCACTGCGATCACGTGCGCCTGGCTTATCGGCTGGCGCCGCTGGACGTCTACACGCCGCTGGACATGCGTGCGCCGGGCGCTGCGACGGGGCTCTATGCCCTGGAGTCGGCGATGGACGAGCTAGCCTGGGCGGCGGGTGTCGACCCCGTGCAATTGCGCCTGACCAACTACGCCGAAACCAACCAGAACGAGGGCAAACCCTATTCCAGCAAGGAGCTGCGTGCCTGCTACCAGCAGGGCGCCGAGGCCTTCGGCTGGAGCAAGCGCAGCCCGCAGCCGCGCAGCATGCGCGAGGGTAATCAACTGATCGGCTACGGTATGGCGACCGGCGTGTGGGAAGCCATGCAGATGCCGGCCAGCGCCCGCGCGAGCTTCACCGCCGATGGCCGCCTGATCGTCGCCAGTGCGACCTGCGACATCGGCCCGGGCACCGCCACGGTGATGACCCAGATTGCCGCCGACGTGCTGGGCATGGACCCGTCCCAGGTGGAATTCCGCCTCGGCGACTCCAGCCTGCCCAAGGCGCCGCTGCAGGGCGGCTCGTTCACCGTATCGTCGGTGGGCAGTGCGGTGCGCGAGGCGTGCCTGGCCCTGGCCGACAAACTCTGCGAGGCGGCGCGACAGTGGCCCGAAGCGCCGTTCAGCAATGGAGCGGCGCTGCGCTTCAGCGCAGGCCGCGTGCAGCAGGGTGAGGATGCCAGCCGAGCGGTCGAGCTGAGCGCACTACTGGCTCGGCACGGCAGTCTGGAGGCCGAGGTGCAGGCGCAGCCCGGCAAGCAGCGTGAACGCTACGCCAGTGCCAGCCATTCGGCGGTGTTCGTCGAAGTGCAGGTGGACGAAGCGCTGGGTACGGTGCGCGTCACCCGGGTGGTCAGCGCCATCGCCGCGGGCCGGGTGATCAACCCGAAAACCGCACGCAGCCAGATTCTCGGCGGCGTGGTGTGGGGCATTGGTATGGCCCTGCAGGAGGAGGCGATGATCGACCATGACCTGGGCCGCTGCATGAACCACAACCTGGCCGATTACCACGTGCCGGTGCAGGCCGATATCGGCGATATCGAGGTGATCTTCGTCGAGGAAAACGACAGCATCATCAACCCGCTGGGCTCCAAGGGCGTGGGTGAGATCGGTATCGTCGGCGTTGCCGCGGCGGTCGCCAATGCCGTCTATCACGCCACCGGCAAGCGCATCCGCCAACTGCCCATCACCCTCGACAAGCTGCTTTGATGGTCGCCGATGACGGGCTCGCCACCGCGGGCTCGTCATCGTTTTGTTTGCGCTCATTACGTATCACCAGCCAGAGGCCCAGCCCCGAGACAGCCGTGCCCAGGCCCATCAGCCAGGACAGCGGTTCACCGAACATCGCCCAGGCCCACACCAGGGTCAGCGCCGGGCTCAGGTACAGCACGCTGGCTACCCGGGTCGGCGTCGAGCGCTTCAGGCACAGCCAGTACAGGCCGTAGCCGCCGATGGTGGAGATACTCGTCCACAGGATGCTCAGGGCGAAGCCGCCCGAGGGCACCGGCGCCAGGCTGCCGTCCAGCGCGGCCAGCAGCGCGAAGGGTACGCAGCAGATACAACACTGCAGCCACAGGTTGCCGAGCAGGTCGAGCGACGCCGTGGCCTTGGTGCGTTTCTGCCACAGGGTGGCAATCGCCAGCGACAGCATGCCCAGCAGCGGCAAGCCGTAGACCCACAACGGCGCATCGCCCCAGGCCAGTGCATCCGAGGTGACCAGCACCACGCCCGTCAGGCCGATGAGCAGACCCAGCCAGGTTTGCCAGCCCAGGCGCTGGCGCAGCACCAGCACGCTGAGCAGGGCAACGCCGATGGGCAGCAGGTCGGCCAGCAGGGCGGCGAGACCGGCAGGTACGCCAAGGGCGATGCCCTGAACCACACCAGCGAGGTAGCCGCCCATCGCCAGCAAACCGATACCGGCGTGGCGCAGCAGGGTGGCAGGGGAGGCGTGGCGCAGGCGGGGCAGTGCCCAGGGCGCCAGCAGCAACACGAACAGCAGGCTGCGCCAGAACACCACCAGCATGGCCGGCGCGTGGTCGATGGAAAAGCGCGCGCCTATGAAGCCCGAACTCCAGATCACCACCAGCGCTGCCTCGATCAGCAGCAGGGGAATGGCGACGGGCCAAAGGCGAGCAGTCTGTTGCGTAGACATGGCATATCCCGGACGCAGGGTGTAGGTCCAGGCTAAGAAAGCGGGATAATCTAATAAATCAAAATGTATTGAATGAGTCGTTCGGAGTTTTTGAATCATGAGCGCTGTGCTCGACATCGAACTGATCCGCACCTTTCACACCGTGGCGCGCAGCGGGCGCTTCAAGGCGGCTGCCGAGCAACTGCACAAGAGCCCGGCGGCGATCAGCGTGCATATCCAGCGCCTAGAGGCGGTCGCCGGCGGCCGGCTGTTCGACCGCGACAACCAGTCGGTGGCACTGACCACGCTGGGCAAGCGGCTGCTGCACTCGACCAGCGAACTGCTCAGCACCCATGACCGGGTGCTTGCCGAACTGCATGGGCCGCGGCTGGCCGGGCGCATCCGCCTGGGGATACCCGACGAGTACGCCGCCCACGTGATTCGCGACATCCTGCCGATCTTTGCGGCGGCCTGGCCCAACGTGGTGCTGGAAGTGAAGACCGCCTCCAGCTACTCGCTGCGCGAACAGGTGCAGGCCGGCAAGCTGCACGGCGCGGTGCTGACCCTGCCGTTGGGCCAGCGCGAGCCCAGGGCGCAGGTGCTGGTCGCCACCACGCCGGTGTGGGTGGCGGCCACGTCCCGCGCGCAGCCTGCCAAGGGCGTCATCCCACTGGCCATCCATGCTGCTGACTGCCCGTACCGCAGCCTGATGCTGGAGGCCCTGAAAGCAGCGGGGCACACCTGGCGGGTGGTGCTGGAAAGCCCGTCCAGCCAGGCCATCAGGGCCTGTGTCGAATCGGGCCTGGCGATCACCTTGATGGACCGCGCGAAGATGACCAGTGCCATGCGCATCGTCGAGGAGCTGCCCCTGGCTGCCGAGCACGAGGTGATGTTCCTGCGCTCAGCCCAGGCGCAGCACGACGAAGCCCTGGAGCTGCTGGCCCAGGCCATTCATCAGCATTTCCGGCTGTGATCAGCGGTGCTTGGTGCTCGAGCGCAGCTTGTAACGCTCGCCCGGGTGAATCAGGCGCACGTAGCTGATCAGGTGCTCGTCCGACCAGGTGCGGCGAATCATCGACAGGCACGCAGCGCCCGGTGCGATATCCAGCCATTCGGCGGTGCGGGCGTCGGCGTGCACGGCCTCGACCACATGCTCCACATCACTGATCGGGCAACTGGCGACCAGCACTTCGTTGGGCGTCTGCTTGGAAAAGTCGCTGCTCAGGTAATGGGGCACCCAGCGTGGATTGACGAAGCGATCCTCGAGCTGGATCGGCACGCCGTCTTCCAGGTGCACGAGGATGCTGTGAAACACCTCTGCGCCGATACGCAGGCCCAGACGCAGCGCCACCTCGTCATCGGCGGCCAGGGCTTCGCTGCGCAGGATGCGATTGGAGTACGCGTGACCGCGGGCGCGCACCTCGGCGGCGATGTTCATCACCTCGTGCAGCGAGGACTCGGACTTGCGGTCGGTGACGAAGGTGCCCAGGCCCGCCTGGCGAATCAGGTAACCCTGCTGCACCAGGTTGTTGATGGCTTTGTTGGCGGTCATGCGGCTGACCGAAAAATCCCTGGCCAGCTGCTCTTCGGGGGGAATCTGGTGATGCAGCGGGTAGTCACCGTTGCCGATGCGCTCGAGCAGAAAATCCTCGATGGCCTTGTAGCGCGGGGTGGTGGTCACGAAAGCTCCTTGGCAAGACCGGGTGCGCGGATGATAGCGCGCGATTCACTCTGTAGGAGCCCCGCCCCGGGGCGAAGCGGTTGTGGCCACTCAGCACAACCCGCAGTGTGTCCATCATTCGCCGCGAGGCACAGCACCTACAAAGACCCTAGCTCGGCTCAGCCTACCGACGGCAGCATGCCGGCCGGCAGCAACGGCGTCAGCACGCGCTCGGCCAGCAGCTCGTCGGCGGCGGCGATGTCCGGGGCGAAGAAGCGATCCTCGACGTAGTACGGCACCTTGGCGCGCAGGGTCTGGCGCGCCTGCTCCAGTGCCGGCGTGCTCTTCAGGCCTTCACGGAAGTCCAGGCCCTGGCAGGCGCCCAGCCATTCCACGGCTAGGATGCCGCGGGTGTTGGCGGCCATTTCCCACAGGCGCTTGCCGGCGCCCGGTGCCATGGATACGTGGTCTTCCTGGTTGGCCGAAGTCGGCAGGCTGTCGACGCTGTGCGGATGGGCCAGGGCCTTGTTGTCGCTGGCCAATGCCGCGGCCGTGACCTGGGCGATCATGAAGCCGGAATTCACGCCGCCATTGGCCACCAGGAATGGCGGCAGTTGCGACATGTGCTTGTCCATCATCAGCGAGATACGCCGCTCGGACAGCGCGCCTATCTCGGCGATGGCCAGAGCCAGGTTGTCGGCAGCCATGGCCACGGGTTCTGCGTGGAAGTTGCCACCGGAAATCACCTCGCCTTCAGCGGCGAACACCAGCGGGTTGTCGGAGACCGCGTTGGCCTCGACGCCGAGCACTTCGGCAGCCTGGCGCAGCTGGGTCAGGCAGGCGCCCATGACCTGCGGCTGGCAGCGCAGCGAGTACGGGTCCTGCACCTTGTCGCAGGCGGCGTGGGAGCGGCCGATCTCGCTGCTGTCGCCGAGCAGGTGACGGAAAGCGGCCGCTGCGTCGATCTGCCCGCGCTGGCCACGGGCGGCATGAATGCGCGCGTCGAAGGGCGAGCGCGAACCGAGCAGCGCCTCGACGCTCAGCGCGCCGCAGACGCTGGCGGCGGCGTACAGGTCTTCACCTTCGAACAGGCCACGCAGGGCGTAGGCGGTGGACACCTGGGTGCCGTTGAGCAACGCCAGGCCCTCCTTGGCGGCCAGGGTCATCGGTTCCAGGCCGGCGATGGCCAGTGCCTCGCTGGCCGGCAGCCATTGACCCTTGTGGCGCGCCTGGCTTTCGCCAAGCAGCACGAGGGACATATGGGCCAGCGGCGCCAGGTCACCGGAGGCGCCGACCGAGCCTTTCAGGGGGATATGCGGGTAGACCTCGGCGTTGACCAGGGCGATCAGCGCCTCGATCACCTGGCGGCGGATGCCGGAAAAGCCACGCGCCAGGCTGTTGATCTTCAGGAGCATGATCAGCCGCACCATGGCATCGCTCAGCGGCTCGCCGATGCCGGCGGCATGGGACAGCACCAGCGAGCGCTGCAGCTTTTCCAGGTCGGCGTTGGCGATGCGGGTCGAGGCCAACAGGCCGAAACCGGTGTTGATGCCGTAGGCGGTGCGGCCCTCGGCGATGATCTGGTTGACGCAGGCAACGCTGGCGTCGATGGCCTGATGGGCGCTGGCGTCCAGGGTCAGGTGTACGGGGGCCTGGTAGGCGGCGCGCAGGTTGGCCAGGGTCAGGTGGCCGGGTTTCAGGTTCAGGGTGGTCATGTTCTGTTCTTCCACGGGGTGAGTTTGCGCCAGGCGAAGCAGAGCCGAATAATGGCTGAAATCGCGATGCTTGCAGTGATTGATGCGCCGGCCCAGCGGGCCGGCGTCGAACGTGTCTTAACCGATCATCGGCAGGTTCAACCCCTGCTCCTTGGCGCAATCGATGGCGATCTGGTAACCGGCATCGGCATGACGCATCACCCCGGTGCCCGGGTCGTTGGTCAGCACGCGGGCAATGCGCGCCGCGGCTTCATCGGTGCCATCGCAAACGATGACCATACCCGAATGCTGGGAGAAGCCCATGCCCACGCCACCGCCGTGGTGCAGCGACACCCAGGTGGCGCCGCTGGCGGTGTTGAGCAGGGCGTTGAGCAGCGGCCAGTCGGAAACAGCATCGGAGCCGTCCTGCATGGCCTCGGTCTCGCGGTTGGGGCTGGATACCGAGCCGCTGTCCAGGTGGTCGCGGCCGATCACCACCGGCGCGCTCAGCTCACCGCTGCGCACCATCTCGTTGAAGGCCAGGCCGAGTTTGGCGCGCTGGCCCAGGCCGACCCAGCAGATGCGCGCCGGCAGGCCCTGGAAGCTGATGCGCTCGCGGGCCATGTCCAGCCAGCGGTGCAGGTGGGCGTCGTCGGCGATCAGTTCCTTGACCTTGGCGTCGGTCTTGTAGATGTCCTCGGGGTTGCCGGACAGCGCCGCCCAGCGGAACGGGCCGATACCGCGGCAGAACAGCGGGCGGATGTAGGCCGGGACGAAGCCAGGGAAGTCGAAGGCATTGCTCACGCCTTCTTCCTTGGCCATCTGGCGGATGTTGTTGCCGTAGTCGAAGGTCGGCACGCCCATCTTCTGGAAGTCGAGCATGGCCTGCACATGCACGGCCATGGACTGCTTGGCAGCCTTGACCACACCTGCCGGGTCGGTGGCTGCGCGATCCTTGTACTCGGCCCAGCTCCAGCCGATCGGCAGGTAACCGTTGAGCGGGTCGTGGGCGCTGGTCTGGTCGGTGACCATATCCGGACGTACGCCGCGGCGTACCAGCTCCGGCAGGATCTCGGCGGCATTGCCCAGCAGGGCGACGGAGATGGCCTTGCCTTCGGAGGTGTACTTGGCGATACGCGCCAGGGCGTCGTCCAGATCAGTGGCCTGCTCGTCGACGTAACGGCTGCGCAGGCGGAAGTCGATGCTGCTCTGCTGGCATTCGATGTTCAGCGAGCAGGCGCCAGCCAGGGTAGCGGCCAGCGGCTGGGCGCCGCCCATGCCACCCAGGCCTGCGGTGAGCACCCAGCGGCCCTTTAGGTTGCCGGCGTAGTGCTGGCGACCGGCTTCGACGAAGGTTTCATAGGTGCCCTGGACTATGCCCTGGCTGCCGATGTAGATCCACGAACCGGCGGTCATCTGGCCATACATGGCCAACCCCTTGGCATCCAGCTCGTTGAAGTGCTCCCAGCTCGCCCAGTGCGGCACCAGGTTGGAGTTGGCGATCAGCACGCGCGGCGCGTTGGCGTGGGTCTTGAACACGCCGACCGGCTTGCCGGATTGCACCAGCAGGGTCTCGTCGTCGTTCAGGTTGGTCAGGCTCTCGACGATCGCATCAAAGCACTCCCAGTTGCGCGCGGCGCGGCCGATACCGCCGTACACCACCAGCTCCTTGGGGTTCTCGGCCACGTCCGGATCGAGGTTGTTCATCAGCATGCGCAGCGGCGCTTCGGTCAGCCAGCTCTTGGCGGTGAGCGTGGTGCCGCGCGGGGCGCGGATTTCGGTGTCGCGGAACTTGGTCATGGCGGATTCCTCGATTGCAGGAGCAGTAGGGACAGGTGGCATCACAGCCACCCCAGGTAAAGGGCCAGGTGGCCGAACGGCAGGCTGAACAGCAGGCTCAGCAGGCAGCGTTGCAGCCAGACCAGCAGCAGGTCGCGTAGGCGCAGGGGAATGCGGGTGGCGAGCATGCAGGGGATGGAGGCGGAGAAGAACAGCACGCTGCTGACCGAAACGATGGCGGTCACGAAACGCACCAGTTGGTCGGCGTCCTTGAGCAGGATTACTGGCAGGAACATTTCCGCCAGGCCCGAAGCCAAGGCGCTGGCCACCTGCATCGGTTGCTCCAGGCCGAACAGCCAGGTCAGCGGGTAGAGCAGTAGGCCGATGGCGTCGAACAACGGTGTGTACTTGGCGGCCAGCAGGCCCAAGAGCCCGACGGCCAGGATGCTCGGCAGGATGTACGCGGTCATGCGCAGGCCATCGACGAACGTGCCCCACAGCGATACCGGCAGCGAAGGCGCACAGGCCGCACGCGCTACGCCAGCCTGCCAGGCGCTGGCAAAGCGGCTCACACCGTGCTCCAGCTCGGGCTCCGGCAGGCGTTCGGCGGGCAGTGAAGCCAGTGGATAGATGCGCGCGGTGACCGAAGTGACCAGAAAGGTGATCAGCAGCGTGCTCCAGAAGTACAGGTTCCAGTGCTCCATCAGGTCCAGCGTTCTGGCCACCACCACCAGAAACGGCACCGACACGGTGGAAAAACCGGTGGCGATGATCGCCGCGTCGCGCAGGCTGTACTGGCCCTCGCGGTACATGCGGTCGGTGATCAGCAGTCCCACCGAATAGCTGCCGGCAAACGAAGCAATGGCATCGATTGCCGACTTGCCGGGCGTTCGCCACAGCGGGCGCATTACCGGTTGCATGAGTACGCCGACCAGCTCCAACAGCCCGAAGCCGATCAGAAACACCAGGGCGATGGCGCCCAGCGGCACGATCACCGTCAGGCTCAGCACCAGCTTCTCGAACAGAAAGGGCAGCATGTCTGGCTGGTAGAGCGCCGCGGGGCCGAACTCGAACAGGTAGGCGACCCCAACCAGCAACCCGAGCGTTCTCAGCACGCTGAACAGGATGGTGGTCGCGCTGTTACGCCAGGAACCGTCGAACCAGGGCATCACCGCCCCGTAGAGCATGAATAGCAGGGCGCAAACCACCACCAGCGGCCGTGCATGGGTTTGCAGCGCCGAGGCGGCGTGGTCGAGCAGCAGGCTGGAGCGCCCGGCCAGTTCGAACGGCACGAAGAACAACAGAATGCCGACCAGGCTGTAACCGAGCAGGCGGATGACGGCTGCAGGGGCGCTGAGGACAACTGGGCTGGTCATCTCAGCGAACCATGTTTGCGGGCGTGGTGAGGTCTTTGATGAACATGCTGGTCTCCGTGATTGTTGTTATGGGAGAAGTGGGCAGCGAGCGCTCAGTCGCTCGCCGTGAGCAAATGAATCAGTCGCGCCGCCACCTTGGCGGTGCGGTTGTCGATGTCGTATTCGGGATTGATTTCGGCCAGGTCGGTCAGGCGCAGCTTGCCGCTGGCCTTGAGCCGTTCGAGCAGCGGCTCCAGCAGCTCCAGGCGCACGCCGCGGGCGGCCGGCGCACTGACGCCCGGCGCTTCGCAGGCTGGCAGCACGTCGATGTCGATGGTCAGGTAGAGCGCATCGCACTCGGCGGCGAAGGCGTCCAGCTCGGCGCCGATGGCATCGAGGGTCGACTCGCGAATCTGCTGATCTTCGCGCACCAGCACGTTCAGTTCGGCGGCGCGGGCGAACAGCGCGCGGGTGTTGCTGGCGCGGCTGACGCCCAGGCAGGCGTAGCGGAACGGCCAGCCACGGGCGGCACACTGCTCGGCGATCTGCGCGAAAGGCGTGCCGGAGGAATGCACATGGGCCGGGTCACGCAGGTCGAAATGGGCGTCGAAATTGATGATGCCGATTTTTGGGGCGGGGTTGCCGGACAGATGCTCAGCCAGGCCCGACCAGCTACCGAAGGCCACCTCATGCCCGCCGCCAATCACCAGCGGCTGATGGCCGGCGTCCAACAGCGCGCAGACGTTTTGGCCGAGGCGAGCCTGGGCCGCTTCCAGATCGCCGTCCTCGCAGGTCACGTCACCAGCGTCATAGGCCGGTGCCTGGCGGTGCCAGGCCAGGTTGGCCAGGGCCTTGCGCACGCTCTGCGGCGCAGCGGCGGCGCCGACGCGGCCATGGTTGCGGCGCACACCTTCGTCGCAAGCGAAGCCGAGCAGCGCCAAGCCCGGCAGGCTGTCTTCGGCGAGCGCCTGGATGCGTTGGTGCCAGCGCGCGCTGTCGGTTTCCGGATCGGTACGGCCGCTCCAGGCGGCCATGCTGTGACGATCAGCGAGCATAGGTAATGGCTCCATTGAACACGCGCTGGCGCAGACGCCCGGCCTGCACCGCGTAGGCCAGTTCGGCCGGTTGCCGGATATCCCACAGGCACAGATCCGCCGGCGCGCCGACGGCGATGCGGCCGAGGTCGGGCAGGCCGAGGGCGCGGGCGCCATGTGCCGTCATGCCGGCCAGGGCTTCGCGCGGGGTCAGGCGAAACAGCGTGCAGGCCAGGTTGGCCATCAGCGTGGGCATGCAGATCGGCGAGGTGCCGGGGTTGGCGTCGCTGGCCACGGCCATCGGCACGCCGTACTGGCGCAGCAGTTCGATGGGCGGCATTTGGGTTTCGCGCAGCACGTGGAAGGCGCCGGGCAGCAACACGGCGACCGTGCCGGCCTCGGCCATGGCGCCCACGCCGGCTTCGTCTAGGTATTCGATATGGTCGGCGGACAGCGCGCCGTAGCGTGCGGCAAGGGCACTGCCGCCGAGGTTGGACAACTGCTCAGCGTGGGCCTTGATCGCCAGACCGTGGGCCTGGGCTGCCTGATAGATGCGCTCGCACTGCGCCGGGGAAAAGCCGATGCCCTCGCAGAACACGTCCACCGCATCGGCCAGCCCTTCACGAGCAGCGGCCGGAATCATCTCGTCGCAGACCAGACTGACGTAGTCGTCGGCGCGGCCGGCATATTCCGGCGGCAGGGCATGGGCACCCAGCAGCGTGGTAAGCACCCGCACCGGACGCAGTTCGCCGAGGCGACGGGCTACACGCAGCATCTTCAATTCGTCGGCAACGGTCAGGCCATAGCCGGACTTGATCTCCAGCGTGGTCACACCATCGGCCAGCAGCGCATCGAGACGCGGCAGGCTGGCGGCGATCAGCTCGTCTTCGCTGGCGGCACGGGTGGCACGCACGCTGCTGAGAATGCCACCGCCGTTGCGGGCGATGGTTTCGTAGCTGACGCCTTCCAGGCGCTGCTCGAATTCAGCGGCACGATCACCGGCGTACACCAGATGGGTGTGGCAATCGACCAGCCCCGGAGTCATCACGCCGCCACTGGCGGCTTCCTTGGCGCCACTGGCCTGGCTCGGGTCGAACTCGTTTTCCCGCCACAGGCCCGCCACGCGGCCATGCTCGACCAGAACGGCCATCGGCTCGGGGAGTTGTTCGAGGCCGTCGAACAGCGTGACGTTGCGCCAGAGCAAAGGGGTGGATTGAGAGGAAGCCATTGCAAATCGTCCTTTCTTGTAATGTATATACAATTAAGCGAAAGGCATGCGATGGTCAAGAGGGTGGCGATCAATTCTCCTGCGGGTGAAGCACCAAGAACCTGTTCACGATCTTTATGCGCATGAAGCGGTAACTACAAGGCAGAGGAAGACGTCGCCGGTCCATTGTGGGAACGGGCGGGGACGCCCAGTCCATGACGTGATTTTTCGCGGGCATGGCCCGCTTCCACAAATGCTTCGCCGATGTTCGCATGCGCCGCTTAGCTGCCAAAATCGACGAATCTACTCTGAACGTTCATGAACAGATTCTAAGAAATATCTATGTATATACATTTTGGCTGGAAAAAATGACTGCACCAGCTCGATGATGCGGGGAGAAGCTGGCTAAAGAATCAGGTGCGGTCCTGGGGATAACGCTTGCCGACGGGAAAGGGCGGTAGCCAGGTCTCGCGCCGGCTTGTCCAGCATTCGTAGGTGGGCTGCAGCTGATCGGGCGCGTCGAGGGCACCCAGGTGAATTTCGATTTCATCGCCGTTGCGGGCGAAAACCGAGGCGCCGCAGTGCGGGCAGAAGTGGCGCCCGGCATAGCTGTGGGTTGCGCCGCTAATCGTCACGGCGCGCTGGGCAAAGATTGCGGCGGCGTAGAACAGCGCGCCGTGGTGCTTGCGGCAGTCGAGGCAATGGCAGATGCCGACCCGGTCAGGCTGCCCTGTGGCCTCGAAACGTACCCGGCCGCACAGGCAGCCGCCGCTGAATCGATCCATACCGCACCTCCTGCCGAGTCATGGCAGAAACCATAGCAGCAGGTGAACGCGCTACGGCTCAGGGGCGATAAGCGCGCAGGAACAGCTCGACGGTGGCGCGTGCATGCTGCTCCTGCTGTGCCTCGGTTTCCGGCTCGCCGCAGCCGATCAGCAGGCGGAAGTTGGCGCCGTTCTTGAGCAGGGAGAAGAACTGATCGGCGGCCAGTTTCGGCGACTCGATACGCAATTGGCCGCTCTGATCCATCTTGCCGAGCGAGCGCTCCATTTCGATGAGCAGGCGCTGCGGGCCGGCCTCGTAGAAGATCTTCGCCAGTTGCGGGTCCTTGGCGCCGAGGCTGGCCATCAAACGATGCAGGTCGACGGATTCGCTGCTGTTGAGCAGCTGGACGAAGCCGCGGGCGATGTTCAGCAGCACGTTGCGGGCAGTCGCTCCGGCGGGAAATTCGAAGAACAACTCAGGCAGTTGCTCTTCGCACCTGGCCTTCACCGCGGCGCAGAACAGCGTCTCCTTGTCGGTGAAGTGGCTGTACACCGTGAGCTTGGAAACCCCGGCGTGAGCGGCGATGGAGTCCATGCTGCTGCCGGCATAGCCGTGGCGCAGGAACAGGCACTTGGCCGCTTCGAGAATGGCTTCGCGCTTGGCGAGATCCTTGGGGCGACCGGGGCCGCTGGACTGCAATGAAGTGTCTGACATCCGGCGATTTTAATACTGGACTGCCGAGTACGCTATTTTTAATATACCCGGCAGTACAAATATTAGAAAAAGTTCCCCAACAAGGACGCTCATCATGTCTCGCCATGCTCTGTATCGCCTCGCGCCCCTGTGCCTGGCCTTGTCCCTTGCCGCCTGCAGCGATGCACAAGCGCCGCAGCCGGGCATTCGGCCGGCGATGGTGGCGCAGCCGCAGCTGGCGGCCGAACAGGTGGACAGCTACCCGGGCGAGGTGAGGGCGCGGCTGGAGCCGGAACTGGCATTTCGCATTGGCGGCAAGATCACCCGGCGGCTGGTCGAAGTTGGCCAGCGGGTCGACAAGGATGCACCACTGGCCGAGCTGGACCCGCAGGATGTGCGCCTGCAGCTCGACGCCAGCCGCGCCCAGCTGCAATCGGCCGAATCCAACCTGCAACTGGCGCGCGCCGAGCGCGACCGTTACCGCACCCTGCAGCAGCGCGGGATGATCAGCAAATCCCAGGCGGATAACGCCGAGAACACCTACCGCGCCGCCGAGGCGCGCCTGCGCCAGGTGCGTGCCGAGCTCAATGTCGCCGACAACCAGGCCGGTTATGCCGTGTTGAAAGCGCCGCAGAGCGGGGTGATCGTGCAGCGCCGCGCCGAGGTCGGCCAGGTGGTAGCGGCCGGGCAAACGGTTTTTGTGCTGGCCGCCGATGGCGAGCGCGAGGTGGCGATCGATCTGCCCGAGCAGGCCGTCGGCAGTCTCGCCATCGGCCAGGAGGTGGCCGTGGAGCTGTGGTCGAAACCCGGCGAGCGATTGGCCGGGCGCGTGCGTGAACTGTCGCCGGCGGCCGACCCGCGTTCGCGTACCTACGCCGCGCGGGTGACGCTGCAGGCCGCGGGTAAACAGGTCGAGATCGGTCAGAGCGCCCGGGTGTTCATCGCCCGCAATGATGATGTGCCGCTGGCGGTGCCGCTGTCGGCATTGAGTGCGGAGAAGGATCAGCCCTACGTCTGGGTGGTCGACCCGCAAACCTCCACGCTCAAACGTACCAACGTGCGGGTCGGCGCCTATGGCGAGAAGAGCGTACCGGTGCTCGAGGGACTCAAGGCCAGTGACTGGGTGGTGGTGGCCGGTGTGCAGGTGCTGCTCGACGGGCAGCAGGTGCGCCCGGTGGACCGGCAGAACCGCGCCGTCGACCTGGCCGCCAAGGAGTAAGCGCCGATGTCGTTCAACCTGTCTGCCTGGGCGTTGCAGCATCGCCAGATCGTGCTCTACCTCATGCTGCTGCTAGGCGTCGTCGGCGCGCTGTCCTACACCAAGCTGGGGCAGAGCGAGGACCCGCCCTTCACCTTCAAGGCCATGGTGGTGAAGACCAATTGGCCAGGCGCCACTGCCGAGCAGGTGTCGCGCCAGGTGACCGAGCGCATCGAGAAGAAGTTGATGGAAACCGGCGAGTACGAACGTATCGTGTCGTTCTCGCGGCCCGGCGAGTCCCAGGTCACCTTCATGGCCCGCGATTCGATGCACTCCAACGAGATTCCCGAACTCTGGTATCAGCTGCGCAAGAAAATCGGCGACATTCGCCACACGCTGCCCGCCGGTATCCAGGGTCCGTTCTTCAACGACGAGTTCGGCACCACCTTCGGCAACATCTACGCGCTGACCGGCAACGGCTTCGACTACGCGGTGCTCAAGGACTACGCCGACCGCGTGCAACTGCAGCTGCAGCGCGTGAAGGATGTCGGCAAGGTCGAGCTGGTCGGCCTGCAGGACGAGAAGATCTGGATCGAGCTGTCGAACACCAAGATGGCCACCCTCGGCCTGTCGCTCGCTGCCGTGCAGCAGGCCATCGAGCAACAGAACGCCATGCCGGTGGCCGGCTTCTTCGAGACCGACAGCGACCGCGTGCAACTGCGCGTCAGCGGCAACTTCGAGACGGTCGAGCAGATCCGCGATTTCCCCATCCGCGTGGCCGACCGCACCTTCCGCATCGGCGATGTGGCCGAAGTCAGCCGCGGTTTCAACGATCCACCGGCGCCGCGCATGCGCTTCATGGGCGAAGATGCCATTGGTCTCGCGGTTTCCATGAAGCCGGGCGGCGACATCCTGGTGCTCGGCAAGGCGCTGGAAAGCGAGTTCACCCGCCTGCAGAACAACCTGCCGGCGGGCATGCAGCTGCGCAAGGTGTCAGACCAGCCGGCCGCGGTGAAGACCGGCGTCGGCGAGTTCGTCAAGGTGCTCACCGAGGCGCTGATCATCGTGCTGCTGGTCAGCTTCTTTTCGCTGGGGCTGCGCACCGGGCTGGTGGTGGCGCTGTCGATTCCTCTGGTACTGGCGATGACCTTCGCCGCCATGTACTACCTGAACATCGGCCTGCACAAGATATCCCTCGGCGCCCTGGTGCTGGCCCTGGGCCTGCTGGTCGATGACGCGATCATTGCCGTGGAAATCATGGCGATCAAGATGGAGCAGGGCTACGACCGCCTCAAGGCCGCGAGCTTCGCCTGGACCAGCACGGCTTTCCCGATGCTCACCGGCACGCTGATCACCGCGGCGGGCTTTCTGCCGATCGCCACTGCGCAGTCCGGCACCGGCGAATACACCCGCTCGATCTTCCAGGTGGTGACCATCGCGCTGTTGATGTCCTGGGTGGCGGCGGTGATGTTCGTGCCGTACCTGGGCGCGCGACTGCTGCCGGATCTGGCCAAGCGTGCGGCTGAAAAGCATGGCGGCAGCGATGGGCACGACCCCTATGCCACGCCGTTCTACCAGCGCGTTCGCCGCCTGGTGGACTGGTGCGTGCGCTGGCGCAAGACGGTCATCGTGCTGACCCTGGCGTTGTTCGTCGGCTCCATCTTCCTGTTCCGCTTCGTGCCGCAGCAATTCTTTCCCGCTTCGGGTCGCCTGGAATTGATGGTCGATTTCAAACTGGCCGAAGGCGCGTCGCTGATCGCCACCGAAGCAGAAGTGCGTCGCCTGGAAGAGCGCCTGGCTGGGCACCCGGGTGTGGACAACTACGTGGCCTATGTCGGCACCGGCTCGCCGCGTTTCTACCTGCCGCTGGACCAGCAGCTGCCGGCCACCAGCTTCGCGCAGATCGTGGTGCTGGCCACATCCATCGAGGAGCGCGAAGCGGTGCGCGCCTGGCTGATCGGCGTGTTGCGCGATGAATTCCCGAGCCTGCGCACGCGTATCTCGCGCCTGGAGAATGGCCCGCCCGTTGGCTACCCGGTGCAGTTCCGGGTTTCCGGCGAGCATATCGAAGAGGTGCGCGCCCTGGCCCGTCAGGTCGCCGACAAGGTGCGCGCCAACCCCGACGTGGTCAACGTGCACCTCGATTGGCAGGAGCCGAGCAAGGTGGTATACCTGAACATCGACCAGGAGCGCGCCCGTGCTCTGGGCGTGAGCACCGCCGATGTGGCCAAGTTCCTGCGCAGCTCGCTCAACGGCTCGTCGGTCAGCGACTACCGCGAGGACAACGAGCTGATCGAAATTCTCCTGCGCGGCACTTCCGCCGAGCGCAAGGCGCTGGAGCGATTGCCGAGCCTGGCAGTGCCCACCGACAGCGGCAAGAGCGTGGCGCTGGCGCAGATCGCCACCCTGGAATACGGCTTCGAGGAAGGCGTGATCTGGCACCGCAACCGCTTGCCGACCGTGACCGTGCGTGCCGATATCTACGGCACCCAGCAGCCGGCCACGCTGACCAAGCAGATACTGCCGACCCTGGCCGACATCCGCGCCAGCCTGCCCGATGGCTATCTGCTGGAGGTGGGCGGCTCGGTGGAAGACTCCTCCAAAGGCCAGGCCTCGGTAGTGGCCGGCGTGCCATTGTTCGTCGTGGTGGTGCTGACCCTCCTGATGCTGCAGCTCAAGAGCTTTTCGCGCATGGTCATGGTGTTTCTCACCGCGCCGTTGGGGCTGATCGGCGTCACCCTGTTCCTGCTGCTGTTCGGCCAGCCGTTCGGCTTCGTGGCGATGCTCGGCACCATCGCGCTATCGGGCATGATCATGCGCAACTCGGTGATTCTGGTCGACCAGATCGAGCAGGACCGCGAGGCCGGGCTGGACAGCTGGAACGCCATCGTCGAAGCCACCGTGCGGCGCTTCCGGCCCATCGTGCTGACTGCGCTGGCCGCCGTACTGGCGATGATTCCGCTGTCGCGCAGCGTGTTCTTCGGGCCGATGGCGGTGGCGATCATGGGCGGGCTGGTAGTGGCTACCGCGCTGACCCTGCTGTTTTTGCCGGCGTTGTATGCGGCCTGGTTCAGGGTGAAACCGGGTGACAGGGCGCAGGCAGAGGGTGACAGTTAGGAGCCTGATTGGGCTTTGAGAACTCGTGTTGCTGGGGAGCCTTGCTGAAAGGCAGAAGCAGCCATCGGGCGCTGCTGTTTTGTAGGAGGGGCTTTAGCCCCGAGCTTTATGAGGGTGCAAAGAGCTCGGGCTAAAGCCCCTCCTACAAGTATTCCGCTCACCGGCCGCTTCCGCCACTTTTCAGCCATTAAAGTCGTAGGCTCGACGACGCTTTATCCGTCTCGCAACGCAGAAAAAAGGGGCTGGCACATCACGCGCCAGCCCCTTTTTTCTTGCAGCGTGCCGGTTACAGCGCGCCAAACACCTTCTTCGCCAGGCTGGTTGCCGCCGCCGCCGGATTTTCGCGGATGCTGGCTTCCTGTTTGGCAATCATGTCGAACAGGCCGTCGAGGGCCTGTTCGGTCACGTAGCTTTCGATATTGGCGCTCTTGGCGTCGAGCACGCCGAAGGTCGCCGCCTGGCCGGCGAAGCTGTTGTACTGCTTGGCCAGACCGACCTGATCGGTGGCCTGCTTGACGATGGGCAGGAACTTGGCGCGGATCTGTTCGCGGCTGCTCTTGTTCAGGTACTGGGTGGCCGAGTCCTGCGGGCCTGCGAGAATGCTCTTGGCGTCCTGCACGGTCATCTTCTTCACGGCGTCGACCAGCAGCGCCTGAGCTTGCGGCACGGCGGCTTCGGCGGCCTTGTTCATGCTGGTTTCCAGCTGCTCGACCTGGGCGCCCATGCCCATCATCTTCATGGTCTTGGCGGCCTTGCCGAGTTTGCCCGGCAGTTCGATGCGCACTTCAGGGTTGTTGCTGAAGCCGCCGGGTTTGCCGAGTTGCTGCACGGCCACCTTGGCGCCCTGGGTCAGGGCATCCTTGAGGCCGCCGCTGGCGTCCTGCTGGCTGAGATCGGAGAGCGACAGGGCGAACACGTTGGCGGACAGCAGCAGGCCGGCGACGAGAGCGGGGATGCGGAGCATGGCGGTAACCTTCGAGCGGTGGAGATAAGCAGCGAGCTTAGCAGGCCGGCGATGGGCGCGGCGAAGGTTGAGGAAAAGCGGGGCGGGGAGAGCGCGGCACGCCCATGGCGGGCGTGCCGATACAGCGTTACTGGACTTCCAGGGCGGTCAGGCTTTCCAGGGTCAGGGCACCGACGGCCAGGCCGTTGGCGGTCTGGAATTCGGTCAGCGCATCGAGGGTGCGCTTGCCGAGCTTGCCGTCGACGCTGCCCGGGTTGAAGCCGCGCTTGACCAGGCTCTGCTGCAGGCGGGTGACCAGGTCATCGTTGATGTCCGGGTCGCACACGGTCTGCCGCGAAACGATGCGCGCAGTGCCTTCGAAGCGGGTGACCTTAAGCTGGCGCTTCTCTTCCGGCAGGATGATCTGGTTGGCTTCTACCGGGCGTACCACCTCGGTGGAGGCGACCTTGGTGTACTGCGGATCCAGGGTGACTTCGATGGCCTGGGCCGGCTTGTCGACGATCCAGCGGGTCACGCTCTTGTACTGCGCGGGGTCGGTTTCCACCCGCACGGTCTCCGGCGAAACCAGCTTCTTGACCTTGACCACTTCCTGCTTGGCCGGCACCTGGCGGGCGCAGAAGGACATGGCGCCGGTGCCGCTCGAATAACGGGTGCCGGCAGCGCGGCACTGGTCGAGCACGGTCTTGGCTTCTTCGAGGGTCACGGTTTCCTTGACGTCTTCGTAGACGGCCGGCACCACGATGTAGCGCTTCACTTCCGGGCGCACCTTCACCTGCTCGGAGACCACGCGGTAGGTCGGCGGCTCGATGCGGTAGGTCTTGGTGCCTTCACGGGTGACCACCTGCTTGAAGCCCTTCTCGAGCTCGGCAGGGGTGACGGTGATCTTGTTGACCGAGTCCTTGACCACCACTTCTTGGGTGCTCTGCACCGGGCGCGGACGCACCTGTGCGTGCACCCAGCACTGGCCAGGCTGGATCTCGTATTCCTGCGGCTCGCGGGCCACCGGCGCGGCGGCTGGCGCCTCGCTCGGCTTGGCGGCGACAACCGGCTGCGGCGCGGGTTGCGCGCTGGCGGGTGCGGCGGTGGTCTGTTCTGCGACGGGAGCTGGTTGCGCCGGCTTTTCTTCTTGAGAGGTCGATGCGGACGGTTGCATGGCGCAACCGGAAACCACGATCGCCAGTGATCCTAGAATGGTGTGATAACGCACGAAAATCCCTGCCCTAAGTGGCCCCAACGACGCATCTTAGGTGCTGCGGCGGCAAAGCTCAACAACGCCCGCCGCACTCGATGCATCGGCTGGATAACCGGGCTGTCAGAGCCCGTCGAGCAGCTCCTCGCTGCGTGCCATGGTCACCTGGCGAATCGACAGACGAATCTCCGCCGGCAGCACGCGCTTGGCGGCGCCTTCGGCGAGTTCGGCGAAGGCCGGCGGGTGGCTGAGCTTGCCGGCTTCGTCCTGGCGCAGCACGCCCTTGTCGAGCAGCGTCTGGATGAAGTGGCGGAACAGGCTCTTGTCGAAGAACTCCGGCGCGTTGAGCCCGTGCAGGATCGACAGGCGCTGGGCCATGACCGTGCACAGCTCCTCCAGCTCCTCTGCACTGATCGCGTTCTGCCCGGCATTGAGCAGCAGGGCGCTGGCCATGTAGAAACGCTGCAGGGTCTGGGCGATGGCCCGCGACAGCAGGGTCAGCAGCACGAAGTTGCGCGAGCTGGGCGCAGGGCGTACGTAGAAATCGTTCTCCTGCTTGAGTAGGCCCTGCTCGACGAAGGCTGCCAGCCATTGATCGACCACCTCGTCCAGCTCCTCGTCGGCCCAGCGCAGGTACAGCTCCGACTGCAGGTACGGGTACAGCGCGTGGACGAAGCGCAGGATCTGCTCGCGACTCATCCGCCCGCTGCTCTGGAAGAAACTGGCGATCAGCCCGGGCAGGGCGAAGATGTGCAGCACGTTGTTGCGGTAGTAGGTCATCAGCACCGCGTTCTGCTCGTCCAGATAGAGGATGCGGCCCAGCGCGTCCTTCTGTTCGGAGAGCAATTGCATGCCACGCACGTGCTCGATCAGCGCCAAGCCGTCGCCTTCCGGCACCGTGGTGTGCGGCGAGTAGGGCACGCGGCGCAGCAGGCTCTGGTACAGGTCGAGAATGCGCACCAGGCCGCGCTCGTCCAGCGCCAGCTTGCTGGTGGACAGCAATGCCAGGGCCACCAGGTTGACCGGGTTGATCGCCGCCGCCTCGTTGAGGCGCTGGGCCACCCGTTCGCCGAGGCGGTTGGTGGTCTCGTTGAGCCAGGCCGGGCGGTAATCCGGCCCCAGGTTCTGCTCGCGCCAGTTGGCCTGCTGGGCATCGAGAAAGGCGTCGAGCTTGATCGGCTCGCCGAAGTTGACCCACACATGGCCGAAGCGCTGCTTGAGCGCGCCGATGACCTTGAAGATGTCGAAGATCGACTCCTTCTTCTTGCTCGCCCCACGCAGTTCGCCCAGGTAGGTGCGGCCCTCCAGCACGCGCTCGTAGCCGATGTACACCGGCACGAAAACCACCGGCAGGCGGTGGCTCTGCAGGTAGCTGCGCATGGTGATGGCGAGCATGCCGGTCTTGGGCCTGAGCATGCGCCCGGTACGCGAGCGGCCGCCTTCGACGAAATACTCCACCGGATGACCCTTGCGGATCAGGGTGTGCAGGTATTCGTTGAACACCGCGGTGTACAGCGGGTTGCCCTTGAAGGTGCGGCGCATGAAGAAGGCGCCGCCACGGCGCAGCAGGCCGCCGATGACCGGCATGTTGAGGTTGATGCCGGCGGCGATGTGCGGCGGCGTCAGGCCGTTGCGGAATAGGAGGTAGGAGAGCAGCAGGTAATCTATGTGGCTGCGGTGGCAGGGTACGTAGATCACCTCGTGGCCCTGGGCGATGTCCTGCACGCCTTCGATGTGGTTGACCTTAATGCCGTCGTAGATCTTGTTCCAGAACCACGACAGGATCAGCTCGAGAAAACGGATCGCCGTGTAGGTGTAGTCCGAGGCGATCTCGTTGCCGTAGCGCAGCGCCAGCGCTTCGGCCTTCTCGACGGAGATGTTCTCGCGGCTGGCTTCGTCGGCAATCGCCTGGCGCACCTGCGGGCCGTGCACCAGGCCCTTGACTAGATTGCGGCGGTGCGACACGTCCGGGCCGATGACCGCGGCCTTCTGATTGCGAAAGTGCACCCGCAGGATGCGATGCACCATGCGCAGGGTACGTTCCTGGCCCTTGTTCTGCTCGACCAGATCACGCAGCTGGATGGGCGTGGAAAACTGTACGCGGGTGGTGCGACCTAGAATCAGGATGCTCACCAACCGGCGCAGGCGACCGGTCACTGCCCAGCTGTCGGCGAACAACAGCTTCCAGGCGCTGGTTTCGCGGTTCGGCGACTGCCCCCAGAACACACTGACCGGAATGATCTGCGCCTGCTCGGCGGCCTCTTCACCGAGGGCGGCGACCATGCGCTGCAGGGTTGGCGAGATGCCGCGCTTGTCCTGACGGCCGAGCCAGTCGGGCTCCGGCGTCAGGTAGAAGAACGCCGCCGGCTCGATCAGCTTGCCCACCGCCACGGGCAGCACCGGGCGCGGCAGGTTGGCCTTGGTGCATTCATGATCGAGCACCGCCAGGTCGCTCACCGAAGGCTGCTGCAGCACGTAGAACACCGGCTTGCTGCGGTCGAGCTTGAGGGTGAAGGCCGACTGGTTGATGGTTTCCGAGCGCACCCACAGGTACAGCAGGCGGCGCAGGGTACCGAAGGCAAGGCGGCGAAGCGGGGAGCGGGTCATACGAAATCTGGCTGCGGCAACGAGCCGAAGCTCGGGGCCGCTAGTGTGCCGGATCGCCGCCCTGTCGGCAAAATCTTGTAAATGTTGCCGTTTCGTTGCGAAAAGCGCGGTTGTGGACGATCACACGTTGGCGTGTTCGTCCTTTACCGCATTGATGAAGGCCTGCATGGCCGACGACTGGATGCGATGGCGACGGGTGATCAGGCCGTAGGGCGGCAGGCGCGGCTCGAAGGTGATCGGCAGGATCTTGAGCAGGTGCCGGGCCGGGTAGTCGTTGATCACCGACACCGGGGTCACGCCAATCATGTCTGTCTGCTGCAACAGCGACAGCAGGGTCATGATCGAGGTGGTTTCGACGATGCTGCTGGGAATGTCGACCCGCGCGTTGTGAAACGCCTGGTTGATGATGGTGCGCATCGGGCTTGGATGCTGCTGCAGCACCCAAGTCAGGTCCTGCAACTCGTGCCAGGTCAGCTTGCTGGCTCCGGCCATGGGGTGCTGGGCGCCTGCCACCACACACAGCGTTTCCTCGCCAAGACTGTCGAACAGCAGGTCGTCGGCCCGCGCGCCATCGGGAATCCGCCCCAGCACCACGTCCAGCTGGTCCTGTTGCAGGGCCTGCACCAGCACGTCGCTGGTGTCGACCTGGATGCTCATCGACAGCCGTGGGTGGCTCTTTTTCAGGGTGGCGATGGTGCGCGTCAGCAGCCCCGAGGCCAGTGCCGGAATGGCGCCGATGGTCACCCGGCCCAGGTTGCCCGACTCCAGGGCGGCGAATTCCTCACGCATGCCCGACAGCTCGGCGAAGATCATCTTGGCGTAATAGATCGCCGTCTCGCCGAACGCCGTGGCGCGCATGCCGCGCGGCAGGCGTTCGAACAGCTCGACGCCAAGCAGGCTCTCCGCCTCGTGAAGCATCTTGGTCGCCGCCGGCTGGGTCATGCCGATCTCCTCGGCGGCCCGACGCAGCGAGCCGAATTCCTGCAGGGCCAGCATCAGGCGCAACTGCCGCAAACGCAGGCGGCTGTGGATGATGCTGGCGTCAGGAATGCGGGACATGGCGCGGCTCGTGGCAGGGGAGTCGGCCAAGGGTGACAAGAAATCGCGACGCTCGCCAGTCATCAGCGAGCGCCCGGTGGCCGTGGCCAGGAACAGCCCGGCCTGCTGGCGATTACGAGACATGGCGGGCCTGCCCCTGGCGTGAACCGAACAGTGCCTTGAGGCCGCGGGCCAGCAGCGGCCAGAACAGCATCAACAGCGCCGCGGTGGTCAGGCTGCCGACCAGCGGGTTGGACCAGAAGATCGACAGTTGCCCGTCGGAGAACAGCATCGACTGGCGGAACGCGTCTTCGGCCTTGTCGCCCAGCACCGCAGCGAGGATCAGCGGGGCGATGGGGTAGCCGAGCTTCTTGAACAGGTAACCCAGGGCACCGAAGATCAGCATCAGGCCAACGTCGAACATCGAGTTGTGCACCGAGTAGGCGCCGATCGAGCAGACCATGATGATGATCGGTGCGATGATCGAGAACGGAATGCGCAGGATCGAGGCGAACAGCGGCACCGTGGCCAGCACCACGATCAGGCTCACCACGTTGCCCAGGTACATGCTGGCGATCAGGCCCCAGACGAAGTCGTGCTGCTCGACGAACAGCGTCGGCCCCGGGTGCAGGCCCCAGATCATCAGGCCACCGAGCATCACCGCGGCGGTCGCCGAGCCCGGAATGCCGAGGGTGAGCATCGGCAGCAGGGCGCTGGTGCCGGCGCTGTGGTCGGCGGTTTCCGGGGCGATCACGCCTTCCACTTCGCCCTTGCCGAAGTTGTCGCGGTTCTTCGAGAAGCGCCGCGCCAGGCTGTAGCTCATGAACGAGGCGGCAGTCGGCCCGCCGGGCGTCACACCCATCCAGCAGCCGACCAGGGCGCTGCGCAGCCAGGTCAGCCAGTAGCGCGGCAGCTTGGCCCAGGTGCGCAGGATGGTCATCGGTGTGATGCGTGCGCGTTCGCCACGAAACACCAGGCCTTCCTCGACGGTGCAGAGAATCTCGCCGATACCGAACAACCCGATCACCGCCACCTCGAAGCTCAGGCCCGAGAGCAGCCAGGGCTGGTCGTAGGTCAGGCGCAGTTCGCCGGACACGGTGTCCATGCCGACGGCGGCCATGGCGAAGCCGATCATCATCGCTACCACGGTCTTCAGCGGCGGGTTCCTGCTCATGCCGATGAAGGTGCAGAACGCCAGCAGATAGACGGCGAAGAACTCCGGCGAGCTGAATTCCATGGCGAACTCGGCGATGCGCGTCGACAGGAAGGTCAGCAGCAACACACCGACCAGCGCACCGAGCAGCGCCGAGGTGAAAGCCGCGGTCAGCGCTTCGCCGGCCTGGCCGTTGCGGGCCATGGGGTAACCGTCGAAGGTGGTCGCCACCGACGAGGGTTCGCCGGGAATGTTGAACAGGATGGAGGTGATCGAGCCGCCGAACAGCGCGCCCCAGTACATGCACGAGAGCAGGATGATCGCCGACACCGGTTCCATGGTGAAGGTCAGCGGCAGCAACAGCGCCACGCCGTTGGGGGCGCCGAGGCCGGGCAGCACGCCGACAAGGATGCCGAGCAGCACGCCGATGACCATCAGGCAGATGTGGTGTGGAGTCAGGATCAGGGCCATGCCCTGCATCAGGGAGTCGATTTCGCTCATTTCAGCGACCCTCCGACAACGGCCACCAGGTCGCCCAGCACGCCGCTGTCCAGCGGCACCTTGAACCACAGCGAGAAGATCAGGTAGCTGGCCAGTGCCGCGCCGCAGGAGATGGTCGCGATCAGCGCAATACCGTAGGGCTTGCTGCGTTGGCGATCACGCCACATGAACCAGGCGATGAACACCGCCGAGGCCAGGTAGATACCAGCAAAGGGCATGGCGATCATGTACAGCGTGATCGGCAGGAACACCGCCAACACCTGGCCGAACGCCTCGCGACCGACGAACGCGGCGCTCATCGCCGGTGTGCGCAGCAGCGCCAGGATCAGGTTGCCGACGCTGGCCGCGCTCAACAGCAGGCCGATGTAGAAGGGAAAGTAACCGGCTTCGGGGCCGGTGTCGCTCCAGCCAATGCCGATTTCGACGGCGCCGACCATGACGATGCCGCCCAGAACAGCGGTGAACAGCGCCAGGCCGATTTCCACCCAGCGGGTGGCGACCAGAGGCGTATCCGTGGTGTTGGACATGAGGGTTTCCTCGTGTTGTGCATGGCAATCCGGCGCCTGAGCGCCGGTCGGGAGTGGCGCGCGGTTTACTCGCGCAGCCAGCCGGCTTGCTTGAACACAGGGATAACGCGCTCGCGATCCTTCTCGATGTAGCTCACCAGCTCATCACCGGAAAGGAAGGTCGGTGCCAGGGCGGAGCGCTCCACGTAGGTCTTGAACTCCGGCGTCTGACTGACCTTGCGCAACAGCTCGACGTAGAAGGCGCGCTGCTCGTCGGAGACGCCACCGGGCAGGAACACGGTGCGCGGGAAACGGTACTGGTCGATGCCCAGGCCCTGCTCCTTGCAGGTCGGCACGTCGGCCCAGGACTGGGTCTCGGTGACTTTCTGGGTGTAGCCCATGCGCTCCTGGCTGAATACGCACAGCGGCACCACCTGGCCACCGCGCCACTGGCTGACGCTTTCGGCCGGGTTGTTGAAGTTGGCGGCGATATGCTTGCCGGCCAGTTGCGTGGACGCCTCGCTGCCGCTCTTGAAGGGGATGTAGGTGAGCTTGGTGCCCGCCTGCTGGCCGAGCAGCAGCGACAGGGTCTGGTCGACGTCCTTGGACTGGCTGCCGCCGACGCGCATGTTGGCGGCATTCTTTGCCAGGTCGGCCTTGAATGCGGCAGCGTCCTTCCAGGGCGAACCCTGATAGGTCCAGAGAATGAAGTCATCCTCGGCCACTGCCGCGACCGGCGTCAGGTCCGTCCACTGGTAGCCCAGCTTGGCCACCAGCGGCAGTAGGTAGACGTTGTTGGTGCCGATCACCAGCTTGTTGGCATCACCCTCGGCCAACTTCATTTCCAGAAAGGCTTCGGCGCCGTTGCCACCACCTTTGTTGAGCACCACGGTGTTGACGTCGAGCAGCTTGTGCTGGGTGATCGCCGACTGGATCACCCGGCCGAGCTGGTCGGTGCCGCCACCCGGGCCGCCGGCCACGACGATCTCCACGTTCTTTTCGGGTTTCCAGTCCGCTACGGCGGCCAATGGCGCGGCGCAGAGCAGGGCGGCGAGTAGGACAGGAACATGACGCGTACGGGGGCTGTACATGGGGCTACCTCATTGTTGTCGTTCTTGTGGGTTGCCCGGAGTGTGCGAAGGGTGTCGATAAGCGTCTACTCAAAAGAACTGATACTCCGATAGCCTCAGGTTATGCCTGGCGTCCTTGCGAAGCGATAACTCCAGGCTATGTCCGTATGAGAAGCTTTGATTAGACGGTTATCGTTGGCCAGGCCGATAGTTCGTTCAGCCAGGCCGACCGCTCGTCGCCCGCTACTACAAAAACAACAACACAGAGGTACTCCCCATGGCTCAGGCTCAACCTGTCGCCCTGCCGGTGCGCATCCCCTCGGCCAGCGTTCTGGTCAGCAAGCCCTCCCGGGTGCGCTGGCGCATCTTCGCCATCATTTTCGCCCTCACGGTGATCAACCTGATCGACCGGGTTTCCCTGTCCATCGCCATGCCGGTGATCGCCGGCGAGTTCAGCCTGAGCCCGAGCATGCAGGGGCTGATCCTCAGCAGTTTCTTCTGGGCCTACGCGCTGCTGCAGATTCCTGGCGGCTGGCTGATCGACCGCTATGGTCCGCGCCGGGTGATCGGCTGGTCGACCGGCCTGTGGGGCGCTTTCCAGACTCTCGCCGCATTCGCTACCGGCGGCCTGTCACTGATGTTCGCCCGCGTGGCCCTGGGCGCTGCCGAAGCGCCGCTGTTTCCGGCCGGTGGCAAGCTCAATTCGTTGTGGCTGGGCAGTGGCGAGCGCAGCCGCGGCGCGGTATTGATGGATTGTGGCGGGCCGCTGGGCGTGGCCCTCGGCGGGCTGATCATCGCCTACCTGATCGCCGTGCTGGGCTCCTGGCGTACCGCGTTCTTCATTGCCGGTATCGCTACGCTCGCCATGGCCTGGCTGGCCTGGCACTACCTGCGCGATAACCCCGCCGAGCACCCGGACGTCAACGACGCCGAGCTCGCCACAATCAACGAAGGTCGCACGGTGAGCATGGCCGAAGCGGCCAGGCAGACCGTGCGTGGCCTGGGCATCGCTCGTCGCTCGCTGGCCGGCATCCTGCTCGGCCGCGCCAGCTGGGCCATGGTGTTCTTCGGCCTGCTGACCTGGGGGCCGAGCTATCTGGCCCAGGCCCGCGGCTTCGACATCAAGGGCATCGGCGCCGCCACCTTCGTGATCTTCATCTGCGGCGCTGCGGGTTCGCTGACCGGTGGCTTCCTGTGCGACCGGCTGATCGCCAAGGGCGTGCGCCGCGGTCTGGCGGCCAAGAGTCTGCTGGCCTTCTCCGGCCTGGTGGCGCTGGGCGCCTTCCTGCTGCTGCCGAGCCTGAACGATCCATACCTGGCCGTCGGCCTGCTGTCGCTGACCGCGTTCTTCCTGATGTGGGGCAGCCTGTACTGGAGCTTCCCGGCGCTTTTGGCCTCGCCGGCGCGGGTCGGGCTGATCGGCGGGGTGATGAACATGGCCGGCAGCCTGGGCGGCATCGCCGTGCCGATTCTGGTCGGCCTGCTGCTGCAGCACGCCGGCGGTTACGCCGCGGTGCTGGGTTTCTTCGCTCTGTGCTCGGGGCTGTTCATCGTCGGCACGCTGCTGATCTCCCTCGACAAGGCCGAGGTGGCCCATGGCTGAGCTGTACGACGGGCCGATCATCGACGCCCATCACCATTTCTGGGACCCGCAGCGCAACCATCACCCCTGGCTGTCGGGCGAGGAGAACATCCCGTTTCGTTATGGCGACTACAGCGCCATCAAGCGGCCCTACTACCCGGACGACTACATGGCCGATGCCGGCGAGCACCGGGTGGTGGCCACGGTTTATGTGGAAACCGAGTGGGATCCGCGCGACCCGATTGGCGAAACCGCCTTCATCCACGAGGTCGCCCTGCGCTATGGCGCGCCCAATGCAGTGGTCGCCCAGGCCTGGCTGGATGCGCCGGATGCAGCCCAGGTGCTGGCCGCCCAGGCGGCGTTCCAGCGGGTGCGCAGCGTACGTCACAAGCCCGGCGGCCCGGCTTCGCCAGAAGACGTTGGTACCCAGCGCACCCTGATGAGCGATGAAAGCTGGCGTCGTGGCTACGCGGAACTCGCGCGCCACGGCCTGCACTTCGACCTGCAGACGCCCTGGTGGAACCTGCCCGAAGCCATCGCGCTGGCCCGCGACTTTCCCGGCACCCAGCTGATTCTCAACCACGCCGGTTTGCCATCGGATCGCAGCGAGCAGGGGCTGGCCGGCTGGCATGCGGCGATGGCGAAGTTGGCCGACTGCGCGAACGTGGCGGTGAAGGTGTCCGGCATCGGCCTGCCTGGCCGGCGCTGGTGCGTCGAGGACAACGCCTGGATCGTGGGCGAAACCATCGCCATGTTCGGCCCCGAGCGGGTGATGTTCGCCAGTAACTTCCCGGTCGACAGCCTGTGCGGCACGTTCGACGACATCTACGGCGGCTTCAAACGCATCGTCGCGCACCTGCCGCGCCAGCAGCAGCAACAGCTTTTTCACGACAACGCGCGGCGCCTGTACCGAACCGTGGCCGATGTCATTCGCATTCCGGACGCATCTTCCGACCTGAGGACAATCGCATGAGCAACTCGACTCTTCCCCGCCTGGCCATGGTGCTGGGTGACCCCGCCGGCATCGGCCCCGAGCTGATCGCTCGCCTGCTCGCCGAGCCGCAAGTACGTCGCAAGGCCCAGGTGCTGCTGATCGCCGATGAGGCCGAAGTGCGCCGCGGCATGGACATCGCCGGCCAGTCGTTTCCGTATCGCCTCATCGACTCCACCGACAATCTCAGCTTCGCCGACGACACGCCGCTGCTACTGCCGTTTCGCGGCCGCGCCAAGGGTGATTTCCCGCGCAGCGAAGCCAGCGTGATCGGTGGCCAGTACAGCCTCGACACCCTCGAGCAGGCCCTGCGCCTGACCGCTGACGGAACGACCGACGCCATTCTGTTCGGCCCGCTCAACAAGACCTCCCTGCACATGGCCGGCATGGGCCACAGCGACGAGTTGCACTGGTTCGCCGAGTACCTGGGTTTCGATGGTCCGTTCTGCGAATTCAACGTGCTCGACAACCTGTGGACCTCGCGGGTGACCTCCCACGTCGCACTGGCCGACGTACCGGGCATGCTCAGCCAGGATCGAGTGATCGAGGCGATCTGCCTGATCGACACCGCACTCAAGCGCAATGGCCTGGAAAAACCGCGCATCGGTGTCTGCGGCCTCAACCCCCACAATGGCGACAACGGCAGTTTCGGCCGCGAGGAACTGGACATCATCGGCCCTGCGGTGGAGCGCGCCCGTGAGCAGGGCATTGAGGCCATCGGCCCGTACCCGGGCGACACCATCTTCCTCAAGGTGCAGGGCGACAGCCAGGCCTTCGACGCGGTGGTGACCATGTACCACGACCAGGGCCAGATCGCGATCAAGCTGATGGGCTTCTCCCGCGGCGTGACGGTGCAGGGCGGCCTGCCGATCCCCATCACCACGCCGGCCCACGGCACCGCCTTCGACATCGCCGGGCAGGGCAAGGCCAACGTCGGCGCCACCCGCCAGGCCTTCGAGATCGCCTGTCGGATGGGCAGTCGGCAGCGGGGCTGATCCCGCGTTTTCCGAGAACAACAATAACAAGGAGTCAGTCATGGACAGGTTCAACGATTGGCGGCCCTCACGGCCGTCGATGGGCCGCCGCGTGGGCGGCGTCAAGGGATTGCAGGGGAGGGCACTGCCATGCGCCTGCTGAGTCTGCTGCTGTCGCGGCTGTTCGAAAGCATCGTGGTGTTCTGCATGGGCACCATGGTGATTCTGGTGTTCTTCAACGTGGTGCTGCGCTACGGCTTCAATTCCGGCATCGCCCTGTCGGATGAAGGCGCGCGCTACCTGTTCGTATGGCTGACCTTCATCGGCGCCGTGGTGGCCCTGCGAGACAACGCGCATCTGGGCATCGACCTGCTGTACCGCCGCCTGCCGGCCCTCGGCCAGCGCATCTGCGCGGTGCTCGCCGAGCTGATGATGCTGTTCTGCTGCGGCCTGTTCCTGGTCGGCAGCTACAAGCAGACCGTCATCAACATGGACAACCTGTCGCCGGTGGCCGAGCTGCCCCTGGGGCTGATGTACGCCGCCGGTGTGGTGTGCAGCCTGGGCATGGCGGCAATCATCATCAAGCGCCTGTACCTGCTGCTATTCCGCCATGTCGACCCGGACCAGGTGATGCCGCTGAGCCCCGAAGACGCACTGATTTCCGAGGTGTCGAAATGACCATCGTGGTATTCCTCGGCTCCCTCCTGGGCGCCATGGCCATGCGCATTCCGGTGGCCTTCGCGCTGCTGGTGGCCGGTGTCGCGCTGATGATCCAGCTCGATACCTTCGACGCGCAGATTCTCGCCCAGAACCTGGTCAGCGGTGCCGACAGCTTCCCGCTGTTGGCCATCCCGTTCTTCATGCTGGCCGGCGAGCTGATGAATGCCGGCGGCCTGTCGCGGCGCATCGTCGCCCTGCCCATGGCGCTGGTCGGCCACAAGCGCGGCGGCCTGGGCTTCGTGGCGATCATCGCGGCCATGGTGATGGCCTCGCTGTCCGGTTCTGCCGTGGCGGATACCGCAGCGGTAGCGGCCATGCTGATGCCGATGATGCGCAAGGCCGGTTATGACCCCAATCGTTCGGCTGGGCTGATCGCCGCCGGCGGCATCATCGCGCCGGTGATCCCGCCATCGATTCCCCTGGTGGTGTTCGGCGTCGCCGGTGGCGTGTCGATCACCAAGCTGTTCATGGCCGGCATCGTGCCGGGGCTGATGATGGGCCTGGCGCTGTGGATGACCTGGTGGTGGCTGGCGCGCAACAGCGATCTGCCCTGTGGCGAAAAGGCGCCGCTGAGCGAAGTCTGGAAGGCGTTCCTCGATGGCATCTGGGCCTTGCTGCTGCCGGTGCTGATCATCGGTGGCCTGAAGATGGGTATCTTCACGCCCACCGAGGCAGCCGCCGTGGCGGCGGTCTACGCGCTGTTCATCTCGCTGTTCGTATACCGCGAGCTGAAGGTGCGCGACCTGTTCAAGGTGTTCCTCGACGCCGGGCGCACCAGTGCGGTGGTGATGTTCCTGGTGGCCGCAGCGCTGGTTTCGTCATGGCTGATGACCATCGCCGAACTGCCGATGCTGGTCAGCGGGCTGCTCGAGCCGCTGATCGACCGCCCGCAACTGCTGCTGGTGGTGATCATGGTCATCGTGCTGCTGGTCGGCACCACCATGGACCTGATGCCCATCGTGCTGATCCTCACGCCGGTGTTCATGCCGGTGATCAAGATGGCCGGTATCGACCCGGTGTACTTCGGGATCCTGTTCATCCTCAACACCTCCATCGGCCTGATCACTCCGCCAATCGGCAACGTGCTCAGCGTCATGAGCGGGGTCGGCAAGGTGCCGCTCGATGGCGTGATGCGCGGCGTGACGCCCTTTCTGTTCGCGCACCTTTGCGTGCTGGCGCTACTGATCATTTTCCCGGAGCTGGTGATGACGCCGATGCGCTGGTTCCTGCCCTGAAACCGTTTTCCCTCACTGCAAGGATGTAACGATGAAAAACAACAAGAACACATTGCGTACCCTGGGTTGCCTGTTGCTGCTGAGCTGTACGCTACAGGTTCAGGCGGCCACCATCCTGCGCTTCGGTTTCGCTGGCTCGGACAGCGACACTCAGAGCCTAGCGGCCAAGGAGTTCGCGCAGCGGGTCAAGGATGGCTCCAAGGGTGAGCTGGTGGTACGCCCATATGGCAACAGCATGCTGGGCAACGACCAGGCGATGATCGCCGGCGTGCGCGGCGGCACCATCGAGATGGAAATGTCCGGCACGCCCAACTTCAGCGGCCTGACTCCACGCATGTCGGTGCTCGACCTGCCGTTCGTGTTCGCCGACAGCGCCCATGCCTACCGCGTGCTGGACGGCGAGATCGGCCAGAAGCTGCTCGACGACTTGGAAACCCACAACCTTAAAGGCCTGGCCTACTGGGAAGTGGGCTTTCGTGACATCACCAACTCGCGCAAACCGGTGCGCGTGCCCGAAGACGTCAAAGGCCTGAAGATCCGCACCTCCAGCAACCCGGCGCAGATTGAGGCGTTCCGCCTGCTCGGCGCCAACCCGCAGCCGCTGCCGCTGGCCGAGCTGTACAACGCCCTTGAAATGAAGGCGGTGGATGCTCAGGAGCACCCGCTGAGCATCACCTGGTCGTCGGGCTTCTATGAAGTGCAGAAGTACCTGTCGCAGACCCATCACGCCTACACCGCTTTGGTGTTGGTGATGAACAAGGAGAAGTTCGACGCCTTGCCAGCCGAGCAACAAAAACTGCTGGTTGACGCAGCCCGCGCTGCCGGCCAGTCGCAGCGCAAGATGAACGCCGAAAACGACAGCAAGTTCCTTGTCGAGCTGGCCGAGAAAGGCATGCAGATCGAGCCGAACGTCGATCGCGAAGCCTTCCGCAAGGCGGTGTCCGCGCCGGTGCGCGAGGCCTTCGTCAAACAGCATGGCAGCGAACTGCTCGACGCCATCGACGCCCTGCGCTGAGCCCATCAACCCGGCGGCGCGCCGAGCGCCGCTTCAAGGAATCGAGATCATGAGTCAGGAAATTCTGCTGCTGGTGCAGAAATGCGCCCATACCTTCAGCTTCTACGACGTGCAGAGCGGCGACGCCATCAAGCACATCCGCCTGCCGGACTTCCCCCACGAGTTCGTGGTGGACTCGCAGAATCGCTTCGCCTACGTCGGCCACTACGGCATCGAAACCTCCAGCCATGAGGGCGAGGGTGGCTGCTCGATATTCGTCATCGATCTGGAAAAGGCCGAGCACGTGCGTACCCTGAGCATCTGGCCGTTCCGCCGTCCCCATGGCCTGGCGATGGACGACCAGGATCGCCTCTACGTGCTCAGCGAAGGTAATTCGACCCTGCTGATCTTCGACCAGCCGCACCTCAAGGACACCCCGGACCGGGCCATTCCGTCCGGCGGGTACAAAAGCCACCTGGTGGCGCTGACCCGCAGCGGCGAGACCGCCTTCGCCCTCAACCTGCTGAGCAACACCATCACCCGCCTCAAACCGCAGGATCCGACTGTCGCGCCGGTGCCGGTGCAGCCGGGCAGCATGCCCGAGGGCAACTGCTTCAGCGCCGACGAATGCACCCTGTACGTCGCCACCCGTGGCGACAACAGCATCGTCGCCGTGGATGTCGAGACGCTGCAAGTGACCCGCCGTGGCCGCACCGGTGCCGACCCGACGCGTATCTACCGCGACCGTCAGAATCGCCTGTACGTGACCAACTACGCCGAGCATTCGATCTCGATATTCAACGCCGATCTCGAGGAAATCCACCGCATCGAACTCGACACCCACGCCATCGCCATGAGTCTGCACCCGACCCGCGATCTGGCGTTCGTCACCCTCAAGGACCAGCGCGTCGGCATGCTGGATCTGAACACCTTCACCTTCCAGCGCTACTTCCACACCCTGCTTGAGCCGGATGTATCCCAGGTCATCGTGCGCTGAAGTCCCGTCATTTCGGAGAACAACAAGATGAACAAGCCATTCACTCGAACCCTGGCCGCCCTTGGCCTGGCTCTGCTGCTGCCGGGCCTTGCCGCCCACGCCGAGGAGCGCAGCTTCAAACTCAGCGCCGGTGACCCCATTGACGCCCCAGGGCCGCAAGGCGCCAAGCTGTTTGCCGAACATCTGAAGGATGGCAGCGGCGGCGCGCTGAACGTCAAGGTGTTCCCGTCGGCGATGCTCGGCAACGATGTGCAGATGCTCGGCGCGCTGCCGGCCGGCACCATCGAGTTCGCCTTGGTGGGCGCGCCGACGCTGGTCGGGCTGGTCAAGGAGTTCGGCGTGCTGGATCTGCCGTACCAGTTCAATTCCACCGCCGAGGTGGACGCCATGCTCGACGGGCCGATGGGCCAGCAACTGTTGGCCAAGCTGGAAGCCAAGGGGCTGGTCGGCCTGGGTTTCTGGGAGATCGGTTTTCGCAACCTGACCAACAGCAAACGGCCCATCGAGAAGTGGGAAGACCTCAAGGGCCTGAAGATCCGTACCGTGCAGAGCCCGGTGTTCCGTACCTTCTTCGATCACCTGGGCGCCAATGCCCAGCCGATGCCGATCAACGAAGTGTTCAGCGCCCTTGAGATGCACGCCATCGACGGCCAGGAGAACCCCATTTCGCTGATCGCCACCCAGCGCTACAACGAAGTGCAGAAGTACCTGACCCTCAGCGAACACATCTACACCGCCTACGTGCTGTTGATGAGCAAGAAGACCTGGGACTCGCTCGACGACGCCCAGCGCGTCCAGTTGCGCAAGGCCGCCGAGCAGGCGCGTGGCGAGCAGCGTGAGCTGGCGCGCAAGGCCAACAGCGAGAAGCTCGCCGAACTCAAGGACAGCGGCATGCAGGTCAATGCGCTCAGCGACGAGCAGCGCCAGCGCTTCGTCGACCAGGCCAAGGTGGTCACCGAACAGGTGAGCGGCAGCATCGACGCCGAGTTCGTCAGCGCCTGGCAGACCGAACTGCAGCGCCTGCGTGGAGCCAACTGAAATGTCCGAGTGCCTGCACCAGCGCCTCGGTCTGCCGTACGCGGCGGGCGGGCAGCGGCTGATCGATGCCCATCATCACCTGTGGGACCTCGACAGCCACCGCTACCCCTGGTTGCAGGACGAGGTCGACCCGTGCTTCTTTCTCGGCGACTACGCGCCGCTGCGGCGTAACTACCTGCCCGAGGACTACCTGGCCGACAGCGCTGGCCAACGGGTGCTGGCCACGGTGCACTGTGAGGCCGAGCACGACCGTGCCGATCAGGTGGCGGAAACCCGCTGGATACACGAGCAACATGCGCGCTACGGTTTTCCCAATGCGGTGGTCGCCCACGTCTGGTTCCACCGCTCGGAATGCGAGGAGGTGCTTGGCCGGCATCTGGAATATCCGCTGCTGCGCGGCATTCGCAGCAAACCGGTGACGGCGCCGCGCCCCGAGCTTGCTGCCAGCGTGCGTGGCCAGAGCGGCAGCATGCAGGACGAGGCCTGGCTGCGCGGCTTCGAACTGCTGGCCAGGCACGGACTGTCCTGGGATTTGCGCGTACCGTACTGGCATCTGCAGGAAGCCGCCGAGGTGGCGGCCGCCTTTCCCGAGGTGCCCATCGTGCTCAACCACATGGGTTTCCCCTGGGATCGCAGCCCCGCCGGGCTCGACGGCTGGCGCGCCGGCATGGCCGCGTTGGCGGCGCAGCCGAACGTCAGCGTGAAGGTCTCCGAACTGGGCCTGCGCGATCAACCCTGGACGCTGGAAGGCAACCGCGGGGTGATCGAAGAAACCCTCGCCCTGTTCGGCATCGATCGCTGCCTGTTCGCCAGCAATTATCCGGTGGCCGGCCTGCGCATCGGCTATGGCGAGCTGGTCACGGCGCTGCAGACGATCCTCGCAGACTACGACGAGGCGCAGCGCGATGGATTTTTCTGGCGCAATGCCCGGGATTTCTATCGGATCAATCTGGGCGATTGACTCTGTTTGACCATACGCCTCGAGAGGGTTAAGCCTCCCGGGGCGCTATGACGTCGTTCCGCCTCGCCAGCTCCCTGTTTCGTTTCTACCCCAGCGTTCATCCGAATGATCGCTGCGATAACGCACGCGGGAGTTTTGCAGCGCCAGGCATTTCCTGTGGTTATCACCAAATGCGCATAAGTGATTATCCGCCGCCAAGCGCCATGGCTAGAGTCGTCGGCAACAGGCAGCTCGGCTGCCGCCGTGGACCAACAAGAAGCTGGCCCTGGTCGTCAGGGCAAAAAGCGGCAACAAGGAATCGACCATGACACCGATGGCATCGGCCAGAGCGCTGGCCTTGCTGTGCTCGCCACCTCTTTTCAGTTTCCCGCTCAACCAACCCCGTCGTATCGCCTAGAGCCAGTCTCTGCCGGTCGCCCGTCTATCGTGAAAGGAGCCGTACCATGAAAATAAAATCCATCCGTACCCGCGTTTTCGAGTGGAAGGGCAAGGTCGTGCCGCCCCAGGCGCACTTCTGCACCAACGCCAGCGACATCCTCTTCGAGAAGGGCGATGCCATGGGCTCCTTCCGTTTCCACGGCTGGCTGGTGGTGGAAGTGGAGACCGACAACGGCATCGTCGGCATCGGCAACTGCGCCCTGGCACCGCGGGTGGCCAAGGAAATCATCGACACGTACCTGGCGCCCATCGCCATTGGCGAGGACCCGTTCGACAACGAGTACATCTGGCAGAAGATGTATCGCCAGAGCCACGCCTGGGGCCGCAAGGGCATCGGCATGGCGGCGATCTCGGCGATCGACATCGCCATCTGGGACATCATGGGCAAGGCGGTGAACAAGCCGGTGTTCAAGCTGCTCGGCGGGCGCACCAAGGAAAAGATCTGGACCTACGCCTCCAAGCTCTACGCCAACGACAACCTCGACCTGTTCCTCGAGGAGGCCCAGGGCTATCTGAACCAGGGCTTCAAGGCCCTGAAGATGCGCTTCGGCTATGGCCCGAAAGATGGTCCGGCGGGCATGCGCCGCAACATCGAACAGGTGCGTGCGCTGCGTGAACTGGCCGGCCCGGACGTGGACATCATGCTCGAGTGCTACATGGGCTGGACCCTGGAATACGCCCGCCGCATGCTGCCCAAACTCGCCGAGTTCGAGCCGCGCTGGCTGGAAGAACCGGTGATCGCCGACGACCTGGAAGGCTACATCGAGCTGAAGAAGATGGGCATCATGCCGATCTCCGGTGGCGAGCACGAGTTCACGTCGTACGGCTTCAAGGAGATGCTCGAACGCCGCGCCGTGGACGTGATCCAGTACGACACCAACCGCGTGGGCGGCATCACCGCGGCGCGCAAGATCAACGCCATGGCCGAAGCCTGGTCGGTGCCGGTGATTCCCCATGCCGGGCAGATGCACAACTACCACCTGACCATGTCGACCACCGCGTCGCCTATGGCCGAGTTCTTCCCGGTGTTCGATGTAGAGGTCGGCAACGAGCTGTTCTACTACGTGTTCAAGGGCGAGCCGCAGCCGGTGAATGGCTACATCCAACTCGATGACAACAAGCCCGGCCTGGGTCTGGAAATCTCCGAGGAGTACCTGAGCGAGTTCAATATCATCGAGTAAGCAGTAGCGCGTTTGCCGTAAAGAAAGCCCCGGTTAACCGGGGCTTTTTCGTCAGCGGCGGCGCAATAGACTGACCAGACCGACCAGGGCCAACAGCAGAATCACCCCCGCCACGGCGCCTACCACATACAGACCAGTGGTGCTCAGCAATGGCTGCTGGACGCGCTGGTAGCTCGGCTGCTTGAGCAGCAGGTTCAGGGCGGCATCGAGCTGGGCGGTGTGGATCTTGCGCAGCTCGGGTGCCGGGTCGGCGAAGCGGCCTTCTTCGTAGCTGCCGAGCGAACTCCAGTAGGTGTCGGCCAGGGCGCTGTTGCCCTGTGCGGTCCAGTTCTGGCGGGAGAGGGCGACGCTGCGCAGGCGCTCGACGGTGGCGTCGTCCAGGCCGTCCTTGGCCAGGCGTTGCAGCAGGTCGTGCAGGCGCTGCCCGGTTTGCGCCACGTCCTTGCGGTCCACCTCGGCGCTGATGCTGAAGAAGCTGCTGCTGCCGTAGGCGCTGCGCTCCACTTCGGGGCTGTAGGCCAGGCCGAGCTCGATGCGCAGGTCTTTGTATACGGCCCACTGCAGGTAGTCGCGCAGCAGTTGCCAGGTGCCCTGGTCGAGTTCACCGACCCAGGGCTCGGTGAAGATCAGGCTCACCTGGGCGGTATCGCCGAGCAGACCGGTGACCAGTGTGCGTTCGGGCTCGGCGTGGCCGTTGCTTTCCGGCAGTTCGCGCAGCTCCGGCATCGGGCCGGGCGGCAGTTCGCCGAAGCGCCGTTCCAGGTAGGCGGGCAGGCGGCGATCCAGGTCGCCGACCATGATCAGAGTCATGTTGTTGGCCACATACCACTGTTCGCGCAGGCGCTCCAGGGCCGCGGTGTCCAGACGCTCCAGCGAGTCCTGTTCGGCGCAGGCCTGGCCGAGTTCGGCGGCCAGCTGTTCGGTGGTGTCGTTGCGTTTGCCCGACGCGCCGAGCAGGCGCTGCCAGGCGGCCGGGTGTTCGCCGTTCTCGTGGACGATCACCCGCTTGGCCGCGTCGATGCGTTCGGGTGTGAGTTCGGTGTTGAACAGCGCGGCAAGCAGCAGGTCCAGCGCTGCACGCTGATTGGCGGCGGGCACTTCGAGAACGAAGGTGGTATCGCTGTCGCGGGTGAAGGCATTCCAGTCGCCGCCCAGGGCCTGCATGCGCTCTTCCAGGCCGGCTTCGCCGCTTTCGTCGATGCCGCTGAACAGCAGGTGTTCGAGCAGGTGCGGCAGTTCCTTGTGGTCGCAGTCGAACTGATCGAAACCAACGCCCACCACCAGGCGAATCGACACGTGGCCGCGGTCGCTGGTGGGCTTGAGGATCAGCTGCAGGCCGTTATCCAGCGGGTAGCCTTCGACCTTCAGATAGTCCGCCGCCCATAGCGGGCCGCACAACAGCAGACCCAGCAGCAGCGCCAGTGAGCGGGCCATGGCCCGCACTATTCGCCACCCTCTTCGGCGAGCAGGGCGCCGGTGTCCTGGTTACCGAGTACGGCGTAGGCGCTTGCGCAGAACAGCGAGTTGAGGCGTTTCATGTCGTCGATCAGTTCCAGGTGCAGAGAGCTGGTTTCCAGACTCTTGACCACCTGCTTATGCAGACGTTCGACATGTAAATGGGTGAGCCGGCGCTCCTGGATGCGGAAGCGGCGCTTTTCGCGCAGCAGTTGGCGTGCGGCATCGGCGTCGGCCGAGAAGAACACCGACAGGCCCAGGCGCAGGTTGCCGAGCAGGCGTTCGTGCAGGGCGATGAGTTCCTCCAGGCCACTGTCGGAGAAGGCATGGCGCTGGGCGGTCTTCTCGTCCTGGATCTTGCCGAGCATGCGCTCGATCAGATCGCCCGAACGTTCCAGGTTCGAGGAGAACTCGATGATCTCGGCCCAGCGATGGCGGTCGGTTTCGCTCAAGTCTTCCTGGGACACCTGGGCGAGGTAGAGCTTCACGGCATTGAACAGCGCATCGATGTCGTCGTCGATGCGCCGCAGGTCCTTGGCGAGGATCGGCTGGCTGCCGCGCAGGGCGTCCTGTAGGTGGCCGAGCATGGTGTCGACCAGATCGCCGATGCGCAGGGTTTCGCGCACCGCATTGGCCAGCGCCAGGGTGGGTGTGGAGAGCGCCGTGACGTCGAGGTGGCGGGGTTTGGCGACGGCGTTGACGTCCGGGCGGTCGGGCAGCAGCCAGTTGCAGAAGCGCGCCATCAGATTCAGGGTCGGCAGCATCAGCAGGCAGCGCAGGGTGTTGTAGAGCACGTGGAAGCCGATCACCAGCTCGGCCGGGTGCCAGTTCAGGCTGTCCAGCCAGTGCGCCAGCGGGTCGAGCACCGGGATCACCAGAATCAGGCCGATCAGCTTGTAGAGCAGGCTGCCCAGGGCCACGCGGCGGCCCGCCTGGCTCTGCATGCTGGCATTGAGAAAGGCCAGCACGCCGCTGCCGATGTTGGCGCCGATCACCAGGCCGATAGCCACCGGTAGGCCGATTACCCCGGAGCCGGTCAGCGTGGCGGTGAGCAGCACCGCGGCCAGGCTTGAATAGGAAATCAGCGCGAACAGCGCGCCGACCACCGCATCGAGCAGCACATCGCCGGTCAGCGAGGCGAACAGCACGTGGATGCCCTTGGCCTCGGTGATCGGCGTGGCGGCGGTGACGATCAGTTGCAGGGCGAGGATCATCAGGCCCAGGCCGATGCCCACGCGGCCGAGCTGGCCAGCGCGGGTCTGCTTGCGTGACAGGAAAAACACCACGCCGAGGAAGATCAGCAGCGGCGACAGCCAGCTGAGGTCGAAGGTCAGCACCCGAGCCATCAGCGCAGTGCCGACATCGGCGCCGAGCATGATCGCCAGCGCCGGAGTCAGCGCCATCAGCCCCTGGCCGACGAAGGAGGTGACCAGCAGCGCCGTGGCGTTGCTGCTCTGCACCAGCGCGGTGACGGCAATGCCGGCCACGAAGGCCATCGGCCGCTTGCCGACGTTGTGGCTGAGCACGCGGCGCAGTTGCGAGCCGTACACCCGCAGGATGCCGGTACGCACGATATGGGTGCCCCAGATGAGCAGGGCAATGGCGGACAACAGATTGAGCAGCGTCAACATCACGCATCTCCCTGATATGCAGATTCGATCCCGGTGCTTGGGATACTGCCGATGGACGAAGTGCGATAGGCACCAGTCACAGCTGAACTCGCGAATGCTCACTGCTTAGCTGTAGCTGCCGATTGAGGATTTGCCAAATGGAGCTACCGGTGCAGCAGGTCGGTATAGTCGCAAAGGGGTCTGACAGGGCGTAGAGGTGTTCTTCTTCGGCGTTTTTAAAAAAACAGTGCTCTGATCTTGGAGTAAGTCGCTTTTTATACGGTCTTGAGGGCAGGGATGAAGTACGTTTTTCTACTGATATGGTTTGTCTTTAGCGGCGTCACCTTGCCTTTTGCAGTTTTTGCCATCTATCGCACGCCAGCATCCTGGGGGCCTTATTCAATGCTGGTGGTCTGTGGCTTTATTTCGCTTTGCACCTTGCGCCTGATCCAGGAGGGTTACCGATCCGCCTATGCAAGAGGTGCCAGCCGACTGAGCTTCTGGTTAGGTCTGCTGTTCCTGCCGCTTACCCTTGTGCCGTTGTACTCGGCTTACGAGACGTGGCTGCGAGGTTATTACGTGGCTTCATCCTACGATGGTCACCGCACCCGGCTAGTGGGGGCGGTGCTGGAAATGCTGCAGCACTGGGTCGGCTATTGGGGGCCGATTTTCGTTCTGGTGGTTTTCTCGCTGAGCATGGCCGTGCTGCTTTGGAGAGTGCTGATATCGTCCAGGTAATTGAGGCAACCTAGACGAGTGCTTCGAGCCTGTCTTGGATCAACCTAGCGAACATAAAAACGGGGCCTCGAAGGCCCCGTTTCTTTACGCATCAACTCGAACCGATCACTGCCCCGGAACGTCCTTGCGCAGTTTCACCGGCTCCACATCGTCCTTGCCTTCGGCGCGGCGGCGGGCGGTGCGCATGCGGATGTTCAGCGCTTCCACGGCCAGGGAGAAGGCCATGGCGAAGTAGACGTAGCCTTTCGGCACGTGGACTTCGAAGCTCTCGGCGATCAGCACGGTGCCGACCACGATGAGGAACGACAGCGCCAGGATCTTCAGGCTCGGGTGCTTCTCGATAAAGTCGCTGATGGTGCCGGCGCAGATCATCATCACGATGACCGCCACGATGATGGCCGCGACCATGACCGGTACGTGGGACACCATGCCCACTGCGGTGATGACCGAGTCCAGCGAGAAGACGATGTCGATGATGGCGATCTGGATGATGGTGCCGAGGAACTGCTTGCCGGCGCCCTTGGGCTGCTCGGGGGCTTCTTCCTCGCCTTCCAGGCCGTGGTAGATCTCGGTGCTGCTCTTCCACAACAGAAACAGGCCGCCGAAGAACAGGATCAGGTCACGGCCGGAGATGCCCTGGCCGAACACGTGGAACAGGTCGGCGGTCAGGCGCATGATCCAGGTAATGGACAGCAGCAGCATGATGCGCGTGACCATGGCCAGGGCCAGGCCGAAGAAGCGGGTCCGCGCCTGCATGTGCGGGGGCATGCGCGAGACCAGAATGGCGATCATGATGATGTTGTCGATGCCCAGGACGATTTCCAGGGCAGTCAGTGTCAGGAAAGCAACCCAGATTTCCGGGTTGGTGAGCCATTCCATTAGAGGTTCCTTGTGATGATGGACAACTGGCGCGAGGCATCGGCCGGATGCCGAATTCTAGCGCCAGTGATGTGAAAATTTCGTCAAATCAGCTACCGAACAGCGGAAATACGCCCAGCACCAGGGCCGCTGCCAGGATCGCCATGCAGACCAGGATCGCCCACTTGAGGGTGAAGCGCTGCAGGTCACCGAATTCGATCTTCGCCAGGCCGATCAGCAGGTAGGTGGACGGCACCAGCGGGCTGAGCAGGTGTACCGGCTGGCCGACGATGGAGGCGCGGGCCATTTCCACGGCGCTGATGCCGTAGCCGGAAGCGGCCTGGTTCAGCACCGGCAGAATGCCGTAGTAGAACGCATCGTTGGACATGAAGAAGGTGAACGGCATGCTCACCAGCGCGGTGATCACCGCCAGGTGCGGGCCGAGGGCATCCGGGATGACCGCCAGCAGGCTCTTGGACATGGCGTCGACCATGCCGGTACCACTGAGGATGCCGGTGAAGATGCCCGCCGCGAAGATCAGCCCGACCACCGCCAGCACGTTGCCGGCATGGGCGGAGATGCGGTCCTTCTGCTGCTGCAGGCAGGGGTAGTTGATGATCATGGCGATGCTGAAGGCGATCATGAATAGCACCGGCATCGGCAGCAGGCCGGCGATCAGGGTGGCCATCAGTACGATGGTCAGCACGGCGTTGATCAGGATCAGTTTCGGGCGACGGGCTTCCGGGAACTGGGAAACGCTGATCTCGTTCTGGGTGATCTTGCCTTCCGGCAGTTGCAGCACGCCCAGACGCTTGCGCTCGCGCAGGCCATAGAGATACGCCACGCCGAACAGCACGATGGCGCCGACGATCATGCCGGGAATCATCGGCACGAAAACGTCCGACGGGTCGACGTGCAGAGCGCTGGCGGCGCGTGCGGTCGGGCCGCCCCAGGGGGTCATGTTCATGATGCCGCCGGCCATGATGATCAGGCCGGCCATGATGGTCGGGCTCATTTTCAGGCGGCTGTACAGCGGCAGCATGGCGCCGACGCAGATCATGTAGGTGGTCGAGCCGTCGCCGTCCAGGGAGACGATCAGCGCCAGGGCCACGGTGCCGACCGCGACTTTCAGCGGGTCACCCTTGACCAGCTTGAGGATCAGGCGCACGGGCGGATCGAACAGGCCCGAGTCGATCATGATGGCGAAGTAGAGGATGGCGAACATCAGCATCACGCCGGTGGGCGCGAGCTTGCTGATGCCTTCGAGCATCATCGGGCCGATCTGCGCGGCGAAGCCGCCGATCAGGGCGAAGATGATCGGGATGATGATCAGGGCGATCAACGCCGACAGGCGTTTGCTCATGATCAGGTACATGAAGGTGGAAACCATGGCGAAGCCAAGGAATGTGAGCATGGTCTTTCTCCGGACGTTATTCGGCTAGGTGCGAGTGATGCGCGAGGGGGCTAGCGTGCAAGCGAGCGGAGAAGAAGCAGGCGTGAGAAGCTGGGGCGAAGCATGGTTAATTACCTGTTTTGTTCTTGTTGACGGCAGCTGCGGGCCTCACTGGCGGCAGCTCATCGACCAATCTGTGTCGGTCAGTGAGCAGATGCTAGAGCACGAAGCTTTCAGCCAGCTTTCGTCGAAGACAGGTAAGCGGGGCGGCGGTGGCTCGCTCGCACAGCCCCTGCAGGCCGCGCGAGCCGTGGCTTAGAGAATGATGTCCAGCATCAGCAGCACGCCGACCAGCGAAGCGGCGGCAAGCAGGTGCTGCAGGGTGATGATGCCGGCCATCAGGTTGGCGTCGCCGCCCAGCTGGCGGGTCAGCACATAGGCGGTCGGCGCGGTGGGCAGCGCGAAGAACAGCACCAGCACGGTGCTTTCCATGATCGGCAACTGCAGCCCAACGGCCACCGCCAGCGCCAGCAATGGCATCAGCAGCAGGCGCAGCAGGCTGTTCCAGGCCAGGGCCGGCACTTCACCGCCCAGCTGCTCGGGTTTCAGCGCCGCACCGACGCACAAGAGGCCCAGGGGCAGACTTGCGGCAGCCAGCAGGCTGAGCAGCCGACCACTGCCGCCGGGCAGGCCCAGGCCGCTGAGGTTGACCAAAGCACCGGCCAGGCAGGCGAGGATCAGCGGGTTGCGGATGATCGGCAGCAACAGGCTGCGCGCACTGACGCCACGTTCGGCGGTCAGCGACCACACCGAGAGCACGTTGACGGTCGGCACCATCAGCGCCAGCATCAACGCGGCCAGGGTCAGGCCTGGTTGGCTGAACAGGCTGCCGACCGCAGCCAGGCCCAGGTAGGTGTTGAAACGCAGGATGCCCTGGCTGAACGCACCGAAGCGCGCCGCCGGCCAGCCGCGCAGGCGCCGCACTACCAACAGCGCCAGCCAGGCGATGCCCAGGCCGAGCAACACGGCCAGGGCCATGCGCGGCAGTTGCGGGTTGTCCAGCGGTGCGGTGGCCAGGCTGTTGAACAGCAGGGCGGGGAACAGGATGAAATAGTTGAGGCGTTCGGCGCCTGGCCAGAAGGCTTCGTTGGGAAAGCCTCGACGGCTGAGCACGTAGCCGCCGACGATCAGCGCAAAGAGTGGCCAGAGGGCCAAGAGCAGTTCAATCACGGGAGCCCCCGGTGGTGGTGAGGCTGCATCTTCGCCAGTGCCGATCCATCAGGCAAGCAGGGATTCCCGCGCCTATTCAGGAGCATGAAATGAGTGATCTGCATCAGGGCGGTTGCCAGTGCGGCGCAGTGCGTTACCAGTTCCACGCGCCACTGCGCGATATTGCCCACTGCCACTGTTCGATCTGCCGGCGCAGCACCGGTGGCATTCTGGTGACCTGGATCACCGTGCCGTTGGCCGCCTTCACCTGGCTGCGCGGCGAGCCGGCGCGCTTCGCGTCCTCACCGAGCTGCGAGCGCTATTTCTGTTCGGGGTGCGGCGCCCACCTGGCGCTGTTCACCACGCTCAGCCCACAGACCTTGGACGTGACCATAGCCACCCTGGATCAACCGGAGCAGGCCCCCGCCGACCGGCATATCTGGACCGAAAGCCGGCTGCCGTGGCTGGAGGTCGATCCCAGGTTGCCCGAAGAGCTTCAAGAACACATCGACTAGAAGCGCCTGCCTCAGTTGTCGGCGGCAATTCGTCGTCCTGCACCGTTAATGTGCGGAACTTTATTAAAGAACCCGAATCAGGCGCCGATTACTCCTCTGTACCCGTCTATTGCCTACCGTGCCGCATGCCACATGCGCCCCCCTGTTCAACGCGCCGCGCAGACGATGCGACCACAGGTAACCCTTTTACTTCGTAATCAGACTGCCGAAGTACATTGAATAGGTGAAACACCGTGCTCAGAAACATTCCGTTGAGCCTCAAGCTCATGCTGATACTTGCTTGCCCCTTGCTGGGCTTTCTCTGGCTGGCCGCTCTGCAGGTCAACAGCAGCTACCAGACCTTGCAGGAGATGGAGCAAACACAGCAGGCCAGCGACGTTGCCCAGAAAGTCAGCCAGCTGATCACCGTGTTGCAGCGCGAGCGTGGCGCCAGTGGCGTATTCCTGGGCAGCCAAGGCAAGAACATGCAAGACGTGCTGCTGCGCATGCGCGGCCAGACCGACACCGCACTGGCCGACGCGCGTTCGCTGGGCAATGTCGATGCTGGACTGAGTGAAGCGCTGGCTGCGTTGAGCGGCCTGGAGGCCATGCGTGGGCAGATCGACAAACTGGCGATCAACAACCGCGAATCCGGCGCGCGCTTTACCGACATCATCCGCAAGCTGATCGGCTATACCCACGCCGTCGAGCGTTCGGTCACCGACCCGACGCTTGCGCGGGCGCTGTCCTCGCTCAACCAGTTCATCGAGATGAAGGAGCGCGCCGGCCGTGAGCGCGCCATGCTCGGCGTGGTGTTCAACCAGGACCGCTTCGACGCTGATCTGCTGTCCACCTTCAGCCGCAACCTGGGCGAGTTCACCGCCTATTCGGAAGGCTTCCGCCGCAACGCCTCGCCCGAGTTCGTGAGCAAACTCGACGAGAAGATGCAGCAACCCAGCGGCCTGGAAGTGGCGCGCCTGCAGAAGCTGGCCTTCGAAACGCCGCTCGGCCAGCCGCTGGGCGTCAAGGCTACCGACTGGTTCCAGACCTCCACCAACCGCATCGACCTGATGGGTGAGGTGGAGAACGAACTCGGGGCCAGCGTGGGCGATCTGGCTACCCAGGCACGCAGCAAGGCCTCGGCCATGCTGTGGATGACACTCATCAGTGTGCTGATCGCCATGGCCGTGGTGGCCGCGCTGTCCTACCTGATCATCCGCAACATCAACCTGGCGGTCGGCGAGGCCAACCGTGCGCTGCTGTCGCTGTCGCAACGTGACCTGACGGCCCGTTCGGCCTATGTCGGCAAGGACGAGTTCGGCGAGATCAGCCGCAACCTCAACATCATGGCTGGCGAGCTGACGCAGATCGTCCAGGAAATCGGCTCGGCCACCGCCCAGGTCGCCACCGCTGCCGAAGAGTGTTCGGCCGTGACCCTGCAGACCAGCAACAGCCTGGAGCGCCAGCGCCAGGGCACCGAGCTGGTGGTCACCGCCATCAACGAGATGAGCGCCACGGTTCGCGAGGTGGCGCAGAGCACCAACGATGCTGCCGAGATGTCGCGCCAGGTCAACGTCAACACCACCCAGGGCCGTCAGGAGATCGAACGCACCGTCGAGGTGATTCGCGAGCTGTCGACCCAGGCCGACGACACCGCGCGGATCATCGCCGACCTCAAGCACGAGAGCGATTCGATCTCTTCGGTGCTCGACGTGATTCGTGGCATCGCCGACCAGACCAACCTGCTGGCTCTCAACGCCGCCATCGAAGCGGCGCGTGCCGGCGATCATGGCCGCGGCTTCGCGGTGGTGGCCTCCGAGGTGCGCACCCTGGCGCAGAAGACCCAGGAGTCGACCGGCAACATTCAGGAGATGATCGCCAACCTGCAGCGCGGCTCCGACCTGGCCACCCAATCCATGCAGGAAACCCTCGACAAGGCGCGGGCCGGTGCCAGCAACATCGAGCGTGCCGGTGGCCTGCTGGCCGATATCGCCTCGGGCGTTTCCAGCATCAGCGACCGCAACATGCAGATCGCCGCGGCGGCCGAGGAGCAGAGCGCGGTGGCCGAAGACATCAACCGCAACGTGGTGGAAATCAACGACGTGGCCATCCAGGTCAGCTCCGGTGCCGAGCAGACTGCGGTGACCAGCCAGGAGCTGGCGCGCCTGGCCGATCATCAGCAGAAACTGGTGAGCCGTTTCCGCCTGGCCTGATGGATCTGGCGAACCGTCGCCCGCTGCAATGGCGGGCGGCGATTCGGCGCCCGCAGGCCGCCAGTCGGCGCCACGAAAAATTAATGAAATCTTGCCTGGTCGGGCAGGTCAGAGCCTGACCCTTACTGCCGGATCCTCGCAATGCCACTGATAGTCATAGCCGAAGACGAACGCTCGATCAGAGAGATGCTCGTGGAAATCTTCGAAGACGAAGGCCACGAGGTCAAAGCCTTCCCCTGTGCTGACGATGCCTGGGAGTACCTGTCCAGCTGCGACGGGCAGGTGGACATGGTGCTGACCGATTTCAGCATGCCGGGCGACATCGACGGCATCTTTCTCGCGCACCTGATTCGTGACCGTTTCCCGGATCTGCCAATCATCATTTCCTCGGGGTTTCTCGGTGCCTCCACGGATTTCGACGGTCTCAACGTGGCGGTGATTCCCAAGCCCTGGAGCGTCAGCCAGCTGCTGACCATGTGCGCCTCGATGACGCCCGGCAAGGCGCTGCAGCCCGGCACGCCTCGCGGCTGATCGCCCACATCGCTCACCGTGACAGGTGAGGGCGCAGAAACCTCGGCGGATATGTAAAATCGCCGCCCCGTTTTACTGCTGGAGATGTCCCCTTGGCTATTCACTTCTCGCCATCCTCGAACACCATCGCCTGTGGCCGCAGCGGCGCCAGCCTGAGCACCACCGAGGATCAGGCGCAGGTTTCCTGCAAGCTCTGCCTGCGTACGTTGGACAAGGCGGTTGCTCCGGTCGCGACCAACCGCACGCCAACGCTTGCCGAGCTGCGCGCTGCCGCTCGCGCCGCCAAGGCTCCGGCCGAGACTCCAGTTTCGACTCCAGCTCAGGCCCCAGCCAAGCCAGCCGGAACGCCAGCCCTGAGCGTCAAGGCCGCCTGGCAGCAGAAGCTCGAGCAACTGCCGGGTCGCAATCGTCTGCCCCGTGGTGCCGCGCGCCAGAGCTTCGTGTAAGCCGTTCGGCTACTGATTCGTTCGCCCCAAAAACACTGAACCCAAGCGCACGCCTGGCCACCAACTTGCATGCCCGCCAGCGTGTCGGTGTTGATGCGCTGGCGTAGCGCGACGGTTGAGGTGTATCGATGAAGCAACTAGACCTGCAGGTGGTTCAGCAGGCTCGCAACTGGCTCGAGCAGGGCCATGCGGTGTGGCTGTGCACGGTGCTGTCCACCTTCGGTTCGGCGCCACGTGCCCCCGGGGCGATGCTGGTGGCGCTGTCATCCGGCGATTCCTGCGGTTCGCTGTCCGGCGGCTGCGTCGAAGAAGACTTTCTCGAACGGGTGCAGAACGCGGGGTTCGATACCTGCAACCAGATCGTCCGCTACGGCGAAGGCGGCCTGGCGCCCACCCGCGCGTTGCCCTGCGGTGGCGTGCTGGATGTGCTGGTCGAGTACCTGCAACCAGGCGAGGTTGTGCAGCGCCTGCTCGGCCAGGTCGAGCAGGCGCTCGGCGGTGGCGAGCTGTTGATACGTGAAGTGCCGCTGGGCGAAGGCGTCAGCCGTTGCCGGCCGGCTAGCATGAGCGAGGCGAAGATCCAGCGTAGCGCCGAGCAGGTATCGATTCGTATTGGCGCGGTGCTGCGCGTGGTGCTGGCCGGCTGGTCGCCAGTGGCCGAGTTCTGCGCCGGCTTTGCCGTGGCGCTGGGCTACGAGGTGATTGTCTGCGACCCGCGTGCCGAAGCCATCGCCGAAGTGAAGGTGCCGGGCGTGCAGGCACTCGAGATTCTGCCGGCGCGCTTTATCGCCGAGCAGGGCGCCCACAGCGCCACGGCGATTTTGGCCCTGACCCATGACCCGCGCCTGGACGACCCGACACTGATCGAGGCGGTACGCACCGAGGCATTCTACATCGGCGCCATGGGCTCCCAGCGCACCAGCGCCAAGCGCCTGGAGCGGCTGGCGCGTGTTGGCGGCTTGAGTCCTGAGGACATGGCGCGCATCCATGCGCCCATCGGCCTGCAACTGGGCAGCAAAGCTCCGGCGGAAATCGCCCTGGCGACCCTGGCCGACGTGCTGCGTGTCGCCAATGGCATCGAGCGCGGCGCGCTGTAGCCATGACCGACGGCCCCATCGTGATCGTGCTTGCCGCCGGGCGCGGCACGCGTTTTCGTACTTCCGGCGGTGACGGCAGCAAGCTGCAGGCCGACCTGCACGGCAAGCCGGTGCTCGACCACGTGCTCGCGGCGGTCGAGCGCTCGGGGTTGAAGCATCACGTAGTGCGAAGTGCTGACAGCGACGGTATGGCCGACTCGATCGCCGCCGGTGTGCGGGCCACGGCAACCGCGTCGGGCTGGCTGATCCTGCCAGGCGATTTGCCGCTGATCGGTGAAATGAGCCTGCATCGTGTGGCCAAGGCGTTGGCCGAGCAGCCGGTGGTGGTGCCGACTTTCGAGGGCAACCGCGGCCACCCGGTCGGCTTTGCCCGCGAGTGCTTCGACGCACTGGCCGCCCTGAGCGGCGAGGCCGGCGCTGCCTCGGTGGTGCAGCGCTATCGCGAGCAGGGTCGCGCTTTACTGTTGCCGCTCGATGATCCGGGCATCCTTACCGATATCGATACCCTAGACGATCTGCAGCGTGTCCGTGATCTGCTGGCCGTAGCGCGCTAGCCGGCAGCCTTCGATTATCACTATCGACGCAAATGATGCGGTGCTACGCGGCTTTACCGATACCCTGTACCTCGATGAACACAACGCCATGGGCTTTCGAGAGAAGCCGGTGGTCTCTCCGGTTCATCATCCTTTGGTTACCGCCTCCCTGATGAGGCGGTTTTTTTTGCCTGGGAAAAACGTGCAGTGCACCGCCGGGCCGCTGCGCTGTCACAGTGGGCGGCTTCCTACTCATCCCGAACAGGCGAGATAACGGTGTTCCATCTGATCACGGGCCTTCTGGCCCTGTATGTATTCTGGCGAATGGTGTGGCTGCAGCGCTGGCCGCAGGCGCTCAAGGTGTTGCTGGGCGTGCTGATCCTGGCGGCGGCCGAGCACCATCTGGTGACTCGGCACTTCTTCGGCAGCATGGCTTCGCCGGAGATTCCCGGCGTGCTGCTGATGGTGCTGGGCTGCGCCTTCGGGGCGCTGATCATCAGTGCCATGGCGCTGCTGGTGCTGGATATCGCCGCGCTGCTGCCGCGCTTTCGTAAGGCCCTTACCGCGCCGCGGCTGCGCGCTATCGTCGGGGTAGCGGCCATCGCGCTGTCGGCGCTGGGCGTCTGGCAGGCGGTGCGTGTGCCGGATGTACGCGAGGTGGAAATCACCCTGGCCCAGTTGCCGGCCGAACTCGATGGCCTGCAACTGGTGCAGCTCACCGACCTGCATGCCAGCCGCCTGCTGCAGAGGCCGTGGCTGGAAGCGGTGGTCGCCAAGACCAATGCACTTGAGCCGGATCTGCTGGTGATCACCGGTGATCTGGTGGACGGCACCGTGGCCGCGCGAACGGGCGATGTCGAGCCGCTGCGCGAGCTGCATGCGCGCCTGGGCGTGTACGCGACTCCCGGCAACCACGAATATTACGCCGAGTACCAGCAGTGGCTGGATCACTTCGCGCAGCTGGGCCTGCCGATGCTGCTCAACAGCCACGTGGCCATCGAGGACCGTGGCGCCAGCCTGGTGCTGGCCGGCATCACCGATCCGACCGCCGCGCGCTTTGGCCAGCCGCTGCCGGATATCGACGCGGCTCTGGCCGGGGTGCCGAAAGATGCTGCGGTAATCCTGCTCAGCCACCGGCCCCTGGCCGCTGCGAGCAATGCGCTGGCCGGTGTCGACCTGCAGCTGTCCGGCCATACCCACGGCGGCCAGGTGCTGGGCATGCACTGGGTCACCCAGGCGTTCAACGAGGGCTATGTGTCGGGTGAGTACGCGGTGGGCAGCATGCGCCTGTACGTCAGCAACGGCACCGGCCTGTGGAACGGCTTCCCCATCCGCCTCGGCAAATCCTCGGAAATCACCCGCATCACCCTGCGTTCGGCCGAAGGCTGAGGCATCAGCAACGGGCCTTGGTTTCGCGCAACAGCATGCTCAGCAACTGCGGCGGTTGGTGAACCAGGCCCGTGGGCGTTTCGCAGACGCGCTGGATGAAGTTGTCGGTGAACAGCAATTTCCCGTGCACGAAGTGCTCGTTGGGGCGCAGGTTGGGGTTGTGGATGCGCGTGCCGAGGCGCGCGGCCAGCCATTTGCCGGCTTCGTAATGGCTGATCCAACGTTCGGCCGACAGGCTCGCCATGGTTTCGGCCTTGGCCTCGCGACCGATGACGATCACCGGCACATCGCTGACTTCCGGTACCAGATCGTTGTGGCCCCAATGGCCGCCTTCGCCGAGGCGCTGGCCGTGGTCGCCGGTGATGATCAGGTAGCGCTCGCCCTCCAGGCGGTCGAAATCGGCGATCACCTCGGCCAGCAGGCCGTCCAGGTAATGCACCGAGTTGTCGTAGGCGTTGCTCTGGCCATCCGGCCCCTGATCCGCCCAGGGCGCCGGGGTCTTTTCATGGCGGTAGTTCTGCGCGTAGGGCAGGTGCGCGGTGCGCAGGTTGAGCACCACGAAGTTGCGCTGCGCCCAACGCTGCCTGTCGAGTACGTCGAGCAGGGCGCGGTCCTGTTGTTTGAGAAAGCGCACCGGATGGTCTTCGCGGGTGATCGACACGTCCAGGTAACGGCTGCCCAGGTTGGCCAGCAGCTTGGATTCCTGGGAGGAAATCCAGTGGGTGCGAAAGCCCGCCTGCCTGGCGAAGCGGAACAGGTTGATGTCGCCGGTGCGCAGCAGCGCATCCTTACCGGGCTCGCGAATCGGGTTGATCAGGTAGGGCAGGCTGACGTCGGTGGCCACGCCGGCGGCGATGCCGGGGCGCATGAAGGCGCTGGGGTGCTCGCGCAGGTAAGCGGCCAGTTTCGGCGTGGTGTCGCGGTCGTAGCCGAACACGCCAAGGCGGTCGCTGCGCAGCGAATCGGCGACCACCAGCCAAACGTGCTTGGCTTCGCTCAGACTCGGGCTCAGGGCATAGGGCGCGAAGGTGCTGGGCGGCAGCTCGAACTCCGGCTTGAATGCCAGGTGCACGGCCCAGGCGGAAAACACGTTGAGGTTGTTGTGCAGGGCACTGCGGCTGGGGCTGGCGGCGAACGAATCGAGGTTGCGGTAGGTGGCGCGATAGGGTTTGGAGAGCAGCACCACGGCGATCAGCAGCAGCGCCCAACGGCTCTGCGGCAGGCTGACCCGGCCCGGCAGGCGCCAGTGCAGCACCAGCAGCAGGCCGTAGGGAATGCCCACGCAGAGCAGCACCGGCCAGTGTTCGGCAAAGCTGTGGGCGGCGGTCTCGCGTACTTCGCCGGGGTCGTTGAGCAGCGACTGGATGTCGATAGCGGTCAGCGGCTCGCCGAAGAAGCTGATATTGGCCAGCTGCATCAGTTGCATCACCGCGAACAGTGTCAGGATGATCATGCTCAGCGGGCGCAGGTTGCACAGCCACAACCCCAGGCTGAACAGCCACAGCACGACCAAGTAGTCCGCTTCCAGCTCGGCGTGGTTGTTAGGGGTGAACAGCTGCTGCAGAAAATCATCGGCGAGCAACAGCCCGCAACTCAGGGTGGCCAGGGCAAGCAGCGACAGCCAGGCGCGCGGGGCGCTGGCACGGCGAGGCGCGAGCAGGGTCAGCATGGGGTTCGAATCTCAGCGGTGTTCGGATGGTGGACGGCGTTTGCCGGTGATCATCGACAGCGGCAGGTTCTCGCCCAGGTGCAGGCTTTCGATCACGGCCGCAGCCATATGGATCGCCACCAGCGTCGCCAGGCCGTTGGCGGCCCAGGCATGCAGCGTCAGCGGCCAGTCGGCGCCCCACAGGGCATCGACTTCCTGCATCAGAAAGCCGCTGATGCCCAGGGTGGCAATGGCCGTCATCATCAGCAGCATCACCAGGGCGCCGATCGGCGAGTGGCCGAGGCGGCGGTGCGGTTCGCCCTTGAGCAATCGACCGAGGTGATCGGCAAGGCGTGAGCGGGTCGGCCAGAAGTCCGTCCAGCGCGCGCTGCGCGGGCCGACGAAGCCCCATACCAGGCGCACGGCGAGCCAGGCGCAGGCGTAGTAACCGAGCCAGGTGTGCCAATCGTCACCTTCCTCGGTGAAGAAATAGTTGGCGACGAAGACCGCGGCCACCGACAGGTGGAACAGGCGGATCAGGGGATCCCAGAGTCGTATCGTCGCCGCGTGCATCAGTCTTCGATCTCGGTCTTGATGGCTTTGCCGCTGACCGGGTCGTGGTAGATCTCGACCTTGCGCTTGTCCTTGTCGAAACCGTAGATCTCGTAGCAGTTGCCTTTGGTGACCTTGAACTTGCTGATCTGGTAACCCTGCTCCTTGAGCTTGGCCTGGAACTGCTCCGGGTCCTGCCAGGTCGAGCGGTCGGCGGTGGTGCATTCGGTGCTGGCCATGGCCAGCGGGCTGCCGAGCAGCAGGGCGAAAAGCGCGATGTAACGCATGGTGAGTCTCCTGATGGGGGTGGTCAGGAGCACCTTGCGACGCGAAGCTTAGGAAAGTCTTAATGGGCAAAGGTCGGTAACATCTACCCCTGCCCAATGCGCCGCGCGAAGCGCATGATGGCGCCGTTTTATCGATGACGAGGTGCGTGCCGTGCGTGTCCTGCTGGTTGAAGATGATCGTGCCCTGGCGCGCGGGATCCGCGTGGCCCTGCGCGGCGAAGGCTATACGCTGGACTGGCTGGAGGATGGCGTCGAAGCCGCCCATGCGCTGCGCAGCGAAAAGTTCGACCTGGTGCTGCTCGACCTCGGCCTGCCGCGCCTGGATGGCATGACCCTGCTGCGTCAGCTGCGCGCACGCAGCGAGAACGCCGTGCCGGTGCTGGTGCTCACCGCCCGCGATGCCATGGATGATCGCATTCAGGGCCTGGATGCCGGCGCCGACGACTATCTGGTCAAACCCTTCGACCCCGAGGAACTGAAAGCGCGCATCCGCGCCTTGCTGCGGCGCAGCCAGGGCCGTGCCCAGCCGGTGCTGGAGTTCGCCGGCGTGACCCTCGACCCGTCCACCCAGGAGGTGCGTTACCAGGGGCGCAGCGTGCCGATGACGCCCATGGAATATCAGCTGCTGCACCAGTTGCTGATTCGCCCCGGCGTGGTGGTCACCCGCGAGCGCCTGGCCAGTGCCCTGTACGGCTGGCAGGAGAGCGGCCCGGGCAACACGCTGGAGGTGCTGATCCACAACCTTCGCCGCAAACTGTGCAGCGAGTTGATCCGTACCGTGCGCGGGGTCGGATATCTGGTGGAGCAGACATCGTGATTTCCATCCGCACGCGCATTCTGGCGCCGACCATCGCCCTGGTGCTGGCCGGCAGCCTGGCCCTGGTGCTGCTCGCCCTGCGCGACAGCCACCGGCAGACCGAAGCGGTCTACGATGCCCAGCTGGTGCAGGCCGCGCGGGTGCTGCAAGGCATGCTGCAGCAGCCCGACGGCCGCCCGGTGGACTGGCAGTTCGTCCGCCAGGCGCTGGATGGTGCCCTGGATCGCTCCGCCGATGGGGTGTTCTCGCACCCCTATGAAATCAACCTGGCGTTCCAGGTATGGGATCGCGACGGCAACTTGCTGGTGCGTTCCGAACAGGCGCCGCACCTGACGAAGCTGCCGGCGCCGGGCATCCATGAATTCTTCTTCAACGACCAGGAGTGGTGCGGTGTACTGCTCGACGACAGCGCAGGCGGCCTGCGCATCTGGGTCGGTGAACGGGAGGACCTGCGCCAGGACCTGATCCACCAGATTCTCCAGCACACCCTGATGCCGACGCTGGTCTGCCTGCCGTTGCTGGCCGCCTTCATCTGGCTGCTGCTCGGCTGGGGGCTGCGCCCGTTGCAGCGCCTGGCCCAGCAACTGCGCGAGCGCCCCGAGCATAGCCTGGAGCCGCTGCCGACAGGGCCGCTGCCGCCGGAGCTGGAACCCATGCGCCTGGCTCTGGACGACGTATTGAGCCAGCTGCGTGCGCTGCTCGAACGCGAGCGGCGCTTCATCGCCGATGCCGCCCATGAGCTGCGCACGCCCCTGGCGATTCTCGAGATTCACGTGCGTAACGCGGCGCAGGCCGAAAGCGTGCAGGAGCGCGAGGAGGCGCTGGCCTTCCTCAAGCACGGTGTACACCGCGCCACCCGCATCGCCAGCCAGTTGCTGACCATGGCGCGCCTGGAAGCACCGTCGCAGAATCTACAACCGCTGGACCTGACCGCCGTGGTGCGCGAGGAGCTGGCCGACCTGGCGCCGCTGGCGATCAATCGCCATATCGACCTGGCCCTCGATGCCGAAGAAACGGCGGTTATTCAGGGGGATCGCGGGCTTATCGTGATCCTGCTGCAGAACCTGGTCAGCAACGCGCTGACCTTCTCGTCACCGGGCAGCGAAGTCAGCGTGCGCGTGTGCCGGGAGGGCGAGGGCGTGCACCTGCAGGTCATCGATCAAGGACCGGGCGTCGAGGAGGCCCGCTTGCCGCGCCTTGGCGAACGCTTCCACAGCGCCGGCAACCCCCAGGGTGCGGGGCTGGGGCTGGCCATCGTCGGCATGATCGCCCATCACCTGGGCGGCTCCATCGGTTTCAGCAACGCCAGCCCGCGAGGTTTCAGCGCGGTAGTCAGGTTTCCCGATACGGCGGTCTGATCAGCTCTGATCAGGCTGCGGCGCTAGAGCTGCAGCCCGCCGCTTTCCTTGTGCAGCTTGCGCAGGTGCTCGCCGAGCAGCTTGAGGTTGGCCTCGTTGGCTTCCAGCTCGGCCAGGCGCTGGGGTTCGAGCAGGCTACGCACCTCGCCGTCGAGGTCGGCGCTGAGCAGGCTCAGCTTTTGCTGGCGCGTGCGGGTTTCGCTTTCCAGGCGCTGCCATTCTTCCTGCTGGGGCAGGCCGTAGCCGCCTTCGAGCAGCTCGGCCGGGCGGCTCAGGAAGCCGGTGTTGGCGAGGATCTGCTCCAGGGCATCACCGGCTTTGTCCAGGCTCGGGTCCTTGGCGGCGCGGCCGGTCAGGTAGCGCTGCTTGAGTTCGTCCTGGGAGAGCAGCAGTTGGCGACGCATGGCCGCCTGTTCGAGCAGCAGCATGGCGGCGCTGGCGCGCAGGTCGGCTTTTTCGAACCACTGGCGACGCTGCTCGGCCGGCTGTTCGAGCCAGTCCTCGACACGCTGCTGGCGGATCGGCAGGCGCTGCTGCAGCACCTTGAACATGGCCTGATAGCGGTCGCGGAACGAGTCGAAGCGATAACCCAGGCGCAGCGCTTCGCGGGAGTTCTTCAGCACGCTGCCGTCGGCCAGGTCGCGGGCTTCGAGCACTTCGAGCAGGCCGATGGGGGTGATGCTGTCCAGGGTCTGCAGGCGCGGGTCGGCGGTGCCGCTGCGCAGCAGCTTGAGGGTTTCCACCGCGCAGTTGTTGGAGATGAAGAAGTAGTCGCCGTCGTAGCTCCAGTGCTGCTCGACGGCGCGGGCGACCAGTTGCTCCAGGCGCTCGCGCGACAGTTTCAGGGGCACCGAAGCGAGGCTGCGCAGTTCGACCTTGGTGTACTCCTCGATCACCTGGGCCAGGGGCAGCACGAACAGCCGCGACGGGTAGGCGCCGGTCAGGCCGTCCCAGCTCGACAGCTGCACATCGTTGACGAAGGCGCGGTAGGACAGCACCAGGTGTTGGTCCAGGTCCAGCCGGCAATCCGGCCCCCGCGGACGGCCCGGCGCGCAGATCACCAGGCGCAGCATGCTGTGGCCCCAGCGGCTGGCCATGTTCTGGTTGGCCTCGGCGAGCAGGTAATCCACTTCGTAGACGCGCTCGGGATCGAGGTTGGCCAGCGCCTGCTTGTCGAAATCGCGCCCTGCATTCAGGTAGGCGTAGCCATTGCCGCAGGGCGTCTGTCTGGCCGGCGACCAGCCGAAATGCTCGCTGAAGAAGCGCGCCAGGGACGGGCGGCGGCAGGCGTATTCGGGGTCGAGGAGAAAGTACTCCATGTTAACCGCGACGAATTCGCGCGGGTTGCTCAGCTCGTAGCTGTCCGGGCTGCGGGCGACCTGGCCGTTGTGAATGTCGCGCTCGCCGCGTTTGCCGACGCGTTGCGGCCAGCCGGCCAGGTCGAGCAGGCGCGGATCGTCGCTGAGGGTGAAACGGCGTTCGGTCTGGCCACGGCATTCGGCGCGCAGACCAACCGGACCCAGGTCGGCATTGTGCCGCTGGCAACGGCGCAGCAGGGTGCGCTGTTCGGCGCTCCAGTAGGTGCCGCGGTCGTAAAGGTGGGTCACTTCGTGCAGCACGGTGGCCAGCAGCTCCTGGCGCACGGTGCCGTGGGGGCGGCCGTTGGGCGTGCTGGCGGCGCTGCCGTCGGTGAGGCCCGGCAGCAGCTTGGCGTTGAGTTCAACGCCGCTGAGGCGCCCGGCTCGGCCGTAATTGTCCGCTGGCATGTCGACCCAGCGCACCACCACATCACGATCCAGCGCTTCGCGCAGGCGCGGCGGCAGGGCGCTGTTGGCTTCGTCGAGGAGGGTCTGGCTGGCTTGGCGTTCGGCGCTGCTGAGCCCCTTCGTATCCAGGGCGAAATGCAGCTGGGCGTGGCTGGCCGTGCTGAACAGCAGAGTCAGCAGCAGGAGCCAGCCACGGGCGGTTATCACAGCGCGAGAATGGCTTCTGCGAGTACCTGATCGGAGGCGTTCTGGGCCTCTGGGACTTGGCTGCGCAGCGCGCCGAAGGCGGCTTCGAGCTGGGCGCCACGGATGTCACCTTCGCTGGCGACGAAGCTGGCGGCGTCGTCACGGGCTTCGATCACCACTTTCATGTCGCGTATCGAGGTGGTGGTGTCCGAGGTGAAGTTGATGGTGCGATCCAGGGCGCGCACGATGATGTTGCTGGTGGCCACCAGGGTCTGGGCCTGAACGGCACCGGCGAACAGGGCCAAGGAGGCGGTGGCGGCTAACAACGGACGCTTCATGAATGGTCTCCGAGTGAGGCTAGGTTGGCTGCTTGGACGGGCAACACGTGCCGCAGTTCCAGTAATGACGAAGGATTAGAGTCTGTACCCGTTTCAGCGCTGCCGTGCGTGAAACGGGAACAGACCCTAGTGAGCGAGGATGGCCTGGGCCAGCTGCACATCGTCGGCCTGCAGGGCCGGCATACGTTCCCGGATGTGCTGCAGAGCGGTTTCCAGCTGCGCGCCACGCACCGCGCCGTCGGTGGCGACGAAGCTGGCGGCATCGTCCTTGGCGGCCAGCACGACCTTGTTGTCGACCACCGAGGAGGTGGCGTTGGACATGGTGTCGATGGTGGCGGCGAGGGCGTCGACCAGGGTGTCGGTGGTCACCACGAAACTGCTGGCACTGGCGCAGGTTGCCAGGCCGAACAGACTGAAGAAGGCGAGGGTGCGGACGGTGGGCATGGGCTTGGTCTCTACGGCTCACGGAAAGCCGCATTCTACTCGCTCTGCATCGCGCCGTTGAGAAAGACCTGCACAGTTTGTGTAGCGCTGGTGGCAGTTCGATGACTGTTTGATGAATGCACCCCTGAAACGACAAAACCCCGCCGGCGCTGCATGCCGGCGGGGTTTTGCGGGAGAAGCTCGGGTGTTGCGATTAGCGCCAGAACGGCTTGCTCAGCTCGGCGTAGCGCTGGCTCTCGCTGATACCGGCATCGGCCAGCAGACGAGGGTCGAGGCGTGCCAGTTGGCGGCGGCTGACGATCCGGCGCTGCCACAGGAGCAGGGTGGCCAGGATGTTCAGCGGCAGGCTGGTGGCAGATTTGGACGAGTTGTTGACAAGCAGATCGGAACTGAGGGTACGTTCCATGGCGTGCATCCTTCCGCTTTTGGCGGGACTGGTTAAGTTCTGGTGCCCATTTTCGTCCTCGCGCGGGGTTTGCAGTAGCCACAGCTGAAGTAAATTAGCTGAGCACTAGATAGGTTGCTTTTTAACTGTTCCTGCAATTTAGATGGTAACTGTACCGGTGTTTGTGAATTTGCCGTGACTTGGCGTGTTTGGCAGTTTTTTACTCTGAAAATATCTAGATTTTCAGTGAAGTCATTGCGGTACAGTTACGATTGTTTGGCATAGTTGCTTAGCTATTTATTTTTTTGAGCAGCAATTCTCGTTACCAACCAGTGCTGCTGTATTTTTCCCTTGACGCCGAATTGCCCTCGAAAGGGGCGCGGCCGCTCTAGCGCGCCCCTTTGCGGGTCATTCTACGGCCTTGAGCATGTCCTCGATGACTTTCTTGGCGTCGCCGAACACCATCATGGTCTTGTCCAGATAGAACAATTCGTTGTCCAGCCCCGCGTAGCCGCTGGCCATCGAGCGCTTGTTGACGATGATGGTCTTGGCCTTGAAGGCTTCGAGAATCGGCATGCCGGCAATCGGCGACTTGGGATCGTTCTTCGCCGCCGGGTTGACCACGTCGTTGGCGCCGAGCACCAGCACCACATCTGCCTGGCCGAATTCGGCGTTGATGTCTTCCATCTCGAACACCTGGTCGTAAGGCACTTCGGCCTCGGCCAGCAGCACGTTCATGTGGCCGGGCATGCGGCCCGCCACCGGGTGGATCGCGTACTTCACGGTCACGCCCTTGTGCACCAGCTTCTCGGTCAATTCCTTCAATGCATGCTGAGCGCGGGCCACGGCCAGGCCGTAGCCGGGCACGATGATCACGCTGTCGGCATTGCCGAGCAGAAACGCGGCATCGTCCGCGGAGCCGGATTTGACCGGGCGCTGCTCTCCGCTGCCTGCCGCCGGGCCGGCATCGGTCGCGCCGCCGAAGCCGCCGAGGATGACGTTGAAGAACGAGCGGTTCATCGCCTTGCACATGATGTACGAGAGAATCGCGCCGCTGGAACCGACCAGGGAGCCGGCGATGATCAGCATCGAGTTGTTCAGCGAGAAGCCGATACCGGCCGCTGCCCAGCCCGAGTAGCTGTTGAGCATCGACACCACCACGGGCATGTCGGCGCCGCCGATGGGGATGATGATCAGCACGCCGATCACGAAGGCCAGGGCCACCAGCACCGCGAAGGCGGTGAGGTTGCCAGTGAAGGTGAAGTACAGGCCCAGGCCGGCGATGGCCAGGCCGATCAGCAGGTTGATCAGGTGTTGGCCGGCGAACTGTACTGGCGCGCCCTGGAACAGGCGGAACTTGTACTTGCCGGACAGCTTGCCAAAGGCGATCACCGAGCCGGAGAAGGTGATGGCGCCGATGGCTGCGCCCAAGAACAGCTCCAGGCGATTACCGGCAGGAATCGGGTCGGCCATGGTGGCGACGATGCCCAGCGATTGCGGCTCGACCACCGCGGCGATGGCGATGAATACCGCCGCCAGGCCGATCATGCTGTGCATGAAGGCGACCAGCTCGGGCATCTTGGTCATTTCCACGCGCTTGGCCATGATCGAGCCGGCGGTGCCGCCGACCAGCAGGCCGACGATGACGTAGCCGATGCCCTGTACCGCCAGCTCGCTGCCGAGCTTATGGATGAGGCCGAGGGTGGTAAGCACGGCGATGGTCATGCCGACCATGCCGAAAGCGTTGCCGCGCCGCGAGGTGGTCGGGTGCGACAGGCCCTTGAGCGCCTGGATGAAGCACACCGAGGCGACGAGATAGAGCAGGGTGATCAGGTTCATGCTCATCGCTTACTTCTCCACCGCCGACTTGGCGGCCTTTTTCTTGAACATTTCCAGCATGCGCCGGGTGACCAGGAAACCACCGAACACGTTGACCGCTGCCAGTGCCACGGCCAGGGTGCCCATGGTCTTGCCCAGCGGGGTGACGGTCAGTGCCGCGGCGAGCATGGCGCCGACGATGACGATCGCCGAAATGGCATTGGTGACCGCCATCAGCGGCGTGTGCAGGGCAGGGGTGACGTTCCAGACCACGTGATAGCCAACGTAGATGGCCAGCACGAAGATGATCAGGTTGTAGATTCCGTCGGAAGTCAGATCCATCGCTGTGATCCTTTCTTGTAGTCGTTGGCCTCTCCATAAGGAGAGGAAGGCATCATTTGTTGAGGCGCTTTATCTCGCCGCCCGTACACATCAGGCAGGCAGCGACGATGTCGTCTTCCATATCGAGGTGGAAGGCGCCGTCCTTGATCACCAGCTTGAGGAAGTCGAGCAGGTTGCGTGCGTACAGGGCCGAGGCGTCGGCTGCGACCAGGGCGGGCAGGTTGCCGTGGCCGACCAGGGTCACGCCGTGCTTGACCACCACCTTGTCCAGCTCGGTCAGCGGGCAGTTGCCGCCCTGGATCGCAGCCAGATCGATGACCACCGAGCCCGGTTTCATTTCGGCGACCGTGGCTTCGTGCAGCAACGTTGGCGCCTTGCGGCCGGGAATCAGCGCGGTGGTGATGACGATGTCGGCCTGCTTGGCGCGCTCGTGCACCGCCTTGGCCTGGCGTTCCATCCATGAGGCCGGCATCGGCCGGGCGTAGCCGCCGACGCCTTCGGCGCACTCGCGTTCTTCATCGGTTTCGAACGGCACGTCGACGAACTTGGCGCCGAGGGATTCGATCTGCTCCTTCACGGCTGGGCGCACGTCGGAGGCCTCGATCACCGCGCCCAGGCGTTTGGCCGTGGCGATGGCCTGCAGGCCGGCGACGCCAGCACCAAGGATCAGCACGCGAGCGGCTTTCACCGTGCCCGCGGCGGTCATCAGCATGGGCATGAAGCGCGGGTAGTGGTTGGCCGCCAGCATCACCGCCTTGTAGCCGGCGATATTGGCCTGGGAGCTGAGTACGTCCAGGCTCTGGGCGCGAGAAGTACGCGGGGCCGCTTCCAGGGCGAAGGCGGTGACGCCGGCAGCGTTGAGGCGCGCGATGGTCTCGTTGCTGAACGGGTTGAGCATGCCGACCAGCACGGCGCTGCTTTTCATCAGAGCCAGCTCGGCATCGCTGGGGGCGACCACCTTGAGAATCAGCTCGGCGCCGAATGCCGCGGCGGCATCGCCGATGCTGGCGCCAGCGGCGTTGTAGGCCGCATCGGTAATGCTGGCGGCAATGCCGGCACCGTTTTGAACGGTGACCTGATGGCCCTGGCCGATCAGCTTCTTGATGGTTTCCGGCGTCGCGGCCACCCGCGTTTCGCCTGCCTGGGTTTCGAGTGGAACACCAATGTGCACGCTTGCATCTCCTGCGATCGTTGCAGATTCACCCAGAGGGCGGCAGAGGAACGGTGTCGACTAAAGTCGTACGGCGGCATTCTGCAAACAGAGCCGGTCAGTAAGCAATATTCATGGAGTAATTATTTTTCATGACTACAAGTTATCGGAGATATTGTTATTTTTCATGCTGAATTATCTCGATAAGATCTTGGTTTATTGCTGCCAAAAGATGCCTTCATGCATCTATCGTGAATAAATGTCTGGAAAGATGATGCTGATAAATATTCAAGGTGCGGCGCGATGTCGCGCCGTTCAAAATCATTTACAGGCGTGAAAAATGGCGGTTTTGAGATTTTTGTAGTCGTTTTTGTTTGGCGCTACTGTTTGCCGGAGCTCAGCCTGATTCGTCTCGCCATTAAGTCAGGCTTGGGGCCTGTTCACGATTTTTCTGGGCGATATGAGAGGCTGCGACAGGGCAGGAACGGCCGTCACTGATCTACTGTGGGAGCGGGCCATGCCCGCGAAAAAATCACGGGCATGAACTGGGCGCCCCCGCCCGTTCCCACAGGATATGGGAGCGGTCGCTTGCGCCACTTTGCAGGCAAAGCGCTGAACGATCGTGAACAGGTTCCTACAGCGAGGAGGCAGGCGGGCAGGGGCAGAGGTGGAGCAAGGCCGCGTGTGAGGAAACGGTGCTACAGCACCCAAAGCCAGTGGCCGGCTTTGGGCAGGATGAGGGGGATTGGATAAAGGAGGTCAGCCTGTGCGCCAGGTGATTTCCTGCACACCATCGGCGCTGATGCGCAGCCATTGATCGGCTTGCTCGTCGCTTTCGTCCTCTTCCCAGCTACCGGGCGCGCAACGAATTTCCACGTCCAGTGCCGCGTAGGCCGCCTGGGCGCAGGCCAGGTCGTCATCCCACGGCGTGGCATCGCTTTCCAGGTACAGGCTGTGCCATTTGCCCACGGCCTTGGGCAGCCAGGTCACGGGTATGTCGCCGGCGCGGCACTGGAAGGTCTGGCCTTTCTGCTGCCACTCGGTGCAGGGGCCCAGCGCCTGGGCCAGCCAGGCGGCTACCGCGTCGTGGTCGGCGTCCTTGAGGTAGATCTCGATATCCGGTTGGCGCATGTGGGTTCTCATCTGGTCGGGGCGTTCAGGACGCGTCTCGCTCGATCCAATCGTAGCGGATGGCGACGGTCACTTCGAAGCGTTCGGCGATCACCGCTGCGCGGCGCTCGGCGCTGGCGCGCCAGCCGTGGGGCGTCATCGCCAGCAGGTCGGCGCGGGCTTGCTCGCTGTCTAGCAGCAGGCGGAAACTCAGGGTTTCGCTGTGCGCCAGGCGCATGCCCGGCGGGATCAGCTCCAGGTGTTTCTGGTCATCGTAATCGCGTACTTCGTCGTAGAGCTTCTGACGAAGTTCCATCAGGTGCTCGCGGGTCGGGCCCATGCGCAGCAGGCCACCGCCCGGAGCGAGCAGGCGCTTGGCCTCCTGCCAGTCCAGCGGGCTGAACACGCTGGCCAACAGCCCGCAGCTGGCATCGGCCAATGGCACGCGGGCCATGCTGGCGACCAGCCAGTTCAGCTGGGGCGCGCGCTTGCAGGCACGCTTGACCGCCTCGCGGGAAATATCCAGCGCATAGCCGTCGGCCTCCGGCAGGGAGTCGGCGATCTGGGCGGTGTAGTAGCCTTCGCCGCAACCGATATCCAGCCAGCGCTGCGGCGCATAGCTTGCGGCCAGCTGCGCCAGTCGGGCGGCTAGCGGTGCGTAATGGCCGCCATCGAGAAAGCGACGGCGCGCCTCGACCATGGCGGCGTTGTCGCCCGGGTCGCGGCTGTTCTTGTGCTGCACCGGCAGCAGGTTCAGGTAGCCCTGGCGTGCGCGGTCGAAGCGATGGTTGGCGGGGCAGACCACGCCATTGTCGACGGCGGCCAGTGGTGCCTGGCAGATCGGGCAGGCGAGCATCAGGCGAGCAGCTTGACCAGGGTCTGGTAGTAGATCTCGGTAAGTACATCGAGATCGCTGGCCAGCACGCGTTCGTTTACCTGGTGAATGGTCGCGTTGACCGGCCCGAGCTCGACCACCTGGGTGCCGAGGGTGGCGATAAATCGCCCGTCCGAGGTGCCGCCGCTGGTGCTTGGCGTGGTTTCGCGGCCGGTCACGCTGCGGATGCTGGCGCTCACCGCATCGAGCAGCGCGCCCGGTTCGGTGAGAAACGGCAGGCCCGACAGCGCCCAGTCGATGTGGTAGTCCAGGCCGTGCTTGTCGAAGATGGCATTGACCCGCTGTTGCAGGCCTTCGACCGTCGATTCGGTGGAGAAGCGGAAGTTGAAGATCGCCGTCAGCTCGCCGGGAATCACGTTGGTGGCGCCGGTACCCGAATTGAGGTTGGAGACCTGGAAGCTGGTCGGCGGGAAGAAGGCGTTGCCGTCGTCCCAATGCTCGGCCGCCAGCTCGGCGAGGGCGGGCGCGGCCAGGTGGATCGGGTTCTTCGCCAGGTGCGGGTAGGCCACGTGACCCTGGACGCCGCGCACGGTCAGGGTCGCGCCGAGTGAGCCGCGGCGACCGTTCTTCACCACGTCGCCAACCAGAGTGGTGCTCGACGGCTCGCCGACGATGCACCAGTCCAGCCGCTCGTTGCGCGCGGCCAGGCGTTCGACCACGGCCTTGGTGCCGTGGTGGGCCGGGCCTTCTTCGTCGCTGGTGATCAGGAAGGCGATGCGCCCCTTGTGGTTCGGGTACTCGGCGACGAAGCGCTCGACGGCGATGATCATCGACGCCAGGCTGCCCTTCATGTCCGCGGCGCCGCGGCCGCAGAGCATGCCCTGCTCGTCGATCAGGGCGTCGAACGGGCCGTGCTGCCAGGCCTGTACCGGGCCGGTCGGCACCACGTCGGTATGGCCGGCGAAGCATAGCACCGGCCCCTCTTCATTGCCGTGGCTTGCCCAGAAGTTGTCCACGTCCTCGATGCGCATCGGCTCGACGGCGAAACCCAGCGCCGCCAGGCGGCGCATCATCAGCTCCTGGCAGCCCTCGTCCAGCGGGGTGACCGAAGGGCGGCGGATCAGGTCGCAGGCGAGTTCGAGGGTGGGGGACAGGGCCGTCATGGGAGCTCCGGTAAAACTGTGCAGGGCGAGAAGGGCGCATAGCTTAAAGCAAAACGCCCGGGGCTCGTAGGCGTAAGGACGGTCGGGTACAGCGAGGGGACTTCAATTCAAAAAAACGGCGGCCATTGGCCGCCGTTTTCAGATCGCGCTAGCGCCGATCAGACTTTCTGCGCTTTGTTCTCGGCGTCGTCCTGTACCACCGGAATTTCCAGCGGCTTGGGCTGCGAGGACAGCAGCGCCATGATCAGGGCGGCCAAGTATGGCAGCGACTGCACCAGCAGCATGATCACCCAGAACTTCACGTCGTAGCTGGGCAGGCCCTGGACGATGCCGATACCCAGGGCGGCGCCCCACAGCAGCAGCATGACGAACACCTCTTCGCGAGCCTCGGCCAGCGCGACCATCAGGCCGTGGCTGGAGCGCATCTTCGGGGTGCGGAAGAACGGGATGGTCTTGGTGAACATGCCGTACAGCACCGCCTTGGCGATGGTGTGCGACAGCGCCAGGCCGGCCACCGCCGCGCAGAAGGCATCCTTGAGGTTGACACCCACCGCCCGCTGGTAAAGGAAGATGATCTTGCCGACCTTGAAAAGGAACAGCGCGAGCGGCGGAATCGCGAAGATCAGCAGCGGCGGATCGACCCGTTGCGGCACGATGATCATCGCTGCCGACCACAGCAGCGCACCGGCGGTGAAGAAGATGTTCAGGCCATCGGCGACCCACGGCAGCCAGCCGGCGATGAAGTGATAACGCTGGCCGCGCTTGAGCTCGCTGTCCTTGCCGGCCAGTAGCTGACGGGCGTGGCCCTTCATGATCTGGATGGCGCCGTAGGCCCAGCGGAAGCGCTGCTTCTTGTAATCGATGAAGGTATCGGGCATCAGGCCCTTGCCGAAGCTGTCGTGGGCGTAGGCGGCCGAATAACCTTTCTCGAACACGCGCAGGCCCAGCTCGGCATCCTCGCAGATGGTCCAGTCGGCCCACTTCAGCTCGTCCATCACGGTACGGCGGATCATGGTCATGGTGCCGTGCTGGATGATCGCGTTGCGGTCGTTGCGGGTCACCATGCCGATGTGGAAGAAGCCCTTGTACTCGGCGTAGCAGAGTTTCTTGAAGGTGCTTTCCTCGCCGTCGCGGTAGTCCTGCGGCGACTGCACCACGGCGATCGACGGGTCGGCGAAGTGCGGCACCATGTGCTTGAGCCAGTTGCGATCGACGCAGTAGTCGGAGTCGATCACCGCCACCACTTCTACGTCCGGCGCGGTGTGCGGCAGGATGTAGTTCAGCGCGCCGCCCTTGAAGCCGTGCAGCGGTGCGACATGGAAGAAGCGGAAGCGCGGGCCGAGTTCTTCGCAATAGTCACGCACCGGCTCCCACACCGCCGGGTCCTTGGTGTTGTTGTCGATGATCAGGACTTCGAAGTCCGGATAATCGAGGTCGGCCAGGGCGTCGAGGGTCTGTTTGACCATTTCCGGCGGCTCGTTGTAGCACGGCACGTGGATCGACACCTTGGGCCGGTAATGGCTGTCGCCGACCACCGGCGTGAAGGGGCGGCGGCGTTGCGTCCACACCGTCTCGGCCAACTCGTGGGCCTCGGTGAGCAGCACGATGAACACGCCGATGGCGCCGATGCCGAGCAGCACGCCGACCAGAGTGCTGAACCAGGTGCTGTATTGCTGGCTGTAGTCGTAGCCGATCCACACCAGCGCTGACCCACCGGCGAATGCCACGAAGGTCAGGAAGGTGCGGCCGCGCTGGCGCAGGGCACTGCCGTCGATCAGCATCAGGGCCAGCGACAGCAGCGCCATGACCACCGAGGCGACGGCCAGCATGCGCCATTTCGGAATGGCGACTACCGGGCCTTCGAAGTTGAATTTCGGCTGGCGGTCGAGGTTGTAGACGCCCCAGTAGGCGCCCACCGAGCCTTCGTCACCGGCTTTCCACGGCTGGTCGAAAGCCTCGATCACGAAGTAGTTGTAGCCCTGGGCGTTGAGCGTGGTGACCAAGGTACGCAGGTAGATGGCCTGATCCGCCTGGGTCGCCTCGGCGCCGCCGCGCACGCGGCCGTTGCTCGGCCAGCCGACTTCGGACAGCAGCAGGGGCTTTTTCGGGAACAGTTTCTTCAGGTCGCGGGCGCGGTCCAGGGTGAACTGGGTGGAGTCCTTCATGGGAATGAATTCCCAGTAGGGCAGCACGTGAGCGGCGATCAGGTCGGCGTGGTCAGCCAGCTCCGGGTATTCCTCCCAGATGTGCCACTGCTCGGACGTGGTGACCGGCACCTTGACCGCCGAACGCACGCGATCCATGTAGGCGGTCAGCTGCTTGACGGTGACTTCACGGCGGAACAGCGCCTCGTTACCGACCACCACGCGAACCACGCTGCGCGAGTGGTTGGCGATGTCGATGGCCTTGGTGATTTCGCGCTCGTTGCGCTCCTCATCCGGGCTGATCCACACGCCCAGGGTCACGCGCAGGCCGAATTCCTCGGCCAGCGCAGGAATCTTGTCGAGGTCGCCGTCCACCGAGTAGGTGCGGATGCTGTCGGTCTGCTTGGACAGCAGCTCCAGATCCTCACGCATCTCCTGATCGCTCGGGTAGACGCCGGTTTGCGGACTCTGTCCCTGGCGGAACGGCGAGAAGGAATAGCCGGAGATCTGTTCCGGCCAATCGGGGGCGGTGACGGGGCGGTTGTAGAGCGCCCAGATACCGGTGAACAAGGCGGCAATCGCCAGGAAAACAACGAGATTGAGACCGAACTTGCGCGAAAGCATGCTGTGTAGGGTTCCGAAGGGTGGAACGGGGAGAAGACCGGCGAGCGCCGGCTGGCGCGCATGCTACTCCGTCGATGATTGACTGTATAGCACAGCTCCGGGGAGCTGCCCGGCTATCTGCGCAGGCGTGCATCGCCGCACTGCAATCACCGGCCCGATGGTGCTTGGGAAGCGCTGCCAGCCTTCTTATAATGCGCGCCCGGAAAGAGGAGCCCCCATGTCGTTCGATGAACAGCGTTTCGCCGGTATTGCCCGGTTGTATGGCCGCGAAGGCGCCGAGCGACTGGCCGCCGCCCATGTGGCCGTGGTCGGCATTGGCGGCGTCGGCTCCTGGGCGGCCGAGGCCCTTGTGCGCTCCGGGGTGGGCGAGATTTCCCTGTTCGATCTGGACGACGTCTGCGTCAGCAATACCAATCGCCAGGCCCACGCCCTGCAGGGCCAGGTCGGGCGCGCCAAGGTCGAGGTGATGGGCGAGCGCCTGCGAGCCATCAACCCCGCGTGCGTGGTGCACGAGGTGGCCGATTTCGTGACCCGCGAGACCATGGCCGAGTACATCACGGTCGAACTCGATGGCGTGGTCGACTGCATCGACAGCGTGGCGGCCAAGGCGGCGCTGATCGCTTGGTGCAAGCGCCGCAAGATCGCCCTGGTGACCACCGGCGGTGCCGGCGGGCAGATCGACCCGGCCCAGGTGCAGGTCGCCGACCTCAACAAGACCTTCAACGATCCCCTGGCCGCCAAGGTGCGCTCGACCCTGCGCCGCGACTACGGCTTTTCCCGTACGCCGGGGCGCACCTACAGCGTGCCTTGCGTGTTCTCCACCGAGCAGCTGCGCTATCCGGCGGCGGACGGCGGCGTTTGCCAGAGCAAGGCATTCGTCGGTGAGGGCGTGAAGCTCGACTGCGCCGGCGGCTTCGGCGCGGTGATGATGGTGACGGCGACCTTCGGCATGGTCGCCGCGGCGCGTATCGTCGACAAAATCGTGGCCGGGGCGCGTCGGCCGAGCGAACGCCTGGCGCCGAAGGCTTAAGCCGCGTCGATCAGCCGGCGCATCTGCTGCACCACGGCGTTCATGCCGCTGGCCCGTGAAGGTGAAAGCTGACGGGATAAACCGAGTTGCGCGAACCAGTCGGCGATATCCAGTGCGGCCAGCTCGCCTGCGTTCAAGTCATTGACTCTGGCCAGCAGCACGGCCAGCAGGCCACGTATCAGTCGGGCATCGCTGCTGGCGCGAAAGTGCCAGCGGCCATCCTGTCGTTCACCACTGAGCCACACCTGACTTTCGCAGCCATGCACGCGATCCGCTTCGCGGCGCTCTGCCAGCGGCTCCAGGCGCTCGCCCCATTGCATCAGCAGGCGCGCGCGCTGTTCCCAGCCGGGGCAGGCGGTAAAGGCATCGAGGGCTTCCTGGGCGGCGCTTGGCAGGGTCATCGCAACAACTCCAGGGCTTTGCCCAGGGCGGCGAACAAACGCTGCAGGTCGGTCTCGTCGTTGTACAGGCCGAGAGATACGCGGATCGCGCCGTTCACGCCCAGGCGCTGCAGCAGCGGCATGGCGCAGTGATGACCGACCCGCACGGCGATGCCTTGCTCGGTGAGCAGGTGGGCGAGGTCGCCGCTGTGGATGCCATCGACGGTGAAACAGGCCAGCGCCGTGTGCGGCTCGCCAAGCAGGCGCAAACCCTCATGGCGTTGCAGGCCTTCCAGCAACATCCGGTGCAGTGCCGCTTCATGGCGGCTGACGGCTGCTGCGTCGAGACGCTCGAGGTAGTCCAGGGCCGCGCCGAGGGCGATCACCCCGGATACCGCCGGCGTACCGGCTTCCAGGCCGAGGGGCGCGGGGCGGAAGGTCGCGGCGTGATAGTCCGCCTGCTGAACCATCTCACCGCCGAACTGCCAGTGGCGCAGGCGCTGCAGCGCGTCGCGCCGGCCGTAGAGCAGGCCGACACCATCCGGGCCGTACAGTTTGTGGCTGGAGCAGACGTAGAAGTCGCAACCCAGCGCCTGCACGTCCTGGCGGCCATGCACCACGGCCTGGGCGCCGTCCACTACGGTCAGGGCGCCATGCTTCTGTGCCTGGCGGATCAGCGGCTGCACGTCCTGCCAGCGCCCCAGCACGTTGGACAGCTGGCTGAGGGCGAGCAGGCGGGTGCGCGGGCCGATCAGTGCGGCGGCCTGCTGCGGGTCGATATCGCCAGCAGGCGTGAGCGGCAGAACCACCAGCTTCAGGGATTTGCGCGCGGCCAGCTGCTGCCAGGGCAGCAGGTTGGCGTGGTGCTCGGCAGCGCTGATAGCGATTTCGTCGCCGGCCATGAACAGGTGTTCCAGACCATAGGCGAGCAGGTTGAGCGATTCGGTAGCACCGCGGGTGAAGACGATCTCGTCGCGACTGGCCGCATTCAACCAGCGGGTCGCCTTGTCGCGGGTTGCCTCGAAGGCGCGGGTAGCGCGCTCGCCCGGCAGGTGCTGGGCACGGTGCACGTTGGCAGCGCCGCCAGCGTAGTAGGCCAGCAGGGCATCGAGTACGGCCTGCGGCTTTTGCGCGGTCGCGGCACTGTCGAGATAGGTCTGGCCGTCGGCGTCCAGGGCCCTCAAGCCAGGGAAATCGGCGCGCCAGGGGGAAATCAGGGTCATCCGGATCTCGTCACGCTGGATGTGAAAACGGGCTGTGCCCACGAAGACGCTAGTCTATCGCGCGCACAGCCCGTTCGGGCGAAGCCTGGGCTCAGTTATGGGCGTGCAGGGCTTCGTTCAGCTCAATGGCCGACTTGTTGGTCTTGCATTCCACCGCGCCGCTTTGCGAGTTGCGGCGGAACAGCAGGTCAGCCTGACCAGCCAGATCACGACCCTTGACCACCTTGACCAGTTTGTTCTGGTCGTCGAGCAGGGCGATCTTGGTGCCGGCGGTGACGTACAGGCCGGCTTCGACGATGTTGCGGTCGCCCAGCGGGATGCCGATGCCGGCGTTGGCGCCGATCAGGCAGCCTTCACCCACGGAGATGACGATGTTGCCACCACCGGACAAAGTGCCCATGGTCGAGCAGCCGCCACCGAGGTCCGAACCCTTGCCGACGAATACGCCAGCGGACACGCGGCCTTCGATCATGCCCGGGCCGGCGGTACCGGCGTTGAAGTTGACGAAGCCTTCGTGCATCACGGTGGTGCCTTCACCGATATAGGCGCCCAGACGAACCCGTGCGCTGTCAGCGATACGCACGCCGCTCGGCACCACGTAGTCGGTCATTTTCGGGAACTTGTCCACCGAGAACACTTCCAGCAGGTCGCCTTTGAGGCGCGCTTCCAGCTGGCGCTCCGGCAGTTCGGCCAGGTCGACCGCACCCTGGCTGGTCCAGGCGACGTTGGGCAGCAGCGGGAAGATGCCGGTCAGGTTAAGGCCGTGTGGCTTGACCAGGCGGTGGGACAGCAGATGCAACTTGAGGTAGGCCTCGGGCGTGCTGGTCAGGGCGGCATCTTCGGCCAGCAGGGTGGCGACCAGCGGCTTGGCGCTTTCGGCCAGGCGGGTCAGCAAGGCAGCTTGCACGCTGTCGACGCCCTTCAGGGCACTGGCCAGTTCACCGGCTTGCTGATTGGTCAGGGCGATGGCCTGGTTGCCGCCGGTGTAGCCGAGTTTTTCGGTGACCTTGGCGACCAGTTCGGCGCTCGGGTTGAGCAACGGCTGAGCGTAGAACACTTCCAGCCAGGAGCTTTGACGGTTTTGCGTGCCGACCCCGAAGGCCAGGCTGAACAGAGTAGTGGACATGGATTTTTCCTTGCTGCGAATTCGATTGGGGTGGCGATATCAGGCCAGTTCGGCGGCGTAACGCTCGGGTTTGAAACCGACCAGCGTGCGGGTGCCAAGGTCAAGCACCGGGCGCTTGATCATCGACGGCTGGGCCAGCATCAGGTCGATGGCCCTGGCCTGGTCGAGATCGCTTTTCTGCGCGTCGTCGAGCTTGCGGAAGGTGGTGCCGGCACGATTGAGGATGGTTTCCCAGCCATGCTCGTCACACCATTTCTGCAGGTGGCCGCGGTCGATGCCGGCGGTCTTGTAATCGTGAAACTGGTAGGCGATGCCCTGCTCGTCGAGCCAGGTGCGCGCCTTCTTCATGGTGTCGCAAGCCTTGATGCCATAAAGCACGTAACTCATGGGGCTACCTCTGGAGGATTCCACTCGTCGAATCCCCGTTGCTACTTGTGGATAACAAAGTTGTCGATTATGCCACGTCGATTGGTCTTAGGGTGCGTCAGCCTGCACGCTGCTGGCGTTAGAATGCACCGGCCCTCGCCAGGCGGCCGTCATCGCAAAGGATCTCTCTTCACATGCAGCTTCTCTACACCATCCTGATCATGCTGCTGGTGGTCAGTGGCACCCGTATCAGTGCGCAGTTCATTCCCTTGCCGCTGCCCATCCTGCAGATCGTCATCGGTGCCTTGCTGGCGGTCCCGGCGCTGGGCCTGCACGTGCGCCTGGACCCGGAGCTGTTCCTGCTGCTGTTCATTCCGCCGCTGCTGTTCGTCGATGGTTGGCGCATGCCCAAGGGGCAGTTTCGCAAGTTGCGCGCGCCTATCCTGTTTCTGGCCTTCGTGCTGGTGTTCGTGACCATTCTGGGCGCCGGATATTTCATTCATTGGTTGCTGCCCCAGGTGCCGCTGGCTGCCTGCTTCGCCCTGGCGGCGGTGCTGTCGCCTACCGATGCGGTGGCGGTTTCGGCGATCGCCCACGGGCGGCTGCCCAATACGCTGAACAATCTGCTGCAGGGCGAGGCTTTGATGAACGATGCCTCGGGCCTGGTTGCCTTCAAGTTCGCGGTGGCGGCGACCTTGACCGGCGTGTTTTCCTTCACCGACGCCAGCCTGCAATTCGTGCTGGTGGCCGTTGGTGGCCTGGCCATCGGCGTGGCGCTGAGCTACCTGCTTGGGCGCTTGCGCGCCTGGATGATCGGCCGTGGCTGGGAGGAGCCGGCGCCGCACGTGCTGCTCATGCTGTTGTTGCCATTCGCGGCCTACGTGGCGGCCGAGCATCTGGGGCTGTCCGGCATTCTCTCGGCGGTGGCGGCCGGCATGATGCAGAGCCGCCTCGACCTGCTGCCACGGCAGACCACCACGCGGCTGCTCAACCGCGGCGTATGGGCGATGCTCGAGTTCACCTTCAACGGCCTGATATTCCTGCTGCTGGGCCTGCAGTTGCCAGACATCATCAAGGCGGTGATCGGTGATCATGCCGATGCCTGGCACCTGCTGTGGCCTGCGCTGGGCTATGTGCTGGCGATCTACGGGGTGTTGATGGTGCTGCGCTTCGTCTGGGTGTACTGCTACTGGCGCACCTCCGGCATGCTGCGGCGCTGGCGGGGCAAGTCGACGCGCTTCGCCGGGCAATCGCGCATCGCGCTGACTGCAGTGCTGACCATCGGCGGCGTGCGCGGTGCGGTGACCCTGGCCGGTGTGATGTCGCTGCCGTTGCTGCTCAACAATGGCGAGGCCTTTCCCGAGCGCAACCTGCTGATCCTCATCGCTGCCGGAGTGATCCTGGTGTCGCTGCTGGTCGCCAGCGTGTTGCTGCCTCAACTGCTGCCGCGGTTGCCCCAGGACAATGTGGCGCGGCACGAGGCCGAGCTCAATCAGCACCGCGCCCAGGTGCTGCAGGCGGCGATCCGCTGCCTGGAGGCCGATGACGAAAAGGCCGCCGATACCGACAGCGCCATCGCTACGGCGGAGATCCGCGCCAAGCTGATGAGCGAATATCGCGACCTGCTCGAACGCGCACGCACCCGGCGTGCCGAAGAGTCACGCGAGTACCAGCGTCAGTGCGACCAACTGGAATACCGCATGCGCCTCAATGCCCTGCGTACCCAGCGGCTGGAGCTGTACCGGATGCGCAAGGATCATCAACTGGACGATGACATGCTGGCCGAGATCCTCCGCGATCTGGATAACGCAGAGGCGCGGCTGCTCAAGGGGTAGTGAAGGTGCTTAGATGCTGTCCATGATCTCAGCCCAGGTTCGCCGACTTTGGCAGTTAAGTGGCGGTAACGGCCGTTCGCGAAAATCGTAGGAGGGGCTTTAGCCCCGAGCTCTTTGCACCTGATAAAGCTCGGGGCTAAAGCCCCTCCTACATGCTCACCGTCTGCTTTTGCCTGGTAGCTGCCGCTTCGTGCACCTAAAGATCGTGAGAGACTTCTAGAGCGCGTAGTGCTTGAGCTCCCGGGCGATCAGCAGGCGCTGGATTTCGCTGGCGCCTTCGTAGATCTGGGTGATGCGTGCGTCGCGGTAGTAACGCTGCACCGGGAAATCCTCCAGATAGCCGTAGCCACCGTGTACCTGCAGCGCCTTGGAGCAAACCCGTTCGGCCATTTCCGAGGCGAACAGCTTGGCCTGGGAGGCTTCCGACAGGCATGGCTGGCCGGCGCTGCGCAGGCGGGCGGCGTGCAGGGTCAGCAGGCGGGCGGCGTTGATCTGGGTGTGCATGTCTGCCAGCAGATTGGCGATGCTCTGATGCTCACCAATCGGCTTGTCGAATTGCACCCGCTCGCGCGAATAGAGCAGGGCGGCTTCGAACGCGGCGCGGGCGATACCGACTGCCTGGGCGGCGATGCCGATGCGCCCGCCTTCCAGATTGGAGAGGGCGATACTCAGGCCCTTGCCGCGCTCGCCCAGCAGGTTGGCAGCAGGAATGCTGCAGTCGTCCAGGGTGATGGCGCAGGTGTCCGAGGCGCGGATGCCCATCTTGTGTTCGCTGCGTTCGATGCGAAAGCCCGGTGTATTGGTGGGCACCAGAAAGGCTGAGATGCCCTTTTTACCCAGCTCGGCGTCGGTCACCGCGAAGACGATGGCCAGGCCGGCGCGGCGGCCGTTGCTGACGAACTGCTTGGCGCCATTGAGGACCCAGCGGCCGTCGCGCAGCTCGGCGCGGGTGCGTAGGTTGTGGGCTTCGGAGCCGGCCTGGGGTTCGGTCAGGCAGAAGCAGCCGATCACTTCGCCGCTGGCCAGGCGGGCCAGCCATTCGCCTTTCTGATCGTCGCTGCCGTAATTGAGCAGCGGGCCGCAGCCCACCGAGTTATGTACGCTCATTAGGGTGCCGGTGGCACCGTCGGCTGCGGAGACTTCTTCCACGGCCAGGGCATAGGCCACGTAATCCAGATAGCTGCCGCCCCAGGTGTCCGGCACGATCATGCCCAACAGGCCCATCTCACCCATCTGGGCGACCGCCGCGTCGTCTATCCAGCCTGCCCTTTCCCAGTCCTGGGCGTGGGGCGCGATGGCGCGCCGGGCGAACTGCCGGGTGCAGTCGCGGATCATGCGTTGTTCTTCGTTCAGCTCGATGTCGTGCATAGCGACCTCTCTGTTGTCATTGACCCGCGCCGGATCACGGCTTTCGGGTAGTCAGGCAGCTGCTGGATCACAGCAGATGCCTGCTACAGAGTCGCCCAGGAACGGGCGAATCGCAAACGCAGAAAAAGCGCGTGATGACGGGCGTCATCACGCGGCAGGGTCAGTGCGGCTGGCGCAGCTGTTCGAGCAGGTCGGCATCCGGGTAGCCGTCGGCTGGCCAGCCCAGGTGCAGCTGGAAGGCACGGATGGCCTTGCGGGTGTTGGCGCCGATGATGCCGTCGGCATGGCCGGAGTCGAAGCCGCGCGTGTTGAGGCGCTCCTGCAGTTCGATGCGCTCGCTGCGGCCCAGCTGGCGGTCGCCCTCTGGCCAGCTGGCCTGTACGGCGTTGCCGCCACGCAGAGCGTCGGACAGCAGGCCGATAGCCAGGGCATAGGAAGTCGAGTTGTTGTAGCGCAGGATGCTGCGGAAGTTGTTGAACAGCAGGAACGCCGGCCCACGGTGCCCGGCCGGCAGCAGCAGGGTGGCGGTAGCGTCGTCGCGCGGTGGGCTCAGTGGCTGACCCATGGGTCGCACGCCCAGCTCGCGCCACTGCGCCAGGCCGCGGCGCACTTCCGGGTCGGCCTGGGCATAGTCGAAGCCCTTTGGCAGCTGCACTTCGAAACCCCAGGGCTGGCGCAACTGCCAGTTGCCGCTTTGCAGGTAGTGAGCGGCGGAGGCCAGGGCATCGGCGGTGGAGGTCCATACGTCGCGCTTGCCGTCGCCGTCGAAATCCACGGCGTGCTCGTTGTAGGTGGTGGGCATGAACTGGGTCTGGCCCATGGCGCCGGCCCAGGAGCCGACCAGGCTCTCGGGGGCAATATCACCATGCTGGAGAATCTGCAGCACGGCCAGCAATTGCCCGCGCCAGAACGCCTGGCGACGGCCTTCGTAGGCCAGGGTAGCCAGCGAGCGCACCACGTTGTGGCTGCCGATGTTGCTGCCGAAGTTGCTCTCCAGGCCCCAGATGGCGACCAGAGTTTCGGCGTCGACGCCGTAGCGCTGTTCGATCTGGTTGAGGGTGGCGCGGTTCTGGGTCAGCAGGATGCGCCCGCGGGCGACCCGGCTCGGCGACACCGCGCCCTTGAGGTATTCCCACACGGGGCGGCTGAATTCAGGCTGGCTGCTGTCGGCCTTGACCACATCCGGGTTAGGTGTCACGCCGGCGAAGGCGCGGTCGAACAGGGTCGGGCTGATGCCGGCGGCGATGGCGTCGCTGCGCAGCAGATCACGCCACTGCTCGAAGGTCAGCTGCTGGTCGACGGGCTGGCTGTTGGCATCGGTCGCACTCGGCGCGGCACTCGTGGATGCCAGGGGCTGGGCAGGGGCATCGGCGCAAGCCGTGAGCAAAAGCAGGAAGCTGGCCGCAGCGGTGGCAGGCAGGCCGCGAATGAACAGGTTGGGCATGGTCATCTCAACACGTTTTGCAGGCGACCACCTTAGCACGGATGAGCAGCAATGCGGGCTGGGGCGAGCGTTCAGGCCGCCTTAAACGAACAAGCCTCCCAGTTTTGCTGGGAGGCTTGGCGGTTGTAGCTGCCTTTTCCTTTGCCGGGGCGTTCCTGGCGTGAGCGGAACAGCGGCTGGGCGATGATGGATTTGGCCTTGTTGGGGCGCTTCTTCTTGCTCATGGCAGATCCTCGATCAATGCCCGCCCGAATAGCGAGCGGCGCGAATGATGCGCCGCTGATGACAGCATGTCCACATTTTATGTGGGCTTAAGCACCAAGCTTCAGGCGCTGGCCTGCCATCATCAGCACCAGGCGTGACAGGCTGGCCCAGGGATCGCCCGGTGCCTGACCCTTTACCTGCGCGTCGATCTGCTGGGCGTCCATCAGCAGGGCATTCCAGCGCGCCGCCGTGTGGCGTTGCAGGGCCTTGCTGACCAGTGGGCGGCGCTTGTCCCACACCGGCGGGCGGGCGGAGGCGAAGGCCTTGTCCAGCGGGATGCCCTGGCCATGCTGGTAAGCGATGTTGGCCAACTGGCGTAGTTCGCGAGCCAGCATGACCACGATGAACAGCGATTCCTGGCCTTCGCCGCGCAGGCCGTCGAGCATGCGCAGGGCATGGGCGGCTTCACCGTTGAGGATGGCGTCGATCAGGCCGAAGACGTCGTAACGGGCGCTGTCGGCGACAGCGGCCTGCACGGTGCCTGCATCGATCTGCTGGCCGTCGGCGAGCAGCTTGAGTTTCTCGATTTCCTGGGCGGCGGCCAGCAGGTTGCCTTCGACCCGCGCGGCGATCAGGTCGACCGCATCGGCACTGGCGTTCATGCCGGCCTGGGCCAGGCGCTGGCGAATCCACTGAGGTAACTGGTTGGCATCCACCGGCCAGATCTGCAGGAACTGGCAGTTGGGCCCGTCGATCAGCGCCTTGGCCCACTTGGTCTTCTGCGTGCTGCCATCGAGCTTGGGCAGGGTGATCAGCAGCAGGGTGTCTTCCGGCGGACGATTTAGGTATTCGAGAATCGCCGCCGCGCCCTTGTCACCGGGCTTGCCGTTGGGGATGCGCAGTTCGATGACGCGCTTCTCGGCGAACAACGACAGGCTGGCGCCGGCTTCGTAGAGCATGCCCCAGTCGAAATTGGCCTCGGCATGAAACACTTCGCGTTCAGTGAAACCCTGGGCGCGGCTGGCGCTGCGGATGGCGTCGGTGGCTTCCTGGCAAAGCAGGGCCTCGTCGCCACACACCACGTAAACCGGAGCGAGCGTGCCATGCAGGTGTTTGCCGAGTTGGGCGGGAGCGAGTTTCATGGGGCAGGGAACCGAGGGGCCACCTGAGTGGCCCCGTCTGGCTTAACGAGCAGGCAGTTCGATGGGCGACTGCTGCGGCTGCGCGGCTTCACGCTGACGGGCCGCTTCCAAGGCGTCAGCTTCGGCTTTGGCCTTGGCTTCGGCGGTCTGCTGCAGTTCGTCCAGCTGTGCCGGGGTGATCTGCTGCAGGCGCAGGGTCAGTTGCTGCACCAGGTCGCGGCGCATTTCGGTGCGCAGCTGGGCAGCCTGCTGGTCGTTACCGATCAGGTTGTTGGAGTCCTGCACGTAATAGTTCTGCACTTCGAGCGTGTTGCTCAGCAGCAGCAGGTTCTTGGCGCCACGGATCTCGTAATTCAGGGTCATGGTGCGCTCGTACTCGACGCTGCGCGCCGAGCTGGTGTAGCTGGCCGAACGCTGGCTTTCCTTCTCGCTAGCCAAGTAAAGCTTGTAAGCGGCGCCCTGGAACACTTTTACGCCGTTGTTCTCGAGCACGTCCTTCACCTCACGTACGGTGTCGCCGTAAGTGTCGCGTGCGCTGACGTCGAGCTCCTTGAGGGCGAACTGCACGTCTCCGGTGCCACGCAGCTGGAAGCCGCACGCGCCGAGCAGGCCTGCCAGGCCGATTACCAACAGATTGCGCTTGATCATCTCGTATCCCCTTGTCCTGCCGGCTCCGCTGGCCGGCATGGCCGAAACTCTAGACCGGATGCCGGCCGCCAGAGGCGACCGGCCGTTCCCTGTCGCCTCAACTGGCGACGATATTGACCAGCTTGCCAGGCACCACGATGACCTTGCGGATCGTCAGCCCTTCGGTGAAGCGTTGTACGTTCTCGTTGCTGCGCGCCGCCGCTTCGACCGCCTCGCGGCTGGCATCAGCCGGCACTTCGATCTGCCCGCGCAGCTTGCCGTTGACCTGGATCACCAGGGTCAGGCTGTCCTGCACAAGGGCCGACTCGTCCACCACCGGCCAACTGGCGTCGATGATCGCTTCCTCATGGCCCAGCTCCTGCCACAACTCGTGGCAGATGTGCGGGGTGATCGGGGCGAGCAGCAGGGCGACGGTTTCCAGGCCTTCCTGAATCAGTGCGCGCTGCTGGTCGGTATCCTGAGGGGCTTTTTCCAGCACGTTCATCAGAGTCATCACCTGGGCGATGGCGGTGTTGAACTTGTGGTGCTGACCCACGTCCTGGGAGGCCTGCTTGATGGCCAGGTGGATGGCGCGGCGGATGTCCTTGCCGGCGTCGTCCAGCTTGGCGATATCCAGTACGCCCGGCAGGCCCTGGCTGACATGGCCCTGGGCCAGACGCCAGACGCGGCGCAGGAAGCGGTTGGCGCCTTCGACGCCGGCATCCGACCATTCGCAACTCATGTCGGGCGGCGAGGCGAACATCATGAACAGGCGGCAGGTGTCGGCGCCGTAGGCATCGATCATGTCCTGCGGGTCGACGCCATTGTTCTTGGACTTGGACATCTTCTCGGTGCCGCCGATCTCCACCGGCAGACCGTCGCTTTTCAGCTTGGCGGCGATGACTTTGCCCTTGGCATCACGCTCCACTTCGACATCGGCCGGGTTGAACCAGTCCTTGCCGCCGTTCTCGAGCACGCGGTAGTAGGTCTCGGCGACCACCATGCCCTGGGTCAGCAGGTTCTTGAACGGCTCGTTGGAAGTCAGCAGGCCTTCGTCGCGCATCAGTTTGTGGAAGAAGCGCGCGTAGAGCAGGTGCAGGATGGCGTGTTCGATACCGCCGATGTACTGGTCAACCGGCAGCCAGTGGTTGGCCGCGACCGGGTCGACCATGCCGCCGGTGTAGTGCGGCGAGGCGTAGCGGGCGAAGTACCAGGACGACTCCACGAAGGTGTCCATGGTGTCGGTTTCGCGCTTGGCCGGTGCGCCGCATTTCGGGCAGCTGCATTTGTAGAATTCGGGCATGCGCGCCAGGGGCGAGCCGGCGCCGTCCGGCACCACGTCTTCGGGCAGCACTACCGGCAGCTGGTCTTCGGGCACCGGTACGTCGCCGCAGCTGTCGCAGTGGATGATCGGGATCGGGCAGCCCCAGTAGCGCTGGCGGCTGATGCCCCAGTCGCGCAGGCGGAACTGGGTACGGGATTTGCCGAGTTCCTTGCGGATCAGCGCGGCTTCGATGGCGTCGAACGCGCCTTCGAAGTCCAGGCCGTCGAATTCGCCGGAGTTGATCAGCTGGCCGTGCTCGCCGTAGGCGTCCTGCCACTCGCTGCCGACTTCATCGCCAGCGCTGGTGCGCACCACGGCCTTGACCGGCAGGTGGTACTTGCGGGCGAAGGCGAAGTCGCGCTCGTCGTGGGCCGGAACCGCCATCACCGCGCCGTCGCCGTAGTGCATCAGCACGTAGTTGGCGACCCACACCGGCAGCTTCTCGCCGGTCAGCGGGTGCTCGACGAACAGCGAGGTCGGCAGGCCTTTCTTTTCCTGGGTGGCCATGTCGGCTTCGGCGACACTGCCAGCCTTGCATTCGGCGATGAACGCCTGCAGCTCGGGATTCTCATTGGCGGCCAGGGTGGCCAGCGGGTGTTCGGCGGCCACGGCGACATAGGTCGCGCCCATCAGGGTATCTGGGCGGGTGGTGAACACTTTCAGTGCGCCGGCTTCGCCGATGGAGTCGACGTTGTAGGGGAACTGCACTTCCATGCCGCGGGACTTGCCGATCCAGTTGCGCTGCATGGTCTTGACCTGTTCCGGCCAGCCATCGAGTTCGTCCAGGCTACTCAGCAGTTCATCCGCGTAGGCGGTGATCTTGAAGTAGTACATGGGGATCTCGCGCTTCTCGATCACCGCGCCGGAACGCCAGCCGCGGCCGTCGATGACCTGCTCGTTGGCCAGTACGGTCTGGTCGACCGGGTCCCAGTTGACGGTACCGTTCTTGCGGTAGATCACGCCTTTTTCGAACAGGCGGGTGAACAGCCATTGTTCCCAGCGGTAGTAGTCCGGCTTGCAGGTGGTGACTTCACGAGACCAGTCGATGGCCAGGCCCAGGCTCTTGAGCTGGGACTTCATGTAGGCGATGTTCTCGTAGGTCCACTTGGCCGGCGCCACGTTGTTCTTCATGGCGGCGTTTTCCGCCGGCATGCCGAAAGCGTCCCAGCCCATGGGCTGCAGCACGTTCTTGCCCTGCATGCGCTGGTAGCGGGCGATCACGTCACCGATGGTGTAGTTGCGCACGTGCCCCATATGTAGCTTGCCGCTCGGGTAGGGGAACATCGACAGGCAGTAGAAGGTGTCCTTGCCGGGCTGTTCGCTGACAGCAAAGGAGTTCTGCGCGTCCCAGTGGGATTGCGCGGCGGCTTCGATTTCACGTGGCTGATACTGTTCGTGCATGGCTACTTGCGCTAGGGAAAGGGGCTTTCGGGAAACGCCGTAGCATACATGACCCCCCTCGGCAGAGGGAAACGCTGATTGCGCGGCCTGCTTTCGCCTGCGCCATTTGTCGTCGGATCGGTCTTGCGGCGGCGTGACGGCTACGCTCACTGAAAGGCGCCCTGCCTGGAGGTGTGTGATGCAAGTTCCTGTTGAACCCCCTGACGAACACGACCCTTACGGACGATTGCTGGAGCGGCTGACAGTGGCCCTGGTCGAGGCCGACAATTTGGCGCAACTGACCCGCGAGCCGCCGCCGGACATGGAAGTGCGCGGCCTGTCGGCGGACGAGCTGGCGCTGATCACCGCCTACCTCGCCAGGGACCGCGCCTGGCTCACCGGCTGGCATGCCACGGCGGCGCGTCAGTATCAGTCATCGATCGCGCAACCGCCGTTCGAGCGCCAGCCGGCGCTGGCCGGGCGTGAGCACGAGCCCGAGCTGCACAAGTCCTGACCGCTGCTGCGGGTCAGCCCGCCGCCGGCTTGCGCTGAAGCGCCAACAGACCCTAGGCTTCGAACCTTTTCGGAGGTGCTCGATGCCGCTGCGTTATCTGCTCAAGCAGTTCTTCATGCCGCCGGGCATTCTGTTGCTGCTTATCGCTCTGGGCTGGTTTCTGCGCCGGCGTTTTCCGCGCCTGGCGCTGTGCTGCTTCACCTTCGGATTGGGAGGCCTGTGGCTGATGAGCCTGCCGGTAACGGTGGAGTGGATGGCCAAGGTGATCGAGCGCGAGCCGGCCATCGCTCAGCAGCAGTGGAGCAAGCTGGCGCAGCAGGCGGATGTGATCGTCGTGCTCGGTGGCGGGCGTGATTCGGACGACCCCGCCTGGGGCGGCGAGCAGCCCAGTGCCATGGCCCTGGAGCGCACTCGCTATGCCGCGCGACTGGCCAAAGCATCCGGGTTGCCGGTGCTGACCACTGGCGGCCTGCACTTCGGCCGTCCGCCGAGTGAGGCGGCGATGATGGCCGAGGTGATGCACGAGGATCTCGGTATCGAGGTGCGCTGGCAGGAAGAGCGCAGCCGCACCACCTGGGAGAATGCGACCGAGACCGCTGCGCTACTGCAGCCTGAGGGGATTCGCCGGGTGCTGCTGGTGACCCAGGCCTGGCACATGCCGCGGGCGCGCTGGTGTTTCGAACAGGCAGGTTTTGAAGTGGCGACAGCGCCGGTAGGCTTTCTCGGTGTGCCCAACGGCCGACCGATGGGCGGCTGGCTGCCGGAAGGCAAGGCGTTCTGGCAGAGCACCTTGCTGCTCAATGAGGTGATCGGCGCACTGGCTTATCCGCTGGTTTACGGGCGTTAAGCTGCGTGTTGACGAAGTCCATTGAATCGGCATTTTCGCAAACTCACAGGTTGGCAGAGCTCTGTGGGAACGGGCCATGCCCGTGACTTCGCGCGCATGGCGCGCTCCCACAGGTTCCGATGTCCGCCCCACAGCCGAGCTATCAGTGCGGAGCTAGCCCGCGCCCGATTAGCTTACTTCGCATCCCGACGCCGCCGCACCAGCGCCCAGCCGGCCAGCAGGCTGCAGAGAATGATCAGCGGCCAGGAGCGCCATTGCAGATAGGGCGTCAGGTGCTGCATCGGCTGCACCTGGCCGTACAGCGTGGCCTGCTCGAACTGCGGCAGGCGCTCGGTGATGTGGCCGAACGGGTCGATCAGCACGGTCACGCCGTTGTTGGTGGCGCGGATCATCCAGCGGCCGGCCTCCAGGGCGCGCATCTGCGCCATTTGCAGGTGCTGCAGCGGGCCGATCGACTTGCCGAACCAGGTGTCATTGCTCACCGTCAGCAGCAGGTCGCTCTTGGCGGCCATTTCGGCGGCGAACTCGGGGTAGACCACCTCGTAGCAGATGAAGGTGGCGATGCGGTGCCCCTTGGCTTCGAGCAGTGGCTGGTTGTGCTCGCCGCGGGCGAAGTCGGACATCGGCAGGTCGAAGAAGGCGATCAGCCCGCGCAGCATGTCCTGCAGCGGCACGTATTCGCCGAATGGCACCAGGCGCTGCTTGAGGTAGTCGCCGGCGCCCTGGCCGACCACGCTGACCGCGTTGTAGTAACGCATTTCGCCGTCGGCATTGGGCTGGCGAATCGGCACGCCGGTGATCAGCGCGCTTTGCCGGTCGCTTGCGAAGCGGTCCATCATGCTCAGGTAGCCGATGGCCTGATCCTTGAGCACCGGCACCGCGGTTTCCGGCCACACCAGAATGTCTACCGGCTTGCTGGCGAAACTCATGTCGCGGTACAGCGCCAGCTGGGCATTGAGCTGGGCCGGGTCCCACTTGAGGTTCTGTGCCACGTTGCCCTGGATCGCCGCGACGCTTACCGGCTCGCCGGCTGGTGCGGTCCAGGCGTGATCCTTGAACGCCATGCCGAGCAGCCAGGGCGCGATCAGCAGCACCAGCGCTTCGGCCAGTTGCGGCTTGTTGCCGAGCAGGCGCGGCAGGTTTACCAAGAGCGCCGCGCTCAATGCCAGGCCGAATGACAGCAGCCACACGCCGCCAATCGGCGCCAGGCCGGCCATGGGGCCGTCGAGCTGGCTGTAGCCGGCGTAGAGCCACGGGAACCCAGTGAGGAACCAGCCGCGAAAGGCTTCCTGAGCGACCCACAACGCGGCGAACGCCAGGGCATCGCCCAGTGGCGCGCTGTCGCGGCGCAGCCACAGCGCCCACAGCCAGGTGGCGAGGGCGAAGAACAGGCCCAGGCCGGCCACGAAGCCCAGGGTCAGGAAGGCGGCCAGCGGCGGCGAAGCGGCGCCATAGTCGTGAATGCTCACGTATACCCAACTGGTGCCCGAGGCGAACAGCCCGAAACCGTACCACCAGCCGCGCCAGGCCGCCTGGCGCGGGGTCAGCGCCCGCAGGCCGCGGTAGAGCAGGGCGATGGACAGCAGCGCCAGCGGCCAGATGCCGTAAGGCGCCAGCGCCAGGGTGGTCAGCGCACCGGCCAGCAGAGCGATCAGGTTACCGGCCCAGCCGGGTTGGAACAGTCGGTTCATCGAGAGACTCACGATAGAAAACACCCCATCGAATGATGGGGTGTCGGGTCAGCGGGCCAGCGGCGTCAGGCGTAGCAGGTGCACACGGCGGCTGTCGGCGTTGAGCACACGAAAGCGGAATTCGCCGATCACCGTCACTTCGTTGCGCTTGGGCAGGTGGCCGAAGGCGCTCATCACCAGACCGCCGACGGTGTCGAACTCGTCGTCGGAGAACGCGGTGGTGAAGGTCTCGTTGAAGTGATCGATAGGCGTCAGTGCCTTGACCAGGAAGTCGCCGCTGGGCAGCGGTTTGACGTAGCTGTCTTCCTCGACGTCGTGCTCGTCCTCGATGTCGCCGACGATCTGCTCGAGCACGTCCTCGATGGTCACCAGGCCGGCGACGCCACCGTATTCGTCGATCACCACCGCCATGTGGTTGTGGTTGGCGCGAAATTCGCGCAGCAGCACGTTGAGGCGCTTGGACTCGGGCACGAAGGTGGCCGGGCGCAGCATGTCGCGGATGTTGAAATCGGGCTGGTCGGTCAGCAGCAGGGGCAGCAGATCCTTGGCCAGCAGGATGCCGAGCACGTCGTCGAGGGTTTCGCCGATCACCGGGTAGCGCGAGTGCGCCGCGTCGATGATCACCGGGAGGAATTCCTTGGGAGACTGGCTGGCCTTGATGGTCACCACCTGGGAGCGTGGCACCATGATGTCGCGAACCTGCAGGTCGGCGACCTGGATGGCGCCTTCGACGATGGCCAGGGCCTCGCTATCGAGCAGCTTGTTCTGGTGGGCATCGCGCAGGACTTCAAGCAGTTCCTGGCGGTTTTTCGGCTCATGAGCAAAAGCCTGGGTCAGTTTGTTCAACCAGGACTTCTGCTCGTTGCTCGATCGGTCTTCGCTCATGGCGTTTTACTCGGGGTCCCTATGTCATTCGTCGCCGGCATACGGGTCGGGATGACCCAGCTCGGCGAGCAGTATTCGTTCCAGGCCTTCCATCTCTTCGGCTTCCTCATCTTCGATGTGGTCGTAGCCCAAAAGATGCAAACAGCCGTGTATCACCAGATGCGCCCAATGCGCATCCAGGGTCTTGCCTTGCTCGACGGCCTCGCGCTCGACCACCGGCACGCAGATCACCAGGTCGCCAAGCAGCGGGATATCCAGTAATTCATCAGGTACGTCGGCCGGAAAGGACAGCACGTTGGTGGCGTAGTCCTTGCCGCGCCAGGTGCGGTTGAGCTCGCGGCCTTCCTCTTCGTCCACCAGACGGATGGTCAGTTCCGAGTCGGCGCTGCGCTGGCGCAGGGCAATCGCGCACCAGGCCTGAAAATCGGCCTCGGCGGGCAGGTGGCCAGCTTGGCTGGCGACCTGCAGATCCAGTTCGATCATGGCTCGGAGCGCGCTCCCGGATCGTTGTCCGCCGGGCGGCGGTCGAACGGCTGGTGGTTGGCATCGAAGCGCTCATAGGCCTCGACTATGCGCTGCACCAGTGGGTGGCGCACCACGTCCTTGGGTTGGAAGTGGGTGAAGCTGATGCCCGGCACGTCCTTGAGCACCTCGATCACGTGCTTGAGGCCGCTCTTGGTGCCGCGCGGCAGGTCGACCTGGGTGACGTCCCCAGTGATCACCGCGGTGGAGCCGAAACCGATACGGGTCAGGAACATCTTCATCTGTTCCATGGTGGTGTTCTGGCTCTCATCAAGAATGATGAAGCTGTTGTTCAGCGTGCGGCCGCGCATGTAGGCCAGCGGCGCGACTTCGATCACCTGCTTCTCGATCAGCTTGGCCACCTGCTCGAAGCCGAGCATCTCGTACAGGGCGTCGTAGAGCGGGCGCAGGTACGGGTCGATCTTCTGCGACAGGTCGCCGGGCAGGAAGCCCAGTTTTTCGCCAGCCTCGACCGCCGGGCGCACCAGCAGGATGCGGCGGATCTGCTCGCGCTCCAGGGCGTCCACGGCAGCGGCCACGGCCAGATAGGTCTTGCCGGTCCCGGCCGGGCCGATGCCGAAGTTGATGTCGTGGTCGAGAATCGCCTTAACGTACAACTGCTGGTTGGCGCCGCGCGGGCGGATCATGCCCTTGCGCGTGCGTAGCGCGATGTTGAGGTTGGCACTGGGGTTGTTCAGCTCCTCGATGCCCGACTCCTGCAGGAACAGGTGCACCATGTCCGTCGACAGCTCGGTGGCGTCGGTTTCACGGTACAGGCGGCGCAGCAGGTTCTCGGCAGAGGTGGTCTGCCCGGGCTCGCCCAGCAGCTCGAACTGGTTGCCGCGGTTGCGGATCTCGATGCCCAGGCGCGATTCGATCAGGCGCAGGTGCTCGTCGAATTGCCCGCTGAGGTTGGCGAAGCGCTTGGCTTCGAAGGGTTCGAGGGTGAAGCGATGAGGTGTCGAGGTGGTATTCAAGGTCGTTTTATGGCCGCCGTCGGCTGAATGGAAGGGAGAGAATAGCGCTAGCCAGGGACGAGTGAAAGCGCGGCCGACAGCCGCGCTGCGCTTGGCGCGTCATCACGATATGCGGGCAGCCGGCTATTTCTTCAATGGCGCTCGATGAGTGTCCCACGCAGCGAATGCGGCAGCGCTTCGTCGATATGCACGTCGACGAACTGGCCGATCAGGCACGGGTTGTCGCACTGGAAGTTGACGAAGCGGTTGTTCTCGGTCTTGCCCTGCAGCTTGCCCGGGTCCTTCTTGGAAAAGTCGGTGACCAGGATGCGCTGCACGCTGCCGACCATGCGCCGGCTGGTCTCGAAGCCCTGCTGGTTGAGGCGGTTCTGCAGAATCTGCAGGCGCTGCTTCTTGATCTCTTCCGGGGTGTCGTCGGCCAGATCGGCCGCCGGGGTGCCCGGGCGCGAGCTGTAGACGAAGGAATAGGAGAAGTCGAAACCGACGTCCTGCACCAGCTTCATGGTCTGCTCGAAGTCCTTCTCGGTCTCGCCGGGGAAGCCGATGATGAAGTCCGAGCTGATGACGATGTCCGGCACCGCGGCCTTGAGCTTGCGGATGCGCGACTTGTATTCCAATGCGGTGTGGTTGCGCTTCATGGCGGCCAGGATGCGATCCGAGCCCGACTGCACCGGCAGGTGCACGAACTTCACCAGCTCGGGGATTTCCGCGTGGGCCTTGATCAGCGCGTCGGAGAATTCCAGCGGGTGGCTGGTGGTGTAGCGGATGCGGTCGATGCCGTCGATGGCCGCCACCAGGTACAGCAGCTCGGCGAAGTCGGCGATGCCGCCATCACGGGTTTCGCCACGGTAGCCGTTGACGTTCTGGCCCAGCAGGGTCACTTCACGCACGCCGTTCTCGGCCAGGTGAATGATTTCGCCGAGCACGTCGTCCAGCGGGCGGCTGACTTCCTCGCCGCGGGTGTAGGGCACCACGCAGAAGGTGCAGTACTTGCTGCAGCCTTCCATCACCGAAACGAAGGCGCTGGGGCCGTCGACGCGCGGCTCGGGCAGGCGGTCGAATTTCTCGATCTCGGGGAAGGAAATATCCACCTGGGCGGTCTTGGTCACTCGCGCGGCGTCGATCATCTCCGGCAGGCGGTGCAGGGTCTGCGGGCCGAACACCACGTCGACGTAGGGCGCACGGTCGCGGATCGCTGCGCCTTCCTGGCTGGCCACGCAGCCGCCGACGCCGATCACCAGATCGGGGTTCTCCAGCTTCAGCTCGCGCCAGCGGCCAAGCTGGGAGAACACCTTGTCCTGGGCCTTTTCGCGGATCGAGCAGGTGTTGAGCAGGATGACGTCGGCATCCTCCGGCCGATCGGTGACTTCCAGGGCCTGATGCTCGCCCAGCAGGTCGACCATGCGCGAGCTGTCGTACTCGTTCATCTGGCAACCGTGGGTTTCGATATAGAGCTTCTTGGTCATGGCGATTCGTCGGCGGTGAAAAAATGACCGCGGATTATAGGAGGGTTGGCCGCGTGAGGCCACAGGCGCAGGACAGGAGGGGCGACGAGGCGATGCAGCGGCGTGCTAAGATTCGCGCCCTTTCATTGCACAGCCAGCCATCTGTATCCATGACCAAGCGCGACCCCATCTACAAGGTGATCTTTCTCAATCAGGGCCAGGTGTACGAGATGTACGCCAAGCAGATCTTCCAGAGCGATCTGTGGGGCTTTCTGGAAATCGAGGAATTCGTGTTCGGTGAGCGCTCGCAACTGCTGGTCGACCCCAGCGAGGAAAAGCTCAAGGCGCAGTTCGACGGCGTGGTGCGCAGCTTCGTGCCGATGCATTCGATCGTGCGTATCGATGAGGTGGAACGCCTGGGCACGCCGAAGATCAGCGAGGCCAAGGGTAGCGGCAACGTCATGCCATTTCCGATGCCGCCTCTGCCGGAGAAGTGAGCGGTCGTAAGTGCTGCTGAGTAGCTGATTACTTGAGCGGCGCGAACGGCGAGAGGCTGTCGGCGGCCTGCAGTTCCTGCAGGTAGTTGCGGAAGATCTGCCCCAGCACCTGGGTGGCGACTTCCTGTTCGGCGCGGGGCATCTGCATGGCCACTTCGTCGGCGCCATCCATCGCTTCATCCGAGCCGTTGACCGCGGCCATCTTCAGTACGATGTAGGCCTGCACGTTGTTGGCCGCCACCCCTTCGCCATGGAAGAACATCATGCCCAGGCGGTATTGCGCCTGGGCATGGCCCTGCAGGGAGGCGTGTTCGAACCAGTTCAGCGCCTGGGGCAGGTCGCGCTCGCCGGAGCGGCCTTCGTAGTAGAACTCGCCGAGTTCGTACTGGGCCTGGGCATCGCCGCCTTCGGCGCTCTGTTGGCAGGCTTGCAGCGCAGCGGGCAGGTCTTCGGCGGCGACGTTGAGCGAGCAGCTCCCGGTCGCCGGGATCAGCAATGAGTTTCCATCCGCCACGGCGAGCGTTGGCAGCAGGAGCAACAGGCAGCCCAGGGACAGGGTGCGGCCGGTGCGCTTCATGAGGATCCAGGTACCTCGACAGGCTGACGAATGGATGAGAAGACGAGGCCGAATGGGCTCGGCATCACATTATGAAATAAGCGGCACCGTTCTTACAAAGTCTTTGCCGGCTTTTCTGCCCCAACCTGGCGCAAAAGTGTCACCAGAGCGTCGGTTTGTGCGCGGCGGGTGTCTGACAGAGAACTGTTTAGACCGCCCGCCGTTCACCTCAGGCGCTGAACGGCGCCGCTTCGATCACGCCTGCTTGAGGGCGGCGAAGGCGCGCTCGGCGGCGTCGAGGGTCAGTTTCAGCTCGGTCTCGCCATGGGCGATGGAGGTGAAGCCGGCCTCGAAGGCGCTCGGCGCCAGGTACACGCCGCCGTCGAGCATCAGGTGGAAGAAGCGCTTGAAGCGTTCGGCGTCGCTGGCCATCACGTCGTCGAAGGTGACGATGTCGTCGGCGCCGCTGAAGTACAGGCCGAACATGCCGCCCGCCTGGGTGGTGACGAACGGGATGCCGGCGGCATCGGCGCGGTCCTGCAGGCCCTGCAGCAGGCGGCTGGTGTAGTCGGCGAGCTCGGCGTGGAAGCCCGGACGGCTGATCAGCTTCAGGGTGGTCAGGCCGGCGGCCATGGCCAGCGGATTACCCGACAGGGTGCCGGCCTGGTAGACCGGGCCGAGCGGGGCGATGCGCTCCATGATGGCGCGCTTGCCGCCGAAGCAGCCCACCGGCATGCCGCCGCCGACGATCTTGCCGAAGGTCGACAGGTCCGGGGTGACGCCGTAGTGGGCCTGGGCGCCGCCGAGGGCGACGCGGAAGCCGGTCATCACTTCGTCGAAGATCAGCACCACGCCGTGTTTGTCGCATTGTTCACGCAGGCCTTCGAGGAAGCCCGGCGCCGGCGGCACGCAGTTCATGTTGCCGGCCACCGGCTCGACGATGATGCAGGCCACGCTCTGGCCGACGTCGGCGAGGGTCTTGGCGACGGCGTCGATGTCGTTGAAGGGCAGGGTCAGGGTGTGTTTGGCGAAATCCGCCGGCACGCCCGCCGAGCTGGGGACGCCCTGGGTCAGCAGGCCGGAGCCGGCCTTGACCAGCAGGCTGTCGGAGTGGCCGTGGTAGCAGCCTTCGAACTTGATGATCGCGTCGCGGCCGGTGTAGCCACGGGCCAGGCGGATGGCGCTCATGGTCGCCTCGGTGCCCGAACTCACCATGCGCACCATCTCCATGGACGGCACGATGGAGCAGACCAGATCGGCCATCTCGGTTTCCATGGCGGTCGGCGCGCCGTAGGACAGGCCGTGGTCGAGCTGCTTGCGCACCGCGTCGAGTACTTCAGGGTGGCTGTGGCCGAGAATCATCGGGCCCCAGGAACCGACGTAGTCGACGTAGCGCTTGTCGTCTTCATCGGTGACGTAGGCGCCTTCAGCGTGCTTGAAGAACAGTGGCGTGCCGCCCACGCTCCTGAACGCGCGGACCGGGGAATTGACACCACCGGGAATGTGTTTCTGGGCGTTGGCGAACAGCGTTTCGGAGCGGGACATAGGGTTCTCCTGAAAAAGGTAGGTCAGTTCGATTCGAACAGCGCACTGAAGGCGCGCGCGCGGCGCTCCACTTCGGCAGCGGAATCGGCGGCGAACAGGGCGTGGATCACAGCGATCATGCTGGCGCCGCGTTCGATCAAGGGGGCAGCGTTGTGCAGGTCGACGCCGCCGATGGCGACGATCGGTAGCGCCACGCGGGCTTTGGCAGTCTCGAGCAGATCCAGGGTGGCGGCCGGGGCGCCGGGTTTGGTCAGTGAGTTGAAGAAGCGGCCGAAGGCCACGTAACTGGCGCCTTCGCCGGCCGCCTGTTCGGCCAGGGCGAGTTGGGCGTGGCAGGTGCCGCCAATGATCGCCTGGCGGCCGAGCAGGGCGCGGGCTGCGGCCAGCGAACCGTCCTCCTGGCCGAGGTGCAGGCCGACGCCAAGGCGCGCCGCCAGTTCGGCGTCGTCATTGATGATCAGTTCGGCGCCGTGGTTTTCGCACAGCGTGCGCAGGGCCTCGGCTTCGCGCAGGCGGCGCGCTTCGTCGGTGGATTTGTCGCGGTACTGCAACAGGCGCGCGCCGCCGGCCAGGGCCGCTTCCACGTAAGGCAGCAGCTTGCCGCCGGCCAGCAGTTCGCTGTCGGTAATGGCGTACAGGCCGCGCAGCTTGCCAGGCGCTGCCATCAGCTGAAATCCAGCGGCAGGCGGCGCGGCACGAACTGGCCGCGGCCGGGTTGTTCGGCGTCGCGCAGGGTGCGCCAGGTGTAATCCAGGGCGGTTTTCACCGCGCCGATCAGGTCCTGGCCGAGCGCCAGGCGGCCGGCCAGGGTGCTGGCCAGGGTGCAGCCCGAGCCGTGGTAGCTGCCTGGCAGGCGCGCGCAGGTGAAATCGTGGCGGCTGCCGTCGCGCAGGTACAGGCGGTTGTGTACTTCGCTTTCGTCGCCGTGGCCGCCGGTGATCAGCAAGTGCTCGATATAGGGCAGCAGCTTCTCGGCGCACTGGTCAGCGCTGCCTTCGGGCAGTTCGGCGAGGATGCGCGCTTCGGGCAGGTTCGGTGTGGCGATGGTGGAAACGGCGAACAGCCGCTCGCGCATGGCGAAGCCGACGTCCTCCTTGCCCAAGGCGCCGCCGCCGCCGGCGCGCAGTACCGGGTCGCAGACTAGCGGCACACCGGGCAGCTTGTCCATGATCATCAGCACGGTGTCGACCATCTCCACCGAGCCGAGCATGCCCAGCTTGACCGCGGCCACCGGCATGTCGGCGATCACCGCATGGGCCTGGGCCAGCACCCAGTCACGGTCGAGCACCCGGAAGTCGCTGACGTCGACGGTGTCCTGCACGGTCAGCGCAGTGACCGCCGGCGCTGCATGGCAGCACTGGGCGAGCAGCGCTTCGATGTCGGCCTGCAGGCCGGCGCCGCCGCTCGGGTCGTGACCGGACAGGCACAGCACCACGGGGCGCGACGGGGCGAGGCGGGCGGTGCTGCGCGGGTAATCGGGAAGGCCGAAATCGATCATCTGTATCGCGGGTTCCGGTTTACGGGTACGGCGGTGGCGCGGTACCGGGTGGGTCGGGCTCGCACCGGCACAGGGCAGGCGGCATTGGGACGGGGCGCGAGCTTAACATTTTATGGCCGGCGATGAGGCCGACGGATCGACGGTCGCCTTGAGCCGGACCGGCGAGCTTTGTACGATGGCCTGCGCCCAGGATCGGGCGACATTCCTTTCATCCAGCAGGGCAGAAGGCGCCTGGCATGAACAATCTGTTGCGTTGTGTCCCGCTGCTGCTGTGCCTGCTGGCTGGTCTGGCCCAGGCCGCCGAGCCACGGGTGGTGGCGCTGAGCTGGGAGGCCGCCGAACACCTGCTCAAGCTCGACATCACCCCGGTTGCCGTAGCCGATGCCGAGCAATACCGCGCCCAGGTGGCGCGCCCGCCGTTGCCGGCCCAGGTGCCCAGCGCCGGATCGCGACGCGCGCCGGATTTCGACAAACTGACCGCCCTCAAGCCGGAGCTGATCGTCATCGGCGAGCGCCAGGAAGCCATGCGTGCGCAGCTGGCCCGTATCGCCCCGGTCACCACCTACGGCAGCCTGTCCCAGGAACACGACAGTTACCTGGTCGCCCGCGACGATTACCTGGCCCTGGCCCAGCGTTTCGGCCGCGAAGATCACGCGTTGCGCGAACTGGCCGCCATGCAGGTGCAGATCGACGGGCTGCATCAGCGCCTGGTCGAACACTTTCGCGGGCACCTGCCCAAGGTGCTGGTAATTCGCTTCGTGGCGCCGGGCATGGTGCGTGTCGACGGCGGCGACTCGATGATCGACTCCGCCCTGCAGCAGCTGCACCTACAGCCCGCCTACCCGCCGCCCCATGACGCGGCGGTGCCTATTGAAGCCCTGGCAGGCATCGAGGACGGCGTGGTGGTGTACGTCGAGCCGTTCGCCGGGCAGGAACAGCTGTTCGCCAGCCCCGAATGGCGCGCCATGCCCTTCGTGCGCGCCGACCGTCTGGCGGCGATGCCCGACACCTGGGCCCATGGTGGGGTGTTTTCCATTCAGTACCTGGCCGAGGCCATCGCCCAGGCGCTGCTCAGCCTGCCGGCGCCCTGAGCCAGTCGTCATAGCGCTTGCGATGGGCCGGCCAGGCCCCTAGAGTTGCCGGCATTCATATGTCGAGCCTTGAACGGCTGCATCACTCTGAAGGCGTGGGGCCTCGCGATGCGGTACAACAGGGCCATCTGCGGGGCTGCATGCGTTTTTTCCTGACTGTTTTTCTGGCGCTCTTTTCGCTGCTGGCCAGTGCGGCCGGGCCGGTGGTTTTCGACGAGCGCGTTCGCTCGCTGCCGCTTGGCGAGCACATGGCGGTGTTCGAGGACGTACGTGGTGACAAGACCATTGACGATGTCACCTCCAGCGCCCTGCAGGGCAGCTTCCGCCAGCACGACAAGGCGGTGCTCAACGCCGGCTATTCGCGCTCGGCGTACTGGCTGCGCATCGATCTGCAGTTCCGCCCGCGTCAGGCGGCGGGCCCGCAGACCTGGCTGCTGGAGCTGGCCTATCCGCCGCTCGATCACTTGGAGCTTTACGAGCAGGGCGCTGATGGCCGCTTTCATCTGACCCAGCGCACGGGCGATGCCTTGCCGTTCTCCAGTCGTGAGATCCGCCAGAACAACTACCTGTTCACCCTTGATTTTCAGCCCGAGCAGGTGCGCCGTGTGTACCTGCGTCTGGAGAGCCAGGGCTCGATCCAGGCGCCGCTGAGCCTGTGGTCGCCGGCCGCCTACCTGGAAGAACAGCCGGCGCGTATCTATGTGCTGGGCATCATCTACGGCGTGTTGCTGGTGATGGCGATCTACAACCTGTTTATCTTCATCGCCGTGCGCGACACCAGCTATCTCTATTACATCCTCTACATCGCCTCGTTCGGCATGTATCAGGTGTCGGTCAACGGCGCCGGCATCGAGTTCTTCTGGCCGGACAATCCCTGGTGGGCCAACGCCGCCACGCCATTTCTGATCGGTGCCACAGCGTTGTTCGGCTGCCAGTTCGCGCGCAGCTTCCTGCACACCCGCGAGCACAGCCGCTGGGTGGATCGCAGCCTGCTGCTGATGATGGCCTGGGGCGCTCTGGTGATGGTACTGGCCCTGTGCACCACCTATGCCCTGTCGCTGCGCCTGGCCACCGTGCTGGCACTGGTGTTCACCGTGGTGGTGCCGGTGGCCGGTGCCCTGGCCCTATGGCGCGGCATGCGCGTGGCCCGTTATTTCCTGATCGCCTGGGCGGCGTTCCTGCTCGGCGGAGTGGTCAACACCCTGATGGTGCTCGGCTACCTGCCCAACATGTTCGTGACCATGTACGCCAGCCAGATCGGCAGCGCGATCGAGGTAGCGTTGCTGTCCCTGGCGCTGGCCGACCGCATCAACGCCATGAAGGAAGAGCGCGCGCGCATCCTGCAGAACGCCAGTGCCAAGCTGGAAGTGCTCAACCACGAACTGGCCGACAGCAACCGCCTCAAGGACGATTTCCTGGCCACCGTGACCCACGAGCTGCGCACGCCGATGAATGGCGTGATCGGCTCTCTGGAACTGATGCAGACCCTGCGCCTGGACCCCGAGGTGGAGCAGTACCAGAAGACCGCCACGCGCTCGGCGCGGGACATGATGCAGATGGTCAACGACATCCTCGCCCTCACCGAATTGCAGGCCGGTCGGCTCTATCCGCGGCGCGAGACCTTCAGCCTGCGCGGACTGCTCGATGGCCTGTGCGCCAACTTCGAGGGCCGCGCCCGCGACAAGGGGCTGGACTTCGCCCTGGATCTCGACGAGCGCCTGCCCGATACCGTCGAGGGCGACGGGCAGAAGCTGGCCCAGGCCCTGGGCTATCTGCTCGACAACGCCATCAAGTTCACCCCGGCCGGCCAGGTGCGCCTGCGCGTGCGTGGCGATGCCCAGGCCGCGCTGGACAGCCTGCCGCTGAGCGTCGAGGTGATCGACGCCGGCATTGGTCTGGAGAACGTGCGGGAAACCGATCTGTACCGCCGCTTCCATCAGCTCGACACCTCGATGACTCGCGAATACGGCGGCCTGGGCATCGGCCTGAGCATCTGTCGGCAACTGGTCGACCTGCTCGGCGGCAAGCTGGCCTACGAGCCCAACCGTGCCGGCGCCGGCGGCAGCATCTTCCGCCTCGAACTGACTCTGGCGCTGCCGGTGCAAAAGCCCACCGAGCAGACCGCGATACGGCGCAGCAGCGGCGCGGCGTTGCGAGCACCCGAGCAGTGCACCGTACTGATTGTCGAGGACAACGCCATCAATCAGCTGGTGATCCGCGGCATGCTGCTCAAGCTCGGCTACCGGGTGCGTACCGTCGACAACGGCAGCGATGCGCTGGAACAGCTGCAGCGCGAGCCCATCGACGCCGTTTTGCTCGATTGCCAGATGCCGGTAATGGACGGTTTCGCCACCTGCCGTGCCCTGCGTCAGCTGCCAGCCTGCGCCGAGTTGCCGGTGCTGGCGATCACCGCCCACAGCCAGTCGGGCGACCGCGAGCGCTGCCTGGCGGCAGGCATGAGCGACTATCTGGCCAAGCCCGTGAAGTTCGACGAGTTGCGCGTGCTGCTGCACGACTGGGTGCTGTGCCGCCCGGCCTGAGGGCGGCACGCAGGCTCAGTGATGCACGTGGGCGCCGGTAGGGTCTTCGATCTGGAACACCTTGCCCTTCTGCCAGGCATCGGCGCCGGGCTGTATCGGCGGGCGCTGGATGTCGGCACGGTTCTCGCGCTTCTCGTTGCTGTCGATGCCGAAGCGCTGGTCGCGCTCATCGACCATGCGCTGATCCAGTTGGCCATCGGCGGTAAAGCCCATCATCAACTGCGGCACGCCCAGGGGCAGGCTTTTCTTCTGGTCGGTATGCCAGGTGTGCCAGGTCTTGCCGTAAGTGCGCACCAGCTTGCGCATCAGCGCATGCTCGGCGGTTTGCGGAATGCCGGGCGCCACCAGCTGGCCTGATTTCACTTCGTGTACGTGGCTGTGCCAGAGCATCTTTTCGTCTTCCGGCAGCGTTTTGAACAACTGCTCGCTGATGATGTACTCGACGCCCATCAGCTTGGCGTCCTTGACGTTGCCGTCGTAGATCACGCACTGGATCAGTTCTTCGCTGAGGATGGCGCAGTAATGATGGGCTTCCATCTGCGCCTCCTGCCGGCCGTTGTAGAAATGAAAGCCATCGAGGTAGGCGTTCAGGGCGGCGACTGGCGGCTGGGTTTGCAAGGTTGCCGCGCCTGCTTCCAGCAAGCGGGTATCGGCCTGGGCGGGCGCACCCTCGGTGCCGACATTGGAGTGGCTATCGGTGGCCATGCAGCCGGCCAGCGGCACGATGGCCAGAAGTGGCAGCAGCGCTGCGCCTATTCGCGCGGACATGGTGGTCTCCAAAGATGCCAGAGCCCGGCATTTGCCGGGCTCTGGGCTGAAATTACTGGCGTGTCTTGCCCTGCAGGTCCTTGGCCATCTGCAGGTGGTGTTCCAGCTTGGGCAGGGTCTTCTTGGCCCAGGCGCTGATTTCACCGTCGTCGGACGCGGCCGCCTTCTGGTACAGCTCGATGGCCTGTTCATGGGCAACGACCTGGTTGTTGGCATAGGCCTCATCGAAGTTCTCGCCATCACGTACCTGCAGAATCATGGCCTTGGCCTTGTTCATCAGGTCGGCGTCGTCGGAGAGCTCGAGGTTGTTCTTCTTGGCGAGGGCCTTGAGTTCCTCGTTGGCGCGGGTGTGGTCGTCGATCATCGTCTGGGCGAATTTCTTGACCTCGGCGTTGCTGCCTTTGTCGAGCGCCAGCTTGCTGGTTTCGATCTCGGCGATGCCCTTGGCCGAGGCTTCTTCGGCAAAGTCGTTGGCGCTGACCTTGTCGGCTGCCTGGGTCAAACCGGCAAAGGCGAAGAGCAAGGCGGCGGTTGCGCCGATCAATACAGCTGTGCGTTTCATGGTGACTCCTTGTTGAAACCCATGCAGAGCCCAATGCCTGAGGTGGCTGTGGTCTGCTGTCGATTGGAATGCGTGCTGGAAATGGGATTAACGAAGCGGTCTACAAACAGACCGCTTCGTTAATCAATGAAGAGGGGAGGGCGCTAACCCTCCCGTTCTTCAGGCTTATCGCCCGCCATGGCTGTTGGAGCCACCTTTACGACCGGCTTCGGAGGCCTTTTCACGGTCATTGGCAAAGTTGCCGCCAGAGTTCTGACCGCCTTTCTTGCCCGCTTCGCTGGCTTTCTCACGATCGTTAGCGAAATTGCCTGGATTGTTATTTCCGGTATTAGCCATTTCTCTATCCTCTCGGTTTTAGCCTGCCATCAGTGACAGGTAAAAGTTCGAGAGGAGGGCCTTGCGCAATGTTCGAGTTAAAAGTTGCAGGGAACGATGAGCGGTAAAAGTGATGGTGTTGTGCTGCCAGCTTGTACAGTTGCTGTATAAAAGTTTGGCTGGTGCAATTAAATTGTGTTCAAGATTAGGGCTTCGCTTGCTGTCACTGTGCTTCACGTTCACAAGTCAGAGTTTTTGAACATTGGTTTTTTATTGGCAGTCAGTGCTTTGACTGTGCTGCGTTTATACGCGGCATAAAGGTGATAAAAACTTTGTGCCAGCACGCGTGCTGGCCGTTCAGTAGCGAGGCCTCACCATGAAAGGGCAGATATTTCTGATCAACTACATCTGCGACAACCAGCCGATGCATCTGGAAGTGTCGTCCGATGCCGAGACGATGAGCGTCGAGCAGGCGCAGCAGCATGTGCAAAACGAGGGGGCCAAGGGGCAGATCACCGATGTGCAGGTGAGCAAGATCACCCGCACTCACGAGCCGGGCGCCACGCCTGGGCATCATCAGCAGCCCTGAGCCATGAAGCAGAAAGCCGGCGCATGCGCCGGCTTTCTGCAAGGTTTGGTAGGCCCGGATTAGAGGGCCTCGAGCACCTAGCGCTTGGCTTCCAGGCCCGGTGTATCGGAGCGATCCAGAAAGGCCTGGCTCAACTCCGGCAAGTGCTCGCGCAGCCAGTCAGCCATGGCGATTTCCTGCTGCAGGATCGCTTCGCAGTCCTGCTGGGTCTGGGTATCGCCCACCGCTTTGGCGGCGGCGATCAATACCGTGTAGGAGGCGATTTCCAGGGTCTCGAAGACATATCCGGACATGGCGCCCTTGACCACTTCGTCGCTCATCATCATGCCGCCCATGGCCTGACCGAAGGCCATCAACTTGCCGCTCATGTCTTTCAGGGTGGACGGTTCGCTGCCGAGGCGGGTCAGGGCCCGTTCCAGGGTCTCGCGTTGGCCCACGGTTTCTTCGATATGTTTTTCAATGCGTGTGCGCAACTTCGGGTAATTGTTCAGGCGCTCCTTTTGCACCGTCAGCATCTGTTCGGCTTGTTGTTCCATGGCGTGTGCGTCGCGCAGCCAACTCACCAGGTTTTCATGTTTCGTGGTCATGATCGACTCCCGCAGTTTAGAGATAACCATTGTTCCGAGAGAAGTGCTGAGTGGGTGGTTCATTACTTTTCGTCAGTGGTATTAAGCGAAGCGGTATTAAGCGAAACGGCAAAGCGGAGTTTGCCAGGAAGTTGCCGTTTCGCTTAATTGTAAAGTTTGTTTTTACTTGAACTCGCTGCGTACTTTCGTATTCGGTTATTACAAGTCCCATCAGGGCAGGGAGCGAAACCATCAAGGGAATTATTGCCGGTGAGGAGAACGTTCCATGTTCGTACACAACAAGCGATTGCAATACACGGTAAGAGTGGCCGGGCCCAATCCGGGGCTGGCCAATCTGCTGCTCGAACAATTCGGTGGCCCCCAGGGCGAATTGGCAGCGGCCATGCGTTATTTCACCCAGGGCCTGGCTGAAGACGATGCAGGGCGCAAGGATCTGCTGCTGGACATCGCCACCGAAGAGCTCAGCCACCTGGAAATCATCGGCTCGATCGTCGGCATGCTCAACAAGGGCGCCAAGGGTGATCTGGCCGAGGCGGTTGAAGAGGAGGCGGCGCTGTACCGTTCGCTGACCGAGGGCGGCAACGACTCGCACATCACCTCGCTGCTGTATGGAGGTGGCCCTGCGCTGACCAACTCTGCTGGTGTGCCGTGGACGGCGGCCTACATCGACACCATCGGTGAGCCGACGGCAGATTTCCGCTCCAACATCGCCGCTGAGGCCCGAGCCAAGATCATCTACGAGCGGCTGATCAACGTCACCGACGATCCGGGCATCAAGGATGCGCTGGCCTTTCTGATGACCCGTGAGCTGGCGCACCAGAAGTCCTTCGAGAAGGCACTGCATGCCATCCAGCCGAACTTCCCGCAAGGCAAGCTGCCGGGCGTGCCGGAGTTCACCAGTGTGTACTTCAACATGTCCCAGGGTGACGAGGACCGTCGTGGGCCATGGAACGAAGGGGATCAGTGGGAGTTCGTCGCTGACCCGCAACCCGCGGTGGACGGTGGCGATGGCACCGCCGAGGTGATGCTGCCGGCCAAGCAGGCGGAAACTCTGCTGCAGATGGCCAAGCGCACCGCGTCGGATCCGACCCTGGATTCGATCACCGGCGCCGACCTCGGCTCCGGGGCTGCGCGCAAGCCCGAGTAAGCATGGCCTGCTGCATGTGCATAGCCAGGCGAGCACTGCTCGACCTGGCTTTTTTGTACCTGTTGCCGCGAGCCATGCCGGGCTGGTTACCACTGATCCCCGAGGTTGAATCTTTTCTCGGGCGGCCTTCTCCCAATCTCATAAGGCCATGAGCGTCATGGGCGCCGGCCATTCCAAGAAACCTGTGAGCGCCGCCTCGTTGCCCCCGGCGCTTTCGACTGCCACGCAAGGCTCGACCATGACGACTTTGATGCCGATTTTCACCACGTCCAGCCGGAGCTGCCATTTCCTCCAGGCCGGCCCCGCCCGCACCCTGTATGAGCGCATGCTGCAGCCGCAGCTGGATGACGCTGCGCTTAGCGAAGCGCGCAGTTTCCTTGAGGCGCAACTGACCAACGCCAGTGAGCTGCCCTGCGATGTTCCTGACAAGCCCGAAGCCCTGCTGGAGTGGATGCGCAGTGCAGCCCTGCGCACCACCGAGGCGTACGGCCACTACCTGCAGGAGCGACGCCAGGGTGCGCCACGGCGTTACTTTCACAATCGCGCCCATGCCCTGTATTTCCTGCGCCATGTCGCGCCCACCAAATTGGTGGACGGCGCCTGGTTATACGGGTTGCTCAGACACTGGCAGGAGCTGCGCCTGCGCCCCTTGCTGCGCACCTATCTGGAAGAGCTGGGCGATGGCGTGCCGGCGATGAACCATGTGGTGCTCTACAAGCAGTTGCTGGCCCAGCATGGCTGCGACGAACTGGCCGAGCTGGAAGACGGGCATTTCCTGCAGGGCGCCCAGCAACTGGCACTGGGGCACCTGGCCGACGACTACCTGCCCGAAGTGATCGGCTACAACCTGGGGTACGAGCAGTTGCCGCTGCACCTCTTGATCACCAGCTATGAGCTGACCGAGCTGGATATCGACCCCTATTACTTCCAGCTGCACGTGACCATCGACAACGCCAGCAGCGGTCATGCCCAGAAGGCCGTGCAGGCGGTGCTGGAAAACCTGCCGCTGGTGGGCGATCGCGATGAATTCTACCGCCGCGTGATGCGTGGCTATCAGCTCAACGACCTGGGCATTGGCTCCACTGCGGTGATCGCCGCCTTCGACCTTGAGGACGAACTCTGTGCGATGCTCGAGCGCAAGCGCGAAGTGGCCACCCAGGTGCATTCCGACTACTGCCGCATCGAAGGGCGCACCGTCAATGAATGGCTCAGCGAGCCCGGCCAGGTGCGCGCCTTTCTCGACGCGCTGCAGAAACGCGGCTGGATTCACCGCGACGAAGACCCGCAGAACAGCCGGTTCTGGCAACTGGTGCAGGGTGAGCGCGCCGCCATGTTCGGCGTGTTCAGCGCCTACGAGCAACAACTGCTGCACGACTGGATCGCCGGCAGCTGGGCACCTGCTCGCAGACGCGCTCGTCCGCGCAGTCGCCCCGCCGCAACTGGTACCGAACAGTCGGTTGGTCTGGGCGATGAAGCTCAGGCGCTGCAGGCCGCCTTGCGCGAACTGCCGGCTCGTCAGCAGACCAGCAAACTGATCGAGCTGATGTCGCCTGCCAGCCACTTTACGCCGGCCGGGTTACTGGCCACCCGCCTGTTCAACGCCTACCTCCAATAATCATGTCCGGGGCATCGATGCATAGCGAGCAGAACACCGAAAAGCAGCAGGCGTTATTGAGCCTTGGCCAGCATCTCAAGAAAGAGGGTTATCGATTCACCACCGGCACGCCGCTGACCCACGAACGGGTCAATGGGCGTAGCGAAAACCGGCAGGCACATGACCTTCCCGGCGTATTTGGCTGGAGCCGGCCGTTCGAGGCGCCCGTGTTGGGCGACCAGTTGCTGGGGTTGTTGAGAGCCGGCGGCGTGCTGATCGAAGAGGGCGACCAGTTCGCCAGCGCGGTGCGTTGGTCGAGTTTGGGCGGCAACCTGTTCGTGCATTCGCGCTACCCGACGGTGCAGAGCGACGCCGTATTCTTCGGCCCCGATACCTATCGCTTCGTGCGCGCCATCGATGCCTTTCTCGGCATGCCATCAACTGCGGTGGTGTCGCGGGCGGTGGACATCTGCTGTGGTGCCGGGCCGGGCGCCCTGTGCATCGCCCAGGCGAGGCCCGCCGCCGAGGTGCTGGCGGTGGATATCAATCCGCGGGCGCTGGAATTCACTCGCCTCAATGCGGCGCTGGCCGGGGTAAGCAATGTCGAGGCGCTTTACAGCGATCTGCTTAAAGATGTGGATGGCGAGTTCGACCTGATCGTCGCCAACCCGCCCTATATGCTCGACGCCGACAGCCGCGCCTATCGCGATGGCGGTGGTGAGTTGGGCATCGGCCTGTCCCGGGCTATCGTCGAGGCGGCGATAGCTCGCCTGGCGCCGGGCGGCAGTTTGTTGCTGTACACCGGTGTGGCGATGACGGCGGCGGGCGATCCGTTTCTGGCCTATGTCAAACGCACCCTGGGCGATGCGTCCCTGGCCTGGCGCTACGAGGAAGTGGACCCGGACGTGTTCGGCGAGGAGCTGCTCAAGCCTGGCTATGAGCAGGTCGAGCGCATTGCCGCGGTGGTGCTGACGGTTACCCGCACGGCGGGCTGATGGTGTGGCGCTGAGGGCCGTTGCGAGCCCTCAGCGCCCAGGTATCAGGCGTTTTCGATAAAGCGGCGGATGCGCTGCGCCGCCTCAACGCATTCGGCCAGGGGCGCTACCAGCGCCATGCGCACTCGACCCGCGCCCGGATTGAAGCCATTCACGTCGCGGGACAGGTACGAGCCTGGCACCACGGTGACGTGCTCCCTGGCGAACAGCGCGCGGGTGAACTCGGCATCGTCGCCCGGCGTTTTGGCCCACAGATAGAAACCGCCGTCCGGGCGCTGCACGTCCATCACGCCTTCCAGAATCGCCAGCACGGCATCGAACTTCTCGCGGTACAGGTCGCGGTTGGCGCGTACATGGTCTTCGTCCTGCCAGGCGGCGATGCTGGCCAGCTGTGTTTGCACCGGCATGGCGCAGCCGTGATAGGTGCGGTACAGCAGGAAGGCCTTGAGAATCTCCGCATCGCCGGCCACGAAGCCCGAGCGCAGGCCCGGCAGGTTGGAGCGCTTGGAGAGGCTGTGGAACACCACGCAACGCTTGAAATCGCTACGGCCCAGCTCGGCGCAGGCGGTCAGCAGACCGGCCGGCGGGTTCGCCTCGTCGAAGTACAGCTCGCTGTAGCACTCGTCGGCAGCGATCACGAAGTCGTACTGGTCGGCCAGGGCGATCAGCTTCTTCAGGGTATCGACGGGAATCAGTGCGCCGGTCGGGTTGCCCGGCGAGCACAGGAAGAGAATCTGGCAGCGCTGCCAGACGTCAGGCGTGACAGCGTCGAAATCCGGATTGAAGCCATGTTCTTCCAGGCACGGCAGGTAGTGCGGCTGGGTGCCGGCCAGCAGCGCCGCGCCTTCGTAGATCTGGTAGAACGGGTTGGGGCTGACCACAAGGCCGTCCACATCGCGCTGCGCCACGGTCTGGGTAAAGGCGAACAGCGCCTCGCGGGTACCGTTGACCGGCAGCACGTGGCGGGCGGCGTCCAGCCAGCCGGCCGGCACCTTGAAACGTCGCTCGCACCAGGCGGCGATGGCCTCGCGCAGCGCCGGGATGCCCAGGGTGGTCGGGTAGACCGCCATCTGGTCGAGGTTGTCGGTCAGCGCCTTGGCGACGAACGCCGGCGAGCGGTGCTTGGGTTCGCCGATGGACAGGGCGATGGGCGAGCGATCCGCGGCGGGGGACACGCCGGCGAGCAGGGCGCGCAGTTTCTCGAAGGGGTAGGGCTGCAGCTGGGCGAGGGCGTGGTTCATGATGATCCGACGGGTCCTTTGTGAGGCGGCGACAAAGCCGGTGACACTAGCACGACAGCGGTCTCAGGAAAATTGCTTATCGGCGCTGCCATGTGGATGAGGGCGCCAATACCCCGCCTGCTGGCCGGTTTCGGACCAATCCATCGTTGCGTTGAAATGCACGTTGGCAAACACGCTTTAACCGCTCAAGCATGCGCTTTTCCGCCGCCATTTATTTGGCTGACACTTTGGTCAGAATTTTTCTAAACGCGCTAAAGACGCACCGCTTTGGGTCGATAGCCTGAGCGTAACCCCCTCCGGCATTTCCTTTAGCGAGAGCTTCTTCCATGCGCACCCTCAAGTTCAGCCACAAGATCATGCTGGCTGCTTCCCTGGTGGTCATTGCGGCCTTCGCATCCTTTGCGCTGTACAACGATTATTTGCAGCGCACGGCGATTCGCGACAACCTGAAAAACTACCTGCACGATGTTGGTCAGGTGTCGACCGGCAACATCCAGCACTGGCTTTCCGGGCGCATGCAGCTGCTCGATAACCTGGCCGAGTCGGTGCAGGACGACAGCGCCCAGGCGCCCCTGGCCAGAAACCTGCAGCACCGCAGCGTCGCCTCGGCGTTCCTGTATGCCTATTACGGCCAGAACGACGGCACCTATACCCAGTTCCCGCCCAGCGAGCTGCCGGCCGGCTACGATCCGCGTCAGCGGCCCTGGTACAAGAGCGCGGCGAACAGCAGCGGCCCGGGCCTGACCGAGCCCTACCTGGCAGCGGACCCGCGTGACGGCCTGCTGATCACCATCACCCGCCCGGTCAGCGTTGGCGGCACCCTGCAGGGCGTGGTCGGCGGTGACCTCAAGCTGCAGACCATCGACGATATCCTCAACTCCTTCGACCTGGGCGGCATGGGCTATGCCTTCCTGGTCGACGATAAGGGCACAGTGTTCGTGCACCCGGACAAGAGCCTGGTACTGAAGAAACTCAGCGACCTGTTCCCGGGCGCCGCGCCGCGCCTGGATCCGGGTCTGCAGGAAGTATCGGCAGCCGATGGCAGCGCGCGTATCGTCAGCTTCCTGCCGGTGCAGGGCCTGGCAGGTGTGCGCTGGTACGTCGGTCTGTCGGTCGACGAAAGCAAGGCCTTCGCGGCGCTGCATGAATTCCGTATCTCGGCCCTGACCTCCACGGTCATCGGGGTGATCGCCATCCTGCTGCTGCTCGGCGCGCTGATCCGCATTCTGCTGCGTCCGCTGCATGTGATGAGTCACGCCATGAGCGGTATCGCCGAGGGTGAGGGCGACCTGACCCAGCGCCTGAAGGTCGAATCCGGCGACGAATTCGGTGAGCTGGCCGGCGCCTTCAACCGCTTCGTCGAGCGTATCCACGAATCGATCCGTGAAGTGGCCTCGGCCACCCGCGAGGTGCATGCCCGGGTCAGTACCGTGGTACAGGCCTCCAATGCCTCCATGGGCAACTCCAGCGAGCAGGCGGCGCGCACCGACAGCGTCGCCGCGGCGATCAACGAGCTGGGCGCGGCTGCCCAGGAGATCGCCCGCAACGCTGCCGATGCCTCGGTGCAGGCCAGCGAAGCGCGCCGTGATGCCGAAGAAGGCCAGGGCATGGTCGAGCGCACTCTGGGTTCGATGGGCGATCTGTCGGACAAGATCCAGGCCTCGGGCAGCCATATCGAGTTGCTCAGCGAGAAGAGCAACGACATCGGCCAGATCCTCGACGTGATCAAGGGCATCTCCGAGCAGACCAACCTCCTGGCGCTCAACGCCGCCATCGAAGCGGCGCGCGCCGGCGAGGCCGGTCGTGGCTTTGCCGTGGTGGCCGACGAGGTGCGTAACCTGGCTCAGCGTACGCAAAGCTCGGCTCAGGAAATCCAGCAGATGATCGAGCAGCTGCAGTCAGGTGCCCGTGACGCCGTGGCGACCATGAGCGAGAGCCGCCGCTTCAGCGACGACAGCGTGCGTATCGGTGGTCAGGCCGGCGAGAACCTGCGCGGCGTGACCCGCCGCATCGGCGAGATCGACGGCATGAACCAGTCCGTGGCCACCGCCACCGAGGAGCAGACCTCGGTGATCGAGAGCCTGAACATGGATATCACCGAGATCAACACGCTGAACCAGGACGGCGTGCGCAACCTGCAGGCCAGCCTCAGCGCCTGTACCGAGCTGGATCAGCAGGTCGGGCGGCTCAAGCAGCTGGTCGACAGCTTCCGCATCTGACTGACACCTACTGCGCGGGCCCCAAATGGGGCCCGCGCTGCATTCAGATGCTGATTTGTGCCGGGCTGGGGCTGCTCGCCGACAGCTGGGTGACTATGGTCTGCTGCAGGCGTGCGCACAGCTCGGGATCGGACAGCGGCTGGTTGTCGGCATCGGTGACGAAGAACACGTCCTCGACCCGCTCGCCAAGCGTGGCGATCTTGGCGTTCTGCACCGAGAGGTCGAAATCCAGGAAGATGCGCCCGATCTTGGCCAGCAGGCCCGGGCGATCCGGCGCGGTCAGCTCGACCACGGTGACCGGCCGCTGGGCATCGTTGTGAATGGTCACCTGGGGCGCGAAGGCGAAGTGCTTGAGCTGGCGCGGCACGCGGCGCTGGATGATGCTCGGGTACTCGTCCGGGTGCATCAGGGTGTCGATCAGGCTCTGGCGGATCTGCTGGATGCGCTTGGGGTTGTCGCCGATCGAGCCACCTTCGGCCTCGAGCACTATATAGGTGTCGAGGGTGAACTGGCTGGTGGAGGTGAGAATCCGCGCGTCGTGAATGTTCAGGTTCAGCTGCGCCATGGCTGCCACCGTTACCGCGAAGAAATCGTGCTGGTCCGGCGCGTAGATGAAGATCTGCGTGCCGCCCTCGAATTCACGCTGGGTGGTTTCCTTGATCAGCACCAGCGGGCCGCCGTCATCGGGATGACGGAGTATGGCGTCGCTGTGCCAGGCCACGTCACTGGCGCTGTGGCGCAGGAAGTAGTCGTCGCCCAGCTGTGACCAGAGTTGTTCGACGTCGTCGGCATCGGTGCTGGCAGCGGTCAGAATGTCCAGTGCCGCAGCCTGGGTCAGGCGAATCTGCTCCTCGCGCTCCACCGGGTTTTCCAGGCCGCGGCGCAGGGCGCTTGCGGTCTCGGTGTACAGCTGGCGCATCAGGCTGGCGCGCCAGGAATTCCACAGCGTCGGGTTGGTGGCGTTGATGTCGGCCACGGTGAGCACATAGAGGTAATCCAGGTGCGTCTGGTCACCGACGAAGGCGGCGAAGTCGTTGATCACCTGCGGGTCGGAGAGGTCCTTGCGCTGGGCAGTGGTCGACATCGCCAGGTGGTTCTGCACCAGCCAGACGATCAGCGCGGTGTCCCAGGCCGGCAGGTGGTGGCGCTGGCCGAAGGCTTCGGCATCCAGCGCGCCGATTTCCGAGTGATCGCCGCCACGGCCCTTGCCGATGTCGTGGTACAGGCCGGCCAGGTAGATCAGCTCGGGCTTGGGCAGCTTGTCGATCAACTGGCTGGCCAGGGGGAATTTCTCTGCCAGCTCCGGCCACTTGAACTTGCGCAGGTGCTTGATCAGGTTGAGCGTGTGGGCGTCGACCGTATAGATGTGGAACAGGTCGTGCTGCATCTGGCCGACGATATGACCGAACTCCGGCAGGTAACGACCAAGGATGCCGTAGCGGTTCATGCGCCGCAGGTTGCGGTGGATGCCCTGCTCGCACTTGAACAGCTCGATGAACAGGCTGGTATTGCGGATATCGCGGCGGAATTCGTCATCGATCAGGTAGCGGTGATCGCGCAGCAGGCGAATGGTGTCGGCGCACACGCCGTTGAGCTCGGGGTGCTGGGCCATCAGCACGAAGATCTCGATGATGGCGAACGGCGTGCGCTTGAAGACATTGGCGTGGGTGACTTCGATGTAGCCGTCACGCACCTGGAAGCGGCTGTTGAGCGGCTGCACCGGCAGATTTTCACCGGCGCGCAGGATCTCTTCCTCGAAGTGCTGGTTGATCAGGTCGCTCAGCTCGGCGATGGCCATTACCACGCGGTAGTACTTCTGCATGAAGCGCTCGATGGTGCGCTTGGTGTCGCCCTCGTTGTAGCCGAGCAGCTCGGCAACCTTGCTCTGGTGATCGAACAGCAACCGGTCTTCAGCGCGCCCGGCCAGCATGTGCAGGGCGTAGCGCACCTTCCAGAGAAATTCCTGGCTGGAGGCGAGCAGGGCGTATTCGCTTTCCAGCAGAAAGCCCTGGCCGACCATGGCATGCAGATTCAGCGTGCCGAAATGCCGGCGTGCCACCCACAGGATGGTCTGGATATCGCGCAGACCGCCCGGCGAGCCCTTCACGTTGGGTTCCAGGTTGTACTCGGTGTCGTTGTACTTGGCGTGGCGGGCCTTCTGTTCGTCGCGCTTGGCCTGGTAGAAGGCCTTGCTCGGCCACATCTGGGCGGTGGAGGTCACCGCCTGCATGCGCTCGCGCAGGTGCTCGGGGCCGGCGATGGTACGGCTTTCCATCAGGTTGGTGATGACGGTCAGGTCGGCGCGCGCCTCTTCGCCGCATTCGGCCACCGAGCGCACGCTCTGGCCAACTTCCAGGCCGATGTCCCAGAGCAGGGTGAGAAAGCCTTCGATGGGCTCGCGGAAGGTTTCCTGATCGTCCCCGCCGAGCAGGATCAGCAGGTCGATATCGGAATAAGGGTGCAGCTCGCCGCGGCCGTAGCCGCCCACCGCCAGCAGGGCAATTTCCGCCTCGCTGCTCCAGGTGAAGCGGTTCCAGGCTTCGAGCAGGATCTGGTCGGTGAAGCGGGCGCGGTCCTCTACCAGGCGGCGCACGTCGCGGTTGTCGCGAAAACGCGCATCCAGCACCTCGTGGGCGCGGCGGATGGCTTTCTTGAAGGCGCCGATGGGGCTGGACTTGAGTGCCAGTTCCGCCTGGAACTGACCGCGATCGAACAACTCGGTGTCTGTCAGCGACATGCGGCGGCCTTCCTTCATCTATTTGTGGGGCGGCGGATCTCAGGCCGAGGTGCGGGCGATGGTGTCGTCGCTGCGCAGGGTAAAGATCTCGTAGCCATCGGCGGTGACCAGCAGGGTGTGCTCCCACTGGGCGGACAGCTTGCGGTCCTTGGTGATGGCGGTCCAGCCGTCACCCAGTACGCGGGTTTCCGGGCGACCCTGGTTGATCATCGGCTCGATGGTGAAGGTCATGCCTTCCTTGAGCTCCATACCGGTGCCGGCACGGCCGTAGTGCAGGATCTGCGGGTCTTCGTGGAACACCGAACCGATGCCGTGGCCGCAGAACTCGCGCACCACCGAGAAGCCGTGTTTCTCGGCGTGCTTCTGGATCACTTCGCCGATGTCGCCCAGGCGTGCACCCGGACGCACCACTTCGATGCCTTTATAGAGGCATTCCTGAGTGACGCGCGACAGGCGCTCGGCCCACTCCGGCACTTTGCCGATATGGAACATGCGGCTGGTGTCGCCGAAGTAGCCGTCCTTGATCACGGTGACGTCGATGTTCATCACGTCACCTTCCTTGAGCGGCTTGTCGTTGGGGATGCCGTGGCATACCACGTGGTTGAGTGAGGTGCAGATGGATTTCGGAAAGCCCGGGCGACCAGGCGCTGCGCCGTAGTTGAGCGGGGCGGGAATGGCCTTCTGCACGTCGACGATATAGTTGTGGCAGATGGTGTTGAGTTCGTCCGTGGTAACGCCGGGTTTGACGTGTTCGGCGATCATCTCCAGTACGTCGGCGGCCAGGCGACCGGCGATGCGCATTTTCTCGATTTCGTCGGGCGTCTTCAGGGTGACGGTCATGGTGATCTCGTAAGCTTAATAAAGGACGACATTCTAAGCCGCAGGCCACAAGCTGCAAGCCACAAGTGCAGGCACGGCGCCGATCCTGAGCTAGACTCAATGGTCCGGGCACGCGGCCTTAGAGCCTGTTCAAGGTCTCGCGAGCTAGAGCAATGCAAGGCGAAAACAGGCGAGGACGCGGAGTTTACGAGCTGTAAATGAGCAGTCCGAGCCTGTTTTTAACGCCGCAGTGCCGACGCGCAGCAGACTTTGAACAGGTTCTTAGCGCTTGTGTCTGGCTCTTGTAGCTTACGGCTGCTTGTTGTGGTATAAAACGCGCCGCTTTACGGGGTAGACCCCGAAAGCCTAAACCCCACACACGTATCGACACGATTTCCTGGGTGCCCGCAAGGGTTGGAAATTGGGATGCGTGGAGGCCTAACCCGACTTATCAAGGAACTATCATGTCCCAAGTCAATATGCGCGATATGCTGAAGGCCGGTGTGCACTTCGGCCACCAGACCCGTTACTGGAATCCGAAAATGGGCAAGTACATTTTCGGCGCGCGCAACAAGATTCACATCATCAACCTGGAAAAGACCCTGCCGATGTTCAACGACGCCCTGTCGTTCGTTGAAAAGCTGGCTGCTGGCAAGAACAAGATCCTGTTCGTCGGCACCAAGCGTTCCGCTGGCAAGATCGTTCGCGAAGAAGCTGCTCGTTGCGGCTCGCCGTTCGTCGATCACCGCTGGTTGGGCGGCATGCTCACCAACTACAAAACCATCCGTGCCTCGATCAAGCGTCTGCGCGATCTGGAAGTACAGTCCCAGGACGGTACCTTCAGCAAGCTGACCAAGAAAGAAGCCCTGATGCGCACCCGTGATCTGGAAAAACTGGATCGCAGCCTGGGTGGTATCAAGGACATGGGCGGTCTGCCGGACGCGCTGTTCGTCATCGACGTTGATCACGAGCGCATCGCGATCACCGAAGCCAACAAGCTGGGCATCCCGGTCATCGGCGTTGTCGATACCAACAGCAGCCCGGAAGGCGTTGACTACATCATCCCGGGTAACGACGACGCCATTCGCGCCATCCAGCTGTACATGGGTGCCATGGCCGACGCCGTGATCCGTGGTCGCAGCAACACCGGCGGCGCTACCGAAGAGTTCGTCGAAGAAGCGCCGGCTGCAGAAGCTGCCGAAGGCTAAGCGGTAACGCAGAGCATCTCGTGTTATGCGCTGCGCAAAAAGGGGGCTAGGCCCCCTTTTTGCCACTCACAGATTTGATCGCCCGCCGTGCGGGTGATGGTTGAAGACCTACCAAGAGGATTTTCAAGATGGCAGAGATTACTGCAGCACTGGTCAAGGAACTGCGCGAGCGTACCGGCCAAGGCATGATGGAATGCAAGAAGGCCCTGGTTGCCGCTGGTGGCGACATCGAGAAGGCCATTGATGACATGCGCGCTTCGGGCGCCATCAAGGCTGCCAAGAAAGCTGGCAACATCGCTGCTGAAGGTTCCATCGCCGTTCGCGTCGAAGGCAACCGTGGCCTGATCATCGAAGTCAACTCGCAGACCGACTTCCTGGCTCTGCAGGACGACTTCAAGGCCTTCGTCAAGGAAAGCCTGGACGAAGCCTTCGAGAAGAACCTGACCGAAGCCGCTCCGCTGATCGCCTCGCGCGAATCCGCTCGTGAAGCGCTGGTTGCCAAGTGCGGCGAGAACGTCAATATCCGTCGTCTGACCGCTGTTTCCGGTGACACCGTTGGTGCCTACCTGCACGGCCATCGCATCGGCGTTCTGGTTGTCCTGAAAGGCGGCAACGACGAACTGGCCAAGCACGTCGCCATGCACGTCGCCGCTTCCAACCCGGCCGTTGTTTCCCCGGACCAGGTTTCCGAGGAACTGGTTGCCAAGGAAAAGGAAATCTTCCTGCAGCTGAACGCCGAGAAGATCGCCGGCAAGCCGGAAAACATCGTCGAGAACATGATCAAGGGCCGTATCGCCAAGTTCCTGGCCGAAGCCAGCCTGGTCGAACAAGCCTTCATCATGGATCCGGAAGTCAAGGTCGGTGACCTGGTGAAGAAAGCCGGTGCCGAAGTCGTTTCCTTCGTTCGTTACGAAGTGGGCGAGGGCATCGAGAAGGCCGAGACCGACTTCGCTGCCGAAGTTGCTGCTCAGGTTGCTGCCAGCAAGCAGTGATAACTGCTTAGTCAGTGCCCCAGAAGAGGCTGCCCGCTCACGCGCGCGGCCTCTTTTTCAAAGGGGATTTTTTTCGAAACGACGGTTGGTGCCTGTGGCACTCACGGTCGTGAGCGCTGTCGAAGCGCTCGATATGCGAGCCACTCGGTTCGCAGGTTTTTCTTACGCCGCAGGAGAGATTGGTAATGGCTCAGCAGGTGAGTGGTCGTCAACCGCGCTACAAGCGCATTCTGCTCAAACTCAGCGGCGAGGCCCTGATGGGCTCCGAAGATTTCGGCATCGATCCCAAGGTGCTCGATCGCATGGCGCTGGAAGTCGGTCAACTGGTCGGCATCGGCGTGCAGGTGGGGGTGGTGATCGGCGGTGGCAACCTGTTCCGTGGCGCTGCACTGAGCGCTGCTGGCATGGACCGCGTCACCGGTGACCACATGGGCATGCTGGCCACGGTGATGAACGCCCTGGCGATGCGCGATGCTCTGGAGCGCTCCAACATCCCGGCGCTGGTCATGTCGGCCATCTCCATGGTCGGCGTCACCGATCACTATGATCGCCGCAAGGCCATGCGCCATCTGAAGACCGGTGAGGTGGTGATCTTCGCCGCTGGCACTGGCAATCCGTTCTTCACCACCGACTCGGCCGCCTGCTTGCGCGGCATCGAGATTGACGCCGATGTGGTGCTGAAGGCAACCAAGGTCGATGGTGTGTACACTGCCGATCCATTCAAGGATCCGCATGCGGAGAAGTTCGATCGCCTCACCTATGACGAGGTGCTCGATCGAAAGCTGGGTGTGATGGATCTGACGGCCATTTGCCTGTGCCGTGATCACAACATGCCGCTGCGCGTTTTCAATATGAACAAGCCCGGTGCCCTGCTCAATGTCGTGGTGGGCGGCGCCGAAGGCACTCTGGTCGAGGAAGGTAAAGAATGATCAACGAAATCAAGAAGGACGCCCAGGCGCGTATGCAGAAGAGCCTGGAATCGCTGGCTCATGCATTCAGCCGCATTCGTACCGGTCAGGCTCACCCCAGCATCCTCAGTGGCGTGATGGTTCCGTACTACGGCGCCGACACCCCGCTCAACCAGGTTGCCAGCGTCACCGTCAAGGACTCGCGAACCCTGCAGGTCGTGGCCTTCGAGCGCAACATGCTGAGCGCAGTCGACAAGGCCATCCAGAGCTCCGGTCTGGGCTTCAACCCGACCAACCTGGGCGAGCTGCTGCTGGTCACCATGCCTGCGCTGACCGAAGAAACCCGTCGCGGTTTCACCAAGCAGGCCCGTGATGCTGCCGAAGACGCCCGTGTTGCCGTGCGCAACATCCGTCGCGACGCCATGAGCCAGCTCAAGGATCTGGTCAAGGAAAAGGAAATCACCGAGGACGAAGAGCGCCGCGCCGCTGACGACGTACAGAAGCTGACCGACAAGTTCGTGGGCGAAATCGACGTCGCCGTGAAGCAGAAAGAAGCGGACCTGATGGCCGTCTGACGGCCAGGAAGTCGCCATGGACAATTCCAAAGTCGGTGCCGTGATGGCCGTTCCACGGCACGTGGCGATCATTATGGATGGTAACAACCGCTGGGCGCGCAAACGCCTGCTGCCTGGCGTCGCCGGGCACAAGGCCGGCGTCGATGCAGTGCGGGCGGTCATCGAAGTGTGCGCCGATTCCGGCGTGGAAGTGCTGACCCTGTTCGCTTTCTCCAGTGAGAACTGGCAGCGCCCGGCCGACGAGGTCGGCGCGCTGATGGAGCTGTTCCTCAGTGCCCTGCGCCGCGAAGCGCGCAAGCTCGACGAGAACCGCATCAGCCTGCGCATCATCGGCGACCGTTCACGCTTCCATCCTGAACTGCAGGCCGCCATGCGCGAAGCCGAAGCAGCGACCGCCGGTGCACCGGGCGAGCAGCGTTTCATCCTGCAGATCGCCGCCAACTACGGTGGCCAGTGGGATATCGCCCAGGCCGCACAACGCCTGGCGCGTGAAGTACAGGGCGGGCATCTGCAGCCAGAGGACATTACACCGCGTCTGTTGCAGGGCTGCCTGGCCACCGGTGAGCTGCCGCTGCCGGATCTGTGCATTCGCACGGGCGGCGAGCACCGGGTCAGCAATTTCCTGCTCTGGCAGATGGCCTACAGTGAACTGTACTTCTCCGACCTGCTGTGGCCGGACTTCAAGCACGACGCCATGCGCGCAGCGCTGGCGGATTTCGCCAAGCGCCAGCGGCGTTTTGGCAAAACCAGTGAACAAGTCGAAGCCGAGGCCCGCGCCTGATGCTCAAGCAACGAATCATTACGGCGCTGATCCTGCTGCCGATCGCCCTGGCAGGATTCTTCCTGCTCGAAGGTGGCGCATTCGCGCTGTTCATCGCCGTAGTGGTCGTGCTCGGTGCCTGGGAATGGGCCCGCCTGGCGGGCTTCGAGGCCCAGCCGCTGCGTATCGCCTACGCCGCTCTGGTGGCGGTGCTGCTTTATCTGGTTTACGCAGCCCCCGCGCTGGCGCCCTGGCTTTTAGTCATCGGCGTGCTGTGGTGGGCGTTCGCGACCTTTCTGGTGCTCAACTATCCGGATAGCAGCCGCTACTGGGGCGGCCTGCCGGGGCGCCTGCTGATCGGTCTGCTGATCCTGCTACCGGCCTGGCAAGGGCTGGTGGTGATCAAGCAGTGGCAGCTGGCCAACTGGCTGATCTTGGCGGTGATGGCGCTGGTCTGGGTGGCGGATATCGGTGCCTATTTCTCCGGCAAGCGCTTCGGCAAGCGCAAGCTGGCCCCGCGGGTCAGTCCTGGCAAGAGTTGGGAAGGTCTGATCGGTGGTTTGCTGCTCAGCCTGCTGCTGACTGTCGTGGTCGGCGTTGTTCGTGATTGGTCGTTCACTCAGTTTCTGTTGGCGCTACCGGCTGCGGCCCTGGTAGTGCTGATTTCCGTGGTTGGTGACCTGACCGAGAGCATGTTCAAGCGTCAGTCCGGCATCAAGGACAGCAGTAATCTGCTGCCGGGCCATGGTGGTGTGCTCGACCGCATCGACAGCCTGACCGCCGCGGTGCCGGTGTTCGCCCTGCTGCTGTGGCTGGCTGGCTGGGGCACATTGTGAGCCAGGTTCAGCAGATCACCGTTCTTGGTGCAACCGGCTCAATCGGTCTCAGCACCCTCGATGTCATTGCCCGCCACCCGTCGCGTTACCAGGTCTTTGCCCTGACCGCTTTCACGCGCCTGGCCGAGCTGGAGGCGCTTTGCGTTATCCATCGCCCGCGTTTCGCCGTGGTCGCCGATGACGTTGCTGCCAATGATCTTCAGGCGCGTCTGCACCATGCCGGGCTCGATACTCGGGTGCTCTCTGGTGAAGCGGGGTTGTGCGAGGTCGCCGCCCATGCCGAGGTGGATGCCGTGATGGCAGCTATCGTCGGTGCGGCCGGGCTCAAGCCGACCCTGGCTGCGGTCGAAGCCGGCAAGAAGGTGCTGCTCGCCAACAAGGAGGCGCTGGTGATGTCCGGCGCGCTGTTCATGCGCGCGGTCCGCCAGAGTGGCGCGGTGCTGCTGCCCATCGACAGCGAGCACAACGCGATCTTCCAGTGCCTGCCCCAGGATTACGCCCGTGGTCTGCAGCCAGTCGGCGTGCGGCGCATCCTGCTCACCGCCTCCGGCGGCCCGTTTCGTCAGGCCTCGCCCGAGTCGCTGCACGCGGTAACGCCCGAGCAGGCCTGCGCCCACCCCAACTGGTCGATGGGTCGCAAGATTTCCGTCGATTCGGCGAGCATGATGAACAAGGGGCTGGAGCTGATCGAGGCCTGCTGGCTTTTCGACGCACGGCCGGAGCAGGTCGAGGTGCTGATCCATCCGCAGAGCGTCATCCATTCGCTGGTCGATTACGTCGACGGCTCTGTGCTCGCTCAGCTAGGCAATCCCGACATGCGCACGCCCATCGCCCATGCGCTGGCCTGGCCGCAGCGCATCGACTCGGGCGTGGCGCCGCTGGATTTGCTCGCCGTGGCGCGTCTGGACTTTCAGGCGCCGGATGATGTTCGCTTCCCCTGTCTGCGCCTGGCCCGCGAGGCCGCCGAAGCTGGTGGCAGCGCGCCGGCTATGCTCAATGCCGCAAACGAAGTGGCGGTGGCGGCATTTCTCGAGCGGCGGATTCGCTTTACCGATATCGCGCGTATCATTGGCGGCGTTCTCGAGGCAGAGCCCAGCGTAGCGGTGGACTGTCTCGATGCCGTGCTCGAAGCTGACCGCCGTGCGCGGGAACTGGCCGGGCAATGGTTGAATCGTGGAGAGGTGGCATGAGCGCACTCTATATGATCGTCGGCACCCTGATCGCCCTCGGGGTGCTGGTGACCTTTCATGAATACGGTCATTTCTGGGTCGCTCGCCGCTGTGGCGTCAAGGTGCTGCGCTTCTCCGTAGGCTTCGGCACGCCGCTGGTGCGCTGGCATGACCGCCAGGGTACCGAATTCGTGATCGCCGCTATCCCGCTGGGTGGCTACGTGAAAATGCTCGATGAGCGCGAAGGCGATGTGCCGCCGGAATTGGTCGAGCAATCCTTCAATCGCAAGACCGTCAAGCAGCGCTTCGCCATCGTGGCGGCCGGGCCTGCAGCCAACTTCGCCCTGGCCCTGGTGTTCTTCTGGTTGGTGGCCATGCTTGGCAGTCAGCAGGTGCGCCCGGTTATCGGCGCCGTCGAGTCGGGCAGCCTGGCCCAGGTCGCTGGCCTTCAGGCGGGTGAGGAAATCGTTGCGGTCAATGGTAAGGCTGTCACCGGCTGGTCGGCGGTCAACCTGCAACTGGTCAGGCGTCTGGGCGAGAGCGGCGAGCTGCTGATTACTACCCGCCATCCTGATGGTGGTGCCGATACCCCGCACCGCGTCGAGCTGGACAACTGGCTGCGCGGTGCCAACGAGCCTGACCCTATCGCGTCGCTGGGCATCCGCCCGTGGCGGCCCAGCCTCGAGCCGGTACTCGCCGAGTTCGACCCGGAAGGGCCGGCCCAGGCCGCTGGCCTGCGCATTGGTGACCGCCTGCTGGCGCTCGACGGTCAGTCGCTGAACGACTGGCAGGACTTGGTCGACCGCGTACGCGGGCTGCCGGGCAAGTCGGTATCCATTGCCCTGGAACGCGATGGGCAACGTCTGGACGTGCCCGTCACCCTGGCCGCGAAAGGTGAGGGCGAGGCGGCGACCGGCTACCTCGGCGCCGGCGTGGCAGCGGCCCAATGGCCGCCTGAAATGCTCCGTGAAGTCAGCTATGGCCCGCTGCAGGCGGTCAGTGAAGCGGGCGCACGCACCTGGACGATGAGCCTTCTGACCCTCGATTCACTGAAGAAAATGCTCTTCGGTGAGCTCTCGGTAAAAAACTTGAGTGGGCCGATAACCATTGCTAAAGTGGCGGGCGCTTCGGCCGAGTCGGGCCTTGGGGACTTTTTGAATTTCCTCGCGTACCTGAGCATCAGCCTGGGCGTTCTCAATTTGCTGCCCATTCCGGTTCTGGATGGCGGACATCTGCTTTATTACCTGGTTGAGTGGGTGCGAGGCCGCCCACTCTCGGAACGGGTGCAGGGTTGGGGGATGCAGATTGGTATCAGCCTGGTGATCGGGGTGATGCTGCTGGCTCTGGTCAACGACCTTGGTCGCCTGTGAGCTCAGCTGAATTATATATCTTTCGTCTCGAACGACTGATTTCTTATCGTTAGTTGGAATAAGAAAGGACTTCATGAAACGTCTGCTGCTACCTGCGGTTCTTTCCGCATTGATGATCGCCGAAGTTCACGCCGAGTCCTTCACCATCTCCGATATTCGCGTCAACGGCCTGCAACGCGTTTCTGCGGGCAGTCTGTTCGGCGCTCTGCCCCTGAACGTTGGCGAGTCGGCCGACGATCGCACGCTCACCGAAGCGACCCGCGAGCTGTTCAAGACCGGTTTCTTCCAGGACATCCAGCTCGGCCGCGACGGCAATGTGCTGGTCATCACCGTGGTCGAGCGTCCGTCGATCTCCAGCATCGAGATCGAAGGCAACAAGGCCATCAGCACCGATGATCTGATGAAGGGCCTGAAACAGTCCGGCCTCGACGAGGGCGAAATCTTCCAGCGCGCGACCCTGGAAGGTGTGCGTAACGAATTGCAGCGTCAGTATGTGGCCCAGGGCCGCTACTCCGCCGAAATCGACGCCGAAGTGATTCCCCAGCCGCGCAACCGCGTGGCGCTGAAGATCAACATCAACGAAGGCAGCGTCGCGGCCATTCAGCACATCAACGTGGTCGGCAACAAGGTCTTCTCCGATGAAGAGCTTCAGGACCTGTTCGAGCTGAAAACCACCAACTGGCTGTCCTTCTTCAAGAACGACGACAAGTACGCCCGCGAAAAGCTCTCCGGTGACCTGGAGCGTTTGCGTTCCTATTATCTGGACCGCGGCTACATCAACATGGATATCACCTCGACCCAGGTATCCATCACCCCGGACAAGAAGCACGTCTACATCACCGTCAACGTCGACGAGGGTGAGAAGTACACAGTGCGCGACGTGAAACTGTCCGGCGACCTCAAGGTGCCGGAAGAAGAAGTACGCGCGTTGTTGCTGGTCAAGGAAGGTCAGGTGTTCTCCCGCAAGGTGATGACCTCCACCAGCGAGCTGATCACTCGTCGCCTGGGCAACGAGGGCTACACCTTTGCCAACGTCAACGGTGTGCCAGAGCCGCACAACGATGACAACACCGTATCCATCACTTTCGTCGTGGATCCGGGCAAGCGTGCCTACGTCAACCGCATCAACTTCCGCGGCAACACCAAGACCGAAGACGAAGTACTGCGCCGCGAAATGCGCCAGATGGAAGGTGGCTGGGCTTCGACCTATCTGATCGACCAGTCCAAGACCCGTCTGGAACGTCTGGGCTTCTTCAAGGAAGTCAACGTCGAGACTCCGCAGGTGCCGGGAACCGACGACCAGGTCGACGTCAACTACAGCGTCGAGGAACAGGCCTCCGGCTCGATCACCGCCAGCGTCGGTTTCGCCCAGAACGCCGGTCTGATCCTCGGCGGCTCGATTACCCAGAACAACTTCCTGGGTAGCGGTAACCGCGTCAGCATCGGTCTGACCCGCAGCGAATACCAGAGTCGCTACAACTTCTCCTATACCGATCCGTACTGGACCGAAGATGGCGTGAGCCTGGGCTACAACGCCTTCTACCGCACTACCGACTACGACAAGCTCGATGTCGACGTCTCCAGCTACTCGGTCGACAGCCTCGGTGCCGGCATTAATATCGGTTACCCGATCAGCGAGACCTCGCGCCTGACCTACGGTCTGACCGTGCAGCAGGATGAGATCAACACCGGCCGCTACACCGTCGACGAGATCTTCGACTTCACCCGTGAGGAAGGCGACAAGTACCTCAACTTCAAGGCGTCTGCCGGCTGGTCCGAGTCGACCCTCAACCGCGGCGTGCTGGCCAACCGTGGCCACTCGCAGAGTCTGGTCTTCGAAACCACGGTGCCGGGAAGCGACCTTTCGTTCTACAAAATTGATTACCGTGGCCAGATCTTCAAGCCGCTGACCGATACCTACACCATGCGTTTCCATACGCAGTTGGGTTACGGCGGTGCCTTCGGCTCCACCAGCAAGCTGCCGTTCTACGAGAACTACTACGCCGGTGGTTTCAACTCCGTGCGTGGCTTCAAGGACAGTAGCCTGGGACCGCGCAGTACCCCGAGTACTGGTCAAAATGGCACGGCGCGTGACCCGGATCAGGACCCATTGCCGTTCGGTGGTAACGTGCTGATCCAGGGTGGTGCGGAGCTGCTGTTCCCGATGCCGTTCGTCAAGGACCAGCGCTCGCTGCGTACCGCGCTGTTCTGGGATGTGGGTAACGTCTTCGACACAGATTGCAGCGCCGGCCAGAAGCGCCGCGGCGATAGCTGCGACATCGATTTCGGCAACCTGGCCAGCTCGGTGGGTGTTGGCGTCACCTGGATCACGGCACTCGGTCCGCTGAGCTTCAGCCTGGGCATGCCGATCAAGAAGCCGGATGATGCCGATACCCAGGTGTTCCAATTCTCCCTCGGTCAGACGTTCTAAGCGTCTGCTCATGAATCAAGACAGTTTTCTGCAGGAGTTGCACCGTGCGTAAGTTGATTAAACTGGCTCTGTTAGGCGTCACCATGCTGGCTACCCCGGCCTTCGCGGAAATGAAGATCGCGGTGCTCAACTACCAGATGGCTCTGCTCGAGTCGGACGCTGCCAAGCGTTACGCTGTCGATGCCGAGAAGAAATTCGGTCCGCAGCTGAACAAGCTCAAGACCCTGGAAAGCGACGCCAAGCGCATTCAGGACCGCATCGTCAAAGACGGCGAGAAAATGCAGACTGCCGAGCGCGAGCGCCTCGAGCTGGACTTCAAACAAAAGGCCCGTGACTTCCAGTTCCAGTCCAAGGAGCTGAACGAAGCCAAGGCCGTCGCTGACCGCGACATGCTCAAGAAGCTCAAGCCCAACCTGGACAAGGCCGTTGAGGAAGTCATCAAGAATGGCAACTTCGACCTGGTGCTCGAGCGTGGCGCCGTCATCGATGTGAAACCGCAATTCGACATCACCCGCCAGGTGATCGAGCGCATGAACCAGATGCGTTGATGATGTCCACACCGGTATTCACGCTCGGTCAATTGGCCGAGCAGCTGGGCGCCACCTTGCGTGGTGCGGCTGATCAGACAGTCGACGGGCTGGCAACCTTGCAGGATGCCGGCCCGTCTCAGCTGACGTTCCTGTCCAATGCGCAGTACCGCAAGCATCTGGCCAGCTGCCAGGCCGCTGCCGTATTGCTTACTGCAGCGGATGCCGAAGGCTTCGCCGGCAATGCGCTGGTGGTTGCCAATCCGTATCTGGCCTACGCCTCGCTTTCCCATCTGTTCGATCGCAAGCCCAAGGCCCAGTCGGGCGTTCATCCCACCGCTGTGGTGGCTGAGGACGCTCAGGTCGACGCTACTGCTGCGATCGGTCCTTACGCAGTGATCGAAGCCGGCGCGAAGATCGCGGCCGGCGTGACCATCGGCGCCCACTGCGTGATTGGCGCACGCTCGCAGATCGGCGAGGGTGGCTGGTTGGCGCCGCGGGTCACGTTGTATCACGACGTGCACATCGGCAAGCGGGTGGTTATCCAGTCCGGCGCGGTGATCGGTGGCGAGGGCTTCGGCTTCGCCAACGAGAAAGGCGTGTGGCGCAAGATCGCCCAGATCGGCGGCGTCAGCATCGGCGATGATGTGGAAATCGGCGCCAACACCACGCTCGACCGTGGTGCGCTGTCCGATACGCGTATCGGCAACGGCGTGAAGCTGGATAACCAGATCATGATCGCGCACAACGTGCAGGTCGGCGACAACACGGCGATGGCCGCCTGTGTCGGTATCTCCGGCAGTACCTCGATCGGCAAGAACTGTATGATCGCCGGCGGTGTGGGCATGGTCGGCCACATCGATGTGTGTGACGGCGTGTTCGTGACCGGCATGACCATGGTCACCCGCTCGATCACCGAGCCTGGTGCCTATTCCTCGGGCACCGCCATGCAACCTGCAGCCGAGTGGAAGAAAAGCGTGGCGCGCATCCGCCAGCTGGACGACATGGCGCGGCGTGTGAAGCAGTTGGAAAAACAGCTGGCTGCCGTGACCTCGAGCGGGAATGCCTCATCTGATGCCTGAGCCAATGGCTGGCTCTTTCTCTTTATTACGGGCTTCTCTGGAAATGATGGAAATCAACGAAATTCGCGAGTACTTGCCGCACCGTTATCCGTTCCTGCTGGTGGATCGGGTCACGGATCTGGATCTGGAAGGCAAGTGCGTTCGTGCCTACAAGAATGTCAGCGTCAACGAGCCATTCTTCAACGGCCATTTTCCCGAGCACCCGATCATGCCAGGCGTGCTCATTATCGAAGCCATGGCGCAGGCTGCCGGTATCCTCGGCTTCAAGATGATGGATGTGAAGCCTGCCGATGGCACGCTCTACTACTTCGTCGGCTCCGATAAGCTACGCTTCCGTCAACCGGTCGTGCCGGGTGACCAGCTGATCCTCGAGGCCAAGTTCCTCAGCAGCAAGCGCAGTATCTGGAAATTCGAATGCAAGGCCACGGTCGATGGCAAGGAAGTCTGCTCGGCCGAAATCATCTGTGCGGAACGCAAGTTATGAGTTTGATTGACCCTCGTGCCATCATCGATCCCAGCGCCAAGCTGGCTGACGACGTCGTCGTCGGCCCTTGGTCGATCATTGGGCCCGACGTAGAAATTGGCGAGGGCTGCGTGCTGGGTCCCAATGTGATCATCAAGGGACCTACCCGGATCGGGAAGCACAACAAGATCTACCAGTTCGCCTCGCTCGGTGAAGATACCCCTGACCGCAAGTACAAGGGCGAGCCTACGCGCCTGGTGATCGGTGATCACAACATCATCCGCGAAGGTGTGACCATGCACCGCGGCACCATTCAGGATCGTGACGAAACCACCATTGGTGACCACAACCTGATCATGGCCTATGCCCATATCGGCCACGACAGCGTGGTTGGCAATCACTGCATTCTGGTCAACAACGTGGCCCTGGCTGGCCACGTGCACATCGGCGACTGGGCGATTCTGTCCGGCTATACCCTGGTGCATCAATTCTGCCATATCGGTGCTCACGCCTTTGCCGGCATGGGCGCTGCGATCGGCAAGGACGTTCCGGCCTACGTCACCGTTTCCGGCAACCCGGCCGAGGCGCGCAGCATGAACTTCGAGGGCCTGCGCCGTCGTGGTTTCAGCGCCGAGTCGATGCAGGCGCTGCGTCGTGCCTACAAGATCGTCTACCGCCAGGGCTTCACCATCGAAGAGGCGCTCGTCGAGCTCGAAGAGGTCGCTGCCCAATACGCTGAAGTAGCGGTTTTCCGTGATTCGATCCTGACCTCCAGCCGCGGCATTACCCGCTGAGCCATGGCTGAGGTATTGCGTGTCGCGCTGGTCGCTGGCGAGGCATCGGGCGACATTCTCGGTTCAGGCCTCATGCAGGCGCTCAAGGCGCAGCATCCGAACGTCGAGTTCATCGGCGTCGGCGGCCCGCGCATGCAGGCCGAAGGGCTGGTCAGCGACTTTCCCATGGAGCGCTTGGCGGTCATGGGGCTGGTCGAGGTACTGGGGCGACTGCCTGAACTGCTGTCGCGCCGTCGCCGCCTGATCGCCAGTCTGATCGAGCGCAAGCCCGATGTGTTCATCGGCATCGATGCGCCGGATTTCACCTTGGGCGTCGAACTCAAGCTGCGCCAGGCCGGCATTCGCACCGTGCACTACGTCAGCCCCTCGGTATGGGCGTGGCGGCAGAAGCGCGTGCTGAAGATTCGCGATGCCTGCGACCTGATGCTTACCCTGTTTCCCTTTGAAGCGCAGTTTTACGAGGCCCATCAGGTGCCAGTGTGTTTCGTCGGTCATCCGCTGGCTGATGCGATTCCGCTGCAAGCTGATCGCGCCGCTGCTCGTGAACAGCTGGGCTTGCCTGTCGATGCACCGGTCATCGCATTGCTGCCCGGCAGTCGCGGCGGCGAGGTGGCGCGACTGGGCAGTCTGTTCCTCGATGCCGCCGAGCGCCTGCGGGCGCTGCGCCCCGGCGTGCGATTCGTGTTGCCCTGTGCCAGCGCCGAGCGTCGTCAGCAGCTGGAGCAGATGCTGATTGGCCGTGACCTGCCGCTGCACTTGCTCGACGGCCGCTCCCACGACGCCCTGGCAGCCTGCGATGCAGTGCTGATCGCCTCCGGCACCGCTACCCTTGAGGCGCTGCTGTACAAGCGGCCGATGGTGGTGGCTTACCGCGTCGCCCCGCTGACCTTCCGCATTCTCAAGCGGCTGGTGAAGAGCCCGTACATTTCGCTGCCCAATCTGCTTGCCCAGCGCCTGCTGGTGCCCGAACTGATCCAGGATGCGGCGACGCCCGAGGCGCTGGCCCAGACGGTATCGCCGCTGCTGGTCGACGGCGAAGTGCAGACCGAAGGCTTCGATGCCATTCACCGCACCCTGCGCCGTGACGCTTCCGAGCGCGCCGCTGCTGCCGTGCTCAATCTACTGGGGCGTAGCTGATGCAGCTGGGCCTGGATTTCGCCACCGTCGAGGAGCTGGTTGCCGGCGTCGACGAAGTGGGCCGTGGCCCACTGTGTGGTGCGGTGGTCACCGCTGCGGTGATTCTCGACCCGGCACGGCCGATTCTCGGCCTCAACGACTCCAAGAAGCTGACCGAGGCGCGCCGTGAAAAGCTGTTCGACGAGATCCGCGAAAAGGCGTTGGCCTGGTGCATCGCTCGGGCGGAAGTGGAAGAGATCGATCGCCTGAATATCCTGCATGCCACCATGCTGGCCATGCAGCGCGCGATAGAAGGGCTCAGTGTGCAACCGAAACTGGCGCTGATCGACGGCAACCGCTGCCCGAAACTCTCGGTACCCAGCGCGCCAGTGGTCGGCGGTGATGCCCAGGTGCCAGCCATCGCTGCGGCTTCGATCCTCGCCAAGGTCAGCCGCGACCGCGAAATGCGCGAGCTGGACGCCCTCTACCCGGGTTACGGTATTGCGCTGCACAAGGGCTATCCGACGCCCGTTCACCTCGAGGCCCTGACCCGTCTGGGCCCGACTCCCATACACCGGCGCTCCTTCGCGCCGGTTCGCCGCCTGCTGGAAGCCGCTTCTCTCGGTTGAGTGCAACCACTCGCTGTCGGGCTTTCCAGTTACGGTACAATCCGCGTTTTGCTTTTCCCGCAGGGCTTCTTCATGGCTGTTTCCTTCGTTCATCTTCGCCTGCACACCGAATATTCCCTGGTCGATGGCCTGGTTCGCGTCAAACCATTGGTCAAGGCCGTGGCCGGCGGCGGCATGCCCGCCGTGGCTGTCACCGACATGAGCAACATGTGCTCGCTGGTGAAGTTCTACAAAGCGGCCATGGGCGCCGGCATCAAGCCGATCTGCGGCGCCGACATCTGGCTGGCCAGCGCCGACGAAGATGGCCCGCTGACGCGTATGACCCTGCTCGCGATGAACCCCAAGGGCTATCGCAATTTGACCGAACTAATCTCGCGCGGTTGGAGCGAAGGGCAGAGCAACGACCTGGTAATCATCCAGCGCGACTGGGTGAAAGCCGCCAGCGAAGGGCTGATCGCCCTGTCTGGCGCCAAGGAGGGCGAGATCGGCCATGCGCTGCTCGATGGCGAGCTGGCCAAGGCCGAAGCGCTGCTGCAGGAATGGCTGGCGGTGTTCCCCGAGCGCTTCTACCTCGAAGTGCAGCGCACCAGTCGTGTCAATGACGAAGAGCACGTGCACGCCGCCGTTGCCCTGGCCGACAAGACCGGCGCGCCGCTGGTGGCCACCAACGACGTGCGCTTTCTCAAGCAGAGCGACTTCGAGGCCCACGAGACCCGCGTGTGCATCGGTGAAGGCCGCATCCTCGACGACCCGCGCCGCCCACGGATCTACTCCGACCAGCAATACCTGAAGTCGCCAGAGGAAATGGCCGAGCTATTCAGCGACCTGCCGGATGCGCTGCAGAACACCGTCGAGATCGCCAAGCGCTGCAACATTGAGGTGCAGCTGGGCAAATACTTCCTGCCGGACTTCCCGGTGCCGGAAGGCATGACCATCGACGAGTACTTTCGCAAGGTCTCGTTCGACGGCCTCGAGGAGCGTCTCGAGGTCCTGCTGCCCAAGGACACACCGGACTACGATGCCAAGAAACAGGTGTATATCGACCGGCTGAATTTCGAGCTGGATATCATCATCCAGATGGGTTTCCCCGGTTACTTCCTGATCGTTATGGACTTCATCCAGTGGGCCAAGAACAACGGCGTACCGGTGGGGCCGGGGCGTGGTTCAGGTGCCGGTTCGCTGGTCGCCTATGTGCAGAAGATCACCGACCTCGATCCGCTGGCCTATGACCTGCTGTTCGAGCGTTTCCTGAATCCCGAGCGGGTCTCCATGCCCGACTTCGACGTCGACTTCTGCATGGACGGTCGCGACCGGGTCATCGATTACGTGGCCGAGAAGTATGGCCGCAACGCGGTGAGCCAGATCATCACTTTTGGCTCCATGGCGGCCAAGGCGGTGGTGCGTGACGTCGCGCGGGTGCAGGGCAAGTCCTACGGTTTGGCGGATCGTCTGTCGAAGATGATCCCCTTCGAAGTCGGCATGACCCTGGAAAAGGCCTACGAGATGGAGGAGCCGCTGCGCGACTTCCTCAAGGTCGACGAAGAGGCCGCCGAGATCTGGGACATGTCCCTCAAGCTCGAAGGCATCGTGCGCGGCACCGGCAAGCACGCTGGGGGCGTGGTGATCGCGCCGACCAAACTGACCGATTTCGCGCCGATCGCCTGTGACGAGGAGGGCGCTGGCCTGGTGACCCAGTTCGACAAGGATGATGTCGAGCAGGCCGGTCTGGTGAAGTTCGACTTCCTCGGGCTGCGCACCCTGACCATCATCAAGTGGGCGCTGGAAACCATTCACCGCGACCAGCGCGCGGCCGGCGTCGCCGAAGAGGATCTGGTCAACATCGACTTTATCCCGCTCGACGACAAGCCGACTTACCAGATGCTGCAGAAAGCCGAAACCACGGCGGTCTTCCAGCTCGAGTCGCGGGGCATGAAGGAGCTGATCAAGAAGCTCAAGCCCGACTGCCTGGAAGACATGATCGCGCTGGTGGCGCTGTTCCGTCCCGGTCCGCTGCAGTCCGGCATGGTGGACGACTTCATCAACCGTAAGCACGGTCGCGCCGAGCTGTCCTACCCGCACCCGGATTACCAATACGCGGGTCTGGAACCGGTGCTCAAGCCGACTTACGGGATCATCCTGTATCAGGAACAGGTCATGCAGATCGCCCAGGTCATGGGCGGTTACACCCTGGGCCAGGCGGACATGCTGCGCCGCGCCATGGGCAAGAAGAAGCCCGAGGAAATGGCCAAGCAGCGCGGCGGTTTCATCGAAGGTTGCGCCAACAATGGCATCGATGCCGATCTGGCGGGCAACATCTTCGATCTGGTGGAAAAGTTTGCCGGCTACGGCTTCAACAAATCCCACTCCGCCGCCTACGGCCTGGTGTCTTACCAGACCGCCTGGCTGAAGGCCCATTACCCGGCGCCTTTCATGGCGGCGGTGCTGTCGGCGGATATGCACAACACCGACAAGGTGGTGATCCTCATCGAGGAGTGCCGCAGCATGAAGCTGCGCATCGATCCGCCGGATGTGAACGCCTCGGAGTTCAAGTTCACCGTCAGCCATGATGCGAACCAGACCCAGCGCATCCTCTATGGCCTCGGTGCGGTCAAGGGTGTGGGCGAGGGGCCGGTGGAAGCCATCGTCGAAGCGCGTCAGGACGGTCCGTTCAAGGACCTGTTCGACTTCTGCTCGCGCGTCGACCTCAAACGCATCAACAAACGCACTATGGAGGCGTTGATTCGCAGCGGCGCGCTGGATCGTTTGGGCCCGCATTTCCACGATGAGATCAAGGCCTACCAGGCCAATATCGACCGCAACCGCGCCGTGCTGCTGGCGGCGATGGAAGAAGCCGTGCAGGCCGCCGAGCAGACCGCACGCAGCCATGACAGCGGCCACATGGACCTGTTCGGCGGTGTATTCGCCAGCCCCGAAGCGGACGTCTACGCCAACCACCGTAAGGCCCGCGAGTTGTCGCTCAAGGAGCGTCTCAAGGGCGAGAAAGACACCTTGGGTCTGTACCTGACCGGCCACCCGATCGACGAATACGAAAGCGAAGTGCGGCGCTTCGCCCGCCAGCGCATCGTCGACCTCAAGCCGGCCCGCGACACCCAGACCATCGCAGGTTTGATCGTCAACCTGCGGGTGATGAAGAACAAGAAGGGCGACAAGATGGGCTTCATTACCCTGGACGACCGTTCCGGGCGTATCGAAGCCTCGTTGTTCGCCGATGCCTTCGCCAGCAACCAGGCGCTGCTGCAGAGCGACGCCCTGGTGGTGGTGGAGGGCGAGGTCAGCAATGATGATTTCTCCGGTGGCATGCGCCTGCGTGCCAAGCGGGTGATGAGTCTGGAGGAGGCGCGTACCGGGCTGGCTGAAAGCCTGCGGGTCAAGGTACAGGCCGCAGCCCTCAAGGGCGATCGGCTGCGCTGGTTGGGCGAGTTGTGCCAGCGCCACCGCGGTGCCTGCCCAATCACCCTGGACTACACCGGTGCCGATGCCAAAGCCCTGCTGCAGTTTGGCGAAGAGTGGCGGATCGACCCGGCCGACAGCTTGATTCAAGCCTTACGTGACCAGTTCGGGCGAGAAAACGTCTTCCTGCAATACCGCTGATATGGCGGCGCTGAAAAGATGGGGCCCAGGCCGCATCTTTCCAGCCCTGACACTGCATGTTTGCCCTTGGCGTGCGCAGATCTTATGATTTGCCGCCGTGCGAATGCCTGGCGCATTTGCCGGCATTTTCGCCGGAAGTGCACTGCAGGTGTCGACCTGAAGGCGCCTGTTCCTATAAGGTAGGCGCCAATTGGATACACGCTCCCCGGCCCTTTTGGCCGTCGACGCATGACGGATGCCTATGAACCCGAATTATCTCGATTTCGAACAGCCGATTGCCGACCTGCAAGCCAAGATCGAAGAGCTTCGTCTGGTCGGTAACAGCAACTCCCTGAACATCGGCGACGAAATCGCCCGCCTGCAGGACAAGAGCAGCACGCTCACCGAGAGTATTTTCAGCAATCTGACCAGCTGGCAGATCGCTCGCCTCGCGCGCCACCCGCAGCGTCCGTACACCCTGGACTATCTGCAGCACATCTTCACCGAATTCGACGAGCTGCATGGCGACCGCCACTTCTCCGACGATGCTGCCATTGTCGGTGGCGTTGCCCGTCTGAATGGCCAGCCGGCGATGGTCATCGGCCATCAGAAGGGCCGTGAAGTGCGCGAGAAGGTGCGCCGCAACTTCGGCATGCCGCGTCCAGAAGGCTACCGCAAGGCCTGCCGCCTGATGGAAATGGCCGAGCGCTTCAAGATGCCGATCCTGACCTTCATCGACACGCCGGGCGCCTACCCGGGTATCGATGCCGAAGAGCGTGGTCAGAGCGAGGCGATTGCCTGGAACCTGCGCGTCATGGCGCGCCTGAAAACACCCATCATCTCCACCGTGATCGGTGAGGGCGGCTCCGGCGGTGCACTGGCCATCGGCGTGTGCGACAACCTCAACATGCTCGAATACTCGACCTACTCGGTGATCTCGCCGGAAGGCTGCGCTTCGATTCTGTGGAAGACCGCCGAGAAGGCGCCGGATGCCGCCGAAGCCATGGGCATCACCGCCGAGCGCTTGAAAGGTCTGGGTATCGTCGACAAGGTGATCGCCGAGCCGCTGGGTGGTGCGCACCGTGATCCGGCCGCTGCTGCCGAGTCGATCCGCCAGACGCTGGTCGCTCAGCTCGAGGATCTGCGCAAGCTCGACAACGACGCGCTGCTGGCCCGTCGCTACGAGCGCCTGATGAGCTACGGCATCGCCTGATGCCGCTTCACCCCGCAAGCAGGCCAATCGCCCCGATGGTCGTCATGCTTGCGGGGTCGCTTCACTGACCTCTCCATGTCTCTCGAATCCGCCGTGCTGGCACGCCTTGCGGCGTGGCGTCATGCACCTTGCTGGCGGGTCGCCTTTTCCGGTGGCCTCGATTCCACCGTTCTGCTGCATATGCTTGCCACGGCCGCGCGGCACCATGAGTTGCCGCCCATTCGCGCCGTTCACATCCATCATGGGTTGCAGGCGGTGGCCGAGCAGTGGCCTGCGCACTGTCAGCGCTTTTGCGATGAGCTGGGTGTTCCCCTGGATATCGTGCCTGTGCAGGTCGTGCCTGGAGCGAGTCTGGAGCGCGCGGCGCGAGATGCTCGCTACGCGGCATTTACCGATCTGATGAAAGCGGACGAAGTGCTGTTGCTGGCCCAGCATCAGGATGACCAGGCGGAAACCCTGCTTTATCGGCTGCTGCGCGGCGCAGGGGTGCGCGGGCTGGCGGCGATGGCGCAGAGTCGTTCATTGGGTGCGGGGCATGCGGTCAGACCGCTGCTGGAGGTGCCCCGCAAGACGCTGGAAGCCTACGCCGCTCGTTATGGGCTGCAGTGGGTGGAGGACCCCTCGAACGGCGATAGCGGTTTCGCCCGCAACTTTCTGCGTCGAGACATCCTGCCGCAGCTGGCCACTCACTGGCCCGGCGTATCGGCGGTGTTGGCCCGCGCCGCGGCGCATCAGGCTGAGGCTCACGGGTTGTTGCAGGACCTAGCCGAAATCGATCTGCAGTATTGTCGCGGGCAGCTGAAAATTTCCTGGCTGAGTATTCCCTGTCTGGATCTGTCGGCGCTGCGGCTGCTCTCCGAGGCGCGGCAGCGCAACCTGCTCAGGCACTGGCTGGGCAATGAAACCCGTATGCCGGACAGCCGGCATTGGCAGGGCTGGACGGATCTGCGTGATGCCGCCGCCGACGCGTCGCCCGTGTGGCGGCTGGAAAGCGGCGAGCTGCGTCGCCATGGTGATCGGCTGCTATGGCTTGGCGAAGCATGGCGTGCACCCTGGTCGAGTAAGGAACAACCTTGGCCTGACGGTGAGCGCCCGCTCGAACTGCCCGGCAACGGCGTCGTAGCCTTTGCCGGACCGGTTCCCGATGGACGGCTGAGCATCGCTTATCGGCAGGGGGGGGAGGTGCTCGAGGTTCCGGGGCGTGGCCGGCGTGATCTGAAAAGATTGCTTCAGGAGACTGACGTGCCCGAGTTCATCCGCCCCCGGCTGCCGCTGTTGAAACGTGATGGCCAGGTCCTTGCGGTGGCCAATCTGCGGCTCGATCCGTCTGCCTCAGAGCTGCGCTGGCAATTCTCCTCGGTGGTGCGTCCGGTCGTCGCGAGGTGATGTCGATCAGGGTTGGCGCTCAGAGCTAACCCGCTGATTCGTTGAAAGTTATCCGTGGCCAATGGATTGCGCTACTAGCCGTTTTCCAGCCGTACCAGCTTACCGTTCTTCCCCCGTCAGGACCTTTCCGGTAGACTACGCTCCCGTCTCTATTCAGGTATTCGCTGCTTCTTCCGGAAGCGGTGGATGTTTGCTATTTGCCGGCATGGTTCGCCATGTTTGCTAATGTGAACCAAGGCCTTCTCTGCTCCCCGGCGGCACGACCGCCACTGCTGACTTCTTAGGGTTTTTCATGACGCGCTTCATTTTCGTCACGGGTGGTGTTGTTTCTTCATTGGGGAAAGGCATCGCCTCGGCATCCTTGGCGGCAATCCTGGAGGCGCGGGGCCTGAAGGTCACGATGCTCAAACTGGATCCGTACATCAACGTCGATCCGGGCACCATGAGCCCGTTCCAGCATGGTGAGGTGTTCGTCACCCACGATGGCGCCGAGACCGACCTGGACCTGGGTCACTACGAGCGTTTCATCCGCACCACCATGACCAAGAGCAACAACTTCACCACCGGCCGCGTGTACGAAGATGTACTGCGCAAGGAGCGCCGTGGTGATTACCTGGGTGCCACCATCCAGGTCATTCCGCATATCACCGACGAGATCAAGCGCCGCATCATCAAGGGTGCCGGCGACGCCGACGTGGCCATGGTCGAGATCGGCGGCACGGTCGGTGACATCGAGTCCCAGCCGTTCCTCGAAGCCATCCGCCAACTGCGCGTGGAAGTGGGCGCCAAACGCGCCATGCTGATGCACCTGACCCTGGTGCCGTACATCGCCACTGCCGGCGAAACCAAGACCAAGCCTACCCAGCACTCGGTCAAGGAGCTGCGCTCCATCGGCCTGCAGCCTGACGTGCTGGTGTGCCGCTCCGATCACCCGATAGACGTGTCGTCACGCCGCAAGATCGCCCTGTTCACCAACGTCGAAGAGCGCGCGGTGATCAGCCTGGAAGACGTCGACACCATCTACAAGATCCCGGGCGTGCTGCATGCCCAGGGCCTGGATGACTTCGTCGTCGAGCGTTTCGGCCTGGATTGCCGCGGCGCCGACCTCTCCGAGTGGGACCGCGTGGTAGATGCCAAGCTGAACCCGGAGAAGGAAGTCACCATCGCCATGGTCGGTAAGTACATGGAACTGCTGGACGCCTACAAGTCGCTGATCGAAGCGATGAGCCACGCCGGCATTCAGAACCGCACCAAGGTCAACCTGCGTTACATCGACTCCGAAGACATCGAGAACCAAGGTACCGACCTGCTGCAGGGCGTCGACGCCATTCTGGTGCCGGGCGGTTTCGGTCTGCGCGGTGTGGAAGGCAAGATCACCACCGTCAAATATGCCCGCGAGAACAAGATCCCCTACCTGGGTATCTGCCTCGGCATGCAGGTGGCCGTCATCGAGTTCGCCCGCAACGTGCTGGGCTGGAGCGACGCCAACTCCACTGAGTTCGACATTGCCAGCGGTCACCCGGTGGTCGGTCTGATCACCGAATGGCAGGACGCGACCGGTGCCACCGAGCTGCGCACCGAAGCTTCCGACTTGGGCGGCACTATGCGCCTGGGCGCTCAGGACTGCCAGCTGTTGCCGAACTCGCAGGTGCATGCCTGCTACGGCAAGGACGTGATCGTCGAGCGTCACCGCCACCGTTACGAAGTGAACAACAACCTGCTGCCGCAGCTGATCGAAGCGGGCCTCAAGGTGACCGGTCGCTCCGGCGACGGCGCTCTGGTCGAAGTGGTGGAGAGCGCCGACCATCCGTGGTTCGTGGCCTGTCAGTTCCATCCGGAATTCACCTCCACGCCCCGTGACGGTCATCCGCTGTTCAGCGGTTTCGTCAACGCGGCGCTCGCTCACCAAGCGAAGAAGGCCTGACCCATGGCGCAGAAGACCGTCCGTGTCGGCAAGATCGACATCGCCAATGACAAGCCTTTCGTGCTGTTCGGCGGCATCAATGTGCTGGAGTCCCGTGACCTGGCCATGCGTGCCTGCGAAGAGTATGTGCGGGTTACCGACAAGCTCGGCATCCCCTACGTGTTCAAGGCCAGTTTCGACAAGGCCAACCGCTCCTCGGTGACGTCCTTCCGCGGCCCGGGCCTTGAAGAGGGCATGAAGATCTTCGAAGAAGTGAAGAAGACCTTCGGCGTGCCGGTGATCACCGATGTGCACGAGCCCTACCAGGCGCAACCGGTGGCCGATGTCTGCGACATCATTCAACTGCCAGCCTTCCTGTCTCGCCAGACCGACCTGGTGGTCGCGATGGCCAAGACCGGTGCGGTGATCAACATCAAGAAGGCGCAGTTTCTGGCTCCCCAGGAGATGAAACATATTCTCGCCAAGTGTGTCGAAGCCGGGAACGATCAGTTGATCCTCTGCGAGCGCGGCTCGTCCTTCGGGTACAACAACCTGGTGGTCGACATGCTCGGCTTCGGCATCATGAAGGCCTTCGAATACCCGGTGTTCTTCGATGTCACCCACGCCCTGCAGATGCCGGGCGGCCGTGCGGATTCCGCCGGCGGGCGTCGCGCCCAGGTCACCGAGCTGGCCAAGGCCGGCATGAGCCAGGGCCTGGCAGGTCTGTTCCTCGAGGCCCATCCGGATCCGGAAAACGCCAAGTGTGACGGCCCGTGCGCGCTGCGTCTGGACAAGCTGGAGCCGTTCCTGGCACAGCTCAAGCAGCTGGATGATCTGATCAAGAGTCAGGATCCGATCGAAACCGCCTGATGGCGTTTCCCTGTCTCGTCTGTTTCACCGCCCGGCCTGTTGGCCGGGTTTGTATGTCCGGCTGGCTGCCATCGCGTGCGGCCGGTCGCGATCAGCGAATGCAGCAGTGCGTTTTCGACAACTTCTGGAGAGCTTACAAGAATGGCAAAGATCGTCGACATCAAGGGTCGTGAGGTTCTCGACTCCCGTGGCAACCCCACCGTGGAAGCGGACGTAATCCTCGACAACGGCATCGTTGGCAGCGCCTGTGCGCCGTCCGGTGCCTCCACCGGTTCGCGCGAAGCGCTGGAACTGCGTGATGGCGACAAGAGCCGTTACCTGGGCAAGGGCGTGCTGAAGGCCGTGGCCAACATCAATGGCCCGATCCGTGATGCGCTGCTGGGTAAGGATCCGGTTGACCAGAAAGCCCTCGACAAGACCATGATCGAGCTCGATGGCACCGACAACAAGGCCAAGCTGGGCGCCAACGCCATCCTCGCCGTGTCCCTGGCCGCTGCCAAGGCTGCTGCCCAGGACCAGGATCTGCCGCTGTACGCGCACATCGCCAACCTCAACGGCACTCCGGGCCAGTACTCCATGCCGGTACCGATGATGAACATCATCAACGGCGGCGAGCACGCCGACAACAACGTCGACATCCAGGAGTTCATGGTGCAGCCGGTTGGCGCCAAGACCTTCTCCGACGGCCTGCGCATGGGCACCGAAATCTTCCACCACCTCAAGGCCGTGCTGAAGGCCCGTGGCCTGAACACCGCGGTAGGTGACGAAGGTGGTTTCGCTCCTAACCTGACGTCCAACGAAGACGCGCTGTCCGCCATTGCCGAAGCCGTGGCCAACGCCGGCTACAAGCTGGGCACCGACGTGACCCTGGCGCTGGACTGCGCCGCTTCCGAGTTCTTTGAAGACGGCAAGTACAACCTGTCCGGCGAAGGCAAGTCGTTCGACGCCGAAGGTTTCGCCGAGTACCTCAAGGGCCTGACCGAGCGCTTCCCGATCATCTCCATCGAAGATGGTCTGGACGAATCCGACTGGGCGGGCTGGAAAATTCTCACCGACAAGATCGGCGCCAAGGTTCAGCTGGTGGGTGACGACCTGTTCGTGACCAACACCAAGATCCTCAAGGAAGGCATCGACAAGGGCATCGGTAACTCGATCCTGATCAAGTTCAACCAGATCGGCTCGCTGACCGAAACCCTGGAAGCCATCCAGATGGCCAAGGCGGCCGGTTACACCGCGGTGATCTCGCACCGCTCGGGCGAAACCGAAGACAGCACCATCGCCGACCTGGCCGTTGGCACCGCCGCTGGTCAGATCAAGACCGGTTCGCTGTGCCGTTCCGACCGCGTCTCCAAGTACAACCAGCTGCTGCGTATCGAAGAGCAACTGGGCGCCAAGGCGCTGTATCGCGGTCGCAGCGAGTTCCGCGGCTGAGTCAGGTTCGCGCGGCAGGGATGATTTCCTGCCGCGTGGGCTTCCCTGGAGTACCGCCAGGCTCACTGGCGGCCTTGCCGGATAGCAATGACGCAGGGAGAATCCACGGATGTCCGCCGCAGCGACCCTTTCCAACCCGAGTGCCTCACCTGCCATGCGTAGTCCCTACTGGCTCTTTCCCGTTCTGATCCTCGTGCTTGCAGGCCTGCAGTATCGCCTGTGGGTGGGCGAGGGCAGTCTGGCGCAAGTGAGTGAGCTGCAGCAGCAGATCGCCGATCAGCAGGGCGAGAACGAGCGCCTGCTCGAACGCAACCGCATCCTCGAAGCCGAGGTGATGGAGCTGAAAAAAGGTATGGAAACCGTCGAAGAACGTGCCCGCCACGAGCTGGGTATGGTCAAGGACGGCGAAACTCTCTATCAGTTGGCTGAATGAACACACCTGATCTGCCGCCGTTCTGGGCGGTGATTCCGGCCGCCGGTATCGGCAGCCGCATGCGTGCCGACAGGCCCAAGCAGTATCTGCAGCTGGCCGGCAAGAGCATTCTCGAACACACCCTCCACTGTTTTCTCGATCACCCCTGCCTGCGTGGCGTGGTGGTCAGTCTGGCCGAGGACGACCCGTTCTGGCCGTCACTCGCGTGCGCCCGTGATGGGCGAATCCATACTGCTGCCGGCGGCGCCGAGCGCGCCGACTCGGTGCTCAACGCCTTGCTGCGTCTGACCGAGCTGGGCGCCGGTGAGCAGGACTGGGTGCTGGTGCACGATGCGGCGCGGCCGAATCTGGCGCAGTCCGATCTCGATCTTCTTTTGGCCGAGTTGGCTGACGACGCCGTCGGCGGGCTGCTCGCCGTACCTGCCCGCGATACCCTCAAGCGCGTGGGCAGCGATGGTCGGGTGCGCGAAACCATCGATCGCTCGGTGATCTGGCAGGCCTATACGCCGCAGATGTTCCACCTCGGTGCCCTGCATCAGGCACTGGCCGAAGCGTTGGTATCGGATGTTGCTGTGACCGACGAGGCATCGGCCATGGAGTGGGCCGGGCACGCGCCGAGGCTGATCGAAGGCCGGGCGGACAACCTCAAGGTCACCCGCCCGGAAGATTTGCATTATCTGGAGCGCCTCTGGCGAGGCCGCCACTGAGCCATTGCCTGCGCCTCAGTGAATCCACTTCTTTGCGTTCTTGCCGATGTTGCGCTCCAGCACCGAGGTGAGCTTGTTCATGGCGCCGTCGATGGCCTGCTGCAATTCGCAGGCGTCATAGGACACCGACATTGGGTCACGCCCCTTCATCCGTGCTTCGACCTTGCAGCGTTTGTCCTGGGGGCCGCTCTTGAGGGCGTTCTCGTCCGAGAGGTGGATTTCCACCCGGGTGAGATGCTCCTCGTAGCGCTGGAGTTTGTCGCGCACCCGGCTGCGAATGTCCGTCTTGAATGCCATGGAGGTGTCGACGTGTTTTCCGCTGTTGACCATGACCTGCATAACCCTGTCCTCATGCTGGTGGTTTGCAACGCCCCGAGCAGGGGCCTCATGGATTCCGACGGAGTGTGGCCAGCAGCGTTCGCCGGCGCTTGTGACATTCTGTGAGCGTTGGGCTTGCAGGCGCCGGATTCAAGCGTATTCAGGGCGCTGGGCGAGTCCGTAACGTAATGCGTCGATCAGCTGCCTGACCTTGGGCGACAGGTGCCGCTGCTGGGGATACAGCGCCCAGACTGCCGTGTTGGGCGGCTGGTGATTGTCGAGCAGTGAAACCAGGGCGCCGCTGCGCAAATGCTCGAGCACGTAGTAATCCGGCAGCTGGCACAAACCGAGCCCGGCCAGGGCTGCATCCAGCACGGCCTGGCCGCTGTTGCAGCGCCAGTTGCCATTGACCCGCTGCGAGGCTTCGCGACCTTCGAGCTGAAAGGTCCAGACGTCGCTGCTGCCGATCAGGCAGTTGTGCCGGGCCAGTTCCGACAGGCTGTGGGGGCGTCCGTAACGCTGCAGGTAGTCTGGCGATGCGCACAGGTACATGCGCCGGGGCGCCAGGCGCGTGGCCAGCATGCGGGAGTCCTGCAGGCGGCCGAGGCGAATGGCGATATCGAAGCCGTCCTGCACCAGGTCCAGGGTGCGGTTGCTCAGCTCGATTTCCACGGAGAGCCTGGGGTGGCGGGCCATGAAGCTGGTCACCAGCGGTACGATGAAGCGCTCGCCGTAGGCCACCGCACAGGTCATGCGCAGCAGGCCCTTGGGCTCGCTGCCCAGGTCGCCGACGGCATTCAGCGCTTCCTCGCGCGCGTCCTGCAGGCGCTGGCAGTGCTGCAGAAAGGTCTGGCCAGCCTCGGTCAGCGCCACCTTGCGCGTGGTGCGGTAGAACAGTCTGGTGTGCAGACGTTCCTCGAGGCGGGCGATCTGCCGGCTCACCTGCGACGACGAAAGCCCCAGGCGTTCTGCCGCTGCGGTGAACTGGCTGCATTCGGCGACGGCGACGAATTCATCCAGGCCTTCCCAACGGTTCACAGGGCTTGCTCCATGGTTTCGATTATCCCGGTACGGCAATAATGTTTTGCATTGTGCCTGATTATCTCTCCGGGTTGCTCTACTAAACTCGGGTCCATCGCAATTCACCTGGAGAGCAACATGATCAAGTCCCGTGCCGCCGTAGCCTTCGCCCCGAACGAACCGCTGAAAATCGTCGAAGTGGATGTCGAGCCGCCGAAGGCTGGTGAAGTGCTGGTGCGCATCGTCGCCACCGGCGTGTGCCACACCGATGCCTACACCCTGTCCGGTGCCGACTCCGAAGGCGTGTTCCCGTCGATCCTCGGCCATGAAGGCGGCGGCATCGTCGAAGCTATCGGCGAGGGCGTGACCTCGGTGGCCGTCGGTGATCACGTGATCCCGCTGTACACCGCTGAATGCCGCCAGTGCAAATTCTGTCTGTCCGGTAAGACCAACCTGTGCAGCTCGGTGCGCGCCACCCAGGGCAAGGGCCTGATGCCCGACGGCACCACGCGCTTCAGCTACAACGGCCAGCCGATCTACCACTACATGGGCTGTTCGACATTTTCCGAATACACCGTGCTGCCGGAAGTGTCCCTGGCCGTCATTCCCAAGGAAGCGCCGCTGGAAAAGGTTTGCCTGCTCGGTTGCGGCGTGACCACCGGCATCGGCGCCGTGCTCAACACCGCCAAGGTGGAAGAGGGCGCTACCGTGGCGATCTTCGGCCTGGGCGGTATCGGTCTGGCGGCGATCATCGGCGCCAAGATGGCCAAGGCCTCGCGCATCATCGCCATCGACATCAATCCGGCCAAGTTCGATGTGGCCCGTGAGCTGGGGGCGACCGACTTCGTCAATCCGAAGGATCACGACAAGCCGATCCAGGATGTCATCGTCGAGATGACCGATGGCGGCGTGGATTACAGCTTCGAGTGCGTCGGCAACGTGCAATTGATGCGCGCCGCGCTGGAGTGCGCGCACAAGGGGTGGGGCGAGAGCGTGATCATCGGCGTGGCCGGCGCGGGCCAGGAAATCAGCACCCGTCCGTTCCAGCTGGTGACCGGCCGCGTCTGGCGCGGTAGCGCCTTCGGTGGCGTCAAAGGCCGTACCGAACTGCCGAGCTACGTCGAGAAGTCGCAGAAGGGCGAGATTCCGCTGGACACCTTCATTACCCACACCATGGGGCTGGACAAGATCAACGACGCCTTCGACCTGATGCATGAAGGCAAGAGCATCCGCACCGTCATCCACTACTGATCAGTGGGGTGGAGGCGCTATCTCGAGATGGCGCTGTCCACCGCCCGTGAGGATTTGCCATGACCTTGGAAATCGTATCCAGCAACAAGAGCTTCGGCGGCTGGCACAAGCGCTACAAGCACCGTTCCTCCAGCCTCAACTGCGACATGGTGTTCGCCGTCTACCTGCCGCCCCAGGCCGAAAAAGGCGCCAAGCTGCCGGTGCTGTACTGGCTGAGCGGCCTGACCTGCACAGACGAGAACTTCATGCAGAAGGCCGGCGCCCAGCGCATGGCTGCCGAGCTTGGCCTGATCATCGTCGCGCCGGATACCAGCCCACGTGGCGAAGGTGTGCCGGATGACGCCAATGGCGCCTACGACTTCGGCCTCGGCGCGGGCTTTTATGTCAACGCTACTCAGGAGCCCTGGGCCCGCCATTACCGCATGTACGACTACGTGGTGCAGGAGTTGCCGGCGCTGATCGAGGCCAACTTCCCGGTATCGGAGAAGCGCGGTATCGCCGGCCACTCTATGGGCGGCCATGGCGCGCTGATCTGCGCGTTGAAGAACCCGGGTCGTTACCAATCGGTGTCGGCATTCTCGCCGATCGCCAACCCGGTCAATTGCCCATGGGGCGAGAAAGCCTTCGGCAACTATCTGGGTGAGGACCGTTCGCGCTGGCGCGAATGGGATGCCAGTGTGCTGATCGCCGATGCGGCGGAGAAGCTGCCGATTCTGGTCGACCAGGGGGATCGTGATGATTTCCTCGATGGCCAGCTCAAGCCCCAGGCACTGGAAGCAGCTGCCAAGGCGGCAGGGCATCCGCTGACCCTGCGGATGCAGCCAGGCTACGACCACAGCTATTACTTCATCGCCAGCTTTATCGAAGATCACCTGCGTCATCATGCCGAGGCGTTGTTGAGCTGACGCCTCTGGTTCAAAGTGTTCGGCGGGCATGCGCTGTGCTTCCCCACCCGCTCCAGCGACGTGATTCCTCGTGGGAGCGGGCCATGCCCGCGAAGCAATATAGAAAGGGCGCTGCAGACCAAATCCGCAGCGCCCTTTTTAACGCCTGACGATTACTCGCCCAGACTGGAGCGCAGCATCCAGGCGTTCTGCTCGTGCACGCCGATACGTGCTACCAGCATGTCGTGGCTGAACAGGTCGCCAGCCTCTTCAGCCAGCTCGGCGAACTCGCTCATGCGACGGGCAGCGGTCTCGTTGTCCAGCACCAGTTGCTTGATCATCTGCGGCGTGGTGCCGTGGGGCGCCTCGTTGTCGATCACGCTCAGCGAGCGGAAGGTTTCCCCACCGGTCGGCACCAGCTTGCCGAGGGCCCGGATGCGCTCGGCGATCTCGTCGGCGGCCTGGTGCAGCTCGTTGTACTGTTCGTCGGTCAGCTTGTGCAGGCCATAGAAGTTGGCGCCCTGCACGTTCCAGTGCACCCCCAGGGTCTTAACGTACAGGGTGTAGCTGTCGGCCACTGCCTTGGTCAGCGCCTCGGCGACTTTCTCACGAGCGCCGCGATCGACACTGGTGTTGATGCTCAGGCCATCGCCCTTGGGTTTGGATTGTGCAGCCTTGGGTGCGGCTTTGGCCTTGGGTTTCGCTACTGCCGGTTTCTTTGCTACTGCCATGATGGTCTCCATGGTTGCTAGAAATTTCTGCTACCTCTTGTCGACCCACCAAAACGCCAAAACATTCCCACGTTTTTAATCCTGGCGACTGCGACCCACCAAACAGCACGCTGCCGCACGCCAGCACCTGTCTCGATTGCCGAGTCGCCCGTTCGCTGCTTGCTTTCGGGTAGAATCGGCCTTTTTGCGAGGGCAGCGGCTCATGCGGATTGGCCATGGTTACGACGTGCACCGGTTCGGCGACGGGGATTTCATCACCCTGGGCGGGGTGCGCATTCCCCACAAGTTCGGCCTGGTTGCTCATTCCGATGGCGACGTGGTGCTGCATGCCCTGAGCGATGCGCTGCTGGGCGCCGTGGCGCTCGGCGACATCGGCAAGCATTTCCCGGATACCGACCCCAACTTCAAGGGCGCCGACAGCCGCGTGCTGCTGCGTCACGTGGTCGGCCTGGTGCACACCAAGGGTTGGAAGGTCGGTAATGTCGACGCCACTATCGAGGCCCAGGCACCGAAGATGGCGCCGCATATCGAGACCATGCGCCAGCTGATCGCCGAAGACCTGCAGGTCGAGCTCGATCAGGTCAATGTCAAGGCCACGACCACCGAAAAACTCGGTTTCGTCGGCCGTGAAGAAGGCATCGCCGTACACGCCGTCGCGCTGCTGGTCAGCGCATGACCGAACAGGAACTGCTCGGCCCGCGCGCCCTTGGTGAACCTTGCGGTCAGGCCGTCCTGAAGGCCACGGCCGAGGACTTTCAGGTTGACGAGGTGTTGGACATCGAGCTGTCTGGCGCCGGTGAGCATCTGTGGCTGTGGGTCGAAAAGCGCGGGCTGAATACCGAAGACGCGGCACGCCGTCTGGCGCGAGCCGCGGGCGTACCGATCCGGCTGATCAGCTACGCGGGTCTGAAGGACAAGCAGGCGCTGACCCGACAATGGTTCAGCCTGCATCTGCCGGGCAAGCACGATCCTGATCTGAGCGCCGCCCAGGACGACACCCTGACGATCCTCAAGCAGGTGCGCCACAGCCGCAAGCTGCAGCGCGGCGCCCATGCCGCCAATGGCTTCACCCTGCGTCTGACCCAGCTCAAGGCAGAGCAGGCTGCGCTGGAGCAGCGCCTGCAGGCGATCAGCGAGCAGGGCATTCCCAATTACTACGGCGCCCAGCGCTTCGGTTTCGAAGGCGGTAACGTCGCCCATGCCCGGCATTTCGCCGAGCGCGGTGAGCTGCCGGAAAAGCGCAATGTGCGCTCGCGGGTGCTGTCGGCGGCGCGCAGCTTTCTGTTCAACCGCGTACTGGCCGAGCGTGTGGCGGCCGGTACCTGGAACCAGGCGCTGCCCGGTGACCTCTTGGCATTCACCGACAGCCGCAGCTTTTTCGCCGCTGGTGAGGCCGAATGCCAGGATCCTCGTCTTGCTGAACTGGACCTGCATCCCACCGGGCCGCTGTGGGGCGAGGGCGCTTCGCCTTCCCAGGGCGCCACGCTCGATGTCGAACAGCGCGTTGCCGCTGCCGAGCCACAGCTGGCAGCTTGGCTCGCACAAGCGGACATGGCGCACGAACGGCGTATCCTGCGCCTCCCCATTAGCGGTTTGACGTGGCATTATCCCGAGCCTGACATTCTGCAACTGGAATTCGTCCTGCCGGCTGGATGTTTCGCCACCGCTCTGGTGCGCGAAATCGTCGAGCTTTTGCCGGCAGGGCAGACGGACAACCCATGCGTATTCTGATTTCTAACGATGACGGCGTGGCCGCACCGGGCCTCGCCGCGTTGCATGCTGCGCTGGCTGATTACGCCAACTGCACGGTGATTGCCCCCGATGGCGACCGCAGCGGCGCCAGCAGCGCGCTGACCCTGGATCGCCCGTTGCATCCGTGCACGCTGGCCAATGGATACATCAGCCTCAACGGCACGCCCACCGACTGCGTGCACCTGGGCATCAACGGCCTGCTGCCCGACGTGCCGGATCTGGTCGTGTCGGGCATCAACATGGGCGCCAACCTGGGCGACGACGTGCTGTATTCCGGCACCGTCGGCGCTGCGCTCGAAGGCCGTTTTCTGGCCCGGCCGGCATTCGCCTTTTCGCTGGTTTCGCGCTCGGCCGAGAATCTGGCCACTGCCTCCCATTTCGCCCGCAAGCTGATCGAGGCTCACGAGCAGCTCGACCTGCCGCCGCGCACGGTACTGAACGTCAACGTGCCGAATCTGCCGCTCGATCATATCCGCGGCGTGCAGCTGACCCGCCTGGGCCACCGCGCCCGCGCCGCCGCACCGGTTCGCGACGTCAATCCGCGTGGCAAGGCCGGCTACTGGATTGCTGCGGCCGGCGATGTGGAGGACGGCGCCGAGGGCACCGATTTTCATGCCGTGATGCAGGGTTATGTGTCGGTTACGCCGCTGCAGCTCGATCGCACCTATCAGGATGGACTCAACCGCCTCAAACCCTGGCTGGAGGGGTTGATGACATGAATCGGGAGCATGACCGCCACGGGATTGGCATGACCTCGCAACGCACTCGCGAACGCCTGATCCAGCGACTCTACGAAGAAGGGCTGTCCAACGCCGGCGTGCTCGAGGTGATCCGGCGCACACCGCGTCATCTGTTCGTCGACGAAGCCCTGGCCCATCGCGCCTACGAAGACACGGCGCTGCCCATCGGCCACAACCAGACCATCTCGCAGCCCTATATGGTGGCGCGCATGAGCGAGCTGCTGCTCGCCGCCGGCCCGCTGGACAAGGTGCTGGAGATCGGTACGGGCTCCGGCTACCAGACGGCGATTTTGGCGCAACTGGTCGAGCGGGTGTTCACCGTCGAGCGCATTCAAGGCCTGCAGGAACGGGCCAAGGAACGATTGGTCAAACTCAGCCTGCGTAATGTGGTCTTTCGTTGGGGCGACGGTTGGGAAGGCTGGCCGGCGCTGGCGCCCTACAACGGCATCATCGTGACCGCAGCAGCCTCGGAAGTGCCTCAGGCGCTGCTGGATCAGCTGGCTCCGGGGGGGCGTCTGGTGATCCCCGTCGGTTCAGGTGACGTTCAGCAACTGTTGTTGATCATTCGCGAGGAACAGGGTTTCTCCCGGCACGTACTCGACGCGGTACGGTTCGTGCCCCTGCTTAACGGCCCCTTGGCCTGATTCAAACCGAACGGAAGGATGCATGAAGAAAACCTTGTTGCTGTATACCAAAGGAATGGCGATGGGCGCGGTCGATGTGGTGCCTGGTTTCTCCGGCGGCACCGTTGCCCTCATCACCGGTATATACGACAAGCTTCTTGCGTCCTTCGCCGCCATGCCCCAGGCGCTGATGCTGGTCGCCCGCGGGCGCATCGGCGCGGCCTGGCAGGCCTGCAACGCCAGCTTCCTGCTGGTGGTTCTGCTGGGCATTCTCAGCAGCATCTTTACCCTGGCCCGGGCCATCAGCTACCTGATGAACGAGCATCCGGTGCCGCTGTGGGCCTTCTTCTTCGGGCTGGTACTGGTGTCCGTCTACTTGGTGGGTCGGGAAGTGCAGGCCTGGCGCAGCAACCGTCTGATCGGTTTCGCCGTTGGCCTGGCCTTTGCGTTGTGGATCACCCTGGCGGTGCCCATGCAACTTTCTGCAGATCCGCTGATGCTGTTCTTCGCCGGCGCCATCGCCATCAGCGCGATGATTCTGCCAGGCATCTCGGGCAGCTTCATTCTGGTGTTGCTGGGCCTTTACCCGGTGGTACTGGGGGCCGTGAAGAATTTCGATCTGGCCGTGCTGGCGGTGTTCTGCGCCGGCTGCGTGCTTGGCCTGCTGACCTTCTCGAAGGTGCTGAGCTGGCTGCTCGCCCATATGCGCGACCTGACGATGGCCTTTCTGGCGGGGCTAATGCTCGGTTCGCTGGTCAAGGTCTGGCCCTGGAAACAGACGCTGACGTGGCAGACCAACCGGCACGGTGAATCGTTTCCCCTCGAGCAGGTCAATCTATTGCCCTGGCAGTTCGCCGATATCAGCGGCGAGGATGCACAACTGCTGCTGGCCATCGTGCTGAGTCTGTGCGCCATTGCCCTGGTACTGGGCGTCGAGTGGCTGGCGCGCCGCCGCCAGGTTGAAGAGGTATGAGGTTGCCGCGTTCGTTACCGGTCGCTCGAGGCCGTCTGCAAGGGAGATTGGGGTGAGTTCCACAGCCAAACAAGGACTGCGTTCCTCGGGCATGCTGCGCAACCTGCTGGTGTTGGTCGCCGTGGGTGCGCTGTCGGCCGGCTGCGCCAGCTCGCCATCCGGTGGTGTGCAGGTCGTCGATCGCAACAACGCGGCCGCGCAGCGCCAGCCTGTGACCTCCGGGCAGTACCGTGTGCAACGTGGGGATACACTTTACTCCATTGCCTTTCGCTACGGCTGGGACTGGAAAGCGCTGGCGGCGCACAACAGCATCGCACCGCCCTACATGATCCGTGTCGGTCAGGTTATTCGCTTCGGCTCAGGGAGCTCGAGCAGGCCCGTCGTGGCGACCACGCCGACTGTCTCCACACCCGTGGTGACCACGCCCAGCCGGCCTTCCACGCCGGTGCAGGCACCTCCGGCACAAACGCCAGCGCGGCCCTCGACACCGGTTGCGGTGACGCCTGCCACTACGCCGGTGCAGAGCGTACCGCGCTCTTCGAGCGGCTGGGCGTGGCCCGCCGGTGGTGCGATTATCGGACGTTTTTCCTCAAACGGTAGTTTGAATAAAGGCATTGATATAGCAGGTGAATTGGGACAGCCTGTCCTTGCTGCATCTGGTGGAACCGTTGTATACGCCGGGAGTGGATTACGGGGCTACGGCGAATTGGTGATCATCAAGCACAGCGATACCTACGTGAGTGCCTACGGTCACAACCGCAGGCTGTTGGTTCGTGAGGGGCAGCAGGTCAAGGTCGGGCAACAGATTGCCGAGATGGGTTCCACAGGAACTGACCGGGTGAAGCTTCACTTCGAAATTCGCCGCCAGGGTAAGCCTGTAGATCCAATGCAATACCTGCCAAGTCGTTGATCTGTCGCTCGTTCACCCGCTCACGTGGGATGGACGGGCTCGGATGTCGCCAAGGAGACGGGCACATCGGAGCTTGCTGGTCGAACTCAGCAAGGGACGGAACAATAAAATGGCACTCGATACCAAGGCAGCGCCGGAGTTTGACATCGATGACGCCGTGCTCCTGATGGAGCCTGACATCGATCTTGACGAGGCCAGCGACAAGGCGGCTAGTGCCAAGGTCGCCACGCGCAGCAAGGCCAAGCAGCCGGCCGGTAGCAAGCAACACAAGTACATCGACTACACCCGGGCGCTCGACGCCACTCAGCTCTACCTCAACGAAATCGGATTCTCCCCCCTGCTTACCCCGGAAGAAGAGGTGTTCTTCGCGCGTCTTGCGCAGAAGGGCGACCCCGCCGGGCGCAAGCGCATGATCGAGAGTAACTTGCGGCTGGTGGTGAAGATCGCCCGTCGCTACGTGAACCGCGGGCTGTCGCTCCTGGACCTGATCGAAGAAGGCAACCTGGGCCTGATTCGCGCTGTCGAGAAGTTCGACCCGGAGCGTGGCTTCCGTTTCTCCACCTACGCGACCTGGTGGATTCGGCAGACCATCGAGCGGGCGATCATGAATCAGACCCGAACCATCCGCCTGCCCATTCACGTCGTCAAAGAACTCAACGTTTACTTGCGCGCTGCGCGCGAGCTGACCCAGAAGCTCGACCATGAGCCATCCCCGGAAGAGATCGCCAACCTGCTGGAAAAACCGGTAGGAGAGGTCAAGCGCATGCTGGGGCTGAACGAGCGTGTATCCTCGGTGGATGTGTCACTGGGCCCAGACTCCGACAAGACGCTGCTCGACACCCTGACCGATGACCGCCCTACGGATCCTTGCGAGCTGCTGCAGGACGACGACCTGTCTCAAAGCATCGACCAGTGGCTTTCGGAGCTCACCGACAAGCAGCGTGAAGTGGTGGTGCGCCGCTTCGGCCTGCGTGGTCACGAGAGCTGCACGCTTGAGGAGGTCGGGCAGGAAATCGGCCTTACCCGTGAACGCGTGCGGCAGATCCAGGTCGAGGCACTCAAGCGCCTGCGCGAAATACTTGAGAGAAACGGCCTCTCCGCGGACTCGCTGTTCCAGTAATACCCGGCCTGCCAGGCCCTCGGCCAGTCAGTTTGCTGACTGGCTTTTTTATTGTATCGGGGCTTTGGATGAAGAAATAAAAACGGCGCCTCAAGGGCGCCGTTTTCATCAGGCCATCAATCAGGCCGGCGAGGCATCTCGCAGCTGCAGCACCGTATCGGACTGCGCCTGAACGGCACGGTACTGCTCGGCATCCTTGATCAGGACCGAGGCGGGCACCGGGAAGATCTCGTTCAGCTTGGTGCTCCACTCGGCTGAGGCCGCCTGCTCGGGGAAGCAGCGACGAATCAGGTCGAGCATGATCGAAACGGTCACCGATGCGCCTGGAGAGGCGCCCAGCAGGGCAGCGATGGAGCCGTCCTGTGCCGCCACAAGCTCGGTACCGAATTGCAGAATGCCGCCTTTCTTGGCGTCCTTCTTGATGATCTGCACGCGCTGGCCGGCAATCTCCAGGCGCCAGTCGCTGGCTTTGGCCTCTGGATAGAAGCCGCGCAGGGTGTTGAGCCGCTGCTCCTGGGACTGCATGACTTCCTTGACCAGATAACGGGTCAGGTCGAAGTTGTCGCGGGCCACGGCCAGCATCGGGCCGATGTTGTTCAGACGTACCGACATCGGCAGGTCGAGGAACGAGCCCTTCTTCAGGAACTTGGTGGTGAAGCCGGCATAAGGCCCGAACAGCAGCGACTTCTTGCCGTCGACCACACGGGTATCCAGGTGCGGCACCGACATGGGCGGCGAGCCGACTTCGGCCTGGCTGTAGACCTTGGCCTGATGCTGGTTGACCACTTCCGGGTTGTCGCAGCGCAGCCACTGGCCACTGACCGGGAAGCCACCGAAACCCTTGCCCTCGGCGATGCCGGACATCTGCAGTAGGGGCAGGGCGCCGCCGCCCGCGCCGAGGAACACGAAGCGAGCCTGGATCTGGCGATGGTTGCCGCTTTGCTGATCCTTGGTGCTCACGCACCAGCCGTGCTCGTTGCGGGTGAGATCAGTGACGCGCTGATTGAAGGTCACGCGGGCATTGCTCTGCTGAACCAGATGATCGAGCAGGCTCTTGGTCAGCGCGCCGAAGTTGACGTCGGTGCCATTGGCCACGCGGGTCGCTGCAATCGGCTCGTTCGGGTCACGGCCCGGCATCATTAGCGGCATCCACTCGTTCATGGTGGCGCGGTCTTCGCTGTACACCATGTCTTCGAACGCGTGATGCACGTGCAGCGCCTCGAAGCGCTTCTTGAGGTAGTCGATGCCTTTCTGGCCGCGGACGAAGCTCAGGTGCGGTACCGGGTTGATGAAGGATTTGGGCGAGCCAAAGGTGCCTTTCTTGACCAGGTGGGCCCAGAACTGCTTGGACTCCTCGAACTGAGCATTAATGCTCACGGCTTTCTTGATGTCGATGGAACCGTCGGCGGACTCGGGGGTGTAGTTGAGTTCGCACAAACCAGCATGCCCGGTGCCCGCGTTGTTCCACGGGTTGGAGCTTTCTGCCGCACCGGCGCTCATCGCCTCGACGACTTCCAGTTTTATGCCTGGGTCAAGTTCCTTGAGCAGCACGGCCAGCGTTGCGCTCATGATGCCGGCACCGACCAGCACTACATCTACAGCTTCGTAATCGTTCTGCGCCATTACCACATCTCCAAAAAATCAGCGTCCAGTCATAGGCCGTCGGCCTGGGCGTCAAAGGCGCCTGTCAGCAGCGGTTGCAGAGCTGTATTGAGGAATGGGATGACGGAAGGAGGTCGCCTTGTCCTGCCGCAAGCTGATTCATATGTTCGCCACACTCTTGTGAAGTTATTGAAACCGTTTTTTCACGTTCTTTTGGAACGCGAACCTCAAAAGTTCATGTGCCTGTTGGGCCGTCTCAGCCTGCAGATGTTCCGCGAAAACGCGGCCATCGCATGGAGCATGGAGGAAGGCCTTCGATATCGAGCAGCACGAAGTGGGCGACTCTCTGTGGCGTTGCCGATGGCATGAGTGCATCAGCGGTACGGCGATGCCGATCAGGAGGCGTCCTTATAATCGGGGCGCGATTATAAGGCGAAAGCAGGGCAAGTGATCAGCTGCGTGTGACTTTTATTGCACACGCTTTAGGGTAGGAAAACGCCTGTGTGGGCGTTCAGTGGCGGGTGAATGCGCTTTTCGGCAGGGGCGCGCCGAGCCAGCACAGGCGCTGTTCGTTGACTTCCTGCCAGCCTGCAGGGCCCGGCGGCTGGGCGCTCTGGCGAAACGCCCGGCAAATGCCGTGCTCGTCCAGGCAGGCGAAAATACGTGGGTTCGGGGCGCTGGCGACTTTCTTGAGGAATGCACGCATCAAACAAGCTCCGTTCATGCAAAGCGACCAAAGTCTTATACCTCCGGCATGTGACGAGCAGGTGACGCGGAACCGCGCTCACCGTTTACAGGTCGATTCGTTATACTTCGCCAGCCTTTAGCGCCCCTCATGGAGAACCGAGTATGAAACGCCTGTTGTTTGGTCTGGTTGCCGTTTTCAGTCTGGCTCTTGTCGGTTGTGCCCACAGCCCGCAGCAACTCAGCCCGCAGCCCAAACTGACCGGGCCGCTCAACGCGGTAGGCCAGGGCCAGCCGGTGGTGGTGCGCGTGGTCGATGGACGTCCTTCTCCGGTCCTGGGCACCCGCGGTGGCCTGTACCCTGAAACCAGCGCGATCAGCGTTTCCGGCCAGGACATTCTGCCCAAGCTGCAGGCTCAGGCCGAAGCGGCTGTGCGCCTGTTGGGCTTCACGCCGTCGCCAAACGCCTATAACGCGCCGCAGTTGACCCTGACCCTGGCCGAGCTGAAATATCAGTCGCCCAAGGAAGGCATGTACGTCACCGAAGCCGACATGACTGCCAGCTTCCGAGCCGATGTGCAGAACAGCAATCGTCGTTACAGCGGCCGCTACGGCGCTTCGTTGAACCAGCGTTTCGGCATGGCGCCAAACCAGGAAACCAATACCAAGCTGGTCAGTGATGTGCTGAGCGACGCGCTCACCCGTGCATTCAAGGACCCGACCCTGGGGCAGATCCTCAACGGTCAGTAACAGCTGGCAGATGCAAAAAAGCCCCGACAAGTCGGGGCTTTTTCGTTTCTCGGGGCGGCTGAGTCAGAGCGGCAGGCCGGCCTTGACGCGGTACTGGTTACGCACCGGCATCGCGTACTGCAGGATCAGATAGGGCTGTTGTTCGCTCGGGCAGCGGCTCAGGCGTTGTTGCCACTGTTCCTTGGCGGCGGCCAGTTCGTCAGCACCGAACAGCGATTCGGCCGCCGGCACCTCGAGCTGCGGATCGCGTTCGCTCCACATGGCGTAGGCCAGGTAGTGCACCGGGAACAGCCGGTAGCCGGTGAGGATTTGCGCATCGGTCAGCGCCGCCAGCTGTTTGGCATCTTCGAAACCGCTGGTGATCGGATCGCCGAAATGCACATGTACGCGGCCCTTGTAGCCAGTGATGCCCAGTCCGATGCTCTTGTCATCCTCGCCCGGCTGCTTGGTGTAGCTGCCGGTAGTTGCGCGGGTGTACAGCTCGCGGGCCTTGGCCTGGTCACAGGGGTCGTATTCGTAGCTGATCGACACCGGGGTCAGTTTGAGGCTGGCGATGACGTCGGCAAACGGCTCGTCCTTGCGGCTCATATGAAACATCTTGAGGATCGCCGAATCGGTGCGGTCGTCACCGTCCTTGGCGCGGCCTTCGGCCTGGGCGATCCAGATCGATTCGCCATCCTGTGCAATCGAGTGGCTGATATAGGCCGACAGCAGTTGATAGGCGGCCAGCTTCTCGCGGCGCCCGGTGATCGAGCGGTGCACGATGAAGCTCTTGTTCAGGCGCATCAGATCGCTGACGAAAGGCTTCTGCAAGAGGTTGTCACCGATGGCGATGCGTGGTGTCTGCAGGCCTGCGTGGTACACGGCGTAGTTGACAAAGGCCGGGTCCATGACGATGTCGCGGTGGTTGGCCAGGAACAGGTAGGGGCTACCGGCCTTGAGCGTCTCCACGCCCGAGTAGGTCACGCCATCGGTGGCGTGCTCGACGGTGCGGTCGATGTACGGCTCGATGGATTCTTGCAGCGCGCGAACCGAATCGATATGGCGGAACTGCGAGCGCAGCCGATGAGCTATAAGAGGTTTGAGCGCCCAGCCAAACGGGCCGGCCAGACGCGGAAAACGAAACTGGGTAAGGATGTCGAGAAACGCATCGTCGGCCAACAAGCGCGCCAGAACCGCTGGAATTTCCGCGTCGGCGTAGGGTCGGATGCTGTCGAATTCGCCCATCATGATCTCTTGTGATTATCGCTGCTATTGAAGAGTTGAAAGCGCTGTACCCCGTGCCGTGATGACGCCTAACGAGGGCGTGACGGCAACCCGGGAGCAGCAAGTGATCGAGCATTATACCCTGCAAGTCACCCGGAGGCGCCTCATGTTGGAAACCCAGGATTACCAGTGCCCCTATTGCGGTGAACCGGTCGAGGCGGTGCTGGATTTGTCGGCGGGTGATCAGCAGTACATCGAGGATTGCCCAGTGTGTTGCCGGCCCATCGTTTTTCTGCTCGAAACCGACGGCCAGAACTGGCATCTGGATGTGCGTGGGGAGAACGACTGATGAAGCGCGTTTACGAACCGCAGGACCTCATGGAGGGCGAGTTGCTCAAGGCCATGCTGGCCAGCGAGGGCATCCAGGCACATCTGGTCGGCGCCCATCTGGCTGGCGCCGTGGGCGAGCTGCCGGCCTGCGGGCTGCTCGGCATGCTGGTTGAGGACGCCGACGCCGAGCGCGCCCGCTGGCTGATCGGCGAGTACAATGGCGCGCAACCGCTGCCCGGTGACGAGCCGGATTCCGTTCAGGGCGTGCTGCTGTGTTGAGCGGCGCGCCACCCATCCCGATGAGCCTTTCATGAGTGGACGCTTCGCGCTGTTTCGCTGGACGCCCGCCTTCGCGGCGCAGCCAGGTTTTCCCGCTGACCAGCAACCGCACTGGAACCTTGCGCCCGGCTCCCAGGTTTTGCTGTTGCGCAGCGAACATGAGCAGCCCGCCGTGGTCCGTGCGCGCTGGGGGCTGACGCCCGCCTGGCTCAAGGATCTGTCGAAGACGCCATCCCATGCCCGCGCCGAAACCCTGAGCGAGCAGCCGATGTTTCGCGAGGCGTTTCGTCTGCGCCGCGGCCTGATTCCCGCCAACGGTTTCTACGAATGGCGCGGCGCGGCGCGCAAGCGCCCGTACTGGCTGAGCGGCGAGGATTCGCTGCTGTATTTTGCGGCAGTGTGGGAAACCTATCCGGTAGAGGGCCATGTTTATCTGAGCACGGCCATGGTCACCCAGGCGGCCGCGACGCTGCGCCGCCCCTTGATTCTCGATGCCGAGCAACGCCAGCGCTGGCTGGCTGCCGACACACCGCTGGAGGAACTGCAGGCGCTGCTCGTCGCCAAGCCGATAGTGTTGCGCGAACGCGTGTTGAGCAATTTGGTCAATGACCCGAAGCTCGACGGGCCGGAGTGTCTGACGCCTGCCTGAGTCTTTGGCTTGCGCTGAAATACGGGCAGCCTGTTAGCATACTTCGCCTCAGTTCTTAGGGAGAGATCCAGCATGAAACCGTCGTTGTCCATTACCACGCTGACCGCGGCTCTGCTGCTGGCAGGATGCCAAGCCGTCAACACCACCAGCGGTGGCTCGGTCGGCGTCGAGCGCAAGCAGTACATGTTCAGTGCGCTGTCGACCGATGAGGTCAACCAGATGTATGCCCAGTCTTACCAGAAGACTCTGCAGGAAGCTTCCAGCCAGGGCGCGCTGGACAAGAACAGCGCCGAGGCCAAGCGCCTGCAACGTGTCGCCGACCGCCTGATCAAGCAGGCGCCGCTGTTCCGCCCGGATGCGGCGCAGTGGCAGTGGGAGGTCAACCTGATCAAGAGCCCTGAGTTGAACGCCAACTGCGGTCCGGGCGGCAAGATCATTTTCTACACCGGCATCATCGACAAGCTGAACCTTACCGATGACGAAATCGCTGCGGTCATGGGCCATGAGATCGCCCACGCTCTGCGCGAGCATGGCCGCGAAGCGATGTCCAAGGCGTATGGGGTGAACCTGGCGAAGCAGGGCGCAGCGGCATTGCTGGGCGTCAGCTCGGACCAGATGGCACTGGCCGATGCTGCAGTGAACTACGGCATGACACTTCCCAACAGCCGCAGCAACGAGAACGAAGCCGACCTGATCGGTCTCGAACTTGCCGCGCGCGCAGGCTACAACCCCAATGCGGCGGTAAGCCTGTGGCAAAAGATGGCCAAGGCCAGCGAAGGTGCGCCGCCGGAGTTCATGAGCACGCACCCGTCCTCGTCCAGCCGTATCGCCTCGCTGCAGGCCGCCATTCCGAAAGTCATGCCACTGTATCAGCAGGCCAAGAAAGGCTGATCACGATGTGAAAAGCCGCCACCACGCAGCTCGTGTCTGCTTGGTGACGGCTTAGCTTCAAGGCCAGCGCCTTGGTCCGGCGTTGGCTTTGTCTCCAGGCGATCAGCCGTTGAGAAAGCCACTCAGCAGCATGGCCTGATAGGCCGCATAGATCGCCAGGATTGCGAAGGCGAGGGCGGCAAGCCTGCGAATCAGGGTGAGCGGTAGGCGGTCGGCCGCGAAGTTGCCGGCCAGCACCACCGGTACGTTGGCGATCAGCATGCCCAGCGTGGTACCGAGCACCACCATGATGAAGTGCGGGTACTGAGCTGCGAGCATTACCGTCGCCACCTGGGTCTTGTCACCCATCTCCGCCAGGAAGAACGCCACCAGCGTGGTCAGAAACGGCCCGTAGCGTTTCAGGTTGGAGCTTTCGTCATCGTCGAGTTTGTCCGGGATCAGCGTCCACAGGGCTACGGCGATGAACGACGCCGCCAGAATCCAGCTCAGCAGCGCGGGCGAGAGCAGACCGGCGACCCAGTTGCCCACCGCGCCAGCGGCCAGGTGATTGGCGAGGGTGGCGGCGACCATGCCCCAGATGATTGGCCAGGGCCTGCGAAAGCGCGCGGCCAGCAACAGGGCGAGCAGTTGCGTCTTGTCGCCGATTTCCGCCAGGGCAACGATCAGAGTGGGAACGAACAGGGATTCCAGCATCAGGTTTCCTAAAGGGGCGGGTAGACACGGCTATGACACGTACAACCTCCCCGCCCCGGGTAAGGTGTTCGTGTCATAGGTCTTGTCAAACCCTGCGCGGCGTTCGAGCCGAACGGCGCAGATCCGTCTTGGCGGATCTTGGGTCGCACGCACCATGGTCTGCGGACCAAGTATGTTGATGCATGCCGGGCGAGCTGGCGCTCGCGGGAGACTACTCCCCTAGGACGCGCGCATTCTGCCCAAACGCCTCGCGTTGGGCAAGGCCTGCGCCGCTCTGCCGCAGGCGAGTTGCGTTATGAGCGAGTCGCCCGGTAGATGCGAAAGCCGTCGGTATCGGCCAGGGTCTGGCAGGCGCCGATATGCTGTTCGATCAGTGGCGGATACTTGAGAAAACGGTTGGCCACCAGGCGGATCTGCCCGCCGTTGCGCAGATGCTTTGAAGCCTGGCGCAGCAGGTCTTCGCTGGCCTGGTAGTGGGTGTGCACGCCTTGGTGGAAGGGCGGGTTGCTGAGGATTGCGCTCAGCTCGAGGGGCGCGGCGGCGATGCCGTCGCCGCTGATCACCTCGGCCTGCAGATCGTTTGCGGCAAGCGTCAGGCGGCTGCTGGCGATGGCGAAGGCATCGACGTCCAGCATGGTGACCTGGCTTTGTGGGTAGCGACGCTTGAGTACTGCGCCGAGCACGCCTGCGCCGCAGCCGAAATCGAGCAGATGGCCGTCTGGCAGCTGATCCAGGTGTTCGAGCAGCAGCGCGCTGCCGATATCGAGTCGGCCATGGCTGAATACGCCGGGCAAGGTGACGATCTCGAGGGGGCCGTCAGCCAGCAGCAGGCTGTAGCGCTGCGCCAGCGCGTTCAGATCGGGTTCGGCGGGAGCCTGATCCACCCGCACCTGCCACAGTTGGCTGTGGCGGGCGCTGTCGAGCTTGCGCGGGTTGCCGTAGGCGGCCATTTGCTTGGCAGCACGTTCGACGCCGGCGCGCTTCTCGCCCACCAAATACAGCAGCTTGTCGGGCAGACGGGCGGCGAGGGCGTCGAGCAGGTAAGCCGTCAATTCGCGGGACTTGGGTAGGAACAGCACGGCCGTCTCGAAGGTTGTTGCCGGCGGCGTGACGCCAAAGTGGCTGCGCCCGGCAAAACGTCCGTCCAGCCGAGCGTGATCGCCCGCGTGCCAGCTCCAGCCCGAGGCCTGTGGCAGTTGCCCGAGCAGATCATCGGCCGGCAGGCCCGCGAGCAAGGCCGGGCCAGCGAACAGCTCGGCCTGACGTAGCAGCACTTCACTTCGCGGATCCATCAGCTATACCCCGGCAAAAGCGCGAAGGGTAGGGGCGCGGCGCGCAAGCTGCAAGCCCGAGGCATCAGGGATCAGTTGACCTGACGCTTGGTATGGCCAGCGAAAAAGCTCGTGGCGTTTTCCGCCAGTTGGCTGACGATGCGCTGGCGCGCTTCACGGGCGCCCCAGGCGCTGTGCGGGGTGATGATCAGCCGCGGAATGTCGGCAGCCAGCAGCGGATTGCCGTCCTTGGGCGGCTCCTGAGTCAGTACGTCGGTAGCCGCGCCACCCAGCTTGCCGGCGCGCAGGGCGTCGGCCAGAGCCTGCTCGTCGATCAGGCCGCCGCGGGCGGTGTTGATCACGAAGGCGCCTGGCTTGAGCAGACCAAGCTCCCGGGCGCCGATCAGGTTGCGGGTCTGTTCGGTGAGCGGGCAGTGCAGGGTCAGCGCATCGATCTGGGGGAGCAGCTCATCCAGTGGCAACCGATCGGCTCGCGGCAGGCGGCCCGGCAATTGCCCATAGAGCACACGCATGCCGAAGGCTTCGGCCAGCCTGGCGACGGCGCCACCCAGCTCGCCGTGGCCGAGCAGGCCCAGGGTCTTGTCTTCGAGTTCGACGATTGGGTGGTCGAGCAGGCAGAAAATGGGTGACTGCTGCCAGCGCCCGGCGCGGATGTCGCGTTGATAATCCGGCAGGCTGGTGGCCAGGGCGAGCAGCAGTGTCAGCGTGTGCTGGGCAACCGAAGGTGTACCGTAACCCTGGCAGTTGCACACGGTAACGCCGTGCGCACGGGCGGCAGCGAGGTCAATATTGTTGGTGCCGGTGGCCGTGACCAGGATCAGCTCGAGCTCCGGGCAGGCCGCCAACACGGCCGCATCGATCACCGCCTTGTTGCTGATTGCCACGCGGGCGCCCTGCAGACGCTCGATGATCTGCGTTGGAGTGCTCTGGTCGTGCAACATCAGTTCGTCGAAGCACTCGCGCAGCGGCGCCATATCCAGATCGCCGAGGTCGAGGGAGCGATAATCGAGAAACACTGCGCGGCCTGTTTTACTCATCAGCTGTACCTTTCTGGCTGTCCTGTCGGGAAGTAAAGTGCAGCCTATCAGAAGCGCTCTACCGCAGAGCGCGCCCTGGAGCCCATCAGCCAAATTCGGAGCCGCCGTGTACTGGATGGAATTCTTTACCGTTGCCCTCATCCACCTGCTGGCCGTGGCCAGTCCGGGGCCGGACTTCGCCATCGTGGTGCGCGAGAGCGTGGCCCATGGGCGCCGCGCCGGGGTGTTCTGCGCGCTGGGCGTGGGCACCGGGATTTTCGTGCACGTGGCTTACTCGCTGCTGGGCATCGGCCTGATCGTGTCCCAGTCGATCGTGCTGTTCAACGCGCTGAAGTGGCTGGCCGCCGCCTACCTGCTGTATATCGGCTTCAAGGCACTGCGGGCACAGCCAGCAGCGCTAGGCGCGGTTCAGGAGCAAGCCGCCGCTCCAGCGAGAACGCCACGCGGCGCCTTCGTCACCGGCTTCGTGACCAACGGCCTGAACCCCAAGGCGACGCTGTTCTTCCTGTCGTTGTTTACCGTGGTGATCAACCCGCACACCCCGCTGCTCGTGCAGGGCGGCTACGGCGTTTATCTGGCCGTGGCGACGGCGTTGTGGTTCTGCTTGGTGGCGATGCTGTTCAGCCAGCAGCGTGTGCGCGAGGGCTTCGCGCGCATGGGCCACTGGTTCGATCGTCTGATGGGCGCGGTGCTGGTCGGTCTTGGCATCAAGCTGGCGTTTACCGAGCTGAAATAAGGGGCGCGAGCGCGCCCCTGACTGGTCTCTTACAACACCTCAACCGCGACTGCCGTTGCCTCGCCGCCACCGATACACAGTGACGCGATGCCACGCTTGCCGCCGGTCTGGCGCAGGGCGTTGATCAGCGTGACGATGATCCGCGAGCCGGTCGAGCCGACCGGATGTCCCTGAGCGCAGGCACCACCGTAGATATTCACCCTGGCGTGATCGAGGTCATGCTCCTGCATGGCCAGCATGGTGACCATGGCGAAGGCCTCATTGATCTCGAATAGGTCCACTTCGTTCTTCTGCCAGCCGGCCTTGTGCAGCACCTTGCTGATGGCGCCGATGGGTGCGATGGTGAATTCGCTGGGGTCCTGACTCTGGGTAGCGTGGGCAACGATGCGTGCCAGTGGTTTCAGGCCGCGGGCCTGGGCCTGCTCGGCGCTCATCAGCAGCAACGCGCTGGCCCCATCGGAAATGGAACTGGCATTGGCGGCAGTGATGCTGCCGTCCTTGCTGAAGGCCGGTTTCAGGCTGGTGATCTTGTCTATCCTGGCGTTCAACGGCTGTTCGTCTTCGCTTACTTCGATATCGCCCTTACGGCTCGCCACGGTCACGGGCACGATCTCATCGGCCAGCGTACCGGACTGCATGGCCTGCTGCGCGCGGCGCAGCGATTCGATGGCGTAGGCGTCCATCGCTTCGCGGGTGATGCCGTAGCGATCCGCGGTTTCTTGGGCGAAGGAGCCCATCAGGCGGCCGGTGCGGGCATCCTCCAGGCCATCGAAGAACATGTGATCCTTCACTTCGCCATGGCCCATGCGCAGGCCGCCGCGAGCCTTGGGCAACAAGTACGGCGCGTTGGACATGCTTTCCATGCCGCCGGCGACCATTACCTCGGCGCTGCCGGCCTTGATCAGGTCGTGGGCGAGCATCACCGCCTTCATGCCCGAGCCGCAGAGTTTGTTGATGGTGGTGCATCCGGTGGCGCTCGGCAGGCCGGCCGCCAGCGATGCCTGGCGCGCCGGGCCCTGCTTGAGGCCGGCGGGCAGTACGCAGCCCATGATCACTTCCTGCACGTCGCTTGCTGCTACACCCACCCGAGCGATGGCGGCGCGAATCGCCGCTGCACCAAGATCCGTTGCGCTTAGCGAAGACAGGCTACCCTGAAAACCACCCATCGGTGTGCGAGCGCCGCTGACGATAACAATATCCGACATGAATCCACCTCAATTCGCAGTGAAGGGGCGAAACCGGCTTGTGCTCAGCTTGAGCCACAATCCTCCTTTCGGCTGATTGAGCGGGCGCTGGCGCAGGCTACTGTTAGGCAAGGTGCCTCTTAACGATCAGGTTTCGCTTCAATTTCGACGTTTTCAACAATAGTCCAGAACAGGTGAGCCCATGTTGCAGACCCGCATCATTCCCCCCGCCGCAAATGCCCACCCATACCCGCTGTTGATCAAGAGCCTGCTGCTTTCCGGCAGCCGTTACGAGAAAAATCGCGAAATCGTCTATCGCGACACCTTGCGTTACAACTACGCAACCTTCAATGAGCGGGTGGCGCGCCTCGCCAATGTGCTCGCCCAGGCTGGCGTGAAGGCCGGCGATACTGTGGCAGTGATGGACTGGGACAGCCACCGCTATCTGGAATGCATGTTCGCGGTGCCGATGCTGGGGGCGGTGCTGCACACCATCAACATCCGCCTGTCGCCCGAGCAGATCCTCTACACCATGAACCACGCTGAAGATCGCTTCGTGCTGGTCAACAGCGATTTCGCAGCGTTGTACCAGGGCATCGCCGGGCAGCTCACCACGGTGACCGGCACCATGCTGCTGACCGACAGCGCCGCCACGGTCGAGCTGCCCGGTTCGGTTGGTGAGTACGAGAGCCTGCTGGCAGCTGCCGAGCCAAACTACGCATTCGCCGACTTCGACGAGAACTCCGTAGCGACCACCTTCTACACTACCGGTACCACCGGCAACCCGAAAGGCGTGTATTTCACTCATCGCCAGTTGGTGCTGCACACCCTGTCGATGGCCACCACCCTGGGCAGCCTGGACAGCATCCGCCTGATGGGCACCGACGATGTGTACATGCCGATCACCCCCATGTTCCACGTGCATGCCTGGGGTGCGCCCTACGTGGCGACGATGCTGGGCGTCAAGCAGGTCTATCCGGGGCGTTATGAGCCGGAGATGCTCTGCAAATTGATCAAGGAAGAGCAGGTGACCTTCTCCCATTGCGTACCGACCATCCTGCAGATGGTGCTGGCCGCGCCCGGCGCCCAAGGCTATGACTTCAAGGGCATGAAAGTGATCATCGGCGGTAGCGCACTCAACCGAGCGCTGTATGACGCCGCCAAGGCCAGGGGCATCCAGCTGACGGCCGCTTATGGGATGTCCGAGACCTGCCCGCTGATTTCCTGTGGCTACCTCAACGACGAATTGCTCGCTGCGGGCGGTGAGCAATGCACGACCTACCGCATCAAGGCCGGAGTTCCCGTGCCGCTGGTCGAGGCGGCGATCATGGACAGTGAAGGCAAGTGCCTTCCTGCTGATGGCGAGACCCAGGGCGAGCTGGTGTTGCGCGCGCCCTGGCTGACTCAGGGTTACTTCCGCGAGCCGGAGAAGGGGCAGGAGTTGTGGGCCCATGGCTGGCTGCACACCGGCGATGTGGCAACCCTGGACGACATGGGCTTTATCGACATCCGTGACCGCCTCAAGGATGTGATCAAGACCGGCGGCGAATGGATTTCCTCCCTGGAACTGGAGGACTTGATCAGCCGCCACCCAGCGGTACGGGAAGTAGCCGTGGTGGGCGTGGCCGACCCGCAGTGGGGCGAGCGCCCGTTCGCCCTGATTGTCGCGAAAGAAGGCCAGTCGTTGAACGCGGGCTTGCTGAAGGAGCATCTCAAGCCATTCGTCGAGCGGGGCGTCATCAACAAATGGGCGATTCCCTCACAGATCGCCCTTGTTACCGAAATTCCCAAGACCAGTGTGGGCAAGCTGGACAAAAAGCTTATCCGCGTTGATCTGGCGCAGTGGCAGGAGGCCGGAAGCGAGTTTTTATCGTCCCTGTAAGGCGCGAATTTCAACGCCAAAAAAGTGACTGATCAGTCAAACAAACGTTTGGCTTGCTAATTGCTGGATTCGGACCATCCTTGGCTTGTCACGGATGGGACTGATCCCTCTAAACCGGCGAGCCAGAGTGTCTCGGGCACTGCAAGCCACTCGTGGGAAGGCTCGCTGGATTTAGTCAATCAGCCATAACAAAAACAAATGGAGTAGCGTCGATGTCCAACACAACAAGGCCGTTCTGGCGTCTGGCAAAACTGCCGCTGGCCGTCAGCCTCGCATCAACTCTTGCCAGCCCGGCATTCGCAGTGAACTTCAATATCGGGGAAATCGAAGGTCAGTTCGACTCGTCGTTGTCGGTGGGGGCTAGTTGGTCGACGCAGTCGGCAGATAAGAACTTAATCGGGGTTAACAACGGCGGTCGCGGTTTGTCCCAGACCTCTGACGACGGTCGCCAGAACTTCAAGCGTGGTGAAACTTTCTCGAAAATTTTTAAAGGGATCCACGATCTCGAGTTGCGTTATAAGGACACCGGGGTCTTCGTTCGGGGCAAATACTGGTATGACTTCGAGCTAAAAGACGAAGGGCGTGAGTTCAAGGAAATCAGTGATTCAGGCCGCAAAGAAGGTGCCAAGTCTTCAGGCGCCGAATTGCTCGATGCATTTGTTTACCAAAACTATTCGATTGGCGATCAGCCGGGCTCTGTTCGTCTCGGCAAGCAGGTTGTCAGCTGGGGCGAAAGCACATTCATCCTGAACAGCATCAACTCGATCAACCCCATTGATGTTTCTGCGTTTCGCCGTCCGGGCGCCGAGGTCAAGGAAGGCCTGATTCCGGTTAATATGTTCTACGTGTCGCAGAGCCTGACGAATAACTTGTCTGCCGAAGCTTTTTATCAGCTAGAATGGGATCAGACAGTCGTTGATAACTGCGGAACGTTTTTCTCTCAGTTTGATGTAGTCGCCGATGGCTGCAACAATAATTTGAACCTGCTGAACCCCGCCGTATCGCCCATTATCAACTCGATTCCTGCACTGGCAGCGGTGGCCCCTAGCTCAACCAGCGAAGGCTTCATCGTGCGACGCGGTGCTGATCGAGATGCCAGAGATGGCGGTCAATGGGGAACCGCGCTGCGATACATGTTTGAGCCGCTCGATACTGAGTTTGGCGCTTACTTCATGAATTATCATAGTCGCACTCCAGTTTTCAGTGCTCAGACGGCCGATCAGAGTGTTTATAACGCAGTTGGTAGCAATCTCGGGGCTATCAGCGCGACCTGTACCGCATTAGGTTTGGGAGCTTCCTGTGTTACGGGGGTCGCTGGCGGCGTTCTGGCTGGCAATAGCAACTATTTCATTGAATACCCCGAAGATATTCAACTGTACGGTCTCAGCTTCTCGACCACATTGCCTACCGGTACGGCTTGGAGTGGTGAAATCAGCTACCGCCCTAATGCTCCCGTACAAATCAATACAACGGATATTCTCTACTCTGCTCTTACACCGTTAGACCCCAATACGTCAGTATTGCCGGCGACTCCAGGCGCGGTTCGCCACGGTTATAACCGTAAGGAAATTACTCAGTTCCAGACCACCTTTACTCACTTCTTTGATCAGGTAATGGGTGCTAGCCGTTTGACGCTTGTGGGTGAAATCGGCGTTGTGCATGTGGGCGGACTTGAAAGTACCGACAAAGTTCGCTACGGACGCGATCCCGTATTCGGTCCAGGTCCGTTGCCAAATAATACGTGCCAAAGGCTCAACGCTGGCACCTTGGGCAGTGCAACGGCGCGCAACGTATCCCGTTATTGTGAGAATGACGGATTCGTGACCTCCACATCCTGGGGTTACCGTGCGCGGGCTATCTGGGAATATCCCGATGTGTTCGCAGGTGTGAACCTCAAGCCCAACGTTGCCTGGTCGCACGACGTGAAGGGGTACGGCCCGAATGGTCTTTTCACCGAGGGCGCCAAAGCGGCCAGTGTTGGCGTGGATGCCGAGTACCAAAACACCTACACCGCCAGTTTGGCCTACACCAATTTCTTTGACGGCAAATACAACACCATGGTCGACCGTGACTTCTTGGCCCTCAGCTTCGGTATGAACTTCTAAGCGCCCGTATTCATAGGAAAACGCATTTATGAAAACAACAAAAAGGCTGTTGCAAACTGGCGCTCTGACCCTGTCGCTGCTGGCCACTGGTGTGATGGCGGCGGTGTCGGCGGATGAGGCGGCCAAGCTGGGTAATACCCTGACCCCGGTTGGTGCGGAAAAGGCGGGTAATGCCGATGGCAGCATCCCGGCCTGGACCGGTGGTCTGCCGGTCAATGCCGGTGCGGTGGATTCGGCTGGCTTCCTGGCCGATCCGTTCCCCAACGAAAAGCCGCTGTTCACCATCACCGCGCAGAACGTCGAGCAGTACAAGGACAAGCTGACGCCTGGCCAGTACGCGATGTTCAAGCGCTATCCGGAAACCTACCGGATGCCGGTCTATACCACGCACCGTACGGCGAACGTGCCGGACAGCATCATCGCGGCGACCAAGGAGAATGCCACCAACACCAAGCTGATCCAGGGTGGTGAAGGGCTGGAGAACTTCAAGTATGCCAACCCGTTCCCGATTCCGAAGGACGGCCTGGAAGCGATCTGGAACCACATCACCCGCTACCGCGGCGCCAGCGTACGTCGTCATGTGGTGCAGGTGACGCCGCAGGCCAATGGCTCGTTCAGCCCGGTCAGTCTGGAAGAAGAGTTCGCCTTCCGCAGCATGATGAAAGGCGTCGATACCAGCCAGCCGAGCAACATCCTTTTCTACTTCAAGCAGCGGGTAACGGCGCCGTCGCGCCTGGCCGGTAACGTGCTGCTGGTGCACGAGACCATCGACCAGGTGAAGGAGCCGCGCATGGCGTGGCTGTACAACGCCGGTCAGCGTCGCGTGCGCCGTGCACCGCAGGTGTCCTATGACGGCCCGGGTACCGCAGCCGATGGTCTGCGTACGTCCGACAACCTGGACATGTACAACGGCTCGCCCGATCGTTACGACTGGCAATTGCTGGGCAAGAAGGAAATCTACATTCCCTACAACAGCTACCGTCTCGATTCGCCGAAGCTCAAGTACACCGATATCGTCAAACCCGGTCACCTGAACCCGGATCTGACCCGCTACGAGCTGCACCGCGTCTGGCACGTGACCGCCACCCTCAAGCAGGGCGAGCGCCACATCTACGCCAAGCGTGACTTCTACATCGATGAGGATACCTGGCAGGCCGCTGCCATCGATCACTACGACGGTCGCGGTACCCTGTGGCGTGTAGCTGAAGCTCACTCGCAGTACTACTACGACAAGCAGGTACCGTGGTACGCCGTCGAGGTGATCCACGATCTGCTCTCCGGTCGTTACCTGGCTCTGGGCCTGAAGAACGAGGAGAAGCGCGCCTACGAGTTCGACTATCCTGCCAAGGAAAGCGATTACACCCCGGCAGCGCTGCGCCAGTCCGGCGTTCGTTGATCGCCGCTTGAAACCAGGAAGCCGGCCTCAGGGCCGGCTTTTTGTTTTCTGCTCAACTGATCTTCTAGACCCGGGTCGTTATGCCACGTTCGGCAACCTGACCGCACCGCGCGTTGCAGCGGTTACAATCGCTTCCGCCCGCCATCCGTGTCACAGGAAACCCTTATGCAAACCACGTCACCCGCTCTGATCCGTGAAACCTTTCCCGTCGGGCCTTTGCAGTGCAACTGCACCATCATCGGCGATCCCGTCACTGGCAAGGCCATCGTGGTCGATCCGGGTGGCAATCCCGATTTGATCATGGCGCGGCTGGAGGCTCACGGCCTCAAGGTGGTGAGCATCATCCACACCCATGCGCACCTCGATCATTTCCTGGCCTCGGGGCAAATGAAGGAAAAGACCGGCGCGACCCTGCACCTGCACAAGGATGACCAGTTCCTCTGGGACAACCTGGAAATGCAGTGCCAGATGTTCGGTGTGCCCTACACACCGGTGCCTGCTCCTGATCAATGGCTGGCGGACGATGAAGCGCTGGCCTGCGGCTGCGGCGTGGCTCTGCATACGCCAGGGCACACGCCGGGCTCCATGAGTTTCTGGTTTCCCGAAGCCAAGCTGTTGATCGCCGGTGACACGCTGTTTCGCCGCGGCATCGGCCGTACCGACCTGTGGGGTGGCGACTACGCGACCATCGAGCGTTCCATCAAGCAGCGTCTGTATCGCCTGGATGAGGACGCCACCGTGGTGACTGGACATGGCGCGGACACCCGATTGGGTGACGAGATGCGCGAAAATCCATTCGTGCGCGCTTGAAAAACAAGCGCTTACAGATTTTCTGTGTGGTGATTGTTAGCCTTGGTCGGGAACTTGACTGCGTTCGATGGCTCGAAGCCGCGGACAAACGTCTGCTTTCTCCGCAATAAAACGACTAAGGATTACCCATGTTCAAGTGCCGCTCCCTGATTGCCGCCACGGCCGTTCTCGCTGTTCTGTCCGGCTGTACGGTCAACCCCTATACCGGTGAAAGCCAGGCGGGCAAGGCCGGAATCTACGGTGGCGTGGGTGCGCTGGCCGGTGCCGCAGTTGGTGCTGCTACCTCGAGCAAGAAGGACCGCAAGAAGGGCGCTCTGATCGGTGCTGCCGTGGGGAGCGCTGCAGGCGGTGGTTACGGCTATTACGTCGATACCCAGGAAGCCAAGCTGCGTCAGCAGCTGCAGGGCACCGGTGTGCAGGTGCAGCGTAACGGCAATGACCTGACCCTGATCATGCCCGGCAACATCACCTTCGCCAGCAACTCGGCGGACATTTCCAGCAGCTTCTACCCGACGCTGAACTCTCTAGTGCTGACCTTCAAGGAATTCAACAAGAACGGCGTGAACATCGTCGGCCACACCGACAGCACCGGATCGGCCGAGCTGAATCAGAGCCTGTCCACCCGCCGTGCCCAGAGCGTGGCGTCCTACCTGGCGGCCAACGGCGTGGCGTCCTCGCGCATCTCTGCCTACGGTGCCGGCCCGAACCAGCCGATTGCCAGCAATGCCAACGAAGCCGGGCGCGCACAGAACCGCCGCGTAGAAATCAACCTGCGCCCGCTGTAAGCAGAACCTTGCATCCGAAACCCCGCTACGGCGGGGTTTTTCATGTCTGCATTATTGGTCGGTGTGTGGCAGCGTGCATGTGGCTGCCCGGCGCGCGACGGCTAGACTGTGAGGATCAAGGTCGAGCCAAGACGTGAGCGGGCAGGGAGGGGGCAGTGGTGCCGGATAGGGATGAACCGCTGGAAATTCTGGTCGTCGATGATCGCCAAGATAATCTCGATGACATGCAGGAGCTGCTCGAGGCCATCGAGCAGCCCGTGCACTGCGTGGACTCGGGCGCCAAGGCCCTCGACTACCTCGACCAGAGTCAGGTGGCGCTGGTATTGCTCGATGTGCAGATGCCGCGCATGGATGGCTTCGAGGTAGCGCGGCGCATGCGTAGCGATCCGCGCACGCGGCTGATCCCGATCATCTTCGTCTCCGGGATGACGCAGACCGACGAGATCCTCAACCAGGGTTACGGCGCTGGCGCCATGGATTTCATCGCCAAACCGGTGCAGCCGGCAACCCTGCTGCACAAGGTGCGCGCGCTGCTCGAACACGAGCGCCATCGCCGCCAGCTGCTGCACATGACCCAACAGTTGGAGCGCGAGCGGGCCTTCAATGCCTCGATTCTCGACAACACCGCCGAAGGCATTCTGGTGGTCGGCGATGACGGGCGTATCCGCTTCGCCAACCCGGCAATTGCACGCATGCTGGGCTGCCAGGCCAGCGAACTGACCGGCAGTGAGCTGCTGAATTGGGTCGATGTCGGCGGAGCGGCGCAGTGGCAAGCCTCGAGCTTCTACGAGCATTGGCAGCACGGCGAGCACCTGCGCCTGCATGACGCCAACCTGCGCACTCGTGATGGGCGTTTCGTACCTGTAGCGCTTTCCTGTTCGCCGCTGCCCGCCGAGGGGCACGGCATGGTGGTGCTGGCGCTGGACATGTCGGTGGTGCGCGACCTGCACCATCAGCTCGAATCACTGGTGATCACCGATGCCCTGACCGGGCTGCTCAACCGCCGCGGTTTTCTGCAAGAGCTGCAGGCCTCAATCTCCCGCCACCAGCGTACCGGCCAGAAGGCCGCCTTGCTGTACCTGGACCTGGATGGCTTCAAGCGCATCAACGACACCTTGGGTCATGAGCGCGGTGATCAGGTGTTGCGTCAGGTGAGTAGCCAGCTCAAGGGTTGCCTGCGACCTTATGATCGCCTGGCGCGGATTGGCGGTGATGAATTCACGGTGATTCTCGACAGCTTGGGCAGCGTAACGGACGCCGCCTCGGTGGCGCAGAAACTGGTGCAGCAGGTCGCCGAGCTGGCTGACGACAGTGAGCTGTCAGGCTTGGGCGTCAGTATCGGCATCGCCTGTTTGCCAGGCGACGGCAGCACGGTCGAAGACCTGCTGCGGGCGGCCGATACGGCGATGTATGCGGCCAAGCGTGGCGGGCGTGGGCAGTACCGCTTCTACGATGCGCAAAATTTGGCCTAGGGATGCTGCTGGTGCAGGTGCTCCAGCAGGCCATCCTTGGTTTGCCACAGCGCATTGACCCACTGCTGGAAATCCTTGCGATAGGCCTCGTCCTGATCGTAGGTGCGGCCGATGAAGCGGGCGGGGATTTCCAGCTGCTCGACGACCACAACCACTTGGTCCAGCTGACCGCTGAGCAGGGTCCAGAAGCCGGGGCTGCCCTGGGGATAATGCAGGGTGACGTTGATCATGCCGTGCAGCTGCTCACCCATGGCATCGAGCACGAAGGCCAGGCCGCCGGCCTTGGGCTTGAGCAGATAGCGGTACGGTGATTGCTGTTCCTGGTGTTTGGCCGGGGTGAAGCGGGTGCCCTCGACGAAGTTGAAGATGCCCACCGGGTTATGGCGAAATTTGGCGCAGGTGCGGCGCGTGGTCTGTAGATCCTTGCCTTTCTTTTCCGGGTGTTTGGCCAGGTACTCCTTCGAATAGCGCTTCATGAAGGGAAAGCCCAGCGCCCACCAGCACAGGCCGATCACCGGCACCCAGATCAGCTCCTGCTTGAGAAAGAACTTCAGCGGACGGATACGTCGGTTGAGCAGGTACTGCAGCACCAGGATGTCCACCCAGCTCTGGTGGTTACTGGTCACCAGGTACGAATGCTCGTAATCGAAACTCTGGTTGCCTTCGATATGCCAGCGGGTCTTGCCCAGTAGGTTCATCCACGCCTTGTTGCAGCCGATCCAGCCTTCCTGAATGAAGATCATCAGCTGGTCACAGGCGCGCTGCACCAGCGGCAGGGGTAGCACGATGCGCAGCAGGGTGACGGCGAACAGCGGCCAGCACCAGAACAGCGTGTTCAGCGCCAGGGAAAGGCTGCCCAAGAGGCCAAGCAGGGGGGCAGGCAGAAAGTGCAGCATGGACGTGCGAACCTCAGGCAGGTTGGCGCCCGCAAGCAGAGCGGGCGTGAATGGCGCACAGGGTAACGATTGGCGGGGGAACTGCAAGCCGATCCGAATGCGGGGTGTTTCACCCGTGTTCGGATCGGGCCGTATTCAGTGGCGCATGTTGGCGGCCTGAATGGCGGTCAGGGCGATGGTGAAGACGATATCGTCGACCAGCGCGCCGCGCGACAGGTCGTTCACCGGCTTGCGCAGGCCCTGCAGCATGGGGCCGACGCTGATGCAGTCGGCGCTGCGCTGCACCGCCTTGTAGGTGGTGTTGCCGGTGTTCAGATCCGGGAAGATGAACACCGTGGCGCGACCGGCCACCGGGCTGTTGGGCGCCTTTTGCCGGCCGACGCTTTCGATGGCCGCAGCGTCGTACTGCAGCGGGCCGTCGACCAGCAGCTCCGGGTTGGTTTCGCGCGCCAGGCGTGTGGCCTCTCGGACTTTTTCCACTTCCTCGCCGCTGCCAGAGTCACCTGTGGAGTAACTGAGCATGGCCACCCGTGGCGGAATGCCGAACGCCTGGGCGGAGCTGGCGCTCTGCAGGGCGATTTCCGCCAGTTGCTCAGCGTTGGGGTCCGGGTTCACGGCGCAGTCGCCGTAGACCAGCACCTGGTCCGGCAACAGCATGAAGAACACCGAGGACACCAGGTTGTAGCCGGGCGCGGTCTTGATCAGCTGCAGCGCCGGGCGGATGGTGTTGGCGGTGGTGTGCACGGCGCCGGAGACCAGACCGTCCACTTCGTCCAGAGCGAGCATCATGGTGCCCAGCACCACGGTGTCTTCCAGTTGCGCAGCGGCCATCGGCGCGTTGAGACCTTTGCCCTTGCGCAGCTCGACCATCGGCTCGACGTAGCGCTCGCGGATCAGGTCGGGATCGAGAATCTCCAGCCCCGGCGGCAGCTCGATGCCCTGAGCCTGCGCGACGCTGTGCACTTCCTCGGGCTTGGCCAGCAGCACGCAGCGGGCGATGCCGCGGGCCTGACAGATCGCCGCGGCCTGCACGGTGCGCGGCTCGGCGCCTTCGGGCAGGACGATGCGCTTGTTGGCGGCCTTGGCCTGCTGCACCAGCTGGTAACGGAACGCCGGCGGCGACAGGCGCAGCTCCCGCGGGTTGCCGCAGCGGGCGGCCAGCCAGTCGTGATCCAGGTGACTGGCGACGAAGTCGGCGACCTTCTCGGCGCGCTCCTTGTCGTCGACCGGGATTTCCTTGTTCAGGCGATTGAGGTTGGTGGCCGTGTCGTAGGAGCCGGTGCTCACCGTCATCACCGGCAGGCCGCTCTGCAGGGCGCCGCGGCACAGCTCCATGATGCGCGGGTCCGGCGCGAAGTCGCTGCACAGCAGCAGGCCGGCCAGGGGCATGCCGTTCATGGCGGCCAGGCTGGCGGCCAGAATGATGTCGTCGCGGTCACCCGGCGTGACCACCAGAGTGCCGGGCTTGAGCAGCTGCACGGTGTTGGCCACGGCGCGAGCGCACAGCACGATTTTCATCATGCGTCGCTGCTCGTAGTCACCGGCGTTGAGGATGCGCGCGCCGAGCAGCTCGGCGATGTCGCGAGTGCGCGGGGCGTTCAGCTCGTCGAGCCAGGGAATGCAGCCGAGCAGGCGAAATTCCGGATGGCGCAGCAGCGAGGACTGCTCGCGCAGGCGTGCGGTGAAGGCCTCCAGGCCGTCGTCGCTGCGGATCTTGTTGAGGATCACGCCGAGCACCTTGGGGTCCTTTGGACCGCCGAACTGTTGGGCCTGGATTTCCACGCGGTCGCACAGCTCGCTTAAGGTTTCCTGCTCCTGGGCCGAGACCAGAATCACATCGGCATCCAGGCTCTTGGCCAGGTGAAAGTTGACCCGCGCCGCATAGCTGGCCTGGCGCGTCGGCACCATGCCTTCGACGATCACCACGTCTTTGTCTTTGGCGGCCTCCTGGTAGAGGCTGATGATTTCTTCCAGCAGTTCGTCCAGATCGCCGTCACCGAGGCGCCGCTCGACATGGGCGAGGGCCAGCGGCTTGGGCGAGTGCAGGCCGTGGGTGCGCGCTACCAGTTCGCTGGAGCGCTCGGGGCCGGCATCACCCTGGTGCGGCTGGGCGATGGGTTTGAAGAAACCGACCTTGAGGCCGGCGCGTTCCAGCGCACCGACCAGGCCCAGGCTGATGGAGGTGAGGCCGACGCCGAAACCGGTCGGCGAGATGAAAAAGGTGTGCATGGGGTTCTCCGTAATCAGTCGAGCAGCGCCAGGGTGTCGAGGGCGATCTGCCGCTCCTCGTTGGTGGGCACCACCAGCACCCGCGTATGGCCTTGTGCATTGATCGGCCCGCTGACGCCGCGCAGGCAGCGGGCGTTGGCCGCTTCGTCCAGCTTGAGGCCTAGCAGGCTCAGGTGCGCCACCGTCTTGCTACGGATCAGCGGTGAGTTCTCGCCGATGCCGCCGGTGAAAACCAGCCCGTCCAGGCGGGGCAGGGCGCAGCTCATGGCCGCCAGGGATTTGGCCAGGCGATAGCAGAACACTTCGATGGCCAGGGTGGCGCCGGCATGGCCTTCCTCGCGGGCTTGTTCGAGGCTGCGCATGTCGTTGGACAGCCCCGACAGGCCGAGCAGGCCGCTGTCGTGGTTGAGCATGCGGTCGATCTGTTCCAGGCTCCAGCCCAGGGTGCGCGAGAGGTGGCTGTGCAGATTGGGGTCGACGTCGCCACTGCGCGTGCCCATCACCAGGCCTTCGAGCGGCGTCAGGCCCATGCTGGTGTCGCGGCTCTGGCCGTTGACCACCGCGCAGGTCGAGCAGCCATTGCCCAGGTGGGCGACCAGCCATGCGCTGTCGTCTACCGCTAGCCCGGTCATTTCGGCTGCGCGGGCGCTGACGAAGCGGTGGCTGGTGCCGTGGAAACCATAGCGGCGCACGCCGTGATCGCGATACAGCTGCTCCGGCACCGCGTAGCGGAAGGCGTGCTCGGGCAGCGTCTGGTGGAAGGCCGTGTCGAACACCGCCACCTGGGGCAGCTCCGGGTACAGCGCCAGCGCTGCTTCGATGCCCAAGAGACCTGCCGGATTGTGCAGCGGCGCCAGGGGCGCGACGGCGCGAATCGCGGCGATCACGCCATCGTCCAGGCGTTGGGCCCTGGTGAAGTGCTCACCGCCGTGCACGATTCGATGGCCGATGCCGTGCAACTGGCCGCCAGTGGCCTCCTGCACCCGCTGCAGCAGATGAGCCAGCGCGGCGCGATGATCGTCGCCGGCAATGGCCTGGCTGTGCTTGATGCCATCGCGCTGCCAGTGCAGCACCGCATCGGCGCTGCCGAGACGCTCGGCCAGGCCGCTGATGGCGAACGCCTGCTGATCAGGGTCGACCAGGGCGAACTTGATGGAGGAGCTACCGCAGTTGATCACCAGAATATTGCGTGCGGGCATTCAGGAATCCTTAGCATCGGAGGGAGCTGGTGTTGCGACACACCAGCCACAGGTGAAGTTCGTGCCGATATGCGCTTGTCGCTGCGCGGCGTCGAGCACCCAGGCTCGATTTTGCCAGGGCGGCTGATGGCGCAGGTGTTGAGTATGGCCGCAGGATAGGACAGCCACCCAATGGCCGTCATGATCTTGCTCAAAACCGACCAGGGTAACCCCGCAAGCGGCCCGCCTGTCTGGGCTTGGGTCGCTTTCGGGGCCGCCCTTGGTTACACTCTCACGTTCATTTTCCTCGAGCAAAAGGTTCGCCCCATGCAGATCGCCGCCAACAAGGCCGTTTCCATCGACTATACCCTGACCAACGATGCCGGCGAGGTGATCGATAGTTCCGCTGGCGGCGCGCCGCTGGTTTACCTGCACGGTGCCGGCAACATCATCGTCGGCCTCGAGAAGGCCCTGGTCGGCAAGCAGGCCGGTGACGAGGTCAAGGTTTCCGTCGAGCCTGAAGAAGCCTACGGCGAATACAGCGCCGAGTTGGTTGCCACCCTGAACCGCTCGATGTTCGAAGGCGTCGACGAGCTGGAAGTCGGCATGCAGTTCCACGCTTCAGGCCCGGACGGCGGCATGCAGATCGTCACCATCCGTGAGCTGGAAGGCGATGACGTGATCGTCGACGGCAACCATCCGCTGGCTGGCCAGCGCCTGAACTTCGCGGTCAAGGTCGTCAACGTGCGTGACGCCAGCCAGGAAGAAATCGCCCATGGTCACATCCATGGCGAAGGTGGTCACCACCACTGATCCGTATGTCGGCAGCCGATTCTTCGCTGCTGGCAGATGGTCATGAGTGACTGCTAAGCTGCAGTCATGAAAAGGCGCCTTTTCAGGCGCCTTTTTCGTTTCATCTTCGCTGCCTTTCGCGTTACCCGGAGCACCCATCATGAGCGCCTTCCACGACCTGACACTGCACGCATTAGATGGCCAGGAGCTGCCGCTGGCGCCGCTCAAGGGCAAGGTGGTGCTGGTGGTCAACGTCGCTTCAAAATGTGGCCTCACACCGCAATATGCCGGCCTCGAGCGCTTGCAGCAGACCTACGCCGCCCAGGGGTTCAGCGTGCTCGGCGTGCCCTGCAACCAGTTTGCCGGGCAGGAGCCGGATGACGAGGCGGCCATCGCCCAGTTCTGCAGCCTGAACTACGGCGTGACCTTTCCGTTGAGCAGCAAACTGGAAGTCAACGGCAGCGGTCGTCATCCGCTGTATCGCCTGCTGGCCGGTGAGGGCGCGGAGTTTCCCGGCGACATCACCTGGAATTTCGAGAAGTTTCTGGTGGGCCAGGATGGCCGTGTGCTCGCGCGTTTCTCGCCGCGCACCGCGCCGGATGATCCGGCGCTGATCCAGGCCATTGAGAAGGCCCTGGCCTGATCATCGGGGCCGCGGTCTGCGGCCCGTCATCTTTCGTCAATTCGCGCGTTTGCTCTCGATCGCCAGGGTTGGCTTGCGGCCAGCCTTAGGCACGCTGCTATCCAGCTGCGCGGTGTACAGGTGCTGTTCGAACTGTTCGACGATACTCGACCAGCCTTGTCTGGCCGCGTGCTGACGGGCGTTGAGGCGCACCCGACGCAGGTTCTCGCCGTTCTCCAGTAGCCAGCCAGCTGCGTCGATGAAAGTGCGTTCATCATCGGCGCTGGCCAGCATGCCGTTGTAGCCATCCTCGACATGCTGGGCGGCGGCGGCCTGATCGAAGGCCACCACGCCAAGCCCCGAGGCCATGGCTTCGAGCAGCACGTTGCCAAAGGTTTCCGAGAGGCTCGGAAACAGAAAGATGTCGCCGCTGGCGTAATGCTGCGCCAGCGCCTCGCCGCGCTGGATGCCGCAGAACAGCGCATCCGGCAGCCGCTTGTGCAGGCCCTCACGCAGTGGCCCGTCACCGACCACCACCAGTCTCAGGCGCTTGCCGGTGGATTGGCGCTGCAGCGCCTGGAAGGTCGTGACCAGTAGATCCAGGTTCTTCTCGGCGGCCAGCCGGCCGACATGCAGCACGGCGATGTCCTGCTCGCCCAGGCCCCAGCTGCGCCGCAGTTCATCGCTGCGTCGCGCCGGGTTGAACAGCGCTGCATCCACGCCGCGGGCGAGCAGTTCCAGGCGCTCGAAGCCGCGGCGTTGCAGCTCGCAGCGCTGGCTGAGGCTGGGCACCAGGGTCATGCGTGAGGCGTTGTGAAACCAGCGCAGGTAATTGGTCAGCAGGCGGGTCAGCAGGGTGATGCCGTAGTGGCCGGTGTATTGCTGGAAGTTGGTATGAAAACCACTGATCACCGGAATGCGCAGATGCCGTGCCGCGCGCAGGGCGGATAATCCCAACGGCCCTTCGGTGGCGATGTACAGCACATCCGGGCGCTGGCGTCGCCACAGGCGCAGCAGCTTGTGACGCGCCGACTGGCCCCATTGCAGGCCGCGGTAACCGGGCAGCGGCCAGCCGCGGGTCAGCAGCAGGTCGTCGTCATTGGCGGCGGGAGCGTCTTGGTGTTGACGTGGGCGGATCAACTGCAGGCGATGGCCGCGGGCGCGCAGGCCTTTGACCAGATGGCCAAGGGTATTGGCCACGCCGTTGATTTCCGGGCTGTAGGTCTCGCTGACCAGGGCGATGAATAGCGGGGGAGTGCTCATGACAGCAGTCTGTGCTGCTGTCATGTAGCGTTTGTGACATCAGCGTGGCGTTTGCGTGACAGCGCCCGTTCCCGAACTCACCCCACCTTCGCGCACCCAGAAGAGGGTCGCGCCTGCCACCGCAGCCGGCATCATCAGTATGTTGACGAAGGGCACCAGCAGCGCAGCGTAGGTGATGCCGCCAAAACCCAGGGACTGCCAGCGCTTCTCGCGCAGCCAGGCGAGCATGTCCTGCCAGCTGACCTTGTTGTTGTCGGCGGGATAGTCGATGTACTGGATGGCCATCATCCACACGCCGAACAGCAGCCACAGCGGCGCCGCGACCAGGTTGACCACCGGAATGAACGAAAGGATCAAGAGGCCCAGGGCCCGTGGCAGGAAATACGCCAGCTTGCGCCCCTCGCGGCCCAGGGTGCGCGGCACCATGGCGATCAGCTCGCCCCAGCTGAACGGCGGGAAGTTGTCCTGGCCGCGCACCACCACCTCGACCTTCTCGGCGAGAAAGCCGTTGAAGGGCGCCGCGACGATATTGGCCACCATGGTGAAGGTGAAGAACACCATGAGAATGACCAGCACCACGAACAGTGGCCAGAGGATGTACTGCAGAAAGCTCAGCCAGCTCGGCAGCGACGGCATGAATGTATCCACCCAGCCGCTGAACTGCTGCACGGCAAAGCCGATCATCAGGCTGAACAGGATCAGGTTGATCGCCAGCGGCAACAGCACGAACAGCCGCAGGCCGGGGCTCATGACCAGCTTCAGGCCTTCGCCCAGGTATTGCGGGCCGGACAGCACGGGAGCGCGCATCAGGGTTGTCTCCAACAAGTGATCGTGGCGCGACCTTACCCATTTTGTGGCGTGGGTGAAAGCCGGGTAGGGCGATAGCGCGCGGCTATCCCGGAGATTGGCAAAGCGCATTTCCATGGCGCGGGCCGCGCAGTCTAGTCTGCTCGCGTCCCTTGTTCAGCCGCCGATGTCCGACCGCTTGCGGCCGGTGGCGGCTTTTTTTGCAGCACTGCGCTGTGAGGAGTCTCTGATGTCGAGTACCCGACACGCCCGCGTGATCATTCTCGGTTCCGGCCCAGCTGGCTATAGCGCGGCGGTCTACGCCGCGCGTGCCAATCTCAAGCCGCTGTTGATCACCGGCCTGCAGGCCGGCGGGCAGCTGACCACCACCACCGAAGTGGACAACTGGCCCGGCGACGCCCACGGCCTGACCGGGCCGGAGCTGATGCAGCGCATGCAGGCCCACGCCGAGCGCTTCGAGACCGAAATCGTCTTCGACCATATCCAGGCCGTGGACCTGGCCGCGCGTCCCTTCACCCTGGTGGGCGACAGTATTTCCTACACCTGCGATGCGCTGATCATCGCTACCGGGGCCAGTGCCCGCTATTTGGGCCTGCCGAGCGAAACGGCGTTCATGGGCAAGGGCGTTTCGGCGTGCGCCACCTGTGACGGCTTCTTCTACCGCAACCGTGAAGTGGCGGTGGTCGGCGGCGGCAATACCGCAGTTGAAGAGGCGCTTTATCTGGCCAACATCGCCAGCCGGGTGACTCTGATTCATCGCCGTGGTGCGTTCCGCGCCGAGAAGATCCTGCAGAACAAGCTGCAGGCGCGGGTGGCCGAAGGGCGTATCGTGCTGGCGCTGAATGCCGAGGTGGATGAGGTGCTGGGCGACGACTCGGGTGTTACCGGCGTACGCATTCGCGAGCAGGATGGCGGCACTCGCGATCTGGCCGTGGATGGCCTGTTCGTCGCCATCGGCCACACGCCCAATACCGCGTTGTTCGAAAGGCAACTGGCGCTCAAGGACGGTTATCTGCAGGTCAATGGTGGGCGTGATGGCAATGCCACCGCGACCACCGTGCCGGGCGTGTTCGCTGCAGGCGATGTAGCCGACAGCGTTTACCGCCAAGCCATCACCTCGGCAGGTGCCGGCTGCATGGCGGCGCTGGATGTGGAGCGTTTTCTCGACGGGCTGTAAATGTCCGGTGCGAGTCGCGCAACGAAAAATGCCCGTATCGATGGATACGGGCATTTTTTCATGTCTCGCCGCTAGTGGCCGGTTTACAGATCGAAATCGTACTCGGCCAGTTGCTTGTGCAGGCGCCGCTCCTCGAGGAAATTGTCGATGATTCGTCGCTTGGTGAGGTTGGTTTTCGCCACTTCCACCGGGGCTTCGCTGCTGTCCGTTTCGTCGCTGACGAAGTCGTCGTCCAGTTCCAGGTCTTCTTTGCCGTTGCTCATGCGCTTCACTCCCGGCTACAGGGGCCATTTGCCGACCTTATAAGGGCAAACGTGAAGGGAGTAAAAAAGATTTTTTCAATCAACTCATATCAGAAAGCTATGAAGCATCAATCGTCCGAGGTCTTTTGCTTGTATTCGCACAGGTCTTCGATACGGCAGCTGCCACAGCGCGGCTTGCGCGCCTGGCACACGTAGCGGCCATGCAGGATCAGCCAGTGGTGCGCGTCGAGCAGATAATCCCTGGGCACGAACTTGAGCAGCTTCTTCTCGACCTCCACCACGTTCTTGCCGGGGGCGATGCCGGTGCGGTTGCTGACCCGGAAAATGTGCGTATCCACGGCCATGGCCAGTTGGCGAAAGGCGGTGTTGAGCACCACGTTGGCGGTCTTGCGACCGACGCCGGGCAGGGCTTCAAGGTCCTCGCGATTGTCCGGCACCTGGCTGCCGTGTTTTTCGATGAGAATGCGGCAGGCCTCGATGACGTTCTTGGCCTTGCTGTTGTACAGGCCGATGGTCTTGATGTATTCGCTCAACCCATCCACGCCCAGGGCGTAGATGGCCTCTGGCGTATTGGCTACTGGAAACAGCTTGGCCGTGGCCTTGTTGACGCTGACGTCGGTAGCCTGAGCCGATAGCGTTACCGCCACCAGCAGCTCGAAGGGCGTGCTGTAGGCCAGCTCGGTCTTGGGCTCGGGGTTGTCTTCATGCAGGCGGCGGAAGATTTCAAGGCGTTTGGCGGCGTTCATGGTCGGGCATCAGGTCTGTCGTGGCGCTCTAACTGGCGCTGGTGTGCGCCTGCAGGCGGCGTTCGGCCTCTGCCAGGCGCGTTTGGGCATCGCGTATCTTGGTGCTGTCAGTCGGCTCACTGCGCTGCAATTTGCTGAGTTCGGCGCGGGCGTAGGCCAGATCGGTCTTCAACTGGCGCAGCGGTGCGCCGAGCCCAGCCTTGTCGACCAGCACACGGGCAGGCGCAGGCTTGCCGCAGCGTTCTTCAGCCAGGTGCAGAGCCTCCTGGGCAGCGGCATAGGCACTGCGCAATGGCGCCAGGGCCTGTTCGTCGAGGCCTCGGCGCTCGGCGGCCTTCAGGGCCATGCGGTGCCCGGCCAGGTCGGTCTTGGCCTGCTTGAGCGCCTGCTCGCCTGGGCTTGGTGCGTCCTGTGCGGGCGTCGCCTGCAGCTCGGCGAGGCGTTGCTGATCGCGCTCAGCGGCCTGTTGCAGGGCCGCGAGTTGCTGGCGCTGTTCATCACTGGGCGCGTCGCCAAAAGCCTTCTGGGCTTTCTGCCACTGGGCGCGGCTCATGGCGGCATCGATCTTCGCCTGCTTCAGCGAGGGCATAGCGGCCGATTGTTGGGCGGGCGTTTCCACCTGTGCAGGGCGTACCGGGCGAGCCGCACGGCGGCGCGCATCGTTGCGTGCCAGGCGGGCCTGGCGATGCTGGTGACGAGCGCGGAACTGGTCAGCACGGGCACGTTGCATCTCGGCTTCGCCTGGCACCAGGGTGATCAGGTCGATGCAGTCCACCGGACAGGGGGCGATGCACAGCTCGCAGCCCGTGCATTCGTCGCCGATCACCGTGTGCATCAGCTTGGCGGCGCCGACGATGGCGTCCACCGGGCAGGCCTGGATGCATTTGGTACAGCCGATGCACTCGGCCTCGCGAATCACCGCCACCTGGGCCGGCGTGGCGGGCAAGGCCAGCGGCAGCTCGGGCACCTGCAACAGGTCGGCGAGGGCGTGAATGGTTGCGGTGCCACCGGGCGGGCACTTGTTGATCGCTTCCCCCGCAGCGATGCCTTCGGCGTAGGGCAGGCAGCCGGGGTGCCCGCACTTGCCGCATTGCGTCTGCGGCAGCAGGGCATCGATGGCAGCGATACGCTGCGCGTTGCTCATGGGCGCACCCGGGCTCGACGGTATAGGCGCGAGCCATGACGGTACGAACAGGCGATGTGGGGAAAGTCGATCATCGGCGTAGCGGGTCTGGCGCAAGCGTGAGCCGGCCATTATCCGGCATGCGCCGCGCCCGGTACAGGGCACAGCGACGCAGGCGCGAGCTCAGGCTTTGCGAGCGCGGCTGGCCTTGCGCCACAGCCAGCGGACCAGCAGGGCGAGCGGGAACAGGATGATGACGAAGGGAATGCCGTAGCCGAGCAGGCGGATGGCTTCGGTGGCGCCCTCGGTAGCATTGTCGAGCATGCCGCTGGCGGCAGCACCGATACGCGCCAGGCGCCCGACCGGCTCGCCGTCGGTGCTAAAGCTCAGGGTCAACAGGTTGGTGGTCAGGCGCCGTTGCTGCTGCGCCGATTGCTGGGCGTTGCTGGCCAGTTGCACTTCCACATCGGCCAGCTCGCGGGCCAGGGCGAGCATGTCGCTGACGCTCAGGTCGCCGCGGGCCTGGTACTGCAGCAGCGTCTTGCGCTGTCGCTCCAGGCGTTGGTGCTGCTGCTCGGTATCGCTGACCGCCTGGGCGAGGTCTTCGGCGCGCGTATGCCGACTTTGCAACTCACCGCCGTCGCCAGCAAAGCCGACCATGGGCTCGACGCCGGCTGGGACGATTCGCACGGTAATGCTGGCCGCCTGGTAAGCGCCCTGGCTCTGTTCGATGCCCAGCAGATCGCACTGGCCGAAGCGCTGGCTGCTGCACGCTTCACGCACGGCGGCCAGGCGCGGCTCGACCTGCTCGACCGGCAGGCGGATACCGACGCTATGTTCATAGGCGAGAAAGGCGCCTTGCTGGGCCGTTTCGCCAAGTAATGCAGCGCCGGCCGGTGGCCGACCCTCACCGGAAGGTGAGCAGCCGGTCAGGGCCAGCAGGGCCAGAGCAGTGGCGATAATCCAGGGCTTGTGGGTCAGCATCCTTGCTCCAAGTGGGTTACTTGACCCGCTGACCCGGCTTGGCGCCGCTGTCCGGGCTGAGCAGGTAGATTTCCTCGCCGCCAGGGCCGGCTGCCAGCACCATGCCTTCGGAGACGCCGAACTTCATCTTGCGCGCCGCCAGGTTGGCCACGTACAGGGTCAGGCGACCTTCGAGTTTGCTCGGATCCGGGTAGGCGCTCTTGATGCCGGAAAACACGTTGCGCTTCTCGTCACCAATATCCAGGGTCAGGCGCAGCAGCTTGTCGGCGCCTTCGACGAACTCGCATTTCTCGATCAGCGCGATGCGCAGGTCGACGGCGGCGAAGGCGTCGAAGGCGATTTCAGCGGCCAGCGGGTCCTTCTTCAGCTCGCCATTACCTTTGGGGGCTTCGGCGGCAGCCAGGTCTTCCTTGGACGCTTCGACCATGGCCTCGACCTTGGCTGGCTCGATGCGCGCGAGCAGTGGGGTGAAGGGGTTGAGCGGGTGATCGGCCAATGGCGTGGCCAGGTCGGCCCAGGTCAGCGGTGCGACGTTGAGGAACGTCTCGGCATCGCGCGCCAGGTTCGGCAGCACCGGCTTGAGGAAGATCACCAGTTGGCGGAACAGGTTGACGCCCAGTGCGCAGATCGCCTGCACCTCATCGGCCTTGCCATCCTGCTTGGCCAGCGACCAGGGCGCCTTGTCGGCGATCCAGGCGTTGGCGCGGTCGGCCAGGGCCATGATTTCGCGCATGGCGCGGGCGAAGTCGCGGCTCTCGTAGGCTTCGGCGATGCCTGGCGCAGCGCTCTGGAAGGCATTCCACAGCTCCGGCTCCGGATTTGCAGCGACCAGCACGCCGGCGTTGCCCTTGTGGATGAAGCCGGCGCAGCGGCTGGCGATGTTGACCACCTTGCCGACCAGGTCCGAGTTGACCTTCTGGATGAAGTCTTCGAGGTTCAGGTCCAGGTCATCGACACCACGGCCCAGCTTGGCGGCGTAGTAGTAACGCAGGTATTCGGGATTCAGATGATCCAGGTAAGTGCGCGCCTTGATGAAGGTGCCGCGCGACTTGGACATCTTCTGACCATTGACCGTCAAGTAACCGTGTACGTTGATGGCGGTCGGCTTGCGGTAGCCGGCGCCTTCGAGCATGGCTGGCCAGAACAGGGCGTGGAAGTTGACGATGTCCTTGCCGATGAAGTGATACACCTCGGCGCTGGAATCCTTGTTCCAGAACGCGTCGAAGTCCAGCTCCGGTCGGCGTGCGCAGAGGTTCTTGAAGCTGGCCATGTAGCCGATCGGGGCATCCAGCCAGACGTAGAAATACTTGCCCGGCTCGTCGGGAATCTCGAAGCCGAAGTAGGGCGCATCACGGCTGATGTCCCACTCGTGCAGACCGCCGTCCAACCATTCGGCGAGCTTGTTGGCCACCGACTCCTGCAGGGTGCCGCTGCGCGTCCACTGCTGCAGCATTTCCTGGAACTGCGGCAGCTTGAAGAAGAAGTGCTTGGAATCCTTGAGCACCGGCACCGCGCCGGAGATCGCCGAGCGCGGATCTTTCAGTTCTGTGGGTTCGTAGGTGGCGCCGCATTTCTCGCAGTTGTCGCCGTACTGGTCCGGCGTCGCGCATTTCGGGCAGGTGCCCTTGATGAACCGGTCGGCCAGGAACATGCCTTTTTCCGGGTCGAAATACTGGGTCACCGAGCGGGTGGCGATGTGGCCGTTGTCGCGCAGGGCCTTGTAGATCGACTCCGACAGCTCGCGGTTTTCCGGCGAGTGGGTGGAGTGGAAATTGTCGAAGTCCACCAGGAAATCGGCGAAATCGCTGCTGTGCTCGGCCTTGATGCCGTCGATCAGCTGCTCGGGCGTGATGCCTTCCTTCTCCGCACGCAGCATGATCGCCGAGCCGTGGGCATCGTCGGCGCACACGTAGATGGCCTGGTTGCCGCGCAGCTTCTGGAAACGCACCCACATGTCGGTCTGGATGTACTCGAGCATATGGCCGAGGTGGATCGAACCGTTGGCATAGGGAAGGGCGCTGGTAACGAGAATCTGGCGAGCTTGGGACATTGTCAGGCAGTCATCGGTTGGAAGGTGGTCGGTCACTATAAAGTAAGCGGGCGCGTTCCGGCCAGCGGGCAAATTTCGCTGTCATGGGCTTGAATTTACGGGCACAGGCGGGTTCCAACGGGTACTTCCCGCCGCACCTCAGGAGATGACCTCATGCGTGCAATCCTACGTCCGCTCGCCTGCGCCACGGCACTGGCTTTGCTGGTTGGCTGTGCTTCCAGTAACCCCTATGACAATGTCGGAGGCGGGGCGCCCAGCAGCGGCGGGCATCGCACCGCGACCTACGGCGGCCTGGCGGCCCTGGCGGGGGCGGCAGTGGGGGCGGCGATCAGCCACAACGATCGCGGCAAGGGTGCAGCCATCGGCGCCGTGCTGGCCGGCGCAGCCGGTGCCGGCTACGGCTATTACGCCGATCGGCAGGAAGCCGAGCTGCGCCGCAGCATGGAAGGCACTGGCGTCGAGGTACAGCGACAGGGCGATGACATCAAGCTGATCATGCCGGGCAATATCACCTTCGCCACCGACTCGGCGGACATTGCGCCGAGCTTCTATGCGCCGCTAAACAACCTGGCCACCTCGTTCAAGCAGTTCCAGAACAACAGCATCGAGATCGTCGGCTACACCGACAGCACCGGTTCGCGTCAGCACAACATGGCGCTGTCCGAGCGCCGCGCGCAGAGCGTGACCAGCTATCTCACCGCCCAGGGTATCGATGGCTCGCGCCTGTCTAGCCGCGGCGCCGGCCCGGACAACCCGATCGCCGACAACGCCTCCGCCGAGGGCCGCGCGCAGAACCGCCGCGTCGAGGTCAACCTCAAGCCGCTGCCGGGCCAGCCCGTGCAGTGAGTCCCGCCGGCTGGCGGCCTGCCGGTCGCCAGCCTGCATTGGCCGTGCGGCTCGGGTAGGATAGGCGTCTTTTCTGCCATCTCCGGAGCCAAGCATGAGCGCTGATATCCGCGCTGCGGTCGAAGCCGTATTGCGTCAGTACACCGACCCCCATCTCGACCAGGATCCGCTCAGCGCCGGCTGCGTGCGCGCCCTCGACGTGCAGGACGGTCAGGTCGGCGTGCAACTCGAACTGGGTTACGCCGCGGCGCAATTCAAGCAGGGCTGGGGGCAGATGCTGCAGCTGGCCATCGAGAACATCGAAGGCGTGCGTAGCGCGCGCGTCGAGGTGAATTGCGTGATTTCCGCTCACAAGGCACAGGCCCAGGTGCCGGCGCTGGCCAACGTCAAGAACGTGATCGCCGTGGCCTCCGGCAAGGGCGGCGTGGGCAAATCCACCACCGCGGCCAACTTGGCGTTGGCACTGGCCCGAGAGGGCGCGCGCGTGGGCATTCTCGACGCCGATATCTATGGCCCCAGCCAGGGCATCATGTTCGGTATCGCCGAAGGCACGCGCCCGCAGGTGCGCGAGCAGAAGTGGTTCGTGCCGCTGGAAGCCCATGGCGTACAGGTGATGTCGATGGCCTTCCTGACCGACGACAATACCCCCGTGGTCTGGCGCGGACCGATGGTTTCCGGTGCGCTGATCCAGCTGGTCACTCAGACGGCCTGGAACGATCTCGATTACCTGATCATCGACATGCCGCCGGGCACCGGCGATATCCATCTGACCCTGGCCCAGAAGGTGCCGGTGGCGGGCGCGGTGATCGTCACCACGCCGCAGGATCTGGCGCTGCTCGATGCCAAGAAGGGCGTGGAGATGTTCCGCAAGGTGAACATCCCGGTGCTCGGTGTGGTGGAGAACATGGCCGTGCACATCTGCTCGAACTGCGGCCACGCCGAGCACCTGTTCGGCGAGGGCGGTGGCGAGAAGCTGGCGGCGCAATTCGGTGTCGATCTGCTGGCCTCGATGCCCTTGTCGATGGCCATCCGCCTGCAGGCCGATGGTGGCAAGCCCACCGCCATCGCCGACCCGGAAAGCCAGATCGCCATGCTCTACCAGCAGATCGCTCGTATGGTCGGCGCGCGCATCGCCACTAGTGCCAACAGCGCTCAGGGCATGCCGAACATCGTCATTGCCGACGACTGATCGTCATCGCAGGCGCGCTACGATGCGCCTGCTGCATGAAATGCAGATATAAAAAAACCCCGCCTAGGCGGGGTTCTTTTGCAGAAAGCGCAGGTTAGATAACCTGAACTTCCTCAGCTTGCATGCCTTTCTGACCACGGGTGGCCACGAAGGAAACTTGCTGGCCTTCTTTCAGGCTCTTGAAGCCATCGCTCTGGATAGCTTTGAAGTGTACGAACAGGTCGTCACCGGATTGCGGGGTGATGAAGCCGTAGCCTTTTTCATCGTTGAACCACTTAACGGTGCCAGTCTGACGATTGGACATGTGATGTCTCCTAAGAACTAAATAATTAACAGCCCTGGATAGAACCAGGCCGGGACTGAGTGCAACGAGTACTAGGAGTCGGACGATGTTTGGATCGAAATCTAGGCATCATGTAGCGATTCGCGGTGACACATGCAGCACAGTGGGATCACCATACCCGCTTTTTTCGCGAAGTGCGAATGGTCTGTCAGTCTTTCTGCGATTTACTTGCATCGGCGCCTGCGCGAGGGCATCGCAGCGGCCTGTCGAGAGGCTTTGAACCCAGCTCTGCAGCCCGGTAAGATGCGTGCACTTTTCACCGCACAGACCTTCAGGACGGCCCCGCCATGAGCATCAAATCGGACAAGTGGATTCGCCGCATGGCCCAGGAACACGGCATGATCGAGCCTTACGTCGAGCGCCAGGTGCGCGGCGCGGACGACAGCCGGGTAATCTCCTACGGGGTTTCCAGCTACGGCTACGACGTGCGCTGCGCGGACGAATTCAAGGTGTTCACCAACATCCACTCGGCCATCGTCGACCCGAAGAATTTCGACGCCAAGAGTTTCGTCGACATCAAGAGCGACGTGTGCATCATTCCGCCGAACTCCTTCGCCCTGGCGCGCACCGTGGAGTTCTTCCGCATTCCCCGCGACGTGCTGACCATCTGCCTGGGCAAGAGCACCTACGCGCGCTGCGGCATCATCGTCAACGTCACGCCGCTTGAGCCGGAATGGGAAGGCCACGTGACCCTGGAGTTCTCCAACACCACCAACCTGCCGGCGAAGATCTACGCCAACGAAGGCGTGGCGCAGATGCTGTTCCTGCAGTCGGACGAGGCTTGCGAAGTGTCCTACAAGGATCGCGGCGGCAAGTACCAGGGCCAGACTGGCGTCACTCTGCCAAAGGCCTGATGGTCGCTGCAGCATGAAAGAAACCGGGCCAGGCCCGGTTTTTTTATGCCTGTTTTTTGCCTGAAAAACGCACCGGTGCTGGAAGCAGCGGCAAATCGTAGGCAAAAAAATGGGCGCCTCATGCGCCCGGAGAAATCAATCGATGCGTAATTTCTGAGTGGCCATGGCAGGTGAAGTTCCCCGATATTTATAGGGCGAACTGTTTACCGACGACAGGTCTACATCTCTATCAGGGCACGCGCTGGTGTGCCGCCACCTGCTGGAGACTCGCCATGAGCCAATGGATCATCACCTACAGCCGAGACGAAGCCGCCGAAGTCCTCAAGGTGAAATCGAAAGACAAGCCCAGCCTGGAGCAGGCGGTGGCCTGGGTGCTCGAATGGGCGCAAGAGAATCTCGAAGCTCTCGAGCCCAAGGAGCAGCCCCACGAGGAGCAGACGCCGGCGGTGCGCCTGGAAGAGCGCTACGGCATCACCATCACTGGCATCGCCAAGGACTGACCTTCTACCTCACGCCCGAGCGCGCTGCTGATCGGCCGGTTCTTGCGTCGCAGCGGTGCGCCGTTGCAGCGGTTCGACCTTGCGCTGCTTTTCATGGAGAAAACTCAGTACCGCGTGGCGATAGGCGTTGTAGCGTGGGTCATCGGCCAGGGCGATGCGGTCACGGGGCCGCGGCAGCTCGATGGACAGAATCTCGCCGATGGTCGCCGATGGGCCGTTGGTCATCATCACGATGCGGTCGGAGAGCAGCACGGCTTCGTCGACATCGTGGGTGATCATCATCACCGTGTTATGCAGTTCGCTCTGGATGCGCATCACCTCGTCCTGCAGGTGGGCGCGGGTCAGAGCGTCCAGCGCGCCGAACGGCTCGTCGAGCAGCAGCACCTTGGGTTCCATGGCCAGCGCACGGGCGATGCCGACGCGTTGCTTCATGCCGCCGGAAATCTCGTTGGGCCGCTTGTGCAGGGCGTGGCCCATGCTCACCAGCTCCAGATGATGCAGCGTCCAGTCACGGCGTTCGGCCTTGCTCTTGGTGCGCTTGAAGACCTTGTCGACGGCCAGGGCGACGTTTTCCTGCACGGTCAGCCAGGGCAGCAATGAATGGTTCTGGAACACCAGGCTGCGATCAGGGCCGGGGCCACGTACCTCACGCCCATCGAGAATCACCGCACCGCTGCTGGAGTCGGTCAGGCCGGCGACGATGTTGAGCACTGTCGACTTGCCGCAGCCGGAGTGGCCGATGATGGAGATGTATTCGCCGCGCGCGACGTTGAGGTTGATCTGGTTCAGCACGTGGGAGGTGACGCCGTCACGCTCGAAGTACTTTTCCACATGCTCGATGCTTAGGTAGTGCTTGCTCATGTCTGTCTCCTCAGGCCGATGTGCCGCGGGTGATACGATTGCCGACGAACAGCACCAGGCGGTCGAGCAGGAAGCCGACCACGCCGACGTAGATCAGGGCGAGAATGATGTCGCTGATGCGCGAGGCGTTCCACGCATCCCAGATGAAGAAGCCGATACCCACGCCGCCGATCAGCATCTCGGCGGCGATGATCGCTAGCCACGACAGGCCCACGCCGATGCGCAGCCCGGAGAAGATGTACGGCGCGGCGGCCGGCAGCATGATCTTCTGGAAGTACTCGACGCCGTTGAGGCGCAGCACCTTGGCGACGTTGCGGTAGTCCTCGGGAATGTTGCGGATGCCCACCGAGGTATTGATGATGATCGGCCAGATGGCGGTGATGAAGATCACGAACAGCGCCGAGGGATGGCTGTCCTTGAAGCCGGCCAGCGACAGTGGTAGCCAGGCCAGCGGCGGCACGGTACGCAGGATCTGGAACAGCGGGTCGAGGCCACGCATCGCCCAGGTCGACTGGCCGACCAGCACGCCGAGGGCTACGCCGACCACCACCGCCAGGGCATAGCCGTAGGCCACGCGCTCCAGGCTGGCGAGCAACTGCCAGGCCATGCCGACATCGGTGCCGCCGTTGTCGTAGAACGGGTTGACGATCAGCTCCCAGGTGTCTTCGATCACCTGGCTCGGCGGCGGCAGGGCGGCGTTGGCGCCGCTGCACAAGAGTTGCCAGATCAGCATCAGCGCAGCGGTGATCACCAGCGGCGGCAGCACCGACTGCATCAGGGTTTTCGACAGGCGTTTGAGCCAACTGGGGGCGACGACGCCGGCCGGCAGGGCCAGGGATTTGACGGGCGCATTCATGGCGTTTCTCCGGTTAGGCCTTGAGGGTCAGGCTGTCGAGATAGGCTTGCGGGTTTTGTGGGTCGAAGGTCTTGCCGTCGAAGAAGGTCTCGACGCCGCGGGATTTGCTCTGGGGAATCTGTTCGGCGGGCACGCCCAGCTCGGCTGCCGCCTGGCGCCAGATGTCCTCGCGGTTGACCTGGTCGATCAGGGCCTGGCTGTCGAAATCCTTCGGCAGGTAGCCCCAGCGCTTGTTTTCGGTGAGGAACCACAGGTCGTGGCTCTGGAACGGATAAGAGGCGAACTCGCTCCAGAAGCGCATCAGGTGCGGGCTGTTTTCCACCACGCGGCCGTTGCCGTAATCGAAGTTGCCCTGCAGGCGCGCCAGCAGGTCCTTGGCGGGGGCGCCGATCCAGCGGCGCTTGGCGCAGATTTCCGCGACCTGTTCCTTGTTCGCCGCCGCTTCGCAGAACATCTGCGCCTCCATCACCGCCTTGAGCAGGGCGCGGGTCGCGTTGGGGTTGGCGTTCACGTAGTCGGCGCGCAGCGACAGGGCCTTTTCCGGGTGGTTGGTCCACAGCTCGCCGGTGGTCACCGCGCTGTAGCCGATGTTCTGGTTGATCAACTGGGCGTTCCATGGCTCACCGACGCAGAAGGCGTCCATGCTGCCGACCTTCATGTTGGCGACCATCTGCGGTGGCGGGATGACCACGGTTGGCAGATCCTTGTTCGGCTCGATGCCGCCGGCGGCCATCCAGTAGCGCAGCCACAGGTCGTGGGTGCCGCCGGGGAAGGTCATCGCCGCGGCGATCTTCTGGCCCTTGGCCTGCTTGGCGGCGACCGCCTGTTTGAAGGCGCTGGCGTCGGTACCGAGCTTGAGGTCCTGGTATTCCTTGCTGACCGAGATGCCCTGGCCGTTGAGGTTCAGGCGCGCCAGGATGCACATCGGCAGCGGCGTGTTGTTGGTGGTGACCTTGCCGGCGGCCATCAGGTAGGGCATCGGCGTGAGGATATGGGCGCCGTCGATACCGCCACTGCCGGCGCCAAGCACCAGGTTGTCGCGGGTGGTGCCCCAGGAGGATTGCTTGAGCACTTCGACGTCGGTCATGCCGTGCTTGGCGAACAGCCCGAGTTCCTCGGCGACGAACAGCGGTGCGGCATCGGTGAGCGCGATGAAGCCAAGCTTGGCCTTGGTGGTTTCCAGGCCATCGGTTCCCGCCGCCCAGACCACGCTGCTCAGGCCCGCCGGCAGCATGCTCATCAAGGCGCCGCCGCCCAGCAGCCCCATGGACTGCTTGAGGAAGGTGCGGCGTGGCAGGCCGTTTTTTTTCTCGGCAGCGCGTGGCGTGTCGTCCATCTCGTTCTCCCCAAAAAGCACGCATAAAAAAACGGCGTCACGCTCATGGCAGCGCTGGGGCTGCGTGAGTGTGGACGCCGTTGTCCGGATTCGGTGTGTGGAGCGGCAGGGCCTGGCTCCTTGTCAGGGGATATAGCAGGTTGCATGCCAGGCATTCTGTTGCCTGACCCGTTGGCCAGGTGTTCATCACCGGCCGTGTCGGTCGTTGGGTTAACTGATTGAGCAGGAAGGCTTTTTGGATCGCGTCCGTTATGTCACGCGCATTAACGCAACCTGCGAGCGACCGCTGCTATCGCACAGCAGCGGGGCGCGATACGTCTTTGGTGCGCGGAGCAGGTGCATGGCAGGTTTGGGAGTGGGCGCTGGTAGTCAGATGGATCTAGGGAAATAAGGCAAAAGCGGCCGTTACCCTATCCGTGAGAACGGGCGGGGATGCCCGTGATTTTTCGCGGGCATGGCCCGCTCCCACAATGGATCAGGCGTAGGGTGGATAACGGTTCACCCATCCACCGCTCTGCAATCGCAATGGTGGACAAAAAGAGCGTTGTCCACCCTACGAGAACGACCGGCCGCTCCCGACACGTTGCAGCCATTGCGAATGGGATTCGGAGGTAAGGCGACGCTCAGTAGAGAGCCGCTGCTCGCTCAGCCGCGCCGGCCCTTGTCCGCTCGCGGGGTTTCCTGGGCCTTGCGCGCCGCAAAGCTGAGCAGGTGCTGCGCCACGTCGACCAGGCGCATGCTGCGCTCCATGGCCGATTGGCGGAGGCGCGTGTAGGCCGCGTCTTCGCTCAAGCCGTAGTCGTTCATCAACAGCTTCTTGGCGCGCTCGATCAGCTTGCGCTCGTTAAGGGTTTCGCGGGTTTCCTGCAATTCGTCGCTGACCTGCTGCAGGCGCTGATTCTGCTCGTGCAACAGATCCAGCACCGAGCGGGCCAGGTGATTGCCCACGGCGTCCTGAGGCGGGGCGTCGAGGGTGCTGCTGTGCACGCTGAACAGCAGCGCCTGGTCGCTGCCGGCATCCATCTGCGCCACGCGGCCGAGCAGGGCGCGATGGTTGTCCAGGTCGGCGTGGGCTTCGGCGATGCTGCGTCGGCAGCGTTCGAGCAGGCATTGGGTCAGGTGGCTTTCCACCTGTTTCATGGCGTCGATGCGCCTGGTGTTGAGCTCGAACCACAGCTCGCACAAACCCGGATCCACCTGTGCAGTGGCCGAAGTGCGCTTGGCGACTTCGCGCAGGCTGACCACCTGGGCAACCGTGTCGGTGCCGAGAATCCGCTGCCACAGGGCATTGGCTTCGTCGCCCGCAAACTCGCCGAAGATGTCGAAGCAGCGCTCCTGGCCTTCCTGCAGGTGCAGCAGGCGAGCCTGCAATTCATCGTCGAAATGCCCGCGGGAGAAGCCTTCGACGCCGACCGCGCGTTCCTGGCCAGCGAGTTCCTTGCCCTGCATGAAGTTGAACAGCGCCACCAGAACGCGGGTTATGCCGGGCTCGGCAGCGGTGTCGGCCGCCTCGAAAACCACCGCCAGCAGCCCCCCGATCAGACGGGTGAAGGCCTGGGTCGCCTGCCTTGGGGACAATTGCCGTTCGCGGATGCGCCGACGCATTCCGGGCAATTCCTCCAGGCCATGCAGCACATAGGCGATGCGGTTGAACAGCCGGGCGCGGTCGGCGGCATTGGCCTGGGCGGTGTCCATGGACACAAAGAAGTCGTGCACCTCGCGCTCCACGGCAGCGCAATCTGCGCTATGCGCGTCAAGTTGGTGCAGATAGTGGTCAGTCTGGTTGCCCAGGTAGACGTTCGAGTAGCCGCGCTCCTTCTGTAACTGGTGCACCAGTTGGCTGATCCGGGTGACCAGCTCGCAGGTGACGGACAGGCTTTCCAGGCCGTGCAGCTCGCAGCGGCGGGCGGCCAGCATGAAACGCAGGGTGGGGGGCATCTTGTGATCAGGCATGGGAACGTCTTGTCGGTCGCAGTGTTGAACCACAACGGTGCAAATAACAGTCCAGTTCTGGCGCGGTGCAGCCAGGCGGGCAGGCTGCGATGCACTACAACGGGCCCTGGGACACCTTGATAATGCAGCCGTGCTTATCGCTGTACCGATTTCAGGCGCTGTGCACCTGCAGTTGTTCGGCGGCCAGGATGGCGGCGGCGCCGACTACGTCGCCGATCACCAGGATGGCCGGGCTTTTCAGCTCGAAGGCCTGGGCGTCGTCGGCCATCGCCAGCAAAGTGCTGCGGCATTCGCGCTGATCGGGCAGCGAAGCGTTTTCGATCATCGCCACGGCGGTGTGCGCGACCATGCCGGCATCCAGCAGGTGTTGGCGGGTGTCGGCCAGGGTGGCGATGCCCATGTACACCACCAATGTCGTGCCACTGTGGGCCAGCGCCTGCCAGTTGGGCGAGCTGCCGTCCTGGGTGTGGGCGGTGACCAGCGTCACACCGCGGGCCACGCCGCGCAGGGTCAGGGAGATACCGCAACGCGTCGCGGCGGCGAGACCGGCGGTAATGCCATTGACGATCTCGCACTGCACGCCGCGCGCGGCCAGCCAATCGGCCTCTTCACCGCCCCGGCCGAAGATGCACGGGTCGCCGCCCTTGAGGCGTGCCACGACCTTGCCCTGGCGGGCATAGCGCAGCATCAGGCGGTGGATGAAGGCCTGGGGCGTCGAGCGACAGCCGCCGCGCTTGCCGACGCGAATCACCCGGGCGCCGGGGCAGTGCTCCAGCACCTGCGGATTGACCAGGTCGTCGATCAGCACCACGTCGGCCAGACCGAGGGCGCGCACCGCCTTGAGGGTGAGCAGTTCCGGGTCGCCGGGGCCGGCGCCGATCAGCCATACGCTTGGGTTCATCACGGTATTCCTCTCTTTAGAACCAGCTAAAGTCTGCTGCGCGTCGGCCCTGCGGCGTTAAAAACAGGCTCGGACTGCTCATTTACAACGCGTAAACTCCGCGTCCTCGCCTGTTTTTGCCTTGCATTGCTCTAGCTCGCGAGACTTGAGCAGGGTTCTCTTATTTCCCAGTTTTTCACTAGGCTTCGAGGGTCTGTAGCGCCAGCAGGCGTTTGATTTCCGGGACGCAGGAGCCGCACTGCGTCCCGCAGCCAAGATTCTGTTTCAGTGCGGTGAGGTCGCAGCCGCGTTCGATGCCTTCGCGGATGGCTGCCTCGCTGACATTCATGCAGGTGCACAGGGTTTTGCCGGCGCGGGCCGCGGTCTGCCCGGGCGGCGACTCAAGCGGTGCCAGCAGCCAGCGCCGCAGAGCGCGGCCGGTGTCATCGTCCAGCGAGGTCTGGTTTTGCCAGAGTTCACGCAGCCAGTTGCGCGCGCGGGTTTCGCCGCTCAGGCAATAGCCGGTCAGGCGGCCTTCTGCGAGGCGCACCCGTTTGTGAATGGGCATGCAGCCTCTTTCATCGCGTGGGTCGTCGTAGCGCATCACCGGGCCATCGCTCAGGCCCAGGCACTCGTGCAACTGGTCGAGCAGGTCCGCCTCGGGAGCCTGATGATGTGCGGCGCGTAGCACCAGTGCCGGCGTCTCGCGGCCGACCAGGCCGAAGCTGGCATAGGCGAAGCCCTCGCACAGCGGGCGCAGGGCCTCCAGGCGCTGCTGCACGTTGCCTTCGATCAGCGCCTGGAGGGTCCAGGGCAGGTCGATGGCCTGCACCTCGATGCCGGCGTGCTTGAGCTCGGGTTGTTTGGACAGCGCATCGAACGCCGGCAGGGTCAGGGCGTTGATACCCAGACCCTTGAGAAAACGGTCGCCCCAGTGCATGGGCAGGAATGCCTGGCCGGGTTGCAGGCTGGCATCGGTCTGCACCCGCACGACCAGCGTGCCACGGCGGCTGCGTACCTCGACCAGCGCGCCGTCCAGCAGCTGCCGCTGCGCCATGTCCCGGGGATGCAGGCCCAGTAGCGGTTCCTCGACATGGGCGAACAGTCGCGCAGCAGTACCGGTGCGGCTCATGCCGTGCCATTGATCGCGCAGCCGACCGGTATTGAGCGTCAGTGGATAGCGCGCATCGCGTCGTTCCCTGGGCGGTTGATAGGCCTCGGCGATAAAGCGTGCACGGCCGCTGGCGCTCGGAAAGCGACCATTGCCGTACAGACGCGGCGTACCGGAGTCGGCGCCCTGGGGAAATGGCCACTGCTGGGGGCCGCGGGCTTCCAGCAGGCCATAGCCGAGCCCGCTGAGATCCAGGTCGCGCCGGCGGGTGAGCACCTTGTATTCCTCGAACAGCTGCTCGGCGGTGTGGAAGGCGAAGTGGCCGGGCGCTACGCCAGGCAGCCTGGCTTCCAGGCGCCGGGCGAAGTCGCAGGTGATCGACCAATCCGCCCGCGCTTCGCCAGGTGCCGGTACCGCGCGGCGCACACGGCTGACGCGGCGTTCGGAGTTGGTCACCGTGCCTTCCTTCTCGCCCCAGCTGGCAGCGGGCAGCAGCAGGTCGGCGAAGCGGCAGGTTTCGGTGGTAGTGAAGGCCTCCTGCACCACCACGAACGGGCAATCGCGCAAGGCCTGATGAATCCTGTGCTGGTCGGGCATCGACTGGGCCGGGTTGGTGCAGGCGATCCACAGCGCCTTGATCCTGCCGCTGCCGACGGCTTCGAACAGCTCGATGGCGCTGAGCCCCGGCGCCTCCGGCAACTGCTCGACGCCCCAGTAGGCGGCGACCTCGGCGCGGTGCTCGGGGTTGGCGACCTCGCGGTGGCCGGGCAGCAGGTTGGACAGGCTGCCGGTCTCCCGCCCGCCCATGGCATTGGGCTGGCCGGTCAGCGAGAAGGGGCCGCTGCCAGCCTTTCCAATCTGCCCGGTGGCCAGATGCAGGTTGATGATCGCGGCGTTCTTCGCGGTGCCGGCAGTGGATTGGTTGACGCCCATGCACCACAGCGACAGAAAGCGCGGCGAGCGGCCGATCCATTCGGCGCAGCGCCGTAGTTCCGCTTCGCTGATCGAACACAGCTCGGCGACGCGCGCGGGTTCGTAGTCGGCAACCAGGCTTTGCAGCGCCTCGAAGCCTTCGGTATGCGCGTCGATGAAGGCGTGGTCGATGCGCCCCTGCTCCAGCAGCAGGTGCAACACGCCGTGCAGCAGCGCCACATCGCTACCGGGGGCGATGGCCAGGTGCAGGTCGGCCAGTTCGCAGGTGTCGGTGCGCCGCGGGTCGACGACGATGACCTTCATCTGCGGGTTGCCGGCCTTGGCGGCTTCCAGGCGACGAAACAGGACCGGGTGGGCATAGGCCATGTTGCTGCCGATGATCAGCAGGGTGTCGGCTTCTTCGATGTCCTGGTAGGAGCAGGGCGGCGCGTCGGCGCCCAGGCTGCGCTTGTAGCCGACCACCGCCGAGGACATGCACAGGCGCGAGTTGCTGTCGATGTTGTTGGTGCCGACCAGGGCGCGGGCCAGCTTGTTGACGGCGTAGTAGTCCTCGGTCAGCAACTGCCCGGAAATGTAGAACGCGACGCTGTCCGGGCCGTGCTCGCGGATGGTTGCGGCGAACACATCGGCGGCGTGATCCAGAGCGCTGTCCCAGTCCGTGCGAGTGCGGCCCAGGCCTTTGCCGAGGCGCAGTTCGGGGTACAGGGCGCGGGCGGCGAGGTCGCCGGTCAGGTGCAGCGAAGCGCCCTTGCTGCACAGCTTGCCGAAGTTGGCCGGGTGTGCCGGGTCGCCGGCAACGCCGAGAATGCGCTCGCCATCGTGCTCGATCAGCACGCCGCAGCCGACGCCGCAGTAGCAGCAGGTCGAGGCGGTGGTCTGTGTGGCGCGGTCGTTCATCAGGCTGCTCCCTGCAAGAGCAGCGGTTCGTCAGTCACGGTCGGTGCCTGGCCGGCCGCGGCCGCTTCACCGAACATCAGCAGGTCGCGGATGGCGGCCACATTGCGGCCTTCGCGGATCAGTTGCAGATACCAGGCGCCATCAGCGGTATCGCCGTACAGGCAGGCACCGACCAGCACGTCGTTCTTCAGCACCAGCTTGCGGTAGCTGCCGGTGGTGGGGTCGTCCAGGGTGATGCTCTGGGTGCCCGGGCCACCGGCGAAATCACCGGCGGAAAACAGCTCGATGCCGGTGACCTTGAGCTTGGTGGAGGTCAGCGAGCCGAGGTAGCGACGATAGCCCTGCATGGCCAGGTGGCTGGCGCACACGCGGGCCTGCTCGAACAGCGGCGCCACCAGGCCGTAGGCGACGCCGCGGTGGCTGACGCATTCGCCCACCGCGTATATGCGCGGGTCGAAACTCTGCAGGGTGTCGTCGACCAGGATGCCGCGTGCGCACGGCAGGCCGGCGCGCTGGGCCAGTTCGATATTGGGACGAATGCCGGCGGCCATCACCACTAGGTCGGCCGCCAGGCTCCCGCCGTCGCTGAAGCGCACGGCGCTGATCCGGCCGGCAGCATTGCCGACGAGCTCGCTGGTCTGCTTGCCGAGGGCGAAGTGCAGGCCGCGGTGTTCCAGCGCCGCCTGCAGGAGGCGCCCGGCGCGTTCGTCGAGCTGGCGCTCCAGCAGGGTCGCGCCGTTATGCACCACGCTGACGTCCATGCCACGCAGCTTGAGGCCGTGGGCCGCTTCCAGGCCCAGTAGGCCACCGCCGATCACCACCGCGCGGCGGTGTCGGGTGGCGCTGTCGAGCATGAGGCGGGTGTCGGCGATGTCGCGGTAGCCGATCACGCCGTCCAGCGTGTTGCCGGGGATCGGCAGCATGAACGGCCGCGAGCCGGTGGCGATCAGTAGGCGGTCGTACGCGGCGCGGCTGCCGTCATCGGCGATCACCTGGCGGCGGATGCGGTCGATCTCCAGTACCTTGCGGCCCAGGCGCAGCTCGATGCCGTGCTCGGCGTACCAGGCGAGGTCGTTGAGCACGATGTCGTCGAAGGTCTGCTCACCGGCCAGTACCGGCGAGAGCAGGATACGGTTGTAGTTGGGATGCGGCTCGGCGCCGAACACGGTGATGTCGTAGAGGTCGGGGGCGATCTTCAGCAGCTCTTCGAGCGTGCGCACGCCGGCCATACCGTTGCCGATCATCACCAGTTTCAAGCGTTTCATCCGCGACCTCCGTTGAGCTGACCCGGGCCAACGTGGGGCCGAAAAAAAGGCGTCCTGCACCGTGAGTGCAAGGACGCCTTTGTCCGGTCCCGATTCGTTTCGGGGAGCCTGCCGTGTGCCGACAGGCTCGATGTCTGCGGATACATGAGCAGGGAGTGTGCCAATCAGCATCAAAGAGGCGCGTTCGGCTGGCGGCGCTCATGCCCAGCGAGGGTTGCCGGGCGCCGGTACTGGCGCAGGCCAACGCCAGCTTGTAACCGGCGTTGCCTCTGTGCGGCTGACCTGCCCCGGGCTGGTGCGCAAGGCACCAGCCTGGTGCCTCAAGGCGTCAACAGCAGGCGTTTGCGCCCGTAGGTTTTCTCCAGGTTCTGCTGCAGCACCGGGAAGCTGACGTACTGGGCGCGGCGCCAGGCGTCAATGCCATCGGCATAGTGCGGGCTGGCCGGGTTGCCCGACTGCCCGGAGCTGTTGAGGCCGATCATCGGCTCCTCGCGGCCGAAGTCGACGATCATGCGCATGCTCGGGATCAGCCAGGTATCGAAATCCTGGCCCCAGTTGTAGGCCGAGACGTTCAGGGTGCTGTGGTCGCCACCGGCGGGGTAGGGGCCGCGGTCCAGATAGCCCTTGAGCGAGGCGATGCTGGCGCGCTGACCCGCGCTCAGGTACGGCGCCATCTGCGTGCTGGCGCTGCGCCACTCGTAGGTGTGCAGCTTGCCCCACTGCCAGGCGCTGCGGTCGGCGCCCAGGCGCTGTTCGAGCAGTTCGATGCTGGCCGCCAGGCTGCGCGCCAGAATGGCCGGTTTGTCTTCCTTCTGCGCAGTGCGCACGTCATCCCAGAATGGGCTGTCGTCGCGGCCGAGCAGGTGATCGGCCTGGGCCGAGTAGGACAGGTTGGCGGTGTTGACCAGCGCCTGCCAGGCCGGCGAGGTATCCGGGCCCAGTTCGTCGAGGAAGATTTCCCGGGCACTCTGCTGCAGGAAGGCGCCGTAGATGGCGGCATCGGCCGAGGAGGCCGAGAGCTTGCCGTCGAAGGCCATCAGCCGGCTCAGGGCCTCGCGGGCCTTGCCGCGCTGTGGCTCGGGCAGGCGGTCGATGGCTTGGCGCAGCGGGCCGGCCATGTGCGGGGCTTCGAACATGCCCTGCAGCTTGGCCACGAAAGGCGAGGTCTGGTCGTACTGCATGGCGATCATGCTTGGCGTGTCATGACGGCCGCTGCCGGCCAGCTGTGCAATGCGCTCGTAGCGCTCCGGCGCATACCAGGAATTGGACAGCTGCATGCCATAGCCGCGCGGCACGCTGCGCTGGTTGGCGCTGCCCAGCCAGCCCTGCTGCGGGTCCTGGTCGTAAGGGTGGAGCATCGGGTCGGCGAAACCGTCCCACTCGTAGCGGCTGTTCCAACCCGGAGAGGGCACCAGGCCCTGGCCTTCGCGGCGGTTGGGGAAGCGCCCGGTGACCTGCCAGCCGATATGTTCGGCATCGGCGAATACCAGGTTCAGCGGCATGGCGCGGATTTCCCGGGTCGCCTCGAAGGCCTGCTCGACCGACTGGGCGCGGGACAGGTCGAAGAAGGCGTCCAGGCTGACGTCGTTCTCGAACTGCGCGGTCTGCAGCGCCAGGCCGTAGCCGCTCTGGATCTGCAGCGGTTGCATGGGGTGCTTGCGCTCGCCGAGTACGCTGTTGAGCAGCGGGCCGTGGCGGGTCTCGTAGATCGCTTCGCGGATCGGCTTCTGGCCCTTGATGAAGAAGGTTTCCTGGCGCTGCACGGCCGGTTGCCACTTGCCGTCGGCCAGATACATGAGGCGATTGCCCTCGCGTTTGATCTGCTCGAGGAACAGGTCCTGGTTGTCGCCCATGACCATGGTCATGCCCCAGGCCAGCTTGCCGTTGAAGCCGGCGACCACCGCGGGAATGCCCGCGACCGTGACGCCGGAGGCCTGGAATTTCGGTGCGCGGATCTGCACGAAGCTCCATACCGAGGGCAGCTCGATCGGCAGGTGCATGTCGTTGGCCAAGAGGCTCTTGCCGCTGCGACTGCGCGACGGGCCGATGGCCCAGTTGTTGGAGGCGGCGACGCCGAGCATGTGCTGTTCGGACACCTGGGCCGCGGCGCCCTTCACCGCCTGCAGGCCGGGGATGCTGCCGCCCAGATTCAGGCCCTTGAGTTTGTCGGCTTCCTCGAACGGCAGCGGTTCGTCCGGATAGGTGGGCAGCAGCCAGGCGAGTTTGTCGGCGCCGACCTTCTGGGTCAGGCTCAGGGCGGCGATTTCTTCCTGCAGGTTCACCGACAGGCCGAAGTTGAGCAGGCAGAACACCAGCACCGAGTCTTCCGGCTTCCAGTACGGCGGGCGATAGCCGGCTTCGGCTAGGTCCATCGGCAGCTTGTCGCGATAACGGAACAGGTAGGCGTTGACGCCGCGGGCGTAGACCTCGAAGAACGCCTTCATGCGCGGCGAGGCATTCTTGTAGAGCACCTCGGCGCTCTTCTTCAGGTTCACCGCGCGCATGAAACGGTCCATCTCCAGCACGCCGGGGCCGGCCATTTCCGCCAGGCGACCCTCGGCCATCAGGCGCAGGCTGACCATCTGGCTGAGGCGATCGCTGGCATGCACGTAGCCCAGGGTGAACAGGGCGTCGTGGAACGTGTGGGTCTCGATCAGCGGCATGCCGAGCGGGTTGCGGCGCACCGAAGCGGTCTGCGCCAGGCCCTGAACGCGAAAGGAGCCCTGATCGGGTGCCACGCTGCTGCGGTAACGGCTGTCGAGCAGGGATTGGCAACCACTCAGCGCGACCATGCCGGTGACGAGGCCGGCCAGGCTCAGGGTGGCGAGAGGGCGGAAAGCGCGCGGCAACATGCGGCGGACTCCTGAAGATTAGAGAGGGTGGTGGGCGGGCGCCCGGGCGCGAAGGCGCTAAAGGTAGAGAGCCCCATGGCGCCTGGCAAGTGGCGCGAGGGGCGATTCGACGTGGGGTTATGGCCGGGCGACCAGTCCCGTATCGAGCAGCCAGCGCGCCGCCTCGCGAGCCTGTTGCTCATGGGCCTCGGTCAGCTCGGCGAAACGCGCCTCGTGCTGGCTGCGTTCGGCGCGGCTCAGGGCCTGCCAGTCGGCATGGGTCGGCACATGGGCCGTGGCGTCGTATAGCTGCTGGAACACCTGCGTCTGCGGCGCGAGGGTGAGCGCGCTGTCGTAGTTGTCGAGCAGCACCTTGATGCGGATAGCGCCTTCGATCAGCGGCAATTGGCCGTCGAGCAGGGAGGAGGCCAGCACACGAAGATCATCGTGCAGGCGCTGGCGTTGCGCGAGGCGCACCTCGGCCTGCTGAAGCTGCCTGGCCCAGACCTGGCGCCAGAGGTGAGCGGCGTAGAGGGCGAGTGCGCCGACGATCAGTACCGCAAGCAGAATCAGGAGGCGATCAGGCCCCATGGCACTTCTTGAATTTCTTCTCGCTGCCGCATGGGCAAGGATCGTTGCGGCCAACATCCTTCAGGGAATTGCGCACCGGCTCCTGAGGCGCGTGATTGCAGTGTGGGCCGTGCACGTGGCCGTGGTGGCCATGATCATGGTCGTGATCGTGATTGCAGTCAGGGCCATGGACGTGGGGTTGCTGGGACATGCGGGTCACTCCGGAAGATAATCGCCGGGAATTATCTCGCCATTGCGCGCCATGTGCACGCGGCGGCCGAAGAATAATCCGGTTTTCACCTGACCCTGCAGGCGGTAGCGAATCGGCTCATCGGGGTTCTCCAGCAGCTTGACCACCTGACGCACGTGGCGCCACAGGTTGGTGCGCACCGGCACGTCGAACTCCAGATGACCGTTGGCCGGCACGGTGAACCAGACCTCGGACTCGCCATCGGCGAGCAGCACGTCGTTCAAGTGAACCACGTATTCGAGGCCGCGTACCGGCAGGCTGACGTCGTTGGGGTTGTCGATGCGAAAGCGCAGGATGAAGCGCTGTTCGAGCAGCTTGGCCTTGACCACGTTGACGTCGACGAGGCGCACGTCCGGATCCTTGAAATTGTCCGAAAACCAGGTCGAGCAACCGGTCAGTGCCGAGCCCATACCTAGGAATACCATTAGGCTAAGAATTCTTATCATTTGCGCCCGAGAAAACATTTCATACTCCGTTCGAGGCCTCAGTGTAACAAGAGACGCTTGGCTGCCCTAGGCCTGTTGTCATTTCATTGCGCAGCGCGGTCCGCTGGGGAAAATGCCGACTGACGCTCGTGTGTGTGCGAAAAGCTGCGTCATACTGGCCGGCATGCATTTAGGTTTTATTGCCGCAGCCGAAATGGCGCGACGAGCCGACGAGAAGGAACGTGATGATGGCGCGATACGAGATCGCATTTTCCGGTGAACTGGTGCCCGGCGCTCAGCTGGAAGTGGTCCAAGCCAATCTGGCTAAACTGTTCCAGGCTGACGCCCAGCGCATCGCCCAGCTGTTTTCCGGGCGCCGCGTGGTGATCAAGAACAACCTGGACGAAGCCGCCGCGGAAAAGTACCGCAGCACCCTGGAGCGCGCTGGCGCACGGGTCGAAGTGGTGGATACCGATGCGCAGGTCGTCGAGGAAATCGAGCTGGCGCCGCCGCCACCGGCCGCGCCGGTCAGTCAGCCCGCGGCGCAACCGACTGGCCGCCTGGTCGTCGTGCCGCGGGATGAATACATGGCAGCATTCGTTGATGTGGACGCGCCTGATTTCGGTGTGGCCGCACTGGGCGCCGATCTGCAGGATGGCAAGGCGCAGGTGACAGCGCCGAATCTGGACCTTTCTGCGTTCAGCCTGGCGCCGGTGGGCAGCGACATGGGGCAGGCCAAGGCAGCACCGGCAGCGCCGGCACCTGATACCTCGCACCTCAAGCTGCTGTGAGTTTCTCGTTTATAGATAGGTCGCGCAGCACTTCTTGAATTTCTGGCCGCTGGCGCAGGGGCATGGGTCGTTTCGACCCGCCTGCAAACCTACGGTCGGGTCGATGAAATACCAGCGGCCGCCGTTCTGCACGAAGGCCGAGCGTTCGCGGTGGCTGTGCTCGCCATCGGCGTCATGCCAGCGCGCCACGAAGGTCACTCGCGCATGCTCGGGTTGGCCGCCGAGCAATTCCGAATGCTCGACTTCCAGGCCCAGCCAGGTGCTCTGCAGGCTCCAGGCGCGAATGCCTTCCACGTCCAGTTTCGCCTGCTGCGCCGGCAGCGAAGTGGCCACCAGATAATCCACATTGCCCAGCACGTAGGCGCTGTAACGCGAGCGCATCAGGCTTTGCGCGCATGGTGCGGCGGCACCCTCGTGATAACGCCCGCAGCAGTCGGCGAGCGAGTCGCCGCTACCGCACGGGCAGCCGCTTGGAGTCGCGTCGGGTTTCATGCTTACCACCAGTACTTGCCAAAATTTTCCGGGTTGGCCCAGAACTTGGCGTTCAGCCAGTCGGGCGCCTGCTTGTATTCAAGCAGGTCATAGGTGAACAGGCTCAGGACCTGCTCATCACGTGCGAAGCGCTCGCTGACCTGCAGTGCCAGCGCGTAAAAGTCGGTGTCCTGCCAGCCGCAGGCCGGCAGATCGACCAGCACTGCCATGCGACTGGCATTGAGGTTGCGGATGCCGCCGAGCAATTGCAGGCCGTCCTTGCGGGGCAGGTGTTCGAGGCAGTCGACCACTACGGCGAGATCGAAACGCTGCCCTGCCAGGTCACTATCAAGGCTGCCGGGGGCGGCGTGAGCGAAAAAAGTGTGCGGATGGGCCTGCTGAAAAGCGCTTACCGCCGGTTGTTCGCTGGCGCTCACCAAAAGCAGCCGGGCGGGCGCATAACGTTGCAGTAGAGCGGCCAACGATTGTTGGGGGGTACGGGGGGATGTGATCTGAGTCATCAGAAACCTCGAAGCGATCACAAAAGACTACCGCGCATGCTCACATTCAACTAGAACTGTTCGGTCGACAGTGATGTCGTAGTGCTGTCTGGCAGATTTAAAAGCGGGCGTCTTTAATCCAGAGTGTCGGTTTTTGCGCCGATTCCCATTAGGAGACTTGCATATGAGTATTACAAGGAAAGCGGTACCCCTGATCATTGCGTCCACCTTTCTGACGGGCTGCGCTGGCGTCCAGAAATCCGACTGGCCGACCTGCGCTGCCGTTGGTGGTGTGAGCGGTGCAGCTCTGGGTGCCATCGAAAGCTCGGCCTGGGCTGGTGGTGGTGCGGTAATTGGCGCCGGCTTCGCCGCTGCCTATTGCTGGGTCCACGGGGCTGACGATCAGCAAGTAGCAGTCGTAGAAGAAACCGTCATGGTCGAAGAAACCGTCGCTCCAGAGCCGGTTGCCGAGGCCGTACGTGTCGAGCTGGACGTCAAGTTCGACTTCGACAAGGCGCAGGTCAAGCCGGAAAGCATGGGCGACATCCAGAGCCTGGCTGACTTCATGAAGCAATACCCGCAAACCACCACCGTGGTTGAAGGCCATACCGACTCCGTTGGTACCGACGCCTATAACCAGAAACTGTCCGAGCGCCGTGCTAACGCCGTGCGTGAAGTGCTGGTCAATCAGTACGGTGTGGGCGGTACCCGCGTGAACGCAGTCGGCTACGGTGAAAGCCGTCCGGTTGCCGACAACGCCACCGAAGAAGGCCGTGCGATCAACCGTCGCGTGGAAGCGGAAGTCGAAGCCCGGCCATAAGCCTGACTCGATCTTCGTGAGCATCCTGGCCGGCCCTCGGGTCGGTCAGGAGTACGGTGTTACGCAATGGACACCGTTTTTGGTTTCACCCTCTATTTCCCAGCCCGTAAACGCAGTAATGTGCCGCACATAATGAGTGGGGTGGGGCGGGCAATGAAAACTATCGCGAGGCTGGGCAAACTGCTGGCGACACTGTTCTGGTGCGTCATTCTGGCCAATCTAATCTCCCCGTTCGCGCAACCCTTCGCGCAGCTACTGAACGTGGCTGGCGTGGCTATGCTGGGCCTGCATCTGGTCGAGTTGGTGCTGTTCAAAACCGAGCTGGGGGCGCAGCCGCAGTTGACGCTCGAACGGGCCAAGGTCATGGCCTTTGGCATTTTTCATATCTGGTCGCTGCCAAGTGCTGTGGCTGAGGTAAAGGCTGAGCCTGAGCCCGAGCTGGAGACAATGGCGACGCCGGCTTCTGCGACTGTCGAGGAGGCCGTCCCATGCGCAAGCTGATCCTCGCGGCCGCCCTGTGCTGCCCGCTGGCCGCGATGGCGGCAGCCGTCATCGAAGTCGATTCCAACCATATGACCCGTCTGCCTGCCCATGGCAGCGTGCTGCAGCTCGACCGCGTGGCCATTGCCGAGCGCGGTACGCTGCTGATTCCCGCCGGAGTCAGCGAGCTGCATATCGGTGAGCTGTATCTGGGCCACGATGCGCAGATCGCTGTCGCGCCCTCGAACGAACGCCTGCTGCTGGATATCGGCACCGGTGAGATCGCTACCGGTGCACAGATCAATGCACCGGGTGCGCCTGGTACCGCACACCGGGCCGCGCTGCCTGGGCGTACGCTGGTCATCCGCATGCAGTCGGTAACCACCGAACCTTGGGTGCTCGATGCCCGCGGTGGTCGTGGCGCGGCCGGTTACGCCGGCCTGGATGGCGCCGATGGCAAGCCCGGCGGCTGCGCCTGGGGCCAGCCCAGCGCCGGCTATGACGGCCAGGATGGCAGCGATGGTCATCCGGGCGCGCCGGGCGGCCAGATCCGCCTGGAAGTACCCAGCGATTTTCCGGTCGAGCATCTGCAGGCGCGCCTCGATGGCGGCGCCGGCGGGCTTGCCGGCACGGCAGGCAATGCCGGCAGCGGTGGTGCGAGCAAGGGCTGCTGGATCTACAGCACCAGCGCCGGCCTCGATGGTCGTCCCGGTGCACCCGGGCGGGCTGGCGAGCCCGGTCAGGCGGGGCGACTGGATATCGTTCGTTTCTAAAATGAAAAAGGGCCTTTGCAGGCCCTTTTTCATTTGTGCTTCAGATGGATGTCAGAGGCTCGGGCGCGCTGCGGCAAGCGCTACCACGCTCAGACCCAGTAGCAGATTGAAAGCGACCAGCCGGCGGATACGGCCCAGCACCGCGCCGGCTGCCGGCCAGTCCTGCACCTCGACCGCGCGGCGCATGGCAGGCAGCTGCAGTGCCTGGATGCGCAGGAACAGCGCCAGCATCGCCAGGTAAAGTCCCATCATCACGTGCACGTAGCGCGGCGCCCCGTCGAAACCACTGAAGCCCATGTGCAGCATGCCCAACCCGGTGATCGGCAGCGCCACCACGGCGACCCACACCCACACGAAGAAGCGGCGAAACACCTCCAGCCACAAGGTCAGACGCTCCGGCGCCTGCAGCGTGCCGGCGGCCGGGCGCAGCACCATCCATGTGAAGAACATACCGCCGACCCAGATCAGCGCCGCCAGCAGGTGCAAGGTGTACAGGGGAGAATAAGGTGGCATTCAGGCACTCCGGTATTTCAACTGATCACCTCGGGACGCCGTTTGGCCATCCGGGTTGTTCGAGGCGGGGCTGCGCCTGACGGTGATCGATTTCAGAAGTCGGGCCCGGCGGCTTGCAAGTCGTGCGCTTCATCGGGAGCAGGCAAGCGAGTCAGCACGCAGGCGATAGGCGCGTTATGATAGCGGCCGTTTTCGAATACTGAAAATATATCCAGCCTTTTCGCAGTCAAGATCCTTAATGCTCAGCACCGAACTCAAGGCCCAGATTCAGGGCGCCTACACCCGTTTTCTCGAAGCCAAGGGCCTCAAACCTCGCTATGGGCAGCGCCTTATGATCGCCGAGGTGGCCAAGGTGCTGGGCAGCGTCAAGACCGATGACGAGGGGCGCCGGCTCGGCGATCCGGCCGTGGTGGCCGTCGAGGCCGGTACCGGCACTGGCAAGACCGTGGCCTACTGCATGGCTGCCATCCCCACCGCCAAGGCAGCGGGGAAACGCCTGGTGCTGGCCACCGCCACGGTGGCGCTGCAGGAGCAGATCGTGCACAAGGATCTGCCCGACCTGATGCGCAACAGCGGCCTGAATTTCAGCTTCGCCCTGGCCAAGGGCCGCGGTCGTTATCTGTGCCTGTCCAAGCTCGACGTGCTGCTGCAGGAAGGCCAGGCGCAGAGCTCTACAGCGCAGTTGTTCGAGGAAGAAGGCTTTCGCATCGATGTTGATGAGGAAGGCCAGAAGCTGTTCACCTCGATGATCGAGAAGCTCGCCGGCAACAAATGGGACGGCGACCGCGACAGCTGGCCCCAGGAGCTTGAAGACAGCCGATGGGCGCAGCTGACCACCGACCATAGCCAATGCACCGGCCGGCACTGCCCGAACTTCGGGCAGTGTACCTTCTACAAGGCCCGCGAAGGCATGGGCAAGGTCGACGTGATCGTCACCAACCACGACATGGTGCTGGCCGATCTCGCCCTGGGCGGCGGCGCGGTGCTGCCTGACCCGCGCGACACACTATATGTGTTCGACGAAGGCCATCACCTGCCGGACAAGGCCATCGGCCATTTTGCCCACTTCACTCGGCTGCGCTCCACGGCCGATTGGCTGGAGCAGATCGCCAAGAACCTCACCAAGCTCCTGGCCCTGCACCCGCTGCCCGGTGATCTCGGGCGGCTGATCGAGCAGGTGCCGGAGCTCGCCCGCGAGCTCAAAACCCATCAGCAGTTCATGTTCAGCGCCTGCGAGCAGGTGGCCGACTTCAAGCCCGGCGAGGACATGGAAGGGCGTGAGCGCCCGCGTCACCGTTTCGTCGGCGGCGTGGTGCCCGAGCACCTGATCGAGCTGGGCCTGGAATTGAAGAAGGGCTTTTCCAAACTCAACGACCTGTTCACCGGGGTGACCGAAAAGCTCAAGGAGGCCATGGACGGTGAGACCAGCATCGGCATCGCCAGCCATCAGGCCGAGGAGTGGTACCCGCTGTTCGGCAGCCTGCTGGCACGAGCCCAGGGCACCTGGGAGCTGTGGCTGGCGTTCACCAGTGAAGATCCCGAAGACAGCCCGCCCATGGCGCGCTGGCTGACCCTGGCAGAGAGTGGCGCGCTGTTCGACATCGAAGTCAACGCCAGCCCGATCCTCGCCGCCGAAACTCTGCGCCGCAACCTGTGGAGCGTCGCCTACGGCGCGCTGGTCACCTCGGCCACGCTTACCGCACTGGGCACTTTCGACCGTTACCGCATGCGCGCCGGCCTGCCCAAGGTGGCGTCTACCGCCGTAGTGCCAAGCCCGTTCCACCATGCCGACGCCGGCGTGCTGCGCGTGCCGGATCTCAAGGCCGATCCGCGCAACGCTGCCGAGCACACCGCGGCAATCATCCGCGAGCTGCCCGATCTGGTGCAGGGCTCGCGCGGCACGCTGGTGCTGTTCTCCTCGCGCCGGCAGATGCAGGACGTCTTCGACGGCCTGGATCGTGACTGGCGCAAGCGCGTGTTCATCCAGGGCAACCTCTCCAAGCAGGAAACCCTCAACAAGCACAAGGCGCGGGTGGACAGCGGCGAGGAGAGCGTGTTGTTCGGCCTGGCCAGCTTCGCCGAGGGCGTCGACCTGCCGGGCGCCTACTGCGAGCACGTGGTGATCGCCAAGATTCCATTCGCCGTGCCGGATGATCCGGTCGAGGCCGCCCTGGCCGAATGGATCGAAGCGCGTGGTGGCAACCCGTTCATGGAAATCGCCGTGCCGGATGCCTCGCTGCGCCTGGTGCAGGCCTGCGGGCGCCTGCTGCGTACTGAAGCGGACCGCGGCACCATCACCCTGCTGGACCGCCGTGTGGTCACCCAGCGTTATGGCAAGGCCATTCTCAACGCGCTACCGCCGTTCCGGCGGGAAATCAGCTAGGCGCCCTCGACAAAAAAATCGCTCCGCAAGTCAGTCATCGGACATGCGGGCTTTGCGGTAGAGCCCCCATCTGTCGCACTATTGCGCCTGCGCGTTTAAGACGCAGCAAAAGGCTCGTGACGGGACTGTCGCGGGCACTCATATTCGGTGTCGAGTTGCGGGGAGAAGGGGTTTGAAGGTCAACACCTGGCTGCTGTCGGCCGATCGTTCGGGGCCGTGCGATGCGCACGTTCCGGCCGGTCTGGTTTCCAAAGTTCTGTCACTGTGCATCGCTGCAGCCCGTCCTCGACATCCATTGGCGATGAGGCGCTTGGCGCTGGTCACGCTGCTCGGTCTGCCGACGCTGGGTGTTGCTGCCGATCGCCAGGAACTGTTCAACTTCGTGCGTCCCATGGACGCCGTTCAGGTCTCCGGCGACAACGCCTACCTGCCCAGCGTGACCGCGGAAAGCGCCGCCCAGGGCGAGATCCTGCGCCGTGTGACCTTCAATCCGGGCGAGCGCCCGACCCTGCGCCTCACCCCGCAAAGCGGCAGTTGGGACTGGTCCCAGGCCAGCGCCATGAGCCTGCGCGTGCAGAACGCCATGGACTGGGCGCTGACCCTGGACGTCACCATCGAAAGCGCCGACGGCAAGCGCCTGACCACTCAGATCGCCCTGCCGGCGGGGCCTGCGCAGACATTGCTGATCCCGTTGGGCGCTACCTCGCCGCGTGCCCAGGGCATGCGTGCCGGTGCGCCGATGCCCTGGCGTTACGACGGTCGCCTGCTGCTGCTGGCGGAAACCGTCAATGGCGAGATCGACGTCAAGAACGTCTCCGCCGTGACCCTGTCGATTCCCAATCCTCAGGCCGCGCAAAACATCCTGCTGGGCCGTTTCGGCGTGCGCGGCAGCGGCGATCTGGAGCAGGCCTACCGCGGTATCGTCGATGGCTACGGCCAGTACACGCGGCGCGACTGGCCGGGCAAGATCAAGAACGACGAGCAGCTGCGCCAGGGTATGGCCCAGGAAGACAAGCAGCTGCAGACCTGGCAGGCCGGCCGTCCCAAGCAGGACATGTATGGTGGCTGGATTGGTGGCCCGTCGTTCGAGGCCACCGGCTTCTTCCGTACCGAGAAGCGCGGTGGCCGCTGGTTCCTGGTCACGCCGGAGGGTAACCCCTTCTATTCGCTGGGCGTGAACACCGTGACCGGCTCGCAGAGCCAGACCTACGTCGAAGGCCGCGAGATCATGTTCAGCGCGTTGCCGGCCGAGGGCGAGCCGCTCGCCGCGTTCTACGGTAGTGCCAGTAACGAGTCCGACACCGGCGCCAACCGCGGCCGCGACTTCGACAAGGGCCGCTGGTACGACTTCTACGCCGCCAACCTGCAGCGCACCTATGGCGCCCAGGACGCCAAGGCGTGGCGCGAGCGCGCGCAGAATCGCCTGCAGGCCTGGGGCTTCAATACCCTGGGTAACTGGAGCGACAACGAGTTCGCCGAAGACAAGCGCATGCCGTACAGCATTCCGCTGTCGATCCATGGCGACTACGCCACCATCAGCACTGGCGTTGACTGGTGGGGCGGCATGCCCGACCCGTTCGATCCGCGTTTCGCCATGGCCGCCGAGCGTGCCATCGCCATCGCTACACGCGGCCATCGCGACGATCCCTGGGTGATCGGTTACTACGCCGACAACGAGCTGGCCTGGGCCGGCCCGGCGGATGATCCGCTGTCGCGCTACGCATTGGCCTACGCCACGCTGCGCCTGACTACCGACGTGCCGGCCAAGCGCGCCTTCCTCAAGCAGCTGCGCGACAAGTACCGCAATCAGGAAGGCCTGTCCAAGGCCTGGGGTATTGATCTCAAAGCGTGGGAGTTGATGGAAGATCCGGGCTTCCAGGCGCCGCCGATCAATCCTGAGTACCCGGCCATCGAAGCCGACATGCAGCGCTTCCTGCGGCTGTTCGCCGATACCTACTTCAAGACCATCGACGATTCGCTGGAGTGGCACACGCCGAACCACCTGCTGCTCGGCGGCCGTTTCTCGGCGAGCATTCCCGAGGCGGTGGAGGCCTGTGCCCAGTACTGCGACGTGCTGAGCTTCAACTTCTATACCCGCGAGCCGCAGCAGGGCTACGACTTCGAAGCCTTGCGCAAGCTCGACAAGCCGCTGCTGGTCACCGAATTCCACTTCGGCTCCCGCGACCGCGGCCCGTTCTGGGGCGGCGTCGCCGAGGTGTACAAGGAAGAGGAGCGTGGCCCGGCTTACGCGAACTTCCTGAAGAAGGCCCTGGAAGAACCGCAGATCGTTGGTGTGCACTGGTTCCAGTATCTGGACCAGCCCGTCACCGGGCGTCTGCTCGATGGCGAGAATGGTCACCTGGGCCTGGTGGCGGTCACCGACCGGCCGTGGGACGGTTTTGTCAGCGCCGTGCGCAAGGCCAACCTGACCGTGCCGCCGCTGGTGCTCGAGCAGGCTGCCAAGGAGCCAGCGCCCAAAGTGGATGCTGCGCCAGCCCAGGAGCCGGCGCCCAAAGCGGACACCGCCCCTGCTCAGGAGCCGGCGGCCAAGACGGACGCCGCACCGGCGCAAGAGGCGGCGCCCGAAGTCGCGCCGGCTGCTGAGGGCGACGCTCCGGCGGCTGAAGCCAAGCCTTGATCTCTACGCGCCAGCCCTGCTGGCGCTTTTATTTGAAGCAGGAGCAGTCAGTGCAGATTCAGGGTTACTTCGACCTCAAATTCGAAGCGGTGAAGGAGGCCTTCGCCGCGCTGTTCGATGACCCGCAGGAGCGTGGCGCCGCGCTGTGTGTGCAGGTAGGCGGGGAAACCGTGGTGGACATCTGGGCCGGTGTCGCCGACAAGGACGGCCGAGAGGCTTGGCACAGCGATACCATCCTCAACCTGTTCTCCTGCACCAAGCCCTTCGCTGCGGTCACCGCGCTGCAACTGGTGGCCGAAGGCAAGCTGGAACTCGACGCCCCGGTAGCCCGCTACTGGCCGGAATTCGCCGCCGCCGGCAAGGAGCGCATCACCGTGCGCCACCTGCTTTGTCATCAGGCCGGGTTGCCGGCGATTCGTCAGAATCTGCCCGCCGAGGCGCTCTATGACTGGCAGACCATGACCGACGCGCTGGCCGCCGAGGCGCCCTGGTGGCCGCTGGGCGAGGGCCACGGTTATGCGCCGATCACCTTCGGCTGGCTGATCGGCGAGCTGCTGCGCCGCGTCGAGGGCCGCGGCCCGGGCGAGTCGATCGTCGCCCGCACCGCCAAGCCGCTGGGCCTGGATTTCCATGTTGGCCTGGCCGACGAGGAGTTCCACCGCGTCGCCACCATCAGCCGGGGCAAGGGCAATATGGGCGATGCGGCGGCGCAGCGCATGCTCAAGACCATGATGAACGACGCCCAGGCCATGACCACACGGGCGTTCACCAACCCGCCGTCGATCATGACCAGCACCAACAAACCGGAGTGGCGGCGCATGCAGCAGCCGGCGGCCAATGGTCATGGCAACGCCCGTAGCCTGGCGGGTTTCTACAGCGGCCTGCTCGATGGCAGCCTGCTCGACAGTGAACTGCTGGCTGAACTCACCCGCGAACACAGTGTCGGTGAGGACAGAACATTGCTGACCCCGACGCGTTTCGGTCTGGGCTGCATGCTCGACCAGCCCGCTGTCGCCAACGCTACCTACGGGATGGGCAAGGGCGCCTTCGGCCACCCTGGCGCGGGCGGGACCACCGGTTTCGCCGATCCGGAACGGGACGTGGCTGTGGGGTTTGTTACGAATAACCTGGGGCCGTTCGTCTTAATGGATCCGCGGGCACAGAAACTTGCGGGTATCTTATGCGAGTGTTTCTAGGAAACACGCTTAACCGCCTGCGCGATAACGCTTTTAGCTGCTGACTCCGGATTTTCCGGGTGACTACGACCGACTATTTAGTGGATGAACCGATGCTTTCCTACAAGACTTGCGCGCTGGCGCTTTGCGTACTGCTGACAGGTTGCTCCCTGTTCGAGAAGAAGGAAGATCCAAAGCCGGTTCCCATGCCACCGCCGGAAGTCACCCAGGCCTGGCTGGATGAATACGAGCCGCTGGTGCGCGAAGCGATCAAGGACAGCAACTTCGAGATGGAGCGCCGCGAGAACCTGCTGGTCGTCACCGCGCCGGTCAAGGGCAACTTCAACCCGGATCGCCCTGGCATGCTGCTGCCGGTCACCCTGGGCCCGATCACCCGGGTGGCCAAGGTCATGGAGAAAGACAGCAAGGTCGGCGTGCTGGTACTCGGCCACGCTGACAGCAGCGGCGCACTGGATACCAACCGTTCCCTCAGCCTCGAGCGCGCCCGTGCCTTCACCGCCATCTTCCGCCTCAGCGGCCTCAAGCAGGACCGCCTGATGGTCAAGGGCATGGGCCCGGACATGCCGCGTGCCGCCAACGACAGCGCCAACGGCCGTGAGCTGAACCGCCGGGTGGAAATTCTCCTGACCCGTCAGGACACCCTGCAGGCCCTGATCGCCAAGTACAACACCCCTGATCCGGCGCCGGCTGCCGCCACCGCTGTGGCTGCCGTCGACAAAGCCGCGGACAAGCCAGCCGAGAAACCGGCCGCCAAGGCAGCCGCAAAACCTGCGGCCAAAGCCGTAGCCAAGGCGCCTGCCAAGGCCAAACCCAAGGCGGCGGCCAAGCCAGCAGCGAAACCAGCGACCAAGGCCGTGGCGAAAACCGCTGACAAGCCGGCCGACAAGAGCACCACCAAGCTGGCCGATGCCAAGAAAGTGGTTGCCGCAGATCAAGCCAAATAAGGTCTGTGCCGTTAAGCTAGGGTCTTTGTCGCTTCCGAGAGCTTTCTCATGACTCAGACCCTGGCCGACATGCGCCGTGATTACACCCGTGACGGGTTGAGCGAGGATCAGGCGCCGCTTGAGCCTCTTGCGCTGTTCAGAAGCTGGTTCGCCGATGCGGTGAAAACCGAGCAGCCTCCCGTAGAACCCAACGCCATGACCCTGGCGACCGTCGATGCCGAAGGTCGTCCGCACTGCCGTGTACTGCTGCTCAAGGGCCTGGACGAGCAAGGGTTCACCTTCTTCAGCAATTACCAGAGCGCCAAGGGCGAGCAGCTGCAGGCCAACCCCTTTGCCGCGCTGACCTTTTTCTGGCCGACTCTGGAGCGTCAGGTGCGCATCGAAGGTCGCGTCGAGAAGGTCACGCCGGCCGAATCCGACGCCTACTTCCAGGTGCGCCCGCTGGGCAGCCGCCTCGGCGCTTGGGCCTCGCCGCAAAGCCGGGTGATTCATGATCGTGGCGAGCTGGAAGGCCTGCTGGCGCAAACCGAGCGGCGCTTCGCCGACCAGGCGCCGGAGTGTCCGCCGCACTGGGGCGGTTACCGCCTGCTGCCCGAGCGCATCGAGTTCTGGCAGGGCCGTGCCAGCCGTCTGCACGACCGTCTCGATTATCGGCTCAACGGCGAAGCCTGGCTGCGCCAGCGTCTGGCGCCCTGAGTTTTGCGGCCGGCCCTGGTGCCGACCCGGTCTGAACCGTCGATTCCAATCACCAGGCCCGCCCATGCTAGAACTCGACTCCACCCTGGCCCAGCACATCGTCGACCGCGCCATGGCCATCCTGCCGTACAACATCAATGTGATGGACGCCCAGGGCATGATCATCGGCAGCGGCGATCCGGCGCGTTTGCATACCCGTCATGAAGGCGCGCAACTGGTGCTGGCCAACCGCCGCGTGGTGGAAATCGACGAGCAGGCCGCGACCTGCCTGCGCGGTGTGCGCCCGGGCGTGAATCTGCCGCTGCTGCATGCCGACGAGCTGATCGGCGTGCTGGGTATCACCGGCGATCCCGAAGTAGTGCGCCCCTACGCCGAGCTGGTGCGCATGGCCGCGGAGATGTTGGTCGAACAGCGCCAGGTGCAGGCCGAGCGCCATTGGCAGCGGCATCAGCTCGATGCCTGGCTGCGCCAGCTGTTCGACCCGGCTGCCAGTGTCGCCGCGCTGGCCGCCGATGCCGAGCGGCAGGGGCTGGCACTGAGCTGGCCGCGTCAGGTTTGCCTGCTGGAGTTGCAGGAGCAGGGCGAGCCCCTGGCGCAGCAGGCTCGGCTGCTCGGCGCCCTGGCGGGCAAGAAGGAACACCTTGCTGCACCGCTTGGCATGCGCGAGCTGCTCTGGTGTCGGCCGCTGATGGCAGGGCAGGATGATCAACATTGGCTGGACGCCGCGGACGAGCGGGGCTGGGGCGTGACGCGCCTGCTGGTCAGCGATCCGGTGCAGTCCCTCGAGCAGCTGCGTCAGGCCTGCCTGGCGCTGCGCGATCTGCAGGCCTTCGCCCGTGCGCGGCATCCGACGTTGCGCGTACTGGCCCTCGAAGAGCATCGCCTGGCGACCGTACTGCACGCCCAGCGCCACAGCTGGCTGCTGCAGGGCTGGCTGGCACCGTTGAAAAAGGTACTCGCTCAGGACTCCAACGGCGTACTGCGCGCCACCCTCGAGGCCTGGTGTGCCCATGACGGCCAGGTGCAGAGCTGCGCCGATGCCCTGGGCATTCACCGCAATACCTTGCGCTATCGCCTCGACCGTATCGCCGAGCTGAGCGGCGTCGAGCTGACGCGCCTGGACCGACGTCTGCAGTTATCCCTGGGCCTGGTGCTGATCGAGCCAAACTGAGCCTTTAGGTGATGCGCTTGCACAACAGTTGATCGTACTTTTCCCTCTGCCGTTGTGCGGGTGAACAGGGTTAAGCCTGCAGGTCCTGAGTGACAATGCCGGGCACCTGGCAACTCCTATAACAACAAGAGGAAACCGGCATGGCTCTGGTTCTGATCCTGGTCGCACTCATCGCCTTTATCGTGGTGTCGACGACGCGTCTCAAGCTGCATCCCTTTCTCGCGCTGCTGGCGGCTGCCGTGCTCGCCGGCTTCGCCTATCAACTGCCTCATCAGGACATTCTCAAGACGGTTGCCACGGGCTTCGGCAACATCCTGGGCAATATCGGTATCGTCATCGTGCTCGGCACCATCATCGGGGTGATTCTCGAGCGCAGCGGCGCGGCGATCACCATGGCGGAAACGGTGATCAAGCTGCTCGGCGAACGCTTCCCGACGCTGACCATGTCGATCATCGGCTACCTAGTGTCGATTCCGGTGTTCTGCGATTCGGGTTACGTCATTCTCAACTCCCTGAAGAACGCCCTGGCAGCGCGTATGAAGGTCTCGGTGATCGCCATGAGCGTGGCGCTGGCGACCGGCCTCTACGCCACCCACACCTTCGTGCCGCCGACGCCGGGGCCGATTGCCGCGGCCGGCAACCTCGGTCTGGGTTCCAGCCTGGGGCTGGTGATCGCCGTCGGTCTGGTGGTGGCGATTGTCACCGCGCTGGCTGGCATGTTGTGGGCCAACCGCTTCATCGGCAAGGACATCGCCCTTGAAGATGACGGCACGCCCATGCCCGGCAGCGAAGATTTCGCGGCGCTGCGAGCTCAGTACGGCACGCTGCCCAGCGCGACCCAGGCTTTCGCGCCGATCTTCGTACCGATTCTGCTGATCTGCCTGGGCTCCATCGCGGTGTTCCCGAGCCGGCCCCTGGGCGATGGCACGCTGCTGAGCGTGCTGAGCTTCCTCGGCCATCCGGTGATGGCGCTGCTGGTCGGGCTCGCCCTGGCCTGCACTCTGCTCAAGGGCAATGGCAAGCGTCAGAATCTGCATGACCGGGTATCCGAGGGCATCGTCTCGGCAGCGCCGATCATTCTGATCACCGGGGCAGGGGGCGCCTTTGGCGCCGTGCTCAGCGCCACGCCACTGGGTAATTACCTGGGCACCACGCTGTCGGCTCTGGGCGTCGGGCTGTTCATGCCGTTCTTGGTCGCCGCTGCGCTGAAGACCGCCCAGGGTTCCACCACCGTGGCCCTGGTGACCACCTCGGCGATGGTCGCGCCGCTGCTCGGCCAGCTGGGCCTGGATAGCGAAATGGGCCGCGTGCTGACCGTGATGGCCATCGGCGCAGGCGGCATGACCGTTTCTCACGCCAACGACAGCTTCTTCTGGGTGGTCACCCAGTTCAGTCGCATGCCGGTGGCCGTCGCCTACCGGGCGCAAACCATGGCCACGCTGATTCAGGGCGTGGTCGGCATCATCACCGTCTGGCTGCTGAGCCTGGTTCTGCTGTAACGCTATTCAATCGGGGCGCCTGCGGGCGCCTCGCCGTTTTCGAGGTTGTCTGCATGAAAATCGTCATCGCTCCTGATTCGTTCAAGGAGAGCCTGAGTGCGCCTGAGGTAGCCCAGGCCATCGCCCGCGGCTGGCTGGCCGTTTATCCGAATGCCGAGATCGTCCTGTGCCCCATGGCCGATGGCGGCGAAGGCACCGTGGATGCGGTGCTGGCGGCCACCGGTGGCGAGCGGCGTGAACAGGTGGTGCAGGGGCCGCTGGCGACACCGGTAACGGCGCACTGGGGTTGGCTGGGCGACGGCACGGCAGTCATCGAGATGGCTGCGGCCAGTGGCCTGCATCACGTACCGAGCGGCCAGCGCGACCCACGGGTAACCAGCAGCTACGGCACCGGCGAACTGATCATCGCGGCGCTGGATGCAGGCGCCACACGCATCATCCTTGGCCTCGGTGGTAGCGCCACCAATGATGGTGGCAGCGGCCTGCTGCGGTCACTGGGGGTGCGTTTTCTGGATGCTGGCGGCAATGAGCTGCGTCCCGGCGGCGCGGCCCTCGCGGCGCTGCAGCGCGTCGACCTCAGTGCGCTGGACAAGCGTCTGCACAACGTTCAGGTCGAGGTAGCCGCCGATGTGGACAATCCGCTGTGCGGCCCCAAGGGGGCATCGGCGGTATTCGGCCCGCAGAAGGGCGCCAGCGCACAGCAGGTCGACGAACTCGATGCCGCCCTGGCGCGCCTGGCCGAGGTGGTCGGCGAGGCACTGGGCGAGGACTTCAGCACCTTTCCCGGCGTTGGTGCTGCTGGCGGTTTGGGCTTTGCGGCCAAGGCCTTTCTCGGCGCACGTTTTCGCCCCGGTATCGAGCTGGTGGCCGAGCTTTCCGGCCTGGCCGATGCCGTACGTGGCGCCGATCTGGTGATCACCGGGGAAGGGCGCCTGGATGCCCAGAGCCTGCACGGCAAGACGCCGGTTGGCGTCGCCCGTGTGGCGCGCGAGCAAAGTGTGCCGGTGATTGCCCTGGCAGGCAGCCTGGGTGAGGGCTACCAGCAGGTGCGTGAGGCGGGCATCGAAGCCTGCTTCAGCCTAGCGCCGGGGCCGATCACCCTGGAGCAGGCCTGTGCCGACGCTGGGCAGGAGCTCGAAGCGAGGGCTGCCGATCTCGCCAGGTTGTGGCGCGTCGCCCAGGCCGCCCGCCGCTGAGGGGCGTGTGTGGGCGCGGTGACGATTGGCCGGTACGGCTGTCTATAGGCGTGTCGGGGTGATCAGACGCCGACCCTGTACCTACGCTGAACGGATGAAGTAATTTGTCGGCAATTACAGTGACCGTCCTGACGGCCAAGTTGTCGTAGGGTTATCAGTCCAGTCTGGAGAATCGTCATGCTTAAACCTGGTTTTTTTGCCGCTCTGTTCGCTGCCGCGACCCTTACGCTCGGCGGTTGCGCCTCCAGCCTGACCGGCGACAGTTACTCTCGCGATGAAGCGCGTGCCGTACAGACCGTGCGCATGGGCACCATCGAATCCCTACGCCCGGTGAAGATTGAAGGCACCAAGACTCCCATCGGCGGCGGTGCCGGTGCGGTGATCGGTGGCGTAGCCGGTAGCGGCGTAGGTGGTGGCCGTGGTTCGGCCGTCGCGGCGGTGATCGGCGCGGTAGCGGGTGGCCTGCTGGGCGCCGCTGCCGAGGAAGGCATCACCCGTACCCAGGGTGTGGAAATCACCGTTCGTGAAGACGACGGTAGCATGCGCGCCTACGTGCAGGCGGTTGAAGAGAACCAGATCTTCCGCGTCGGTGATCGCGTACGCATCATGACCGTCAATGGCACCAGCCGCGTGACCCACTAACCTTCGAGTCGCGCCCACAGCACCAAAAGGCCGGATCAGCAATTGATCCGGCCTTTGCGTTTCTACAGGCTGCGCAAAGCACCGAGCCAGAGCACTTTCTTTCCAAATGAGGCGATCGCTTGCGGGCTGCCGAGAGATAGCTTTAGTAATAATTCTATCCATGACGCTGCTTCGATAGGTAAGCATAATCGAAGGCGTTTTGAAGGCCGAAACTCGAGAACCTGGCCTTGAAAACAAGTCGAACGCGCAGGGGTAATCACCAGTCAGTTACAGCGGGCCGCACGATATGCGGCGACCAGATCGTAACTGGCTTGGCCTGCTCCGAGTCGGACTGCCGCAGGTGGTTTCTCCTCCTGCCGGGTTGGCACCACGCACACCATCGCAGGGATCGGCCGGGCGCCATGCGACCGGCTTCTGGCACACACTAACTGGCCGCCTGGCTGCATGGCGGGCTTGTACAAGGGGTTTAGTGTATGGCGCTTGCGCTGATCATCGCCTTACCATTTTTAGGTGTATTTCTGCCGCTGCTGGCGGACCGCATGGGCCGTTCGCTCTGCGCGCTGGCCGCTGCAATAGGCCCGGCTGCCGCCTTGGTGTTGCTGTGGCTGCAGCAGCCAGCGGTATTTGCTGGCGAGGTGCAGGTGGTTAGCCATTCATGGCTGCCCGAGCTGGGGCTCAACCTGAGCCTGCGCCTCGATGGTCTGGGCTTTCTGTTCGCCCTGATGATCCTTGGTATCGGCCTGCTGGTGATTCTCTATGCCCGCTATTACCTGAGCAAGCAGGAGGCCATGGGGCGTTTCTTCGCCTATCTGCTGCTGTTCATGGGCGCCATGCTGGGTGTCGTGCTGTCGGAAAACATGCTGCTGATGCTGATGTTCTGGGAGCTGACCAGTCTGTCGTCATTCCTGCTGATCGGTTTCTGGAGCGGCAGTTCGGACGCCCGGCGCGGCTCGCGCATGGCCCTGACCGTCACCGGTGGCGGTGGCCTGGCACTGCTGGCCGGCATTCTGCTGCTGGGCAATATCGCCGGCAGTTTCGAGCTGAGCGATGTGCTGGCAGCCGGCGACACCATCCGTAGTCACGGCTTGTATCCCATCACCCTGATCCTGATCCTGCTTGGCGTGTTCACTAAGTCGGCGCAGTTCCCGTTCCACTTCTGGCTGCCCCAGGCCATGGCCGCCCCCACGCCGGTTTCCGCGTACCTGCACTCGGCGACTATGGTGAAGGCGGGCGTGTTCCTGCTGGCTCGCTTCTACCCGGCCCTGGCGGGCACCGAGTGGTGGTTCTACCTGGTCAGCATGACCGGCATGGCGACTCTGCTGTTCGGGGCAATCATGGCGCTGTTCCAGCACGACCTCAAAGGTCTGCTGGCTTACTCGACGATCAGCCACCTGGGCCTGATCACCCTGCTGTTCGGCTTCAACACCGACCTGTCCTCCGTCGCTGCGGTGTTCCACATCATCAACCACGCGACCTTCAAGGCCTCGCTGTTCATGGCAGCCGGCATCATCGATCACGAGACCGGCAGCCGCGACATGCGCCGCATCGCCGGCTTGTGGAAATACATGCCGCACACCGCCGTGCTGGCCATGGTGGCTGCCTCGGCGATGGCTGGCGTGCCGTTGCTCAACGGCTTCCTGAGCAAGGAGATGTTCTTCACAGAAACGCTCAACCAGGACCTGCTAGGCATCTTCAACTGGATGATTCCGACCGTGGCGACCCTCGCCGGGGTGTTCTCGGTGGCCTATTCGCTGCGCTTCATCCACGACGTGTTCTTCAATGGCGAGCCGAAGGATCTGCCCAAGTATCCGCCTCACGAGCCGCCGCGCTACATGAAGATTCCGGTGGAGATTCTGGTGTTCCTGTGCCTGCTGGTCGGCATGCTGCCGGCCTACACCGTAGCGCCGCTGCTGGCCTCGGCGGCCAGCGCCACCCTGGGCGGCGAGGTGCCGTATTACAGCCTGGCGATCTGGCACGGCTTCAACCTGCCGCTGGGCATGAGCGTGGTCGCGCTGATCGGCGGCATCATCGTCTACGCCTGCCGCGAGCCGCTGTTTCGCTGGTACAACGGCATGCCGGAAGTGGACGCCAAGGAGCTGTTCGAGCTGCTCAACGCACGGTTGGTCAAAAGCGCCCGCTGGGTGACCAAACTGATGGAAAGCGGCTCCCTGCAGCGTTACGTGGCCTTTCTGCTGCTCAGCGCGCTGATCCTGATCATCACCGCCCTGTCGCCCATGGAATCGCTCAGCGGTGATGTGCCGCTGACGCCGCTCGATGGCATCACCGTGCTCGGCATGGTCGTGCTGTGCGTGATGGCGGTGCTGACCGTGGTGTTCCACCGCAATCGCCTCAAGGCGCTGATGACCCTGAGCTGCGCCGGCCTGATGGTGGCCCTGGCGTTCGCCCGCTATTCGGCACCGGACCTGGCCCTGACCCAGTTATCGGTCGAGGTGGTGACCATCATCCTGCTGGTGCTGGCGCTGTTCTTCATGCCTGATCGCACGCCGATGGAATCGAGCAGCCTGCGCGGGCTGCGCGACGTACTGCTGGCTGGCGGCACCGGGATCGCTGTCGCTCTGCTGGCCTATGCGGTGATGACCCGGCCGTATGACAGCATCGCCTCGTTCTTCCTGGAAAACAGCGTCAGCGGGGGCGGTGGCACCAACGTGGTCAACGTGATTCTGGTCGACTTCCGCGGCTTCGATACGCTCGGCGAAATCACCGTGCTGGCGATCGCTGCGATTGGCATCTACGGGCTGCTGGCCGGGCTGCATTTGCCCCATCCGCTTACCGACCCGAACGGCAAGCCCTGGTCGAAAGACAGTCACCCGATGGTGCTCGACAGCATCGCGCGCATCCTGCTGCCGATGGCGCTACTGGTCTCTGCCTTTATCTTCCTGCGCGGTCACAACCTGCCGGGCGGCGGTTTCATCGCCGGGCTGATCACCGCCATCGCGCTGATTCTGCAGTACGTTGCCCACGGCGTGGAGTGGACCCAGCGGCGCATGCCCTGGAGCTTCCACAGCATCGCTGGCCTCGGCGTGCTGATCGCCGCTCTCACCGGCCTGGGCAGCCTTGCCTTCGGCGCACCATTCCTGACCTCGGCATTCGATCACTTCCACCTGCCGCTGATAGGTGAGTTCGAACTTGCCACCGCGCTGCTCTTCGACCTCGGCGTGTACCTGGCGGTGGTCGGCTCCACGCTGCTGATCCTCTCCAACATCGGCCACGTCAGCCAGGATGAAACCAGCAAGGAGGTTCTCTGATGGAAGCGCTATACGCCATCACCCTGGGCGTGCTGGCCGCCAGCGGTGTGTACCTGCTGATGCGCGCACGTATCTACCCGGTGGTCATGGGCCTAACCCTGATTTCCTACGCGGTCAACCTGTTCCTGTTCGCCATGGGCCGCCTCGGCACCGGCGTGCCGGCGGTCATCGGCAAGAGTGCCGAATACGGCGATCCGATTCCCCAGGCGCTTGTACTCACCGCCATCGTCATCGGCTTCGCCATGACCGCCTTCGTGGTGGTGCTGTCGCTGCGCGCCCTGGGTGAGCTGCGCACCGATCATGTCGATGGCGAGGAGTCGCGCTGATGAATCACGCGTTGATCCTGCCGATCCTTATTCCGCTGTTCACCGGCAGCCTGCTGTTGATTCGCTCGCAACTTTCGATCACCGCCAAGCGCTGGGTGTCGCTGCTGGCCACTTGGTCGCTGCTGCCGCTGAGCGCCTGGCTGGTGCTGCAGGCGGACAACGGCGTGTTGCAGGTCTACGCCCTGGGCAACTGGCAGGCGCCGTTCGGCATCGTCCTGCTGCTCGACCGCCTGGCGGCGCTGATGCTGCTGGTCACCGCCGTGCTGGCCGGCTTCGCCATGCTCTACGCGGTGCGCGGCGATGACCAGCGGGGCCCGAATTTCCACGCGCTGATGCAGTTCCAGCTGCTCGGCATAAACGGCGCCTTCCTGACCGGTGATCTGTTCAACCTGTTCGTGTTCTTCGAGATCCTGCTGATCGCGTCCTACTCGCTGCTGGTCTACGGCGGCGGGCCGAAGCGCATCAAGGCCGGCATGCACTACGTGGTGCTCAACCTGGTGGCGTCGTCGTTCTTTCTGATCGGCGTGGGCATGCTCTATGGCCTGCTCGGCACCCTGAACATCGCCGACCTGGCGCTGAAGGTGGCCGAAGCCGACCCAGACCGCCAGCATTTGCTGGCCGCCGCCGGGTACCTGCTGCTGATCGTCTTCGGCCTCAAGGGCGCCATCCTGCCGCTGTATTTCTGGCTACCAAATGCCTATGCGGCGGCCACCGCGCCGGTGGCAGCGCTGTTCGCGGTGATGACCAAGGTCGGGCTGTACGCGATCATCCGCGTATTCACCCTGGTGTTCGGCAGCGAAGCGGGGCAGCTGGCCCATCTGGTCGATTACCTGTTGTGGCCTTTGGCGGCGCTGACCCTGCTGCTCGGCGTGACCGGCGCGCTGGCGGCGCGCAGCCTGGGCCGGCTGATCGGCTATCTGGTGATCGTCTCGGTCGGCACCCTGCTGGCCGGCGTCGCGCTGGGCAGCGCGCAAAGCCTCAGTGCGGCGCTTTACTACCTGATCCACAGTACCTGGATATGCGGCGGCCTGTTCCTGCTCGCCGATATGCTGGCGCGTCAGCGCGGCGAAATCGGCCTGCGTCTGCGCAAGGGGCCGCAGCTGCTGCAGCCGAAATTGCTCGGCGGGCTGTTCTTCATTGGCGCGATCTCGGTGGCTGGTCTGCCGCCGTTCTCGGGCTTTCTGGGCAAAGTGATGCTGCTGCGCTCGGTGGAAAGCGGCTGGCAGACCCTGGTGCTGTGGCCGGTGGTGTTGTGTGGCGGTCTGGGCATGGTGATCGCCCTGGTGCGCGCCGGCAGCACGCTGTTCTGGCGCTGCAGCGGCGAGCCGGCGCCGAATGCGCAGTTCGACCACATCCGCGCCCTGGCCACCATCTGCCTGCTGGCCGGTGGGCCGCTGCTGGTGGTCGCGGCGCAGCCGATTCAGGAGTACACCCAGGCCGTCGCCCAGCAGCTGCTGGATGTGAATAGCTATTTGCAGATCGTGCGCGGAGGTGAGCGATGAGCCGTCTGTTCCCCCATCCCATGCTCAGCGCGCTGCTCACGGTGATCTGGCTGTTGATGGTCAATGAGCCGAGTGTCGGCCATCTGCTGCTGGGCGCGTTTCTCGGCTGGGGTATCGCCCTGCTGTGCAGCGGCTTCATGCTCGACGTGCCGCGCCTGCGTCGGCCGCTGTTGCTGTGCCGTTACCTGCTGATGGTGCTGTGGGACATCGTCATCGCCAACCTGCACGTTGCCCGGCTGGTACTCGGCCCCACGCGCAAACTGCGCCCGGCGTTCGTCGAAGTGCCGATGGAAATCGAGAACGACTTCATGCTCTCGGTGCTCGCCTGCATCGTCTCGCTGACCCCGGGCACCGTGTCTTCGGGCCTGAGCAGCGATCACAAGACCCTGCTGCTGCATGGCCTGGACGTGGCCGATGACCAGGCGCTGATCGCCGAGGTCAAGTCGCGCTATGAAGCCCCGCTGATGGAGATTTTCGAATGCTCGCGTACGTGATTCCCTTCTGCATGGCCCTGATGGGCGTCGCTGTGACGCTCAACGTGATCCGTCTGGTGCGCGGCCCGGACATGCCCGACCGGGTGCTGGCGCTCGACACCCTGTACATCAACGCCCTGGCGTTGATCGTGGTGTTCGGCATCTGGCTGCAGTCGGATCTGTTCTTCGAGGCGGCCCTGCTGATCGCCGTCATGGGCTTTGTCGGCACCGTGGCGGTGGGCAAACACCTGCTGCACGGCGAAATCATCGACTGAGGAGGTTGTGGCCATGCCATTCTGGATCGAAGCACTGGTGGCGTTCTTTCTGCTGGTCGGCTGCTCGTTCGCGCTGATCGGCGCCATCGGGCTGTACCGCCTGCCGGACTTCTTCACCCGCCTGCATGGCCCGACCAAGGCCACCACCCTGGGCGTGGGCAGCATGGTGGTGGCATCGATGATCTTCTTCAGCAGCCATACCGAAGGCCTGAGCCTGCATGAACTGCTGATCACCCTGTTTCTGTTCATCACCGCGCCGGTCAGCGCCCACATGCTGGCCAAATCGGCGATGCAGGAGAAGGTCAAGCTGGTGCGCCGCACCCGCGGGCGGCCCTGGGAATCCTGAGCCTTACCCGCAGAGTTCGACGGGGGGTTAGCGAGGCTCGCCCATCAGCGCGCGTGCCAGACCTTCGGCGACACGGATCCCATCCACGCCCGCTGACAGGATGCCGCCGGCATAGCCTGCGCCTTCCCCGGCCGGGAACAGGCCGCGTACGTTGAGGCTCTGCAAATCTTCGCCACGGGTGATGCGCAGCGGTGATGAGGTGCGCGTTTCGATGCCGGTCAGCACCGCGTCGTGCAGGTCGAAGCCTCTGATCTGCTTGGCGAAGGCCGGCAGCGCTTCGCGGATCGCTTCGATGGCGAAGTCCGGCAGCGAGGGGGCGAGGTCACCGAGCTTGATGCCCGGTTTGTAGGACGGTTCGACGCTGCCCAGTGCGGTGCTCGGCTTGCCGGCGATGAAGTCGCCGACCAGCTGGCCCGGCGCTTCGTAGTTGCTGCCGCCCAGCACGTAAGCGTGGGATTCCAGGCGCTCCTGCAGCTCGACACCGGCCAGCGGGCCGCCGGGATAATCCTGCTCCGGGGTGATGCCGACCACGATGCCCGAGTTGGCGTTGCGCTCGTTACGCGAGTACTGGCTCATGCCATTGGTGACCACCCGATGCGGCTCGCTGGTGGCCGCGACCACCGTGCCGCCCGGGCACATGCAGAAGCTGTACACCGAACGGCCATTCTTGGCGTGGTGCACCAGCTTGTAGTCGGCGGCGCCGAGCTTCGGGTGGCCGGCGTATTTGCCGAGGCGCGCGCGGTCGATCAGCGACTGCGGGTGCTCGATGCGAAAGCCCACCGAGAACGGCTTGGCTTCCATGAACACGCCGCGCTTGTGCAGGGCGCGGAAAGTGTCGCGCGAGCTGTGGCCAAGGGCCAGGATGACGTGGCGGCTGAGCACCTGCTCGCCGTTGTCCAGTTCGACACCGACCAGTTGGCCATTCTCGATCAGCACGTCGCTGACGCGCTGCTGGAAGCGCACCTCGCCACCGAGTGCCTTGATCTCTTCGCGCATGGTGGCGACCACGCCGGTCAGCCGGAAGGTGCCGATATGCGGCTTGCTCACGTAGAGGATCTCTTCCGGTGCGCCGGCCTTGACGAACTCTTCCAGCACCTTGCGCCCGTAATGGTTGGGGTCCTTGATCTGGCTGTACAGTTTGCCGTCGGAAAAGGTGCCGGCGCCGCCTTCGCCGAACTGCACGTTGGACTCGGGGTCGAGCACCTTCTTGCGCCACAGGCCCCAGGTGTCCTTGGTGCGCTGGCGCACTTCCTTGCCGCGCTCCAGCACGATGGGCTTGAGCCCCATTTGCGCGAGAATCAGCGCGGCGAAGATGCCGCAGGGGCCGAAGCCGATCACCAGTGGGCGCTGGGCCGGGTGCTGTTCGGCGCTGACGGTCAGCGGCTTGTAACTCACGTCCGGAGCGATGCCGAGGTTGCGGTCGTTGGCCAGGCGCGCCAGCAGGGCGGCCTCGTCGCGCACGCTGAAATCCAGGGTGTAGATGAACGGCATGTCGCCGGACTTCTTGCGGGCATCGTAGCTGCGCTTGAACACGCTGAATTCGAGCAGTTCGTTGTCAGCGATGCCCAGGCGCTCGACCAGGGCCGGGCGCAGGGCGTCATCGGCGTGATCGAGGGGCAGTTTCAGTTCGGTGATGCGCAGCATGAGATCGTCCTTTCAGGGCCGGAGGCAACCCGGCAGCTTTTTCGAGGGCGGCGATTATGGACGAAAAATGCCCGGCAGGCTGCAGTCGGTGCTTCGCAGTCGACGGGCAGCGGGGCGATCGGATGTGTCGCGTCGCTCGAGGATCACGTCACTGAACGGACGCTCATGACACCAAAAGGACGCACCATGTACGGCAACGGGACGCTCAAGGCCGGGTATTTCGCAGGATTGATCACGCCCTTGTGGCTGGCGCTGGGGGTGGCCATCGCCGGTGCGCTGTATCCCGGCTACAGCCATGTCGATCAGGCCATGAGCCTGTTGGGCGCCGAGGGTGCGCCGACGCAAGGTATCTCGCCGCTGATCAACAACTTCCCATTGGGCGGGCTGTTTTTGCTGTTCGGTGCCAGCGTGCTGCGGCGCTTCGACAACCTCTGGGCGCGCCTGAGCGGCCTGCTGATCATGCTCCACGGCCTGGGCAGTTTCGGCACCGGTTATTTCGCCTGTGACGCCGGCTGTGCGCCGGCGAATCCGTCGACCAGCCAGAACCTGCACAACCTCGCCGGGCTGATCATGGCCTTCAGCCTTTTGCTGGCCAGCGGGCTGTGGGTTTGGCTGGCTCGCCGTGTGCTCGCCTCGCCCGGCTTCTCCTGGTTTTCGCTGGCCTGCACGCTGGTTGCCCTTGGCGCCTTGCCACTGATGGCCGGCGCACTGGAGAGCGGTCACGGCTTTGGGCTCTTTCAGCGCATCAATTACGGCGCATCGCTGCTGTGGGTGGCTGCTCTGGCGCTGATGCTGTTGCGCCGTCCGGGCTGATTGGTGCCGCGATCAGCTGGCGCGGCTACTCATCCAGCGCTGACGCTGCTCGGCCGTATGGAAGGTCCAGGCCACGAAGCGGCTCTGCTTCTGGCCCTGGCTCATTTCCACCGTGCGGGTTTCCAGGGCGCCGACCTTCTTCAGGGTGGCGTATACGCCCGGCAGGTTGCCGGCCTTGGAGATCAGCGTACTGAACCACAGCACCTGATCACGGTGCGCGGCGCTCTCGCCGATCAACCGTGCCACAAAAGCCGCCTCGCCGCCCGGGCACCATAGTTCTGCCGCCTGGCCGCCGAAGTTGAGCACTGGCAGCTTGCGCTTGGGGTCGAGCTTGCCGAGGTTGCGCCACTTGCGCTTGCTGCCGCTGGCCGCTTCGCCCGCCGAGGCATGGAAGGGCGGGTTGCACAGGGTCAGCTCGAAACGCTCGTCAGGCTTTAGAAGCCCGGTGAAGACGTGGCCCGAATTTGGCTGCAGCCGCAGTTCGATCTGCTCGCCCATGCCAGGATTCGCCTGCACGATGTTGGTGGCCGAGGCGATGGCTTCGGGGGCGATATCCGTGCCCAGGAATCGCCAGCCGTATTCGCAAGCACCCAACAGCGGGTAGATGCAGTTGGCGCCCACGCCAATATCCAGGGCACGCACGCAGCGGCCGCGGGGAGTCTCGCCGCCGTTCTCGCCAGCCAGCAGGTCGGCCAGGTAGTGCAGATAATCGGCGCGCCCCGGAATCGGCGGGCACAGGTAGTCGGCCGGAATGTCCCAGTGCTTGATGCCATAGAACTGCTTGAGCAGCGCACGGTTGAACACCTTCACCGCCGCCGGGTTGGCGAAGTCGATGCTCTGGTTGCCATACGGGTTGATGATCACGAACGCCGCCAGCTCCGGGCTGGCCTTGATCAGCGCTGGAAAGTCATAGCGGCCCTGATGGCGATTGCGGGGGTGCAGCTGGCCTTTGTCGGCGGCTGGGGCGGGCGGTTTGGGCGGGCGTTTGGCGGGCATGCTGGTCATTGCAAAAGTGGCGGGCCGGGCATTTTCCCACAGGTGTAGATGGTGTGCTTGGTGGTTTGCTAATGATGTTGCCGCAATGGAACTGCATCAAGCGCGGATTCGTTGCGTTTGTGGGAGGGCGCGGGGGCGCCTAGTCCAGGCCCGCGATTTCGCTATTCATGTGGGAGCGGGCCATGCCCGCGATTCGCGCGCATGGCGCGCTCCCACAAGTGTCACAACGAGCTACAGCGGAAATATCCACGGCACCATCACCACGCTGACGATCATCGCCAGAATGGTGAACGGCACGCCGATACGCACGAAATCCCCAAAGCGATACTGACCAGGCCCCAGCACCAGGGTGTTCACCGGCGAGGAAATCGGTGTCATGAACGCCGCCGAAGCGGCGAGGGCAACGGTCATGGCGAATGGCAGCGGCGACACGCCCAGGGCCTGGGCGGTGGCGATGGCGACCGGCGCCATCAGCACCGCAGTTGCCGTGTTGGAGATGAACAGGCCGATCAGCGCGGTAACGGCGAACAGACTGGCAAGGATCACCCGTGGCCCGGCGTTGCCGAGGGCGCCGACCAGGCCGTTGACTGCCAGGTCGATGCCGCCGGTTTTCTGCAGGGCCAGGGCGAACGGCAGCATGCCGACGATCAGGATCAGGCTCGGCCAGTGGATGGAACGGTAGGCGCTGGGCATGTCGATACAGCGAAAGGCGCCCATCAGCAGGCAACCGATCAGCGCGGCCATGACGTTTGGTACCAGGCCGCTGATCATCAGGGTGACCATTACCGCCAGGCTCAGCAGGGCATAGGGCGCCTTGCGCGCGGCGGGCGCCACCTCGTCCACTTCGGCGGGCAGGCTGAGCACCAGAAAATCACGGTTGAGGCTCTGCAGGTGGTGGATCTGCTTCCAGCTGCCGGCCACCAGCAGGGTGTCGGCGTGGGTCAGTTTTTCGTCCACCAGCAGGCCTTCCAGCGCCTGGCCATGGCGACGCAGGCCGACCACGTTGAGCTTGTAGCGGCTGCGCAGCCCAAGCTCCTGAATGGTTTTGCCCGGCAGCTGGGATTCTGGCGGCAGCGCCACTTCGGCCAAGCCAAGCTCGTGGGAGTGCACGCTGTAGTAGGAGTTGCGCAGCGGCAGCGCCTCCAGGCCCAGTTCCTGATAGGCGCCGAGCACCGCAATGGCCGGGCTGGCCAGGTCGACCAGGAGTACGTCGCCGGGCAGCAGTTGGGTGTTGCCGGTAGCCATCAGCAACAGGGTGCGGAACTGCCGCTGGCGCTCCACGGCGATCACGTTGATGCCGTACTGTGAACGCAGCTGCAGCTCGTCCAGCGCCTGATTGGCCAGGGGCGAGTCGGCACGTACCTGCAGTCGGCGTTCGCGCTCGTTGAGGCGATAACTGTCGGCCAGATCGGCGAGCGTCAGGCGTGGCGGCGCCGAGGTGTCGCTATCGACGTCGCGCTGCAGCCAGCGCCGCGTGGCGAGCATGTAAAACACGCCAAGCACCAGCACGGCGAGGCCGATGGGCGTGAAGCTGAAGAAACTGAAACCCGGCATGCCGGCACGCAGCAGCTCACTGTGCACCACCATGTTCGGCGGCGTAGCTACCAGGGTCAGCATGCCGCTGATCAGGCCGGCGAAGGCCAGGGGCATCATCAATCGGCCCGGCGCGATCTTCAGCCGCGCCGCCACGCCAAGTACCACCGGAATGAAGATCGCCACCACGCCGGTGGAACTCATCACCGAGCCCAGCCCGGCCACGGCCACCATCAGCAGGATCAGCAAGCGGGTTTCGCTGCTGCCTGCCTTGGCCACCAGCCAGTCGCCGAGGCGATAGGCGATGCCGGTACGCACCAGGCCTTCGCCGATTACGAACAGTGCGGCGATCAGGATCACGCTGGGGTCGGCGAAGCCGGCCAGGGTTTCCTGGATGGTCAGCACGCCGGTCAGCGGCAGGGCGACGAGGATCATCAAAGCGACCACGTCCATGCGTGGTTTGTTGATGACGAACAGCACCACGGCCGTGAACAGCAGGCCGAGCACCATCAGCAGGTCGATATTCATTTGGGCTCCTTGCCGGGGAGTATCTCAGGGGTAACCCAACACCGCCTTGATCTGCTGCAGGTTGGCGGCGATCCAACGCTTGTCGATGGCGCCCCAGTCGCGGATCGCGTAACTGCCAGCATTGTTGCGCTCGCCATCCTGCTGCTGAAATTCGCAGCGGATGTCCAGTTCCTCCAGGGCGTTCAGGGTGTCCTGGGCGGTGCGTCGGGGCATGCCGGTGGCGGCCATCAGGGCGGGCACGCTATCGGCGCTGCCACTGTCGATCAGCCAGGCGACGTAGAGGCGGCGGTAGAAGCTGGTCTTGGTCTTGCTCACGTCCATTTGCATCGTCCGATCGTGTGATGAGTCGAGAGCATACTGCCTGATGCGACACGGCATGCCCATAAACGAAAACGGCCCGCCGGGTCGTTACCGCGGCGGGCCGTTTTTCAGCGCACTGGTTTACAGGCTGGCGATCTTGCCGCGCTGCTCCACCAGGTTGGCCAGTGCCTGTTCGGCCTCGGCCAGCTTGGCGCGTTCCTTCTCGAGCACTTCGGCCGGTGCCTTGGCGACGAAACCTTCGTTGGCCAGCTTGCCGCCAACCCGCTTGGCTTCACCTTCCAGGCGCTGGATTTCCTTGTCCAGGCGCGCCAGTTCGGCTTCCTTGTCGATCAGGCCGGCCATGGGCACCAGCACCTGCATGTCGCCGACCAGGGCGGTAGCGGACATCGGCGCTTGCTCGCCGGCAGCCAGCACCTTCACCGACTCGAACTTGGCCAGCTTGTTGAGCAGCGGGGCGTTGTCATTCAAGCGGCGCAGGTCTTCGGCATTGGCGTTGGCGAGGATCACGTCGATGCGCTTGGCCATGGAGATCTTCATCTCGCCACGGATCTGCCGTACGCCGAGCATCAGCTGCTTGACCCACTCGATATCGCCTTCGGCGGCGGCGTCGATGCGGGCTTCATTGGCCACCGGCCACGGCTGCAGCATCAGCGTATCGCCCTGCACACCCGCCTGACCTTTGATGCGCTGCCAGATTTCTTCGGTGATGAATGGCATGAACGGGTGTGCCAGGCGCAGGATCACTTCCAGCACGCGCACCAGGGTGCGACGCGTGCCGCGCTGGCGCTCGATGGGCGCGTTCTCGTCCCACAGCACCGGCTTGACCAGCTCCAGGTACCAGGCGCAGTACTCGTCCCAGACGAATTCATAGAGTGCCTGGGTGGCCAGGTCGAAGCGGAAGGCGTCGAGGTGGCGGGTCACGTCCTGCTCGCAACGCTGCAGCGCAGAGATGATCCAGCGGTCGACCGGCGACAGGTCGACTGCTTCACCATTGATGCCGGTGTCCTGGCCATCGGTGTTCTCGATGACGAAGTTGGCGGCGTTCCACAGCTTGTTGCAGAAGTTGCGATAGCCCTCGACGCGGCCCATGTCGAACTTCACGTCGCGGCCGGTGGTGGCCAGCGAGCAGAAGGTGAAGCGCAGGGCGTCGGTGCCGTAGCTGGCGATGCCTTCCGGGAATTCGGCCTTGGTCTGCTTGGCGATCTTCTCGGCGAGCTTGGGCTGCATCATGCCGCTGGTGCGTTTGGCCAGCAGGGTTTCCAGGTCGATGCCGTCGACGATGTCCAGCGGGTCGAGCACGTTGCCCTTGGACTTGGACATCTTCTGGCCCTGGCCGTCGCGTACCAGACCGTGCACGTAGACGGTCTTGAATGGAATCTGCCCGGTCAGGTGGGTGGACATCATGATCATCCGGGCGACCCAGAAGAAGATGATGTCGAAACCGGTGACCAGCACGTCGGTGGGGTGGAAGGTTTTCAGGAAGTCGGTCTGCTCGGGCCAGCCGAGGGTCGAGAAGGTCCATAGGCCGGAGCTGAACCAGGTGTCCAGTACGTCATCGTCCTGGCGCAGGGCGATGTCGCCCAGGCTGTGCTTGGCACGCACTTCGGCTTCGTCGCGGCCCACGTAAACGTTGCCGGCTTCGTCGTACCAGGCCGGAATGCGGTGGCCCCACCACAGCTGACGGCTGATGCACCAGTCCTGGATGTCGCGCATCCAGCTGAAGTACATGTTCTCGTATTGCTTGGGCACGAACTGGATTTCGCCGCTCTCGACCACCGCGATGGCCTTTTCGGCCAGCGGTTTGGTGGAGACGTACCATTGATCGGTCAGCCATGGCTCGATGACGGTGCCGGAGCGGTCGCCCTTGGGCACCTTCAGGGCGTGGTCGTCGATCTTGTCCAGCAGGCCCAGGGCGTCGATGTCGGCGACGATGCGCTTGCGTGCCTCGAAGCGATCCAGGCCGGCGTAGGCAGCGGGCAGGCTGGCGTCGAGCAGGGCGTTGACGCTGCCGTCGAGGTTGAAGATCTGTGCGCCCGGCAGGACGGCGGCGTCCTTGTCGAAGATGTTGATCAGCGGCAGGTTGTGGCGCTTGCCGACTTCGTAGTCGTTGAAGTCGTGGGCCGGGGTGATCTTCACGCAGCCGGTGCCGAATTCCGGGTCGCAGTAATCGTCGGCGATGATCGGGATGCGGCGGCCTACCAGCGGCAGCTCGACGTACTGGCCGATAAGCGCCTTGTAGCGGTCGTCTTCCGGGTGCACGGCCACGGCGGCGTCACCGAGCAGGGTTTCCGGGCGGGTGGTGGCGACGATCAGATAGTCGTTGCCTTCGGCGGTCTTGTTGCCGTCGGCCAGTGGGTAGCGCAGGTTCCACAGGTGGCCTTTCTCGTCGTGGTTTTCCACCTCAAGGTCGGAGATCGCGGTGTGGAACTTGGTGTCCCAGTTGACCAGGCGCTTGCCGCGGTAGATCAGGCCGTCCTCGTGCAGACGCACGAAGGCTTCCTTGACCGCTTCGGACAGGCCGTCGTCCATGGTGAAGCGCTCGCGCGACCAGTCCACCGAGCTGCCCAGGCGGCGAATCTGCCGGGTGATGGTGCCACCGGACTCGTTCTTCCATTCCCAGACCTTGTCGAGGAACTTCTCGCGGCCCAGGTCATGGCGACCGATGCCCTGAGCGGCCAGTTGACGCTCGACCACCATCTGCGTGGCGATACCGGCGTGGTCGGTGCCTGGCTGCCACAGGGTGTTGCGGCCCTGCATGCGACGGAAACGGATCAGCGCGTCCATGATCGCGTTGTTGAAGCCGTGGCCCATGTGCAGGCTGCCGGTCACGTTCGGCGGCGGAAGCATGATGGTGTAGGGCTCACCGGAGCCCTGCGGAGCGAAATAGCCTTTCGCCTCCCAGTTTTCGTACAGGGCGGTTTCGATGGCGTGGGGCTGGTAGGTCTTGTCCATGCGCGGCGGGACCCTTCTGGCGTCTGATCGGAAAAGCCGAGCAGTATAACCAACCGCCACGCAGTTTTCTTCCGCTCTCGCAGCTATCGGTCGAGCGGAGAAAACCGGGTCAGGGCAGGGGAATCAGCGGCGTGGCGGCAGCAGGCGGTTGAGGCGCGCCTGCAGGCGTCGCTTGAGTTCGGCCTCGATCTGCGGCACGAAATCGTCGATCACGTCCTGCAGTAGCAGTTGCGCCGCGGCGCGCAGCTCGGTGTCCAGGCGGTTGATCTCGTTGTCGCGGCCGATGGCGCGTTGCACGGTCTGGCGCAGCTCGTCTTCCGAAGCGATACCGGCGGCGCTGACCGGCACCGCAGGCTGCGCGGCGAGTACCGGCTCCGGGGCACGCACCACCTCGGAGAGCACCGGGATGTCGGCCGGGTCGAAGGTGTCGGTGAGCAGCGGCGGGTCGAGGTCGTCGTCGAGCAGTTCGCGAATCGATTCGAGGTCGCTGAGCAGAGCGGCAGGCTTGTGGGGAGGGTTCAGGTTGTCCATGGCAGGGGTCTACAGTTCGACACGTTTGGGATCATAGCCGCGCTGCCGGTAGCTGCGGAAATTCTCCCGGCAGGCGGTCAGCAGGTCGGGTTCCTGGTTGACGATCTCGATCACCCGGCTGAAGCGGTCGATATGCGGGCTGAGCGTGCTGCTGAGGTTGATCAGCACCGCCTGCTGCGCAGCCGGCTCTTCGTCCAGGCCGATCACCACCGGCCCGTGCGGGTCATCCTGATGCAGGCCATGGGGGATGAAGCTTTCCTGGCGTACGCGCCAGAGCAGCTCGTCGAGTTCGTGGCATTGCGCGCTGTCGCGACCGCGCAGGAACACCGGCAGGCCGGCTCGCCAGGCTTTGCCCGCCAGCTGGCAGGCAGCGCGCAGGCGCTCGGCTGGAGTGGCCGACGACAGTACGTAGAATTCGATTCGGGGCATGGCGGCAAGTGTCGGGCTTCAAGCGGCAAGCTTCAAGCGAAAAGCGCGGTGGGCAGTATCGTCGTGTGCTGAAAAGGAGAGGGTGGCCAGGGCCGCCACCCTCATGTCGCTGCCGGTCAGGCCTGTACGCGGTCGAGCAGGTACTGAGTCAGCAATGGCACCGGGCGGCCAGTGGCGCCCTTGTCCTTGCCACCGCTGATCCAGGCGGTACCGGCGATATCCAGGTGCGCCCACTTGTAGGACTTTGTGAAGCGCGACAGGAAGCAGCCGGCGGTGATGGTGCCGGCTTTCGGCCCACCGATATTGGCGATGTCGGCGAACGGGCTGTCCAGCTGCTCCTGATATTCGTCGTACAGCGGTAGTTGCCAGGCGCGGTCGTCGGCCTGGCGGCCGGCGGCGAGGATCTGGTTGACCAGTTCGTCGTCGTTTCCCATCAGACCCGAGACGTTGCTGCCCAGGGCGACGATGCAGGCACCGGTGAGGGTGGCGATGTCGATCACCGATTGCGGCTTGAAGCGCTCGGCGTAGGTCAGGGTGTCGCACAGCACCAGGCGGCCCTCGGCGTCGGTGTTGAGGATTTCCACGGTCTGGCCGCTCATGGTGGTGACGATGTCGCCCGGGCGCGTCGCGCCGCCGCTGGGCATGTTCTCGGCACAGGCCAGCAGGCACACCAGGTTGATCGGCAGTTGCAGTTCGAGCACGGCGCGCAGGGTGCCGAACACGCTGGCGGCGCCGCCCATGTCGTACTTCATTTCATCCATGTTGGCAGCCGGCTTGATGCTGATGCCGCCGGTGTCGAAGGTGATGCCCTTGCCCACCAGGGCGTGGGGCTTCTCGCCTTTCTTGCCGCCGTTGTACTGCATGACGATCATGCGCGGCGGCTGCTCGCTGCCCTGGCCCACGGCCAGGAAGGCGCCGGCGCCGAGGGTTTGCAGCTTCTTCTCGTCGAGGATTTCGACCTTGAGGTTCTTGTGCGCCTTGCCCAGTTCCTTGGCCTGCTCGGCGAGGTAGCTGGGGTGGCAGATGTTCGGCGGCAGGTTGCCCAGGTCCTTGGTCAGCGCCATGCCGATGGCGATGGCGCGCGCTTCGCGAGTGGCGCGCTCCACCGCGGCGGTATCGGCCTTGTCGGTGATCAGAGTGATCTTCTTCAGGGCGCCGGGCGTGGCCTTCTGGCTCTTGAAACGGTCGAACTGGTAGCCGGCATCGGCCAGGCTTTCGACGATGAGGCGCGCCTTGCCGTAGGCATCGCGACCTTTTACCTGTACGTCCTGCAGGGCCAGCAGAGCATCGCTGCCGCCCAGGGTCTTGAGCACACCATAAACGGCGGCGATCAATTTGCGCAGTTGGCGGTCAGACAGTTCGGCGTCTTTGCCGGTACCGACCAGCAGCACGCGCTCGGCCTTGAGGTTGGCCACGCCGTGAACCAGCAGGGTCTGGCCAGGCTTGCCGGCCAGGTCGCCGCGCTTGAGCAGGGCCGCGATGGCGCCGCCGCTGGCTGCGTCCACCGCCTTGGCGGTAGCGGCGAGTTTGCCGCCTTCACCAACAGGGATGATCAGGGTGGCGGTTTTCAGTGTTTCCGGGCGAGCGCTTTTGACGAGAAATTCCATGCGTGGTGTCCCCAAGACAACGAGTCGCGAATGCAGGATAATGGACGACAATTTTTTCGGCCGGTTCGCTTGAAAGTGCGGGCCAGCATGCAGTTCGGCTAGTTTGAGCACAGCCGCCTGAGCCTGACAACCCTGGAGTGTCTGTTTGATCGTCTTCCGATATTTGTCCCGAGAGGTTCTGGTTACCCTGAGTGCGGTGAGCGCCGTACTGCTGGTAATCATCATGAGTGGCCGCTTCATCAAGTACCTGGCCCAGGCGGCCCAGGGGATACTCGATCCGAGCGTGCTGTTTCTGATCATGGGCTTTCGCCTACCCGGTTTCCTGCAGTTGATCCTGCCGCTGGGCCTGTTCCTGGGCTTCTTGTTGGCGTACGGGCGGCTGTACCTGGACAGCGAGATGACCGTGCTGTCGGCCACCGGCATGAGCCAGCAGCGTCTGTTCCTCTACAGTCTGGCGCCGGCTGCCGTAGTAGCGCTGCTGGTGGCATGGCTGAGCATGGGCCTGGCGCCTCAGGGCGTGACCCAGGTGGCGAAGATCCTCAATCAGCAGGACGCCCTGACCGAGTTCGATACCCTGGTGCCCGGGCGCTTCCAGTCCATGCGCAACGGCTCGCGGGTCACCTACACCCGAGAGCTGTCGGACGATCGCACTGAGCTGGGCGGCATCTTCATTTCCGACAAGCGCGTGTCCCGCGAAGGCGACAAGGATCGCGGCATCAGTGTGCTGGTCGCCGAGAGCGGCCGCCAGGAAGTGCAGCCTGACGGCAGTCGCTACCTGATTCTGGAAAATGGCTACCGCTATGACGGCAATCCCGGCCAGGCCGATTACCGGGTGATTCAGTACGACACCTACGGCGTGCTGCTGCCCAAACCGTCGGTGGCGGCGGACATCAGCGAGCGCGAGGCGATTCCGACCTCGCAGCTGTTCGGCAGCGACGAGCCGCGCATGCAGTCCGAGCTGCAGTGGCGTCTGTCCATTCCGCTGCTGGTATTCATCGTCACCCTGATGGCCGTGCCGCTGTCGCGGGTCAATCCGCGCCAGGGTCGCTTCCTCAAGCTGTTGCCGGCGATTCTCCTGTACATGACTTACCTGGGGCTGCTGGTGGCCGCGCGCAGCGCCTTGGATAAGGGGCGCATTTCGCCCTACATCGGGCTGTGGGGCGTGCACCTGCTGTTCCTGCTGGTTGGGCTGGCGCTGCTTTATTGGGAGCCGCTGCGTCTGAAGTTGGTTAGCCGTCGGGAGAATGCACGTGTCTAAGCTGGATCGTTACATCGGCGTACAGGTGCTGTTCGCCATTCTGGCTGTGCTCGGCATCATCGTCGGCCTGGCCTTGCTGTTCGCGCTTATCGATGAACTGGGCGATATCGAAGGCAACTACGGCATCGGCGATGCGCTGTGGTACGTATTCCTGACCGCACCGCGGCGCATCTACGACATGCTGCCGATGGCGGCGCTGGTGGGCTGCCTGATCGGTCTGGGTACCCTGGCCAGCAACAGCGAGCTGACCATCATGCGCGCGGCCGGTGTGTCCATCGGGCGCATCGTCTGGGGTGTGATGAAGCCGATGCTGGCGCTGATGCTGGTCGGCATCCTGATCGGCGAGTACGTCGCGCCCTGGACCGAGAACCAGGCCCAGGCGAGCCGTGCCATGGCTCAGGGTGGTGGCGAGGCGCAGACCGCCAAGCGCGGCATGTGGCACCGCCAGGGCCAGGAGTTCGTGCATATCAACGCCGTGCAGCCAAGTGGTGTGCTGTTCGGGGTCACTCGTTATCGCTTCGATGACGAGCGCCGTCTCGAAGCGTCCAGCTTCGCGCGTCGCGCCACCTATGAAGGCAGCTACTGGGAGTTGGAGGATGTGACGACCACGCTGTTCCATGATCGTCGCACCGAGGTCGTCAAGGCACCGACCGAGCGCTGGGATATCCAGCTCAGCCCGCAGCTGCTCGGCACCGTGGTGCTGGAGCCCGAGGCACTGTCGATCACCGGCTTGTGGAGCTATATCCACTATCTGAAGGAGCAGGGGCTGAACAACAGCAATTACTGGCTGGCGTTCTGGACCAAGGTGTTGCAGCCGCTGGTCACTGCCGCACTGGTGCTGATGGCGATTTCCTTCATCTTCGGCCCGCTGCGTTCGGTCACCCTCGGCCAGCGCGTGTTTACCGGTGTGCTGGTGGGCTTCGTGTTCCGCATCGCCCAGGATCTGCTGGGGCCGTCGAGTCAGGTATTCGGCTTCTCGCCGCTGCTGGCCGTGCTGATCCCGGCGAGCATCTGCGCTATCGCCGGGCTCTGGCTGCTGCGCCGGGCCGGCTGATCGACGCGTGCCCTTTCCCTTAATGGGAGAGGGCACGCCGCTTCATTTCTTCTTCGCTTTCAATATTCGTCACTTGCGGTGCGCATGCTTGGGCAAGCGCACGATGACGCTGTTCGAGTACAGGTCGTGCCAGCTGCGTTTGCGCTTGTCGACCAGCACCCATAGAAAGCCCAGGCCCAGCGCCAGCCAGGACGCCATCGCGATCAGAAAACGCAGCAGCGCCTGCCAGAGGCTGATCGCCGTGCCGTCTGCGTTCTGAACGCGAATGCCCCATACCTGCATGCCCAGGGTCTGTCCGCCATGCGTCCAGAACTTGGCGAAGAAGCCGAACAGGCTCAGCAATAACAGGCTGGAAAGCAGCGGGTCATGATCCAGGGCGCCGGCGTCGGCCCATTGCCGCAACTGCGCTTCGCCATAGATAGCCATCTGAATCAGCTTGTAGACAAAACCCACGACGATCAGCAGGGCGATGCACAGAAAGCTGTCATACAGCATGGCGGCCAGGCGCCGGCCGAGGCCTGCCGGAGGAAAATCGCCCTGGGGGCGCAGTGCATGGTTGGGCATTGTCGGATTCGCGTGGATGGCAGTTAAAGCGCGGATGCTAAGTTGCAGGCATAAAAAAACCCCTGACGTGAGTCAGGGGTTTTTTAAGCAGCGGCTTATTCCTGGATTTGAACCTGGTCAGCCTGCATGCCTTTTTGACCTTGTACAGCAACGAAGCTAACTTTCTGGCCTTCTTTCAGGCTCTTGAAGCCGTTACCTTCGATAGCGCGGAAATGTACGAACAGATCCGGACCGCTTTCTGGAGTGATAAAACCAAAACCTTTCTCGTCGTTAAACCACTTGACGGTACCGTTCTGACGATTCGACATGTCTCTTATCCTTGGAACTTGAGTTGATGACAGCCTCCATGTGTAGAGGACTGAAGACTGGTTGCAAGGAGTGATGGAAGTCGAACGGGATGTAGCGGATCTAGGGCGATCTACTGCATCAGGTCACGATTCTCGGCGACCCATGCAAACACAGTGGCTGAACTCTACGCTAACTTTTGCGCAAATGCCAACCCTTCGGGCACGCGAAAACCCACGTAATTTACGTGAGTGTTTGGTGCAGATTCAGATGGGTTTTTATAATGGCTCAAGCATGTGCATCGAGGCGATACACGGCACTGTTTCAGTGCGAACTGTCACAAACTGGCAACAGTTGAAGGATATATGGTGCCCCGGGGGAGACTCGAACTCCCACTTCTTTCGAAAACGGATTTTGAATCCGCCGCGTCTACCGGTTCCGCCACCGGGGCACAATGGCGGCGCAGTATAGGGAGCAAGATGCCATCGGTCAATGCGCTTGCGTGGTCAGCACAAGGGAATTCCGGTAAGCTGCTCCGCCCTGCAGTACGACACCTTTTCCGACCATGCGCGTTGCCGACTTTCATTTCGATCTGCCCGACGAGCAGATCGCCCGTCACCCCCTTGCCGAACGCCGTGCCAGCCGACTGTTGATTCTCGATGGCGCCAGCGGTGCACTCGCGCACCGGCAGTTCGCCGATCTGCTCGAATACCTGCGGCCGGGCGATCTGATGGTGTTCAACGACACCCGTGTGATCCCGGCGCGGCTGTTCGGGCAGAAAGCCACTGGCGGCAAGCTGGAAATTCTGGTCGAGCGCGTGCTCGACGAGCACCGCGTGCTGGCCCACATCCGTTCGAGCAAGTCACCCAAGCCCGGCTCGCTGATCGATATCGACGGCGGCGCCCAGGCGAAGATGCTGGCCCGTCATGACGCGCTGTTCGAGCTGCGTTTCGAGGAGCCGGTGCTGGCGCTGCTCGAGCGCGTCGGGCACATGCCGTTGCCTCCTTATATAGACAGACCCGACGAAGACGCCGACCGCGAGCGCTATCAGACCGTCTACGCGCAGAAGGCCGGCGCCGTGGCAGCGCCCACCGCGGGGCTGCATTTCGATGACGCGCTGCTGGCCGCGTTGAGTGAGAAGGGCGTCGAGCGCGCCTTCGTCACCCTGCATGTCGGCGCCGGCACCTTCCAGCCGGTGCGCGTGGAGCGCATCGAAGATCACCATATGCACAGCGAGTGGCTGGAGGTCAGTCAGGACGTGGTCGACGCTGTCGAGGCCTGTCGCGCCCGCGGCGGCCGCGTGGTGGCGGTGGGTACCACCAGCGTTCGCTCCCTGGAAAGCGCCGCCCGCGATGGCGAGCTCAAGCCCTTCAGTGGCGATACCGATATCTTCATCTACCCGGGCCGGCCCTTTCATGTGGTCGACGCCCTGGTCACCAATTTCCATCTGCCGGAATCGACCCTGCTGATGCTGGTGTCCGCATTCGCCGGCTACCCCGAAACCATGGCGGCCTATGCCGAGGCCGTGGCCGAGGGGTATCGCTTCTTCAGTTACGGTGATGCCATGTTCATCACCCGCAATCCCGCCGCGCGCGGGCCCGAGGTTTCAGTATGACGCGCAGCTGCCGCATGTCCTTCGAACTGCTCGCCACCGACGGCAAGGCCCGTCGCGGCCGGCTGACATTTCCGCGCGGCGTGGTGGAAACCCCGGCGTTCATGCCGGTGGGCACCTATGGCACGGTCAAGGGCATGCTGCCGCGCGATATCGAAGCCATCGGCGCGCAGATCATTCTCGGCAACACCTTTCATCTGTGGTTGCGCCCGGGCACCGAGGTGATCAAACGCCACGGCGACCTGCACGATTTCATGCAGTGGCAGGGGCCGATCCTCACCGATTCTGGCGGCTTCCAGGTGTTCAGCCTGGGCGCGATGCGCAAGATCAAGGAGGAGGGTGTGACTTTCGCTTCGCCGGTCGATGGTTCCAAGGTGTTCATGGGGCCGGAGGAGTCGATGCAGGTGCAGCGCGACCTGGGCTCGGACATCGTGATGATTTTCGACGAGTGCACGCCTTACCCGGCCGAGTTCGACGTGGCCAAGACTTCCATGGAGCTGTCGCTGCGCTGGGCCAAGCGATCCAAGATTGCCCACGGCGAAAGTACCGCTGCACTGTTCGGTATCGTCCAGGGCGGCATGCACGAGTCGCTGCGCATGCGCTCGCTGGAAGGTCTGAGCGAGCTTGAGTTCGACGGTCTGGCCATCGGCGGCCTCTCGGTGGGTGAGCCGAAGGAAGAGATGATCAAGGTGCTCGATTACCTGCCTGGGCAGATGCCGAGCGACAAGCCGCGCTACCTGATGGGCGTCGGCAAGCCCGAAGACCTGGTCGAAGGCGTGCGCCGTGGCGTCGATATGTTCGACTGCGTGATGCCGACCCGCAATGCGCGCAACGGCCACCTGTTCGTCGACACTGGCGTACTTAAAATCCGCAACGCCTTCCATCGTCATGACGACTCGCCGCTGGATCCGACCTGCGACTGTTACACCTGCAAACACTTCTCGCGTGCCTATCTGCACCATTTGGATAAGTGCGGCGAAATGCTCGGCAGCATGTTGAATACAATCCACAACTTGCGCCATTACCAGCGCCTCATGGCTGGTTTGCGCGAGGCAATTCAACAGGGTACATTGGCCGCCTTTGTCGATGCCTTCTATGCCCGGCGCGGCCTGCCAACGCCGCCGCTGGACTGACTTTCGATGGCCAAAAGATCTTTCAACAGGAGTGTCAAATGAGCTTTTTTATTCCCGCTGCCTACGCTGATGCCGCTGGCCCTGCTGCCGGCCCAGCTGGTACCGGTTTCGAGTGGATCTTCCTGATCGGCTTCCTGGTCATCTTCTACCTGATGATCTGGCGCCCCCAGGCCAAGCGCGCCAAGGAGCACAAGAACCTGCTCGGCAACCTGCAGAAGGGTGACGAAGTGGTAACCAGCGGCGGCATCGCCGGCAAGGTTTCCAAGGTCAGCGACGACTTCGTGGTCATCGAAGTGTCCGACACCGTCGAGCTGAAGATCCAGAAAGGCGCCGTTGCGGCAACCCTGCCGAAAGGCACGCTGAAAGCCATCTAATTCCTCTGTTCCAGTTTCATCCATCCCGCGGGGCGCATATTGCGCCCCGCGTCATAAGCGGGCGGCGTCATTCATGCTCAACAAATACCCTTTGTGGAAGTACCTGCTGATCGCAGCTGTGCTGATCGTCAGTCTGATTTATTCCGCACCCAATCTTTACCCCGATGACCCGGCGATCCAGATCAGCGGGGCCAGTTCGGCGCAGACCATCACCGAGGCCGATCTCGAGCGCGTCAGCAAGGCGCTGACCGAGGCGGGGCTTGAGGTCAAGGCGGCGAGCGTTGGCGAGCACGGCCGTAGCGGCCTGATTCGTTTGGTCAGCCAGGGCGACCAGCTGCCGGCCAAGGATGTCGTGCGCAAGGTACTTGGTGACAACTTCGTGGTAGCCCTGAACCTGGCCCAGACCACTCCCGAGTGGCTGCGCAAGGTTGGCGCCAGCCCGATGAAACTCGGTCTCGACCTCTCCGGCGGTGTGCACTTCCTGCTCGAAGTCGACATGGACAAGGCCCTGGAAGTCCGTCGCCAGGTCTACGAGGGTGAGCTCAAGAGCCTGCTGCGCAAGGAGCGTGTGCGTTATCGCAGCATGCCGCAGCAAAGTGGCGCCATTCAGCTGGGCTTCGCTGATGCCGACACCCTGGCCAAGGCCGAACAGCTGATCCGCAAGGATTACAAGGATTTCAATCTCGAGGCGCAGGAGCGTGGCGGTCAGCAAGTGCTGCGCGTGACCATGACGCCGGCCAAGATCGCGGAAATTCGCGAGTACTCGATTCGTCAGAACCTGACCACGGTGCGCAACCGGGTCAACGAACTTGGCGTCGCCGAGCCGCTGGTGCAGCGCCAGGGCGCCAACCGCATCGTGGTCGAGCTGCCGGGCGTGCAGGACACCGCCGAAGCCAAGCGTATTCTCGGCAAGACCGCCAACCTGGAATTCCGTCTGGCGGCCGACCCGAATGCGCCGCGCGGCACCACCGAGCAGTTCGGCTTCCGCGAGGAAGGTCGCCCGCCGGTTCAGCTCGAGCGTGAGCTGATCATCACCGGTGACCAGGTCACCGATGCTCAGGCCAGTTTCGACGAGAACGGCCGCCCGCAGGTCAACATCCGTCTGGATGGCCATGGCGGCGACCTGATGAACCGCGCCACCCGCAGCAACGTGGGTCGCAGCATGGCGGTGATCTTCATCGAGCAACGCCCGCTGACTCGCTACGTGAAGCAGATGGTCGACGGCGTCGAGAAGGAAGTGCAGGTCGACTCCTTCAAGGAGGAGAAGCAGATCATCAGCCTGGCGACCATTCAGTCGCCGCTGGGCAGCCAGTTCCGCATCACCGGCCTGAACGGCCAGGGTGAGTCCTCCGAGCTGGCGCTGCTGCTGCGTGCCGGTGGTCTGGCCGCACCGATGTACTTCGCTGAAGAGCGCACCATCGGCCCGAGCCTGGGTGCCGAAAATATCGTCAAGGGGATCGAGTCCACCGAGTGGGCGATGATCTTCGTGTCGCTGTTCATGATCTGCATCTACCGTTTCTTCGGTTTCCTGGCCACCATCGCCCTGGCGTTCAACCTGACCCTGCTGGTCGGGCTGATGTCGGTGATCGGTGCCACCCTGACCCTGCCGGGTATCGCCGGTATCGTGCTGACGCTGGGTATGGCGGTCGACGCCAACGTACTGATCTACTCGCGTATTCGCGAAGAGCTCAATAACGGCCTGTCGGTACAGCGCGCCATCCACGAAGGCTTCGACCGTGCCTACACCGCGATTCTCGACAGTAACCTGACCACGCTGCTGGTCGGTGCGATTCTGTTCGGGCTGGGTACCGGGCCGATCAAGGGTTTCGCCGTCACGCTGTCGATCGGGATCATCACCTCGATGTTCACCGCGATCATGTTCACCCGAGGCATGGTCAACCTGATCTTCGGTGGCCGTAACTTCAAGAAACTGTGGATTTGAGGTGAAGGCTATGAAACTTCCATCCCGCATTCCGTTCATGGCGATACGCAACGTCGCGTTCGCCATCACCGTGGTTATCAGCCTTATCGGCCTGGGTAGCCTGTTCAAGCATGGCCTCAACTTCGGCCTGGATTTCACCGGCGGTACGCTGATCGAGCTGACTTACGAGAAGCCGGCCGATCTGGAGCTGATCAAGCGCGAGCTGGGTCAGGCCGGCTATGCCGACGCCGTGGTGCAGAGCTTCGGCTCCACCACCGACGTGCTGGTGCGTCTGGCTGGCGACTCGCCCGATCTGGGCAATCAGGTCGCTGGCGCGCTGCGCAATATCGACACCGAGACCTCCTTCGAGGTCAAGCGCGTCGAGTTCGTCGGTCCGCAAGTGGGCGAGGAGTTGCGTGACCAGGGCGGCCTGGCCATGCTGCTGGCCCTAGGCGGCATCCTGCTGTATCTGGCGTTCCGCTTTCAGTGGAAGTTCGGCGTTGGCGCCATTGCCTCGCTGGCTCACGACGTGATCGTCACCCTCGGCATCCTGGCGTTCTTCCAGGTGCCGTTCGACCTAACGGTGATGGCGGCGGTGCTGGCGATGCTGGGTTACTCGCTGAACGACACCATCATCATCTACGACCGCATTCGCGAGAACTTCCGGATGCTGCGCAAGGCCGACATCATCGAGAACATCGACGTGTCGGTCACCCAGACCCTGTTGCGTACCATCGCCACCTCCACCTCGACCGCCATGGCGCTTGTCGCCCTGCTGGTGTTCGGTGGTGACAGCCTGGCCGGCTTCGCGCTGACCCTGCTGATCGGTGTCGTGGTCGGTACCTATTCCTCGGTCTACATCAGCGCCCCGGTGCTGATCTGGCTGAAGCTGACCTCCGAGGATCTGATCCCGCCGGCAACCACCGCAGAAGGTGTGGATGACCGCCCCTAAGGCGTGATGCATTCACCATTTCACGCTGCATAAAAACGGGCGACAAGGGAACTTGTCGCCCGTTTTGCATTTCCAAGGCTGGGAGTAGGGCGCATATAGGCGCCGCAGTTGTGATCAGGAGAATCGCATGAACAAGTCATTGTTGGTTGGTGCTGTGCTGGGTGCCGTCGGTGTCACTGCTGGCGGCGCTGTGGCGACCTACAGCATGGTGAGCGCGCCCAAGTACGCCGAGGTTCTGGCGGTCAAGCCGGTGACCGAGACCATCAAGACCCCGCGTGAAGAATGCCGCGATGTAGCCGTGACCCGTCAGCGTCCGGTACAGGACCAGCATCAGATCGCCGGTACCGCAATCGGTGCCGTAGTCGGTGGCCTGCTGGGCAACCAGGTAGGTGGCGGTAACGGCAAGAAGATCGCTACCGTGGCGGGTGCAGTCGGCGGCGGTTACGCCGGCAACAAGGTGCAGGAAGGCATGCAGGCGCGTGATACCTACACCACCACCGAAACCCGCTGCAAAACCGTCAACGACACCAGCGAGAAGATCGTTGGCTATGACGTGAAATACGACCTGGACGGCAAGATCGGCCGGGTGCGCATGGACGAAGAGCCGGGCAGCAAGATCCCGGTTCGCGACGGCAAGCTGGTGCTGGCCGATTCCGACTCGGATGAATGATCAGGCTGTCGAGATGTAGAAGAGGCGCTCCCTGGAGCGCCTTTTTCATGGGCAATAAAAAAACCGGCTCGAAGCCGGTTTTTTGTAAGTCGGGTTTTAAAGTCTAGCGAGCTAGAGCAATGCAAGGCAAAAGCAGGCGAGGAAGCGGAGTGTACTTTTGTACATGAGCATTACTCGCTCCGCTCACCCTTCGGGCTGTGCTAAAGCACGTTAGCCGCTAGCGGCTTGCTTTAACGCCGCAGTGCCGACGAGCAGCAGACTTTCGCTGATTCTTAGCGCTTGAGTGATGCCGACAGATGCGGCTGAATCGCGGTCAACACGGCTTTGAAGCATTTGGTGTTACCGGCAACGATCTGGCCCTTCTCGAGGAATTCGTGGCCGCCGCTGAAGTCGCTGACCAGGCCGCCCGCTTCCTGAATCAACAGGGCGCCGGCTGCCATGTCCCACTCGGACAGGCCGAATTCCCAGAATGCATCGAAGCGGCCGGCAGCCACATAAGCCAGGTCGAGGCTGGCGGCGCCGGCGCGGCGTACGCCGGCGGTCTGGCCGACCAGGCTGCGGAACATGCCCAGGTAGTTCTCGAGGTTATCGAGCTGGTCGTTGCGGAACGGGAAGCCGGTGCCGAGCAGGGCTCCGTCCAGGCTCTTGCGGTTGCTGACGCGCAGGCGACGGCCATTCAGCGCAGCGCCGCGGCCGCGGCTGGCGGTGAATTCTTCCTGGCGAACCGGATCGATGATCACGGCGTGCTCCAGGCGGCCGCGGTATTTGCAGGCCAGGCTGACGGCGAAATGCGGAACGCCGCGTACGAAGTTGGTGGTGCCGTCGAGCGGGTCGATGATCCACTGATAGTCGGCGCCTTCGCCACTGCCTTCGAGCAGGCCGCCTTCCTCGCCGAGGAAGCTGTGGGTCGGATAGGCCTTGCGCAGGGCCTGGACGATCATCAGCTCGGCCGAGCGGTCGATCTCGGTCACGTAGTCCTTGGCGTCCTTTTCATCTACGGAGATGACGTCCAGGCGTTCGATTGAGCGGAAGATCATTTCACCGGCGCTACGGGCTGCGCGCAGCGCGATGTTCAGCATGGGCTGCATGGAAGTTCACCTGGGGTCGTAATAAAGCCGGCCATTCTAGCAGAAAAGCCTGTGGCATGAAGTGCCGTCGGTGTCCTGCATGACACAAAGGAGGGTGCTTCTGTAAGATTTGTCACCTCATTTATCCGATGCGGGCGTTTACCTTGCTGCAGAACATTCGAGTGGTACTGGTCAATACCAGTCATCCCGGCAATATCGGCGGAGTGGCCAGGGCCATGAAAAACATGGGGCTGTCGCGGCTGGTGTTGGTTGATCCGCGCCAGTTTCCCAGTGAGGAAGCCGTAGCGCGGGCCTCTGGCGCTACCGATATTCTCGATTCTGCTCAGGTGGTGTCCTGTCTCGAAGATGCCCTGGTCGGTTGCAGCGTGGCCTTCGGCACCAGTGCGCGGGAGCGGCGCATTCCCTGGCCATTGATCGATCCGCGCGAGTGCGGTGTGGCCGCGGTGCAGAAGTCCGTCGAGGGCGGTGAGGTGGCGCTGGTGTTCGGTCGTGAGCACGCCGGCCTGACCAATGAAGAGCTGCAGCGCTGTCATTTTCACGTGCACATTCCCTCCGATCCGGCGTTCAGCTCGCTGAATCTGGCGGCTGCCGTGCAGGTGCTGACCTACGAAGTGCGCATGGCGGCCCTGGCTCTTGAAAACGCGCCGGTCGCGCCTCGTCAGGAAGCGGTTGTCGAGGAGGGGGATCTGCCGGTGACGGCAGACGAGATGGAATCCTTTTACGGGCATCTGGAAAAATCGCTGGTGGAAATCGGCTTTCTCGATCCCGCCAGCCCTCGGCATTTGATGAGTCGCCTGCGCCGTCTGTACGGACGCGCCGAGGTGACTCGGCTGGAAATGAATATCTTGCGCGGCATCCTGACCGAGACTCTCAAGGCGGCGCGCGGTGAGCACCACAAACGGGGAAAGACTGATGTTTGAGCGCATGCGGGAAGATATCCAGGGCGTATTCCATCGTGACCCGGCGGCGCGCAACGCCTTCGAGGTGGTCACCTGCTATCCTGGGCTGCACGCCGTGTGGCTGCATCGCGCCGCGCATGCGCTTTGGACTTCCGGCTGGAAGTGGCTGGCGCGGGGCGTGTCCAACTTCAGTCGCTGGCTGACCGGCATCGAGATTCATCCTGGTGCAGTGATCGGCCGGCGTTTCTTCATCGACCACGGCATGGGCATTGTCATCGGTGAGACCGCCGAGATCGGCGATGACGTGACCCTCTATCAGGGCGTGACCCTGGGCGGTACCAGTTGGAACAAGGGCAAGCGCCATCCGACCCTCGAGGATGGTGTGGTGGTCGGTGCCGGCGCCAAGGTGCTCGGCCCGTTCACCGTGGGAGCGGGCGCCAAGATCGGCTCCAATGCTGTGGTCACCAAGGCGGTGCCGGCGGGTGCGACCGCGGTCGGCATTCCGGCGAAGATCATCGTCAAGGGTGATGATGGGCTCGAAGCGCAGCGCCAGGCCATCGCCGACAAACTGGGCTTCGATGCCTACGGTGTCAGTCAGGACATGCCCGATCCGGTGGCGCGTGCGATCGGTCAATTGCTTGATCATCTGCATGCGGTCGACAATCGCCTCGAAGGCATTTGCGGCGCACTGGGCAAGCTGGGCAGTGATTACTGCGCCAAGGATATGCCGCAATTGCGTGACGAGGACTTCGCCGGCGTCTGCAAGGATCAGGGCGACAAGCCGGCTGCGTGATGCGGGGCGGGTCTGGTTTTGCTATGATCCGCCGCCAGTTTTGACGGGTGGCGGAGCTAAATCCGAGTAATTTGGTCGGTCTTATAGTTGACTCAAATACTCGGAAAAGCAGATAATCGCCCCACATTGTGAATCCTTGGTAACCCTTCATGCGACTGACTACCAAAGGCCGCTACGCCGTGACTGCCATGCTCGATCTGGCGCTGCATGCGCAGGATGGGCCGGTATCCCTCGCCGATATCTCCGAGCGTCAGGGTATTTCCCTTTCCTACCTCGAGCAGCTGTTCGCCAAACTGCGTCGCGGCAGTCTGGTTTCCAGTGTGCGCGGGCCAGGTGGTGGTTATCAGCTGTCGCGCAACATGCAGGGTATCCAGGTCGCTGAAGTGATCGACGCGGTCAACGAATCGGTCGATGCCACGCGCTGCCAGGGGCAGGGCGGTTGCCACTCCGGCGACATCTGCCTGACCCACCACCTGTGGTGCGACCTGAGCCAGCAGATTCACGAGTTTCTCAGCGGCATCAGCCTGGCCGATCTGGTCACGCGCCGCGAAGTGCAGGAAGTCGCCCAGCGCCAGGATCAACGTCGCTGCGCCAGCAACGGCAGGGCGCAGCATCTGGATAAGATTGAAGCGTCCACCGTCGATTGAGCACGCAAGGCGCCGGCCTGATACCTGATTAGGAGATACCGAAAATGAAATTGCCAATCTACATGGATTACTCCGCGACAACGCCGGTCGATCCGCGCGTTGCGCAGAAAATGGTCGAATGCCTGACCAACGAAGGCAACTTCGGCAACCCGGCCTCGCGCTCCCACGTCTTTGGCTGGAAGGCCGAGGAAGCTGTCGAGAACGCCCGTCGTCAGGTGGCCGAGCTGGTCAACGCCGACCCGCGCGAAATCGTCTGGACCTCCGGTGCCACCGAGTCCGACAACCTCGCCATCAAGGGTGTCGCCAGCTTCTACGCCAGCAAGGGCAAGCACCTGATCACCTCGAAGATCGAGCACAAGGCGGTGCTGGACACCATGCGCCAGCTCGAGCGTGAAGGTTTTGAAGTCACCTACATCGAGCCCGGTGAAGATGGCCTGATCACCCCGGTCATGGTCGAGGCGGCGCTGCGCGAGGACACCACGCTGGTGTCGATCATGCACGTCAACAACGAGATCGGCACCGTCAACGACATCGCCGCCATTGGCGAGCTGCTGCGTGCCCGTGGTGTGTTCTTCCACGTCGATGCCGCCCAGTCGACCGGCAAGGTCGAGATCGACCTGGAGAAGCTCAAGGTCGACCTGATGTCCTTCTCGGCGCACAAGACCTACGGCCCGAAAGGTGTCGGCGCGCTGTACGTGCGTCGCAAGCCGCGTATCCGTCTGGAAGCCCAGACCCACGGCGGTGGCCACGAGCGCGGCATGCGTTCCGGCACTCTGGCGACCCATCAGTGCGTCGGCATGGGTGAGGCCTTCCGTATCGCCAAGGAAGAAATGGCCGCCGAGAACGCCAAGGTGCTGGCCCTGCGTGATCGTTTCTTCAAGCAGGTCGAGAGCCTGGAAGAACTGTACATCAATGGCAGCATGACTGCCCGCGTACCGCACAACCTGAACCTGAGCTTCAACTACGTCGAAGGCGAGTCGTTGATCATGGCCCTCAAGGACCTGGCGGTGTCGTCCGGTTCGGCCTGTACCTCGGCGTCCCTGGAGCCTTCCTACGTACTGCGTGCCCTGGGCCGCAACGACGAACTGGCGCACAGCTCGATTCGTTTCACCTTCGGTCGCTTCACCACCGAAGAAGAAGTCGACTACGCCGCACAGAAGGTCTGCGAGGCCGTTACCAAGCTGCGCGAACTGTCGCCGCTCTGGGATATGTTCAAAGAAGGTGTCGACCTTTCCAAGGTGGAATGGGCAGCACACTAAAAGCTGCCGGTGAGCGGCGCCTGATGAGAGAGGACTGAAAAAATGGCTTACAGCGAAAAGGTCATCGACCACTACGAGAACCCGCGCAACGTCGGCAAGATGAACGCGGAAGACCCGGACGTCGGCACCGGCATGGTCGGCGCGCCGGCCTGCGGCGACGTGATGCGTCTGCAGATCAAGGTCAACGAGCAGGGCGTCATCGAAGATGCCAAATTCAAGACCTACGGCTGCGGTTCGGCCATCGCTTCCAGCTCCCTGGCTACCGAGTGGATGAAGGGCAAGACGCTGGACGAGGCGGAAACCATCAAGAACACCCAGCTCGCCGAAGAACTGGCGCTGCCGCCGGTGAAGATCCACTGCTCGGTACTCGCCGAGGACGCCATCAAGGCGGCCGTGCGCGACTACAAGCAGAAGAAAGGTTTGCTCTAAGGAGGGTTGGTCGATGGCCATCAGCATGACTCAAGCCGCTGCCCAGCATATCCGTCGTTCGCTCGACGGCCGTGGCAAGGGTGAGGGCATCCGTCTCGGGGTTCGCACCACCGGGTGTTCCGGCCTGGCCTACGTGCTGGAGTTCGTCGACGAAACCGCCAGCGAAGATCAGATCTTCGAGAGCCATGGCGTCAAGGTGATCATCGATCCCAAGAGCCTGGTCTACCTCGACGGCACCGAGCTCGATTTCGTCAAGGAAGGGTTGAACGAAGGCTTCAAGTTCAACAATCCGAACGTGCGTGGCGAGTGCGGCTGCGGCGAAAGCTTTAACGTCTGATGAAGAACGCCGGCCCCTGTCACTTCGCCCTGTTCGAGCTGCAGCCCAGCTTTCGCCTGGATCTCGATCAGCTCGCCGCTCGCTACCGCGAGCTGGCGCGCAGCGTGCACCCGGACCGTTTCGCCGATGCCTCCGAGCGTGAGCAGCGTGTGGCACTCGAGCGCTCGGCGAGTCTCAACGAGGCTTACCGCACGCTCAAGAGTGACTCGCAGCGTGCGCGTTACCTGCTAGCTATGCGCGGGCCCGAATTGCCGCTGGAAGTCACTGTTCAGGATCCCGACTTCCTGCTGCAGCAGATGCAGTGGCGTGAAGAGCTCGAAGACCTGCAGGACGAAGCCGATCTGGCTGGCGTGGCGGCCTTCAAGGGGCGCCTGAAAGTCGCCCAGCAGGAGCTCAACGAACGCTTCGCCGAAGTTTGGGAGGACGATGCGCGCCGAGAAGAGGCCGAACGCCTGATGCGCCGCATGCAGTTTCTCGACAAGCTTTCCCACGAGGTGCGCCAGCTGGAAGAGCGCCTCGACGATTAATGCTCGCGCGGCTGCCGTGGCCGTGCCTGATACCCAGATAAGCACCGACTACCTATGGCTTTATTGCAGATTGCTGAGCCCGGCCAGAGCCCCCAACCCCACCAGCGTCGTCTGGCGGTAGGGATCGATCTGGGCACCACCAATTCCTTGGTCGCAGCCGTGCGCAGCGGCGTCAGCGAGCCGCTGGCCGATGCCGAGGGACGCCTGATCCTGCCGTCGGCCGTGCGCTATCACGCCGATCGCGTCGAAGTCGGCGAAGCCGCGCGCGCCCAGGCTTCCAGCGACCCGTACAACAGCATCCTGTCGGTCAAGCGCCTGATGGGGCGTGGTCTGGCCGATGTGAAGCAGCTGGGCGAGCAACTGCCTTACCGCTTCGTCGCCGGCGAATCGCACATGCCGTTCATCGACACCGTGCAGGGCTTGAAAAGCCCGGTGGAAGTGTCCGCCGACATCCTTAAGGTGCTGCGCCAGCGTGCCGAAGCGACCCTGGGTGGCGATCTGGTTGGTGCGGTCATCACCGTGCCGGCCTATTTCGACGACTCCCAGCGCCAGGCCACCAAGGATGCCGCGCGCCTGGCCGGCCTGAACGTGCTGCGCCTGCTCAATGAGCCGACTGCTGCCGCCGTGGCCTACGGTCTCGACCAGAAGGCCGAAGGCGTTGTGGCGATCTACGATCTGGGCGGCGGCACCTTCGATATTTCCATCCTGCGCCTGACTGGCGGGGTATTCGAAGTGCTGGCGACCGGTGGCGACAGCGCCCTGGGCGGCGATGATTTCGATCACGCCATCGCCGGCTGGATCGTCGAGCAGGCGGGCCTGTCCGCCAATATCGAGCCCGGTGCCCAGCGCAGCCTGCTGCAGGCGGCCTGCGCCGCCAAGGAAGCGCTGACCGCTGCCGACAGCGTCGAGGTGAGTTACGGGCAATGGCGTGGTGTGTTGTCCCGTATTCATTTCCAGACCCTGATTGAGCCGATGGTGGCGCGCAGCCTGAAGTCTTGTCGCCGTGCGGTGCGTGATGCCGGTATCGAGGTCGAGGACGTCGGTGCGGTGGTCATGGTCGGCGGCTCCACCCGCGTGCCGCGGGTGCGCGAGGCGGTCGGCGAGCTGTTCGGCCGTCAGCCGCTGACCGATATCGACCCGGATCAGGTGGTCGCCATTGGCGCCGCGATCCAGGCCGACGCCCTGGCCGGCAACCGCCGCGCCGACGGAGAAGAATTGTTGCTGCTCGACGTCATCCCGTTGTCCCTGGGGCTGGAAACCATGGGTGGGTTGATGGAGAAGGTGATTCCGCGTAACACCACCATTCCGGTGGCGCGCGCCCAGGAATTCACCACCTACAAAGATGGCCAGAGCGCCATGATGATTCATGTGCTGCAGGGCGAGCGCGAGCTGGTCAGCGACTGCCGCTCCCTGGCGCGCTTCGAACTGCGTGGCATCCCGCCGATGGTGGCGGGTGCGGCGAAGATTCGCGTGACCTTCCAGGTCGATGCCGACGGCCTGCTCAGCGTCAGTGCCCGCGAACTCGCCTCGGGCGTCGAAGCCAGCATTCAGGTCAAGCCATCCTATGGGCTGACCGATGGCGAGATCGCGCGCATGCTGCAGGACTCCTTCCAGCATGCCGGTGGCGACAAGGCCGCCCGTGTGCTGCGCGAGCAGCAGGTCGATGCCCAGCGTCTGCTCGAAGCGGTCGAAGGTGCCCTGCAGGCCGACGGCGAACGCTTGCTGGATGCTGAAGAGCGCATGGTCATCGAGCTGCAGATGCAGGAATTGCGAGATTTGTTGACGGGCACCGATGGCCTGGCCATCGAGCAGCAGACCAAGCGTCTGTCGCAAGTGACCGATGCCTTTGCTGCCCGGCGCATGGATTCGACGGTAAAAGCCGCGCTGGCCGGGCGCAGCCTGAATGAGATCGAGGAATAAGCGATGCCCGTGGTAACTTTTCTGCCCCACGAGAAATTCTGTCCCGAGGGCTTGGTGGTCGAAGCGCCGTCCGGTACGTCGATTCTGGAGCTGGCCCACGAGCACCACATCGAGATGGAAAGCGCCTGTGGCGGCGTGTGTGCCTGCACCACCTGCCATTGCATCGTGCGCAAGGGTTTCGATTCGCTGAACGAAGCCGACGAGCTCGAAGAGGATTACCTGGACAAGGCCTGGGGCCTGGAAGCGCAGTCGCGCCTGGCCTGTCAGGCCATCGTCGGCGAGCAGGACCTCACCGTCGAGATTCCCAAGTATTCGCTCAACCATGCCGCCGAAGCGCCGCACTGATCAGGAAGCCACGACATGAGCCTGAAATGGGTTGATGTGCTCGAAATCGCCATCCAGCTCGCCGACAGCAAGCCGGATGTCGACCCCCGTTATGTCAATTTCGTCCAGCTGCATCGCTGGGTGGTCGAGCTGCCGGAGTTTTCCGACGACCCGCAGCGCGGCGGCGAAAAGGTCCTGGAAGCCATTCAGGCAGCCTGGATCGAAGAAGCACAGTAATCACGAGGTCGGACGATATCCGGCCTTTTATGCCGAGCAGGTGCCACCTTGGGGCATCGCTCTTATGCTTTTGACTGGAACCCGCGTATAATTCGCGGGTTTAATTTTTGGCTTTAATCCACCGTTTCTGGAGTTTCACATGGCTGTTCAACGTACTTTCTCCATCATCAAGCCGGATGCCGTTGCGAAAAACGTCATCGGCAAGATCACCACTCGCTTCGAAGAAGCTGGCCTGCGCATCGTTGCTTCCAAGCAGCTGCAGCTGTCCGAGCGCGAAGCTGCCGGCTTCTACGCCGAGCACAGCGAGCGCGGTTTCTTCAAGGACCTGGTTGCGTTCATGACTTCCGGTCCGGTTATCGTTCAGGTTCTGGAAGGCGAAAACGCCATCGCCAAGAACCGTGAACTGATGGGCGCTACCAACCCGAAAGAAGCTGCTGCCGGCACCATCCGTGCTGACTTCGCCGTTTCCATCGACGAGAACGCTGTTCACGGTTCCGACTCGGAAGCTTCCGCTGCTCGCGAAATCGCTTACTTCTTCTCCGCTACCGAGATCAACGCCCGCATTCGCTAAGGCGAAGCGTGCGAAGGTGACGTCATGACCGACACGAATGGCAAAATCAACCTGCTGGGCCTGACCCAGCCGGAAATGGAGCAGTTCTTCGAGAGCCTCGGGGAGAAGCGCTTTCGTGCCGGTCAGGTCATGAAGTGGATCCATCACTTCGGCGTCGACGATTTCGCCGCCATGACCAACGTCGGCAAGGCCTTGCGCGAGAAGCTCGAGGCCGCTGCCTACATTCGCGGGCCCGAAGTGGTCAGCGAAGACATTTCTTCCGATGGCACGCGCAAGTGGGTGGTGCGTGTGGCGTCGGGCAGCTGCGTGGAGACCGTGTACATACCCCAGGGCGGGCGTGGCACCCTGTGCGTTTCCTCGCAAGCGGGCTGTGCCCTGGATTGCAGCTTCTGCTCCACGGGCAAGCAAGGTTTCAACAGCGACCTTACCAGTGCCGAGATCATCGGCCAGGTGTGGATCGCCAACAAATCCTTCGGCAGCGTGCCGGCCAAGATCGACCGCGCCATCACCAATGTGGTGATGATGGGCATGGGCGAGCCGCTGCTGAACTTCGACAACGTCGTGTCCGCCATGAAGATCATGATGGACGACCTGGGCTATGGCATCTCCAAGCGCAAGGTGACCCTGTCGACCTCCGGCGTGGTGCCGATGATCGACAAACTCGCCGAGGTCATCGACGTGTCCCTGGCGCTGTCGCTGCATGCGCCCAATGATGAGCTGCGCAGCCAGCTGGTACCGATCAACAAGAAGTACCCGCTGGACATGCTGCTGGCCGCCTGCAAGCGCTACATTTCCCGCCTTGGCGAGAAACGTGTGCTCACAGTCGAATACACCCTGCTCAAGGATGTGAACGATAAACTCGAGCACGCCGAGCAGATGGTCGCGCTGCTGGCCGACGTGCCCTGCAAGATCAACCTGATTCCCTTCAACCCGTTCCCTCATTCGGGTTACGAGCGGCCGAGCAACAATGCCATTCGCCGTTTCCAGGAGCTGTTGCAAAAAGCCGGGCACAACGTCACGGTGCGTACCACCCGTGGTGAAGACATCGATGCCGCCTGTGGGCAGCTGGTCGGCCAGGTCATGGACCGTACCCGTCGTAGCGAGCGCTACATCGCCGTGCGCCAGCTGAATGCCGACGCCGAGGCGGCGCGTCCCACCGCCAGCCGTAACTGAGAGGATCTCCATGACCGTGCTGCGTTCTCTGCTGTTTCTGTTCGGTGCCAGTCTGCTCAGCGCCTGCGTTTCCACCGGTGACGTGGACCCGATGAAAACGCCGGAAGGGCGCAAGAAAGCCTACGATTCCTTCGTGCAGCTGGGCATCGGTTATCTGCAGCAGGGCGAGACGGGGCCGGCCAAGGTGCCGCTGAAGAACGCACTGGAAATCGACCCTTCGGGTGCCGATGCGCACGCGGTGCTCGCTTTGGTGTTCCAGCGCGAGATGGAGCCCAAGCTGGCTGAAGAGCACTTTCGCAAGTCGTTGTCCCGAAATCCCCGGGATGCGCGCTTGCTGAACAACTACGGCGGCTTCCTGTTCGAACAGAAGCGCTACAAGGAAGCCATGGAGCGCTATGCCCTGGCCTCCGAAGACAGTCTTTATCCCGAGCGCGCCCGGATATTCGAGAACATGGGCATGACCGCCGTGATGCTCAAGCAGCGCCAGGAAGCCAAAAGCTATTTCGAGCGCTCGTTGCGCCTCAACAGCCGCCAGCCGCGGGCCTTGCTGGAGATGGCCAATCTCTCCTTTGAAGACCGCGAGTACGTGCCGGCGCGCAGCTATTACGAAAGTTTCAGCGCCATTTCCGAGCAGAACGCCCGCAGCTTGCTGCTGGGCGCGCGCCTGGCCACGATCTTCGATGATCGTGACCGCGCTGCCAGCCTCGGCCTGCAGTTGAAACGTCTTTATCCCGGTACGCCGGAATATCAGCAATATCTGTCGGAGCAAAGATGAAAGCGGCCCAACCCGAAGTTGTAGCAGCTCATCGCGTCAATCCTGGAGAAGCCCTGCGTGCAGCGCGTGAGAGCCGGGGCTGGTCGGTGGCCGAAGTCGCCACCCAGCTCAACCTCACCCCGACGCGCCTGAGCCAGCTGGAGGCCGGCGAGTTCGAGAAGCTGCCGGGCAACACCTTCTCCCGCGGTTACATCCGTGCCTACGCCAAATTGCTGGGCCTGGAACAGGCGCCGTTGGTGGCTGACTTCGATCAGTTCACCGGCAGCAATGCGGCCGGCTCCAGCGTGCATGCGCTGGGCCGTATCGAGGAGCCGACCCGTTATTCGCAAAGTATCCTGCGTCTGGTCAGCTTCCTGCTGCTGCTCGGTGTGGGCGGTGCCTGCTTCTACTGGTGGCAGGAGCAGGGCTGGCAGCTCGATGACCTGAAGAACGTCGGCATGGGCCATGTAGAGGTCGAAGGCGCCGACGGCAGCACGCAGATTCATCAGCTCGACGAGCCGGAAGACCAGGCCGTCGCCGAGGCGCAGAACCAGGGTACCGAGTTGCCGCTGCCGGGTGTGCCGACCGAGCAGGCCCAGGAAGAGGCGCCGAGCGAAACACCGCCGGCGACCGCCACCGAGTTGCTGCAGCAGAATCCTCCCGCTCAGCAGCAAGCCGCACCTGCTGAACAGGCGCCTGCTGCCCCCGCTGAATCCCATACCGCCACGGCGCCTGCTGCACCGACTGCTCAGGCAAATGCTGCTGCGGCGCAGCCGCCAGCTGCGGCTGCTCAGCCTCAGGCGCCTGCCGCCGCCGGTGAAGGACTGATCAGCCTGAAATTTACCGCTGACTGCTGGGTCCAGGTCACCGACGCCAACGGCAAGGTCATCGCCAGCGGCTTGAAACGCGGTGGTGACAGCCTCGATGTGCGCGGCCATGCACCCATGGAATTGCGCCTTGGCTTCGCCCGTGGCGCCCAGGTGACTTACAACGGCGCTGCTGTCGATGTGACGCCGTACATCTCGAACGAGACCGCACGCATCAAGTTGGGTGGGCAGTAATATGCACGGTGAATCGCCGATCAAACGTCGTCTGTCTCGCAAGATCTGGGTTGGCTCGGTGCCGGTCGGTGGCGATGCCCCGATTGCCGTACAGAGCATGACCAACACCGACACCAACGATGTCGCTGCCACCGTCGAGCAGATCCGTCGCCTCGAAGCGGCCGGTGCCGATATCGTGCGCGTCTCGGTGCCGGACATGGACGCCGCCGAAGCCTTTGGGCGCATCAAGCAGCAGGTCAACCTGCCGCTGGTGGCCGACATTCATTTCGATTACCAGATCGCCTTGCGCGTGGCAGAACTGGGCGTCGATTGCCTGCGCATCAACCCGGGCAACATCGGCCGCGAGGATCGCGTCAAGGCGGTGGTCGAGGCGGCGCGCGACAAAGGCATCCCGATTCGCATCGGCGTCAACGCCGGTTCCCTGGAAAAGGACCTGCAGAAGAAGTACGGCGAGCCGACGCCCGAAGCGCTGGTCGAGTCCGCGCTGCGCCATGTCGAGCACCTCGACCGCCTGAACTTCCCAGACTTCAAGGTCAGCGTGAAGGCCTCCGACGTGTTCATGGCCGTCGAAGCCTATCGCCTGCTGGCCAAGCAGATCGAACAACCCCTGCATCTGGGTATCACCGAAGCCGGCGGCCTGCGCTCCGGTACCGTTAAATCCTCGGTGGGTCTGGGCATGCTCTTGGCCGAAGGCATCGGCGACACCATTCGTATCTCCCTGGCCGCCGATCCGGTGGAGGAGATCAAGGTCGGTTTCGATATTCTCAAGTCGCTGCGCCTGCGTTCGCGGGGCATCAACTTCATCGCCTGCCCAAGCTGCTCGCGCCAGAACTTCGACGTGGTCAAGACCATGAACGAGCTGGAAACCCGCGTCGAGGACCTGCTGGTGCCGCTGGACGTGGCGGTGATCGGCTGCGTGGTCAACGGCCCAGGTGAAGCCAAGGAAGCCCATATCGGCCTGACCGGTGGTACGCCGAACAATCTGGTGTACATCGACGGCAAGCCAGCTTCCAAGCTGACCAATACCAACCTGGTGGATGAGCTGGAAAAGCTGATCCGCGAAAAGGCGGCCGAGAAGGCTGCAGCCGATGCGGCTGTGATCGTGCGCGGCTGATCCGTGCTTAAGGAAAACAAGTGAGCAAGTCCCTGCAAGCCATTCGTGGCATGAACGATATCCTGCCGCAGCAGACGCCGGCCTGGCGCTATCTGGAAACCACGCTGGCGACCTTGCTGGATAGCTACGGCTATCTGGAAATCCGCCTGCCGATCCTCGAGTTCACCGATCTGTTTGCCCGCGGTATCGGCGAGGGCACCGATGTGGTCGACAAGGAGATGTACACCTTTCTCGACCGTAACAACGAATCCCTGACCCTGCGCCCCGAAGGCACCGCCGGCTGCGTGCGCGCTGTGCTCGAGCATGGCCTGACCGGTGGCGGTCAGGTGCAGAAGCTGTGGTACGCAGGCCCGATGTTCCGCTACGAGAAGCCGCAGAAGGGCCGGTATCGCCAGTTCCACCAGATCGGTGTGGAAGTGTTCAACCTGCCAGGGCCGGACATCGACGCCGAGCTGATCACCCTGACCTGGCGCCTGTGGAAGCAGCTCGGCCTGGCCGACGCAGTAACCCTGCAGCTCAACAGCCTGGGTTCCAGCGAAGCCCGCGGCGTGTACCGTGACGCCCTGGTGGCCTACCTGCGCGAGCGCTTCGATCAGCTCGACGAAGACAGCCAGCGTCGCCTGACCACCAACCCGCTGCGCATCCTCGACAGCAAGAATGCCCAGACCCAGGCGCTGCTCGCCGATGCCCCGACGCTGCACGATTACCTGGATGAAGAGTCCCGCGCGCACTTCGAGGGTCTCAAGGCGCGTCTGGATGCCGTCGGTATCAAATACGAAATCAACCCGAAGCTGGTGCGTGGCCTGGATTACTACGGCCGCACCGTATTCGAGTGGGTGACCGACAAGCTCGGCTCCCAGGGCACTGTTTGCGCCGGTGGCCGTTACGACGGCCTGATCACCCAGTTCGGCGGCAAGCCGACACCGGGTGTGGGCTTCGCCATGGGCGTCGAGCGCCTGGTACTGCTGCTGGAAACCCTGCAGTGTGTGCCTGCGGAGCTGAGCCGTCCGGCCGATGCCTTCATCTGTGCGTTCGGCGAAGCAGCCGAGCTGGCGGCACTGGCCCTGGCCGAAGACATCCGCAATCAGGTTCCGGGGCTGCGTCTGCTGGTCAATGCCGGCGGTGGCAGCTTCAAGAGCCAGTTCAAGAAGGCCGACAAGAGCGGAGCCCTGTATGCTCTGATCCTCGGTGAGGACGAACTGGCCAAGCGCGTGGTAGGTTGCAAACCTTTGCGCGACGACAGCGAACAACAAAGCATTGCCTGGTCGGATCTTGCCGACCATCTGGCATCCTGCACCCAGCAGGCTTGAGCGATTTAGCGATTAAGGAGTATTGGGGTGGCGTTGAACAGCGATGATGATGAACTGGCCGGCCTGAAAGACTGGTGGGATCGTAACGGCAAGCCACTGCTGGCGGGCGGCGCCCTGGCGCTGATCGCGGTATTCGGCTGGCAGGGCTGGCAGAAGTACCAGACCAACCAGGCGCAGGGCGCGTCGATTATCTATCAGCAACTGCTGGAGTCGGCCATGACCCCGAGCGGTCAGCCGGACGCCGCCAAGGTGGCCGCGCTTGCCGGCGAGCTGAAGAAAGACTTCGGCGGTACCCAGTACGCTCAGTACGGCAGCCTGTTCGTGGCCAAGGTCGCGGTCGAGTCCGGCAAGCTGGACGACGCGGCAGCCGAGCTGCGCAGCGTGGTCGACAAGCCGGCCAACGACACCCTGGGCGAGCTCGCCCGTCAGCGTCTGGCTCGCGTGCTGGCTGCCCAGGACAAGGCCGACGAAGCGCTCAAGCTGCTCGACGGCGATGCCGATCAGGCGTTCGTGGCCAGCCGTGAAGAACTCAAGGGCGACCTGCTGGTGAAGCTGGGCCGTACCGACGACGCCCATGTCGCCTATGTGAAAGCCAAGGGCGCGCTGGCCGAAGAAGCTGCCGTCGGTGGTCTGCAGATGAAGATCGACGACCTGGCCAAAGGGGATGCATGACGTGATGCGTTGGAAGAATGCCGCAATGCTGGCCCTGGCCGTTCTGGCCGTAGGCTGCAGCAGCAACAGCAAGAAAGAACTGCCGCCTGCCGAGCTTCCCAAGTTCACCGAGGAAGTGAAGCTGCAGAAAGAGTGGAGCCGCTCGATCGGTGACGGTCAGGGCGACATCTACAACATGCTCGAGCCGGTAGTCGATGGCGAGCAGATCTTCGCCGCCGACGTCAACGGCCTGGTCGTGGCTATGGATCGCATGACCGGCAAGGTCGCCTGGAAGAAGGAGCTGGAAGTTCCGGTTTCCGGCGCCGTGGCGGCTAGCTATGGCATGGTCGTGGTTGGCACCCTCAAGGGTGAGGTGATCGCCCTGGATTCGTCCAACGGTGAAGAGAAGTGGCGCGCCCGCGTGCCGAGCGAAGTGCTCTCCGCTCCGGCCATCAGCAGCGACACCGTGCTGGTGCAGACCCAGGACGACACCCTGGTTGCGCTGGATGCCTACAGCGGCCAGCAACGCTGGATCTTCGAGAACACCCCGGCGGTGCTGACCCTGCGTGGCACCGGCAGCCCGCTGCTGACCAACCAGTTGGCCATCGCCGGCTTGTCCAGTGGCAAGGTGATCGCTCTGGATGCGCAGCGCGGTATCCCGGTGTGGGAGCAGCGTGTTGCCATCCCGCAAGGTCGTTCCGAGCTCGACCGTATCGTCGATATCGACGGCGGCCTGCTGCTCTCCGGCGGCCAGCTGTACGTGGTCAGCTACCAGGGCCGCGTCGCGGCGCTGGATCTGCAGAGCGGCCGGGTGATCTGGCAGCGCGAAGCCTCCAGCTCCATGGGCGTGGCCCAGGGCTTGGGTAACGTGTACGTGACCCTGGCCAACGGCACCGTGGAAAGCATCGACGAGCGTTCGGCGTCGGCACTGTGGACCAACGACGCCCTGGCACGCCGCCAGCTGTCCTCGCCGGCGGTGTTCTCCAGCTACGTCGCGTTCGGTGATTTTGAAGGCTACCTGCACCTGGTCAGCCAGGTCGACGGTCGCTTCGTCGGCCGTACCCGTATCGACAGCGACGGCCTGCGTGCCCGTCCGGTGGTGGTCGGCGACTGGCTGTATGCCTTCGGCAACGGCGGCAAACTGGTGGCTCTGACCATCAAGTGAGCCCCGGCTCTGTTCGCCCGATAGCATCGGGCGAGCGGGGCAGATAGTGCGAGATTTGCGGCCGCTGCCTGTGCAGCGGCTTTTGTATTTTTTGAAATAACGAAGTGGAGAGCCGAATGGTTCCCGTAATTGCCCTGGTGGGCCGGCCGAACGTCGGTAAATCCACCTTGTTCAACCGCCTGACCCGCACCCGCGACGCGATCGTCGGGGACCTTTCGGGTCTGACCCGCGACCGCCAGTACGGCGAGGCCAAATGGCAGGGGCGCACCTATATCGTGATCGACACCGGCGGTATCTCCGGTGACGAGGAAGGCATCGACGCCAAGATGGCCGAGCAGTCCCTGCAGGCCATCGAAGAAGCCGACGCCGTGCTGTTCCTGGTCGACGCCCGCGCCGGGCTGTCCGCCTCCGACCAGATGATTGGCGAGCACCTGCGCAAGCGCAACAAGCGCAGTTTCCTGGTGGTCAACAAGGTCGACAACCTCGACCCCGACCTGGCCCGCGCCGAGTTCTCGCCGCTGGGCATGGGCGAAGCCCTGCCTATCGCCGGTGCACATGGCCGCGGCATTACCCAGATGCTCGAAGCGGCCCTGGGTAGCTTCCCCAAGGATGCCGGTGAGCCGGAAGAGGGCGAGGAGACCGAAGAGGTCGCCGAGGGCGAGGAAGCCAAGCGCATTCCCGGCCCGAGCGAGAAGGACGGCATCAAGCTGGCCATCATCGGCCGTCCCAACGTCGGCAAGTCGACCCTGGTCAACCGCATGCTCGGTGAAGACCGGGTCATCGTCTACGATCAGGCCGGCACCACCCGCGACAGCATCTACATCCCCTTCGAGCGTGATGACGAGAAGTACACGCTGATCGACACCGCCGGCGTGCGTCGCCGCGGCAAGATCTTCGAGGCGGTGGAAAAGTTCTCGGTGGTCAAGACGCTGCAGGCCATCCAGGACTCCAATGTGGTGGTGTTCGTCATGGATGCCCGCGAAGGGGTGGTCGACCACGACCTCAACCTGCTCGGCTTCGTGCTCGAAAGTGGCCGCGCCCTGGTCATCGCCCTGAACAAGTGGGACGGCATGGAGCCCAGCGAACGCGAGTACGTGAAGACCGAGCTGCAGCGCCGGCTGTTCTTCGTCGACTTCGCCGATATCCACTTCATCTCGGCGCTGCACGGCACCGGTGTTGGCCATCTGTACAAATCGGTACAGGCTTCCTTCAAGTCGGCGATCACCCGCTGGCCGACCAGCCGCCTGACGCAGATTCTCGAAGACGCCGTGCAGGAGCACCAGCCGCCGCTGGTCAACGGTCGCCGCATCAAGCTGCGTTATGCCCACCTGGGCGGCGCCAACCCGCCGCTGATCGTGATCCACGGTAACCAGGTCGACGCCGTTCCGCGTGCCTACTCGCGTTACCTGGAAAACACCTACCGTCGCGTGCTCAAGTTGGTCGGTACGCCGATCCGCATCGAGTACAAAGGGGGCGAGAACCCTTACGAGGGTAACAAGAACACCCTCACCGATCGCCAGGTGAACAAGAAGCGCCGCCTGATGAGCCACCACAAGAAGGCCGAGAAGAAGCGCAAGGACAAGCGCTGATTCAAGCCCGCAAAAAATAACAGGGGTAGCTCTCGAAGGGAGCTACCCCTGTTTCGTTTCAGCTGGCAGAAGAAGGCGGCTCGCTGGAGATGCGCCGCCTTGTTGCTGGTTCAGAACCGCGTGCGCAGGGTGAGCGACATGCTGCGTGGGTCGCCGTAGATGGCGCCGGCGTAGAAGCCGTAGCGGGTGTAGTAGGTCTTGTCGAACAGGTTGTTGACGTTCAGCGTCACGTCGGTGTCGTCGTTGATGTTGTACTTGGCCATGGCGTTCCAGATCGCGTAGCCGGACCAGTTGACCTCGGTGGCGCTGCGGCTCTGGCCATTGGTCGGAATGCCTGCCGGGCTGGACAGTGCACGGATGTTGCTTTGCGCGCTGACGCCAGTGCCCAGGGTTACGCGATCAAGCATGCCGCCCAGGCGGTAGGTGGTCGAGGCTTTGAACAGGTGCGATGGGTCGCTGCGACCATCACTGTCCAGGCGGCGGAAGTGCAGGTAGGTGTAGCCGCCGTAGACGTTCCAGTTCTCGGTCAATGCACCGGCCACCTCGATATCGATGCCGTCGGTTTCGGTGCCGCTGCCCGACACGTAAGCCTGGGCGCCGGATGGCGTCAGGCTGCCAGGGTCGCTGACCGCCTTGTTCTCCTGCTTGGTACGGAAGTAGGCGACTTGGGCGTTCAGGCTGCCGTCGAACCACTCGCCCTTGATGCCGGTTTCGTAGCTCTGACCGATGATGGGTTCCACCCGGCTGCCGCCAGTGGTTTCCTCTGTCTGCGGGGTGAACAGATCGGTATAGCTGGCGTACAGCGAGTAGGTATCGTTGAGGTCGTAGACCACACCCGCGTAGGGCGTGACGATGCCCGACTCGGTCTGGCTGGTCTTGACGCCCGCGGCGGTGGCGTTCTTGGTGTGGTAGTCGCTGACCCGAGCGCCGAGGATGACCGACAGCGGATCGGTGATGCTCAGGCGCGTGGCCGCGTACATGCCCTGCAGGCGGGTGACGCTCTTGCCGTGGCGGCCGGTCTTGCTGGCCGTCATGTACAGGTCGTCATCCACGCCGTTGTGCCAGTTGGTGATCGGCAGGCCATTGTTGCTGCGGAACTGGCAACCCAGCGCCGGGGCGCTCTGAGCTGTGCTGCTGGACATGATGCAGCTGTATTCCGGCGTCCAGCCCACGGTACGGCTGTCGCTGTAGCCGAACATGGCCTGGTGGCTGCGGCCGAACAGCTCGAAGGCACCGCTCAGGTCGAACTGCACGGATTGCTGGGTGGTGTCGCTGGAGCTGTGCAGGCCGTTGAGGATCATGCCGCTGCCGTCGCGCTCCGGATAGCCGGTATAAAGGCCGCGGCTGAACTGGTTGACCTTGCCCAGACCGTAATGGTTGAGCGCCTCGGTGACGCTTTGCGCGGCCTTCACGTCCAGCGTCCAGTCCTCGTTGAAGCGGTGGCTGAGGGAGGCGAAGGTGGTGCGCGTTTCGTTTTCGCCGTGGCTCCAGCTCGGCACTAGGTTGCTGCTGCGCGACCACTTTGTCTTGCTGCCATCGGCGTACCAGATCGGGATGTTGGCGCCCCAGCCTCCACCGACCGTCTTGTCGTATTCGTATTGATAGCCGGCGCCCAAGGTGGTGGCGTCGGTGAGGTCGAACTCGAAGTTGGCCAGGGCAGCGCGAGAGCGCTCGGACTGGTGGTCGCGGAAGGAGTTGGCATCTTCCTGAGTGATCACGAAGCGCGAGCGCAGGCGGCCGTCTTCACTGAGCGGCAGGTTGAGATCGGCGCCCAGACGCGTGCGGTCCCAGCTGCCATAGGTCATGTAGGCGCTGCCGCTGAAGTCCTTGCGCGGGGCCTTGCGGATCAGGTTGACGGTGGCGGACGGGTCGCCAGTGCCGCCGAGCAGTCCGTTGGCGCCACGCACGATATCGATGCGCTCGTACATGTCCATGTTCAGCGAGTTGCCGGCACCGCTGAAACCCGAGTCGCCCTGATACTGCAGGCCGTCGACCTTCCAGTTGGTGACCTTGTAACCGCGGGCGCGGAAGTCGGTGCGGCCGCCCACCTCGTATTTGCTGGCGGTCACGCCTGGGGTGACTTCCAGGGCCTGCTCGACGTTGGTGATGCCTCGGTCGGTCATCTGCTGGTTGGTGATGGTGGTGACGCTCTGCGGTGTCTGCCGCGGCGTCAGTGCCATGCCCGTGGAGCTGGTGGTTCCGCGCACCGTGTAGCCCAGCTGTTCGGTGACGTCGTCGATGGCGTTGTCTTCGATGCTAATCGCGCCCAGCTCCAGGGCGCCGCCTGATGCAGGCTCTTCAGCGTAGCCGAGCGGGCTGCATAGCAGGCTGCTCAAACTCACGGCAGCCGCCAGCAGGCTGCGTTGCGACGGAAAACGGGCGAGGGTAGGGCGATGAGAAATGGCGTTCATGATGACTCGTATTGGTTGGCATTCATTCTCATATGCATGAGATTTTTGTTACGATTCTAAATACAGCGCAGGCTGGCTAATTTCTCGATTTGTACGGGCGTGTAATGGAATGTAATCAGGGGCGCGCACTGCTCTCGCACGGGGCGCAGGCAACGCAGGAAACCGTGCTGGTGGTGGACGATGACGACGAGATTCGCGAGCTGCTCTGCGAGTATCTGAGCGACTCCGGTTACCAGGTGCTGGCGGCTGCCGACGGTCCACAGATGTGGCCGCTGCTCGAACAGCACAGCGTGCAGTTGCTGATTCTCGACCTGATGCTGCCGGGCGAGGATGGCCTCAGCCTGTGCCGCCGCGTGCAGGCGCAAGGTGGCCCGGCGGTGATCATGCTGTCGGCCCGGGGCTCGGCGCTGGATCGCGTGGTGGGTCTGGAAGTCGGCGCCGACGATTACCTGGGCAAACCCTTCGAGCCACGCGAGCTGCTGGCGAGGGCCAAGGCGGTGCTGCGCCGCTCGGCTGCGGTGCCATCGCGCCTGGAACCGGTGAGCCCGTTCGAGGCGCCGGTGTCCTTTGCCGGTTACCGACTCGATCCGGTCAAACGCACGTTAAGCCAGCCGGACGGTTCTGCGGTGTTATTGCCACGTTCCGATTGCCGCGTGTTGAGCGAGCTGCTGGCAGCGCAAAATCGCGTGCTGAGCCGCGATCACCTGACCCGCTGTGCGTTCTCCCGGTCCCATCTGCCCGATGATCGCTCGGTGGACATGTGTATCAGCCGGCTGCGCCAGTGCTTTAAGGGCAGCGACGAGCGGGTGCAGATCCTCACCATCCGCAACGAGGGTTACCTGTTCAGCGTCACCGCCAACGATGCGCTGGGCTGAGTTGCCTGGCCGTTTATGGCCACGCACGCTATTCGCACAACTGCTGCTGATCATGGTCTGCGGCGTACTGGCCATTCAGCTGCTGTCGAGCAGCATCTGGTTCGACGTGCGCTTCGCCCAGGCGCTGGAGGCGCCGGTGCGGCTAGCCGCCAGTCGCACCGCCGCGCTGGTCGCCCAAGGCTGTGGGGCCATGGAGACGCAGCCGATGCCCGCCGGCTATCAGCTGAGCTGCGTGGATCAACAGCCCCATGTCGAGGCTGAGGACAAGCGCGGTCTCAGGCGCATCGAACCACTGCTGCGCCAGGCAGTGGCCCACGAACTGGGCCACGAGCAAACCGTTCACTTGCTCGAAGCTCGGCTGACCGATACCCAGGGCCATCCGCTGGTCTGGCGCAGCCTGTTCGGCCTGGATACCGCTCAGGCCCATATCCGCTTTGCCGTCGCCCAGCCCGATGGGCGCTGGCTGCAGGTGGACGGCCATGAGCAACAGGGCTGGAGTGGCGAGTCGGCCTGGGCACTGATTGCCGATTACCTGCTGCGCGTCTACGTGCTGCGCATCCTCGCGGTGCTTGGCATCTGCTGGCTGGCGGTGCGCCTATGCCTGCGCCCACTGCAGCGCCTCGGCGAGGCGGCGCGCGGCCTGGGCGACAACCTCGAACGACCGCCGCTGCCGCTCAACGGACCGTTGGAAGTACGTGAGGCAGCTCAGGCCTTCAACGTCATGCAGCAACGGTTGATCGCCATGCTGCGCGAGCAGGCGCATTTTCTCGCGGCGGTGTCCCACGACCTGCGCACGCCGCTGACGCGCATGCGCCTGCGTGTCGAGCGCCTCAATGATGACGAGCAGCGTGAGCGCCTCAAGCACAGCATCAACCAGATGGACGCCATGATCGCCCAGGTGCTCGACTTTCAACGCGCTGCCGAGCCGGGCGTGGCGGAAGCGGTGGATGTCATGCAGCTGGTCACAACGCTGTGTGGCGAGCTGGCCACGGCTGATGAGCCGCTACCGGTCAGCGGTCGCGCTCCGCCGATACCTGGCAACCCGCTGTTGCTGCTGCGTTGCCTGCAGAATCTGCTGGAGAATGCCTTGCGTTATGCTCGGGCGATCGGGGTGGTGGTGACCCGGAAAGAGCAGGGCGTCGCCATCCGCATTGTGGATCGCGGGCCGGGCATCGAGCCGGCGCTGCTGGAACGCATCACCGAGCCCTTCGTGCGCGGGGAGACCTCGCGCAATGCGCGCTCCGGCGGCTACGGGCTCGGCCTGAGTATCGCCAGCCGCATCGCCCTGGCCCACGGTGGCACGCTCAACCTGGAGAACCGAGAGGGAGGCGGCCTGACCGTCGAGCTGTGGCTGCCCGCCGGCAATGGGTGAAAAGCTTCGGGCACTCCGCGGCGTTTTCGGCCACTAACTCAGAACCCTATCGCCACAAGCAAGGAGTTCATGATGAAAGTACTGATGGTGCTGACTTCCCACGACCAGCTCGGCAATACCGGCGCGAAAACCGGCTTCTGGCTCGAGGAGTTCGCCGCGCCTTATTACGTGTTCAAGGATGCCGGCGCCACGATCACCCTGGCCTCGCCAGCCGGTGGCCAGCCGCCGCTGGACCCGAAGAGTGACGCGCCCGACGCGCAAACCGACGCCACCCGCCGCTTCAAGGCCGATGCCGAGGCGCAGCGTCAGCTGGCCAGCACCGTGAAGCTCGCCTCGGTCAACCAGCAGGACTTCGACACCGTGTTCTACCCGGGCGGCCACGGCCCGCTGTGGGACCTGGCCGAGTCCCGCGAGTCCATCGCCCTGATCGAAGCCTTCGAGCGCGCCGGCAAGCCCATCGGCTTCGTCTGTCACGCGCCGGGCGCGCTGCGCCACGTCAAGGCTGCCGATGGCAGCCCGTTGATCAAGGGCCGTCGGGTCACCGGTTTCAGCAACAGCGAAGAAGCCGGCGTGCAGCTGACCGACGTGGTGCCGTTTCTGATCGAAGACGAGTTCCAGAAGCTCGGCGGCCAGTATGAAAAAGGTCAGGACTGGAGCTCGTTCGTGATCGAGGACGGCAAGCTGGTCACCGGCCAGAACCCGGCCAGCTCGGAAGCTGCTGCCGAGGCGCTGCTGGCAAAGCTCAAGTAAGTCTCGGCACGACTATGGCGCCACTTGCCGCGCCGTAGGCAGAGCGGCTGAAGCGGTCCAGATGGAAGGGCATGAAGGTGATTATTCAATGCAATTGTGAGTGAATCGCAGTTGGATTATGATCGCGACCCCTCCCATCTGGACCGTCTTTTCATGCGCTGGAGTCGTGCTTCAATCTGCCTGTTGTCCCTGTGTTCCGTCGGCGTTCACGCCGCTTCGCTGACCGTGCCGGAAGAAGGCGCGCTGGAACTGCCCGACTCCGTCGTGACCGGCAGCGCAGAAAGCGCGACCGGCCCGGTGCAAGGCTATGCGGCGACGCGCTCGGCCAGCGCCACGCGCACCGATACCGCCCTGCATGAAACGCCCCAGTCGGTCAGCGTGGTGCCGCGCGACGTGATCGACGATATCTCCGCCACCCGCCTGCAGCAGGCGCTGGACCAGGCCGGCGGCGTTGGCCGCGCCAACAACTTCGGTGGCCAGGGTCTCACCAATTTCACGGTGCGCGGTTTCACCTCCTCCGAGTTCTACCGCAACGGTTTCCCGATCAACCGCGGCTACCCCAATTCGCCGGATGCCAACACGCTGGAGCGCGTGGAAGTGCTGCGCGGTCCATCCGCGACGCTGTATGGCCGTGGCGACCCCGGCGGCACTTTTAACGTGGTCACCAAGCAGCCGCTGGACGAGCAGCGCACCACCATCGGCAGCCAGTTCACCGACCAGGGCCTGCGCCGTGGCACCCTGGACACCAGTGGCCCGCTGGACGAAGAAGGCCGCCTGGCCTATCGCCTGAATGTGGTGGGCGAGGGCGGCGACAGCTTCCGTGATGATGTGGAGAGCGAGCGCTACGGCATCGCCCCGGTGCTCAGCTGGCAGGTGTCGGACGCCACGCGCATCACCTTCGAAGGTGATTTCATGCGTAACAACCACCCGCTCGACCGCGGCCTTACGCACTTCCCCAATCAACGCGGCACACCCAGCCATTCCACCTATTACTGGGGCAAGGGCAGCGACAACATGCTGCATAACGACAACGACATGGTGCAGTTGCGTTTCGAGCACCAGCTCAATGACGACTGGTCCCTGGCCGGCGGTTATCAGTACCTGGACGGCTCCCTCAAGGGCAACGCGGTCGAGGCTAATGGCATCGCTGCTGATAACGTGACGCTGGGTCGCAACTTCAGCTATCGCAAGCTGGAGTGGACCGACCATAACTACCAGCTGAACCTGACTGGCCACTTCGACACGGCAGGCTTCGCTCATACGCTGATCACCGGCGTGGAGTACGAAGATTACGACTACCGCTCGATCATCAGCCGTTCACCGGGTGGCCTCACAGACTATCCGGTAAATATCTTCGATCCGGTGCTCAATCAGCCACGGCCCGCGCTGACCCGCACGCCAACCCATGACCATGAAACCCTGAAGACCTGGGCTGCCTTCGTGCAGGACCAGATCGCGCTGACCGAGCGTTTCAAGGTGCTGGGTGGCGTGCGCCTGGAGCGCTTCGAGCATAAATACGATGACTTGCGTCCGGCCAATGCCGACTGGAGCAAGGCCGACAACGCCGTGACCCCGCGTGTCGGCGCCATCTATGACCTGACCGAGAGCGTCGCCCTCTATGCCAACGCCTCCAAATCCTTCAAGCCCAACTCTGGTGCGGCAGCCGGTGGTGGTGGCTTCGATCCGGAAGAAGGCAAGGCCTACGAGGTGGGGATGAAGTGGGCAGCACTGGACGGCTTGCTGAATATCGACGCGGCGGTTTTCCATACCATCAAGGAAAACGTGCAGACCCCCGATGCTGCCAATCCCGGCTTCAACATTGCCGCTGGTGAAGTACGCAGCCGCGGTTTCGAGGTCAATGTGGCAGGCCAGCTGACGCCCCAGTGGCGGATGATCGGCGGCTATGCCTACGTGGATGCCGAGGTCACAAAGGACAACTCGCTGCCCAAAGGCACTCGCCTGGCCAATATCCCGCGCAATGCGTTCAACCTGCTCAACGTCTACGAGTTCCAAGACGGCGTCTGGCGTGGTCTGGGCCTGGGCGTCAACGTCAAATACGTGGACCAGCGTGCCGGTCGGACGGCCGTGCCGACCTTCACCATGGACGACTACACCGTCACCGACCTGCTGAGCTTCTACAAGGTCAACGAGCAGCTGCGCCTGAATCTGGATGTGCGCAACGTGTTCAACAAGGGCTATGAAGAAAGCTCGTGGAACAACTACGCCTACCCGGGCGAGCCACGCACCGTGCAGACCGGCTTCACCTACACCTTCTGATCACCTGTGGGAGCGGGCCATGCCCGCGATCTTTCGCGCGCATGGCGCGCTCCCACAGTAGATCGGCGAACGGCAGCTTCTGCCTTGTAGTTGCCGCTTCATGCGCATGAAGATCGTGAACAGACCGTAGGATGGGTGAAACCCATCGCAATTGATGGGTTTCCCCTATGCGGCCCGACCCATCCTACGGTCACCGGCTGCTTTTGCCTTGTAGTTGCCGCTCATGCGCATAAAGATCGTGAACAGGTTCTCAGGCGAAGGCCTGAGCGCTGAGCGGTTGCACCACTGGCCGTCCCTGACGGTCCTTCAGAATATCCACCGCCACGCCATAGGTGCTCTGCAGCAACTCTGCTGTGACGATCTCGCCTGGGTGGCCGCTGGCGGCCAGCTGGCCGTCGACCAGCACCAGCAGGTTGTCGGCGTATTGGCAGGCCAGGTTCAGGTCGTGTAGCACCACCACCGTCACCAGGTTGCGGCTACGGGTTTCCTGGCGCACGCGGTCGAGCAGGGCGATCTGGTGGCGCAGGTCAAGGGCGCTGACCGGCTCGTCGAGCAGCATCACCTTGGGTTCGCGCATCAGCACCTGGGCGAAGAACGCCATCTGCCGCTGGCCACCGCTGAGCGAGCCGATGCTGCGCCCGGCCAGGTGGGCGATACCGACTTGCGAGAGCTTTTCCATGGCGCGCTGCAACTGGGCGTCATCGAGGCGCAGGCCGATCTGCCCGAGGTTGCCCAGCACCACCACTTCGAGCACCGACAGCGACACCTCGGTGCTGCAGTCCTGAGGCATATAAGCGAAGTCGCGGCGCCAGGCTTCCAGCACGCGACGGCCTGGCGCCTGAGCGCCGCGGCTGTGTTCGCCATGGGTGATGGCGCCGCCGGCCAGCGGCAAATCGCCGGCCATGGCGCGCAGCAGGGTGGTCTTGCCGGTGCCGTTGGGGCCCAGCACCACATGGATGGCGCCCGGCTGAAGAGTGGCACTCAGGCCATGCAGGATGGTGCGCCCGGAGCGGGCGAGAGCGAGGTTGTCGAGCTGGATCATGTGCGGCCTCGCTGCGGGGCGAAGATCAGCCAGAGCAGGAACGGCACGCCGACGATGGCGGTGACGATGCCGATGGGAAACAGCGCGCCCGGCACGATGGATTTGGACAGCACCGAGGCCGCCGACAGCATGAAGGCGCCACAGATGGCCGACAGCGGCAGCAAGAAGCGCTGATCCTCGCCGACCATCATCCGCGCGATATGCGGCGACACCAGACCGACGAAACCGATCACGCCGACGAAGCTGGTCGCCGTGGCGGTCATCACCGCCACCAGAATCAGGATTTTCAGGCGTAGCACGCGGATGTTCACGCCCAGGCTCACCGCACGGGTTTCGCCCAGGCTCAGGGCCGCCAGCTTCCAGGCATCGCCCATCAGGATCACGCAGCACAGCAGGGTCACGCCGGCGGTGATGCCGAGGGTCGTCCAGGTCGCCTTGCCGAGGTTGCCGAACAGCCAGAACAGGATCTGCTGCGACAGCTCCGGCGAAGACAGAAACTGCACCAGCGACAGCAGCGATTGGAACAGGAAAAGCATGGCGATGCCGCCCAGGATGATCGTGTGGCTGCCGGCGTGGCGCAGGGTGGCCAAGGCGAACAGGAATACCACCGCGAGCATCGAGCAGGCGAAAGCGCCCAGCGGCACGCCGATCAGCGGGCCGAGGCCGAAGCTGCCGAACGCCAGGCTCAGCGCCGCGCCAAAGCCGGCCGCGGCGGCCATGCCCAGGGTGTAGGGGCTGGCCATGGGGTTGTTGAGCAGCGTCTGCATCTGCGCCCCGCCAGCGCCGAGGGACGCGCCGACGGCCAGCGCCATCAACGCCACCGGCAGGCGCAGGTCATGCACTATGGTGTCGGTCATCGCCGGGCGCTCGCCGATATCCAGCAGCGAACGCAACACGTCCCACGGCGAGAGCATCGACGGCCCGGTGGCGATATCCAGCACCAGGCAGGCGCCGCACAAGAGGGTGAACAGCAGGCAGTTGCGCCAGCGCTTGCGTTCGCGCAGGCGGTGCTCGGCGATGGCGTCGCGCTCGACCGCAGTCGGCACCACGGCTTCGGGCTTATTCATGGGCGCTGATGGCATAGGTGCCCTCTAACGGAATCGGCAGGTACTTGTGGTAGTAATTTTGGTAGTTGGCCATCGGGTCCAGGTCGGCGAACAGATCCGGGTACAGCTGCTTGGCGATGAACTGCAGCATGGTGAAGTCGCCCAGGCTGCGCGACGCGCCCTGGTAAACGCCGTACAAACGACCGTCACGAATCGCCGGCAGCTCCGACCAGCCCGGTCGTGCGGCGAAGGCCTGCAGCTGCTTGCGCGCCGTGGCTGCGTCCACACCCGGGCCCATGGACAGGGCGGTGGGATTGGTGTTGTCTTCACGGCCGGAAATGATGATCACCTCGGGGCGCGCGACCAGCACCTGCTCCGGGTTGATCTGGCCCCAGTCGCGCACGTACGGCGCGGCGATATTGTCGCCACCGACCGCGATGGCCATGGCGCCCCACATGTTCTTGCCGTAGGTGAAGGAGTATTCGGCCGGGCCCTTGTTGCCGAACTCGATATAGATGCGCGGCTTGGGCTTGTTGGCCTTGGCGATGCGCGCCTCGATATCCTTGACCGCTGCGGAGTACAGGTCTGCCAGCTCGCGGGCGCGGGCCTGCTGGCCGGTCACTTCGCCGAGCAGCAGGGTGGACTTCACGTGGCGCTCCAGGGTCTGGGCGTTGTAGTCGATCACCAGCACCGGCACGCCGGCTTTCTCCAGCCGGGCTACTTCATCGGGCAGCGCCTGGTATTGCCAGGCGGTCAGCACCAGCAGGTCCGGCTCCAGGCTCAGCACCTTCTCGACCGAAAAACTCTGGGTTTCCACCTCGCCGACATCGGCCAGGGTGTCCAGCCGCGGGTAGTGCGCCACATAGCGCTTCCAGATCGTCGGCACCTTGCGCTCCCAGGCCCCGCGGGAAATACCCACCACCGAATCGAAGGCCTTCTCGCCACCGACGGCCGCGTAATCCTCGAAATTGAACCCCAACACCACCCGCTTGGCTGGCAACGCCACCTCCACGCTACGCCCCAGCACATCGACCACCTGCGCGGCGTGACAAAGGCTAGAAAGAAGAAAAGCGATAACCATTACTACTAGCGGGTAAGCGCGTTGCTTGCTCATCGTCTTGTTGTCCGTATTAACCGTGGTAGGCGTTGCTGGACCAAGTATGCCGTACGCCAGGCGGATACAAAAAAGCCCTGCAAAGGCAGGGCTTTTTGTATCCGCCTGGCGCGGGCTAATGGGGACGTACCCTTTCCAGCTCTGGCGATGCTCCGCAAAGCCCCTGCATTGCTTGCTTGGGCGCAGATTTTACACGCTTTATTCCGCTTTAAGCTGAAGTGTTTTCGACGCTTTTTCGACTAGCCAATTGGACATATCGCAGGTAGGTGGCTAGCGTTTAGCCACCAGGCTTCCGCCTTTAGGAAATTCTTTCAGCAAAGGGACTACACATGGCTAGATGTACAGCACCAGTGAGGGGCCACCAATCTTCAAGTGCAGCTGAAGCATGCCCAGCTTGTAGGGGGCGTACACGTGGATACTCTTCTTATTCATCGCCTTCCTACTCATCGCCGTATTCAAGTGGTAGCGGAAGCAGTGGACGCAGCGGAGGTGGAAGCGGTAGCGCTAGGCCTCGTTGGTCGCCTGCTGGTTCTTCATTGATATACACGCCCTCAGAGGTGAGGGCACTGGCTCCCGTCCGTGATAGCGTTGAGAGTCGCATTCCTTCCCCAGACCGCCGTGACATATTTCTTTGCCATGCTTGGGATGATCGCAAAGGAGCTGCTAAGGAGTTGCATGATTTGCTCGAACAGCGTGGAGTTTCCGTCTGGTTCAGCGAAAAAGATGTTGCCCTCGGTTCGTCATTGCTCCGTGAAATCGATAAAGGATTAGCTAAGTCTCGAGTCGGGATTGTTTTGGTAACGCCTTCTCTATTACGCCGAGTTCAGGGCGAAGGTATCGCCGACAAGGAGCTTTCGGCGCTCTTGGCCCGTGATCTTCTTGTTCCTATTGTTCATGAAACGACTTATGAGGCTCTTCGTAATATTAGCCCCTTGCTCGGCTCTCGATCCGGTCTTAATACCGCTGACGATTCAATGGCAGATGTTGCGGCCAAGCTGGCTGAGTTAGTTGGTCCTTAAGTATGACAGAGTAAAAGTAGGTGGCGCTTGAGTGTTGAATATCTCCTGCTCTTTACTCTCATTATTCGAGCTCTGCTTTTTAGAGCTTGTTGCCTACTGTAATGAGAAAGCTCGTTTTCCTTCCTAGATGATGTTGTCTAAATAATTGCTTGTGAGCGAAGAGTTGAATATTTCTGATTATATTGCTATTGGAGCATTGCTTGCATCGTTATTGTCTCTGTTGGTGTCTGTCAAAAGTTACCATGTTTCAAAAGGGACAATGGCTATTGCTGAACAAGATCATCAGGATAAATATAAGGAAATCATTGGGTACTTGATTGAAGGCTTTAAATGGGTTGATGGTGATAAGAGTTACGTGGCCTTTGCTATTTCTTATACTAACAATGCATCATATCCTAACTCCTTTAAGGATATTTTTCTGGAGATTGAATATTATGGCGAGGGACGTGTTTTTAATAAGGTGAAGTTATCTCCCAGTACTGCGGTGCTGCCAGTCAATATGAGAGGTAGTTGGGAGGATTTAGGAATGCCAATAAATATCTCTCCGAAAGAAACTAAATCCGGCTGGATTGCATTTCAACTTCCTGGCGCAGGTCGAGCTAAGATTAGCGTTGATACGTATAGAGTGATCGCTACATCTGTGTCGGGGAAAACGACAGTGCTAGAGTCATATATTCTGAAGACGGTTGTGAATAATGAAAGGTAAGGCTGATATATACATCCCGCTGGTGCGTGATGGTGCGATTGCTAACCCACGCATTGGCGACGGGAAAATAATACCGGTTTTAATACTTGACTGTTCCAATCATCCAGGGTTTCTCAATCTTGTTCTCGTTCATCAAGATACTCCACCGGGAGATGTGATTGCTAGGTGGGGGTATGGCATGTTTAATAAGAGATTCGTAGAGCTAAATTTAAGATTTCTTAAGCCGGTAGAGCTTGAGTTAAGTGTTCGTTTCGATTTGCGAATGCAATTTGCGATCGCAGATTTTATAGTACAGGCAAGGTCGGTATATCTTCAGCCAAGCGAGTATGGTGGTCGCGTAATTGAGGGTTTGAACAAGCCTAAGGTTATTATTGAGGTTCCGCCTCAAACTAAGCTCTCAAATTGGGATTCGATGTTGCTGAAACAGATCGAAATTAGAATGAGGAAAGATGGTATGGGTATGAGATCGGCAAAGGATGCTGCTAAGCAGCACTTGGAAAGAATTCGTGAATTCACCAGTAAGCGATTTTTGAAGTGAAACTTTAATTGGAAAGAGAGGGGGAACTGTTTTATTTGCTAACTATTTTCTGAGACGCGGCAAGGCGCTATCCTCCGGCTGGAGTTTTATTGCTGAGTTCCTCTGCTATCAAAAAAAAGCCCCGTCATCGCTGACGGGGCTTTTTCGTTTTCTGATCTGGAGCGGGCTAAGGGAATCGAACCCTCGTCATGAGCTTGGGAAGCTCAGGTAATGCCATTATACGAAGCCCGCTTGAGGGCGCCTTTATACCCGAATCCATCCGCAAAATGAAGCCCGCGTTGCCCGGTGGTGGTTGGTCGGGGCAACGCGGGCTGCTCTGCTGCGCGTCATACGGCCATGGCGTGCAGGCCGGGGTGGACGGTGAAGCGTTTGCTGGTGGTGTTGTGTTGCAGAAAGCCCAGCAGGGCGTTCTGGGTCTGCAGCCAGGCGCCTTTGTGTTCCATGTCGATGAAGTGGCCGGCGTTGCTGACCGTGGCGAAGTGGCAGTCGTTGATGTGTTGGGCCATCAGGCGGGCGTCGGCGGCGGAGGTGTATTCGTCCAATTCACCATTGATGAACAGCAGCGGGATGTCGATATCGCTCAGGCAGTCCAGGTGGCAGTGGGCTTCCATGCGCAGCACCTGTTGTACGTGGGCGTTCATCTGCCGGTATTCGTGGCCGCTCAGGCGGCTGGTGTGTTTGTGGTTGTAGCGTTTGAACAGCGAGGGTAGGTGCTTGCCGATGGTGTCGTTGATCAGGTGGCCGACCTTGTCGCCATCTTCCTGATTGAGGCACACCAGGGCGCGGCCCAGGTAATCGAGCATCGGCTCGTTGAGGATCGGCGAGAACGAGGCGAAGATGGCTTTTTCCAGGGTAGGCGGGCGCTTGGTGAGGGCAAGCATGGTGGCCACGCCGCCCCAGGAAAACGACATCACGTACTGAGCCTGGTAGTGGTCGATCAGGTCGAGCAGGATCGCCGCTTCGTCTTCCTTGCTGATGCAGTGGTCGTTGCGGTTGTGCGCCCGCGACTGGCCGGCGTACGGCTGGTCGAAGAGCACCACGTTGAAGCGGGTGCCGAGGTATTTGACCGTTTGCGCGAACGAGGCGGTGGTCGCCAGCGAGCCGTTGACCAGGATGATGGTCTTCTGGGCCTGGGGGTTGGCGTGAAACTCCGTGTGTACCTTGTACGTCCTGTGCACATCGATGACAGCGATTGCTGGCTTCATATGTATTTCCTCCTGGCGCAAAAGATGAACGCGGCTGACGGCGAACCGTAAACCGGGCAAGTCGGATAGCTAGGAAAACGCCTGGACATGACAAAGCAATGTCAGGCTGGAGGATCTTGTGATTAGAGGGTTAACGCAGGTTTCAGGGCTGTAATCGAACGGCTTGAGCGCACGTTCTTCTCACCAGGCAGGAGCCCCTTTCGCGGGTGTCGCTGGCCGCGCAGTGGCGGACCGGTAGCGCCTGCTGCTATGCAGCGGCATGGCGTTACCTTTCTCGAGTTAAGCAGTGGCCCAAAGGGCTGGCAAGGCAGCTGAAAGGATTGCGCACGACCGCCTGTCGGCTCAGACGCTGGCGACTTCCGCGGCGGTCAGGGCGCGGTACTGGCCGGGCGCCAGGTGCGGGTCCAGCACGATCTCGCCCATGCTCTCGCGGTGCAGGGCGACGACGCGGTTGCGGAAGTGGCCGAACATGCGCTTGACCTGATGGTAGCGGCCTTCGAACAGGGTCAGCCGGGCGTGGTGACTGTCCAGCACCTCGAGCCCGGCGGGCAGGGTGGTGAGGTTCTCGAAGGCGAAGTACAGGCCGCGGGCGAATACCTCAGCGTACCCCTCGGTGATCGGCTGTTCGGTGGTGACGTGGTAGACCTTGGGCTTGCGCGCTTGCGGCTGGGTGATGCGCCGCGACCAGCGCCCGTCGTTGGTGATCAGCAGCAGGCCGCTGGTGTTGAGGTCCAGGCGCCCAGCCAGGTGCAGCTCGTGCTTGTCCGGCTCGTCCAGCAGGTCGAGCACGGTGCGGTGTTCGTCGTGCTCGGTGGCGCTGACCACGCCGACCGGTTTGTGCAGCATCCAGTAGCGCGCGCTACGCCCGGCCTGCAGCAGTTCGTCGTCCAGCTCCACGCGCTGGAAGTCGCGGATATCGAAGCGCGGATCGACGACGACCGAGCCATCCACCCGCAGGCGGCCGGCGCTGATCAGCAGGCGGCTGTCCTGGCGGCTGAAGCGCGGGAAGTTACTGAGGAAACGATCCAGGCGCATGGTTCAGTCCGGCTCGCCGTCTTGCTCGCGGGAAGCAGCGATGCGCACGGCGCCTGCACAGGCCGGGCACAGGCAGGCCTGGTTGCGCTGCTCGGGCGTCAGACGCTCCAGGGCAGCGGGGTCGATCTGCGCCTCGAAGCACCAGCAGGGCACGTCACTTTGGCCGGCGGCGATCACGCAGCCGTTGGCCTTGCCGCACAGCGGGCAGCGCTCGGTGTTCACCGCGACTCCTCGCAGACGCGGTTGCGGCCGGCCTGTTTGGCGCGGTACAGGGCGCGGTCGGTGCGGCCGAGCAGGTCGTGCAGGGTTTCTCCCGGCTGCCATTGGCTCATGCCCAGGCTGACGGTGACCTGCAGCTGCTCACCACCGACCGGGTAGCGTTGCTCGGCGCAGCGGTGGCGCAGCTTTTCGGCCAGTTCCAGGGCGGCGCCACGCTCGGTGTTCTTGAGCAGCAGGATGAATTCTTCGCCGCCCCAGCGGCACAGGATGTCGGACTGGCGCAGCGTCGCGCGCAGCTGTTCGGCGAAGCGGCGCAGCACTTCGTCACCGGCCAGGTGGCCGTGGCGGTCGTTGATCTGCTTGAAGTCATCGAGGTCGAGCATCACGGCGCACAGCGGGCTGTTATCGCGCTGCGCCTCGTGTAGTGCCTGATCGACGTGCAGCTCGAAGCCGCGGCGGTTGGGCAGGGCGGTGAGGCTGTCGGTGATGGCCAGGGCGGCGATGCGGCTTTGGTAGCGGCGGATCACCAGGCCGACCAGGGTCAGCACGATGGCGGTGATCACCAGGCAGATCAGCAGGTTGATGTACAGGCTGTGGCGCACGCCGGCCAGGGCGTTTTCTTCGTGCTTGTCGACGAACAGGAACCAGTCGAGTTCGGGGATATAGCGCACGTTGGTGAAGTGGCCACGCTGATGCTCGTCGTAGCGGAAGTCGCCGCTTTGCGGCTGCGGCATCACGGCCAGCAGTTTCTCCAGGCCCGGCACCTCGCTCAGATGCTGGCCGCGGCGGGCGCCATGGGGGCTGCCCTCGACGCCGGTCAGCACCAGGCGGCCGGCGCGGTCGGTGAAGAAGATGTTGCGCCCATAACGGCGCTGGTAGTCGTCGACCAGTTTGACCACGGCGTCTACGGTGAGGCCGACGCCGGCCACGCCGATAAAGCGCTGCTGGTAATCGAAGACCTTGAAGTTGATGAAGAAGGTGGGTCGGTCGTCGTTGGCCATATCCGGGTCGAGGCTGATTTCGTAGGGCTCGCTCATGTCGCGCACGCGCAGGTACCAGGCGTCGCGCGGCTCATCTTCGCGCACGTGCTTGAGCACGCCCTTGGCCTGGTAATAGAGGTGAGTGCGTTCTGAAATGAAGAAGGCGGTGAAGATGCCGAAGTGTTCCTGAATCTCGCGCAGGTAGCGGATCACGCGCTCCGGTTCCTGTTCGCCTGCCAGCACCCAGTCGCGCAGGAAGGTGTCGCGCGACATCATCGAGGCGATCTGCGTGGGGCGCACCAGGTCCTTCTGGATTTCCGAATAGATGGTGTCCGAAGCCAGCGGCAGCTCGGTGTCGACGATGTGCTGACGAATGCTGTCGCGCGAGGCGTAGTAGCTGAGCAGCGAAGTGGTGAGAAAGCCGCAGGCGAGCAGTACCAGGAGGATGAACACCAGCGAGCGAGGGCTGGCGGTTTTGCTTGTGAGTGCTGGCATCATGCTGGCTTCTGTGACGATGCCGCAATGCTAGGTGGGCAATGGACGGTGCGCAAGTCGGGCCGCGCGAAGCAGGTGCTTCACGCGGCCCGGCCGTTGGCCGAGGGCGTTATGCCTGTTCGATGACGGCCACGCGCTGGCCGACGCGCACTGCAGCGCCCGGTTGCACGCGAACCTCGCGGACGATACCGGCGACCGGTGCGGTGATCGGGATTTCCATCTTCATGGATTCCAGAATCACCAGCACGTCGCCAGCTTCCACCCTGGCACCAGCCTCGACCTGCACCTGCCAAAGGTTGCCGGCGATGTGGCTGTCGACGCTGTGTTGGCCAGCGTCGAGCGGTGCGTCCTCGGTGACTTCGGCCACGCCTTCGTCGCTTTCGAAATGCGCTTGGCCGGAGTCGATCCAGCGCTGGCGTTCGGCGGCGAAGGCGGTGCGCTGCTGATCGCGGAAGGCGGTGATGCCGTCGGCTTCGTCAGTGAGGAACTGCTGGTAGTCGGCCAGGGCCAGTTCGCTCTCCTCGATGCGCAGCTCGAAGCGGCCCAGGGGGAAGTCGCGGCGGATGCGTAGCAATTCGTCGGCGCTTACCGGGTAGAAGCGGATCTGGTCGAAGAAGCGCAGCAGCCAGGGCTTGCCTCCGAAGGCCGCCACTTCGCGGTAGCGGTTCCACATCTGCAGGGTGCGGCCGACGAACTGGTAGCCGCCGGGGCCTTCCATGCCGTACACGCACATATAGGCGCCGCCGATGCCTACCGAGTTCTCGGCGGTCCAGGTGCGCGCCGGGTTGTACTTGGTGGTCACCAGACGGTGGCGCGGGTCCAGCGGCGTGGCCACCGGCGCGCCGAGGTAGACGTCGCCCAGGCCCATCACCAGGTAGCTGGCGTCGAACACGGTGCGGTAGACCTCGTCGAGGTTTGGCAGGTCGTTGATGCGGCGGATGAATTCCAGGTTGCTCGGACACCAGGGCGCGTCCTTGCGCACGGTGGTCATGTATTTCTCGATGGCCAGCTGGCAGGCCGGGTCGTCCCAGGACAGCGGCAGGTGGACGATGCGCGACGGCACCTTGAGATCCTTGGCCGCGCACACCGCGTCCCATTCGCCGGCGACGATAGCCAGCAGCTTCTGCAGCGCCAGGGTTTCCGGCTGGTAGTGCACCTGCAGCGAGCGGATGCCGGGCGTCAGGTCGATCACGCCATCAATCTGCTTGGCCTCCAGCGCCTGCATCAGCGCATGGCCACGGAAACGCAGCACCAGGTCGAGTTCCGGCTGGCCGATTTCCAGCAGCAGGTGGGTGTCGCCGGAGAGGCGTGCGACCAGGCGGGTGTCGTCCTGGCCGATATCCAGCACGATGGGGCTTTGCAGTTCGGATGCTTTTGTGGGAACGGTCGCTTTTGTGAGAGCGGATTTATCCGCGATTGGGGTGTCGCCTGCATCGCGGCTAAAACGGAACGCCGCCCGGCCGCTCCCACAAAGGCTGGTGCATTCTCTGGCATTGGTTTTGGCCAGCTCCCGCGCAGTGGCGATATCCACCGCTATGAAGCGCACCTTGTCGCCGGCCTTGAGCTGGCCGAGCTGCCAGAGATCGGCCTCGATGATGGTCACCGGGCACACGAAACCGCCGAGGCTGGGGCCGTCCGGGCCGAGGATCACCGGCATGTCGCCGGTGAAGTCCACCGCGCCGATGGCGTAGGGGTTATCGTGGATGTTCGAAGGATGCAGGCCGGCTTCGCCGCCGCTCTCGCGGACCCACTCGGGCTTCGGCCCGATCAGGCGTACGCCGGTGCGGCTAGAGTTGAAGTGCACTTCCCAGGCGGTGGCGAAGAAGGTGTCGATATAGGCGGGCGTGAAGTATTCGGGCGCGCCGTGGGGGCCGTAGATCACCCGGATCTCGCGTACCGCGGGTAGGGCCGGATACAGCTCTGCAGGCAACTGGTTGCCGGCCTGGCGATCCGCCAGAGACGGAATGTGCAGCACGTCCCCGGCACGCAGGGCGCGGCCGCCATGGCCGCCGAACTGGCCGAGGGTGAAGGTGCTTTTGCTGCCCAGGTAATCCGGCACCTGGATGCCGCCGCGCACGCTCAGGTACGAACGCGCGCCGGCGCCGGCAATGGTGCCGAGGGCCAGGGTGCTGCCGGCTGCGATCAGCAGCGCGGTGTTCATCGGCTGTTCCACGCCATCGATGCCCAGGGGAATCTCGGCACCGGTCACGGCGATCACCGCGTCGGTGTTGAAGCGCAGCAGCGGGCCGCTCATGGTGATTTCCAGCGCAGCGGCGCCTTCATCGTTGCCGAGCAGACGGTTGCCCAGGCGCAGGGCGCGGCTGTCCATCGGCCCGGACGGCGGCACGCCTACGGCCCAGTAGCCAATGCGGCCAGGGAAATCCTGCACGGTGGTCTGGGTACCAGCGCTCAGCACCTCGAAGGTGGTGGCCTGGTAGGTCAGATTCTCCAGGCAGCGCGTCCAGGGTGAGCCGCTGGCGAAAGGTGCGTCGCTGAGGATCTGGCGCAGGTAGTCGCGGTTACATTCCACGCCATAGAGCACCGAGTCGGCCAGGGCTTTATCGAGGGCGGCGCTGGCTTGTTCACGGCTCGGCTGCCAGGTGATCAGCTTGGCGATCATCGGGTCGAAGTAGGGCGGAATCTCGCAGCCGGCTTCGACCCAGGTGTCGATGCGCAGCGTCTTGCCGTCGGCTTCGGGAAATTGCACGGCGGTGAGCAGGCCGGGGCTGGGCTGGAAGTCGCGGCCCGGGTCTTCGGCGTACAGCCGCGCCTGGATGGCATGGCCGGATGGCTTGAGAGCTTTGCCCAGCTCGCCCAGCGGCGGTAGATCGCCGGCCGCCAGCTCGATCATCCAGCGCACCAGGTCGACGCCCCATACCTGTTCGGTAACGCCGTGCTCGACCTGCAGGCGGGTGTTCACTTCCAGAAAATAGAAGCGCTCGGCCTCGCTGTCGTAGACGAACTCGACGGTACCGGCGCTGCGGTAATTGACCGCCTTGGCCAGCTTGATCGCGGCGGCGCACAGCGCCTCATTCATGCCGGCGGGCAGGTTGGGCGCCGGGGTTTCTTCCAGCACCTTCTGGTTGCGGCGCTGCACCGAGCAGTCGCGCACGCCAAGGGCGAGCACTTCGCCCTGGCCATCACCGAACACCTGCACTTCGAGGTGGCGGGCGCGCTGAATGTACTTTTCGATGAACACGCCGCTGTCGCTGAAGTTGTTCTGGCCCAGGCGCTTGACCGCGTCGAAGGCGTCGGAGAGTTCCGCAGCCGAGCGGCACACGCGCATGCCGATACCGCCACCGCCAGCGGTGCTTTTCAGCATCACCGGGTAACCGACCTGCTCACCGGCGACCAGCGCAGCATCGATGTTTTCCAAAAGCTCGGTGCCTTCGAGCATCGGCACGCCGTGCTGCTTGGCCAGCGCGCGGGCGGTGTGCTTGAGGCCAAATACGCGCAGTTGCTCGGGCGTCGGGCCGACGAAGGCGATACCGGCGGCTTCGCAGGCTTCGGCGAAGGCGGCGTTTTCGGAAAGGAAGCCGTAGCCGGGGTGAATGGCTTTGGCGCCAGTCTGCCGGGCGACAGCGAGGATCTTGTCGACCACCAGATAGGTTTGCGCGGCCGGGCCCTCGCCGAGAGAGAACGCCTCGTCGGCTTGCTGGACATGCAGGCTGGCCACGTCGGCTTCGGAGTAGACGGTGACGCCCTTGACGTCGAGCTCACGCAGTGTGCGCAGGATGCGGCAGGCGATGGCGCCGCGGTTGGCGATCAGGAGTTTTTCAAACATTCGAGGAATCCTCGAAGGAGGCGGGCCGTCCCGCCGGTATTGGGTCAGCACCACGGCCGTCCGTGGTTGAAATTGGCGTGATTGATTGCCTGTTTAGGCAGGCCGATCCGTATCTCGGCTTTGCTTGGCGCCCAGGCATTGCCCGGAGCGGCTCTGGCAGATCAGCAGCAGGAAGCGGCGCAGGCGTTGGCTCAGTTCCATACCAGCACCTCGGCAGGGGTCGGGTTCCAGCCGTTGCAGGGGTTGTTGAGCTGCGGGCAGTTGGAAATCAGCACGATCACGTCGGTCTCGGCGCGCAGCTCCACATATTTGCCGGGTGCGGAGATGCCGTCCTCGAAGGTCAGGCCGCCTTCCGGCGTGACCGGCACGTTCATAAAGAAGTTGATGTTGGCACCGATGTCGCGTTTCTCCAGGCGGCCGTCGTGCAGGCTGGCGCGCAGGAAGTTGTCGCGGCAGCTGTGCATATAGCGCTTGTCCAAGGCGTAGCGCACGGTGTTGCTCTCCTGGGCGCAGGCGCCGCCGAGGGTGTCGTGGCGGCCGCAGGTGTCGGCGACGATGGTCAGCAGCGGCTTGCCGAGGTTGGAGTAGAGCACCGTGCCGGTGGTCAGGTAGACGTTGTTCTGCTTGCGCAGGGTGCGCTGCGGGTCGAAGCGCTCGCGCGGGTTGCGGGCGGCGAAGAACAGGGTGTCGATCGCCTGGTTGCCTTCCAGGTCATGCAGGCGCAGGGTCTGGCCAGCCTTGACCTCGAACAGGTAGGGCTCGCCCGCCGGAATGGTGTGGCGGAAGGCGGCAGTTTCGGGATGCAGGTTGCTTGCGGTCAGGCTCATGTCGGCACCCTCAGATGTACTGGCGTTCGGTGTTGTGGAAGGCGCGGCCGTTCTCCGGGAGCGAGGTGCGGCACAGCACGCTGATGCCGTCGCTCTCGACCTTGCTCCAGGCGAGCTGCACCGGCTTGGGCGCGTATTGCGGGTTGGGGTCCATGGGGTGCTGCAGGGCGGTGAGCACCACCAGGGTGTCCATCGGCGCATACAGCTCGACGTAGTCACCGGCCTGGCTGTTGCCGGGCTGGAACTGGAAGGCGCCGTTGGCATCGACGTCGACGCGGCTGAACAGGTTGAGGTTCATCAGCAGATCCTGGAGGTTCAGGTTCCACTTGCCCATTTCCACCAGCAGGTTGTCGGTGCCGTTGCGGAAGAAGCCATTGCGCAGTTCCTGGTAGCGGCCCTGGCCGTACTTCTCGGCGACTTCCTCGGCGTTCAGCACGCCGCCGAAGCTGTCATGCCAGCCGCAGGTGTCGGCGGTGATCGCCGCCAGCACCTTGCCCATGTCCGAGTACAGGCAGTGGCCGGCGGTGAGCTTGGCGGTGTGCTGGCCCTTGAGGGTGTCGGGCAGGTTCAGGCGCTCGCTTTTCTCGGTAGCGTTGAACAGCAACAGGCTGACGTTGGCGCCGCCCTCGATATCGGTGAGGCGCAGTAGCTGGCCGCGCTTGAGCACGAACGAGGTGTGGCCACCGCCGGGGACGGTTTCCTCATAGAGGGTGGGGCGCAGGGTTAAAGAGGCAGTCATGCTCGGACTCCTTGTTGGGCAGTTGGCAGGCCGCCGGTTACATGGGGCGGCAGCGTGTCGAGCGCGGCACGGGCGGTACGGCGGTCTTCGTTGAGCGGGATGTCGTAGGTGATGCGCGCACCGAAGGCATTCGGCGCATGCGGGTCGATGCGGGTCTTGTCGAACACCATCAGGCGGGTGCCGAGGCTGAAGCCTTCGGACAGGTCATGGGTGACCATGAACACGGTCAGGCCGGTTTCGCGCCACAGCTCCAGCAGCAGGGCATGCATGTCCTTGCGGATACCGGGGTCCAGCGCGCCGAAGGGTTCATCGAGCAGCAGCACCCGCGGTTTCATGATCAGCGCCTGGGCAATCGCCAGGCGTTGCTGCATGCCACCGGAGAGCTGGCTGGGGTATTTGTCCAGGGCATGGCCGAGACCAACTTTTTTCAACAGCTCGGCGGCCTGTTCGCGAGCGGCGCGCTTGGCGCTGCCGAACAACCGGCCGAGCAGGGCGGAGCGCGGCAGCTCCAGGCCGATGGCGACGTTATCCAGCACGCTCAGGTGCGGGAACACCGAGTAGCGCTGGAACACCACGCCGCGACTGGCATCTGGCTCACCGGCCAGCGGTTTGCCGTCGAGCAGGATCTCGCCCTTGCTGGGCCGCTCCTGGCCCAGCAGCAGGCGCAGGAAGGTCGACTTGCCGCAGCCGGAAGCGCCGACCAGGGTGCAGAACTCACCTTCGGTGATGGACAGATTCAGGCGCTCGAGAACGGTCTGGTCGCCATAGCGTTGCCAAACATTCTTGACCTCGATGAAGGCGCCTGCTGCGCTACGGTCTTTACGGGTCATACCTTGGCCCCCTCGTACCACGGAAAGCACAGCCGGGTGAGCTGGCGCAGGCCCAGATCCATCAGCCAGGCGAGCAAGGTGATCCACACCACGTACGGCAGGATCACGTCCATGGCCATGTAGCGACGGACCAGAAAGATGCGGTAGCCCAGGCCGTCGGTGCTGGCGATGGCTTCGGCGGCGATCAGGAACAGCCAGGCCGAACCCAACACCAGACGCAGTGCGATCAGCAGGCGTGGCAGCAATTGCGGCAGTACCACGCGCAGGATCAGCGTCCAGGTGCTGGCGCCCAGGGTCTGGGCCTTGATCAGCAGCTCCTGGGGGATTTCACGAGCACGCTGCTCAAGATCACGAGCCAGGATCGGGGTGATGCCGATGACGATCAGCATCACCTTTGACAGCTCGCCCAGACCGAAGACGATGAACAGGATCGGCAGGATCGCCAGCGGCGGCACCATCGACAGCACGGTAAGCAGAGGCGACAGCGGCGCACCGAACAGCGGCAGGATGCCTGCGGCGATACCCAGGCACAGGCCGACCACGGCAGCGATGCCGATGCCGGTGCCCAGGCGGGTGAGGCTCGAGCTGGTGTCCTGCCAGAAGGCGTATTCGCCGGTGCGCTTGTCTTCGGTGAAGGCCAGGCGGTCGACAGCCGCGATCATCTGGCTGGCGCTGGGCAGCAGCTTGTCGTTGGGGTTGTCGGCCAGGCGCTGCGCAGAGCCCGCGAAGTAGGCGAACAGCAACAGGGCGAAGGGCAGCAACACCAGCAGCAGGCGGCCGGCCCGGTCGGGATGTCGGTTGATCAGGCGCATAGAACTCTCGTTGGCGATGGCTGAGTCGAGACGCGTCCCCACGCCGGGCGTGGGGACGATCAGCCCCTAGAGCTGGCCGTCGGCGGCCATCTGCATGTAGGTCGGGTCGAAGCGCAGCTTGAGGTTGCCCTGATCGCCAGTGGTCACGTCGCCAGCGAAGCTCATGCCGATGGCGTCAGCGCTTTGCGCACCTTCGCCGAGCAGGCCGTGATCGAAGGAGAACGCCGCGACCTTGCTCATGGTTTCCGGCAGGCGAGGGCTCTTGGTGAAAGCCACGGCGTCCTTGGCGCTGTAGAACATGTTGGTGGTGGCGAGCTGCGCTTCATAGTTCTTCAGGTCAGTGCCCGAGGCCTTGGCCATGTGCTCGCGGGCGGTCTTGCCGGCTGCGCCGCTGTCGGCCATGGTCGCCATGATTTCGTACCAGGCGCCGGTCAACGCCTTGCCCAGGGCAGGGTTGTCCTTGAGGGTGTCGTTGTTGAGTACCATCAGGTCGATGATCTCGCCCGGGATCTGGCTGGAGTCGAACACCTTGGTCACGCCCGGTGTCGCTTCGATCTCGGCCAGCAGCGGGTTCCAGGTAGTCACGGCGGTGACGTCCGGAGTGGCGAAGGCAGCGACCATATCGGCATCCGAGGTATTCACCACCTTGAGATCGCGCTCGCTCAAGCCGGCTTTTTCCAGGCCGCGAGCGAGCAGGTAGTGGGAAACCGAGAGCTCGACCAGGTTGACGTTCTGGCCCTTGAGGTCGGCAAGGGTCTTCTTCTCGCCCTTGAGCACGACGCCGTCGTTGCCATTGGAGAAGTCGCCAACGATCAGCGCGGTGCTGTCCACGCCACCGGCGGCGGGAATGGTCAGGGCGTCCATGTTGGTCATGGTGCAGCCGTCGAATTGGCCGGCGCTGTACTGGTTGATCGACTCGACGTAGTCGTTGACCTGCACCACGTCGATGGAAATGCCGTATTTCTTGGCCCACTTGTCGACGATGCCTTGAGCGTCGCCGTATTCCCAAGGCATCCAGCCGGCGTAGATGGTCCAGCACACACTGAAGCTGTCCTTTTGCGCAGCCTGAGCGTTGAGCGTGAGGACTGCCACGAGACCGGCGGCGAGAACGGAGAAGAGACGGGGCTTGCGCATAGGGACCTCCAGTTCGAGAAAGGGCGGGCAGGAGTGCGCGGCATGTCCCATGGCTGGGGCGCGTTCTCCCGGGCTTTTGTCCCGCCGTGTAACCTCTCGAGGAGGTCGCCAACTCTCGGACCAGTCATCCGCCGTTACTGGCGAACCGGAACCCTAGTCGGCTATTTGCAAATTGTGATGCCGCTGCCTCGGCCACTGCCGAGGATTTTCCTGCACAGCTGCGACTAAGCGAGGATCGTGCCAGGCCCTGAAAAGCACCGTGACAACGGGCGGCTTGTCGCTGATCGCTCAATACTCGCGCCCTGCTGGTGCATGGCTGTCGCAACGTGCTCGATTTGGGCGCGCTGCCGATTGGTTAGACGCGGCGCGTTGAAATCATTTGTAGCGACTGAGCGACGAGTGGAGCGGATTCGCCTGGGCCGGGATTGTCTGATGGGCTGGGGACATCCCCGGCATCGGCAGCCGCCGGTGCGTGATTCGCGGTCGAAGGAGGCCGCCCATGATCCGTAAATCCATGCTTATCGCGTTATTGGGTTTTTCACTGGTCGGCTGCGCCGTGTATGGCGACAGCCGTTATGGCAACCGCTATTACGAACGCCAGTATTACCCGGGCACCTATGTGGAGCGCACCGAGGTCTATGGCGCCCCCCGGGTTTACGTCTATGAGGAGCGTCGTTACCCGCCGCCTGTCTACTACGTGCCGTCGCCTCCCAGGTACTACGCGCCGCCTCCACCACCGCCTCGCTACTACAGCCCGCCGGCCTATGACCCGCGTTATTACGGTCGTCACGACCGCAATCGTCCCGACTACCGGCCAGCACCGCCGCCGGGTTGGGAAGGGCAGCGCTATCACTATCAGCAACAGCAGCGCCCGCGCCCGCAACCGCCGCAATGGCAGCAGCGTGAAGCGCCTCAGCGCATCCAGGGCATGCCCATGCGCGAGCGCTGACAGCCCCGCCGATGCGCACTGCGGTGCGCATCGGTGCGTTCGTCGCCTGTAGTGGCATCTAGCAATTGTTTTTTAGTTGTACGCACCGCACCATGACGGCGTTGCTTATCTGGAAGCGTGGTCGTGGCCATCGGCGGTTCTGGCGTTCTCTCACTTAGTTCTCGCTGGCCGTTGCTGGTGGCGTGGCTGCTCGCCCTGTCGCTGGTGGCGGGCGGGCTGCAGGCGCAGTGGGACTTCCAGCAAATCGCTGCTCGCGCCGAGAAACTTTATGGCCCATTGGGCGCCGGCAAAGCGCGTATCGATGCCTGGCAGCGCCTGCTCGACGAGCAGCGAGGCGCCCCCGAGGCCGACCAGCTCAAGGCCGTGAACCGCTTCTTCAATCTGCAAGTACGCTTTCGTGACGACCAGCAAGTCTGGGGCGTTGCCGACTATTGGGCGACGCCCGTGGAAGCACTGATGCGCGGCGCTGGCGATTGCGAGGATTTTGCCATCGCCAAGTATTTCAGCCTGCGCGAGCTGGGCGTACCGCCGGAGAAGCTGCGCATCACCTACGTCAAGGCCGTACGCCTGAACCAGGCGCACATGGTGCTGACCTATTACCCGACCCCCACCTCGGTACCATTGGTACTGGACAACCTGATCGATGCCATCGAACCGGCGACCGAGCGCCGTGACCTGGTGCCCGTGTACGCCTTCAACGCCGAAGGGCTGTGGGTGCCCGGGCCGGCAGGCGGCAAGCAGGTGGGAGACAGCAAGCGCCTTTCGCGCTGGCAGGATTTGTTGAAGAAGATGCGCGCCGAAGGGTTCCCCTAAGGCGTAGCGAGGAGTTGTGCATGTCACTGTTCAAGCAGTTGTGTGTCGCCATCTGCGTGCTGATGCTGGTGAGTTTCGCCGGCAGCGTCGTGGTCAACGTGGAGAGCTCGCGCGAGCAGCAGGTCAACCAGTTGCGCTCCCATGCGCAGGACGCCGCGACGGCGCTTGGCCTGTCGCTCGGCTCGCACCTGGACGACCCGGCGATGCTGGAGCTGATGGTCAGCTCGATCTTCGACAGTGGCTATTTCGAGAGCATCCGCGTGATCGGCCCGGACGACAAGGTGCTGGTCGAGCGCTCCGGCCCGAACCTGGGCCGCGGCGCGCCGCAGTGGTTCGCCGACCTGGTGGACCTGGAGGCTGCCCAGGGCGACGCCATCGTCAGTGATGGCTGGAACCAGGCGGCTCACGTCGAGGTGGTCAGCCATCCGTATTTCGCCATCGCCAAGCTGTGGCAGACCGCCTATGCGACCTTCCTGTGGCTGGCGCTGATCAGCCTGGTTTGCATAGGCCTGGGTGTGCTGCTGCTCAAGCGGCAGCTTCGCCCGCTGGAGTATATGGTCGAGCAGTCCAACGCCATTGCCCGTCGTGAATTTCTCAGTGCCTCGAAGCTACCGCGCACACCGGAGTTTCGCCGGGTGGTGGCCGCCATGAATCAGATGGTGGAGAAGCTCAAGACGCTGTTCGACGAGGAAGCCTCGCGCAGTGAGAAACTGCACGCCGAGGCCTACCAGGACAGCCTCACCGGGCTGGCCAACCGCCGTTATTTCGACCTCGACCTGCAGGCCCGCCTGACGGGCGAGGAGCGCGCCAGTAGCGGTGTGCTGATGCTGTTGCGGGTCAATGACCTGGCCGGGCTGAACCAGCGTATCGGTGGGCAGCGCACCGACCAGTTGCTCAAGGCGGTGGCCGAACAGCTGCAGCAGGTCAGCCAGGGTCGTTTCCTGCTGGCGCGCAACCGCGGCGGCGAATTTGCCTTGCTGGCCGCCGGCGTCGACCGCCAGGAGGCCGAACAACTGGCCGAGCAGTTGAGCAACGCCTTGCTGTCGTTGCAGCAGACCGGTGCCAGCGACTGCTCACCTGTTGCGCATATCGGCATCACCAGCTTCGCGCCGGGAGCCAGCAGCAGCGAGCTTTACAGCGCACTGGACGCCGCCTTGGCAGAGGCCGTAAGCAATAGCCGCAGCCCATGGGCGTTCGTCGAGCATCGCCCGCAGGCCACTGCCACCGGCGAGCGCAACGACTGGCATCGCTTGCTGGACGGTGCACTGCAGCAGGGCCGTTTCCTGCAGTACGTGCAGCCGGTGGTCAATGCCGCCGAGCCGACCCAGGTTCTGCATCACAAGGTGCTGGCGCGGCTGCTCGACGAGCGTGGTGAAACCATTCCCGCCGGCCAGTTCCTGCCGTGGCTGGAGCGCTTTGGCTGGACTGCGCGCCTGGATCTGGTGATGCTCGACGCCCTGCTGGCGCAGCTTGCCAGCCATGACGGCAAGCTGGCGCTGAGCTTGTCCGGCAGCAGCGTGCGGGATGCGCAGGTGCTGGAGCAGATCTACGAGCGTTTGCGTCTGCACCCAGCCGTCATTGGCCGGCTGATCCTGGAGCTGGACGAAGGCCAGTTGCCTGGGCCTGCCGAGCTCGAGGCGATCACCCGCAAGCTGCGCAGCCTGGGTGTCGAGCTGGGTCTGCAGCATTTCGGTGGGCGCTTCAGCATGATCGGCAACCTGGCCAAGCTGGGCCTGGCCTACCTGAAGGTCGACGGCAGCTTTATCCGTGGCATCGATCAGGAGGGCGACAAGCGCCTGTTCATCGAGGCCATGCAGCGGGCAGCCAACAGCATCGATCTGCCATTGATCGCCGAGCGGGTGGAAACCCGTGGTGAGTGGCAAGTGCTGCAGGAGATGGGCGTCAGCGGGGTACAGGGGCGCCTGTTCAGCGAACCGGCGGCGTGGGCCTGATCAGATCAGGCCGCGCTCTTCGTCGTTGATCAAACGGTTCATGCCGCCGAGTGCATCGCGCGCTCGGCTACGGCCCATCAGCTTGCTCTGGGCTGCCTCTGGCAGGTCGGTGATGCGTACCACGCCTTTCTTGATCAGCACGTCGATCAAGTCCTCGAGTACGCGGATCATGTCCAGATCGCTCTGCTTGAGTTGCAGCAGGCTGCTTTCCACGTTCTGGTTGGAAAACCAGGCCCGCGCCTCTTCACTATCGGCCGTCAGCTCGCCGTTCATTCCCTCGAAAGGCTCGGGCTGCACGCGCAGCAGTTCGCCTTCGGCATTACGTTTTATATAGAACACGGCCTTCTCCGATAAACCTGTCTGCTACAGCTTAGCGCCCCGCCACGAAAGTGTGGCGGGGCATCGGCCTATCAAGGGTCGACTTTGATGGTGTGGTTGGCGATCAGCGTGTTGATGTCGTAGCTCGGCAGGCTGGCCTGGCCGAGGTCGATCTGCACATCGGCCTTGGCTGCGACCTGCTGGGTGGTGGTATCGGCATTGTTGAACTCGCCCTTGGTGCTGATCAGCAGGGTAGAGCTGCCGTTATCCGTCACCAGCTTCAGGTAGCTGTCCAGGTTGTTGCTGTGATCCTGCAGCAGCGAGCTGAGGTCGATGGTGTCGCCCTCGGCCACGTTGAAGTCCTTGATCACGTCCTTGCCGAAGTCGCCTTTCTGCCAGGCGAAGGTGTCGGCACCGGCGCCGCCAAAGAGGATGTCGTCGCCCGCACCGCCAACCAGCAGGTCGTTGCCGCCCTGGCCGTAGAGAATGTCGTTGCCGTTGCCGCCGTACAGCTTGTCCGCGCCGCCGCGGGTATCGCCGGCCACGTTGAAGGTGTCGTGGTTGGCGCGGATATAGTCGTACAGGTCCGCGTTGGTCGGGGCGACGCCGTTCTTGAGCTCCAGGAAGGTTTCCAGGGCTTTCACACCCGAGCCGTTATACATGTCGGCTGGCTTGGCCGGGTTGCCATTGACGCCCCAGGGCAGCGCGTCGGTGTTGATCACATCGCCGAAGATGATGTCGTTGCCATCGCCGCCGAAGATGGTGTCGTTGCCCACGCTCACCGGCACATTGGCGTTCGCACCACCGTGCAGGGCCACCGAAAGCTCATCGGCCGAGTTGACGATCTCGACCTTGCCGACCGGCACCTTGGTGTAGTCCACGCGGGTGATATCGTCGATCCACATCGTTGCGTTGGCGCTAAGCGCAGACTTGTCGTCGACGCTAAAGGTCATCCGATAGGTGCCCGCGCCAAGGACTGAGGTTTCTGCCGTAGTCCAGTTGCCGCCGGTGGTTCCGCCGCCGGTTTGTACATCGACCCAGGCACCTTTTACCAGTTGCTGCACCTTCCAACTCAGCACATCACTTGCGGTGGTGTCGGCGGTGCCATAGGCGAACCGCAGACTACTGAAGGTGCCGTCGGCAATGGTCAGCGACGGCGTAGTGGCGGTAACTGGAGAACCTCCAGCTGTATCGCGAATCATCAAGGCATCCGAGCTTCGGCCAGCCGATCCGCTGAAGAAGCCCGTCCCGGCGATATCCCAGTTACCGAGATTGTTCCAGCCCGTCGTGTCGTTGTTGAAGTTGGCCAGCGTTGCGCCGAAGCCGTTGGCCAGGTAGCTGAACGCCGGCGTATCGGTAGTGTTGTCGAACAGGCTAAGGTTCTTCTGACTTACACCTGAACCAATGCCGATGGCCTGCACGGCGCTCTTGCCGGCGAGCACGTTGAAGGTATCGAGCGAGCCCAGTAACACCTGGTCATTTGTACTTGATCCAGGTCCTGACGTCTGAGTGGTGTTGCCGTTGTAGTACAAGGTCGGGTCACCGTCAGACAGGAAGAACGTCAGGTTTTCGTAGCCGGCTGCCTTGGTATGGCCGGCAGTGCTCTGTGCGTCGAACCAGGCGCTCGCTTCCTTGAAGGCGGCCTCGTAGTTGGTGCCGCCACTGGCGGTGAGCTTCTGGATATTGGCCAGCAAGGCGTCGAGGCTTGTGCCACTTTGCAGATCTTCGACCTTGGCTGTCAGGGTTACCTTTTCAGCGAAGCCCACCAGCGTGACGTTGACCACGCCATCGTGGCCCGCCAGGGTTTTCACGAAGTTCGACAGTGCGGTCTTGGTCAGGCTCATGCGGTCGCCCTGCATGCTGCCGGAGGTGTCAACGAGCAGGGCGATGTTGTAATTGGTGGCAGGCTGAAGGGTGGTCAGCGTGCCGCCGGCATCACCAAGCAGCACATCGCTGCCGGCGCCGCCATTGATGGTGTTGTTGCCGTTGTCATTGGTACCGTCGCCGGCTACATGGATGACATTGGCGGCCTGGTTGACCTTGAGGGTCACCGTCGCCGTGTCGCTGCCGCCTTTGCCATCGCTGATGGTGTACTGGAAGCTGGCGTCGCCGTAGAAGCCCGACTTGGGCGTGAACACGACATTGCCGTTGTTGAGCGTGACCGTACCGTTGGTGGCGTTCTGCACGCTGGTGATGGAGAGGCTGTCGTTGTTCGGGTCGGTGTCATTGCTGAGCAGGGTGCTGCTGGCAATGGTCAGGCTGTCGCCGGCGTCCATCGTCAGGGTGGAGGTGGTCGGCACGTGGTAGAGCATGTCCGAGTCGACGACCTTGAAGTTGCCGCCCTGGCCTACCTCGACCTTCAGGCGCGCATCGCCGCCCTGATCCCAGTAGATGATCTCGATCTGCTGGGGCCCAGCATTAGCGGCGCCGATGGTGAAGGTTTTACCCGTGGCGGTCGCGCTCGACTGGATATTGTTGAACTCGGCGACCACCTGACCGTTGATACGGATGCTGTAGCCATCGTCCGCGGTCACCCGGAACTGGTAGGTGCCGGCGGCCAGGTTGATGTAGCCACTCATCTTGATGATGGCGTCGGAAGTATCACCGGGGTCCGTGGACAGTGAGTTGGCCTTGGCGCCATTGCCCGTGGTGGTGTTGACGCCCAGGAACGTCTGCAGGTTGGTGCCGGTGCCCAGGCCCGTGGCGTTGCTCAGGTTGCCGTAATCCAGCGTCGTGGCGTTGAAGGTCGCTGCCGCTTTGTGGCTGTCGATGAACTGGCGAACCTGGCTCAGGTTGGTCAGGTTCGCGCCATCGTTGCCGGCGCCGGTGCCCTCCTTGTAGCCGAAGTACTCGGCTTTCAGACCGGTGACCTTGGTGTAGCTGTCATCCTTCGCATCCGGCGTGCCATCGATGATGCCGCCGGTGGCGCTCTGGCCGCCGATGTCCAGCTTCACCGTTTCCAACGGCTCGCCCACCACATTGTCGGCAAGGGTCTGCACGGTCACCGAGAAGCTGGTGACGCCTGCGGGTACGGTGATCTTGCCGGTGTTGGCATCGTAGGTCACGCCGTTGCTAAAGCTCTGGGCATTCAGCTTGTAATCGACGTTGGCGGTTGCCGTGCCGGTAGCGTTGAAGGACAAAACGGTCGGCGTCGAGCTGGCGTTGCTCAGCGTGACGTTGAATACCAGGTTGTTGCCTTCGATCACGTTGTCATCGGCCGTGCCAGGCTGACCGACGTCGATGGTTTTGACCGTCGGAACCAGGTCATTGTCGATGATGGTCGCAGTGCCGACCTTGCCGCCCACATTGAGCGTAAAGGTTTCGGTTTGCTCGTAAACGGTGTCGTTGATGGTCGGCACGGTGACCGTGAAGCTAGTCACGCCAGCCGGCACGGTGACTGTGCCGTTTGCGGAGTTGTAGGTCACGCCGTTGCTGAAGCTCTGGTTGGTCAGCGTGCCGTTGTAATCGCTACCGGCAATCGCCGTGCCCGCATTCAGGGCGAGGCTGAAGGTAGTCGGCGTGCTGCTGGCATTGGTGAGGTTGACGGTAAAGACGGCGTTATCGCCTTCGTCGACCTGGCCGCCGGCGCTATCAACTGCCGAACTCACAGAGCCAACAGTCGGCGCAGCATCGTTGTCGATGATGGTCGCGGTACCGGTTTTCCCACCTACGGTCAGCGTGAAGTTTTCGGCTTGTTCGAAGACGGTGTCGTCAACGGTCGGCACGGTGACGGTGAAGCTGGTGACACCAGCAGGCACAGTAACCTGGCCAGTAGCGGCGTTATAGGTCACACCGTTGCTGAAGCTCTGGTTGGTCAGCGTGCCGTTGTAATCGCTACCGGCAATCGCCGTGCCGGCATTCAGCGCGAGGCTGAAGGTGGTGGCCGTGCTACTGGCGTTGGTTAGGTTGACGGTGAAGACGGCGTTGTCGCCTTCGTCCACCTGGCCGCCGCTGCTGTCGACCGCGGAGCTGACGGTGCTGACGGTCGGCACTGGGTCATTGTCGATGATGGTCGCAGTGCCGACCTTGCCGCCCACATTGAGCGTGAAAGATTCGGTTTGCTCGTAGACGGTATCGTTGATGGTCGGCACGGTGACGGTGAAGCTGGTCACGCCAGCCGGCACGGTGACGGTGCCGTTGGCGGCGTTGTAGGTCACGCCGTTGCTGAAGCTCTGGTTGGTCAGCGTGCCGTTGTAATCGCTACCGGCAGTCGCAGTACCGGTATTCAGCGACAGGCTGAAAGTGGTGGCGGTACTGCTGGCGTTGGTGAGGTTTACGGTGAAGACGGCGTTGTCGCCCTCATCGACTTGGCCGCCGTTGCTATCAACGGCCGAACTCACAGAACCAACAGTCGGCGCGGCATCGTTATCGATGATGGTCGCGGTACCGGTCTTCCCGCCGACAGTCAGCGTGAAGTTTTCAGTTGGTTCGAAGACGGTGTCGTCAATGGTCGGCACAGTGACCGTGAAGCTGGTTACGCCAGCCGGAACGGTGACGGTGCCGTTTGCGGCGTTATAGGTCACGCCATTGCTGAAGCTCTGATTGGTCAGCGTGCCGTTGTAATCGCTACCCGCCGTTGCTGTGCCGGCATTCAGCGCGAGGCTGAAAGTAGTGGCGGTACTGCTGGCATTGGTGAGGTTGACGGTAAAGACGGCGTTATCACCTTCGTCGACCTGGCCGCCGCTGCTATCCACTGCTGCACTGACTGTGCCGATGGTTGGCGCAGCATCGTTATCGACGATGGTCGCAGTACCGGTTTTTCCACCAACGGTCAGGCTGAAGGTTTCGGCTGGTTCGAAGACGGTGTCGTCAACGGTCGGCACGGTGACGGTGAAGCTGGTTACGCCGGCCGGTACGGTGACGGTGCCATTTGCAGCGTTGTAGGTCACGCCATTGCTGAAGCTCTGGTTGGTCAGCGTGCCGTTGTAGTCGCTTCCCGCAGCCGCAGTACCGGCATTCAGCGCGAGGCTAAAGGTGGTGGCCGTGCTGCTGGCGTTGGTGAGGTTGACGGTGAAGACGGCGTTGTCGCCTTCGTCCACCTGGCCGCCGCTGCTATCCACTGCTGCACTGACGGTGCCGATGGTTGGTGCTGCATCGTTATCGATGATGGTGGCGGTGCCAGTTTTTCCACCAACAGTGAGGCTGAAGGTTTCAGTGGGCTCACTGACGGTGTCATCAACGGTCGGTACGGTGACCGTAAAACTGGTGACGCCAGCGGGCACGGTGACAGTTCCGTTGGCCGCGTTGTAAGTCACGCCATTGCTGAAACTCTGGTTGGTCAATGTGCCGTTGTAATCGCTGCCGGCAGTCGCAGTGCCAGCGTTCAACGTTAGGCTGAAGGTGGTCGGCGTACTGCTGGCGTTGGTGAGGTTGACCGTGAAGACGGCGTTGTCGCCTTCGTCCACTTGGCCACCGTTGCTATCAACTGCCGAACTCACAGAGCCAACAGTCGGCGCGGCATCGTTATCGACGATGGTTGCGGTACCGGTCTTCCCGCCGACAGTTAGTGTGAAGTTTTCGGCTGGTTCGAAGACAGAGTCGTCAATGGTCGGCACGGTGACGGTGAAGCTGGTCACGCCAGCCGGTACAGTGACGGTGCCGTTTGCGGCGTTATAGGTCACGCCATTGCTGAAGCTCTGATTGGTCAGCGTGCCGTTGTAATCGCTGCCGGCAGTCGCAGTGCCGGCATTCAGCGCGAGGCTGAAAGTGGTCGGCGTGCTGCTGGCGTTGGTGAGGTTGACGGTGAAGACGGCGTTATCGCCTTCGTCGACTTGCCCACCGCTGTTGTCGACCGCCGAGCTTACGGTGCTGACGGTTGGAACCGGGTCATTGTCGATGATGGTTGCAGTGCCGGTTTTGCCTCCAACGGTCAGGCTGAAGGTTTCAGTGGGCTCACTGACGGTGTCATCAATGGTCGGAACAGTGACTGTGAAGCTGGTGACACCCGCAGGCACGGTAACCTGGCCAGTAGCGGCGTTATAGGTCACCCCATTGCTGAAGCTCTGATTGGTCAAGGTGCCGTTGTAATCGCTACCGGCAGTCGCCGTGCCCGCGTTCAGCGCGAGGCTGAAGGTGGTCGGCGTGCTGCTGGTGTTGGTCAGGTTGACGGTGAAGACGGCGTTGTCGCCTTCGTCGATTTGGCCACCGTTGCTATCCACTGCCGAGCTGACGGTGCTGACAGTCGGAACCGGGTCATTGTCGATGATGGTCGCCGTGCCGACCTTGCCGCCCACATTGAGCGTGAAGGTTTCGGTTTGCTCGTAAACGGTGTCGTTGATGGTTGGTACTGTGACCGTGAAGCTAGTCACGCCAGCCGGCACGGTGACGGTGCCGTTGGCGGCGTTGTAGGTCACGCCGTTGCTGAAGCTCTGGTTGGTCAGGGTACCGTTGTAATCGCTGCCGGCAGTCGCCGTGCCCGCATTCAGCACGAGGCTAAAGGTAGTCGGCGTGCTGCTGGCATTGGTGAGGTTGACGGTAAAGACGGCGTTATCGCCTTCGTCGACTTGGCCGCCGCTGCTATCCACAGCTGCACTGACTGTGCCGATGGTTGGTGCAGCGTCGTTATCGACGATGGTCGCCGTGCCAGTCTTGCCGCCAACGGTCAGCGTGAAGTTTTCAGTCGGTTCGCTCACGGTATCGTCAACGGTCGGCACGGTGACGGTGAAAGTGGTCACGCCAGCAGGCACGGTGACTGTGCCGTTTGCAGCGTTGTAGGTCACGCCATTGCTGAAACTCTGGTTGGTCAGCGTGCCGTTGTAATCGCTACCGGCAGTCGCCGTGCCCGCATTCAGCGCGAGGCTGAAGGTAGTCGGCGTGCTGCTGGCATTGGTGAGGTTGACGGTAAAGACTGCGTTATCGCCTTCATCGACCTGGCCACCGCTGCTGTCCACGGCTGAACTGACTGTGCCGATGGTTGGCGCAGCGTCGTTATCGACGATGGTTGCGGTACCGGTTTTCCCGCCGACAGTCAGTGTGAAGTTTTCGGCTGGTTCGAAGACGGTGTCGTCAACGGTCGGCACGGTGACGGTGAAGCTGGTGACACCCGCAGGCACGGTAACGGTGCCGTTTGCAGCGTTGTAGGTCACGCCGTTGCTGAAGCTCTGGTTGGTCAGCGTGCCGTTGTAATCGCTACCCGCAGTTGCAGTACCAGCATTCAGCGCGAGGCTGAAGGTGGTGGCCGTGCTGCTGGCGTTGGTCAGGTTGACGGTAAAGACGGCGTTGTCGCCCTCATCGACCTGACCGCCGCTGCTATCGACGGCTGAACTCACAGAGCCAACAGTCGGCGCCGCATCGTTGTCGATGATGGTCGCGGTACCGGTTTTCCCACCTACGGTCAGCGTGAAGTTTTCGGCTTGTTCGAAGACGGTGTCGTCAACGGTCGGCACGGTGACGGTGAAGCTGGTGACACCAGCAGGCACAGTAACCTGGCCAGTAGCGGCGTTATAGGTCACACCGTTGCTGAAGCTCTGGTTGGTCAGCGTGCCGTTATAGTCGCTACCCGCCGTTGCGGTGCCCGCATTCAGCGCGAGGCTAAAGGTGGTGGCCGTGCTACTGGCGTTGGTCAGGTTGACGGTAAAGACGGCGTTGTCGCCTTCATCGACCTGGCCGCCGCTGCTATCCACTGCCGAGCTGACGGTGCTGACAGTCGGAACCGGGTCATTGTCGATGATGGTCGCCGTGCCGGTTTTGCCGCCAACGGTCAGGCTGAAGGTCTCGGTCGGCTCCGCAACGGTGTCGTTGATGGTCGGAACCGTGACCGTGAAGCTGGTCACTCCGGCCGGTACGGTGACGGTTCCATTGGCAGCGTTATAGGTCACGCCGTTGCTGAAGCTTTGGCTGGTCAGCGTGCCGTTGTAATCGCTACCCGCCGTTGCTGTGCCGGCGTTCAGCGACAGGCTGAAGGTGGTCGGCGTGCTGCCGGCGTTGGTGAGATTCACGGTGAAGACGGCGTTGTCGCCCTCATCGACTTGCCCGCCAGTAGAGTCGACAGCAGAGCTGACGGCGCTGACTGTCGGCACGCCATCGTTATCGATGATCGTGGCCGTACCGCTTTTGCCGCCCACAGTGAGGCTGAAGGTTTCAGTAGACTCGCTGATGGTGTCATTGATGGTCGGCACCGTGACGGTGAAGCTGGAGACACCCGCCGGAACGGTGACGGTTCCATTCGCGGTGTTATAGGTCACGCCGTTGCTGAAGCTCTGGTTGGTCAGCGTACCGTTGTAGTCGCTACCTGCTTTTGCGGTGCCGGCGTTCAGCGACAAGCTGAAGGTGGTGCTGGTAATGCTGGCATTGCTCAGGTTGACGGTGAAGACGGCATTGTCGCCTTCGTCGACCTGGTTGCCACTGCTGTCCACAGCGTTGCTGACTGCGCCGATGCTCGGAGCGGCGTCGCCCGTGACGTTCACGGTCACGGTGGCGGTGCTCGTTCCACCATTGCCATCACTCACCGTGTAGCTGAACGAGGCTGGGCCGTAATAGTTGCTTGCAGGCGTGAAGGTAATGGTGCCGTTATCGTTCAGGGTAACGGTGCCGTGCTTGGGATTGTCGACGCCGACGATGCGCAGCGTATCGCCGTCGGCGTCGCTGTCGTTGGCGAGCAGGGTCGCCTGGGAGATCGTCAGGGCGTTGTCATGCCCGGTGACCAGTGCTGGATTGGCCTGGGTCGGGCTGAAGTTGCTCAGCGGCTGATAGGCACCGCCTGCGAAACTCAAGGTGGGTTGCAGTGCGGCCTGGCCGCCCTGATCCCAATAGATGATTTCGATGGTGTGCGCGCCCGGTTCACTGATGGTGAACGAGCCGCTATTGGTGCTGGGTGACTGATTACCGTCGAAGCGCGAGACGATCACGCCATCGATCGAGATGCTGTAGCCGTCGTCCGCGCGAACCTGGAACTGATAGCTGCCGGCTTGCAGTTGCAGGGTGCCGCTGAGTTTTATGATGGCGTCGCTGCTGTTCTCCGGGTCGACATTCAACGATGCCGCGTCAGAGCCCAGGAAGGTTTGCAGGTTGTTGTTACCGCCGAGGTCACCACCGCCCAGGCTGTAGTTGATGTTCTTCGCCACGAACGAAGCATCAGGGGAATTGGCGTCGATAAAGGCACGCACCTGCGCCAGTGAGCTCAGGTTCGGGCCGTCTAGGTTTGTTCCTTCGTGATAGGCGTAATACTGGCCCGTGAGCCCGGCGGCATTGCCCGGATCATTGACCGCGACCGGATTCTGGTTGGCGATGATGGTGACTTTCTGGGTATCTGTGGACCCCAGGTTGCCCGCGGCATCGACGACCCGAACCTGATAGGTGTGATCGCCCAGCGACAGGGTACGGCCATCCGTGTAATCCCAGGTGCCGTTGTTGACGTTCAGGTCGGTCCAGGTGTTGCCGCCGTCGACACTGATCTGCGCTTTTTCGCCAGAGGCCAGAGGGCCGACCGTGCCGCTGACGGTCAGGGTGTTGTCGCGAGTAACGAAGTCGCCGGGTGTGCCCGTGTCCTCGGATATCTTGACGATATCGATCGCTGCCGAGGGGGGCGTGACGTCGACGCTATAGCCTTCGCTATCCGTGGCAGTACCGATATTGCCGGCGGCATCGGTGGTGCTGATGCTGGCGTTGATGGTCTTACCGGCGTCGGCGATCAGGTCGGCGCCTGGGACGTTGATGCTGAAGGTCTTATCAGCCTGTACCTGACCAGTGAATTGCTTGCCGTTGACGGTCAGGGTGACGGTGTCACCAACCTTGGCATCGCCACCGACAGTGCCGGTAACCGGAATCTGCTGCGTAGCCTCGGTGCTGTTGATCACGTCATCGGCGGTGATATTGGTATCGAGGGTGATGGTCGGGACCGGAAGGGTGGTGTTGACGCTGTAGCCTTCGCTATCCGTGGCAGTACCGATATTACCGGCGGCATCGGTGGTGCTGATGCTGGCGTTGATGGTCTTGCCGGCATCGGCGACCAGGTCAGCGCCCGGGACGTTGATGCTGAAGGTCTTGTCGGCCTGTACCTGACCGGTGAAGGTCTTGCCATTGACGCTCAGGGTGACGGTATCTCCGACCTTGGCATCGCCACCAACGGTGCCGGTAACCGGAATCTGCTCCGTAGCTTCGGTGCTGTTAATCACATCATCAGCGGTGATGTTGGCATCGAGGCTAATGGTCGGAACTGGGGCCGTGACGTCGACGCTATAGCCTTCGCTATCCGTGGCCGTACCGATATTGCCGGCGGCATCGGTGGTGCTGATGCTGGCGTTGATGGTCTTGCTGGCGTCGGCGACCAGATCGGCGCCCGGGACGTTGATGCTGAAGGTTTTATCGGCCTGCACCTGGCCGGTGAAGGTCTTGCCATTGACGTTCAGGGTGACGGTGTCACCGACCTTGGCATCGCCACCGACAGTGCCGGTGACCGGAATCTGCTGAGTAGCTTCGGTGCTGTTGATCACGTCATCGGCGGTGATATTGGCATCGAGGCTGATAGTCGGAACTGGGGCAGTGGTGTCGATAGCACCGATGTCAGTAGCCGAGCCAGTGTTGCCGGCGGCGTCGGTGACTTTGGCGTCGACCGAGTAGGGGCCTTCAACCAGGCCGGCCGGTACATCAGCAGAGTAGGTACCACCGGCTACGACCGTAGCCGTGGTGGTCAGCACGGTCGTGCCCTGAGTGATGGTCAGCGTCACGATGCTGCCGACTGGAGCATCGGTAGTACCGACGATGGTCGGCGTGGTGTCGTTGGTGATGGTCGGGGCATCGACGGTGATGACCGGAGCGGTGGTATCGATAGCACCGGTGTCAGTGGCCGAACCGGTGTTGCCGGCAGCGTCGGTGACTTTGGCGTCGACGGAGTACGGGCCTTCAACCAAGCCAGCTGGGACATCAGCGGAGTAAGTACCGCCAGCGACCACAATAGCCGTGGTGGTCAGCACGGTCGTGCCCTGAGTGATGGTCAGCGTCACGATGCTGCCGACTGGAGCATCGGTAGTACCGACGATGGTCGGCGTGGTGTCGTTCGTGACGGCTGGGGCATCGACGGTGATGACCGGAGCAGTGGTATCGATAGCGCCGGTGTCAGTGGCCGAGCCGGTGTTGCCGGCAGCATCGGTGACTTTGGCGTCGACCGAGTAGGGGCCTTCAACCAGACCAGCGGGTACATCAGCAGAATAAGTACCACCGGCTACGACCGTAGCCGTGGTGGTTAGAACGGTCGTGCCCTGGGTAATGGTCAGGGTAACGGTGCTGCCGACCGGAGCATCGGTAGTGCCGACGATGGTCGGCGTGGTGTCGTTCGTGACGGCTGGGGCATCGACGGTGATGACCGGAGCGGTAGTGTCGATAGCACCGGTGTCAGTGGCCGAGCCAGTGTTGCCTGCAGGATCAGTGACTTTTGCGTCGACCGAGTAGGGGCCTTCAGCCAGCGGCTGATTCAGCTCGACGCTGTAGGTGCCGTTCGCCAGTACTGGCGTGGTGACGGAAATGACAGTGCTGCCCTGAGTGACAGTCAGCGTCACGATGCTGCCGGCCGGCGCATCGGTAGTACCGACGATGGTCGGCGTGGTGTCGTTGGTAATGGCCGGGGCATCGACGGTGATGACCGGTGCGGTGGTATTGATGGCTCCAGTGTCAGTTGCCGAGCCGATGTTGCCGGCGGCATCGGTGACTTTGGCATCGACCGAGTACGGGCCTTCAACCAGGCCAGCGGGTACATCAGCAGAGTAGGTACCACCGGCTACGACCGTAGCCGTGGTGGTCAGCACGGTCGTGCCCTGGGTAATGGTCAGGATAACGGTGCTGCCCACCGGCGCATCGGTAGTACCGACGATGGTCGGCGTGGTGTCGTTGGTAATGGCCGGGGCATCGACGGTGATAACCGGAGCGGTAGTGTCGATAGCGCCAGTGTCAGTGGCCGAACCGGTATTACCGGCAGCGTCGGTAACTTTGGCGTCGACGGAGTACGGGCCTTCAACCAGGCCAGCGGGGACATCAGCAGAGTAGGTGCCGCCTGCTACCACGGTAGCCGTGGTGGTCAGCACGGTCGTGCCTTGGGTGATGGTCAGCGTCACAACACTGCCGATCGGCGCATCGGTAGTACCGACGATGCTCGGCGTGGTGTCGTTGGTGATGGCCGGCGCATCGACGGTAATGACTGGTGCAGTGGTATCGATAGCGCCGGTGTCAGTGGCCGAACCGGTGTTGCCGGCGGCGTCGGTTACTTTGGCGTCGACCGAGTACGGACCTTCAACCAGGCCAGCGGGTACATCAGCGGAATAAGTACCACCGGCTACGACCGTAGCCGTGGTGGTCAAAACGGTTGTGCCTTGAGTAATGGTCAGCGTAACGGTGTTGCCCACCGGCGCATCGGTCGTACCGACGATGGTCGGCGTGGTGTCGTTGGTGATGGCCGGGGCATCGACGGTGATGACCGGTGCGGTGGTATCGATAGCACCAGTGTCAGTGGCCGAGCCGGTATTACCGGCAGCATCGGTGACTTTGGCGTCGACCGAGTAGGGGCCTTCAGCCAGCGGCTGATTCAGTTCGACGCTGTAAGTGCCGTTCGCCAGTACTGGCGTGGTAACGGTGATGACAGTGCTGCCCTGAGTGACGGTCAGCGTCACGATGCTGCCCACCGGCGCATCGGTGGTACCGACTATGGTCGGCGTGGTGTCGTTGGTGACGGCTGGGGCATCGACGGTGATGAGCGGAGCGGTAGTGTCGATAGCACCAGTGTCAGTGGCCGAGCCGGTGTTGCCGGCGGCGTCGGTGGCCTTGGCGTCAACCGAGTAGGGGCCTTCAGCCAGCGGTTGATTCAGCTCGACGCTGTAAGTGCCGTTCGCCAGTACTGGCGTGGTAACGGTGATGACAGTGCTGCCCTGAGTGACAGTCAGCGTCACGGTGCTACCCACCGGTGCATCGGTAGTACCGACGATGGTCGGCGTGGTGTCGTTGGTGATGGCCGGGGCATCGACGGTGATGACCGGTGCGGTGGTATCGATAGCACCAGTGTCAGTGGCCGAGCCGGTATTACCGGCAGCATCGGTGACTTTGGCGTCGACCGAGTAGGGGCCTTCAGCCAGCGGCTGATTCAGTTCGACGCTGTAAGTGCCGTTCGCCAGTACTGGCGTGGTAACGGTAATGACAGTGCTGCCCTGAGTGACTGTCAGCGTAACGGTACTGCCGGCCGGCGCATCGGTGGTACCGACGATGGTCGGCGTGGTGTCGTTGGTGATGGCCGGGGCATCGACGGTGATGACCGGTGCGGTGGTATCGATAGCACCAGTGTCAGTGGCCGAGCCGGTATTACCGGCAGCATCGGTGACTTTGGCGTCGACCGAGTAGGGGCCTTCAGCCAGCGGCTGATTCAGTTCGACGCTGTAAGTGCCGTTCGCCAGTACTGGCGTGGTAACGGTAATGACAGTGCTGCCCTGAGTGACTGTCAGCGTAACGGTACTGCCGGCCGGCGCATCGGTGGTACCGACGATGGTCGGCGTGGTGTCGTTGGTGATGGCTGGAGCATCGACGGTGATCGCCGGAGCGGTGACGTCGACCCTATAGCCTTCGCTATCCGTGGCAGTACCGATATTACCGGCGGCATCGGTGGTGCTGATGCTGGCATTGATGGTCTTGCCGGCATCGGCTACCAGGTCAGCGCCGGGAACGTTGATGCTGAAGCCCAGGGTGCCGTTTGGATTGGTAGCGACCGAGCCGGTGAAGTCTTTGCCATTGACGGTCAGGGTGACGGTGTCACCAACCTTGGCATCGCCGCCGACAGTGCCGGTGACCGGAATCTGCTGCGTGGCTTCGGTGCTGTTGATCACGTCATCGGCGGTGATGTTGGCATCGAGGGTGATGGTCGGAGCTGGGGCCGTGACATCGACGCTATAGCCTTCGGACGTAGCTGCGCTACCCACGTTGCCGGCCGCATCGGTGGTGCTGATGCTGGCATTGATGGTCTTGCCGGCGTCGGCGACCAGGTCAGCGCCCGGGACGTTGATGCTGAAGGTCTTATCAGCCTGTACCTGACCAGTGAAGGTCTTGCCATTGACGGTCAGGGTGACGGTGTCACCAACCTTGGCATCGCCGCCGACAGTGCCGGTGACCGGGATCTGCTGAGTAGCTTCGGTGCTGTTGATCACGTCATCGGCGGTGATATTGGCATCGAGGCTGATGGTTGGGACTGGGGCCGTGACGTCGACGCTGTAGCCTTCAGACGTAGCTGCGCTACCCAAGTTGCCAGCCGCATCGGTAGTGCTGATGCTGGCATTGATGGTCTTGCCTGCATCGGCGACCAGGTCAGCGCCGGGCACATTGATGCTGAAGGTTTTATCGGCCTGCACCTGGCCGGTGAAGTTCTTGCCATTGACGGTCAAGGTGACGGTATCACCGACCTTGGCATCGCCACCGACAGTGCCGGTGACCGGAATCTGCTGCGTGGCCTCGGTGCTGTTGATCACATCATCGGGCGTGATATTGGCATCGAGACTGATGGTTGGAACTGGGGCAGTGGTGTCGATAGCACCGGTGTCAGTAGCCGAGCCGATGTTGCCGGCGGCATCGGTGACTTTGGCATCGACCGAGTACGGGCCTTCAACCAGGCCAGCGGGTACATCAGCAGAGTAGGTACCACCGGCTACGACCGTAGCCGTGGTGGTCAGCACGGTCGTGCCCTGGGTAATGGTCAGGGTAACGGTGCTACCCACCGGTGCATCGGTCGTACCGACGATAGTCGGGGTCGTGTCGTTGGTGATGGCCGGGGCATCGACGGTAATGACCGGTGCAGTGGTATCGACGGTATAGGGACGGCTGGCTGTGGCGGTGCCAACATTACCCGCTGCATCAGAGCTGCTGACCGTCGCACTGATGCTGTTGAAACTGCCGAGATCCGCGCTGCTGACCGGAATGCTAAAGCCCAGTGCTCCATTGCCAAGCGCGATTACGGTGCCGTTGTAGACGTTGCCACCCAGGTTCAAAGTAATGGCGTCGCCAACCTTTGCCTCGCCGCCCACGGTGCCAGTGATGGTGACCGTTGCCGCGCCGAGCTCGGCGCTGTTGAGAATATCGTCGCCGGTGATCGGGTTGATGCCGATCGTCACGACCGGCGCAGTGGTATCCGGCGTAGTGGTGCCTGTATCGGCTGCGTCTGCCGTCGCGAAGATGGCAGGATTATTGTCTTCGATCAGGTTGAAACCCGGCGTGCCAAGACCGGTCGTCTGAAAACCGATCGTCGGATCGACGCGCTGGGCTGTCTCGCTGAGCATGACTGCGCTGTGGCCGCCGCCAGCGCTGCCGCCGCCACCACCCGCACCTGGACCTGCGGCGGTGGGGTCGAGGTCGACGGTCGGGTCCATGCCCGCGGCCAGCGCCTGCTCGAATTCGCTGACGGGCGCTTGGGACGCGCTATCCGCCACCTCCTGGGCGTCGGGATTACCAGCCTGCCATGAGGCGTTCGCACCGAGCTTTACGGTCTCGCCATTCGCCATCTCAAGGGTCACGGAGCCGCCATCGGCTGTGGTGACTTGCTCACCTGCGAAGATGCGATCTCCTTCAAATACCTGGCGCCGAACTCCGTCAACCGAAGTGACGAATACTTGGCCAATCAAGGACTTGATGACGGCGGCGAAATTGCTCATAAACAGCTCCATGCGCGTGCGCGAGAGGTCAAACCTGTGAAATGTGTCTATACCGGTTTATAGCGGATACTGCTAAAAACATGGCGTCATATGTTTGGCGTAAATTTATTGTCCAAAGGCTTCCGCCAGAGTATTGACCCTTCGGGTCCGATCATAAACAATCGCACCCGTTGATGTCACTTTGATATTTTCAGCTGTTTTTGTCTTCCATGAAGCTCTGAAGTTCAGGTGGCAATGATAGTCTTCGGCCGGTTGCTCAGCGACTTGATCCATACCGATGAAACACGTCGGCGTTTACAGGGAATTTACTGACCATGCGCTTCATTGCCACGCTTCCTCTCGCTCTCGCCATTTCCGTTTCCGCCCAAGCGCAGACCTTGACCGAGGCGATGCAGAATGCCCTGAGTGTGCACCCTGAAATCCAGTCTGGCATCAATGCACGGTTGGCGTCGGAAGAGGACATGAAGGCGGCGCGGGCAGGCTATCTGCCGCGCGTCGACGTGCAGGCCGGTTACGGCCGGGAAGGCACGGAAAACAACAGCACTCGCGCCAGTAATGACCGCGGCTACCGCACGCTCAACCGCTCCGAATCCAGCCTGAGTGTCCAGCAGATGCTGTTCGACGGTTTCGCGACCCGCAACGAGGTGGCGCGTCAACGCGCCACCGTCAACGCCCGCGCTTACGCGCTGTTGGCCAACTCCGAGCGCACCGCACTGCAAGTCGCCCAGGTCTATCTGGATGTACTGCAGCGCCAGGAGATGGCGCGCCTGGCCGAAGAGAACCTGCGTAGCCACGAACGCATCTACGATCAGATTTCCCTGCGCAGCGAACGCGGTGTGGGCCGTATGGCCGACCTGGATCAGGCCGAGGCGCGTTTGGCGCAGGCCCGCAACAACCTGCTGACCGAGCAGACCAACCTGGCTGATGCCCAGGTTACCTTTCTGAGCGTGGTAGGCCGCGAGCCGGCCGACCTGAGCATGCCGGACAGCATGGGCGTGCACCTGCCCGAGAGCCTGACGGCTGCCCGTGACGAGCTGCTGGCCAACAACCCCAACATCAGCTCGGCCGAAGCCGACGTGAAGGCGACCGAGGCGCAGTACGCTGCGGCGAAGAGTACCTACTACCCGCGTTTCGATGCGGAAGTGTCCACGGGCCTCAACAACAACGTCGATGGCGTGGAGGGTGAGAACAAGGAATGGCAGGCCATGCTGCGCATGCGCTACAACCTGTACGCAGGTGGCAGCGACAGCGCTAACGTTCGCTCCAAGGCTTACCTGAGTAACCAGGCCATGGACATTCGTAACAACGCATTGCGCGTGCTCAACGAAGAAGTCGGCCTGGCCTGGAACGCGCTGCAGAACGCCCGCGCGCAATTGCCGATCGCCCAGCAGTATGTCGACCACAGCTCCCGCGTGCGTGATTCCTACCAGAAGCAGTTCGGCCTCGGCGAGCGTACCTTGCTGGATCTGCTGGACAGTGAAAACGAATACTTCACTGCCGCCCGTCGCCTGCAGGAAGTGCGCTTCACCGAACTGTTCACCCATTACCGCATCAAGGCGACCACCGGCACGCTGCTCAAGAGCCAGGGAATCGCCGCGCCGATGGCTTCCGTGCCGCTGGATACCGTGAAGACTAATGTGCAACTGCCCAACATGAACTAGAGTTCGGTTTTTTAGGTAAGGGTAAATGTGCAGTGGCAGTAGAACCGGATCCATCCCAGCCCCGTAATGATCCACGTGACCGTTACGACGACCCTCTGCTGGATAGTTTGCTGTCGTTGTGCAGTCTGCATCAGAAGTCCGTCAGCCGAGCCATGCTCACCGCCGGGCTGCCGCTGCCCAAGCAACGCCTGAGTGCCGAATTGCTGCCGCGGGCAGCCGCCCGCGCCGGTCTGCAGGGGCGCTGGCTGCGCCGCAACTTGGACAAGATCCCCGAGCTGGCTTTGCCCGCGCTATTGCTGTTGCGCGACGGGCGTAGTGCGCTGTTGCTTGGCTGGGAGGCCGATGGGCAGGCGCGCATCATGCCCAGCGAAACCGAAGGCGGCGAGGTGCGGGTCAGTATCGAGACCCTGGCCGAGGACTACAGCGGCCGCGTGTTCTTCGCCCAGCCCCAGCACAAGTTCGACTTCACCCGTGGCGAATTGGTCCCGCGGGCCAGTTCCTGGTTCCGTGACACTCTCAAGCGTTCACGCTGGCTGTATGTCGATGCCGTGGCAGCGAGCCTGCTGATCAACCTGATCGGCCTGGTCACCCCACTGTTCGTGATGAACGTCTACGACCGCGTGGTCCCCAACCAGGCCGAAGCAACGCTCTGGGTGCTGGCCATCGGCATCAGCGGGGTGTTCATCTTCGATCTGCTGCTGAAAACATTGCGTGGGTTGTGCCTGGATCTGGCCGGCAAGAAAACCGACATGATCATCTCGGCCACCCTGTTCGAGCGCATCGTCGGCATGGCGATGAAGCATCGCCCGGCGCGGGTCGGCAGCTTCGCCCAGAACATTCATGAGTTTCAGAGCCTGCGCGATTTCCTCGCCTCGCTGACGCTGGCCAGCGTCATCGACTTGCCGTTCACCATCCTGATTCTGGCGGTCATCGCCTACCTGGGCGGGCATCTGGTGTGGATTCCCATCCTGGCCTTCCCGCTGGTCGCGCTGATCGGCTGGGCGCTGCAGAAACCCCTGGCCAAGACCATGGAGCGCAGCATGGCCCTGGCCTCCGAGCGCCAGTCCGGGCTGATCGAGAGCCTGGCCGGGCTGGATGCGGTCAAGGTCAACAATGCCGAAAGCGAGCGCCAGTACATCTGGGAGCAGACCATTGGCACCCTGGGCCGCTTCGAGCTGAAGGCGCGCATGCTGTCGAGCCTGGCGATGAACTCGACGCTGCTGCTGCAGCAGCTCGCCGGTGTGGTGATCATCGTGCTGGGCGTGTATCAGATCATCGCTGGCAATCTGAGCATGGGCGGCCTGATCGCCTGTTACATGTTGAGCTCTCGGGCGCTCGGCCCGCTGGCTCAGGTGTCCGGTTTGCTGATCCGCTACCAGCAGGCGCGTGTGACCCTGGACTCGGTCAACCAGATGATGGAGCTGCCCCAGGAACGCCAGGCCGACGAGCGTCCGCTCAAGCGCCAGACGCTGCAGGGCGGTATCGAATTCCGCCAGCTGGATTTCCACTACCCGGACCAGCAGCAGGCAGCTCTGCAAAGCATCAACCTGGTGATCCGACCTGGCGAGAAGGTCGGCATCATCGGCCGCAGCGGCTCCGGCAAGAGTTCGCTGGCCAAGCTGATCGTCGGGCTTTACCAGGCTGATGCTGGCAGCCTTCTGGTCGACGGTATCGATGTGCGTCAGCTGGATGTCAGCGACGTGCGCTATAACATCGGCTACGTGCCCCAGGACATTCAGCTGTTTGCCGGTACCCTGCGTGACAACCTGATATCGGGCGCACGATACGTCGAAGACGAACTGGTGCTGCAAGCCGCCGAACTGGCCGGCGTGCATGAGTTCGCCCGGCTGCACCCCAACGGCTACGAGTTGCAGGTAGGAGAGCGCGGCCAGAATCTGTCTGGCGGTCAGCGCCAGAACGTGGCTCTGGCCAGGGCACTTTTGCTGGATCCGCCGATCCTGCTGCTCGACGAGCCCACCAGTGCGATGGACAACACCGGCGAGGAGCGCCTCAAGCAGCGCCTGGCTGCCATCAGCAAGAACAAGACGCTGCTGTTGGTCACTCACCGCGCTTCGATGCTGAGCCTGGTGGAACGTCTGGTCATTGTCGACCGTGGCCGGATCATCGCCGATGGCCCGAAAGAGAGCGTCATGGAGGCGTTGAAGAAGGGGCAGATCAGTGTCAGTTAAGGATTCCTTGCAGCGCTTCTACCGCGCTGCCGCCTCGTATTTCGGCCCCCGTGACGAAGTGGGCGACGAGCCGCTGCCCGAGGTGCGCAAGGCGCTCATCGAGGATGCGCCGCGGGTCATGCGTCTGACCCTGTGGGGCATCATCGCCTTCGTGGTGTTCTGCCTGCTGTGGGCCAACTTCGCCGAGGTCGACGAAGTCACCCGCGGTGACGGCAAAGCCATTCCGTCGTCGCGGGTGCAGAAGATCCAGAACCTGGAAGGCGGCATCGTTTCCGAGTTGTTCGTCCATGAAGGGCAGGTGGTCGAGGCAGGCACGCCGTTGCTGCGCCTGGATGACACGCGCTTTGCGTCGAATGTGGGCGAGACCGAGGCTGATCGCCTGTCTCTGGCCATGCGCGTCGAGCGCCTCAGCGCCGAAGTGGAAGGGCGCGAGCTGGCCATTCCCGAGGATATCGCCGCCAAGGCACCGGGTCTGGCGCAGAGCGAAAGGGCGTTGTTCCTCAGCCGTCAGCAACAGCTGCAGGACGAAATCGCTGGCCTGCAGGAACAGTTGACACAGCGTCGCCAGGAAGTGCGTGAATACGCCTCCAAGCAGGGCCAGTTCCGTAACAGCCTGGAGTTGCTGCGCCAGGAAATCCGCATGTCCGAGCCGCTGGTGGCCGAAGGCGCCGTGTCGCCGGTCGAGGTGCTGCGCCTCAAACGCGCCGAGGTGGAAGCCCGCGGTCAACTGGAGGCCACCGGCCTGGCAATTCCCCGTGCCGAAGCAGCGATCAAGGAAGTGGAGCGCAAGATCGATGAAACCCGCGGGCGTTTCCGCAGCGAAGCGCTGACTCAGCTCAACGAGGTGCGCACCGATCTGAGCAAGATCGAATCCACCGGCAAGGCGCTCGAAGATCGGGTCAACCGCACCCTGGTCACTTCGCCAGTGCGGGGCATCGTCAAGCAGCTGCTGGTCAACACCATCGGCGGGGTGATCCAGCCGGGCAGCGACATGGTGGAAATCGTACCCATCGACGACACCATTCTGGTCGAGGCGCGCATTCGTCCGCAGGACATCGCCTTCCTGCATCCGGGGCAAGAAGCGGTGGTCAAGTTCACCGCCTACGACTACACGATCTACGGCGGCCTGAAGGCCAAGCTGGAACAGATCGGCGCGGATACCGTGACCGACGAGGAAGGCAACAGCTTCTACGTGATCAAGCTGCGCACCGAGAAAAGTCACCTCGGCACCGAGGAACACCCGCTGCTGATCATTCCCGGGATGGTCACCTCGGTCGACATCATCACTGGCAAGAAGAGCGTACTCAGCTATCTGCTCAAACCGATCATTCGCGCTCGCGCCGAGGCGCTGCGCGAGCGCTGATCGGTCAGGCCAGATCGGCCAAGGGGTGATCGTCGAGCGGCGCGAAATGCGCGGCGATCACCTGCTCCGGCACCTGATTCACGTCCGGCCAATGCCAGTGCGGGGCGTGATCCTTGTCGATCAGCCGGGCGCGTACGCCCTCGGCGAACTCCGGGTGACGGCAGCAGTTCAGGCTCATGCCGTATTCCATCTGAAAAACCTGCGCCAATGACAGGTGCCGCGCGCGCCTGATCTGTCCCCATACCAGGTGGCCGGTCAACGGGCTGCCGCCGAGCATGGTCTTGGCCGCTTTTGCCAGCAGGGCGTCTTCGTCGTTCTCCAGGCTGGCCAGAGCCTGCCAGCTCAGCGGCAGGGTGGCCTGGTCGAGCAACGCGTCGAGTCGCTCGCGGCGCGGTAGCCACTGTGCAGCGGGCAGCTCGCTGCGGGCCTGCTGCTCCAATGCTTTGAGCAGGCTGTGCAGCTGCAGGTCCGGCTGTTCGCGCCAGTTGAGTTGAATCAGCCCGTCGATCAGTGCGTCCTGCTGGGTGTCGAGCAGAAAGCGATCGGCCAGGTTCAAATCCAGGGCATCACGGGCGTTCAGCGGGCTGGCGGTCAGCCCGAAGAACAGCCCCAGCTTGCCAGGCAGGCGCGACAGAAAGTGGCTGCCGCCGACATCCGGGAACAGGCCGATGCTGATCTCCGGCATGGCCAGGCGGCTGCTCGGCGTAACGATGCGAATGCCAGCGCCCTGCAGCAGCCCCATGCCGCCGCCCAATACATGGCCGTGTGCCCAGCAGATCAGCGGTTTCGGGTAGGTGTGCAGGTAGTGATCGAGGCGGTACTCACGTGCGAAAAAACGTTCGGCGAGTTCGGGCGCTTCGCCGGGGCTGGCCAGACACTTCTTGGCCAGTTGCACCACATCGCCGCCGGCGCAGAACGCCTTGCTGCCGTTGCCGCGAAGCAGCACGCAGGCGATGTCGGCATCTTCGGCCCAGGCGCGCAGGCGATCCTGCAGGGCGTCGATCATCGGTAGCGACAGGGCGTTGAGGCTCGCCGGCGCGTCCAGGCTGGCAATGCCTATGCGATATCCGTGCAGGCTGGCCCGTTCTTCAAAGGTGACATTCATGTGCAGTTCCAAAGGCAGTTGCCGGTAAGGATCACTGGTTGCGCCAGTGGGCCGTACGTTTTTCCAGGAAGGCGTTGACCCCTTCGCGCGTATCGGCGGCGTCGAACAGGTCGACGAAACGCTCGCGTTCGGCAGGCAGCCAGGTGGACGGCGCGCGTTCGCGGGCGCCCTGAATCAGCGGTTTGATGGCGCGTACCGCAACCGGACTCTGGCTGGCGACCTTGGCGGCCAGCAGCAGGGCATGGCCGCGGGCTTCGCCGGTGTCGACGACCTGCTCCACCAGGCCGATGCGTAACGCGGTGTCGGCATCGACCCGTTCGCCGCAGAGAATCATCCGTTTGGCCCAGCCTTCGCCGACCAGCCAGGGCAGGTTCTGGGTGCCGCCGGCGCAAGGCAACAGACCCACGCTAGCCTCTGGCAAGGCCATCATGGCCTGGCGTTCGGCGATGCGAATGTCGCAGGCCAGGGCACATTCCAGGCCGCCGCCCATGGCGTAGCCGTTGATGGCGGCAATGGATACACCGCGAAAGGCGCTTAGCCGCTCGAAGGCCTCGCCAAAGCGGCTAGCCATTTCCCGGGCGCGAGCCTTGTCGCCATCGGCGAACAGTTTCAGGTCGGCTCCGGCGGAGAAGAACTTACCGCCCTGGCCGGTGATCACCAGGGCATAGATGTCGTCGTCACGGTCCAGGTGATCGATCAGCTGCTTGAGGCCGATCAACGATTCCCGGTCCCAGGTGTTGGCAGGCGGGTTGTTGATGGTGATCAGCGCGGTGTGCCCGTGCTTTTCCACGGTGAGCTTGTGGGTCAGATCGAAGATCCCGGGTTTGTAGGGTTCCAGTGCCGTACTCATGGGGTGTCCTCTTCAACTGTGGAGTCTTTACTGTAGCGCCAAAGGCTGCCCCGCGTTGCGCCGCTCGGCCTGCCAGGTGGCCAGATCGGGCAGGGCGGTGCTGCCATCCAGGCGTTCGACGATCTCGAAATAATCCTGTTTGAGCGGGTCCTTGAGCACCTCGGCGCGCGGTTTCACTTTTACCGCGTAGACCGTCTGCAGGTTCTGGTGATCGAAGCTGCGCCATTGCTGGCGATCCTTGAGCAGCGTGTAGCTGTGGCCTTCGAGGGCCTTGATCAACGCTTCGCTGTCCAGGCTGTTGGCACGTTTGGCCGCATCCGCCCATTGCTGGACGATGCTGTAGGCCGAGGCGGCGGAGCTGGAAGGGTACATGGCGTAGCGTTCGCTGTAGGTCTTGACGAAGGCCTTGCCGGCTTCCGAGTTTTCCAGCGCGGGCACGCGCCAGGTCCAGGGTTCGGTGCCGACCACGCCTTCCATCAGGCCAGGGCCTGCCTGCTCGACGATGCTCTGGGTCAGGTTGGGTGCGACGATCTGCATGCGCGAGGTAAGGCTTAGGTCCTTGGCGATACGCATCGCCCGCACCAGGTCTTCGCCGAACAGCACCAGGGCCAAAACGTCGGCATTGCTGGCCGCGGCCTGGGTCAGGGCGTTGTGGTAGTCGGCCAGACTTGCCCCGGGGAACGGTACCTTGAGGCCGGCGTGCTGGGCGGCGTCCTGGGTATTGGTGGTCTGGCGCAGCGAACTCTCGGTGGTATGGCCCCAGGTGTAGTCGGCCGTGACGTAGAAATAGCGTTTACCCGGCAACTGTTTGTTGAGGTACTGGCCCAGTACCTGGGCGCTCATCCACGCGTTGTTGCACTCGCGGAACATGTGCCGGTGGCCGTCCTTGCCAGTGGTGTCGTTGGAGTAGGTGAGCGTGCCGAAGTACAGCAGGTCGAGCTGCGCTGCGCGTTTGCCAGCGGCGATGGCGACTGCGCTGGAGGCGCCTCCGAACAGCATGGCCGCACCTTCCTTGGCCAGTTTGTCGACGTTGCGCACTGCTTTGTCTGGCTTCGAGGCGTCGTCCAGGCTGGACAGGCGCAGGCTGCGGCCCAGCACGCCGCCCTGGGCGTTGATTTCATCGATGGCGAGCAGGGCGCCGCGCATCTGCGCCAGGCCTTCTTCCTTGTAGCTGCCGGTGCGGGGGTAGCTGAGGCCCAGGGTAATGGGGTCGGCAGCCTGTACGCAGGCGCTGGCGGCCGTGCACAGGGCGAGAAACGCGAGGAGTCGCTTCATGGTGCAGTCCTTGTTTTTATTATGCGGTTGGCCGCTCCGTTTTACGCTTTTCTGAGCTGCCCGTGTGATTCACTTTTGGTCTAAGAAGGCGGCGCTGCCAACCATTTCGCATAATCCCCATCAGCCGCTGCCTTGACTTGCCAGGGGCGCTTCTCTAGCGTGCCGACTTCACTGATTACCGGGAGCAGGCATGTCCGCCGCAGACAAGGTCAAGCTGGAGGCCAGTTGGAAGCAGGCGCTTCACGACGAGTTCGACAAGCCCTACATGATCGCCCTGGGCGATTTCCTGCGTCAGGAAAAGGCCGCCGGCAAGGAAATCTATCCGCCGGGTCCGCTGATCTTCAACGCCCTGGATTCCACGCCGCTGGATCAGGTCAAGGTGGTGATCATCGGCCAGGACCCTTACCACGGCCCCGGCCAGGCCCACGGCCTGTGTTTCTCGGTGCAGCCGGGCGTGGCCACGCCGCCGTCGCTGGTGAACATCTACAAAGAACTCAAGCGCGACCTGAATATCGACATTCCCAACCACGGCTACCTGCAGTCCTGGGCGGAGCAGGGCGTGCTGCTGCTCAACACCTCGCTCACCGTAGAGCGCGCCAACGCTGGCTCCCACGCCGCCAAGGGCTGGCAACCGTTCACGGACCGGATCATCTCGGTGGTCAGCGAGCAGCGCCCGCATCTGGTGTTTCTGCTGTGGGGCGCCCATGCGCAGAGCAAGGAGCGCCTGATCGACACCAGCAAGCACCTGGTGCTGCGCTCGCCGCACCCGTCGCCGCTGTCGGCGCATCGGGGATTTATCGGCAACGGTCATTTCAGCCGCACCAACAAGTTCCTCGAGCAGAACGGGTTGCCGCCCATCGACTGGCGTTTGCCGCCGGTTCAGAGCTGATCAGCCGGTACAGATTTCTGCGGCCAGGTCGGAACGTATGGAAGCCAGGCGCTGGTTCACCCGGTCGCGCTGGCTGTCGTCGGCTGCAGCCAGCAGGTCGCTGAGCAGTGCGGCCATGGTCTGACGTGATTGCTCGTAGGCTTGAGTGGTTTGCTCGTCATGGCCGCCGCGGCGGTTCTCCAGCACGTCGCTCATGCGTTGGGCGAAGTCCGGGGCATCACGTTCATCCAGCACACGGCGAAACTCGCCCTGCCAACGTGCGCGGTTTTCCATCCACAGACGGTTCTGATCGCGGCGCTCGCTGGCCCATTGGGCGACACGCGCCTTCTGCATTTCGTTGAGGCTGCCGAACCAGGGGCTCAGGCGTTTTTCCAGGCGTTCGGCGCGCTCGCTGATCTGGGTTTCCAGGGGCGGTTCGAGAAACTTCTGACGGTCCTCATGGTTGTCCTTTTCCATACGGGCGTAGAGCCGCTGGACCTGTTCGGGGCGCAGGCCTGCGAGCAGCTCGACGGTCGTCGGGGTGGTCTGCTGCATGATGGCGTTGAAGGCCTGCTCGGCCTCGAGCATCTGCGTTTCCAGTTGGCCGGCATCCGGTGCCGGCTGCTGGACCAGCTGCTCGGTGCGCTGCAGCCAGTCCACGTAACGCGGCAGTTCGCTGCTGCAATGCCAGGCCAGGTGTTCCTGCAGCCTGGGCTTGAACCAGGCCTTCTGCTGCGAATCGAGATCCAGGTACTGATTCACCCGCCAGGAAACCACCCAGTCCAGGTTGCGATAGGCCATGCCGGCCTTGCTGCAGGCACTGAGCAGCAGGCCGAGCGAGAGCAGCAGGCACAGGCTTTTCAGGTAACCGGACATGTCGCCTCCTTTGGGTACGCGCGCCTGGAAAGAGTACGCCAGCCATGTCGACAGCAGGCGTCCGGACATATCCGCTAAAAAAAGCCCGGCGTAGAGCCGGGCTGGAACGGTCAGGGCAGCGGCGCGTGCCGTTGCCATAGTCTGAACAAGGGTTCGGCGAGGAACATCACCAGAAACAGGCGCAGGGCCTGCAGCGCCGTGACCAGGGCTACCGATAGCTGTAAGGCTTCTGCGGTCAGGCACAGTTCGGTGATGCCGCCGGGCATCATGCCCAGCATCAGCGACACCGACTCGATGCCGCTTGCCCAGCCGACGGCCGAGCCGAGCAGCGCCGTGGTGATCATCGCCAGCAATGTGAACAGCACCACGCGAGCCAGAAAGCTCGGTGCACTGCGAAAGAACGCCCGGTCGAAATGACAGCCCAGGGCGCAGCCGATCAGCCATTGCCCGAGCTGACCAAGCCAGCCGGGCATGCCGATATGCAGGTCGAAGGTCACGCTGGCCGCGGCGCACAGCGTCAACGGGCCGAGCATCCACGGGTTGGGTTGCCCCAGCCGCCGCCACAGTAGAGCCAGCAAGGCACCTGCCGGCAGCAGAATGGCGAGCCAGAACCAGTCCACCGGCATCGGCGCTGCGGGTTCGATGGGCGGCAAGCCCCAGGTGAACAGCGCGGGAATCAGCAGGATGACCATCAGCAGCCGCACGCTGTGCGCGGCGGCGATGCGTGCCGGCTGAGCACCGTGGCGCCGGGACAGGTTGACCATCTCGCTGGCCCCGCCGGGCATGCTGGCGAAGAACGCCGTAGCGCGGTCCACACCGGAGCGGCGTAGGCCGGCGATGCCGATGGCGCTGAGTGCCAGGGTGGCGAAGGCGCCGAACAGAATGATGGTCAGGTTGCCGAGCACCTGCTCGAGCACCTCACTGGTGAAGTGCAGGCCGATGCCGGCGGCCACCAACCATTGGCCGACCTGACGGCCGCCTGGCATTTCCTGGCTGAGCACGCCGCTGCAGCGCAGCAGGATGACTGCCAGCAGGGAGCCGATCACCCATGGCAAAGGCCAGCCGACGAGGCTGGCCAGGTAACCACCCACTGCGCCAACCAGTGGCGTGAGCCACCAGTTGCGCAGGTGCTTGGGGGGGTCTTGCGGGTTGCCGCTATCAGGCATTGGCCGCTTCGGCCTTGCGCAGGCTGCGCTTGCGCCAGGTGCGGTAGAAGGGCAGGGCGATCATCGCCACGATCAGGGTCCAGACGCCCCAGGTGATCGGGCTGGAGAACAGGATGCTCAGCTCACCGTTGGAGATCGACAGGGCGCGGCGCAGGTTCTGCTCCATCAGGCCACCGAGGATGAAGCCCAGCAGAATGGCCGACAGCGGGAAGTCCATCTTGCGCAGGATGTAACCGGCGACGCCGATGCCGATCATCAGATACAGGTCGAACGCGGTGGCGTGTACGGCGTAGACACCGATCGAGGTGATGATGGCGATGGCCGGCACCAGTGCCCAGTACGGCACGGCGAGGATCTTGGTGAAGATCTTGATCATCGGCACGTTCATCACGATGAGCATGATGTTGGCCACGAACAGCGAGGCGATCAGGCCCCAGACGATGTCCGGCTGGTCGCGGAATAGCAGCGGGCCCGGGGTGATGTTGTACAGCGTCAGCGCGCCGAGCATCACCGCGGTGGTGCCGGAGCCGGGAACGCCCAAGGTCAGCATCGGCACCATGGAACCGCAGGCGGAGGCGCTGTTGGCGGTTTCCGGAGCGGCCAGGCCGCGCAGGTCACCTTCACCGAACTTGTTGTCCTTCACGGCCAGGCGTTTTTCGCTCATGTAGGCCACGGCGCTGGCCAGGGTCGCCCCGGCGCCAGGCAGGATGCCCAGGCCAAAACCGACCGCGCCGCTGCGCAGGTTGGTGGCCAGTACCGACAGACCTTCCTTGAGGTTGAACAGCATGCGGCCCTTGGCTTCGATGGCCTTCTGGCCGTGGTGGGTACGCTCGAGCAGTACCAGAATCTCGCTGACCGAGAACAGGCCGAGTACCAGCACGACGAACTGGATGCCGTCGGCCAGGCCGAGGCTGCCAAAGGTGAAACGGTACACGCCACTGTTGGAGTCGATGCCGACACACGACAGGAACAAGCCAATACAGGCCGCGATGGCGGTCTTCATTGGTTTGTTGCCGGCCATGCCTGCCAGACAGACGATGGCGAACACCATCAGCACGAAGTATTCAGCCGGGCCGAAGGCCACCGCCCATTTGGCCAGCAGCGGGGCGAAGATCACCACACCACAGGTCGCCATCAGGCCGCCGACGAACGAGCTCCAGGCGGAGATCGACAGGGCAACACCTGCTTTGCCCTGACGCGCCAGCGGGTAGCCGTCCAGGGTGGTCATCACCGCCGAGGCTTCGCCCGGGATGTTCAGCAGAATCGAGGAAATACGACCGCCATATTCGCAGCCCAGGTAAACGGCGGCGAGCAGGATCAGCGCGGTTTCCGGTGGCAGGCCGAGTGCGAAGGCGATCGGGATCAGCAGCGCCACGCCGTTGATCGGGCCCAGGCCTGGTAGCAGGCCGACGATGGTGCCGATCAGGGTGCCGCACAGGGCGGTGAACAGGTTGTAGGGGCTCAGGGCAACGCCGAAGCCCTGACCCAGGTAGCTAAAAGTTTCCACGGATCAGATCTCCAGGGAGGACAGGATGCCAAGCGGCAGCGGTACATCGAGGATTTTGTCGAACAGCACGTACAGACCAATGGCCAACACAACGCCGGAAATCACGCTGGCAACCCAGGTGCCTTCGTACAGACGGGCCATGGCGATGCCGAAGATCAGGCTGGCCGGTACGAAACCCAGGGGCTCGAACAGCGCGGCGTAGATGGTGAGGATGATCACGCAGCCGACCACCTTGCTGATCACGTGACGGTCCAGCGGCGGCTCGTCGCTGTGCGAGGCGGTGCTCGGTTTCTTGACCAGCAGGTAGATAGCGCCCAGACCCATGAGGATCAGCAGCAGCATCGGGTAGGCGCGCGGGCCGACCGGTTCATAGGAGAAGGGCGCGTGATAGCCCCACGCGACGACGCCCAGCCCGACACAGGCGAGCAGCAGAACGACGCCGAAAATGCGTTGTGACATTGAGGAAGTCCTCATTCGAGCATGGCAAAAGGCACCCCCTGGGCAATGCCCAGAGGATGACGGGGTACTGAGAATTGAGTGGGTGTTACTGCTGGATCAGGCCGAATTCCTGGGCCAGTTCCTTGTACTGCGCGACCTGCTTCTTGACGTAGGCGTCCAGCTCGTCACCGGTCATGGCGAACGGATAGAGCTCACGGTCTTCACGCAGCTTGGCGAAATCTTCGGAGGCCAGCAGCTGGTCGAACGAGTTCTTCCACCAAGTGTAGGCTTCGTCGCTGACCTTCGGGCCGAGGTAGAAACCACGGATTACCGGCCAGATCACGTCATAGCCCTGCTCCTTGGCGGTCGGGATTTCGGCCACGACTTTGCCCGGCAGGCGCTCTTCGGAGAACACGGCGAGGATGCGCATGTCGCCGCTTTCGATGTGCGGTACGGAGTCGGAGATGTCGGTACTGGCGACCTGGATGTGGCCGCCGAGCAGGGCGGTGGCCAGCTCGCCGCCGCCTTCCATCGCCACGTAGCGCAATTCACGCGGATCGATACCGGCAGCGCGCGCGATCAGAGCGGTCTGCATCCAGTCCTGGCTGCCGACGGTGCCGCCGGAGCCGATCACCACTTTGCCCGGGTTTTCCTTGAGAGCCTTGACCAGGTCATCGAGGGTCTTGAAGGGCGAGTCCTTGCGTACTGCCAGGGCGCCGTAGCTGGTGCCGACGCCGGCCAGCCATTTCACGGCGTTCTCGTCGAAACGGCCGAACTTGCCCTGCGCCAGGTTGAGCAGCGAACCGCTGGAGAATGCGGTGATGGTGCCGGCTTCGGACGGACGCTGGGCGACCACCGCGTTGTAGGCCACCGCGCCAACGCCGCCCGGCATGTAGGTCACGCGCATCGGCGACTTGAGCAACTTGCTTTCCACCAGCGCGCTCTGCGCCAGTTTGCAGGTCAGATCGAAGCCGCCGCCCGGGGCAGCCGGTGCGATGCACTCGGGACGACGAGGCTCGTCGGCCATGGCTTGACCGGCCAGCATCAGGCAGGAGGCGGTCAGCAGGATGGTACGCATGGATGTTTTCATCGGTCGTTCTCCGTTGGAGTCTTTATTGTGTAACCAGCAGCACACCGGCCCATGGCGCGGTGCGGGCGGGCCTCACTACGCGCGTTGGCGCGAGTGCCCGGCTGATCGGTCGAGGCGGTAGCGATTCACCTTGAACGCCAGGCTGCTGCCTGCGTCTCGGGCGGCATCGCTGCGTGCCACATACTTCAAGTCGACGTTGCGTTCCCGTTGCTGGTCGCCACTGGCGGCATCCACCCTGGTTGCGTATGTGCCAGGGTTGCCCAGTGGTATTGAGCGCAGGACGGGAACGCCGAGCGCTTTGAAGTCGTGACGCGCCTGCCGTACGGCTGAGCCGGGTTCGACAGGATCGATGAAAAAGGGGGCATGGCTCGCCACGCTGTGGCTGAGCGCGCGTGGTTTCTGTGCGCTTGGCTGATCAGTGGCCTGCTCGCTATCGGCGGGCACCTTGGCAACGCGGTCTTCGCTGGCTTGCGGATTTACTTCGAGCAGCAGAGCGTCTTCCCGGTGATCACGGGGCGCTTGCTCGCAAATCTGATGAACGATGGAGGTAGCCTGATCTTCCAGGCTGGCAACGGCAGGTTCTGGGGCATTAGCCTGGGCGAAGGAGGCGAAGAGGGCAGCCGGCAGAGCGAGGCTCAAAAGACTCGAATACGAGATAGCCTGGCGCGCGGCGATCGGCATGCGTGGAACTCCGTTGTTATTGTTGTCGCGACGATGCATGTCGCTGAATGGGAGGATCGAGCCGCCCAGGAAGTGATCCTAGAAGCGCAACCTTTCATTAACCTTTCAATGCGGCAACTTGTTGCATATGCGCAGGCGTTGCACGCCGTAACTGCCAACTCGTCGTGCGAGCGGTAAACTCTCGCCACACATGGCGGTCAAGCTCATGGTTTGTGTGGAGGTTGCAGTGCGAATACTGCTGGTCGAGGATCATCCGCAATTGGCGGCGAGCGTTACCCAGGCGCTCAAGAGCGCCGGTTGGACCGTGGATGTTCTGCATGATGGCGTGGCGGCGGATCTTGCCCTTGGCAGCGAGGAATACGCGCTGGCGATCCTGGATGTCGGCCTGCCGCGCCTGGACGGCTTCGAGGTGCTGGCCCGTTTGCGTGCCCGCGGCAAGACCGTGCCGGTGCTGATGCTCACCGCCCGCGGCGAAGTGAAGGATCGCGTGCACGGCCTCAACCTGGGCGCCGACGACTACCTGGCCAAACCCTTCGAGCTGAGCGAGCTGGAAGCGCGGGTCAAGGCCCTGCTGCGCCGCAGCATGCTCGGTGGCGAGCAGCAGTTGCGCTGCGGTGATCTGGTTTATGACCTGGATACCCGGCGCTTCACCCTGCTCGATGAAAGTCTCAATCTGACCTCCCGTGAGCAGGCGGTGCTAGAGGCGATGATTTCCCGACCTGGTCGCGTGATGAGCAAGGAGCAGCTGGCTTCCCAGGTGTTCGGCCTGGACGAGGAAGCGAGCGCCGACTCCATCGAGATCTACGTGCACCGGTTGCGCAAGAAGCTCGAGGGCGGTGCGGTGCGCATCGTCACCTTCCGTGGCCTGGGCTACCTGCTGGAAGCCACGGGTGGATAGTCCTGGCAGCCTGCGCGGGCGGCTGATTCGCCGGCTCGCCGCGCTGTTCACGGTGATTCTTCTGGTCAGCAGTCTGACGGCCTACTGGAGCGCCCGCCACGCTGCCGACACCGCCTATGACCGCACCTTGCTGGCTTCGGCGCGGGCGATCTCCGACGGGCTTTACGCCGTCGAAGGCATGCTCAGCGCCAACGTTCCCTATATCGCCCTGGATACCTTCGCCTACGACAGTGCCGGGCGTATCTACTACCAGGTGCTTGGGCCCAAGGGCGAGCTGGTGTCAGGCTACGAGGATCTGCCCGCCGCGCCGCCGGACACGCCGCGCACCAACGATTACCCGGCGCTGGCCAAGTTCTACGACGGCGATTACCGCGGCCAGGGCGTGCGCGTGGTCAGCTTTCTGCAGCCGGTCAGCGAGCCCGGTTACAGCGGGGTTGCCGAGATTCGCGTCGCCGAGACCCAGGGCGCCCGGGAGCGCATGACCCGCGAGCTGCTGCTCGGCACATTGTGGCGCATGGGGCTGTTGTCGCTCAGTGCGCTACTGCTGGTCTGGCTTGCGGTCAGTGCCGGGTTGCGGCCGCTCGAGAGCCTGCGGCGCACGGTGGCAGCGCGCAACAGCGACGACCTGCGCCCGCTGCCGGATGAAGACATGCCCCGGGAGCTGCGCCCGCTGGTCAATGCGCTGAACCAGTTCAACGACCGTTTGCGTGGTCTGTTCGAGCGGCAGTCGCAGTTCATCGCCGATGCATCCCATGAATTGCGCACGCCGCTGGCGGCGCTCAAGGCCCGTGTCGAGCTGGGCCTGCGTGATCAGGACCCGCGCATCTGGCACGCGACGCTGGAAGATGCCGCTCTCAATGCCGATCGCCTGACTCACCTGGCCAACCAGTTGCTCTCTCTGGCGCGGATCGAGAGTGGGGCGCGGGCTATTGCCGAAGGCGGTGCCCAGCGCCTGGATCTCAGTCAGCTGGCCCGTGAGCTGGGCATGGCACTGGCGCCCCTGGCTCATTCCCGTGGCGTCGCTCTGGCGCTGGAGGCCGAGCAGCCGGTGTGGATTCGTGGCGAGCCGACGCTGCTCAACGAGCTGTTGTGCAATCTGGTCGACAACGCCATGGCCTACACCGAAGCCGGCGGCAACGTCATCCTGCGCGTCAGCGAGCCGGGTGTGTTGGAGGTCGAGGATGATGGGCCGGGCATTCCCGAGGAAGACCGCGAGCGGGTGTTCGAGCGCTTCTACCGGCGTCAGGCCCAGGGGTTGGGCGCCGGGTTGGGTTTGGCCATCGTCGGCGAGATCTGCCGTGCGCATCGCGCGGCGATCAGCCTGCACCAGGCCAGCCCTCAGGGCTTGCTGGTGCGTGTGGTCTTTCCAGGCGAAGCGGACTGAAAGGGCTGAAGGGGCGAGGTCAACCTCGCCCCGGATCGCTTACTGCAGCATGGTCATGGCAGCATCCATCGCCGCCGACAGGTCTTCATCGGCGTGCATGTCCAGGTCCGGCTTGATGCCGAGCTTGGCGAACGCCGGAATCTGGCTCCAGTCCAGCTGTGTGTAGGGGTGCGGCGTGCCGAGCATGCTTTGCAGGGTGGCCACCTGGACGATGTCGACGTAGTCCACCTTGCCGCCGTCGCGGCTGAAGTTCAGGTACTGGCTGGGGATGCAAGCGATCATTTCCGGGAATTCCCAGGTGCGCAGGATCTTGTCACCAATGATCGGGTGAATCTGCTCGATCACGTGGTTGAGGCTGATCGAGTCGGACAGCAGCTCGCTGTGCTCTTCGGCGTAGGTGAGAATCGGCAGTACGCCGATCTGGTGCACCAGGCCGGCAAGGGTGGCCTGGTCCGGCATCAGGCGGGTGTAGTGGCGACACAGCACGTGGCAGATGCCGGCGATCTCGGTGCTCTTGGTCCACACTTCGCGCATCTTGCGGTCGACCACGTCGGTGGTCGCCTGGAACATCTGTTCCATGGCCAGACCCGTGGCCAGGTTGCAGGTGTAGTTGATACCCAGGCGGCCGATGGCCATCTGCAGGTCGGTGATTTCCCGATTGGTGCGCAGCAGCGGGCTGTTGACCACCTTGACGATGCGGGCGGTCAGTGCGGCATCGTTACCGATCACCTTGGTCATTTCGGGAATACCCACGTTGGGGTCTTCCGCTGCCTCGCGAACCTTCAGGGCGACCTCGGGCAGGGTGGGTAGCACCAGTTCATCGTTGTCGATGGCCCTGGTCAGATCCAGCAGGACTTTCTCGGCGAGTTTGCTCATGAAATTCTCGTTATTGGCAGAGTGATGGCAGACGATGCGCAGTGTATGTCAGCGCTGGATCTCGCGGTTGCTGTCCAGCGTATACGGCAACTCGAGCAGCTTGAGCGGTAACCCTTCGAGGCTGTCCAGATGAATATGGCCGTCGAGCGCGGCATCTTCCTGCAGCACTGCCAGAAGCTCGACACCCTCGCTGCTAACGGCCGCCAGCACCACTTCGCCCACCGCGCTGCGGTGTACCGGCGAAAACAGTTCGCTGCCCGGCGCCGGCGGTTGATCACCGGCCATGCGCAGGCGATACAGGCGGCGCTTGAGCTTGCCCAGGTACTGCATGCGGGCGACGATTTCCTGGCCGGTATAGCAGCCTTTCTTGAAGCTCACGCCGCCGACTGCCTGCAGGTTGATCATCTGCGGGATGAACAGCTCGCGGGTGCTGCCGGTGACCTGGCCGATGCCGGCGCGGATCTGCGCCAGCAGCCAGTCATTGAGGTTGGCCTCAGGAAGCGCTTCGCTCAGGCGTGCATGCAGGGCTTGGGCTTGTTCTGCCGGTGCCCATAGTTCGGCGCGGCCGTCGCTGAGGCGAATGGCAATCAGCGTGTCCGTGCTGGCAACGCTGTCAGCCTCGGCGGCGAGTTCGAGCCCCAGGGCCTTGAGGGCAGCATCGGCGCCGCGCAGGCCGAAGCGAATCCATGCGGCGCTTTCATCGCCGAGCTTGGCCTTGGAGAACACCGCGTATTTCTGCAGCTCGGCGAGTTGCGCCTCCAGCAGTTCCCGGCTCATGGCCAGGAGAAAGCCATCGGCTACGCTGACGATACGAAAGCTCGACAGCATGCGGCCCTTGGGCGTGCAGCGCGCGCCTAGGCTGGAACCGCTGGTGCCGAGGTAATTGATGTTGCAGGTGATCTGGCCCTGCAGGAACTTACCCGCATCCGGGCCGCGCACGGCAAGGATGCCTTCGTGGGTGAGCGGGCAAAAGAAAGCGCTGTCGGCCATGGTCAGGACAATCGTGGGTAAAGAATGAGGAGGCCATGATAAGAGCAGCGGCAAGCGTCTAGCTACAGGCAAAGAAGCGCCGGCGGTCAATTACCACGGCGACGCTGATCCTCGCGGTTGCTGTTGGTATACTGCCGGCCTTTTTTCGAGGAGCACTGCCATGGTCGACGCCGTTGAACTCAATCGCCTTTTCTGGCACAGCCGGCGCGGCATGCTGGAGCTGGACGTGTTGCTGGTGCCTTTCGTGCAGGAGGTCTATGCCACGCTCGACGAAGAGGACCGCGCCCGCTATCGCAAGCTGCTCGAGTGCGAGGATCAGGACATGTTCGGCTGGTTCATGCAGCGTGGCGAACCCGAGGATGCCGATCTGCGCCACATCGTTCGCATGATTCTGGATCGTGTCCAGCCCAAGTAAGCGCTTCGAATGCGACTGGCGGCCGTCGCGGCGGCTGCTGGAAATCTACCTGTGCGCCCAGGCCCTGGCGCTGTTGACCTTGCTGCTCGTCGAGATCCCACCGTGGGCGCGTCTGTTCGGCGTGCTGGCTTGTATAAGCCATGCCGCCTGGGCATTGCCCAGGCATGTGCTGTTGACCCATTCGGCCGTGTTCAAACGCTTGCGTCACGACGATGAGGGCTGGCAGGTGGCTCGGATGGATGGGCAATGGCAAGCCGTTACCCTGCAGCCGGACAGCATGGTGCTGCCCTGGTTAATCATCGTGCGCTTTCGCCTGCCAGGCAGCTGGTTCACCCGCAGTCTGTGCATCGCTGCCGACGCCATGCCGCGCGACATGCATCGCCGCCTGCGGGTACGCCTGAAGTTCAGTCGTCAGCGTTGGCGGGTTGCAGAATAGTGTCCTGCGCTTCGGGTAGCAGGTCCGGGTAATCCAGGGTGTAATGAAGGCCGCGCGACTCCTTGCGCGTCATAGCCGAGAGAATCATCAGCTCGGCCACCTGGGCCAGGTTACGCAGCTCGATCAGATCCCGACTGACCTTGTAGTTGCTATAGAACTCGTCGATCTCGTCGAGCAGCAGGCGCACGCGGTGCTGGGCGCGCTGCAGGCGCTTGGTGGTGCGCACGATCCCCACGTAATCCCACATGAAGCGCCGCAGCTCATCCCAGTTGTGGGCGATGATTACGTCCTCGTCCGAATCGGTGACCTGGCTGGCGTCCCAGGAGGGCAGGTCGGCCGGCATCGCTACCTTGTCCAGATTGGCAACGATGTCGGCCGCCGCCGAGCGGGCATACACGAAACATTCGAGCAGCGAGTTGCTGGCCATGCGGTTGGCGCCATGCAGGCCGGTGAAGCTGGTCTCGCCAATGGCATAAAGGCCTTCCACGTCGCTGCGCCCAGCCTGGTTGACCAGCACGCCGCCACAGGTGTAGTGGGCGGCTGGCACCACGGGGATGGGCTGGCTGGTGATGTCGATACCGAACTCCAGGCAGCGCTGATAGACGGTCGGGAAGTGGTTTTTGACGAAGTCTGTCGGTTTGTGGCTGATATCCAGGTAGACGCAGTCGATGCCCAGGCGCTTCATCTCATGGTCGATGGCGCGGGCCACGATGTCCCGGGGCGCCAGTTCCTCGCGCGGATCGAAGCGTGGCATGAAACGCTCGCCGTTGGGCAGGCGCAGCAGGGCGCCTTCACCGCGCAGTGCCTCGGTAATCAGAAAGCTCTTGGCCTGCGGGTGATAAAGGCAGGTGGGGTGAAACTGGTTGAATTCCAGATTGCCGACCCGGCAGCCGGCGCGCCAGGCCATGGCGATGCCGTCGCCACAGGCGCCGTCGGGGTTGCTCGTATAAAGGTAGACCTTGGCTGCGCCGCCAGTGGCGAGAATCACGAAGCGTGCATGATGGGTGTCCACCTCGCCGCTGCGCCGGTTGAGCACGTAAGCGCCCAGGCAGCGTCTGCCTTCGCGGCCCAGCTTGTGCTCGGTAATCAGATCCACCGCGACCCGCTGTTCCAGCAGGCTGACGTTACCGCGCTCGCGGGTGCGTTTGAGCAGGGTATTGAAGATGGCGGCGCCGGTGGCGTCGGCGGCGTGAATGATGCGCCGGTGACTGTGGCCGCCCTCGCGGGTCAGGTGGAATTCGAAGCCGCCGTCTTCGCGATCATGCTCATCGTCGCGGGTGAAGGGCACGCCCTGTTCGATCAGCCATTCGATGGCTTCGCGGCTGTGCTCCACGGTGAAGCGTACGGCGTCTTCACGGCACAGGCCGGCACCGGCGTTGAGGGTGTCATCGACGTGGGAGTCGACGGTATCGCTGTGATCCAGTACCGCGGCGACGCCGCCCTGGGCCCAGTACGTCGAGCCATTGGTCAGCTCGCCCTTGCTCAGCACGGCGATGCGCAGATTGTCGGGAAGTGTCAGCGCCAGGGTAAGGCCGGCGGCACCGCTGCCGATAATCAGAACATCGTGCTGAAAGTGTTGGCTCATTGTTATGGGTTCCACTGGGTGGCGTGCAGCTGAAGGAGCGTTCGTCGACGGTCAGCTATTGCTTGTGCTGGTGGCGCTTTGACTAGCTAGGCATATGCTGGCAGCAGGGGCTTGCAGGACCATGGCCGGGGCTCGGCGGACTCTAGTATATAGAGGGAGCCAACGGCACAATAGCTGGCCCGGTAGGTAGCAAGGCGCAGAACGTGTATCGTGTTGGGATGGCGATATGCCTGCGTGATTGGCCGCCGTGTTGGAGCTGCATTTTTTCCGCTGAAACCTGTATGAACTTTGTCATGGGGCAGGGTTCTATAGCGGAGTCGCCCCGGAGAGGGAATGTGTCTGACGAGTGGGTAAGCGACGCGATCATGCGAGTTGATCCCGCCCGTTAGGTGATCTAAAGACAATTCGCGCAGCAGGCAGTGCCCTGGTGCGTGGTTTCGTGCAAAACCAAAAATGTTTTGTGGGAAGCTTGTTCGTAGGGGAGAGAACTTTTGCATATGAGTCGAGTCTATTTCGGCAGATCGATCTTCTGGCAGGCGCAGACCTCCTACGGGCTCAACGAGGAGTATTCATGCTAACCCAGGAAGAAGATCAGCAGCTGGTCGAGCGCGTGCAGCGCGGTGACAAGCGAGCATTCGATCTGTTGGTGCTGAAGTATCAGCACAAGATTCTCGGGTTGATCGTGCGATTCGTGCACGACACCCATGAAGCTCAGGACGTCGCCCAGGAAGCTTTCGTAAAAGCTTATCGGGCACTTGGAAACTTTCGCGGCGACAGCGCGTTCTATACATGGCTGTACCGCATCGCCATCAACACGGCGAAGAATCATCTCGTTTCTCGTGGCCGCCGGCCGCCGGACAACGACGTAAGTGCAGAGGATGCCGAGTTCTACGATGGCGACCACGCCCTCAAGGATATCGAATCTCCCGAGCGAGCCCTGTTGAGGGATGAAATCGAAGCCACCGTGCATCGAAGCATCCAGCAACTGCCAGAAGATTTACGAACGGCGCTAACGTTACGTGAATTTGATGGTCTGAGTTATGAAGACATTGCGAGCGTCATGCAATGTCCAGTTGGTACCGTGCGTTCGCGAATCTTTCGGGCGCGTGAAGCCATCGACAAGTCCCTGCAACCCTTGTTGCAGGAAGCCTGAGACAGCGGCGACAGCCAAGAGAGGAACCGCTATGAGTCGTGAAGCCCTGCAGGAATCGCTGTCCGCGGTGATGGATAACGAAGCGGATGAACTTGAACTTCGGCGTGTGCTCGGTGCGAGCGACGATGCCGAACTCCGTGCCACCTGGTCGCGTTACCAGGTAGCTCGCGCCGCGATGCACAAGGACCTGCTCGTGCCGAAACTGGACATCGCTGCAGCCGTTTCCGCGGCGCTGGAAAACGATGAAACTCCAGTCGTTGCACAAGACAAGGTCGTGCGTGGTCCGTGGCGCAGCCTGGGTCGCGTAGCCGTAGCTGCAACCGTGACGGTTGCCGTGCTGGCAGGTGTACGTTTCTACAATCAGGACGACGTTTCTGGTGCCCAATTGGCGCAGCAGGATCAGCCGGCCATCGCGCTGCCGCAAGCTCAGGGGCCGGCCATTCTGGCAGGCTTCAAGACTTCGGATGAGCAACCGGCTGTAGAGACCGTTTCTGCCGAAGGTGAAGGCTGGCACGAGCAGCGTCTGCCTGAGTACCTGCGCCAGCATGGTCAGCAGTCTGCCCCAGGCGCTGCTGAGAACGCCCTGCCTTTCGCTCGGTCTGCGAGTGTAGAAGAGCGTTAAGATCTACGTGTATGCGCTGCATTCTCGTCACGTCCCTGGTGCTCAGCGGTACTTTGGCAACCCCTGCCATAGCCGCTGATGCACAGGGATGGTTGCAGAGGCTGAGTCAGGCCGAAAGCAAGCAAAGCTTCCAAGGCACCTTCGTTTACGAGCGCAACGGCAATCTTTCTACCCACAGTATCTGGCGTCAGGTCGAGCCAGGTGGTTCTGTGCGTGAGCGCTTGCTGCAGCTAGATGGCACACCCCAGGAAATGTTGCGGGTCAATGGTCAGGCGCAATGCGTCAATGGTTCCATTGCCTCTGCGGTAGTCGATGAGCAAGCCTGGTCTGCCCATGGCCTTGATGCCAAACAGATAGAGCGATGGTACGAGCTGCGCCTCGATGGGGAGTCCCGTGTGGCAGGGCGCTCTGCCGTGGTTCTAGGTCTGGTTCCTCGTGATCAGCATCGCTATGGCGTTCAGCTGTACGTGGACAAGGAAACCGGCTTGCCGCTCAAATCGCTGCTGGTCAATAACCGCGGCGAGCTGCTCGAGCGTTTTCAGTTTACCCAGTTGGATACCGCCAATGCGCAGCCAGCTGTCGTGCTGCAGCCATCCACCGATTGTTCGCCTGTGCGGGTAGTCAAGGCGCGTACGCCGTCGGTGGAGTCCTGGCGTTCGGAGTGGTTGCCTCCGGGTTTCAGCCTCAGAGCCGTAACCCAGCAACGCAGCCCTGTATCCAGCGATAGCGTCGATTGCCTGGTCTATGATGACGGCCTGGCGCGTTTTTCCGTCTTCCTCGAACCCCTGCATGATGCTGCTGTGGCAGATGCCCGCAATCAGCTGGGCCCTACCGTGGCGGTTTCGCGGCGCCTGACAACCGATGAGGGAGATGTCATGGTTACCGTCGTGGGCGAAATTCCATTGGGGACCGCGGAGCGTGTCGCCATGTCGATGCGCGCTGCAGACATGCACGCTGCGCGGTAGCGATCGACGAAACGAATCAAGGCCGATGTGCCACCCGTATGTTGTACCAATGGCCCCGCAGGGGCCTCGTTTGTTCTGGATGGGGAAGAAACTGCAATGTCGATGCCTAGCCTGAAAAAATACGCTGCCGCATTGTTCGCGGTGTTTCTGATGGGGCAGTCGGTGGCGGCGCATGCGCAGCTGCCGGACTTCACCCCGTTGGTCGAGGCTGCTTCACCTGCCGTGGTCAATATCAGCACGCGGCAAAAAGTGCCGAATGCCGTCGCCAGTAATGGCGGGCTTTCCGTTCCGGATCTGGAAGGTCTGCCGCCGATGTTCCGCGAGTTCTTCGAGCGCAGCATTCCCCAGCAGCCGCGTGCGCCAGGCGGCGGTGGTCGCCAGCGTGAGGCGCAGTCGCTGGGCTCGGGCTTCATCATCTCCAAGGATGGCTACATCCTGACCAACAACCATGTGGTGGCTGATGCCGATGAAATCATCGTGCGTCTGTCCGACCGCAGCGAGCTGGAAGCCAAGCTGATCGGCACCGACCCGCGCAGCGACGTTGCGCTGCTCAAGGTCGAGGCCAATGATCTGCCTACCGTGAAGCTGGGCAATTCCGACAACCTGAAAGTTGGTGAGTGGGTGCTGGCCATCGGTTCGCCGTTCGGTTTCGATCACTCGGTCACCGCTGGTATCGTCAGCGCCAAGGGCCGCAGCCTGCCGAACGAAAGCTATGTGCCGTTCATCCAGACCGACGTGGCGATCAACCCGGGTAACTCCGGTGGCCCGCTGTTCAACCTGGACGGCGAAGTAGTCGGCATCAACTCGCAGATCTTCACCCGTTCAGGCGGCTTCATGGGCCTGTCTTTCGCTATTCCGATGAGTGTGGCGATGGACGTGGCCGACCAGCTCAAAGCCAGTGGCAAGGTCAGCCGCGGCTGGCTGGGCGTAGTGATTCAGGAAGTGAACAAGGATCTCGCCGAGTCATTCGGGCTGGAGAAACCGGCGGGTGCGCTGGTCGCACAGGTGCTCGAAGATGGCCCGGCTGCCAAGGGCGGCCTGCAGGTGGGTGACGTGATCCTCAGTCTGGATGGCAAGCCGATCATCATGTCTGCCGACCTGCCGCATCTGGTTGGCGCCCTGAAGCCGGGCACCAAGGCCAATCTGGAAATCGTTCGTGAAGGTTCGCGCAAGACGCTGAAAGTGGCGGTTGGCACCATGCCTGCCGATGACGGCGACGAAGCCACCAACGACGCGGCGCCAAGTGCCGAGCGCAGCAGCAACCGCCTGGGTGTCAGTGTTGCCGAACTGACCGACGAGCAGAAGAAGGCCCTTGATCTGCGCGGTGGCGTGGTGATTCGTGAAGTTCAGGATGGTCCGGCTGCGCTGATTGGTCTGCGCCCGGGCGATGTGATCACTCACTTGAACAACCAGGCGATCACCTCGGCGAAGAACTTCACCGAAGTGGCGCAATCGCTGCCGAAGAATCGTTCGGTGTCGATGCGCGTGCTGCGTCAAGGGCGTGCAAGCTTTATCACCTTCAAGCTGGCTGAGTAATAGCGTCAGTAAGTCAGGGTGAAGAAGGGCGACGAAAGTCGCCCTTTTTTGTGTCTGCCTCATGGTCCGGCCATGAGGGGCTGCCCGCAAATACTGGTCGTTCGAGGCAGCTGGCGCGCGCAAGCGGTCAATAACTGCGCTGGCGCGCTTGTCCTGACGTGACGTGGGGGCAAGCACTCGGGTAAACTTCGCGGCTATTTTCGGCAGGCATTCGCCTGCGCCCCTTTTTCGAGTGTTGTCCTGTGAGTGACCTGAGTCATATCCGCAATTTTTCCATCATTGCCCACATTGACCACGGCAAGTCGACGCTGGCTGACCGTTTCATCCAGATGTGCGGTGGCCTCACCGCGCGCGAGATGGAGGCCCAGGTTCTCGATTCCATGGACCTGGAGCGTGAGCGCGGCATCACCATCAAGGCCCACAGCGTCACCCTCTATTACAAGGCGAAGGACGGCATCACCTACCAGCTGAACTTCATCGACACGCCCGGTCATGTCGACTTCACCTATGAGGTGAGCCGCTCGCTGGCCGCCTGTGAAGGCGCGCTGCTGGTGGTCGATGCGGGGCAGGGCGTGGAGGCGCAGTCGGTCGCCAACTGCTACACCGCCATCGAGCAGGGCCTGGAAGTCATGCCGGTGCTCAACAAGATGGACCTGCCGCAGGCCGACCCCGATCGCGTCAAGGACGAGATCGAGAAGATCATCGGTATCGATGCCAGCGACGCCGTGGCCTGCAGCGCCAAGAGCGGCATGGGTGTCGATGAGGTGCTCGAGCGTCTGGTGCAGGCGATTCCGGCGCCGACCGGCGAGATCGAGGCGCCCCTGCAGGCGTTGATCATCGACTCCTGGTTCGACAACTACCTGGGCGTCGTGTCTCTGGTACGCGTGCGTCATGGCCGGGTGAAGAAGGGCGACAAGATTCTGGTCAAGTCCACCGGCAAGGTGCACCTGGTCGACAGCGTCGGTGTGTTCAACCCCAAGCACACCGCTACTGCTGATCTGAAAGCCGGCGAAGTGGGCTTCATCATCGCCAGCATCAAGGACATTCATGGCGCGCCGGTGGGCGACACCCTGACCCTGAGCTCCACGCCCGACGTGGAAATGCTGCCGGGCTTCAAGCGCATCCAGCCGCAGGTTTACGCCGGCCTGTTCCCGGTCAGCTCCGATGATTTCGAGGACTTCCGCGACGCCCTGCAGAAGCTGACCCTCAACGATTCGTCCCTGCAGTATCTGCCGGAAAGCTCCGACGCTCTGGGCTTCGGCTTCCGTTGCGGCTTCCTGGGCATGCTGCACATGGAAATCATCCAGGAGCGCCTGGAGCGCGAATACGACCTGGACCTGATCACCACCGCGCCGAGCGTTATTTTCGAGGTGGTGCTCAAGACCGGTGAAACCATTTACGTGGACAACCCGTCGAAGCTGCCGGATGTGTCCTCGGTCGAGGATTTCCGTGAGCCGATCGTACAAGCCACGATCCTGGTTCCGCAGGAACATCTGGGCAATGTCATCACCCTGTGCATCGAAAAGCGCGGCGTGCAGCGTGACATGCAGTTCCTCGGCACCCAGGTTCAGGTTCGCTACGACCTGCCGATGAACGAAGTGGTGCTCGACTTTTTCGACCGTCTGAAATCCACCAGCCGTGGCTATGCCTCGCTGGATTACCATTTCGACCGTTACCAGTCGGCCAACCTGGTCAAGCTGGACGTGTTGATCAACGGCGACAAGGTCGATGCGCTGGCGCTGATCGTGCACCGTGACAACGCCCACTACAAAGGGCGTCAGTTGACCGAGAAGATGAAGGACCTGATTCCTCGGCAGATGTTCGACGTGGCGATCCAGGCAGCCATTGGCGGTCAGATCGTGGCGCGAACCACTGTCAAGGCATTGAGAAAGAACGTTCTGGCCAAGTGCTATGGCGGTGACGTGAGCCGTAAGCGCAAGCTGCTGGAGAAGCAGAAGGCCGGTAAAAAACGCATGAAGCAGGTGGGGAACGTGGAGATTCCACAGGAAGCCTTCCTTGCTGTACTCAAGTTGGATAGCTAGGGCCTATGTCATTCAATTTTCCGCTGTTGCTGGTCATTGCCGTCGCCGTGTGCGGCGCCCTGGCCCTGATCGATCTGGTATTCCTGGCGCCGCGGCGTCGTGCAGCGATTGCCAGCTACCAGGGCAAGGTCGAGCAAGTCGACGACGCAGTAGTCGAGAAGCTCAACAAGGAACCCTTGCTGGTCGAATACGGCAAGTCGTTCTTTCCGGTGCTGGCCATCGTGCTGGTGTTGCGCTCGTTTCTGGTCGAGCCGTTCCAGATTCCGTCCGGCTCGATGATCCCGACTCTGGAAGTCGGCGATTTCATCTTGGTCAACAAGTTCGCCTACGGCATTCGCCTGCCGGTGCTGGACACCAAGGTGATCGAAGTCGGCGACCCGCAGCGCGGTGACGTCATGGTGTTCCGCTACCCGAGCGACCCCAACGTCAACTACATCAAGCGGGTGATCGGCCTGCCGGGTGATCACGTGCGCTACAGCAGCGACAAGCGCCTGTTCATCAATGACAAGCCGGTGGCCGAGCAACTGATTGGCGAAGAGCCCGGCAGCCTGGGCAGCGCCACGCTGTACAGTGAGCGCCTGGGCGATGTGGAGCACCGCATCCGCAAGGAAATGACCCGCTACCGTGCCGAACCCGGTAAGGAGTGGACCATTCCTGAAGGGCACTACTTCATGATGGGCGACAATCGCGACAACTCCAACGACAGCCGTTACTGGAACGACCCGAATATCCCCAAAGACGTGCTGGGCATGGTTCCGGATCGCAACATCGTCGGCAAGGCATTCGCCATCTGGATGAGCTGGCCTGATCCGAAGTTCAAGACCCTGCCGAACTTCTCCCGTGTCGGGCTCATTCACTGATCTGATGAAAATTTGCGGCGCCGTTCAATACGGCGCCGCCCGCTATCTATAGTCTTGTCATGCGCGCGACGCGCATCGGACTATCTGGATACTTTTGGGGATGAACATGAAATTCGCACGCTCGCAGCAGGGCTTGTCGATCGTCAGCTGGTTGGTTGTACTGGCTGTTGTGGCGTTTCTGGCCAGTACGGCGTTCAAGGTGGTGCCGCATTACCTCGACTACATGTCGATGGAAAAGATCATCACCTCGGTGGAAACCGACCGCCTGCAGGAAGTCCGGACGGTGGGCGATTTCTACAGCCACGTCAGCCGTGGCATGACGGTCAACAGCATCCGCGACCTGAACATGCAGGACGCGCTGAAGGTGACCCAGGATGGCAACGAGTTTCTGGCCCATCTCAAGTATGAAAAACGTGAGCATCTGATCGAGAACATCGATCTGGTGGTTAATTTCGATAAAGAATTTCGTGTGCGTATGCCGTGAGTGTTTCGTTGACCCGCCTCGAGCGCCAGCTTGGGCATAGCTTCAAGGACCAGGATCTGATGATCCTGGCCCTGACCCATCGCAGTTTTGCCGGACGCAACAATGAGCGCCTGGAGTTCCTCGGTGATGCCATCCTCAATTTCGTCGCTGGCGAGGCGCTCTACGAGCGCTTCCCCCAAGCTCGCGAAGGCCAGCTGTCGAGGCTGCGCGCGCGGCTGGTGAAGGGCGAGACCCTTGCCGTGCTGGCGCGCGGTTTCGATCTTGGCGAATACCTGCGCCTGGGCTCCGGTGAGCTGAAGAGCGGTGGTTTTCGCCGCGACTCGATCCTGGCCGACGCCCTGGAAGCCCTGATCGGCGCCATCTACCTGGATGCCGGCATGGACGTCGCCCGCGAGCGCGTGCTGGCCTGGCTGACCAACGAGCTGGACGGCCTGACCCTGGTCGACACCAACAAGGATCCCAAGACCCGCTTGCAGGAGTTTCTGCAGTCGCGCGCCTGTGAGCTGCCGCGTTACGAGGTGGTCGACATTCAGGGCGAACCCCATTGCCGGACATTCGTGGTCGAATGTCAGGTCAATCTACTCAATGACAAAACCCTGGGCCAAGGCGCCAGCCGCCGGATCGCCGAACAGGTCGCGGCCACTGCCGCGCTGATCGCCCTGGGTGTGGAGAACGGCAATGACTGATTCGCCCGTAACGCGCTGTGGCTATGTCGCCATCGTTGGCCGGCCCAACGTGGGCAAATCGACGCTGCTCAACCACATTCTCGGTCAGAAGCTGGCGATCACCTCGCGCAAGCCACAGACTACTCGCCACAACATGCTCGGCATCAAGACCGAGGGTGACGTGCAGGCGATCTATGTCGACACGCCCGGCCTGCACAAGAACAACGACAAGGCGATCAACCGCTACATGAACAAGAACGCCTCGTCGGCCCTCAAGGATGTCGACGTGGTGATCTTCGTGGTCGATCGCACCCGCTGGACCGATGAGGACCAGATGGTCCTCGAGCGCGTCCAGTACGTCGAAGGCCCGGTGATCCTGGCGGTCAACAAGACCGATCGCCTGGAAGACAAGGCGGACCTGATGCCGCACCTGCAGTGGCTGGCGCAGCAACTGCCCAATGCCGAGATCGTGCCGGTGTCGGCGCAGCAGGGGCACAACCTCGATGCCCTGGAAAAACTCGTGGGCGAGCGCCTGCCCGAGGGTGTGCATTTCTTCCCTGAAGACCAGATCACCGACCGCTCCGGGCGCTTCTTCGCCGCCGAGCTGGTACGCGAGAAGATCATGCGTCAGCTCGGTGCCGAGCTGCCGTACCAGATCACCGTGGAGATTGAGGAGTTCAAGCGCGAAGGGCGGATCATGCATATCCATGCGCTGATCCTGGTCGAACGCGATGGCCAGAAGAAGATCATCATCGGCGAGAAGGGCGAGCGTCTCAAACGCATTGGCCAGGAAGCTCGCAAGGACATGGAGTCGATGTTCGACACCAAGGTCATGCTCAACCTGTGGGTCAAGGTGAAGAGCGGCTGGTCCGACGACGAACGCGCCCTGCGTTCGCTCGGTTACGACGATATCTGAACCCGGCATCCGCCGCGCCGCGGCTGGCTAATCCAGCGAGTTTATCCCCATGCTTGCGCCCAGCCAGCCCGCCTATGTCCTGCACAGCCGCGCGTACCGCGAGAGCAGCGCGCTGGTCGACTTCCTGACCCCGCAAGGCCGCTTGCGCGCCGTGCTGCGTGGCGCACGAGGCAAGGCCGGCAGCCTGGCCCGGCCATTCATTCCCTTGGAGCTGGAAACCCGTGGCCGTGGCGAGCTGAAGAACGTCGGACGCCTGGAAGCCGCCGGCATTCCCAACCTGCTCACTGGCGAGGCGCTGTTCAGCGGGCTGTACCTCAACGAATTGCTGATCCGCGTGCTGCCCGCCGAAGATCCGCATCCGGTAATTTTCGAGCATTACGCCATGAGCATCCTGGCGCTGGCCCAAGGGCGGCCGCTGGAGCCGATCCTGCGCGCGTTCGAATGGCGGCTGCTCGATGAACTCGGCTATGGTTTCGCCCTCGACAGCGACGTGCAGGGCAATGCCGTGGTCAGCGACGGCCTGTACCGGCTGGAGGCCGACAGCGGCTTTCTGCCCATCGGCCACTGGCAGCCCGGGGCCTTTCTCGGTAGCGAACTGCTGGCCATGGCCGATGCGGACTGGAGCACGCCCGGTGCCCTGGCCGCGGCCAAGCGCCTGATGCGCCAGGCACTCGCCCCCCATCTTGGCGGCCGACCGCTGGTCAGCCGCGAATTGTTCATGACGCTCAAGGAGCCGACCCGTGACTGAAGCCAACCGTGTTTTGCTGGGTGTGAATATCGATCACGTCGCCACGCTGCGCCAGGCGCGCGGCACCCGTTATCCCGATCCGGTAAAAGCCGCGCTGGACGCCGAAGAGGCGGGTGCCGATGGCATCACCGTGCACCTGCGTGAAGATCGCCGGCATATCCAGGAGCGCGACGTGCGCGTGCTCAAGGAGGTCATGCAGACGCGCATGAACTTCGAGATGGGCGTGACCGACTTCATGCTCGACTTCGCCGAGGAGATATGCCCCGAGCACGTGTGCCTGGTACCGGAAACCCGCCAGGAGCTGACCACCGAGGGCGGCCTGGACGTGGCGGGTCAGGAGGCGCGGATTGCCGCGGCGGTAAAACGCCTGGCGGCCGTCGGTAGCGAGGTGTCGCTGTTCATCGATGCCGACCCGCGGCAGATCGAGGCGAGCAAGCGCGTCGGCGCACCGGCCATCGAATTGCATACCGGTCGTTATGCCGATGCCCATACGCCGCAGGAAGCGGCTGCCGAGCTGCAGCGCATCCGTGAGGGCGTTGCCCTGGGTGTGTCGCTGGGGCTTATCGTCAACGCCGGCCACGGCCTGCATTACCACAACGTCGAGCCGGTGGCGGCGATTCCGGGGATCAACGAGCTGAACATCGGCCATGCACTGGTCAGCCATGCGCTGTTCGTCGGCTTCAAGGAAGCCGTGCGCGAGATGAAACAGCTGATCCAGGAGGCAGCGCCGCGCTAAACGGCGCTGCTTCCTTCAGGGCTTGCGGGCGACCATTACGGCGCGGCGCGGCGCCGGCAGGCCTTCGACGGTACGGCGATGGTCCAGCGGGTCGAGGAATTCGGGCAGCGACTGGTAGCGCATCCACTCGGTGCTGCGCTGTTCCTCGACCGAGGTGACGCTGACGTCCACGCAGCGCACATCAAGAAACCCGGCGCGGCGCAGCCATAGCTCCAGCGCCGGCACCGACGGCAGGAACCAGACGTTGCGCATCTGCGCGTAGCGATCCTCGGGTACCAGCACCTGTTGGGCGTCGCCTTCCACCACCAGGGTTTCCAGCACCAGTTCGCCACCCTTGCGCAGGCAGTCCTTGAGTTCGAGCAGGTGGTCGACGGGCGAGCGACGGTGATAGAGCACGCCCATGGAAAACACCGTATCGAAGCCCAGCAGCTTCGGTGGCAGCTCTTCGATGCCCAGCGGCAGGTGCCAGGCGGGCATATCCGGCAGGTAGTTCTTCATCGCCAGGAACTGGCAGAGGAACAGCCAGTTGGGGTCGATGCCGACCACGCTGCGGGCGCCGGCGCCGAGCATGCGCCACATGTAGTAGCCATTGCCGCAGCCGACGTCGAGCACGCGTCTGCCTCTGAGATCCAGGTGCGGGGCGACGCGCTGCCATTTCCAGTCCGAGCGCCATTCGGTGTCCACGTGCACGCCGAAGGTATGGAAGGGCCCTTTGCGCCACGGAATGAGGCCGCGCAAGGCGCTGTCCAGCGCCGCGCGGGTGGTTTCGTCACAGGGGCCATCGAGGCGGAAATCTTCTTGCAGGTCGATCTGCTCGGCATTTAGGGGCGGCAGGGCTTCGACGGCGGCGTACCAGCGCTGCAGGTCGCCATGACCGATGGCCAGCTTGGCGTCGATCTGCGCGGGCAGGTCGGCGCTCCAGTCCTGCAGAGGCGTGCCGGCGAGCTCGGCCTGCAGAGCATCCAGATCCATGCGGCGCATCATGGCAGGGCCACCAGGGAAGCAAAATTCAGGCACTGGAACCAGGGCACCACCTTGCTGAAGCCGGCGGCCTGCAGGCGTTCGCGGTGCTGTTCGAGGCTGTCGGGCAGCATGACGTTTTCGATCGCGCTGCGCTTCTGGGCGATTTCCAGTTCGCTGTAGCCGTTGGCCCGCTTGAAGGCGATATGCAGATCGGTGAGTAGGGCGTGTTGTTGCTGGTCTTCGAAGCGCAGTTTCTCGGAGAGGATCAATGCACCACCTGGCAGCAGGGTGTTGCGAATCCGGCTCAGCAGCTCCAGACGGTTTTCCGGGGCGATGAACTGCAGAGTGAAGTTCATCGCCACCAGGGAGGCGGGCTGCCAGTCCATGGCCAGGATGTCGGCTTCGATGACTTCGACCGGCAGCAGCTCCTGGAACATGGCGTCCTGGGCGTGCAGGTACTCGCGGCAGCGTTCGACCATGGCGCTGGAGTTGTCCACGGCGATCACCCGGCAACCGTCGGCCTGCACGTGGCGGCGCAGCGCCTGGGTGACGGCGCCCAGCGAGCAGCCCAGGTCATAGAGCAGGCTGCCGGGCTGGGCGAACTGGCCGGCCAGCACGCCGATGTTCTCGACGATGGTCGGGTAGCCCGGCACCGAGCGCTTGATCATGTCTGGGAAGACCCGGGCCACGTCCTCGTTGAAGACGAAGTCCGGCACCTGATCCAGTGGCTGGGCGAAGAGTTGGTCGGGCTGTCTGTTCACGGTCGGTCTGCATGGCGCTGGAAAGGCGCGCATTTTAGCCAAGTCCGGCGATTAGCCAAACCTCGCTGCAGGCCTGATGCGATGGTCGGCCTGGGTTTGACCGTGCAGGAACGCCTTTAGCGAACGCGGATCTGGCAGTCGAAGGTGTCGGCCGGGGCAGTGCTGGTGTCCCAGGGTTGGGCATAGGTCAGCAGCAGCTGTGCTTCGCCTGGCTCGGTGGCCTGGAAGCGCCAGGTGGAATGGCCGTCGCCGCCGACCAGGTCGGAGTCCTCTTCGCTGCTGTAGACCTCCGGGCCCAGTGCCTTGAGTACTGCTGCTGCGTCTTCCTGCACCGTCCAGCGATAGCCCGTCGTCGGGTTGCTCGGCAGGCTGAGGATCAGTTGCTGGCCAGCCTGCAGGCTGATCGGGCACTGGCTCTGTTTCTGTACCTGCAGGCTCTTGGACGGGCTGGCGCAGGCGCTCAGCAGAACCAGGCCGGCGAGAAGAGGCAGGCGATAGGCGTTGATCATGACGGGCTCCAGGCGCAGAAATCTACCGCCAGCATAACGGCAGAACGGCGAGGCTGTAACCTGTCGGCGGCTCGATTCAGTCGACGATGAACAGTCGCGCGCCGGTGCTCGTCGAGCTGCGGTGCGCTTCGGCGCCATCGGCGACCTGATAACTCATGCCGGGTGTCATCACGAAGCGGCGGCCGTCGTCGAGTTCGGTATGCAGCTCGCCTTCCAGGCAGAGCAGGATGTGACCCTTCTTGCACCAGTGATCGGCCAGGTAGCCCGCCGTGTACTCGACCATGCGTACGCGCAGGGCGCCGAACTGGCAGGTACGCCAGTAGGCGGTGCCGGTTTCGCCAGCATGTTCGGTGGCTTCGATCTGGCTCCAGTCGGTGACGCCGAAGGGGATATCGCTGATGTTCATAGTGAAGCCCTGTGTGGAAAGGATTACTACCGGGCGACGCTGACGCCTTCGAGGTTGGCGAATGAGGTGTCCTTGGCGGTGAGCAGGAAGTCGCGCATGAAGGGCGCATCGAGCATGTCGGTGCGCACGCCGGCGTAGAGCGTGGCGAACAGACCCTTTTCGCCCAGGCGCTTGGCGGTCACATAACCGCGCGAGCTGTACTCGTGCAGCGCCCAGTTGGGCAGGCCGCAAACGCCGCGGCCGCTGGCCACCAGTTGCATCATCATCACCGTCAGCTCGGAGGTACGCACCTGGGCCGGCTCTATGTCGGCGGGCTCCAGAAAGCGGGTGAAAATATCCAGGCGATCACGCTCCACCGGGTAGGTGATCAGGGTTTCCTTGAGCAGATCTTCGGGGCGGATATAGGGGCGACTGGCCAGGGCGTGCTGGTTGGCCACCGCCAGCATGGCTTCGTAGGTGAATAGCGGCACGTAGGTGATGCCCGACAGCTCTACGGGATCAGATGTCACCACCAGGTCCAGATCGCCACGGGCCAGGGCGGGCAGCGGCGCGAAGGAGAAGCCCGATGCTAGATCCAGCTCGACCTCCGGCCAGGCGTCGCGGAACTGGTCGATGGTCGGCATCAGCCATTGAAAGCAGCTGTGGCATTCGATGGCCATATGCAGGCGACCGGCCGTGCCACCGGCCAGGCGCGACAGATCGCGCTCGGCGCTGCGCAGCAGGGGGAGTACGGCGTCGCTCAGCTGCAGCAGGCGCAGCCCGGCGCTGGTGAAGCGCACCGGCTTGGTCTTGCGCACGAACAGCTGCATGCCGAGGCGCTCCTCAAGTTCCTTGAACTGGTGCGACAGCGCCGACTGGGTCAGGTGCAAGCGATCGGCCGCCTCGACCAGGCTGTCGGTTTCCCGCAGGGCGTGGAGCGTCTTCAAGTGGCGGATTTCGAGCATTGAGGTACCTGCAAGCGATTCAACTGCGCCTGAATTAAAATGAGCGCTATTCATGCGCGGCAGTGTCGCTCAGCGACTGGCCGCTGTCGAGTCGCGTCTCGATTATCCGTTTGGCAGGTTTCATCAAACTGTCACCGTTTTATGGCAGCGAGCCGTACGCCATCACTGCAACACTTGTCTGCTATCCGGCTTTTAGTTCGTGGAATTCATGATGCGCGTGGTTATTTTTCTGGCGGCCTTGCTGGGCAGCTTTTCGTGTCTGGCGGCTGAGGTGTGCAAGGTCGGCATGGATGTCGAGCGCGTGTCCGTGGGCGACGTGACTCTGGCCTACCAGAGCATCGGTCGTGACAGCGATCCGGCGTTGCTGCTGGTCATGGGGCTGGGTGGGCAGCTGATCCATTGGCCGGATGATGTGGTCGAGCAGCTGTGCGAGCAGGGCTTTCGGGTAATCCGCTTCGACAACCGCGATGCAGGCCTGAGCAGTTGGAATGCCAAGGCGCCCGAGGCCAATCTGGCCTACGAGGTGCTGCGCTACCGGCTTGGGCTGTCGGTCGGTGCGCCCTATCGGCTGCGCGATATGGCGGGTGATGCCCTGGGTTTGATGGACGCGCTGGGCATCGAGGAATTTCATCTGCTGGGCGCGAGCATGGGCGGGATGATCGCCCAGCACATCGCCGACATGGCGCCCCAGCGCGTGCGTAGCCTTACTCTGGTGATGACCAGCTCAGGCGCCCAGGGCCTGCCTGCACCGAGCCCGGCGCTACTGAAGTTGCTGGCGCGTCGCGAGGCGCCGAGCCGCGAAGTGGCGCTGGAACAGCAGGCGGATTTGCTGGCGGCGCTGGGTAGCCCAGCGGTGGTGGATGATCGCGCGGTGCTCCTGCATCAGGCTGAAGTGGCCTACGACCGAGCCTTCAATCCGGCGGGTGTGGAGCGGCAATTGTTGGCGATTCTCGCCGAGAGCAGCCGGGTGGATCTGCTCAACCGGCTGCAGGTGCCGACGCTGGTGGTGCATGGCACCGCCGACCCGCTGCTGCCGGTGATGCACGGCGTGCATGTGGCGGCGCATATTCGCGGCAGCGAGCTGCGGTTGATTCCCGGGCTCGCTCACCGCTTTCAGGAGCGCTTCAAGGCGCCGTTGCTTGCCGCGGTACTGCCACACCTTCAAGCGCATCGGCTGGACGCGCAACTGGTACAGCTGTGAGCAGGGCAGGGGCGGCGGGCGCCAGGTAGGCCTCCAGCCGGCTGCGCTCGGCGGCGGACAGGAACAGACCCAGCTTGCTGCGGCGCCAGAGAATGTCGTCCACCTCGGTGGCCCATTCCTGCTCGCGCAGATAATCCACCTCGCGGGCGTACAGATCATGGCCGAAGTGTTCGCCCAGGTCGCTTTCGCTCTGCACGTTTTCCAGCAGCAGCCAGGTACGGCTGCCGTAGGTGATCGCCCAGCGTTTGGCCAGATCGGCGTTCAGCCAGCTGTGGCGAGCACGCAGTGCTTCGATCAGGCTCTCGCGGCTCTGCATGTTCTCGCCGCCCGGCAGCGGCGCATCGGCGGTCCAGCGCGCCTTCATGTTCGGGAAGAACGGCGCGAGTTGCGCCATCGCCGACTCCGCCAGCTTGCGGTAGGTGGTCAGCTTGCCGCCGAACACCGACAGCAGCGGTGGCTCGCTACCCTGGGCCGACAGCGACAGGGTGTAGTCGCGGGTGATGGCCGAGGGCTCGTCGGACTCGTCGTCGCACAGCGGGCGCACACCGGCGTAGCTGTGAATGATGTCGTCACGGCTCAGCGACTTGCGGAAGTGGTCGTTGACCACCTTGAGCAGGTAATCGGTCTCTTCGTCGCTGATGCTCACGGTGGCCGGGTCGCCCTGGTACTCGCGGTCCGTGGTGCCGATCAGGGTGAAACGATCCAGATAGGGGATGGCGAAAACGATGCGGCGGTCTTCGTTCTGCAGAATGAAGGCCTCCTTGCCGTCATACAGGCGCGGCACCACGAAGTGGCTGCCCTGGATCAGGCGGATGCCATAGGGCGATTTCTGTTGCAGATCGTCACGGATGAAACGCGCTACCCAGGGGCCGGCGGCGTTGACCAGCGCCTTGGCGCGGATCGAGAAGCGGCTGCCATCGGCGCGCTCCAAGTCCACTTCCCAGGCGCCCTGGCTGCGGCGTGCGCTCACGCAACGCGTATGGGTGTGCACATGGGCACCGTTCTCGCGGGCGGCCATGGCGTTGAGCACCACCAGGCGGGCGTCGTCGACCCAGCAATCGGAGTACTCGAAGCCCTTGGTGATCTCGGGCTTCAGCGGGCTGTTGGCGCCGAAGCTGAGGCCACGCGAGCGCGGCAGCGCTTTGCGCTTGCCCAGGTTGTCGTAAAGGAACAGCCCGGCACGGATCATCCATGCCGGGCGCAGGTGCGGGCGGTGGGGCAGGATGAAACGCATCGGGCTGACGATGTGCGGTGCTTTGGCCAGCAGCACTTCGCGCTCGGCCAGGGCTTCGCGCACCAGGCGGAACTCGTGGTGCTCCAGGTAGCGCAGGCCGCCGTGAATCAGCTTGCTGCTCGCCGACGAGGTGTGGCGTGCGAGATCGTCCTTCTCGCAAAGGAATACCGAGAGGCCGCGACCTGCCGCATCACAGGCGATACCGGCACCATTGATGCCGCCGCCCACGACGGCAATATCGTAAACCTCGGACAGCGGGCTGTTGGTCAGGCTGGATGTGGACATCGTCGGGGCCTCGTCTAGCGTTTGTATTTTCAAATCGAACATAAATGTTCATTTCCGAAAATACTAGCGCATGAATAGTTACGCATCCAGTGGTGTTCGATCAAAAATAGCCAAGGAATGCGCTGGAATGAAAATTCACGAACATAATTACAGATGCCCGGGAGCCGAGAAGGTTCGCTCGATGTTCGAATAGGAATAAAAAATGACACGCATCCGAGCGAGGAGTCGCTCGGATGGTGAGGAGAGGGGGTCAGACGACTTCGAGGCGGATCTTGTGCTGGTCGAGCAGTTGGCAGAGACCGGGCACCGGCTGTTCATCGGTGACCAGGCAATCGATCAGGCTGATCGGGCCGAGGCGGATCATCGCGTTGCGGCCGAACTTGCTGGAGTCGGCGGCCAGGATCACCTTGCGGGCGTTGGCAATGATCGCCTGGGAGACGCGCACTTCCTGGTAGTCGAAATCCAGCAGGCTGCCATCTTCATCGATGCCGCTGATGCCCACCAGAGCGAAGTCGACCTTGAACTGGTTGATGAAGTCCACGCTGGCCTGGCCCACCAGGCCGCCGTCACGGCGCACGTTGCCGCCGGTGAGCAGCACGTCGAAGTCGTCCTTGGCGGCGAGCATCGAAGCGACGTTGAGGTTGTTGGTGATGACCTTCAGGTGGCTGTGGTTGAGCAGTGCCCGGGCGATGGCTTCGGTGGTGGTACCGATATTGATGAACAGCGAGGCGTGGTCGGGAATCTGCGCGGCTACCGCTTCACCGATGCGCTGTTTTTCCTGGCGCATCTGGTCGGCGCGCATCGCATAGGCGGTGTTCTCGACGCTGGAATCGTAGGCTGCGCCGCCATGGTAGCGGCGCAGCAGGTTGGCATCCGCCAGCTGATTGATATCGCGGCGGATGGTTTGCGGGGTGACGACGAACTGGGTAGCCAGCTCCTCGATGCTGACGTAGCCGCGTTCGCGGATCAGATCGAGGATTTGCTGCTGGCGAGGGGGCAGATTCATTGAATGTCCTTCGGGCCGCACGGAATTGCACCATGATGCCGCACGAATCTGCTCACTGCCAGTGACAGCCGAGCCGTAGCCCGGCTGTTTGCTTACTTCTGCTCTTCGTGCGGCTGCCAGTCGCGGGTGCGATCCACGGCCTTTTTCCAGCCGGCGTAGAACTTCTCCTTGTCCGCGTCGGCCAGCTGCGGCTCGAACTCGCGCTCGATCACCGCCTTGCCGCGCAGTTCGTCTAGGCTGCTCCAGAAACCGGTAGCCAGACCCGCCAGGTAGGCAGCGCCCTGGGCCGTGGTTTCGCGCATTTGCGGGCGCTCGACCTGGGTGCCGAGGATGTCGGCCTGGAACTGCATGAGGAAGTTGTTGGCCACCGCGCCGCCATCCACGCGCAGAGACTTGAGGCGCTCGCCGGAGTCCTGCTGCATGGCGTCGAGCACATCGCGGGTCTGGTAGGCGATGGATTCCAGGGCGGCGCGAATGATGTGGTCGATCTTCACGCCACGGGTCAGGCCGAGCAGGCCGCCGCGAGCGTAGGGATCCCAGTAGGGCGCGCCGAGACCGGTGAAGGCAGGGACCAGATACACGCCGTTGCTGTCCTTGACCTTGCCGGCAAAGTACTCGGTGTCGTAGGCGTCATTGACCACCTTCAGTTCGTCGCGCAGCCACTGAATGGTGGAGCCGGCGTTGAAGATTGCGCCTTCCAGCGCATAGGCCGGCTCGCCGCGCGGGCCGCAGGCGATGGTGGTGAGCATGCCGTGCTGGGAGTGCACGGCCTTGTCGCCGGTGTTCATCAGCAGGAAGCAGCCGGTGCCGTAGGTGTTCTTGGCCTGGCCCGGCTCGACGCACATCTGGCCGAACAGTGCGGCTTGCTGGTCGCCGGCGATACCGGCGATGGCGATGCCGCTCTTGGTGTGGCCATAGACCTCGGACGAGGATTTGACCTCCGGCAGCATCTCGCGGGGGATATCCAGCACCTCGAGCATCTTGGCATCCCACTCGCGGGTGTGGATGTTGAACAGCAGGGTGCGCGAGGCGTTGGTGTAGTCGGTGACGTGCACCTTGCCGCCGGTGAATTTCCAGATCAGCCAGCTATCGATGGTGCCGAACAGCAGTTCACCCTTGCGGGCGCGCTCGCGGCTGCCTTCGACGTGGTCGAGGATCCACTTCAACTTGGTGCCTGAGAAGTAGGGGTCGGTGACCAGGCCGGTGGTTTCCTTGATATACGGCTCAAGGCCGTCGCGCTTGAGCTGCTGGCAGATCTCGGTGCTGCGGCGGCACTGCCATACGACCGCGTTGTGGATCGGCCGGCCGGTGTTCTTGTCCCACACCACGGTGGTTTCACGCTGGTTGGTGATGCCGATGGCGGCCACCTGATCATGGTGCAAGCCGGCCTGGGCCAGCGCTTCGACCATCACCGCGCTCTGGGTGGCGAAGATTTCCATGGGGTCGTGCTCGACCCAGCCGCTTTGCGGATAGTGCTGGGTGAACTCGCGCTGGGCGATGCACACCACGTTGGCATCGCGATCGAAAATGATCGCGCGGGAGCTGGTAGTACCCTGGTCGAGGGCAATGATGTAGTTCTTGTCGGTCATGTCGATTGCCTTGAGGTGAGCGGAGGACAAAGTGACGTGCGTCTCCAGCGGATCCGCACGCCGTTGAAATCAGGATGCTTTGACGTCACGGGCGGTCGCACGTTCTGCCACCGGCGCTTCGACCGCGCTGGGCAGGTGACGGGCGACCAGGGTGCGGTATGCCAGGGCGCCGAGGCTGGCGCCCAGGATCGGCGCGAAGATCGGCACCAGGAAGTAGGGGATGTCACGGCCGCCGGTGAAGGCGATCTCGCCCCAGCCCATGAAGAAGGTCATCATTTTCGGGCCGAAGTCCCGGGCCGGGTTCATCGCAAAGCCGGTCAGCGGGCCCATGGCACTACCAATTACGGCGATCAGCAGGCCGATCAGCAGGGGCGCCAGCGGGCCGCGTGGCAGACCGTTATTGTCGTCGGTCAGGGACATGATTACGCCCATCAGGATGGCGGTGATCACTACTTCGACCATGAATGCCTGGCCGGTGGAAAGTACCGGATTGGCGTAGGTGGAGAACACCGAGGCCAGTTCCAGGCTGGCTTGGGAGCCGCGCACCATCTGGTGAGTCTGCTCGTACTCGACGAACAGGCCGCTATATAGCGTGTACACCAGCAGCGCACCGCAGAAGGCGCCGGCGATCTGGGAGACGATGTAGAAGGGCAGCTTGCGCTTTTCGAAACCGGCGAAGATGCACAGGGCGATACTCACCGCGGGATTGAGGTGCGCACCGGAGACGCCAGCCGTCAGGTAGATGGCCATGCTGACGCCGACGCCCCAGATGATGCTGATTTCCCACAGGCCGAAACTGGCGCCTGCGACCTTGAGAGCGGCAACGCAGCCGGTGCCGAAGAAGATCAGCAACGCCGTGCCCAGGAACTCGGCCATGCATTGGCCCGACAGCGTGGGTTGTTGTAGCGCAGTAGTCATGGGGAAGCCTCGTTTTTGTTGTTTTGAGGCGCTGGTGTCAGGTTACGGGAGCCCACTTTAGAACGGGGCTGCGTTTGCACCATTGCCATCGGGGTAAGGAAACTCTATGTGTTCGTAATCGAAAAAAGTAGTTCTGTTTATCGCGTATTGTCAAAAAACGAACCGCGCATGGTGGCTAATATTTTCGATATCAAACGCGTATACAGTTCAATAGGTCAGTTTCGCGAGGGATAGGTTCCGTTGTGAAACAAGTTTTGTCGCAGGCTGAAGATTGGCCCAACGCTTGCCCGACCTCGGCGCTAGAATCGCCGGGCCGTTCGCCCTTTTTTCCTGTCATCCGGAGTCTTCATGACGCCTGCTTTGAATCTCTTGAAGAAGGTCGGTGCTACCCACCGAATACACAGTTACGAGCATGATCCCAAGGCTGCTTCCTACGGGCTGGAAGCTGCCGAGAAGCTAGACCTCGAGCCGGTGCGGGTGTTCAAGACATTGCTGGCGGCCAGCGAGAAGGGCGAATTGCTGGTGGCGGTAGTGCCGGTGGTCGGCAGCCTCGATCTCAAGGCTTTGGCCCACGCGGCCTGCGTGAAGAAAGTGGACATGGCGCCGGTCGACGCCGCGCAGCGCGCCACCGGGTACCTGGTCGGCGGTATCAGCCCGCTGGGGCAAAAGAAACGCCTGCGTACCTTTATCGACAGCAGTGCACGCAATTTCCCGACCATTTATGTGAGTGCCGGGCGGCGTGGATTGGAGGTCGAGCTGAACGCCGAAACGTTGGCCGAGCACACCCAGGCGCAATTCGCCGATATCGGTCGCTGACCCAGCAGCATTCTGTAACCCGCCCGCTGACCGTATGCCGGAATGCCGCGCGCCAGGCTTGAAGCCGGGGCCGGACACTGGCACTGTCGGCTGCCTTTGGTGTTCCCGATCGGGAAGCGCAGCGGCGTATCTACGAGCCTGTTCAAAGTCTCGCGAGCTAGAGCAATGCAAGGCAAAAACAGGCGAGGACGCGGAGTTTACGGGCTGTAAATGAGCAGTCCGAGCCTGTTTTTAACGCCGCAGTGCCGACGCGCAGCAGACTTTGAACAGGTTCTAAGGAACGGGGCGACAATAGCCCCATTAGCAGGAGGCTAGGCGAGCGGTGAAAGGTTTGGGTTGGGCGGCAAGGGGTGTGCTGGCGGCGGCGTTGTTGAGCAGCGCCAGCACGCAGGCTGAAACCCTGATCATGGAGGCCGATGTCTGGTGCCCGGTCAATTGCGCGCCGGGCGCCGAGCGGCCTGGCATCTTCATCGAGTTGGCCACGCAGATCTTCGCCGAGGCTGGCATCCAGGTCGAATATCGCGTTACCAATTGGGCGCGCGCCGTGCAGGATGTGCGTAGCGGTCGTGCCAACGCCCTGGTCGGCGCCGGCGTGCGCGACGCGCCGGATTTTCTGTTCGGTAAACAGTCGCCCGGCATTTCCCGCAACTGCTTCTACGCCCGACCCGGTACCAGCTGGCGCTACACCGGGCTGGATTCCCTGGCCCAGATTCGCCTGGGCGTGATCAACGGCTACAGCTACGGTCAGGAGCTCGACAACTACATCAGTCGTCATCAGCGCGATCAGGAACGATTGCAGTTGGCGGCGGGCGAACAGGCGCTGGCGCTGAACGTGCGCAAGGTCGAACTGGGGCGCCTGGATGCGCTCTTGGAAAACACCTGGATCATGGCCATGTATCAGGATCGGAACGGTGGCCAGGGCAAGCTGCTGGAAGTCGGTTGCCGCGTGCCGGACGTGCCCATTTACATCGCCTTTTCCCCGGTACTGCCGGCCAGCGCCCGCTACCGCGATATCTTCGACGACGGTGTGCAACGCTATCGGCAGGATGGCCGCCTGGATGCGCTGCTGCAGCGCTACGGCATTCGCCAGCCGCGCTGATCGCCCACTGTTGTGCTCTTTTGCCGGTGCGCTGTATGGCCTCTGTCGGGTCTGATACAGGCATGCTGGGCGCCACTCACCTCTGCACAGGAAGCAGCCCATGTCCCTGCGGTTTCATCAGGTCGACGCATTCACTGACAAACCTTTCGCCGGCAACCCCGCAGTGGTCTATCGCCTGGATCAGTGGCTCGATGAAGCGCTGATGCAGCAGATCGCTACGGAGCACAACCTGGCCGAAACCGCCTTCGTGGTGAAGGAGGGCGCCGCCTGGCGCATTCGTTGGTTCACGCCCACGACCGAAGTGCCCCTGTGTGGGCATGCCACCCTGGCCAGCGCCCATGCGCTGTTCGAGTGTCATGGCGAGGCGGGTGAGCGCATCGATTTCAACTACGTAGATGGCAGCCTGTCGGTGCGCCGCGAGGGCGATCATCTGGTGATGGATTTCCCGTGCAATGCGCCGACGCCAATCGCCGAGCCCGAGGGCCTGGCGCAAATCCTCGGGCAGACGCCCGCTGCCGTGCTCGACGCCCCACAACTGCTGGTGGTGCTCGAGTCCGAAGCGGCCGTGCGCGCCTGCAACCCCGACTTACGGGCGTTGGCGCAGCTGCCCTGGCCGGCGGTGATCGTGACTGCGCGGGGTGAGGCGGTGGATTTCGTGTCGCGCAACTTCGCGCCGGCGGTGGGCATCGACGAGGATCCGGTCACCGGCTCGGCGCACTGCATCCTCACGCCGTACTGGACGCAGCAACTGGGCAAGCCCGAACTGAGCGCCTACCAGGGCGGCAAGCGCGGCGGCTTTCTGTGGTGTCGCCTGAAAGGGGAGCGGGTAGAGATCGCTGGGCAGGCCCGGGTGGTGAGCAGCGGCCAGCTATTTCTCTAATCCGCCCGTTCCAGCGTCGAGGGCGCCGCCACGCTGCCTGGTGCGGCGAAGGCCACCAGGTGGTCGGCGGCGATGCGGATGCCCACCTGCTCACCGGGCTGATGGTCGGCATGGCTGGGGAACAGGGCTTCCAGTTGGCTGCCGGTGGGCAGTTGCAGGCGATACAGGGTGGCGGCGCCGAGAAAGCTCTTGCCGACGATCTTGGCCTTTTGCGCGCTTGCCGGGTCATGGACGATATCGTCCGGGCGCAGCAGCACATCCACGGCGCTGCCAACCGGCCAGGCATAGGCGCGGTTGCCACGGATCACGCCGAGTTCGGTCTGCACCTCATCGGGCGCCAGGAGCTGGCCACGAATGAAGTAGCCCTGGCCGATGAAGCTGGCGACAAAGGGCGTCTGCGGCTCGTGGTAGAGGTTGAACGGTGTGTCCCATTGCTCCAAGTGCCCGGCCTTGAACACGCCCACCTGATCGCTGACGGCAAAGGCTTCTTCCTGATCGTGGGTGACCAGAATTGCGCTGGTGCCACGGGCCTTGAGAATGTCGCGCACCTCATGGCTGAGGCGCCGGCGCAGCTCTCCGTCGAGGTTGGAGAACGGCTCGTCGAGCAATAGCAGTTGCGGGTTGGTGGCCAGGGCACGGGCCAGGGCGACGCGCTGCTGTTGCCCGCCAGACAGCTCGTTCGGGTGGCGTTTGCTCAAATGATCGAGCTTGACCAGTTCCAGCAGTTCGCGGGTCACCTGCTCGCAGTCGGCCTGCTTGCGAATGCCGAAGGACACGTTCTGCGCCACGCTCAGGTGCGGGAACAGGGCGTAGTCCTGAAACACCATGCCGATGCGGCGCTTCTCCGGCGCCAGGGTGAAGCCGGGGCGGGAGATGACTTCGCCGGCCAGGGCGATTTCACCTTCCAGTACCGGTTCGAAGCCGGCGATGGCGCGCAGTGTGGTGGTCTTGCCGCAGCCGGAAGGGCCGAGAAGGCAACCGATTTCCCCGGCGTTGAGGTGCAGGTTCAGCTGCTGCACGATGCGCTGGTCACCGTAGCCGCAACCCAGATTGCGCAGGCTCAACAGCATCGGCTGGCTCATGCGTGGTGGTACGCCGGTTCGACCAGGAATTCGAGCAGCGCTTTCTGCGCATGCAGGCGGTTCTCCGCCTGGTCCCAGGCGGCCGAGCGTGGATCGTCGAGCAGGTCGACGCTGATTTCCTCGCCACGGTGCGCCGGCAGGCAATGCAGGAACAGCACGCTCTCGTCGGCGGCGTCGAGCAGCTCGCGGGTCACCTGGTAGGGCGCGAACAGCTTGTGGCGCTCGGTGATTTCCTCCTCCTGGCCCATGGAGGCCCACACGTCTGTGGTCACCAGGTGCGCACCGGCGACTGCCTCGCGCGGGTCGCGGAAGATCTTCACGCGTTCACCGGCCTCGGCCAGCAGGGCGGCGCTCGGCTCGTAACCTTCCGGGCAGGCGACATGCAGGGTGAAATCGAACTGCATGGCTGCTTCTATATAGGAGTTGCACATGTTGTTGCCGTCGCCGATCCAGGCAGCCGTCTTGCCGACGATGCTGCCGCGGTGTTCGAGGAAGGTCTGCATGTCGGCCAGCAGCTGGCAGGGGTGCAGATCATCCGACAAGCCATTGATCACCGGCACGCGGGAGTTGGCGGCGAACTCGGTCAGGGTGCTGTGGGCAAAGGTGCGGATCATGATCGCATCGAGCATGCGCGACATGACGATGGCCGAGTCGGCGATCGGCTCGCCACGGCCCAGCTGGGTGTCGCGCGGCGCCAGGAAGATGGCCTGGCCACCGAGCTGAATCATGCCGGCTTCAAAGGACACGCGGGTCCGGGTCGAGGCCTTTTCGAAGATCATGCCCAGTACACGATTGCGCAGAGGTTCGAAGAGTACGCCGCTGTTGCGCAAGCCTTTCAGCTCCATGCCGCGTCGGATCAGGCCCACCAGTTCATCTGGGGTGCAGTCCTTCAGCGAGAGAAAGTGTCTTGCGCTCATCGTTAACTACCTTTTACAGACAGGGCGCAGGTTCCTTTTTTGGAAAAAACGGCAGAACCTGCGGCTGGGGGCCGCACAGTGCGACGAAACGGGAAGCCGCCGATCTTATAAGTAAATGACGCCTAGGCGCAAATTTGCCCGGATTGCCAGATGTGACGGGCCTTTCAGGCCTCCGAGCCGGCCGAATGCATGGTCCTGATGGCCCGCGATTCACACTGCTTAAGCTGCTGGCAGGAAGCCGCCTCGGCGCCCATGATGGCTCATCAACAATAAGCGAGGCTGGCCATGACCACGACCCTCCATCACCGTGCATGCCATCTATGCGAGGCCATCTGCGGGCTGACCCTGGAAGTCGAGCAGACTGCCGATGGGCAGCCCCAGGTACGCTCCATCAAGGGCGACCGCGACGACCCGTTCAGCCGCGGCCATATTTGCCCGAAGGCCGTGGCCCTGCAGGATATCCAGAACGATCCAGACCGACTGCGCCAGCCCATGCGTCGCACCGGTGATCGCTGGGAAGCCATCGGTTGGCAGGAGGCTTTCGAGTTCGCCGCCAGCCGCCTGGCTGCCGTGCAGGCAGACCACGGACAGAACGCGGTGGCGGTCTACCAAGGCAACCCCAGCGTGCACAACTACGGGCTGATGACTCACAGCAATTACTTCCTGGGTCTGCTGAAAACGCGCAATCGCTACTCGGCAACGTCCGTCGATCAATTGCCCCATCACCTGACCTGCCATCTGATGTATGGCCATGGTTTCCTGATCCCGATTCCGGACATCGACCATACCGATTTCATGCTGATCCTCGGTGGCAACCCGTTGGCGTCCAATGGCAGCCTGATGACCGTGCCGGATGTGGAAAAGCGCCTCAAGGCCATCCAGGCTCGTGGCGGCAAACTGGTGGTGGTCGACCCGCGGCATACCGAAACCGCGGCCATCGCCGACCAGCACCTGTTCATTCGCCCGGGCCAGGACGCTGCCTTGCTATTGGGCATGCTCAATACGCTGTTCGAGGAGAGCCTTGTTCGCGCCAGTCATTTGCCAATCGCCGGGCTGGATGAGTTGCGCCGCGCGGTTGCCCCGTTCGACGCCGAGCGCATGGCCGCGCGTTGCGGCGTGCCGGCAGAAACGATCCGGCAACTGGCCCGGGATTTTGCCGCGGCGGAGCGCGCCGTTTGCTACGGGCGCATGGGGGTTTCGACCCAGGTATTCGGCACCCTGTGCCAGTGGCTGGTGCAGGTGATCAACCTGGTGACCGGCAACCTGGACCGCGAGGGCGGGGCGCTGTGCACCGAACCGGCGATGGATCTGGTCGGTGCGACCTCGGGCGGGCATTTCAATCGCTGGCAGAGCCGCGTATCCGGCCTGCCGGAGTACGGCGGCGAGCTGCCGGTCAGCGCCCTGGCCGAGGAAATGCTCACCGAGGGTGATGGCCAGGTACGGGCGTTGATCACCGTAGCGGGCAATCCAGTGCTGTCCACGCCCAACGGCCGTCAGCTGGAGCGCGGGCTCGAAGGCCTGGATTTCATGCTCAGCGTGGACCTGTACATCAACGAAACCACCCGGTATGCCGACCTGATCCTGCCGTCGACTGCACCGCTGGAGCACGATCACTACGACACCACCTTCAACCTGTTCGCGGTGCGCAACGTTACCCGTTTCAATCAGGCGGTATTGCCGAAGCCCGAGGGCGCGCTGGATGACTGGGAGATCTTCGTCGGCCTGGCGCAAGCCTTCGCGGCACAGACCGGCGCGACCCTGAAGCCGACGCAGCCACCGGCGCAGATGATCGACTTCGGCCTGCGCATGGGCCCTTATGGTGAGCGCTCGCCGCTCAAGCTGTCGCTGCAAACGCTGCTGGATCATCCCCATGGCCTGGATATCGGCCCGCTCAAGCCCAACCTGGCGGCGCGTCTGAAAACTGCAGATGGCCAGGTGCAGGTCGCGCCGGCTCTGTTGCTGGAGGACCTGCAGCGTTTCGCGGCGCAGCCGGAGCTGGTCGATGGCCAACTGCTGCTGATCGGTCGTCGTCATGTGCGCAGCAACAATTCCTGGATGCACAACTATCACCGGCTGGTGAAAGGCAAGCCGCGCCATCAGTTGCTGATGAACCCCGAGGATCTGGCGCAGCGCGGGCTCAGCGATGGCCAGCGGGTCAGTGTGCGTTCGCGGGTCGGTATGCTGGAGGTCGAAGTACTTGGCAGCGCCGAGATGATGCCGGGGGTGGTCAGCCTGCCCCACGGCTGGGGCCATGGCCGCCCGGGCGTGCAGATGAGCATCGCCCAGGCGACCCCGGGAGCGAGCGCCAACGACCTGACCGATGAGCGTCTGCTCGATGCGCTGTCCGGCAATGCCGCGCTCAATGGCGTTCCCGTGGAGGTGGTGGCGGCCTGATGGTGCGCGTTCAGCATGGCTGAGCATTGCGCTCGGCTTTTGGTTACAATGCGCGCACCGTATCGACTCACGAGTCGGATAGTCCAGTTCTGAGGTGCCTAATGGATATCATCGAAACCATCAAAGAGCAGATCGCCAACAACACCGTTCTGCTGTACATGAAAGGCTCGCCGAACGCACCGCAGTGCGGTTTCTCGGCTCGCGCTTCCCAGGCGCTGATGGGCTGCGGCGAGAAGTTCGCCTACGTCGACATCCTGCAGAACCCGGAAATCCGCGCCAATCTGCCCAAATACGCCAACTGGCCGACCTTCCCGCAACTGTGGGTAGCCGGTGAGCTGGTCGGCGGCAGCGACATCGTGCTGGAAATGTTCGAAAAGGGTGAGCTGCAAACCCTGATCAAGGATGCCGTGCAGAAAGCCGGCGCCTGATCGCCTGAAGGTCCCGAATCCGCAGCCAGCGATGGCTGCGGATTTTTTTCGTCTGCAGGAAAGTGTTCAGTGCTTGCGTTGAGGCAAGGATGTGGCGGAGGCAGCCGCTCGTGATCTTGTAGGAGCGGCTTTAGCCGCGAGTTTTTTATCAAGGTAAACCAAGAGCTCGAGGCTAAAGCCTCTCCCACGAGTGAACGTCTGCTCCTGCCTTAAATCGTCCGTTAAGGAAATGCACCCTGCATGCGTCAGGGCAGGGTGATATCCAGCACCTTGATGCAGCCCGGCTGCGGGTAGTGCCACTGCACATCCACATCCCATAGCCGCGCGCCATAACGGCGTTCCGGCGTCGGCTGCTGATAGGCCGGGCGCGGGTCCTGGGCCAGGCATTGCTCGATCAACTCCACCAGCGGCTCGCCCAGGCGCAGGGCGTGTTGTCGGGCGCTGGCCAGGGCGTCGTCCTGCCAGTGCACGGCGATCTGCGGTGGCGCATTGGCGGCGATCAGGTTATGGGCGCCTGGCACGCCGTCGGCGTAGGGCACGTAGGGTTTGATGTCGAGCACCGGGGTGCCGTCGAGCAGGTCGATGCCTGACAGCCACAGGCGATCCTTGTCGACCTTGTCCAGTTTCACTACCGATTGACCGATGCCATTGGGGCGGTGAGTCGCCCGGGTGGCGAACACGCCGATGGCGCGGTTGCCGCCCAGGCGCGGCGGGCGCACTTTCAGGCGTGGTTTGTCTTCCAGCGCCTGATGGAACAAAAACAACAGCCACACATGGCTGACCTGCTCCAGGCCCTGAACGGCGTCGCCGCTGTCGAATGGCGGGCACAGCTCCAGCACGCCTCGTGCGGCGGGCGCCAGCTGCGGCTGGCGGGGAATGGCGAACTTCTCCTTGAAACAGGAGCGCACGTAGCCGATGGGCGAAACCTGATGGTTCATGCTGCTCAGCCGCGCAGGCGCTGGGTCAGGCCCTTGAGGAAGTTGCGCAGGAACTGATCGCCGCAGGGGCGGTAGTTGCTGGTGCCGGCCTTGCGGAACAGCGCGCTCATTTCCGGCTTCGACACCACGAAATCGACGCTACGCATGATGGCGTGGATGTCGTCTTCCTTGAGCTCGAAGGCCACGCGCAGTTTCTTCAGCACCTGATTGTTGCTCACCGGCAACTCCAGGGCGGGCGCCGGGCGGCTGTCGTCCTTGCCGCGCTTGAAGTACACCAGGCCATCGAGAGCGTGGGCCAGCAACTTGTCGCTGCACGGCTGGAAGCCCGGCTCGTCGTCCTTTTTCAGCACGGCGGTGATCTCATCCTCGGTCACCGTATGGCCGCCGAGCTCGACGATCTCGGCCAGTTGCTCGTCGCTGATGTCGAGCATGTAGCGCAGGCTGCGCAGTACATCGTTGTTGATCATGGGAATTCCTGAAGATGGGGCCGGCGCTTAGGCCGCCCTCTAAGAAAGGGAGAGGCGTGACGGCTCAGAAGCGTTCCTTGGCGCCCAGGTAGCGCCATTGGCCTGCTGGAACCTTGCCCATGGGCACGCCGCCGATACGGATACGTTTGAGGCTCAGTACCTTGAGGCCGACGCTGTTGCACATGAATACCAACTGACCAGGCAGCGGGTTCTTCAGGGCGAAGCGCAGGCGGGTTTCGTTCTGCCAACTGACCTTGCAGGGCGCCAGGGGCGTGCCGTTGAACACCAGACCATGGTTGAGGCGCTTGAGGTCTCGCTCGGACAGCTCGCCACTGACCTCTACCACGTATTCCTGCTCGAGCTTGGCCAGGTCTTCGCGCAGCTTGCGCTCGGTGCGCCAGTCCTGGGTCAGCACGTGCAGGCCGTCGGCGCCGGCTTGCAGGGGGATGCAGGGCGTGAGGCGAGCGAAGTGCCCCTTCAGGGTTCGCTGCTCGGCGCGGTCTTCCGCCCAGCGGCTATCCGGGCCGATCTCCTCGGCGGCGCGTTCGGGAAGGCGTCCGCTGGGGACGTGCAGCAGCAGGGTAACCGGCAGCAGCGGTTCGGCAACGGCGCCCAGAAGCAGCGCGACGGTTTCATCGGTGACCTTGCGCTGCGGCTCGTCCACCACCTCGCCGTTGACCGTGACCCAGCCGCCCTCGATATACAGTTCAGCCTCGCGGCGCGAGCAGCCGGTGAGTTCGATAAGGCGTTTGGAGAGGCGAAGGGGAGCGGTCATGGCGGAGCATCGTCAGCGAAGTGATGCCCATTGTACCGTCGTGAAGAGACTCATGCGCGATGCATAAAAAAGCCGGGCAGGGCGCCCGGCTTGCAGATAGGGCGATTAGAAGATCAGCGAGAAGATACCGATCACGACCAGCAGGCCGATCAGGAAGATGATGCCGATGGTGCTGCCCAGAAACTTCAGCATGGTGCGACTCCTGTTTAGTCCGTTCAGTATTGGGACTGGAGCGCATCCGGCATCGTTCAGGGTAAATGTCCCGGCGGCTATTGGGCCGCCGGGGTTCAAGGGCATCAGCCGCCCAGGTAGGCGTCACGCACCTTCGGATCATTCAGCAGATCATGCCCACTGCCCTGCATGACGATCCGGCCGTTCTCCAGTACGTAGCCACGGTCGGCGAGCTTGAGCGCCTGGTTGGCGTTCTGCTCGACCAGGAACACCGTCACACCGTCTTTACGCAGCTGTTCGATGATGTCGAAGATCTGCTGGATGATAATCGGCGCCAAGCCCAGCGACGGCTCGTCGAGCAGCAGCAGCTTAGGCTTGCTCATCAGCGCACGGCCGATGGCGAGCATCTGCTGCTCACCGCCGGACATGGTGCCGGCGCGCTGAACCAGGCGTTCCTTCAGGCGCGGGAACAGGTGCAGCACCTTGTCCAGTTGCTCCTGATTCTCTGCCTTGCTGCCGAAGAAACCGCCCATGGCGAGGTTCTCCTCGACGGTCAGGCGGGCGAACACGCGGCGGCCTTCCGGCACCACGGCGATGCTCTTGCGCATGATCTGCGGGGTTTCCATGCCGACCAGCTCTTCACCCTGATAACGGATGCTGCCACTGGTGGCTTGCGGCGTGCCGCACAGGGTCATCAGCAGGGTTGATTTGCCGGCGCCGTTGGCCCCGATCAGGGTGACGATCTCACCCTGGCGCACTTCCACACTGACGCCGTGCAGCGCCTGGATCTTGCCGTAGAAGGTGGAAACGTTGTCGAAATACAGCATTACGCTTCCCCCAGGTAGGCTTTGATCACGTCCGGATTGTCGCGGATCTGCTGTGGCGTGCCGTCGGCCAGGGGTGTGCCCTGGTTGATCACGAAGATATGGTCGGAAATGCTCATGACCAGCTTCATGTCGTGCTCGATCAGCAGCACGGTCACGTCATGCTCGTCACGCAGCACGCCGATCAGCGCTTTCAGGTCGTCGGTTTCCCGCGGGTTGAGGCCGGCGGCCGGCTCGTCGAGCATCAGGATGCTCGGCCGGGTCATCATGCAGCGAGCGATTTCCAAGCGGCGCTGCTGGCCGTAGGCCAGGGTGCCGGCCGGGCGGTTGGCGAATTCGGTCAGGTTGACCTGCTCCAACCAATGCGCGGCGTAATCCATGGCCTCGCGTTCGCTGCGGCGAAACGCCGGGGTCTTGAACAGCCCGGAGAGGAAGTTGGTGTTGATGTGGCGGTGCTGGGCGACCAGCAGGTTTTCCACCGCGGTCATTTCCTTGAACAGGCGAACGTTCTGGAAGGTGCGTACCACACCTTTGCGAGCGATCTTGTGGCCCGGCAGGCCTTCGATCTGCTCACCATTGAGGCGGATGCTGCCCGAGGTCGGTTTGTAGAAACCGGTCAGGCAGTTGAACACGGTGGTCTTGCCGGCGCCGTTCGGGCCGATCATCGACACCACCTGTTTTTCATTGACCGAGAGGCTGACCCCGTTGACGGCCAGCAGGCCGCCAAAACGCATGGACAGGCCGCTCACTTCTAGAATCGGGCGGCTCATCGTTGTTTCAACTCCAGGTGTGGGCGCTGCATGGGCATCAGGCCCTGCGGACGCCAGATCATCATCACGATCATGGTCAGACCGAATATCAGCATGCGGTACTCGTTGAAGTCGCGCATCTCCTGCAGCAGGGTCATCACCACTGCGGCGAAGATGATGCCGAGCTGCGAGCCCATGCCGCCGAGCACGACGATGGCGAGGATCATCGCCGACTCGATGAAGGTGAACGACTCCGGCGTCACCAGACCCTGGCGGGCGGCGAAGAAGCTACCGGCGAAACCGGCGAAGCTGGCGCCGATGGTGAAGGCCGAGAGCTTGACCGTGGTCGGGTTCAGGCCCAGGGCGCGGCAGGCGATTTCGTCTTCGCGCAGCGCTTCCCAGGCGCGGCCGATCGGCATGCGCATCAGGCGGTTGATCACGAAGATCGCCAGCAGCACCAGCAGCAGGGCGATCAGGTACAGGAAGATCACCTTGTAGGAGGAGTTGTAGGCGATGCCGAGGAAGTCATGCAGGGTCTGGCCACCATCCGGCGCGCGGCGATCCAGCGAAAGGCCGAACAGCTCCGGCTTGGGAATCGAGCTGATGCCGTTCGGGCCGCCGGTGATGTCGGTGAGGTTGCGCAGCATGATGCGGATGATTTCGCCGAAGCCCAGGGTCACGATGGCCAGGTAGTCACCCCGCAACCTGAGTACCGGGAAACCCAGCAGGCAGCCGAAGGTGGCGGCCATCAGACCGGCAATGGGTAGAGCCGTCCAGAAGCCGAAACCGGCGTACTCGGCGAGCAGCGCATAGGTGTAGGCGCCTACCGCGTAGAAGCCGACGTAACCCAGATCGAGCAGGCCGGCGAGGCCGACCACGATGTTCAGGCCAATGCCCAGCATCACGTAGATGAGGATCAGCGTGGCGATGTCCACCGCAGCACGGGTGCCGAAGAACGGCCAGGCCAGTGCCACCACGAACAGCGCGAGCATGATCCAGCGCTGTACGCTGGGCAGGGTCAGGGTGTCCTTGAGGTTCGACGGAATGCTCGGCAGCGCGCCCTTGAGTTTTTCGCCGCCCATCAGGCGGTCACGCAGCACCAGGTGCCAGACGAACAACAGCGCAGCGGCGATGCCGATGGTCCACAGGGTTTTGGCGCTGGCGCCGCTGACCTGCAGGCTGATGCCGACGACGCTGAGCTTGAGGCCGAGGATCGGGTAGGAGATCAGCAGCAGCAGGATACTGCTGAACAGGGCGGTCTTGAGGTTCTTGCTCATACCTTTTCAACCTCCGGACGGCCGAGGATGCCGGTCGGGCGGAACAGCAGCACCAAGACCAGCAGGCTGAAGGCCACCACGTCCTTGTACTGATCGCCGAAGATGTCGGCGCCGAAGGCCTCGGCCACGCCGAGGACCAGGCCGCCAAGCACAGCGCCCGGAATGCTGCCGATACCACCGAGAACCGCAGCGGTAAACGCCTTGATGCCGGCCAAAAAGCCCAGGTGTGGGTTGATCACGCCATATTGCATGCCCAGCAGCACGGCCGCGACGGCCGCCAGGGCGGCGCCGATCACGAAGGTCAGGGCGATGATGTTGTTGGTATTGATGCCCAGCAGGTTGGCCATCTTCAGGTCCTCGGCGCAGGCGCGGCAGGCGCGGCCCAGGCGGGAGCGGGAGATGAACAGGGTCAGGCCGACCATGGTCAGGAAGGTGACCACGAAGATCAGCACCTGCATGTAGGAGATCACCACACCGTTCATGGCGCTTTCGCCGAACACGAAGTTGCCGGGCAGCGGGTTGGTGATGGCCTTGTCCTTGGAGTCCTGGGAAAGCATCACGGCGTTCTGCAAGAAGATCGACATGCCGATCGCCGAAATCAGCGGGATCAGGCGGTTGCCGCCGCGTAGCGGCCGATAGGCAACCCGTTCGATGCTGTAACCGAAAGCGCTGGTGACGATGATGCTCGCCGCGAAGGCGCAGATCATGATCAGCGGCAGGCTGTCGAGGCCCATCATCGCCAGGAGGGTGATGGCGATGAAGGCGACGTAGGATCCGATCATGTAAACCTCGCCGTGGGCGAAGTTGATCATGCCGATGATGCCGTACACCATGGTGTAGCCAATGGCGATAAGGGCATAGGTACTGCCGACGGTCAGGCCGTTGAGCAGCTGTTGCAGGTAGTGATAAAGATCAGGCATTGCCTAACTCCTGGGTTTGCGCGCACGACAGCGCTTGTGGCGCAGCGCGAAACCGGGATTCTTTCTAATAAACAAAGCCCACCGCAGCAGTGGGCTCTTGGTTCAGAACCTGTTCATGATCTGCTGCGCGTCGGCCCTGCTGCGTTAAGAACAGGTTCGGAACGCTCATGTACAAAAGTACACTCCGCTTCCTCGCCTGTTCTTGCCTTGCAGGGCGCTAGCTCGCTAGCTCATGAATCAGCTTCTTCGGCGGGGGACTTACTTGGCTTCGGACTTGGTGCCGTCCTGGTGCCATTCGTAGACCACGAAGTTGAAGTTCTTCAGGTCGCCTTTCTCGTCAAAGCCGAGGGTACCGGTCGGGGTTTCGAAGGTGTTGGCGCGCAGGGCTGCGGCTACTTCGGCGGTGTCAGTGCTGCCGGCTTTCTCGATGCCGCCAGCGATGACCTGAACGGCAGCGTAGGCCGGGAATACGAACGGACCGCTCGGGTCTTCGTTCTTGGCCTTGAAGGCTTCAACCAGCGCCTTGTTCTTCGGATCCTGGTCGAACGACTGCGGCAGGGTGACCAGCAGGCCTTCGGAAGCCGGGCCGGCGATGGCCGAGATTTCCTTGTTGCCTACGCCTTCTGGGCCCATGAAGCGGACATCCAGGCCTTTTTCCTTGGACTGGCGCAGCAGCAGACCCAGTTCCGGGTGGTAGCCGCCGTAGTAGACGAAGTCGATGCCTTGTTGCTTAAGCTTGGCGATCAGCGAGGAGAAGTCCTTGTCGCCGGCGTTGATGCCTTCGAACACGCCAACTTTGACGCCTTTGGATTCCAGGGTCTGCTTGACGGCGCTGGCGATGCCTTCACCGTACTGCTGCTTGTCGTGGATGACGGCGACGTTCTTCGGCTTGATGTGGTCGGCGATGAAGTTACCGGCGGTCGGGCCCTGCAGGCTGTCCAGACCGATGGTGCGGAAGATCAGCTCGTAGCCACGGGCGGTGATTTCCGGGCTGGTGGCAGCCGGGGTGATCATCAGGATGCCTTCGTCTTCGTAGATGTCCGAAGCCGGCTGAGTGGAGCTGGAGCACAGGTGACCGACGACGAACTTGGCGCCATCGTTGACGATCTTGTTGGCCACGGCCACAGCCTGCTTCGGATCGCACGCGTCGTCATAGACCACGCCTTCGAGCTGGGCACCGTTCACACCGCCGGCCTTGTTGATCTGCTCGATGGCCATTTTGGCACCGACGAACTGCATTTCACCGTACTGAGCGACGGCACCGGTCACCGGGCCAGCCATGGCGATCTTGATGGTGTCGGCGGCGACCGAGTAGCTGGCGCAGCCAGCCAGGGCCATAGCGGCGAACAGCTTGGAAATCTGCTTAGTAGCGTTGTTCATAGTGCTCCACTCGTTGTGTTTTGTTGTAGTTCTGGTAGCCAAAGCAGCAGAACCGGAGTCGACTTCCGGCCATATCCCCGGCAACTGTACCGATACAGTGTAGAGCGCAGATTTGCGCCTTGGAAAGTCGGCAGTCGAAAGAGAACGGTAAGAATGTCGCGTAATTGCAAGAAATGTATAGAAAAACGGCTAGTTCCAGACCGCCGGATGATTGACTCTCCCTTGCCTGTCAGTCATCCGTCGTTATCATGGCGGCCGTCAAAAAACGGCCATCGAAATACGGAACTGCCATGAACGAACAACCAAGCACCCTCTATGCCAAATTGCTCGGCGAAACCGCCCCCATCACCTGGCAGGAGCTGCAACCGTTCTTCGCCCGCGGCGCGCTGCTGTGGGTGGACAGCAATCAGGACCTGATCGAGGTGGCCGAAGCAGTCGCCGAAGACCGTCGCGAAGTGGTCGGTGCATGGCTGGAAAGCGGACGTGTCGCGGTGTTGAGCGATACCCGGGCCGAGGATCTGCACGCGCGCGATCCGTCCCTTTGGGCTGTGGTCGTCGCGCCCTGGGTACTGGTGCAGGAACGCGCCGAAAAGAAGCACTGAGTTCAAACGAGCGTATCAACGTCTCTGCGCTGGGTATTTGCAGCGGCTGGTGTGTTTCGAATTTGCCCATTATTGGTGCTGCTAGCGCTCTTTAATGGTGCGCTAGTCGGCTCGCATCATCGAAGCAAGCCACTGTCTATGGTGAGGAGTCCGAAGTCGTACCCGGCTTCGGCCAATTCCTGCGCAGAGGAGACAGATCATGTTCGAGCCCGGCCATTTTCATCGCAGCAACAGCGTGGCAAACGGTGATGTGCCCACTTACGCTATCGACCTGCATTACGACATTCGCCAGGATGCGGCCGAAGGGCCGATGCTGCAGATGTCTCTGAAAGGTGAAATCGACGGTGCGGTCTTCGAGGAGTCGTTCGAGCTGCACCGCGATACCGCCTTCAACTTCGCCAGTGTGGTCAGCCGCCTGGCCCACAAGCATGGTCTGCCTACCAGCGTGGTGCTGATCAGCCACGAGCACGAAGAATTCGACCAGATGTTCGAGGACATTCGTCATCGTCTCGATGCCCATAGTGGCGATCCGGTGGATCTAGATCACCTTGAAAAGGACGGCCTTTAAGGCCGCTTATCTATCGCCCGCGCCGAGCTGTCGACCGGGCAGCCCAGGGAGTCGTCCATGAAGCTATCCGCCAACCTGACCATGCTGTTTACCGAGCGGCCCCTTCTCGAACGCATCGTCGCCGCTGCAGCCGCGGGCTTTGACGGTGTGGAAATCCAGTTTCCCTACGACGTGCCGGCGCTGCGCCTGAAGGACGAACTGGAGCGGGCAGGGCTGCCGCTGGTGCTGATGAATTTCCCGGGTGGCGACTTTGTCCAGGGCGGCCCGGGCCTGGCGGCGGTGCCAGAGCGTCAGGCGGCGTTCGATGAAGCGCTTCAGGAGGCGCTGACCTACGCGGCGATGGTGCGGCCCAGCGTGATCAACCTGTTGCCCGGGCGGCTGGCCGAAGGCCTTACCCGCGAGCAGGCGTTGGAGACCCTGGCCGGCAATATCCGCAAGGCGGCCGAGGCGTTCGGCTTGCTGGGCATCGGTGTGGTCAGCGAGGCGATCAATCCCATCGATATGCCGGGTTTTCTGGTCAACACGCCCCAGCACCTGCAGGCGCTGCTGGCGGCGGTCGAGCACGATAACTTCCGCGCGCAGCTGGATATCTATCATATGGCGCGGCAGGGCATCGACCCGATTGCAGCGGTCGAGGCATTGGCCGGGCGCATCGGCCATGTGCAGTTCGCCGATTGTCCGGGGCGCGGTGCGCCAGGCAGTGGTTCTATGGATTTCGTCGCGCTGCGCAATGCGCTCAAGAAGGCCGCTTACCGCGGCTGGCTGGGCGCCGAGTACCGCCCGGAAGGGGGCGATACCCGTGCCAGCCTGGGCTGGATGACCGAGTGGCGGTCAGTTGACCAGGGGTGAGGTCGTGCCGAGCGGCGCCACTTTGAGCGCCTGGTTGTCATGTTTTGGCTGGGGCGGTGCGCTCTGCTTATAAGCATGGCGCCACAGCGGGTGCTGTTCGGCCTGTTGCCATAGCTGCGCGTGCAGGCGCGTCATCAATACCGGGTCACTGAGCAACGCCAGCTTGCGTTTGCCGTCGAGCTTTTTCGGGCCCAGCTCCAGAGCCTCGTTCAGGGCGCGCTGACGAGCCTGTTCGAGCAGCGGCGCCTGGCCGTGGCGGGCGGTGGCCATGGCGCAGGCCAGAGCATTGGGGAAGGGTCGCAGCACCGCTTCGATAAAGCCGTTTTCCATCGCGTGCTCGCGGTTGTGCCGCGTGTAGGCGTAGGTGGACAGCAGCTCCTGAGGCGGGTTGGACTCTTCGGGAATCAGGAACAGCTTGGCCTTCTTGCTGCCCAGACCCAGGCTCAGGCGGCTGGAGAACACCGACACCGGTATTGCCAGCATCAGCGATCCCACGATCGGCGACAGCCACCACAGGAAGTTCGGGTCCAGCCAGGCTACGCCTGCCGTCCAGACCACGCCCAGTAGCGCCTGCCAGCCGTGACGACGGGTAGCATCGCCCCAGGTGGTGATGCCGTTGTCACGCTGCGGCGAATTCCAGGTGGCGGACCAGCCCAGGAACGCGGCGGTGACGAACATTGTGTGGAACAGCATGCGTACCGGCGCCAGCAGCACCGAGAAGAGCATCTCCAGCAGCATGCTGACGGTCGCCTTGAAGGCGCCGCCGTAAGCCTTGGCGTCCTTGACCCAGATGAGGATCACGGCGAGTAGCTTGGGCAAAAACAGCAGGGTCAGGGTGGTGGAAAACAATGTCACCGCCAGCTGTGGGTTCCAGCGTGGCCACACCGGGAACAGCTGGCCGGGTACCAGGAAGTATTGCGGTTCCATCAGCGTATGGATGGCCAGTAGAGCCGTGGAAAGCAGCAGGAACATGAACCACAGCGGCGCCGATAGGTAGGACATCACGCCGGTCAGGAACACCGCGCGGTGCACCGGGTGCATGCCCTTGACCAGGAACAGGCGGAAGTTCATCAGGTTGCCGTGGCACCAGCGGCGGTCGCGCTGCAGCTCGTCGATCAGGTTGGGCGGCAACTCTTCGTAGCTGCCCGGCAGGTCGTAGGCGATCCATACGCCCCAGCCGGCGCGGCGCATCAGCGAGGCCTCGACGAAATCGTGAGACATGATCGCCCCAGCGAACGAGCCCTTGCCCGGCAGCGGTGCCAGGGCGCAGTGCTCGATGAACGGCTGCATGCGAATGATCGCGTTGTGGCCCCAGTAATGGGATTCACCCAGCTGCCAATAGTGCAGGCCGGCGGTGAACAGCGGGCCGTAGGCGCGGGTGGCGAACTGCTGCAGGCGCGCGTACAGGGTGTTCATGCCGGCGGCTTTCGGCGAGGTCTGGATGATGCCGGCCTGGGGGTTGGCCTCCATCAGGCGTACCAGCTTGGTCAGGCATTCGCCGCTCATCACGCTGTCGGCGTCGAGCACTACCATGTAACGGTAATCACCGCCCCAGCGACGGCAGAAGTCGTCGATGTTGCCGCTCTTGCGCTTCACGCGACGACGCCGGCGGCGGTAGAAGATATTGCCGAAGCCTTCGGTCTCCTGGCACAGCTCCAGCCAGGCGCGTTGCTCGGCCACCGCGATGTCGGCATCGCCGGTATCGCTGAGGATGAAGAAGTCGAACTGGGCGAGTTCACCCGAGGCCTTCACCGACTCGTAGGTGGCGCGCAGGCCGGCGAATACCCGGGGTACGTCCTCGTTGCAGATCGGCATGATGATCGCGGTGCGCGCGGCGGCGTCGATCGGCTCGTCGCCTGCGCTGCTGCCGGAAATGCCGTAGCGGTCGTAACCGCGCATCAATTCCCAGAAGCCCATCAGGGCCGTCCAGAAACCGGCTGAAACCCAGCAGAACAACAGCGAGAACAGCGCCAGAATGCTGCCCTGCACCAGATAAGGCAGCACCTGGAAGAAACTCTCCCGCCAGCCCTGGTCTATGACCTCCTGCAGATTGATCAGCGCCCAACCCTGGTAGGGCAGGATGCTGTTCATGTACCAGGTGGCGACGGCGGTCTGGCTGAGCATCAGAATCAGCAGCACGTAGCGGCGCAAGGATCCGACCCGACGCCAGCGCGCCGGCTCCAGCTCACGCTTTGGCGGGCGTGGCGGGTTGCTCTTGCCGAACAGTGCACGCAAGCCGCGGGTCAGCACGTTGGTGCGCCACGGCTCGGGGGTCATCTTGGTGCGATTGAGCGGCGGGGCCGCGCGCAGGATCGGACGCCCGGCGGCATCGAGAGACAGCAGGCCTTCGGCCTCCAGGGGCCGGCCAGCGCCGAGTTCGACGCGGCGCATGGCGGATCGGTGCACGGCCTCTTCGGCCTCTGCCGTCTGCACGCCGCCCAGGCGGCTATGCAGTTCGGTGAAGTCACGGCTGTCAGCCAGGGCTTCGCGCTCGGTGGCACTCAGAGGCAGGCTGTCCAGGTACTCGTCCAGGGCGGACTGCTCGGTGTTTTTCATTGCGGGGCAACCGTGTTGGGCGGGAGTTGATAGCTCCAGGTTTCGCTGAGGGTCTTGTCACCCTCGACCAGAGCCGCGCGCATTTCTACCGCTTGCTTGGGATCCTTGACCTTGAAACGCACCGTCATGCGCCAGCCTTTGGTGGCCTTGTTGTACTGCAGGTGATTGTCCAGCACTTCGGCGTTGTCGTTGATGCTGAAGTTGCTGGCGACTGCCGCGTCAGGCTTGAGGGCTTCCAGGGACGGACCTTCGAAGTCCACCAGCAGGGCGATGCTGCCGTCGAGCTTGCGGGTCAGGTTGGGCTGCTTGACCTCACCGGCGCTGCGCATGGTCTGCTTGACCCAGGCCAGATCCGGGCCCAGCTGGGCGCGCTCGTCCTTGGTCCAGTGCATGCGGTAGTCGAACTCCATCGGCTCGCCCGGCTTGGGCTGCTCGTCGGGCGTCCAGAAGGCGACGATGTTGTCGTTGGTTTCATCCGGCGTGGGGATTTCCACCAGCTCGACCTTGCCCTTGCCCCATTCGCCCTTGGGTTCAATCCACACGCTGGGGCGCTCTTCGTAGTGGTCGTCCAGGTCTTCGTACTGGGCGAAGTCGCGGCCACGCTGCAGCAGGCCGAAACCTTTCGGGTTCTCGACCTGGAAGGTGCTCACGCCCAGGTTCTGCGGGTTGTTCAGCGGGCGCCAGATGTGCTCGTCACTGCCGGTATGGATGGCCAGGCCGTTGGCATCATGCAGGGCCGGGCGGTAGTTGGCCTTGGCCGAGCGCTGGTTGCTGCCGTACAGGAACATGCTGGTCAGCGGCGCGACGCCGAGCTTGGTGACGTTCTCGCGCAGGAATACCTTGGATTTGACGTCGACGATGGCGTCCTTGCCCGGACGCAGGATGAAACGGTAGGCACCGGTGGCGCGTGGCGAGTCGAGCAGGGCGTACATCACCAGGTGCTTGTCGCCGGCTTTCGGGCGCTCGATCCAGAACTCGCGAAAGTATGGGAATTCCTCGCCGCTGGGCAGCGCGGTGTCGATGGCCAGGCCGCGGGCCGAGGTGCCGTAGACCTGATCCTTGCCGACCACACGGTAGTAGCTGGCGCCGAGCACGCTCATGATCTCGTCGAGCTTGTCCTTGTCGTTGATCGGGTACATGACGCGAAAGCCCGCGTAGCCCAGATCCTTGGTGGCGTCCTTGTCGACCTTCACGTCGCCGAAGTCGAAACGCTCGGGGTCGTATTTGATTTCGTTGACGCTGGTGGCGGTCACTTCGTTGATCTTTACCGGGGTCTCGAAGTGCATGCCCTGGTGGTAGAAGCTCAGCTTGAAGGGCGTCTTGCTGCCGGCCCATTCGTACTTGTCTTCACGGGCCTTGATCTGCTGGTAGTCCTTGAAGGACAGGGTGCGCAGCTCATTGGGCAGGTTGCTGGCAGGCGCCGTGTAAGGTTTGTCCAGTAGCCCCTTGGCTTGGGAGGCCACATCATCGAGGGAGAAAGCCAGCACCTGGGCACTGAACAGCGAGGTGGTGCAGGCCAGGCACAGCGCGGCTGGAAGCATGCTGTGGCGGACAGATGCCTTGACGGTCTTGAGGATCACGGATCCCTCCCAGAAAACAAAGAAAACAGCGGCACGGTCGCCGAACATCTCCTTCCGACCGTCGCCGCTGCAGATGATTCCTAGGAATTTCCTTTCCTTCTGCTCAGCTTGTGCTACGCCGCACCGGCAACCACTTGAGCAGCCGTTTGCGGGTCGGTACCACGGCGTTTCCCTGAGCCCAGACGCAGAGGATCACCGTCAGCAGCAGGAACAGCGGGTAGAAGACGATGGACAGATGCTGCTCGCCCGCGCGCACCGCGCATTCGGACCAGTTGGCGAAGCATTCGCCGGAAGCCACGCCCAGCAGCATTTCCGAGCGCGAGAACAGCGTGAAGGCCGGTACATGCAGCACGAACAGCGGCAGCGAGGCCGCGCCCAGGCGCTGGGACCAGCGCTGCACTGCGCTGCTGGCAGGCGAGGGCGCCAGGGCGCAGAGGTAGATCAGCATGATCTGCGCCGGCAGCAGCAGGCCGTTGTGCAGCAGGTAATACCAGAATTGCGGGCCCTCGATCAGCCAGGCAGTGCCGAGGAAGCAGCCCAGCACGAAAGCGATCATCATCCCCACGCCGCCAGTGCCCGGCGTGCGCCCGGCGTCCTGCATGTCGCGAAACAGTCCGTAGGCGAGGATGCCGGCGAGAAACTCGGGCAGACGTACCAGCGGGTTGCGGTGCAGGATACCGGTGAACGGCATGCCGTAGTCACCGTTGAAAATCACCAGTACCGGCGGGATCAGGTAGATCAGGGTGATCACGCCCAGCCACAGCACCTTGTGCTTGAGACGTGCCAGGCGAGGCGCCACGAAGGGGAAGGTGAGGTAGAAGAAGAACAGCGTGGAGATCGACCACAGCGGTGCGTTGAAGGTCAGGTAGAAGGGGTTCCAGGCCTGCAGCATAAGCAGCTGCAACAGGCTGTTGAGGGCCAGCTCGCCGTTGCTCATGAAGTGTTCGAGGCTGTCGAGGGCGATCTGGGTCCTGTCCTCGTTGGTGTCGTAGACCACGAAACGGATGCTGGCCTTGGTGTCGTCCGGCGGGATGCCCAGGTGGCTGATGACGAAAATCACCGTGATGGTCAGCAGCAGCGAGAAGATATGCAGCGGGTACAGGTTGGCGAAGCGCCGGCTCCAGAAACTCACCGCCGGCTCGCGCATCTGGCCGCGCTGGCAGTACACGTGGGCGAGCAGAAAACCGGAAAGCACGAAGAAGGTACTGGTGGCGAAGAAGCCCGCGCCGCTGAGCTGCTTGATGATCGGCAGCTGCTGTTCGGGGTAGTTGTGCAGGGTGTGAAAGACCACGATATAGAGGCCGAGTATGAAACGCAGCCACTCGAGCCCGATGAAATGTTCCTTGTCGCTGCGGGGCATCCCCGTTCTCCTTAAAGCCTTGTGCCTGGCGCGTCGTAACGCCAGGTGTTGAATGCCTAGGGTCTGTTGCCGTTTCAGCGCGAGCCGCGTTGTCGCGAGAAATCTCGCCAGGCTAGGCGGAGGACGCAGGGAATGGACTAGCCGTCCGCGTTTTCCCTTGCCAAGTCCTCCAACGACGCATGGCGAGATTTCCCGCACAACCCGAAGGGCCGGGCCCGTTTTGTCGCGATGCGGCGTTTCTCGCCGGCTCATTTAGCTAGCTAAACTTCGCGGCTCGTGCCTTGCCTCGCGACAAAGCGGGCTCCGGCGCGGCCGTGGGTGAAACGGCAACAGACCCTAGCCTTCGGCGTCCAGACGGGGTTCAGACAGCTCAAATCCGGTTTCGATCTACCTGGTTTCTCGGCTTGCCAGGGCGCCCATGCCATCACCGCCTATAACCATCACGAATGATCGTGGGGCTGACGCCCATTCGCGGCCACCATGCAGGTGCCAGGGTCGGCATCGGCTCTGCTTCCAACAACAATAAGAGAGCACCGTCATGCCGCAGACCCAGCAAGCCGCGAATGCGTGGCGCGTCCTGTTCCTGTTGTTTCTCGCCAACCTGTTCAACTTCTTCGACCGCACCATTCCTGCGATCATCATCGAGCCCATTCGCATGGAGTGGCGGCTGAGCGACTTTCAGCTGGGCATGATCGGCACCGCGTTCACCCTGGTGTACGCCATCGCCGGTTTGCCGCTGGGGCGCATGGCCGATACCGGCTCGCGGCGCAAGATCATGGGGTGGGGGTTGGCCGTCTGGAGTGCGCTGACCGCGGTGAACGGCCTGGCCTGGAATTACTGGAGCTTCCTGCTGATCCGCATGGGTATCGGCATTGGCGAGGCCAGCTACGCGCCGGCCGCCAACTCGCTGATCGGCGACCTGTTTCCGGCCCACAAACGCGCGCGGGCCATGGGCATCTTCATGCTCGGCTTGCCGCTGGGCTTGCTGCTGGCGTTCTTCACCATTGGCGCGATGGTCGCTGCGTTCGACAGCTGGCGCGCGCCGTTCTTCATCGCCGCGGTGCCGGGGCTGATCCTGGCGGTGTTCATCTTCTTCATCAGGGAGCCGCGGCGCGGCGCCGCCGAAGAGATTCAGGTGGCCGCCACGCCGGTCAGTCAGCCGCTGCGCAAGGTGCTGCGTATCCCGACCTTCTGGTGGCTGGTGCTGGCGGGCCTGGCGTTCAACTTCGCCACCTACGCCTGCAATTCGTTTCTGGTGCCGATGCTGCAGCGCTATTTCCTGATGCCGCTACATGACGCCGCCGTAGCCACCGGGGTAATCGTCGGGCTTACCGGGCTGGTCGGCCTGACCCTGGGCGGCTGGATCGCTGACCGCATTCACCAGAAATATCGCAACGGGCGTTTGATCTTCGCCGCCGTCAGCATGCTCGTCGCCACCCTTTGTACCGGTTATGCGCTGCATGCAGGGCGTATCGAGATCGGCCTGTTCGTGGCGCTATTCAGCCTTGGCTGGCTGTTCGCCTACAACTTCTACACCTGCGTCTATACGGCGATTCAGGACGTGATCGAACCGCGCCTGCGGGCGACCGCCATGGCGCTTTATTTCGCTGGGCTGTACTTGTTGGGTGGCGGTTTGGGGCCGATTGCCGTGGGGCTGCTATCCGATCACTTTTCTTCGTCGGCCATGCTGGCGGCCGGTGCGCTCGAGATGAGTGAAACCTTCAAAGCCGTCGGCTTGCACGATGCGCTTTATCTGGTGCCGGTGGCCTTATTGTTGACCATGCTGGCGTTGCTGCAGGCCAGTCGCCATTTCGTGGGCGACGCGCAGCGTATGCGTGAGGGGCTTGCCGAAGCAGCGGCGGAGGTCGCGGGCAAGTAGCCGCTGTTTAGCGGGTGCTAGGCCCTTGCTGCATACGCAGCAAGGGCCGAGCAAGAGGCCCGTCAGTCGAACAGCACCTTAGCCACATCGCTGAAGCGTTTGGCGAAGTGCACGGTCAGGCCCTGTTTGAGGTATTCCGGCAACTCCTGATAAGAGCCGCGGTTGGCCTCGGGCAGGATCAGCTCGTGAATCTTCTGGCGGCGCGCGGCGATGACCTTCTCGCGCACCCCGCCGATGGCCAGTACCTGGCCGGTCAGGGTCAGTTCGCCAGTCATCGCCACGCCTTTCTTCGGCGCCTGGTTGCGGGCCAGGGAGAGCAGGGCGCTGGCGATGGTGATGCCGGCGCTCGGCCCGTCCTTCGGCGTGGCGCCCTCCGGCACGTGCATGTGCACGAAGGCTTGGTCGAAGAAGGTCGGGTCGCCCTTGAAGGTTTTCAGGTGCGAGCTGACGTAGCTGTAGGCGATCTCCGCCGACTCCTTCATCACTTCGCCGAGCTGGCCGGTGAGTTTGAAGCCACGGTTCAGCGTGTGGATGCGCGTCGCCTCGATCGGCAGCGTGGCGCCGCCCATGCTGGTCCAGGCCAAACCGGTGATCACCCCGACGCCGGAGAGCACCTGCTCACTGCGGAACACCGGCATGCCCAGATAGCCTTCCAGGTCCTTGGCGGCGATCTTGACCTTGGTGTCGCGGTCATCGAGCAGCTTGACCACCGCCTTGCGCACCAGCTTGCCTAGCTGTTTCTCCAGCTGGCGCACGCCGGCTTCGCGGGCATAGCCTTCGATCAGCGCGCGCAGGGCGCTGTCGCTGATCGACAGCTGTTTGGCCGACACGCCGGCCTTGTCCAGCTGCTTGGGCCACAGGTGGCGCTTGGCGATGGCCAGCTTTTCCTCGGTGATGTAGCCGGACAGGCGAATCACTTCCATGCGGTCGAGCAGCGGGCCGGGAATCGAGTCCAGGGTGTTGGCGGTGCACACGAACAGCACCTTGGACAGATCCAGGCGCAGGTCCAGGTAATGGTCGAGGAATTCGACGTTCTGCTCCGGGTCGAGGGTTTCCAGCAGCGCCGAGGCCGGGTCGCCCTGGAAGCTGCTGCCCATCTTGTCGATCTCGTCGAGCATGATCACCGGGTTCATCACCTCGACTTCCTTGAGGGCCTGCACCAGCTTGCCGGGTAGGGCGCCGATGTAGGTGCGGCGATGGCCCTTGATCTCCGCCTCGTCACGCATGCCACCGACCGAAAAACGGTAGAACGGCCGGTCCAGGGACTGGGCGATGGACTTGCCGATGCTGGTCTTGCCCACGCCCGGCGGGCCGACCAGCAGCACGATGGAACCGGCGATCTCGCCTTTGAAGGCGCCGACGGCGAGAAATTCGGTGATGCGCTGCTTGATGTCGTCCATGCCGGCATGGTGATCGTCGAGCACCTTGCGGGCGTGCTTGAGGTCCAGCTTGTCCTTGCCGACCACGCCCCAGGGCACGCTGGTGGCCCAGTCCAGGTAATTGCGAGTCACCGCGTACTCCGGCGAGCCGGTCTCCAGCACCGAGAGCTTGTTCATCTCCTCGTCGATGCGCTTGCGGGCCTGCTCGGGCAGGGTCTTGCCTTCCAGGCGCTGGGTGAACTGCTCGGCGTCGGCGCTGCGGTCATCCTTGGTGATGCCCAGCTCCTGCTGGATGATCTTCAGCTGTTCCTTGAGGAAGAACTCGCGCTGGTGCTCACCCACCGAACGGTTCACCTCGTCGGAGAGCTCGTTCTGCAGGCGGGCGACCTCGACTTCCTTGCGCAGCAGCGGCAGCACCTTTTCCATGCGCTTGAGGATCGGCACGGTGTCGAGCACCTCCTGCAGCACTTTCGATTGCGCGGTGGTGAGCGCAGCGGCGAAGTCGGTGAGCGGCGACGGGTCGTTGGGGCTGAAGCGGTTGAGGTAGTTCTTCAGCTCCTCGTTGTACAGCGGGTTGAGCGGCAGCAACTCGCGGATCACGTTGATCAGTGCCATGGCGTAGGCCTTGACCTCATCGCGCCCGTCATTGGCGTTGCGCGGGTATTCGACCTCGGCCAGGTACGGCGGGCGATGGTGCTTGAGCCAGCCGCGGATACGCACCCGGGTCAGGCCCTGGGCAACGAACTGCAGCTTGCCGTCGTCGTTGCTGACATGGTGCACGCGCACCACGGTGCCGTGCTCCGGCATGCTGGACGTGTCGAAGTGACGGGGGTCGGTGACCGGTTTGTCGACGTAGAACAGGGCCAGGGTCTTGTGCTCGGTCTTGCTGACCAGTTCCAGGGTTTCCGCCCAGTGCTCCTCGTTGACGATCACCGGCAGCACCTGCGCCGGGAAGAAGGGGCGGTTGTGGATTGGAATCACATAGAGTTTGTCCGGCAGGTTCTGCCCGGGCAGCATCAGGCTGTGGCTGGTTTGCTCCGAAGCGATCTCGATATCGTGCGGGTCGTTCATGCGGCACCTGTCCATTGACGTTGAAGGTTAGATGGGGCGCCGCCGGCTTTTTTCAACATTTATTAGTGACTGCGCCGTTTCGCTTGTCAGGCCTGGTTTGGCGCCTGCCGGGCCTCCTGTCGCCGCCCATACAGTTTTGCCTGGCAACGCGGTAGAGTGCGCGCGTTGCCCATCGAGTCGCGAATCATGCTCAACGCCCGCCTCATGCGCCTGGACGATCAGGCCCACGAACACACCCACGACCATCACCAACTGGTGATGTCGGTGTCCGGGCGTGCCGAATTCGAGGTGGTCGGGCGTGGCGGCGAGGTGTGCCGCATGCGCGCCTGTCTGGTGCCGGGCGATGCCGACCATCAATTCGCCGGCATCGGCGACAACCGCATGCTGATCGTCGACCTCAACGAGCAGGACATGTCCAGCGAGGATCTGCAACTGCTCGGCCACCTGTTCGACACGCCGCGCTACCCGCAACTCGACGCCGACTTCCAGCACCTGCTCAGCTATGCCGGCGCCGAACTGGAGCGTTATGGCAGCGACCCGCTGCTGGCGCGCTCGCTGGGCGGCGTGCTGCTGCGCGCCCTGCACCTGCGGGTGTTTGGCGAGCAGTCCAGCCGTGGCCATGGCTCGCTGGATGTGCAGCGACTCGACGGCTACATCGCCGACAACCTGGCGCGGCGCATCAGCGTCGCCGAGCTGGCCCATGTCGCCTGCCTGAGCCCGAGCCACTTCCACGCCCAGTTCAAGGACAGCGTCGGCCTCACCCCGCACCAGTACCTGCTCAAGGCGCGCCTGGACCGCGCCACGCGCCTGCTGCGTGGCAGCGGGCTGCCGCTGGTGCGCATCGCCGAGGAATGCGGTTTCTCCAGCCAGAGCGCGCTGACCACCGCCATGCGCCGTTACCTGGGGCTTACGCCCAAGCGTTTGCGCGGCAGCGAGTGAGGCTCTAGGGCGGCCTTTTTCGGCCGTTTTTTCCGATAATCAAACGATAGTGGCTTTTTGCCTTGCGCAGGCGTCATTAAAGCTCGAACTTCTTCTGCATCACGTCTAATCTTCCTGCAGACCTTCCCTATCAGCGAAGAGGCGCATACGCGGCCTCGCGGTACGGCTGAGCGACCCTTGACGAGCTCCCATGACCAGACGTTTCTCTCTCGCTGTATCTCTGTATCTGTTCGGTGCGCTGTGCACCACTCAGGCGGCCGGCCTGCAAGGCGACGTGGTGGATGCCAAGGGCGCACCGCTGGCCAACGCCGTGGTGACGCTGCATGGCGCGGCAGTCCCCAACATGGCGGCCCCCGGCAAAGCGGTGATGGACCAGCAGGAAATGCGCTTCGTGCCCAGCGTGCTGGCCGTGCGCAGCGGCACTGCAGTGACCTTCCCGAACCGTGACGACATTCGCCATCAGGTCTATTCCTTCTCGCCGGCCAAGCGTTTCGAGCTGCGCCTGTACCAGGGCACGCCGAGCGAGCCGGTGGTGTTCGACAAGCCCGGCCTGGTGGTGTTGGGTTGCAATATCCATGACTGGATGGTGGGTTACATCTACGTCACCGACGATCCCTGGTTCGCCGTCAGCGATGCCCAGGGCCGGGTGAGTTTCGACAACTTGCCGGCTGGTGACTATCAGGTGACCCTCTGGCACTCGGCGTTGCCCGACATGCTGCCCAAGCAGGGCGAGACCTTGAAGGTCGGCGATGGCGCCGCAGCGCCGCGTTTCAGCCTGCCGGTCGATGCCGCCAGCGTCAGCGAACCACCGGGCGCACCGCCCAGCGCCTTTGGCGACGCCTTCAAGAAAGCCCTGGACCATGGTTCGCACTAGTTTCCAGGCGCGCATCGCCATCGTGCTGATCCTGCTGCCGCTGGTGGTGATCGGCGCGCTGTACTTCGCCGTGCAGGCCGCCACCAATGCGTCGATCCGCACCCAGGCGCGTGAGCAACTGGAGGTCGGTACCAGCGTATTCGGGCAGTTGCTCGACACCCACGCCCGCCAGCTACGTGATGCGGTGCAGGTGCTGACCAGCGATTTCGGTTTCCGTGAGGCCGTGGCCAGTGGCGACGAGGCGACCATTCGCTCGGCATTGTTCAACCATGGTGCGCGGATCAACGCCGGGGTGGTGATGATGTTCGACATGGACGGCAAGCTGACCGCCAGCACCGTGGCGCCGCCGTCCGTTGCCCAGGCCGAGCAGATCAACCGCCAGTTGAATAACCAGGGGCAAAGTATCCTCATGCCCTTCGACGGGCGCATCTATCTCCTGGTGCAAGCCACTGTGAATGCGCCGTTGCCCATCGCGCGTCTGGTAACCGGTTTCGCCATCGACGAGCGCTTCGCCCACGAACTCAATCAGCTGACGCACCTGGAGTTGAGCATCATCGGCAGCATGGACGGCCAGCCGGATGTGCTCGTAAGTACCTTGCAAGACCTGCACAAGATCACCCTCGACGGCGACAGCGGCGAGGTGATGCATGGTGATGAACCCTTCCTGGTTCAGCGGCTGGTGCTCGGCAGTGGCGACGGCTTTCGCGTGCAGGCGCTGCTGCAGCGCTCGCTCGAACAGGCTCGCGGCTCGGTGGCTGTGCTCAACAAACAGATCCTGCTGATCGCCGTGGCCGCCCTGGTGGCCTCGCTTCTGGGCGCGCTGTTGCTGGCGCGCGGCCTGTCGCGGCCGATCCGCCAACTGGCCGGCGCGGCTGAACGGGTCGGGCAGGGCGACTACGAGGTGCCGCTGGCCCTCGATCGCAGCGATGAGCTCGGCAGCCTGGCCAAGACTTTCCAGACCATGCAGCAGGGCCTCGCCGAACGTGAACGCCAACTGGCCCACAATGCCCTGCATGATCCACTGACCGGGCTGCCCAACCGCAACCTGGCGCTCGAGCGCCTGAACAGCGCGATCATGGCCGGCCGGCATATCGCGCTGCTGTCTCTGGGCATCGGCAACCTGCGCACCGTCAGCGAGAGCTGCGAGGCGGGCGGCAGCGACCGCGTGATGCAGCAGCTGGCCAATCGTCTGCAGGCCGCGCTGCGTCCCTCGGACAGCCTGGCGCGGCTGTTGGGCGACGAGTTCGTGCTGCTGCTCGATGGCGCCGACGTCGACAGCGCGGTGGCCACTGCCGACCGGGTGCAGCAGCTGTCCATGAAACCGTTCCGGATCGATAACCACGATATTGCTCTGGATTGCCGCATCGGTATCGCCGGTTATCCCGGCGACGGCGACACCGCCGAAGAATTGCTGCGCCGCGCCTCCATCGCCATGCAGGATGCCGGGCATCTGGCAGGGCGCATTCAGGTTTACGAGAGCGGCCGTGATGCGGCCCAGCAGCGCCAGGTGCAGTTGATCCGCGACTTGCGCCGCGCCGCCCAGCGCGAGGAACTGCTGCTGCATTACCAACCCAAGTTGGACATTCGCAACCCGGCGCGTATCCAGGCCGAGGGCCTGCTGCGCTGGCAGCATCCACAATTCGGCATGGTCTCGCCTGGTGAGTTCATTCCTCTCGCCGAGCGCACCGGCAGCATTCAGTTACTCACCGCCTGGGTGATCGAGGAGGGCGTGCGGCAGCTGCAGGAATGGCGAGCACGCGGGCTGACGGTGCAGCTGTCGCTGAACATCTCCACCGAGGACCTGGTCGATGCAGAGTTGCCGACTCGGGTCGGCCGCCTGCTCAGCCAGTACCAGGTGGCGGGCTCGCAGCTGATCTTCGAAATCACCGAAAGCGGTGTGATGCTCAACCCGGCCGTCGCCCTGCAGGTACTGCACGGGCTGCGCGAGAAAGGCATCGGCCTGTCGGTGGACGACTTCGGCACCGGCTACTCTTCACTGGCGCAGCTCAAACGCATGCCAGTGCAGGAACTGAAGATCGATCAGTCCTTCATCCGCGAGCTGGACGACACCAGCGAAGATGCGGTGATCGTCCGTTCGACCATCGAGATGAGCCACAGCCTGGGCCTCAAGGTGGTGGCCGAGGGCGTCGAGCTACAACGCAGCCTGGACCTGCTCGAGCGTTGGGGGTGCGACAGCGTGCAGGGCTATCTGATCAGCCGGCCGTTGGCGGCGCAGGCCTTCGAGGCCTGGATGCAGCGTCCGTTAATTTCTTCCGTTTCTCTGGTGAATTGACCATGTGGCTATCGCAACTGACCGGCGCGCTTGTGTTTGGAATGCTCACTTCGGCCGCCGTGGCCGGCGAAGGCCGCCTGCTCGCCACGGGCGGCGCCAGCAGTATCGAGGGCGCGGCCGGCGGCGGTATCACGCCCTGGGCAGTGCTGTCCGGCTACGGCGAGAAGGGCGAATGGGGTGCCGACGTATTCGCCACGCGGGTGGAAACCGGTGACTACCGCCTGGATGTGGCCGGCGTATCGGCGGCCTATGACAACCGCATCGAACTGTCCTACGCGCGCCAGCGTCTGGATCTGGGCACCCTGGCTCGCGATCTGAGCCTTCCGGAAAACAGCCTCAGCCAGGACATCCTGGGCATCAAGGTGCGGCTGTTCGGCGACCTGATCTACGACCAGTTGCCCCAGGTGTCGCTGGGCATCCAGCACAAGCGCCAGAAGGACTTCCTCATCCCCAGCCTGGTCGGTGCCAAGCGCGACGAAGACACCGAAGGCTACCTGACTGCCAGCCGGCTGATTCTTGGCGGCGCCTTCGGCTACAACCTGCTGCTCAATGGCGGCGTGCGCTACAGCCGGGCCAACGAGCTGGGCCTCTTGGGCTTCGGTGGCGACCGTCGCGACCGCCGTTCGGTGCTCAAGGAAGGTTCGGTGGCCGTGCTGCTCAACCGCGAGTGGGCGGTGGGCGTCGAGTACCGGGAAAAGCCTGACAACCTCAGCTTCGCCGGCGAGAGCGACTGGGCCGACCTGTTCGTCGGCTACTTCCCCAACAAGCACCTGGCCATCGTGTTGGCCTACGCCCGCCTCGGCGAGATCGCCACCCTGGACAACCAGAACGGCGCCTACCTGTCCGTGCAGGGGAGTTTCTGAGCATGCTGCGTTCATTGTGCGTTGCGCTGCTGGCGCTGGTGTTGGTCGGTTGCGCGCAGCAGCCGGCCAAGGACGACAGCCTGTACCGCGACCTTGGCGAGAAACCCGGCATCAACCGTATCGTCGAAGGCATGCTGCTCAATGTGGCGGGTGATCAGCGCATCGCGCATTTCTTCGCCCGGGTGGATATAGTCGGGCTGCGCGACAAGCTGGTCGACAAGTTCTGCGTGATCGCCGGCGGGCCTTGCGTGTACACCGGCGATTCCCTCGAAGAAGGTCACAAGGGCCAGAACCTTTCGCCCAGCGACTTCAACGCGCTGGTCGAGAACCTGCAGGCCTCGATGGACAGCCAGGGCGTGTCGACGCCGGTGCAGAACCGCCTGCTGGCCCGCCTGGCCGCCCTGCGTGGGCAGGTGATCGAGAAGTAGAGACCTCATGACGAAAAGGGGCGATGGGGGTAGAGTCGCCGGCTACCCCCGAGCCTCTAGTCGTGAGCCGATCATGTCCGTCACCTGGCATTGCAAGCACCACACCGAATTGACCAAGACCGAGCTGTACGCCGTGCTGGCGCTGCGTACCCAGGTGTTCGTGGTCGAACAGAACTGCCCGTACCTGGAAGTCGATGGCCGCGATCTCGAAGGCGACACCTGTCACCTGCTGGGCTGGCGCGGCGATGAACTGGCGGCCTACCTGCGCCTGCTCGACCCGGCGCTCAACGACGGTGAAGTGATCATCGGCCGCGTTGTCACCGCCCCCAACGCCCGCGGCACCGGCCTCGGCCACGCCATGATGGAACAGGCCCTGCTGGCCTGCGGTCTACGCTGGCCAGGCCTGCCCGTGTACATGTCCGCCCAGGCGCACCTGCAGGGTTACTACGGCCGCTATGGTTTCGTGGCCGCTACCGATGAATACCTGGAAGACGATATTCCCCATATCGGGATGCGCCGCGCGTAAGTAACGGTTTTGCATGTGGGAGCGCGCGATAGCTCCCAGGCATGCACGGGGCATCTCCACTCGTTCCCATAAAATCGGGCGCATGGCGCCATACCTCGAAAGACTGGAACATTCCATACCGGTGGGCATGGCCCGTTCTGAGTGTGCTGGGAGTCCCCACCCGTTTCCTTGATCTCGCAAAGCCCACAGCTCGTAGGATGGGCGTAGCCCATCAAAAACCGCAGCCAAACCACAACTGCCGAGCGCTGCATCCCCACCTCAATGAAAATCCCGACTACGCACATCCAGCCCCACCAGCCAGTCGGTCAGATCCACCAGCCGCCCGGCGATCACATGCCTTACCCCATTGGCCGCTTCCAGATGCCCGTCGATGCGCATCAGCCGTGATTGCAGCAGCGTCTTGCGCTGGCGCTCGGCCAGCTCCAGGCGCACCAGTACGTTGATCATGCCGAACTCGTCTTCCAGGGTGACGAAGGTCACGCCGCTGGCGGTTTGCGGGCGCTGGCGGCCGATCACCAGGCCGGCCACGCTGACCATCCTGCCGGGCTCCACATGCTCCAGCTCACGGCGGCTGCGGCAGCGGGCGGCCCTGAGTTTGCCCCGCAAGAGCGACAGCGGATGGGGACCGAGGGTGGTGCCCAGGGTCGCGTAGTCGGTCAGCAGGTTCTCGCCGACGCTGGGGCGCGGCAGACTGATGGCGGCTTCCTGTTGGGCGGGCAGGCTGGCGAACAGCGGCAACTGCGGTTCCACCCCGGCGATGGCCCAGCGCGCCTGGTGGCGATGGCCGACCAGGGCCTGCAGGGCGCCCGCGTCGGCCAGGCGCGCGCGGGCGTTGTCATCCAGGCCCGCGCGCTGGCACAGATCTGCGATATCACCGAACGGCGCCTGCTCGCGGGCGGCAGCGATGCGCAGCGCTGCGTCCTCGCGAAACCCCTTGACCAGGCACAGCCCCAGGCGGATGGCCGGCTGCGGCTTGCCGATATCTTCCAGGGTGCATTCCCAGACGCTGTAGCGCACGTCCACCGGGTGGATGCGCAGGCCATGGCGGCGGGCGTCCTGCAGCACCTGATCCGGGTTGTAGAAGCCCATCGGCCAGCTATTGATCAGCGCGCAGGCGAAGGCCGCCGGTTCGTGGCACTTGAGCCAGCAACTGGCGTAGGTGAGCAGGGCGAAACTGGACGCGTGGGACTCGGGAAAACCGTAGCTGCCAAAGCCCTTGATCTGCTCGAAGATGCGGTTGATGTATTCGATCGGGTAGTTCTTCTCGAGCATGCCCTCGGTCAGCTTCTGACGGTGGTGCTCCAGACCGCCATGACGCTTCCAGGCCGCCATGGAGCGACGCAGTTCATCCGCTTCACCGGGTGAGTACCCGGCCGCGATGATCGCCAGTTCCATCACCTGCTCCTGAAACAGTGGCACGCCCAGGGTGCGCTCGAACACCGGCTGCAGTTCCTCGGAGGGGTAGGTAACCGGCTCTTCACCGGTGCGACGGCGCAGGTAGGGGTGCACCATATCGCCCTGGATCGGCCCCGGCCGCACGATGGCCACCTGAATCACCAGGTCATAGAAGGTCTTTGGGCGCAGGCGCGGCAGCATGGCCATCTGCGCGCGGGATTCGATCTGGAATACGCCCAGAGTGTCGGCGCGGCTGATCATTTCGTAGGTGGCCTTGTCCTCGGCCGGCAGGCTGGCCAGCGTCCAGTGCTTGCCGCGGTAGGCGGCCAGCAGGTCGAAGCAGCGGCGCAGGGCACTGAGCATGCCGAGGGCCAGCACGTCGACCTTGAGCAGGCCGACGGCGTCGAGATCGTCCTTGTCCCACTGGATCACCGTGCGCTCGGCCATGCTGGCGTTTTCCACCGGCACCAGGGTGTCGAGCGGCGTCTCGGAAATCACGAAGCCGCCGGGGTGCTGGGAGAGGTGGCGGGGAAAGCCGATCAGCTCGCCAGCCAGCACCAGCACCCGGTGCAGCACCTTGCTCTGCGGGTCGAAACCGGCCTCGCGCAGGCGCTCGGCATTCGGGATGCGATCACTCCAGCGGCCGCAGCAACCGGCCAGGGCGTTGATCTGGTCGGGCGGCAAGCCCAGGGCCTTGGCCACGTCACGAATCGCCCCGGCGCCGTGGTAGGTGCTGACCACCGCGGTCAGCGCCGCGCGCTCGCGGCCATAGCGGCGGAACACGTACTGGATGACTTCCTCGCGGCGGTCGTGCTCGAAATCCACGTCGATATCCGGCGGCTCGTTGCGCTCGCGGGACAGAAAACGCTCGAACAGCAGGCGGCTGCCCTTGGCCATCGGGTCGAGTTCGGTGATGCCCAGGGCGAAGCACACCGACGAGTTGGCCGCCGAGCCACGTCCCTGGCAGAGAATCGACTGCTCGCGGGCGAAGCGCACGATGTCGTGCACAGTCAGAAAATAGCTTTCGTAACCCAGCTCGCTGATCAGCGCCAGTTCCCTTTCGATCTGCGCCTGCGCCTTGTCGCTGATGCCATCGCCCCAACGCCAGCGAATACCGTCCTCCACCAGTTGGCGCAGCCAGGAGCTGGCGCTATGGCCAGCCGGCACCAGCTCGTGGGGATACTGGTACTTGAGCTCGTCGAGAGCGAATCGGCAGCGCTCGGCGATGTGCAAGGTTTCGGCGAGCAATTCGGGCGGATACAGCTCGACCAGTTCCTCACGGCGGCGCAGGTGCCGCTCACCATTGGCGAACAGGTGGGCGCCGGCCTCGGCCACGGGCAGATGGTGGCGGATGGCGGTCATGCAATCCTGCAGGGCGCGGCGGCCACGGGCGTGCATATGCACGTCGCCACAGGCCACGGCAGGGATGCCCAGTTGCCGGGCCAGGCCCAGGCCATGTTGCAACAGCGCCGCATCGTCAGCGCCGCGGTGCAGCTCTACGCCCAGCCACAGGCGCTCGGCAAAGCGCTCGTGCAACCAGGCGCCGGCCCTGGCGTCGTCGCTCGCGGTGGGCAGCCAGATGGCCAGCAGGCCATCCGGTGCATCGGGCAGGTCTTCGTCGAGCAGGATGTAGCGGCCCTTTTCCGCACGCCTTCTGGCACGGGTGATCAGCGCGCACAGGCGCTGGTAACCGGCGAGGTTCTCGACCAGCACGATCAGCCGGGCACCGCTCGGTAGGCGCAGCTCGCTGCCGACGATCAGCTTCACCTCGTGTTCTTTGGCGGCCTGCCAGGCGCGCACGATGCCGGCCAGGGTGCACTCGTCGGTGATCGCCAGGGCGCGATAGCCGAGCAGCTTGGCGCGCTCGAACAGCTCGGCGGAGCTGGAGGCCCCGCGCTGGAAACTGAAGTTCGATAGGCAGTGCAGTTCGGCGTAGGCGGGCAGGCTCATGCGAACCAGCCGTGCAGCCGCAACGGGCCGTCTTTACCGACGCTGCGAAAGGCCCAGCCGCGTTGGCCGCTGCGGGTCTCGATCAGGTAGTAATCGCGGCGCACGTCCTCGCCATCCCACCAGCCGGATTCGATCCGCTCGGGGCCGCTGAGAATATGCAGCGGCTCACGCAGCACTTGTGGCTCCGGCAGCAGCCAACTGGGCCGGGCACCGCTCGGGCTGGGCAATGCAACGTGGCTGGTAGCCGTGCGCCAGGCCTTTTCCGGGCGGTGGTCGGCATGGGCGGCCAGGCCTTGCACGGCGTCGTCGCCCAGGCGTGCACGCAGGCGTTCACGCAGTTGCTCCCAGCCCAGGGTTTGCTGCGGCCGATCCTCGAACAGCGCCTGGTGCTGCGGCACGAAGGTCGGCAGGTCGCGGGCCACCAGGCGCAGCGCCAGCACTGGTGACGGCAATTGCAGCTGTTCCAGGCGGCCGCGGGTGAATTCCAGCAGCATGCCCGCTTCTCGCTCGGCACTGAGCAGGCCGACGGGCAGCAGGCTGTCGTCACCGTCACGGTGCTCCAGGTGCAGCACGAAACGCTGCACGCCGCAGTCGCGGCCTGCCAGGTAGGCGGCCAGGTCCGCGGTCAGGCGGCGCAGTGGAAACAGCAGGGCCTGGGTCGATTCCACCTCGAAGTGCAGCTCCAGCCGGCTGTCGAACACATCCGGCGGGCGGTAATAGTCCAGCGCCAGCGGGCGCAGGCCCATCAGGGTATCCAGGCCGGCCAGCAGTTCAGGCGCAAAGCGCCGCGCCAGGCTGTCGCGGGGCAGCGCCTGCAACTGGCGCACCTGGCGTAGACCCATGCGCGCCAGCGTCGTGGCCAGTTCTTCCGGCAGACCGATGCGATCCAGCGGCATGGCCGCCAGCCGCTCGCGCAACGCCTGCTCGTCGGTGATCGCCAGGCCATCGTGCAGGTTGGCGAGCATGCGCGCCGCGGCCGGGTGGTGCGCCAGGGTGATGCGATGGCGAAAGCCCAGCGCCGTCAGCTCCTCACGCAGGCGCGCCTCGAAACGCGGCCAGGGCCCGAACAGGGACAGGCTCGATTGCACCTCGAGCAGCAGGCAGCGCGGATAGTGCAGGCTCACCTGGGAGCTGAAGCCGTAGGCCCAGGCCGCCAGGAAGCTGCGCCAGCGCTCGATGTCGGCGGGGTCGTACTCGGCGCTGGCGAACGCGCAGTTCAAGGATTGCGCCGCCGTCAGCGTCAGCCCCGGGCGCAGGCCAAGCTCCCGCGCGGCCGGGTTGACCGCCTGCAACATGCGCCGCTGGGGCGTGCCGCTCAGCAGCACCAGCGGCGCGTCGGCCTCTTCACGGCCACGCAACACGCCGTCCATGGCCAGTTGCGGCAGCAGGATGCACGCCCAGCGCATATCAAAAGCCCCAGCCGCTCAATTGAAACGTACGCGCCGGTGGTTGCCCACCTCGGCACTTGAGCACCCGCACCTGGGCCGGCTGCGCCTGGATGGTCAGGCGCAAGGCCGCCGGCGAAGGGTTGCGCGCCTCATGTAGCGGGCGGTAGGCGAAGGCTAGGGTCTGCCCGGTTTCGGCGGCGATCTGCAGGCGGCGCAGGGCACGGTCATCGGCCCGTTGCGGCCACAGCACCACCGCTCCGCAACTGCCTGAACGCAGGCACTGCTCGGCCGCCCACAAGGCATCCCGCGCGCTCGCCTGGATCAGCGTCAACTGCTTCATCTCCACCCCAGCTGCCGACCAGGCGCTGGGGTAGGGCAGGTAGGGCGGCGCGACCAACACCACCCGCTCCCCGGCAGCGCTCAAACGCGCCAATGTCGGCAGCAGTACCTGCAACTCGCCAATGCCCGGCGCCTCGACCAGTAACTCGCTCAACGCCGCCTCCGGCCAGCCACCGCCCGGCAGCGAAGCATCCAGTACCGCGTTGCCCGTGGGCTGGTGGCCACTGGGCGCGACAATGCCCTGGCCACGCCAGATACGGCGCTCGTTGAGCAGGTGATCGATAGCGACGACGGAAGACATGGCAGGCAAATGCAAGAAAAATTACTGTTTAAATGTACAGTATTTTGCTTTGTCAGCAAGGCCACATCCGCCGAATGGATGGTTTTGGCAACTGGCGGTCTTGGTCTAGGCTAATGCTTCAGCGGCACAAACCCGGCTGTATCCAGTACAGAAAGACGCGCCAATCGGCCCGCCACAGCGCCGCCGCCACCGGGCAAATGAGCCAAGCATTTGATAGCACGCGAAAAAAATTACGCGATGGGCTTCGCCAAACGGATTTCTGCTGATATCATGCGCGCCGCCTGGGAAGATGCCGGAGTGGCCGAACGGGACGGATTCGAAATCCGTTGTATCAGCGATGGTACCTAGGGTTCAAATCCCTATCTTCCCGCCATATCAAACGAAGCCCCGATGCTGGAAAAGCATCGGGGCTTCGTCGTTTCTGATGGCTTGTTTTCTCTTCTATCGCCAAGAAACCCGACCGCGTTTATTGGGCTGCCAGAACCGCCTTTGGCCATCGCGCTGGCTGGCGACCGAGCCGGGAGTCGGCTTGAGGTTCGTGGCGGCCGATGGGTGAAGGCTTGTAGCTCGGTTGCCGTCCGTCGAGGCGGTTGCACTTCATCTATCCGGCGTCTCACCAACCTGTAAGCGCAGGTGTTCTGCGCAGACACGGGAGATCCGCCATGACAGTCGAACAGAAAAACGGCCCGGCCGAACCCTACCAGGGCCCGTCTGCCAACAGCCCAACCCAGGGACACGGCACGAAGAAGGAGCAGGAGGCGGTCAACTCGGAGGCCGAGCGGGAAGTCGATGCCGATCAGCGCGAAAGCGGGCAGGGCGACAAAAGCCTCGATTGATTAGCCTCGTGACTTAGAACCTGTTTACGATCTTTTGAGCAGTAGTACGAGAAAAGCCAAATGGATGAACTGCAAGCTGGTGTTGAGCTTACGCTCGCAGTTCTTCCATAACCGTCTGCACTTCTCCAGCCAGGCAAAGCTTCGTTCCACCACCCAGCGCTGTGGCATTACGGCAAAGGTATGCAGCTCGCTACGTTTGGCAATCTGCACCTCTGCACCAATCAGCTCTTTCACAGCCCCGGCAAATGGCTTACCTACGTAGCCCCCATCGGCCAAGACGTTTTGCACATCTCTCAGATGGCTGGCGCAACGCTTGAACGCCAGCAGTGCCCCTTTGCGGTCGGTGACGTCGGCGGTGGTCACCGCAATGGCATGGGGTAATCCCTGGGTATCCACTGCGATGTGACGCTTGATACCCGAAACCTTCTTGCCCGCGTCATAGCCTTTCTCGCAGGCACTATCGGTGTTCTTCACACTCTGTGCGTCGACGATCAAAAAGCTCGATTCCGATTTGCGCCCCTGTTTTATACGGGCCGCGCCAACCTGATTTTTTAAGGGCTTGCTCCAGCACACTTACCCCCATCCTGATCAGGCTCACTCCATTGACTGAAGTAGCGGTGCACAGTTTGCCAAGGTGGGAAATCGCTAGGCAGCAAGCGCCACTGACAGCCTGTTTTCAACAGATACAGCACCGCGCACCACACCTCATACAGCTCCACGGTGCGAGGCTTGGTACGCTTGCGGACGCTTTCCAGCAAAGGACGGATTTGTTCAAACTGCTCGCGACTCACATCGCTCGGATAACGGTGCTTTCTCATACCCATAGTGTGCAGGAAAAGATCCGAGACAGGTTCTTAAGGCCCAGGCATGTCGCCCGGCTTTAGCTCTGCCGCCAATAATGACTGGCGGCTTGCCAACACCAAACAGCTATAACCAACCAGATCACCACGATCAGGGCGCCGGCAATCAGGCTCTTTGGCCGTGGTGTTCGATTGCGCTCATGATCGGCCTGCTGTTGGCGGCATTCTGCGAGCACGTTCGCCGGCATCAGGCGCATCACCAGCCAAATGCCCAGCGGCAGCAGAATCACATCGTCCAGAAAACCGAGCACCGGAATGAAATCGGGGATCAGGTCGATGGGGCTCAGGGCATAGGCCACCACGACGATGGCCAGCACCTTGGCAGGCATCGGCGTGTGGGGATGCCTACAGCTGAACCACAGCACCATGACTTGCCGCTTGAGGGCCTTGGCCCAATCTTTGATGCGCTGCAGCACCTTCGTCTCACTTTCGTTTCGGTGTTTGGGGGCGCTGGTGATCACCTCAGCAGAGCCCGGCGGGCGCGCATTGTACAGGCCTGTGGCGTGCAAAATTGCGCCGATTTGCTCTTGCCCCATCAGGCTGCAACCCGCAGTTGCTGTTGCCAGGCCAGTGGCGTCAGGCCTTCGGCCCTGGCGAATACGCGGCAGAAATGTGGCTGATCGTAGAAGCCGCACTCCAGAGCGATATCCGCCAGCAGCATCGTCGATGTCGCCAGCAGCTCCTTGCTCTTGTGAATGCGTTGCTGGCGCAGCCATTCCTGGGGAGCCAGGCCGGTGCTGCGCTTGAACTTGCGGGTGAAGTAGCTGCGCGACATGGCACATGCTTCGGCAAGCGCGCTCACCGAAATACCTGTGTCCAGGCTGTCCAGCAGCATCTGTTTGGCGAGCCTTTCCTGCCAGGGCCTTAGCGGGCCGGCCGAAATGCAGGCGACATTGGGCAGCACAGCGTAGTGATCACTGTTCATGGCGATACCTGTGTAAGGAGAACATCCGCTAGGCGCTATCGGGGCGAGCGATTTACGCGCAGCCGGACTCACCGAAGCGCGCTGCGCGCGACCTGGAGGGAGGCCAGGGCGGGCAGCTCTTCGTGTTATCGATTGCTTTGTTCAGCGCTGCTTGCCGGCGGCAGCTCGGGTTATCCGGCTGCGCCAGGCAGAGCGGGTCAGCCTCACCGGCGGTGGGGCGGCGTGGGCATCACGCGGTGGCAGGAACCGGCGCCAGGGTCGCGCCGTGTGCGATACGCTCGGGGGCCTTGTGCACCATGGTGTAGGCGTAGTCGACGCCCATGCCGTAGGCGCCAGAGTGTTCCTTGACCAGTTCCATGACGGCGTCGTAGGTCTCGCGGTTCTTCCAGTCGCGTTGCCATTCCAGCAGCACCTGTTGCCAGGTCACCGGGACGACGCCGGCCTGAATCATGCGCTGCATGGCGTAGTCGTGGGCTTCCTTGGTGGTGCCGCCAGAAGCGTCGGCGACCATGTAGATTTCGTAGTCGGCATCGTGCATGGCGGACAGCGCGAAGGTGGTGTTGCACACCTCGGTCCACAGGCCGGAGACGATGATCTTCTTACGACCGTTGCGCTTGAGGGCATCACGCACCTTCTGGTCATCCCAGGAGTTCATCGAGGTGCGTTCCAGCAGCGGTGCATCCGGGAATACGGCCAGCAGCTCCGGATAGGTGTGGCCGGAAAAGCTCTGCGTTTCGACCGTGGTGATGGTGGTCGGTACGTTGAAGATCTTGGCAGCCTTGGCGAGCGCAACCGTGTTGTTCTTCAGGGTCTGGCGGTCGATGCTCTGCACGCCAAAGGCCATTTGCGGCTGCTGGTCGATAAAGATCAGCTGGCTGTTGAGCGGGGTCAGAACTTCGGTCTTGGAGTTGTTCATCGCGAGGGTCCTTTCGGTTAGTAGTGGTCAGCCCGGCATCGCAATTGCCGTGGGATTGCTTGGCGGGCTGCAGCACCAGTGGCGGTGGCTGCAGCCCGAGCTCGAGAGAAAAGTTAACCGAAAGATGGTCAGTTGGTGTGTGCAAGAATGCCCTTGTGAGAGCGCAAAAATGCGCCATTGAAAGTGTCGCTTCGCTGCTAGCCTTTGCGCTCCAACCACATGGGTACGCGCCTTTCAAGCGGCCCTTCAGCAACGAGGAAACAGCGATGGCAGCGACACAACCGTTCAATAGCGATACCGCCTACTGGGGCGTGCCATGGGAAGAAAGCTATGGCTATCCGCAGGCGAGAAGGGTGGGAAACGAGGTCTACATCTCGGGGCAGTTCAACCATGATGAAGACGGCAATCTGGTCGCGCCGGCGCCACTGGATAGCGAAGGCAAACCCAGCGATTTCTCGTCGATGGGCGAGCAGATGCGCACCTCCTACAACAACATCGCCAAGCTGCTCGCGCTTTACGGCGCAACGCTTGAAGACATCGTCGAGGAAACCCTCTACGTGCTGGATATGGACGCCGCATTCGCTGTCGTGGGCAGCGTGCGCAAGGCCGCCTACGGCAGCGAACGCCCGCAGTGCGCGAGCAACATCATCGGCGTATCGCGGCTGGCGCAGCGCGCGCAGCTCATCGAGATCGTCTGCAAGGCGGTGATTGGTGCGCGAGCGCAGTGAGCGATACGCGCATGCGGTTCACTCGGTCTGAAGCGGCCGCTGTCCTTCGACCAGCGGCTTCAGCTCGCCGACGGCTGCGGCGCAAAATGTCATGAAGGCTTTCACCCGCCAGGACCTGCGAATGTCCTGGTGGGTGAGTAGCCACAGCTCATCCTGAAGCTCGGGCACCACCTGGCCGACGCGCACCAGGCCCGGTGTGATGTCGCCCAGCATGCAGGGCAGAAAGCCGCACCCCAGCCCGGCGGCAATCGCCGCACTCGCGGCAGCAACCGAATCGGTACGATAGGAGATGCAGTGGGCGGCCACCCGGCTTTCCACGTAGCTGGTAGCGCGCAGCCCGCTCAAACCACCCGAATACGACACCCAGGCCTGCTCATCGCTGAACGGGTCGGTTACCTGCATGCCTTTCGCGCTGCCATAGGGTGCCCAGGCGATGGTGGCCAGCTTGCGTCCGACCAGGCTTTCGGCGGGTTTTCTGGTTGCCCGTATCGCGATATCCGACTCGTCACGGGCCAGGCTCAGGGTCTGGTTGCCAACCAGCACCTCGATGGCGATGCCCTCATTGAGCGCCTTGAAGTCGGCGATGATCGGCGTCAGGAAATACAGCAGCAGCGAGTCGCTGGTGGTAATGCGCAGCTTGCCCTGCGGCCCTTCACCGGCGCGCGACACGCGCCTGGCGACGCTGACGATATCCAGCTCGACGCGCTCACCCAGGGCCCGCAATTCCTCGCCCTCGGCGGTAAGCATGTAGCCGGAACGGCGGTGATCGAACAGCGCGACGCCGAGGGTCTTCTCGACCTGCGCCACCCGACGCGACACCGTGGAAACGTTGATGCCCAGTTTCTTGGCCGTGTCGGCGCGATTGCCGCACTCGCTGAGCGTCTTGATGATGCGCAGATCGTCCCACGACAGCTGATTCTCGGCGCTTTTCAAATCCCACTTCACGCCAGCCTGTGCTGCCGAGCTGTGTGGGGAGTCCTTGAGTAACGATTTCACGCCAGCGAGTTCCAGGTGTCGGGCCGTCGATCATACGAGAAGGCTGCGGGCCGACCAAGGTAGCGCGTGCGTAGCGTCAAGGGCTGGGTGAGAACGCTTATTCAGGTGGCTGATCGCCGAGCCGGGGGCGGCATGAAGTTCGTGGCGACAGAGCATGGCCTTCTGCTCCTCACACGTCACAGGCCGATTCACGGATTGCTGGGTGAGAAATGCAGCGTAGCTAGCTGCGTTTCTCTCTGCTGCCAATGCCTGCTCTCGCGAGCTTCAGGCCTGGCCCTTGGCGCCGCTCGCTGCTCTCACGGCTACAGCCTCAGGTGCTGATGCGCCGGCCTTGAGCATTCGCATCGGCCTCGGCCGCACAATTTTCTTCTTCCTGTCAGCCCTGAAAGCTTTACGAAAGGTTTCAGGCGTACTAATGCTGTAACCGGTGAACCACCGGCGGACGGCTATCGAAAACGCCGCCTAACAATAAGAATTTGTGGAGAGCCACGTCATGCTCGTCACCGCCCGCTGCGCCACGTCCGTTTCAGCTATTCCCCGTTATGCCATTGCCGTTCGGCCGCCTGCGCCGGGTCTGACCCTGGCCGTCTGATCGGTTGCCCCATCTTCGCAGTGCCTGCGAGAAATCCCGTTCGTACTACAAAAACAATTCAGAGGTGCGTTCCATGAGTCCCATGTTTCGTCGTGTTCTGCTGTCCGCCTGTTGCGCCCTGGTCGTTGGCCAGGCGCTGGCCGATGAGCCGCGTCGCCCCGAGTGCATTGCCCCCGCGTCGCCCGGCGGCGGCTTCGACCTGACCTGCAAGCTGGCGCAGAGCGCGCTGGTGCAGGAGAAGCTGCTGTCCTCGCCCATGCGCGTGACCTACATGCCAGGCGGTATCGGCGCCGTGGCCTACAACGCGGTGGTCGCCCAGCGGCCGGCCGATGCGGGCACCATCACCGCGTTTTCCAGCGGCTCGCTGCTCAACCTCGCCCAGGGCAAGTTCGGCCGTTTCGACGAGAACGCCGTGAAGTGGCTGGCGGCTGTGGGCACCAGTTATGGCACCATCGCGGTGCGGGCGGATTCGCCCTACAAGAACCTGGGTGACCTGATCGCCGCGCTCAAGGCCAACCCCGGCAGCGTGGTGATCGGCGCCGGTGGCACCGTGGGTAGTCAGGACTGGGTGCAGACCGCGCTGATCGCCCAGGCCGGCGGCGTCGATCCCAAGCAGATGCGCTATGTGTCGATGGAAGGCGGCGGCGAGCTGGCCACCGCGCTGCTCGGCGGGCATATCCAGGTGGCGAGTACCGATATCTCCGACTCCGTGCCCCACGTGCAGTCCGGCGACATGCGCATTCTCGCCGTGCTGTCCGACAAGCGCCTGGAGGGGCCGATCGTCTCGGACATCCCGACCGCCAAGGAGCAGGGTTACGACGTCACCTGGCCGGTGATCCGCGGCTACTACCTGGGGCCGAAGGTCAGCGACGAAGCCTATGCCTGGTGGAAGAACGCCTTCGACACGCTGCTCGCCTCCGAAGACTTCGCCAAGCTGCGCGCCGAACGCCAGCTCTATCCCTTCGCCATGACCGGCGACGAGCTGGATGCGTACGTGAAGAAGCAGGTTGCCGACTACAAGAAACTGGCCAGCGAGTTCGGCCTCACCAAGTAAGCGCGAGTACACGTCTGTGATTGACGGCGCTGTCGGTAACGGCAGCGCCAGCAGGCTTGTGCTCGCTCGACGAGGATTTTTCCGATGATCCTGCAACGCATTTTCGCCGTGAGCCTGCTTGCCGTGTGCGCGGCGCTGGCCGTGATGGCCTGGCCCTACCAGGCGCCGTTCTCCTACGAGCCGGTTGGCCCGCGGGCCTTTCCGCTGTTGATTCTGGGCCTGATGGGCCTGGCGCTGGTGTTTCTGGCGATCCGCCCGACGCCGGTGGCCCGCGATGATGACGAGCCCGAACTGGACCGCGCGACCCTGACCAAGGTGATCGCCTGTTTCGCCTTGCTGCTGGTGTTCGCCGCCACCTTCGAACCCCTGGGCTTCATTCTCAGCTCGATCCTCATCGGCGTGCCGATGGCCCGGCTGTACGGCGGGCGCTGGCTGCCCGGCGCCATCGTGGTGGTGGCCATGAGCGTGCTGCTCTACTGGCTGTTCGACCGTGTGATGGATGTTCCACTTCCCCTTGGCCCGCTGGCCGCGCTGGAGAACTGATCCATGGAAACCTTGAGCTATCTGGGCCACGGCTTCGGCATCGCCATGACCCCTTACAACCTGATCACCGCGCTGATCGGCACGCTGATCGGCACCGTGGTCGGCCTGCTGCCGGGCCTGGGCCCGATCAACGGCGTGGCGCTGCTGATTCCCATCGCCTTCGCCCTCGGCCTGCCGCCGGAGTCGGCGCTGATCCTGCTGTCAGCCGTGTACCTGGGCTGCGAGTATGGCGGGCGGATCAGTTCGATCCTGCTGAACATCCCCGGCGAAGCCTCCACCGTGATGACCGCGCTGGACGGCTACCCGATGGCGCGCCAGGGCAAGGCCGGTATCGCTCTGTCCTTGTCGGCCTGGAGCTCGTTCCTCGGCGCGCTGCTGGCGACCTGCTGCATGGTGCTGTTCACGCCGCTGCTGGCGGCCTGGGCGGTGGCCTTCGGGCCGGCCGAGTACTTCGTGCTGATGGTGTTCGCCATCGTCTGCCTGGGCGGCATGGCCGGCGACAAACCGCTGAAGACCTTCGTCGCCGCGCTGATCGGCCTGTTCCTGTCGGCGGTCGGTATCGACGCCAACAGCGGCGTGTACCGCTTCACCGGTGACAGCGTGCACCTGGCCGACGGCATCCAGTTCGTGGTGCTGGTGCTGGGCCTGTTCTCGATCAGCGAGATCCTCCTGCTGCTGGAAAAGACCCACCACGGCCACGTGGCGGTCAAGGCCACCGGGCGCATGCTGTTCAACTTCAAGGAAGCGTCGTCGGTATTGATGGTCAACCTGCGCTGCAGCATCTCCGGCTTCATCATCGGCGTGCTGCCGGGCGCCGGTAACACCCTGGCCAGCGCCGTGGCCTACATGACCGAGAAGCGCATGGCCGGCGCCAGCGGCAACTTCGGCAAGGGCGACATCCGCGGCCTGGCCGCGCCGGAAACCGCCATCGGCGCCTCCACCTGCGGCGGTCTGGTACCGATGCTGACCCTGGGCGTTCCCGGCTCGGGTACCACGGCGGTGATGCTCGGCGCATTGACCCTGTACAACATCACTCCGGGCCCGCTGCTGTTCGAGCAGCAACCGGACATCGTCTGGGGCCTGATCGCCTCGCTGTTCATCGCCAACGTCATGCTGCTGATCCTCAACGTACCGATGGTCGGCCTGTTCACGCGCATCCTCGCGGTGCCGAGCTGGGCACTGGTGCCGGTGATCGCGATCATCACCGGGATCGGTGTGTATGCCGTGCACGCGACCACCTTCGACCTGTTCCTGATGGTCGGCATCGGCGCGATGGGCTACATCATGCGCAAGCTGGACTTTCCGCTGTCACCGGTGCTGCTGGGCTTCATCCTCGGTGGGCTGATGGAGCAGAACCTGCGCCGCGCGCTGTCGATCTCCAACGGCGAGCTGGGCATCCTGTTCTCCAGCCCGATCACCATCGGCACCTGGGTACTGGTGGCCGCGATGATCATGCTGCCGATGTGGCGCGGCTGGCGTCGTCGGGTGCGTCGCGTGCAAGCGGCAGCCTGATTTGAACGGCCCGGGCCTCGTTGCTTCACGCGAGGCTCGGGTTGTTTTGGCTGGATGGGAGTTCGTGGCTATCGATCAGAAGGCCGGCTCTTCAGTCTCTTATCCCTTGAGGGCCAAGGTGTTGGTGCGATTGAAGGCAACGTGATGAGAAGGCGCGGTAGGACTCACACCGGGTCTTGAAGCCATGCCGGAATATCACGCATACCGTGCAGCACACGCCAGACATCAACATGGCTTGTGTAATCGACATAGAAGATTGTGTAGGGATAGCCATCGATCGGCCACGAACGTAGCTCAGGTATGTTCAGTTCATGGGCATAGCGGGGTGAGCCTGACTGCGGATAGCGGCCTAGTTGTTGATAGGCCTTTTTCAGGGCATCGATGAAGCCGATTGCAGCCTGGTCTGCTTGCTGATCCAGGTAAAAGGCAATGGCTTGGTCAATATCAAGGTTGGCGAGGGTGCGGGGGATTACCGGTTTGTGCTTCATCCGCGAGCCTTGCGCACCCGCTCGCGGAGGGATTCGAAGTAATCGGTATCTGCCGGCACTGCAGGCGCGGAGGCGGCCCCTTCCAAGAGAAGGCCCCGAAGTTGCTGGCGATCCTGATCCTTGCGAATCAACTCCCGAACATACTCACTGCTCGTGCTGTAGCCACGCTCGCTAACCTGATCATCCACGAAGCGTTTCATGTTTTCAGGCAGGGAAATATTCATGGTACTCATGGCTGAGAGCCTCTTTGCCAAATTTTGCCAATCATCCTAGCAGCATAGGCAGTGCCGAAACAGCGGTGCAACGCACGGCTGTATCCCGATAAGGCCGACACGCAAAACAAAGCCCCTGGCATTGGGGCTTTGGTTTTCAGATTGGGTGGTCAGCTAGTGCTGGCGCAACCGAATTCATGCCAGATCCGAAACCTGATGCCGTTCCGGCACCTGCTCGGACTCATCGCCCCAGGTGCGATTGACCCGGCGGCCGCGTTTGACCGCTTCGCGTTCGGCGATCTCGTTGGCCCAGCGTTGTACGTGGGTGTATTCGTGGGCGGAGAGGAATTCGGCAGCGCCGTAGACGTTGTTGCGCACCACCTCGCCATACCAGGGCCACACGGCGATGTCGGCGATGGTGTAGGTGTCGCCGGCCAGGTACCGATTATCGGCGAGGCGCTGATTGAGCACGTCCAGTTGGCGCTTGGCTTCCATGGTGAAGCGGTTGATGGCGTATTCGAACTTTTCCGGCGCGTACACGTAGAAGTGCCCGAAGCCGCCGCCCAGATAGGGCGCCGAGCCCATCTGCCAGAACAGCCAGTTGAGGGTTTCGGTGCGGCCAGCCGGGTCCTTGGGCAGGAACTCGCCGAACTTTTCCGCCAGGTACAAGAGGATCGAGCCGGACTCGAACACGCGGATCGGTGTGTCGCCGCTGCGGTCGAGCAGGGCAGGGATCTTCGAGTTCGGGTTGACGCCCACGAAGCCGCTGGAGAACTGGTCGCCCTCGCCAATGCGGATCAGCCAGGCGTCGTACTCGGCGCCGCTGTGCCCCAGCGCCAGCAGCTCCTCGAGCAGGATGGTCACCTTCACGCCGTTAGGCGTTGCCAGCGAATAGAGCTGCAACGGGTGCTTGCCGACCGGCAGTTCCTTGTCATGGGTCGCGCCGGCAGTGGGGCGGTTGATCTTGGAAAACTGGCCACCGGAAGCTTCAAGGTGCTGCCATACCTTTGGCGGAACATAGGTTGATTGACTCATCGAATCCTCACTCTCGGCGTTAATGGGCAATACATGTGAACGCGAGGCTAGCCGGATTGCGCCGGTTATTCGAGCGCCTGCGGCGCATGGTGGGTATCGATCGGGATGATGGGGCAGTGTTCAGCGCATGGTTTTTCATTGGATCGATGTCCCGAAACGGCAATGTGTGATGGCAATTTGTAACCAAGTGATCAAGTTACCCATGATGGTGCCGAAAGGCTGGTAGCGGCAGCGATTCGGCCGCCGCCGACCTGAGTGCCAGGGTGCATCCTTGCAGGGCTATCTGATGAAATATTTTGTTGCAACCACGCTGGAGGCCGGTTGTCACAGTCATATCGCCAATAATGGCTTATTGCCATTCTGGGTGGGCGACCTTCCAAAAGAAGGCGTATCCAGGCAGTACGAGCACGAGGCTTGCTTCCCACGCGAGCCGCTGTGAGCGCCATAAAACATCAAGCCGATCCTATGAGATCAGTGAGAAAACCATGATTATCCTTGCCCCTGCCATGCACCTGACCAGTCGGCTGCGCTTTCCCATCAAATTCGCGATTCTCGCCGTGATCGTGCTCATTCCGCTGACCCTGCTGGGCCTGCGTGTCATCAACCAGATCAACGCCAGCATCGACACTATCCGCGGTGAGCAGGTGGGCCAGCGCTACCTGCTGGATGTCACCCCCGTATTGCGGCTGTCGATGCTGCAACGGGCCCTGACCAATCGCGTGCTCAGTGGCGACGTCAGTGGCCAGGGTGATCTGGCCGCCAACCAGGCGAAATTGCAGGAAGCGTTCAGCAAGCTGGAGGCCACCGACCGCGAGTTGGGCACCGTGCTGGAAACCGGTGACCGCGTGGCGCGCCTGCGCAGCGATGCGTTTCAACTGATCGAGCAGGCCAAGGGCAATGCCGAACAGGCGGCGACCTTCGATGCCTGGAACGACCAGATCGGCAAGACCCTGAACTTCGTCTACCTGATCAGCGCTACGTCCGGCATGGTGCTGGACGAGGACTACGACTCGCTGTTCATGATCGACCAGAGCACCCTGCGCCTGCCGCGGCAGATCAACGTGGTCGGTCAGTTGCGCGGCCTGGCCAGCGGGCTGCGCGAAGGTCAGCCGCTGAGTGCCGGCACGCGCTCGTCGCTGCGGGTATTGCTCAAGCAGGAATTGCAGATTCGCCAGGAGCTGCTGCAAAGCCTGACGCTGCTGCGCCGCAATGAACCGGCGCTGGCCGGCCGGCTGCAGGCACCGATCGACAGCGCATTGCAGGCCCTAGACAGCTTCCGCGGCGACCTTGGCCGCGTGCTCGCCGATACCGGTAGCACCATCAGTGGCGTGCAGGGGCTGGCGGCCAACGGCAACGCGGTGGTGGCCGACCTCTATAAGGCGCAGGACGTACTGCAGGAAGAACTGACCAGCGCCCTGGATTACCGAGCCCATGAGCGGGTGTCCGAGCGCACGATGATCATCGCGATGTTCGTGTGCATGGGGCTGCTGGTGGCCTATGTATTCGCCGGCATCTACGGCTCCATGCGCAACGCCATCGACCAGGTGCTTACTGCTTCGCGCCTGATCGCCCAGGGCGATCTCACCGCTCAGGTGCAGGTGCGGGGCAAGGATGAAATGGCTGACGTGGGTCATGGCTTCAACCATATGGTGCAAGCCTTCCGCACGTCGCTGACCCAGGTGGAGCACAGCTCCCATGCGGTATCGGAAGCCTCGCTACGCCTGGGGGCGTCCATCGGCCGAGCCAAGCAGTCGATGAATGGCCAGCAGGGCGAAACCGAGCAGGTGGCCACCGCCATCAACGAGATGACCGCCAGTGTCGCCGACGTGGCGCAGAACACCGAAGGCGCCGCACGGGCGGCCGGGCAGGCCAGCCAGGCGTCGGCCAACGGCCTGGCGGTAATGCGCGAAACGCGTCAGACCATCGAGGCACTGGCCAGCGAGGTGGAACTGAGCGCGGAGAAAGTCTCGGCGCTGGCGGTGCATAGCCAGGAGATCGGCGGGGTCATCGAAGTGATCCGTAATATCGCGGAGCAGACCAACCTGCTGGCGCTCAACGCCGCCATCGAAGCCGCGCGCGCCGGCGAGCAGGGTCGCGGTTTCGCCGTGGTGGCCGATGAAGTGCGCACCTTGGCGTCGCGCACCCAGGGCTCGACCGAGGAAATCCGCCGCATCATCCAGGAGCTGCAGCAGGCCATGTCGGCTGCCGTGGAGCAGATGAAAACCGGCCAGGACAAGGCCCAGGCCTGCGTGCAGTCGGCGGATCAGGCGGCCAAGAGCCTGGGCGCGATCAACGACGAGGTCGAGCAGATCGTCGGCATGAACACCCAGATCGCCAGCGCGGCGGTGCAGCAGCACGCCGTTTCCGAGGACATCAACCGCAACGTTATCGAGATTCGCAACGGCAGCGTGGTGCTGATCGAAGGCATCGAGGAGAACGCCCAGACGGCCGACGAGCTGTCGCGCCTGGCGGGTGAGCTGCGCACGGTGGTGTCGCGCTTCAAGATCTGACCGGCTTCGGTCACCGTGGCGCGCCCGGCAGATCAGCTGAGCGCTGCCCGCTGGTCGTGGTCTGCTCTTTAGACGGCGGTCGCTAACGCGCGCCATGAAAGGGAGCAGCCTCGGTGACTGAAAAACGCATAACTGCAAAGCAGCTGGGGCTCGCTACGGGCCTCGCTGGGGCGGACGAGAAGGCGCTGTTCAAGTGGCTGCTGGCGAGCTTTCTGTTCGGCAAACCGATCCAGCAGGCGGTGGCCGAACGGGCCTATCGAATCCTCGTCGAGCAACACGGGCTGGACACGCCCGCCAGGCTCGCCCGCTGCAGCCAGTTGGAACTGGTGCGGTTGCTCGGCCATGCGCGTTACGTGCGCTACGACATTTCCACGGCTGATCGCCTGCTCAAGCTCAGCCGCAAGCTACTGGCCGAGTACGACGGCCGCATTACCGCCATTCAACGGCAAAGCATCGATCAGCATGATTTCGCACAACGTTTGCTGGCCTTCGAAGGCATAGGCCCGAAGACGCTGGAGATCTTTATGCGTGAGGCCCAAGTCGGGCTTTATGGGGGCGCCTGAGTGCGGCGCGCTCAGGTGCTGGCGCCACGCGCATTCTTCTTCTGCAGAATTTCCGATGCCTCGTTGTAGGCCGCCTGGAAGATCTCGCTGCCGATCCATTTGACCGCCGCGTCTTCGTCGTCGTTGTGGAACAGGCCGCGGTAGATGATCAAGAGGCCCATCATGAAGTCGGTCGCCGCTTCCGGGTCTTCCTCGGCGACTACCAGTTCCAGCACCGGGTATTGCAGGAACACCAGGCACAGGGCGAGCAGGTTGATGGCTTCGGCCTTGTGCATGGCCTGGAACAGGTCGTCGAAATGCGCCGGGTCGAAGCCGTTTTCCTCGATGTCCTTGAAGTCGAAGGTGCTGAGGTCGATCTCCACGTCATCGAAGGGCTCGTCGATCAGCGGGTTGGCCAGCACCGGGTGGATGACCGGCGCCTTGGGCTTGCCCGTGCGGTTCTGCTTGGCCTTGATCTTGGCCCGCTGGGCGCGTTTTTTCTGCTTGTCGGGGGAGGCCATGGCGGCGGAGTCCTTGTGCGGAGCTGAAAGCGGATGCGCATTGTATGCAGTCTTGCCCGCTCTGTTGGGCAACTTTATGGAACAGCTCGCAGATATACAGCAGACAGCGCGGCCGCCCCTTGGCAAAGCCAGTGTCCGGTTCTAGATTGCCGGCAGCGCAGCCCGCGTTCAGTAGAGGGATTTACCGTCATGCTCATTCGCCAGATGCTTGCGATACTCGTGCTGTGCAGCCTGTCTGCCCAGGCGCTGAGCCAGGTGTACACCTGGGTGGACGAGAACGGCCAGAAGCATTTCGGCAGCCAGCCACCGGCGGCCCAGCAGGCCGAAGCGGTGACGATCAAGCCGGGCTACGCCGGTGAAGCGCGCGCGGCAGCACCCGAAACGCCCATTCAGAGGGCTGCGGCTGAGCCTGCGCCAGCCAAAGCGTCCAGGCGCGAAATGTGCCAGAGCGCGATGCGCTGGACGGTCATCGACCTCAAGAATCTGCGCGAGATCGCCGCAGAGCGCAAAAGCGCCGGGCGCATTACCGCTGCCGAATATGCCCAGGCGCAAAAGAATCTGGACGGTGTGGAGCAGCGCATCAGCCTGCAGGACTGCACCACCAGTTCGGGCGAGGATCAGCAGCGCTACGAATGCCTGTCGAAGGGCGCCGGTGTGCTGGTGTGTTCCGGGCTGATGTCGGCCGCCATGGAAGAGGCCGAGAAAGAGGCCGCGAAGCGGACGCGCAAGCCGTAAGGCAGCGATTCAGGGGCCTGATTTATCTGCGTGCCGTTGCTGGCCGGTGACCTGCGGAGATATCAGCCAGGTCAGCTAACGTCTGCCTAGGAACAGAAGGTGGAAATCTCCGCACCAGGCGACCGTTTCAGTAACTTTATTTAATGCAATTTTTTGAATAAAGATTCCCATATTTGCATTGGAATGAATTATCGCCTTCTGACATTCTCCGCCTGTTCCCGCCTCATCAGCCGCGCTGACCGCGATATCGCCGGTCAGCGGCTCAAGCTGGTCTGGCTGTCGCCCCTCCAGCCTTTGCTATTACGCTCGATATCCCGTCATGCCTTCGCCATTGCGTGTAGCGCTGTAGTTCGCCCTGCGGAGCGCCCGGATGTGATGTAGCAAGGCGAACAAGCAGGCCCAGGCGGGGCCACGCACCTGGCGCAAGCATCCACGAATAGGGTGCAGCTCGCCTGGCCGCGACGACTTATAAAAACAAGGGGAAGGAGTTCTGCCATGTACCACTGGCTCGCCAACGTGAGTGTCGCCAAAAAGCTGATGATCGGTTTTGGCTTGTTATTAGTGATGAGCCTGCTGATCTTCTGGTCCGGTTGGAGCTCCATCTCCGGGTTGTCTTACCGGATGGACCGCATGGGCGCGGTCAACAAACTGATGGATGACATGGGCGACATGCGCCTGGCCCGTGGCGACTATTTACAGAGCCAGGGCAACGTCGACAACGCCAAGGCACTGGGCGCCAAGATCGAAACCACCGCCCAGACCCTGGCGGGACTCAAGGCGTTCTTCACCACGCCATTCAACCTCAAGCACCTCGACGACATGACCCAGAGCCTGCAGGCCTATCGCGTGGGGGTCGACGGCCTGAAGGCTGCCTACCAGCAGATCGACGCCTCGCGCCTGGTGCGTCGTACCACCGGCGACAAGGCGCTGCAGCTGCTCGACGGGCTGGACAAGTACGTCACTGAAAGCGCCGACGTCGAAACCCAATACAAGGTCTATCGCGCAGTGAAGGACGTTCAGATGCAGTTTCTGTTCGCCCGCTTCGAAACCCGTGCCTACACCTACAGCAACAACCCCAAGAGTTTCGATGCTGCCGCCGGGGCGGTCGACAAGACGCTGGCCAGCCTCGGCGTGCTGCGCCAGGCGCTGGATAGCGCAGATGGTGCGGCGCTCGCCGAGCTCGGTCAGGTGGTGCAGGGCTACCGCGACTCGCTGCAGACCCATCAGGCTGCGCTCCAGCAGATCAACGCCAGCAGCGCCGAGGTGCAAAAGCAGGGCGACAACATGCTGCACATCAGCCAGGAACTGTACGCCAACCAGATGCAGCTGCGCGCCGAAGACACCGACATGGCTGCCTGGACCATGGGCCTGTGTCTGCTGCTCGCCCTTACGTTGGGCGTGATCGGTGCGGTGCTGATCACCCGGCAGATCGCGCCGCCCCTGCGCGCTGCCCTGCAGAATGTTCGGCGTATCGCGGCCGGTGACCTGACCTACCAGGCCACCAGCCGACGCGGCGATGAAATTGGCCAACTCGAACAGGGCCTGGACGAAATGGCCAGCAACCTGCGCCAGCTGATTTGTCACATCGGCGATGGCGCTACGCAGATCGCCAGCGCCACCGAAGAACTCTCTGCCATCACTCAGCAGACCCGTGCCGGTGCCAGCGAACAGAAGCTGGAAACCGAGCAGGTCGCCACCGCCATGCATGAAATGACCACCACGGTGCATGATGTGGCTCGTAACGCTGTGGACACCGCCAGCGCCGTGGATCATGCCGCACGTGATGCCAACGATGGTGCGCGTATCGTGCTCAAGGCCATCGAGCAGATCGAGAACCTTACCGGCGAGGTACAGCTGACCAGCGATGCTATCGGCAGCCTGGCCGCCGAGAGTGATCGTATCGGCAGCATGCTGGATGTGATCAAGTCGGTGGCCGAACAGACCAATTTGCTGGCTCTCAACGCCGCCATCGAGGCCGCTCGCGCTGGTGAGGCCGGCCGTGGGTTCGCCGTGGTGGCCGACGAAGTGCGTGGCCTGGCGCAGCGCACCCAGCAGTCCACCCAGGAAATCGAAGGGCTGATCGGTGCGTTGCAGCAGGGCACCCGCAACGCCGTGCAGCGCATGGACGCCAGCCTCAGCCTGACCACCGACAGCGTCGAGCTGGCCCGCAATGCCGGCCAGGCGCTGTCGAGCATCACCGCGAACATATCCGCGGTGCAGAGCATGACCCAGCAGATCGCCGCTGCCGCCGAGCAGCAGGGCGCCGTGGCCGAGGAGATCAACCGCAGCGTGCTCAACGTGCGCAGCATCACCGACCAGGCCTACACCGCCAGCGAGCAGACCAGTGAGGCGAGCCAGGAACTGGCCAAGCTGGGCGGCGCGTTGCAGAGCCAGGTACAGCGCTTTCGCGTGTGAGGTTGGCTGCTGATCGTCAGATGCGCCTAGCGCTTGATCAGCCGACAAAAGGCCATAGCCGAGCGGGTCTTCAGTCGGCAAAGCATTCGCTGGCCTGAGCGTTTTCTACCAGCGGAAGTTCACCGCGGTCACCAGTTGGCGCTCGTCGCCATAGGTGCAGGTGGCGAACTCGCAGTAGGTGTATCGCTTGTTGGTGAGGTTGTTGGCGTTGAGGCTGACGTCCCAGTTCGCGTCGAGCTGGTAGCTGACCATGGCATCGAACAGGGTGTAGGCAGGCATCGCCGAGTCCATTTCGGAGGCCTGGGTAGTGCCCTTGTAGCGGGCGCCGGCGCCGACGGTGAGCTGCGGCAGGTTGAGGCGCATGAAGTTGTAGTCCAACCAAAGCGCCGCCTGGTGATAGGGCGTGTCTTCACTGCGCTGACCGATTTCGCCAGGGATTACGCTCTTTGTGATGCGCGCATCGATATAGGCGTAGGAGGCGACCAGGCTAAGGTCCTCTGTCACGTCCGCCTTGGCTTCTGCCTCGAAGCCGCGCGAGCGAACTTCGCCCGTCTGCGAGGCGATGTTGGTGGCAGGGTTCTGCTTGAACACATTCTGCTGGGTCAGCTCGAAAACCGCGGCACTGAGCAGCAGGTTGCGGCCATCGGGCTGGTAGCGAATCCCCGCCTCGTATTGTTTGCCTTCGGTCGGCACGAAGCTCTGCCCGCCGGCAACGGCCACTGACACCGGGAAGAACGATTCGCTGTAGCTCAGGTAAGGCGCCAGGCCGTTATCGAACTTGTAGACCAGGCCGGCGCGGTAGGTGGTGGCCTCGTTGTCCTGGCTGGTGCGCACGCCGTTGCGATGCTGTTGCTGGTCCTGGTCGGCCCAGTCGTGGCGCACGCCAAGTACGGCGACCCAGCGATCATCGATGTTGATCTGATCCTGCAGATAAACGCCTTTTTGCAGGGTGTCGATCTGTGAGCCGCGCTCCAGGCTGCGGTCCTTATTCACCACCACCGGCTGTCCGTAGTTGTAGCTGCTCAGATCCAGCGCTGGCGCGACGCCGCGAAAGTTGTGCGAGTCGTAGCTCATGTCGTAGGCATCGAAGCCCAGCAGCACGCTGTGCTCCGCACCACCAAGCTGCCATTTCGACTCGATGTTGGTGTCGCTGGCCAGGCCGCGGGCGCGCTCGTAGCGGTCGCTGTACTGGCGGCGCAGTATGCCCGTGGTAGCTGCCTGATTGATCGCCGCGGCAGAGGTTTGTATCTGCAGGTACTTCCAGTCCACTTCGGTCTGGTAGTAACGCAGCTTGTGGTTGATGCGCAGCTGCTCGTTGAAGTGGTGCTCGAACTCGTAACCCAGCGTCGACATCTCGCCGTTCATCTTGTTGTAGTCGGGCTCGCCGATGAAATCGTGGCGACCGATCTGGTACGCCGCGTCGCCCACGCCCTTGACCAGTTGGTAAGGCAGCGGCGCGGAGAAGCCCGTTTCGGTCTTCTGGTAGAACGACAGCAGGGTCAGGGAAGTGTCTTCGTTCGGGCGCCAGGTCAGTGCCGGGGCGATATAGAGCCTGTCGTCGTCGATGTGATCCTGGGGTGTGCCGCTATCGCGCGTGAGCATCGTCAGGCGGTAGCTGAGCGTATCGCTGTCACCGAGCGGACCGCTGAAGTCGGCGGACAGCTGCTTGCGGTCGTTCTGGCCGACCTGCAGATTGAGTTCGTGCAGCGCCTCCCGAGTCGGCCGCTTGCTCACCCCGTTGATCATGCCGCCTGGCGACAGCTGCCCGTAGAGCACCGAAGCCGCGCCGCGAATCACCTCGACACGCTCCAGGCCATAGGGCTCCTGAATGCCGTCATAGGAATTGTTCTGCAGGCGCAGGCCATCGCGCAGCGAGCCGCCGGTGGCGGACTCGACATCGAGGCCACGGATCCGAAAACGGTCCGCCGTGCGGTTGAAACTGGTCGGCTGGCTGGTGACGCCCGGTGTGTAGCTGAGTGCCTGGGAGAGAGTCTCCGACTGGCGATTGCGCAGCTCGTCGCGGGTGACCACTGAGATCGATTGCGGCGTATCGACCAGGGCGGTATCGGTCTTGGTGGCGCTGCTGTTGCGCAGGGCCACGTAGCCGGCCAGCGGCTCACCCGGCAGCTCGGCATTGCCCAGGGCGATGCCGGATACGGTGGTGCTGTCCAGCTCCAGCGCGCCGCTGGCCGGCAGCGGGCGCAGTACATAACCGCCGCCGCCCTGATCGACTGCCTCCAGCCCGGAGTTTTGCAGCACCAGGGCGAGCCCGGCGGTGACCGAGTAGTTGCCGTTCAGGCCGGGGCTGGTCTTGCCGCTGGCCAGGTCGTTGTGGCCGGCGAGGTAGATACCGGCCTGGGCGGAAAACTGGTTGAGCACGCTGTTGAGCGGCCCTGGCGCGATGCTGTAGGTGCGCACCGCCTGGCTTTCCTGCGCGGTGGCCGGGAGGGCGATCAGCAGCGTCGGGGCGAGGGACATCGCCATGGGCAACGCCAGGGCGAGTGGTCGTAGAGAAAATTGGAAAGCGCGCGCGGCTGGCAAGTGCATGGTGGCCCCAGGATTGGTCTGATCGGTTGGCTTCTCAGGGATTACCGAGCCAGATCTGCAAAAGGGAACCGCGCCGATGAATTAATTTCGTTCAGGCCCCGCTCGGCTCGACGCTTACCCACCAGTCGGTCAGCCGCTGCACGCGAATGGGCAGGGCGGCCTGCAGCAGGCGCAGGCTTTGCTCGCTGTCGTCCAGCGGGAAATAGCCCATCACCGGCAGGTTGGCGACCGCCGGGTTGCAGCCCAGGTGGCCGCGGCGAAATTGCCCCAACTCGTCGAGCAACTGGCCCAGCGGCATGCCTTCGGCGGCCAGCACATGACGCGTCCATGATTCGCGGGCGCCGGCTGCGGCTTGCACGGCGCCAATCTGCGCAGTGTCGAAGGTGACTTGCTGGCCAGCGGGGATGCGCAGGGTTTGCTGGTTGCCTGCGGTGCGGATTTCCACCGTGCCGTCGAATACCGTCAGCCAGGTTTGCGTATCGCTCTGGCGCACGCTGAAGCGCGTGCCCAACGCCTGCATGCGCCCGTGCCGGCTGGTGATGAAGAAGGGCCGGGTATCGCGGGCGGTGTCGATCAGCACTTCGCCAACGCGCAGGTGCAGCAGGCGCACGGCGTCGTCGACGTCGGCGTCCACCGCGCTGCCGGCGTTGAGCCACAGGCGAGTGCCGTCGGCCAGGCGGGTTTCGCACACCTCGCCGATGCCGGTGGCGAAGTCGGCGCTCCAGCCGGCGACTAGGCGCGGCAGTGCCGTGTGGCGCCAGGCGCTCCACGCCACCAGGCTGCCAGCGCCGACGATCAATAGGCTCTTCAAACCCTCGCGCCGGGTCAGGCCGGAGCGGCCAGGCTGGGCCAGGGCACGGCGCAGCGTCTGTCCGTCGTCCTGTTGCTGCAACTGGCCGAAACGCTGGCTGACGCGCTCGACATAGTGCCAGGCGTCGCGGTGTTCGCCGTGTTGCTCCAGCCACCGCTGCCATTGTTGGCGCACCTGGCCATCGGCCTGTACGTCGTGCAGGCGCACGTACCAGTCGGCGGCCTGCTGCAGGCTGGCGTGGCTTAGGGTGTGGGGGCGCGGGTTGATCATTCGACCAGCAGACCGTCGAGTTCGGCTTCGAGCAGTGCGCAGTGCAGCAGCGCCTGGGCCAGGTATTTCTTGACCATGCGCTCGGACACGCCGAGCTGCGTGGCGATCTCGCGATAGGGCAGGCCGTCGAGCTGGGCGAGCAGAAACGCCTGGCGCACCCGCGCGGGTAGGCGCAGCAACATGGCGTCCACTTCGTGCAGGGTTTCGATGATCAGTGCGGCCTGCTCCGGCGACGGCTGCAGTGCTTCCGGACGGCTTGCCAGGGCGCTCAACCAGGCTTGTTCCAGCTGTTTGCGGCGCCAATGATCGATGCTCAGTCCGCGAGCGATGGTCGCCAGGTACGAGCGCTCGCCACTGTGGCTGTCGAAGCGACGCGGGCGCAGCAGCAGGCGCACGAAGGTGTCCTGCACCAGATCGGCGGCATCGGCGCTGTCACCCAGGCGACGGCGCAGGAACTGCTGCAGCCAGCTGCGATGGCTGGTGTACAGCTGGTGCAGGGTAGAGGTATCCGAAGGGGTCATCGAGGGCACGTACCGGAGGCGTTTGCGCGCCTTAATGCAGATAAGAATTAGTCGCAAATTAGAGCAGGCTGTACGGATTGCTGCAATGGGGGATGCGCGATTGGAGCCTGGGGATTGGTTACCGTGGAAGCTGTTTGGGGGTAAGGCAGATTCTCGGCTTGAACTGGATCAGCAAGTTGATCCATAAAGCACCATCCGATTGATCCAGGTTAGGCAGTGATGACGAATAGAAAACCCGCCCCCTTGGTGGTCTCGCTGCCCCTGGGCACGCCGCAGCCGGGCGAGAGTTTGCAGCGCTGGCTGTACGGAGCGCTGCGCGAGGCGATCCTCAGCAGTCGCCTGCCGTCGGGTAGCCAACTGCCCAGCACCCGCGCCCTGGCCGAGCACTACGGCATGGCCCGCGGTACCGTGCAGGCGGCCTATCAGCAGCTGCAGTCTGAGGGTTATCTGGATACCGGCAGCGGCTACGGCACGCGGGTGTGCACGGTGCTGCCGGATGCCACGCTCAACGTCGGCAATGCCCGGCGGGCGGTTCGGGCGCCCGTCGAGCAGCCGCGTGAAGCGCCGGATACGGCTTGGGCGCAGCGCTTGCAGGCGGAAAAACCGGTGTTCATGAGTGGCGCTGCCCAGCGCGGCTTGCGGCCGTTCTTCCCGCACCGGGGTGATGTGCTGGCGTTTCCCATCGACCTGTGGCGCAAGCTGCATACCGCCCATCTGCGCTCCTCGCGCCTGCTGGACATGCTCGATGCCGACCCCGCCGGCCTGCCCGCGCTGCGGCGTGCCATCGCTCAATACCTGGCGATTGCCCGGGGCGTGCAGGTCGGCGCCGAGCGCATCGTGATACTCGGTAGCGTGCAGCAGGCACTGGACCTGACCTTGCGCCTGCTGGTGGCGCCGGGGGAACGGGTATGGATGGAAGACCCCGGCTATCCCGGTGCCCGACAATTGATGAAGGCCAGCGGCGTGGCGGTGATCGACGTGCCGGTCGACCGCGAAGGCCTGCAGGTCGATACGGCCCTTGGCCTGGCGCCGGATGCGCGGCTGGCCTACGTCACGCCCTCGCACCAGGCGCCGCTGGGCGGCGAACTGTCGCCAGCGCGGCGTCTGGCGTTGCTGCGCTGGGCCGACGAGCAGGGCAGCTACATCTTCGAGGACGATTACGACAGCGAGTACCGTTTCGTCGCCAAGCCCATTCCGGCGTTGCGCAGCATGGCCGGCGCCGATGCGTCGGTGATTCTCGCTGGCACCTTCAGCAAGCTGCTGTTTCCGTCCCTGCGCATGGCCTATGTGGTGCTGCCGCCGCAGTTGGTCGACGGCTTCACGCGCCTGGTGTCGTTGACCGCGCGGCATGCCAACAGCCTGGCTCAGGCGGTACTGACGGATTTCATCGACCAGGGCCACTTTGATCGCCACCTGCGGCGCATGCGCAAGCTCTACGCCGCGCGGGCCGAGGCGTTCTCGGCGGCTGCCGAGCGGCATTGGCAGGGGCTGATCGAGGTACCGCCGATTCGCGCCGGCCTGGATGTGGTGTGCCGGCTTCACGGCATGGAGGAGGGTGATGCCCAGGCGCGCCTGGCCGAGGCGGGCATCGACGTGATGCCCCTGCAGCGCTATTGCGTGCAGCCCCAGGCGCCAGGGCTGGTGATGGGTTTCGCGGCGTACGACGAAGCGGCCATCGATGTGGCCGCCAGGGACGTGGCGCGGCTGCTTCGCCGCCCCTGAGCGCTGCTCAACTGGCGACGATGATCACGGTGATGCAGATCATCGCCACCACGCCAAACACCATGCGGGCGATCCAGGGAGCGGTGAGCCAGGCGGTGGTCGCGCCGGCCACCTGGCCGACGTTCTTCTCGGTGAGCCAGCGATTGCCGGGCTGCGCTTGCATCGGGTTGCCGCACTGCGGGCAGGCATAAGCCTTGTCGGAGATGCGGTGTTGGCATTCGGGGCAGTCGATAAGGCTCATCTCGGTCGTCCTCTGATCGGTGGCGATAGCTGGAGGTGAGACTGGAGGCCGGTAACCGAGTTCCGCGCCAGGCCAGAGCTGACGAGGGCTACGGGATTCTTTGCGGGGAATTGAGAAAGCGCTCGCACCGTGCGGCGAGCGCTCTGCGGCGTCACTTGCGGCGCCAATGCCCTTGCTGCTGGATGTACTGGCCGGCCGGGGTCTTGTCGATGGCCTTCTGGCCGGCGATGGTTTCCACGTCGCTGAGCTGGATACCGTTCTGCTGGGCGAGCTTCTGGTATTCGGCACGGCGTGCAGCGTTGATCAGCTTGGCGATCTCGTCGGCCTGGCCGCCAGATTTGACCACGCCGAGGTAGCCATTGGGCATTTCGCCGAGCTGGCCGCTGGCCTTGGCATCACCCAGGGCGGACATCGCCTCGTTGAGGCTGATGGCGTGGGCCGGCAGGCTCAGGCTGAGCAGCAGCAACAGGCCGGCGAAAGGTTTGATCAGGTTCATGCGTGGCTCCTCAGAACAGTCCGCTGGATTCACTGAACATGCTGTCCAGCGCCTTATCCACCTTGATATAGATCTCGTGCTCGATCTTCACATTCAGGTTGATGTTGATCGGCTCGTTGGGCATCGCCAGCTGTACCGTCGGGGTACAGGCTGTGGTCAGCAGCCCCAGCAGCAGGGCGGTGATGCAACTACGCAAGCGCATGGCGCTTCTCCTCGTCAAGGCTCCTTGGGCGCGGTAGTGCGCTGCAGCATTCGCTGCTGCACGCGCCGCGTGATGATGTCGTTGACCCGGTCGGTCAGCTGCAGGCTGGCGAGCAGGTTGGGGATGTCTTCCTCCAGGTTGATGTTGAAGTGAATCGGGCGGCCGTTCTCGATGGCCGGGTTCTGGCCCTCCAGGCGCATGCCCAGGGTCAGTTTGCCGTGCTGATCATAGTCGACCGAGCTGTTCAGGGTGGTGAAGCGGAAATCCTCCAGGGACTGGGTCACCAGCTGCATTGCCGGATTGCTGCGGCCCAGGGCCTTGATCTTCTCGGAACTGAACTTCAGGTAGCCGCCAGGCTGGCGGGCGGCGACGTGGCCTTGCTCGATCTCGATGCCGTTCTCGCCCAGGCGTACCGGTAGGTCGCCGTCCAGGGTGCCGCTGCCGGCCAAGCCTTCAGCGGGGTAGAGGGCGAACAGTTGCTGGAGTTCAAGGCCGCGAATCTGGATGGGAAACAGTTGATTGCCGGCGGCCAGGTTCCACTGCCCAGGCGTCAGGGTGACCTCGCCGCCCATCAGCGCGGTGCGCGCCAGGTTCACTTCCAGTTGGCCCCTGCCGACATCTGCCAGCGGCGCGCTATAGCGGGCGCGGGCTTCGACGGGGCCGATGGGCAGGCCGGGATTGGCCTGCTGTAGCTTGAGCTCAGGTATGTACAGTTCGAAACGCTGGCGCGCCAGTTTGAACTGCAGCCGCGTGTCCAGGCCGCTGAGTTCGGAGCGGTCATAGATGCCGCCCAGGCCCTTGCCGGTCAGGTTCAGGTCGAGGCTCGGCGCGCTGCTGCCGGCGGCCAGCGTCAGGTTGGCATCGGCGTTAAGGCGGCCGCTGTTGAGGTCGAGTAGCTCGGGCCATTGCACCAACGTTTTGGCCAGTGGGTTGCCGGAGCGCAGGAACAGCTCGGCGAGGGTCGCCTTGAGCTGCAGGTTCTGGTTGGCGTCGAGGCCCGCATCGAGATCGAGTTGCAGTTCGCTGTCGTTGCTGAGTTTGCCTTTCAGCGTACCGGCCATGTCGGCGGCGGCCAGCTGGCCTTGCAGACGCCAGCCCTGGGGTTTTACGTTGGCCTGCTCCAGGCGAGTGGTGCTCAGGTTCAGCGGGCCGTTGAAACGCCAGCCGTGCAGGGCGCCGTCCTGCAGCGTCAGTTTGAGGTCGCTGCCGCCAATATCCGCCTGCAGTTTCTGCGCGCTCAGTGCGGCGCCCTTCAGGCTGGCGGCCTGCAGCGCGGAACCTTTGCCGAGGTTCAGCTCGATTGCGTTGCCGTCGGCATAACCCGACAGATGCAGATCACTGCTCAGCTCGGTCGCTTGCCAGTCAGCCTTATTGACCTTGGCGGTGCGGCTGGTGAGACGGCTGTCGGCGAACTGTACGGCCCAGGGCGCCGAACTGGCGATGGCGACGCGGCCTTGCAGGTCCAGTCGCGTGGCGCCACGCAGGGCAGCCTTTACCTGCAAGGGCAGGCTGCGCTCGGCCAGCTCGGGGCGCAGGTTGTCGAGCGGTTTATCGGCCTGAACCTGAAACTGCAGGGATTCGCTGCGCAGCTCCGGCGGCAACATTGCCAGCCAGTCAGGGTTCGGCTCGCTGAATTGCAGATCGGCCTCGATGCGCCTGGCGATCCACTGCTGGCCTTCATTATGGGCCGCCAGGGCCAGCTGCCCCTGCAGCAAGCCGACGCCGGGCACCGGCCAGGGCTGCGGCAGATTGCCGTGCAGATCGAACTGACCCGTGGCGGCCAGCAGGTTGTTCACATCCAGTTCGCGGCGCGGCAAGTTAAGTTGCCACGCGCCTGCCAGACTGGCTTCGCCCGGCGCCGCTGGCCACTGCTTGCCCTCGGGCAGTGCCCAGACGCTCAGCCAGTTCTGCAGCATGGTGGCTTGGGTAAGGTGGGTGGCCACCAGCTCGCCGTTCCAGGCCAGACCCTCGCCGCGCTGCTGCAGGTGGCTGGTCAGGGTGGCTTGCGGCTGCTGATCCACGGCCAGCGTCAATTTCAGGTCGAGCGCATCTGTGCCTGCCTTGAGGTCGAACGCGGCGCCGATGATCTGCATCTGCTGGTCGAGATTCAAACGCAGGGCGATGTGCTCAGCCTCGCTGCGCTGCAGAGCCAGATTGCCGGTGGCGACGCACTGGCCGCGGGCGCAGGGCAGGGTAGCCGTGAGGTTGGTGACGGTCAGACTGCGTGGCAGCAGGGCCAGCGGCGCGGCCAGTTGCTGCACGTCGAGGTCGGTCGATGCAGGCTCGGTCTGCTCTTCTGCTGTTGTCGGTTGCCACTGCAGCGACAAGCGGTCGATAGCGACGTGCTGCCAGAGCGGCAGGCTGAGGCCAAAGTCGCGCCAGGCCAGGTCGATGCCGTCGCCCTGCAGTTCCAGGGTGCCGGCCGTGCTGCGCTGGCGCAGCGCAAGGCCGTCGATTCGCAGGCCTTCGCTCGACAGCGATGCGCCATGCCAATCAAGGGTTTCGATGCCGCTGCGCTGCAGCAAATATCGACTGCCCAGATAAAGGCCGACGGCCAGCATCAGCAGCACGGCGAGTGTGACGGACAGTCGCAGCCAGACGCGGCGGCTGAGCATGGGCGTGGGTTCCTGTACGGATCAATCTGCGACGGTAACCCGAAGTGATCGAGGCTGCCAAACCGGTTGCGCCTGATTGGTGCTTCACACTTTTGTGGCATGCAGATGACGGGAGGCGGATTTGGTGCACGGTCTGCACGCCCCGCCCGTCGTGGCGTGCCGCCTTGTCAAGGCTGATTTCGCCCCGCAACAGGGCATTTTTCAGGCCTCGCCGCGGGACTTGTGCACAATCGCGAAGCAGCTTGTCAAGCTGCATATTGCCTCTTGTCAAAACCTCGGTAATAGCGTAGGCGTAAACATAAGTTTATGAAAAATATAGACTTTTTTGAGGTGGTGAAAAAATGAGCAGTTTGAGCGCAAGGCCCATTTCATCGGTGTTAGCAGGTATTTCGCCCACCATATTCACAAAGTTATCCACAGCTTCTGTGGATTGTCGCGCGCAGCCGCTCTGCCACGGGCCAGGGCTTTACCTGTGAATAAAAAAGAGTAGAGTTGCGCGCCTGTTCCGAACCCCTGCTTTCGTCTTATGCCCCGCGTTTTACCCCGCAGCGAATTCCATACGCTCCCCGTTCGTACCCAGGTTCCCGTTCGTTTTGCCACCTGGCTGCTCGACAGCCCGAGGTTGGCCGAAGCTCCCAGCGTGAAACGCATCGCCGGTCGGCTGCTCAAGCAGCCGGCGCGCCAGGGTGTGGTTCAGGCGCAAAGTCGGCTGGGCCAGATGCTCTGCCGCGAGTGTGGTAATACCCGCGACCGGCGCATCGGTGTAGAGTTGCTGCGCCAGGCGGCGCGTGCTGGCGATGGCCGGGCGCAGCTTGAGCTGGGCCGCCTTTATTGCCAGCCGCGGACCCTCGAGCCCGAGCAGGCCCGGCATTGGCTGGAGCTGGCAGCGCTGCAGGGGCATGACGAGGCGCGGGATTTGCTGCAGCGCCTGTAGGGCACCTCTAAAAACGTTGGCGAGGCAGTCAGCGCAAGGCAAAAACAGGCGAAAAAGCGCAGTTTACGTGCTGTAAATGAGCATTTTGAGCCTGTTTTTAACGCCGCGCTGACAACGCAGGTAGTTTTTAGCGGTGCCCTGTAACCGCTGCCAAGCCGCCCTCGCGGTTATACTGCCCGGCAGTCTTGCCTGGATGCCTTTATGCCTTTCGATCTTCTGACCCTGCTGCCGGCCGTTCTGGTTGGCGCGCTGCTGGCCGCCGTTCCCTTATGGCTGCGCATGGCCGCCGCCTTGCGACAGGCCGAAGAGATGCGCCTGCAAGCAGGGCTCGCTCAGGAGCGCATGAATGCAGCGCAGTTGGCCCAGGCCGGCCTCAGCGCGCAGCTGGACAACTGCCGCGACGAGCTTGCCGAGATCCTCGAAATCAAGGCTGATCAGCAGGCCGAACTGGCCGCCCTGCGCCGCGAAACCCACTTGCTGCAGAACGACCTGCAGCTGGCCCGCGAGCAGCTTGAGGGCGCGCAGGCCCTGCGCGAGCGCCAGGAAGCCGAACTGCGTCGCCTGGACAGCGAGCGGGCCGGGCTGGCCGCCGAACTGCACGAACAGCAGGAAAACCACCAGCAGCGCCTGGAGGATCTGCAAGGCGCCCGTGATGCCTTGCGTGCGCAGTTCGCCGAACTGGCCGGCAAGATCTTCGATGAGCGCGAGCAGCGTTTCTCGGAAACCAGCCAGCAGCGCCTGGGGCAATTGCTCGACCCGCTCAAGGACCGCATCCAGGCCTTCGAGAAGCGCGTCGAGGAGAGCTACCAGCAGGAGGCGCGCGAGCGCTTTTCTCTGGGCAAGGAGCTGGAGCGTCTGCAGGGGCTCAATCAGCGCCTGAGCGAGGAGGCGATGAACCTCACCCAGGCGCTCAAGGGTCAAAAGACCCAGGGCAACTGGGGTGAGCTGGTGCTCGAACGCGTGCTCGAACATGCCGGCCTGCAGAAGGGTCGCGAGTACCACACCCAGGTCAGCCTGAAGAGTGCCGAGGGCGAGCGTTTCCAGCCGGACGTGCTGATCCAGCTGCCGGGCGACAAGCAGGTGGTGGTCGATGCCAAGGTCAGCCTCACCGCCTATCAGCAGTACGTGTCTGCCAGCGAGGAAGCGGTGCGGCAGGTGGCGTTGAAACAGCACGTGCTATCGCTGCGCAGCCACCTCAAGGGCCTGTCACTCAAGGATTACCAGCACCTCGACGGGCTGCACAGCCTGGATTTCGTGCTGCTTTTCGTGCCGATCGAGGCCGCATTCGCAGCGGCTTTGCAGGCTGATCCGGGGCTGTTCCAGGAAGCCTTCGACCAGCACATCGTGATCGTCAGCCCGACCACGCTGCTGGCGACCCTGCGGGTGATCGACAGCCTGTGGCGCCAGGAACGGCAGAGCCAGAACGCTCGGGAAATCGCCGAGCGGGCAGGGGCGCTGTACGACAAGTTCGTGGCCTTCATTCAGGATCTGGACGAAGTCGGCATGCGTCTGCAGCAGCTCGACAAGGCGTACTCCGGCGCGCGCAACAAGCTAGTCGACGGCCGCGGCAACCTCATCAGCCGCGCCGAAAACCTCAAGCTGCTCGGCGCGCGGGCCAGCAAGAGCCTGCCGCCCGAGCTGCTCGAACGGGCGGCCGGGCTGCCGCTGGATGAGCCGCTGGACGACTGATCCCTCTCCCTTCCGCATTCGAGCGGTGCCATGACGCCAGGGCTGGACGCAGCCCAAATCTCGTCTATCTTGTCGGTTGTCATACTTCTTGAGGGTGTGACGATTGCGCTGTGGATCGTCTGGCTTATTGCCTTGCAATCTTCAGCTTATTCAATGGATTGGCCATAACAAGGATAACAATCATGCCGCTCATTAAGCGCCTTTCTACGCCTGTTTCTCTCATTAAATCCCATCAATCAAAGTGCGTTGTCATACCGCTGGCTTTGTTGACCAGCGGTGCCGCCCTGGCGCTGGAGGCGCCGCCGAACATCCAGGTGCCGACCCTGGCCTATGACGACCGCCAGATCATTCTGGTCTGGGAGAAACCGCAAGATGCCGCTGGCATCGTCGACTATCACGTGTACATGGATGGTAAAAAGCTGGGCGGCGCCAACGCCAACAACGACCAGCATTCACCGGCCAAGCCGTATATCGACCAGTTCTACGCGGCTGACGAGGCAAATTTCCATCACCGCATCGCCATCCACAATTTCACCGTCGATGGCCTCAAACCGGAGACGGAATACCGCTTCACCGTGCGCTCGGTGGATGCCGAGGGGCGCGAGTCGGCCGACAGCCCGGTGCTGGTTCAGCGCACCACGGCGGTCCCCGAGGTATTCAACGTCGAGGCCCAGGGCGCCAAGGGCGACGGCAAGACACTCAATACCGCGGCCATCCAGAAGACCATCGATGCCTGTTCGCTGAACTGCAAGGTGCTGATTCCGGCCGGGGTGTTCAAGACCGGTGCGCTGTACCTGAAAAGCAACATGACCCTGGAGATCGCCGAGGGCGCCACGCTGCTGGGCTCCGAGCGCAGCGAGGATTACCCGCTGCAGGGCTACATCCAGTACCCGTATTCGACCATGGTGCGTCCGGCCTCGCTGATCAACGCGCTGCCGCGCGATCCGCGCCAGCGCCAGTCGTTCGAGAACATCCGCATCGTCGGCAAGGGCACCATCGACGGCAACGGCTGGAAGCGCAACGACGACAGCCAGGACGAGCTCGGTAAGCCGCTGCCGTTCTACCGGGCCAGTGACAATACCCGCTACAGGGAGGACGGCATCCTGGCCAGGGATCAGGTCGAGAAGGCCGTGGCGCGTGGCATCATCGTCAAGGACGCCTACGGCCAGATGCGCTCTTCACTGATGACCCTGCGCAACGTCAGGAACGTGTTCTACGGCGGCTTCACCGTGCTCAACCCGGCCTACCACGGGATCATGAACCTGGAAACCGAGAACGTGGTGATGGCCGGTACCGTGCACAAGACCTACGACGCCAACAACGGCGACGGCATCGAGTTCGCCAACAGCAAGGGCGCGATGGTCTTCAACAACTTTTTCGACACGGGCGACGATTGCGTCAACTTCGCGTCTGGCACCGGCGCAGGCGCCGCGAAACAGCCGCCCCAGGAGGATGCCTGGATCTTCAACAACTTCTTCCGCCGCGGCCACGGCATGGTGGTCGCCGGCAGCCATACCGGTGGCTGGATCCAGAACATCCTCGCCGAAGACAACGTGTCCGATGGCACCGACACCGGCCTGCGCATGAAGAGCACCAACTTCATGGGCGGCGGCGCGCGCAACGTCACCTTCCGCGACTCGGCGATCCGCAACCCGGTCAAGCAGGGGGTGATCATGACCCTGGATTACCACGACCCCAACGCCATCCTCGACTACGAGCGCTCGACCGTGCCGGGGCAGTTCCGCGATATCCGCGTGAGCAACGTGACGGTGGAGGGTGCCGCCGGCGCGGCGATCCAGGTCAAGGGCGACAGCGCCCACGACGCCTTCCACGAGAACGTCGCCTTCGAGCAGGTGCGCTTCAAGGGCGGGGCGGGCGCGCAGATCGACGGCCTGCGCGACTCGAGTTTCACCGACGTCAGCTTCGTCGACACCCAGGGCGAAGCCTGGAACATCAAGGGCAGCGAGGGCTTGCGCTTCGACCGGGTCGAGCCGCAACCCAAGCGATAAAACGCAAGGCGCGGGGCGCTTCAGTCGTCCCGCGTCAGCACTTCCAGCAGCTCGATTTCGAAACTCAGGTTGGAATTCGGCGTGATCGCGCCCATCGAGCGTTCGCCATAGGCCAGGTGCGCTGGCACGAACAGCCGGCGCTTGCCGCCGACCTGCATGCCCATCAGGCCCTGGTCCCAACCCTTGATGACTCGCCCGGTGCCGATCACGCACTGGAACGGCTTGCCGCGCGAATAGGACGAGTCGAACTCGGTGCCGTCCTCCAGCCAGCCGCGGTACTGGGTGGTGATCAGCGCGCCCTTGACCACCGCCTTGCCATCGCCCTGGTGGATATCTTCGATACGTAGTTCGTCGCTCATTGCTGGGGTTCCGAAAGTGCAGAAGGCCGAGTTTTTCGCAGGAAATGCGCGGCTTTGCAAGATCCGGCTACGAGCTCGGTGGACGCGGGCGCCCCATCTGTTTCCACAGGTAGTGCATCGCTATCCGGCCGCTCTACTGCAGCGGCAAATGCCGGCTGATCAACGCCCGCAGCGCCGCTGGCTTCACCGGCTTGGGCAGGAAATCCAGGCCGGCGGCGTGCACCTGGGCGATCAGTTCGGGGCGGCCGTCGGCGCTGATCACCACGCCGGGCACCGGTTCGCCCAGGCGGGTGCGCAGCCAGGCCATCAGCTCGGTGCCGGTGTCGCCTTCGTCCAGGTGATAGTCGACCAGGGCCAGGTGCGGGCGTACGTCCTCGTCGAGCAGCTGCTCGCATTCGGCGCGGGTGCGCGCCGACCAGACCTGGCAGCCCCAGCGCGAGAGCAGGCTGTGCATGCCGGTAAGGATGCTTTCCTCGTTGTCGATGCACAGCACCTGGGTGCCGGTGAGCAGTTGGCCGCTGCTTTCCGGTCGCGCCCGCTGGGCCGCTGGCGCCTGGTGGCGAGCGATCGGCACGGTGACGCTGAACACGCTGCCTTTGCCGGGCCAGGAACGCACTTCCAGGCTGTGGCCGAGCACGCGGCACAGCCCGTCGGCGATCGCCAGGCCCAGGCCCAGGCCTTTTTCGGCGCGGGTCTGGTGGCTGTCCAGGCGTTTGAATTCTTCGAAGATGGTCTGTCGTTTGTCTTCGGGAATGCCCGGGCCGCGATCCCAGACCTCCAGGCGCAGATTCGCGCCCTGGCGGCGCACGCCGAGCAGTACACGGCCCTTGGCGTAGCGGAAGGCGTTGGTGAGGAAGTTCTGCAGCACGCGGCGCAGCAGCTTGCTGTCGCTGTCTACCCGCAGTTTGCTGCCCTGCATGTGGAAATCCACGCCATGCTCGGCGGCCAGCACGCGGAACTCGGCGCCCAGGGTGTCGAACAGGCTGTTGAGGGCGAAGGCATTGCGGTCCGGGGTGATGCGGCCGTTCTCCAGGCGCGAGATGTCCAGCAGGTCGCTGATCAGGTCCTCGGCCGAACGCAGCGAGCTGTCCAGGTGGCGCACCAGCTCCTGAGCCTCGTGGGGCAGCGCTTCTTCCTGGTGGGAGAGGGCGGCGGAGAACAGCCGGGCGGCGTTCAGCGGTTGCATCAGGTCATGGCTGACCGCGGCGAGAAAGCGGGTCTTCGAGGCATTGGCCGCTTCGGCCACGCCGGTGGCGGCGGTCAGCGCCTTGTTCAGTTGCGACAGTTCATGGGTGCGCTCGGCGACGCGCTGTTCGAGGCCTTCGTTGGCGGCCTTGAGGGCGCGCTCGGCTTCGCGGAATTCGGTGATGTCGGTGAAGCTCATGACGAAGCCGCCGCCGGGCATGGGGTTGCCGATCAGCTCGATGACCCGCCCATTGGGAAACACCCGCTCGTAGCTGTGGGCGGTGCCCTGGCGCATCCAGTACAGGCGCTTGGCGACGCTTTCCTCGACGTCGGCGCTGCCGAGCATGCCGCGCTCGGCGTTGAAGCGGATGATCTCGGCGATCGGCCGGCCGACGCAGATCAGCCCGTCCGGGTACTCGAAGATTTCCAGGTAGCGCTGGTTCCAGGCCACTAGGCGCAGGGACTGATCGACCACGCTGATGCCCTGGCTGATGTTCTCGATGGCGCCCTGAAGCAGGGCGCGGTTGAACTGCAGCACCTCGCTGGCTTCGTCGACGATGCGCACCACGTCCTCGACCTGCATGTCGCGGCCTTCGATGGCCGCCTTGACCACCGCACGGGTCGACGAGGCGCCGAGCACGCCGGCAAGCAGGCGCTCGGTATGGGCGATCCATTCGCTGTTGGCCGGCTGCGCCGAGTTGAAGGCCTTGCCCTGGCGACGGGCGAAGTGGCTGAAGCTTTCCTGCGCGCGTTCTTCGCCGACGAAGCGGCCGGCGAGCAGCAGCAGGTCGTTGACCTGCACCGCCAGGGCGCCGCGGCCGCCCTGTTTGTTGCCGAAGTCGTGGTTGACGAAGCGCCCAGCCTGCCAGTGCTCGGACACCCGGGTGCGCGAGAAGAACGATACCCAGGCGAACAGCGTCAGGTTGCCGGCCAGCGACAGCACCACGCCGCGGGTCAGGGCGTCGACCTCGAAGCCGATCGGCGCGTAGAGCAGGGTGCGCAGGCCGGGGAAGATGTCCAGCGGCCAGCCCAGGCCGCGGGCCAGCACCGGCAGCACCAGGGTGTAGATCCACAGCGCCGCGCCGGTGATCAACCCGGCGAACACGCCGCGGCGGTTGGCCTGCTTCCACACCAGAGCGCCGAACATCGCCGGTGCCAGTTGGCCGATGGCGGCGAAGGAGATCTGCCCGATGGTCGCCAGGCTGGCGTTGGTGCCGAGCAGGCGATAGCACACGTAGGCCAGCAGCAGGATCAGCACGATGCTGACCCTTCGTGCCGTGAGCATCCAGTGGCGGAAGGCCTCGAACGGCCGCTCGGTGCTTTTGCGGTGCAGCAGCCAGGGCAGCAGCATGTCGTTGGAGATCATCGTCGACAGTGCCACCGACGCGACGATCACCATGCCGGTGGCCGCCGAAGCGCCACCGATGAAGGCCAGCAGCGCCAGTGCCGGGTGGGCTTCGGCGAGCGGCAGGCTGATCACGAAGGAGTCCGGGCTCACTCCGCCCGGCAGCAGCATCTGCCCGGCCAGGGCGATGGGAATCACGAACAGCGCGGCCAGCAGCAGGTACAGCGGGAATACCCAGCGCGCCAGGCGCAGATCACGGGGGTCGGTGTTCTCCACCACGGTGACGTGGAACTGCCGCGGCAGACAGACGATGGCGATCATCGCCATACCGGTCTGCACCAGCATCGCCGGCCAGTTCACCGCCTCGGCCCAGTACGCCTCCAGCTCGCGGCTGCGCTGCGCCTGGCTGAACAGGTCGCCGAAACCATTGAACAGCCCGTAGGTGACGAAGGCGCCTACGGCGATGAAGGCCAGCAGCTTGACCAGCGACTCGAAGGCGATGGCCAGCACCATGCCGCGGTGGTGCTCGGTGACGTCCAGGTTGCGAGTGCCGAACAGGATGGTGAACAGCGCCAGGATCACCGAGACGATCAGCGCGGTGTCCTGGGCGCGGGTGCCGTCGGCGTCGGTTTCCGAGCCGATCAGCAGGTTCACGCCGAGCACGATGCCCTTGAGCTGCAAGGCAATGTAAGGCAGCACACCGACCAGGCAGATCAGCGCGACGACGATGGCCAGGGACTGCGACTTGCCGTAGCGCGCGGCGATGAAGTCGGCGATCGAGGTGATGTTTTCCTGCTTACTGATCAGCACCATCTTCTCGATCACCCAGGGGGCGAACAGCAGAAGCAGCATCGGCCCCAGGTAGATGGGCAGGAACGACCACAGTTGCTCGGCCGCCTGGCCGACGGCGCCGAAGAAGGTCCAGCTGGTGCAGTACACCGCCAGCGACAGCGAGTAGACCCAGGCGCGAACTTTCGGCGGCAGTGGCTTGCGGCGGCGGTCACCGTAGAAGGCGATGGCGAACAGCACGGCCATGTAGAGCAGGGCGACTGCAGCGATAAGCCAACTGGACAGCGACATGCAGACTCCACGAAACAGAAGGGCGATGGTGCGAGCGTACCTTGGCACGCCTGCGTAGTGTCGCAGCAAAGCTTCGCAGCGTCAGGCGCGACCAAGGTCGCAGGGGCACCACCGTGCGCTTGCGGCACTCTGGGCGCTGCCGTTTTTTGGCAGACAGACCGTTTATTCGGTGAGAAACTGACACGCCTGGCAAGCGTTGTACCTGGAGAAAACCGATGTTCAAGCCGCAATTGATCACCCTGCAGCGCGGTGCCCTGCGCATCGAACCGTTGCTCGATGGCGATATTCCGGCGCTGGTCAGCCTGGCCGAAGCCAATCGCGATGAGCTGCTCTACATGAGCGGCACCCAGCGCCTGGACTGGTACCGCCTGGCCCTGCAGGAGCAGCGCGAAGAGCGCGCCTTGCCCTTCGTGATTCGCCTCGCCGACCAGATCGTCGGCACCACGCGCTTCGCCGACTTCATGCCGACCCTGCCGGCGGTGGAAATCGGCTGGACCTGGCTGGACGCCGCCCAGCACGGCACCGGCCTGAACAACATGATCAAGTACCTGATGCTGCGCCACGCCTTCGAGAGCTGGCAGATGGTTCGCGTGCAACTGAAAACCGCCGCCAGCAACCAGCGCTCCCAGCGCGCCATCGAAAAGCTCGGCGCGGTTCGCGAGGGCCTGCTGCGCAATCATCGCCGCCTGGCCGACGGGCGCCTCGACGACACCGTGCTGTACAGCATCACCGATCAGGAATGGCCGGTGGTCAAGGCCGGGCTGGAGGCACGCTTCGGCGTGTGAGCCATGCCCACCGGCGAGCGCATCCGCTTCTGGGAAAGCCCCGCCCTGGCCGGCGTGGAGCTGCTGCAGGCGCGCTACATCAAGCAACGCTTCACCCCGCACGTACACGAAGGTTTCGTGTTCACCGTGATCGAGCATGGCGCCCAGCGCTTTCGCCACCGTGGCGCGGATCACCTGGCGCCGGTCGGCAGCATGGTGCTGATCAATCCGGACGAGGTGCACACCGGCTCGTCGGCCCACGAGCAGGGTTGGTTGTACCGCGCCTTCTACCCGGCGCCGGCCCAGGTCAATGGCGTGCTCGACGAACTGGGCCTGGCGCACCGCGGCCTGCCGTCGTTCGCCGCCAGCGTGCTGCAGGACGTCGAACTGCATCGGGCCTTCGGCCAGTTGCACCGCCTGCTCGACAGTGACGCCGGCGTGCTGCACCAGCAGACGGCATGGCGCGAGACATTGCTGATGCTGTTCCAGCGTCATGCCGGGGTCAGGCAGGCGGCTGCCGCCGGTCTGGAGCCGCGGGCGGTGAGCCTGGCCAAGGAGCTGCTGGCCGCGCGCCTGGGCGAGCCGCCATCGCTGGAAGAACTGGCCACCGCGGTGAACCTCTCGCCGTTCCATTTCGCCCGGGTGTTTCGCCGCGCCACCGGCCTGCCGCCCCACGCCTGGTTGCAGCAACGCCGGTTGGAGCAGGCGCGGGCGCTGCTGCGTGACGGCTGTGCGCCGCTGAGCGTGGCGCTGCAACTGGGCTTCGCCGACCAAAGCCACCTGACGCGACAGTTCAAGCAGGTGTATGGCGTGGGGCCCGGTGAATACCGCAAGGCTTGCCATCGCCGCCCGTAGCCTGTGGTTGAGCGATACCGCAGCTTTTCCTGCGAATTACACCTGTGGGAGCGGACCGTGCCCGCGATTTTTCGCGCGCATGGACCAGGTGTCCCCGCCCGCTCCACAGATACTACGCTGAAGCTGTTTTTGCCTATCGACACTGATTGGGAGAGAGCGGGTTGCTGGTTGCCACATCCTGGGTATCGCTGCGTTCAACCCAGGCTACCTAGTGTGCCAACTGCGCAAGATCGTTCAAGACAGTAGAGACCGGCTGGGCTAGCCTGATGCGCTTCCGGTTGCCAGCGGGCAATCTTTCCAGTCAAGCGACGAGCCGATGTCCCGATACCAAGAATTCTTCCAGGGTCTGCGCGACATGCTGCCGATGCTGCTCGGCGCCATGCCGTTTGGCATCATCTATGGCAGCCTGGCCGGTGCCGCCGGGCTCGACGCTTGGCAGACCATCGGCATGTCGGTGCTGGTGTTCGCCGGCTCCGCGCAGTTCATCGCCGTCAGCCTGCTCACCGGCGGCGCCACCCTGGCGGTGCTGTGGCTGACCACCCTGGTGGTCAATCTGCGCCATGCGCTGTACAGCGCCACCCTGCAGCCCTTCGTGCGCCACCTGCCCAAACGCTGGCGCATCCCGCTGGCGTTCTGGCTGACCGACGAGGCCTTTGCCGTGGTGCAGCAGCGCTATGCCCAGCGCGACGACTCGCCAAACAAGCACTGGTACTTTCTTGGTGCCGGCCTGGCCATGTACGGCAACTGGATCGGCTGTACGCTGATCGGCCTGCTGTTCGGCCAGGCGGTGCCGAACCTCGCCGCCTGGGGCCTGGATTTCGCGATGATCGCCACCTTCGTCGGCATCGTCGTGCCGATGTTGCGCAATCGCCCGCAGGTGGCTGCCGCCCTGGTGGCGGCGGTGGTCGCGCTGATCTTTCACGACCTGCCCTACAAACTCGGGCTGATGGCCGCTGCTTTCGCCGGCATCCTGATCGGCGTGTTGCTCGAGCGCACCCAGGCGCCCCTGCAGGAGGAGCCCTGCTGATGGAAAACTGGATTCTGATCCTCGGCATGCTGGCGATCACCTTCGCCACGCGCTACAGCCTGTTCGCCTTTCCCGACCTGCGCTTTCCCCAGGCGGTGCGCCAGGCCCTGCATTACGTGCCGACCGCGGTGCTGACCGCCATCGTGGTGCCAGCCATGCTCCTGCCGGACGGGCGCAACTGGGCACTGAGCTGGGACAACGCCTATCTGCTGGCGGGTCTGGCAACCATCGTCATCGCCGTGGTGACGCGCCATCTACTGGCGACCATCGGCGGCGGATTGCTGATCTTCTTCGGGTTGCGCTGGGCGCTGGGGCAATTGCCGATCTGACGCGTAATCGGATTGTTTCATTTATCGCAATAAAGTAATGCCGACAACGCGTATTCCTCAAAACGCGCTGCGGTCGCAAGCTGGTTGCACGGCTCGGGACTTCTCCCGGCCCACCGTCAACCAGGAGCCGACCCATGAAAATCCATCACGTCCCCCTGTCCGGCCATGCCCACCGCGCCGTTCTGTTCGCCTCGCTGCTGGGCCTGAAGCCCGAGCTGGTCGAGGTCGACCTGGCCGGCGGAGCCAACAAGCAGCCTGAATTTCTCGCGCTCAATCCCTTCGGCCAGGTGCCGGTGCTGGAAGACGACGGCGTGGTGGTCGCCGACTCCAACGCCATCCTCGTTTACCTGGCCAAGAAGACCGGGCGCACCGACTGGCTGCCGGAAGATCCCGCTGGTGCGGCGGCGGTGCAGCGCTGGCTGTCCGTGGCCGCCGGCGAACTGGCTTACGGCCCTTGCGCGGCGCGCCTGATCACGGTGTTCGGTGCCGACTTCAATGCCGAGGAAGTGATCGCCCGTGCTCATGTGCTGCTCGCCCGCCTGGAGCGCCACCTGAGCGGTCGCCAGTGGCTGGCCGCCGACCACCCGACCATCGCCGACGTGGCGCTGTACAGCTATCTGGCGCGGGCGCCGGAGGGCAACGTCGACCTATCGGCCTACGAGCAGGTCCGGGCTTTCCTGGCGCGCATCGAGGCGCTGCCCGGCTTCGTGGCCATTCCCCAGACGCCTGCCGGACTGACCGCCAACGCCTGAGCCTGCGCACCACCGCCTCCAGGAGAACCGCCATGACCGATCTCGCGAAAACGCCCGCACCCTGGCATTCGGGTGAAACATTCATTCAGGAAAAGCTCGGCGTCGCCGAACGAATGGATGCGGTCGGCAAACGCGTGGTGCGCGACTTCATGCCCGACCAGCACCGGGATTTCTACGCCCAGCTGCCGTTCATCGTGCTGGGCAGCGTGGATGGGCAGGGCGATGCCTGGGCCGGCCTGCTCGAGGGCCAGGCCGGTTTCATGGCCTCGCCGACGCCCACCACGCTGGACATTGCCGCCCGGCCCCAGGCCGACGACCCTGTCGCCCAAGGCATGGGCGAGGGCGCTGCGCTGGGCCTCCTGGGCATCGAACTGCACAGCCGACGGCGTAACCGCATGAACGGCGTGGTGGTGGCGGGTGGCAAGGGCCTGCGGGTAGCGGTCGAGCAGAGTTTTGGCAACTGCCCACGCTACATCCAGCAGCGCGATTTCACCTTCGCCCGTGATCCGGCGGCGCCGTTCGCCGCTACCGTCGAGCAGTTGCCGGCGCTTGATGCCGCGGCGCGGGCAGTGGTCGAAGGCGCCGACACCTTTTTCGTGGCGACCTATGCCGATGTCGACGGGCAGCGCCAGGTGGACGTCTCGCACCGTGGCGGCAACACCGGCTTCGTGCGCATCGATGCCGACGGCACCCTGACCATCCCGGACTTCAACGGCAACCTGTTCTTTTCCACACTCGGCAACATCGTGCTCAACGGCAAGGCCGGTCTGCTGTTCGTGGATTTCGCCACGGGCGACGTGCTGCAACTGAGCGGTGACGCCGAGGTCATCTTCGAATCCCCGGAAATCGGCGCCTTTCAGGGCGCCGAGCGGCTGTGGACCTTCCGTCCCCGGCGTATCGTGCGGCGCCCGGCTGCCATGGCCCTGCGCTGGGCCATGCGCGAGGACGGCTGGGCGGACAGCTCGCTGCTCACCGGCAACTGGCAACAAGCCGCCGATCAGCTGCGTGCGGCCCAGTACGCCACGCAGTGGCGGCCAATGAGGGTTGCGCGCATCGTTGAGGAAAGCCGGTCGATCCGTTCCCTGCATCTGGAGCCGGTCGATGGTGCCGGGGTCTTGCCGCACCTGGCCGGCCAGCATCTGCCGATTCGGCTGCAAGTGGCCGCGGGCGAGAAGCCGCTGATTCGTACCTACACCCTGTCGGTGGCGCCATCCGATGGCATCTACCGGATCAGCGTCAAGCGCGAGGGGCGGGTGTCGCAATTCATCCATGACGGGTTGCGCGAGGGCGATCTGATCGACGCCCGCGCGCCGGCCGGGGCATTCACCCTCGATGCGCAGGAGGAGCGCCCGCTGGTGCTGCTGGCTGGTGGCATCGGCATCACGCCGATGCTGGCGATGCTGCGCCATGTGGTCTACGAAGGCTGGCGCCGGCAGCGGATCAGGCCGGTCACATTGTTCTACGCCGCGCGCTCGAAAGCCGAGCGCGCCTTCGACCGCGAACTCGGCGACCTGGTGGCCGCTGCCCAGGGCGCGGTCCGGCTGGTGCGGGTGCTGAGCGACACCAGCGGCGCCGAGCCGGGCGTCGATTACGACACCGCCGGGCGCATCGACATGGCGCTGCTGACCCGCTATCTGGCCTTCGACGATTACGCCTTCTACCTGTGCGGGCCACCGGCCTTCACCCAGGGGCTGTACGACGGCCTGCGCGGCTACAACATTGCCGATGGGCGCATCCATGCCGAAGGCTTCGGGCCGGCGTCTCTGGTGCGTCGCCCCGATCAGCCGGCGGCGGCCGCCGTGACGGTCGCGCCGGCCACCGAGGCGGTGCCGGTGCTGTTTACCGAGTCGCTGAAGGAGGGGCGCTGGACTCCGGGTTCCGGCACCTTGCTGGAACTGGCCGAGGCTAGAGGGCTGGAACCGGAGTTCAGTTGCCGCGAGGGCTCTTGCGGCACCTGCAAGACACGCCTGGTGAAAGGCGCGGTGAGCTACCTGAAAGAACCCAGCGCGCCCCACGGCGACGATGAAGTGCTGATCTGCTGTGCAGTGCCGGCGCAGCCGCAAGGCGCCAGTGACGAGCGCCTGGAGCTGGCGCTCTGAACGGCGCAGAGAGCGAACCTCGGGCAGTCCCGCGCGCAGTTTTTGTAGAAGGTGCCTTCAAGCTCTATTTTGGCTGGCAGGACGCACAAAAGCTCGAGGCTGAAGCCTCTCCTACGGGCCGGTAGGGTGATGGCGCCCGCGTTCCTGCGTGGGCGCTCGACCGTGCAGCCTGAATCGCATCGCCGCTCAGGACGCGCGGATACGGCATACTCGCTTGGCTGCGCCACCAGCGCAGCCAACGCTTAAAGCAGAGGAGCGGGTGGATGGATCGTTGGCAGGCGATGCGGGTATTCGTGAAGGTCGCGGAGACGGGCAGCTTTGCCAGTACCGCGCGGCAGATGCACATGAGCGCGCCGGCGGTGACGCGCATCGTCGCCGGCCTCGAGGACCTGATCGGCGCGCGGCTGCTGGTGCGCACCACGCGTTCGGTGAAGACCACCGATGCCGGTAGCCGTTATCTGCAGGATTGCCGGCGCATTCTCGCCGACATCGCCGAGGCGGAACTGGCCGCAGCCGGACATTACGCCGAACCGTCCGGCACCCTGGCGGTGACCGCGGCGTCGATGTTCGGCCACCTGCACGTGCTGCCCCTGGTGCTCGATTATCTGGATGCCTACCCGGGCATGCACGCGCGCACCTTTTTCGTCGACCGACCGGTGAATATCCTCGACGAGGGCATCGATGTGGCGGTTCGTATCGGTCACCTGGCGGATTCGGGTTTTACCGCCATTCAGGTTGGGTCGGTGCGCCGGGTGATCTGTGCGGCGCCGTGCTACCTGGAAAAATACGGCGTGCCGACCACACCCGCCGATTTGAAACATCACCGCATCGTCGTTTCGCAAAGCGCCTGGGCCTCGCCGGAGTGGCGCTTCGCCGAGGGCCAGCGGGTACTGGTCGATCCGGTGCTGCAGTCCAACACCAACGAGTCAGCCATCGCCACGGCGCGCGCCGGTTGGGGGCTGACCCGGGTGGCGAGCTATCAGGTCGCGCCGGCCGTTCAGGAGGGGGCGCTGCAGATCGTGCTCGAGGCCTTCGAGGAGCCACCGCTGCCGATCCATGTTCTGTATCCCGAGGGCCGTCAGGCGCCGGCCAAGGTGCGTGCCTTCGTCGACCTGGCCGTGGCGCGCCTGCGTGGTAACCCGCTGTTCAACTGAAAAGGCGCGACGCGTCGACAAAAATGCCCATGGCTGTGGCTTTGCCCGGGCAGTTGCAGTCCAATGCTCATCGAATCCGCAAAGGGAAAGGTATCGATGAGTCAGCACTCGCAATTCGCTCTGCTGAAGAGCCGGCGCTTCCTGCCGTTCTTCGTCACGCAGCTGCTCGGCGCGTTCAACGACAACATCTTCAAGCAGTCGTTGATCCTGGCGATTCTCTTCAAGCTCAGCCTTGACGCGGATCGCGACCTGCTGGTCAACGTCGCGGCCATGCTGTTCATCCTGCCGTTCTTCCTGTTTTCCGCCCTCGGCGGCCAGTTCGGCGAGAAGTTCTCCAAGGATCTGCTGATACGCCGGCTGAAGTTCTTCGAGATCTTCATCATGCTGGTCGGCGCCATCGGCGTGCTGCTCGGCAACCTGACGCTGATGCTCGCGGTGCTGTTCACCATGGGCATTCAATCGGCGCTGTTCGGCCCGGTGAAGTACTCGATCCTGCCCCAGGCGCTCAAGCCCGAGGAGTTGGTGGGCGGCAACGCGCTGGTGGAAATGGGCACCTTCCTGGCGATCCTGGCGGGCACCATCGGCGCCGGCATCATGCTCACCAGTGCTCACTACAGCGTGATCGTCGCCGTCTCGGTGGTGCTGGTGGCGATGCTCGGCTACCTGTCGGCCCGCGGCATTCCACGGGCCGGTGCCGCGCTGCCGGATCTGGCGCTGGACTGGAACATCTTCCGGCAAACCTGGCTGACCCTGCGCATGGGCCTGACGCAGCCCAAGGCGGTGTCGCGCTCGCTGGTCGGCAACTCGTGGTTCTGGTTTCTCGGCGCGGTGTATCTGACGCAGATCCCGGCCTACTCCAAGGAGTGGCTGCACGGCGACGAGAGCGTGGTCACCCTGATTCTCACCGTGTTCTCGGTGGGCATCGCCCTGGGCTCGATGCTTTGCGAGCGCATGAGCGGGCGCAAGGTGGAAATCGGCCTGGTGCCGTTCGGTTCCATCGGCCTGACGGTGTTCGGCATCCTGCTCTGGGCAGCCTCGGGTGGCATTCCCGAGGCGGCGCAGCCCTATGACTGGCTGGCGCTGCTGGGCTTCGGCCACGCCTGGTGGGTAATGGCCTCGATCCTCGGGATTGGCGTGTTCGGCGGCTTCTACATCGTGCCGCTGTATGCGTTGATCCAGTCGCGCACGGCCGAGAACGAGCGGGCCCGGGTGATCGCCGCCAACAACATCCTCAATGCGGCGTTCATGGTCGTCTCGGCAGTGGTGTCGATCCTGTTCCTGAGCGTCGCCGGGCTGTCGATCCCCCAGCTGTTCCTGGTCATTTCGCTGATGAACGTGGCGGTCAACAGCTACATCTTCAAGATCGTCCCCGAATTCACCATGCGCTTCCTGATCTGGATGCTCGGCCACTCCATGTACCGGGTGTCGCACAAGGGCCTCGACTCGATTCCGGAAGAGGGGCCGGCGGTGCTGGTGTGCAACCACGTGTCGTTTGTCGATGCGCTACTGATCGGTGGTGCGGTGCGTCGCCCGGTGCGCTTCGTCATGTACTACAAGATCTACAACCTGCCGGTGCTCAACTTCATCTTCCGCACTGCCGGCACGGTGCCGATCGCCGGGCGCAGCGAGGACCTGCTGGTGTTCGATGCGGCGTTCAAGCGCATCGGCGAATACCTGCGCGACGGCGAGCTGGTGTGCATCTTCCCGGAGGGCAAGCTGACCGCCGACGGCGAGATCGACGAGTTCAAGGCGGGCGTGGAGCGCATCCTGCAGGACAACCCGGTGCCGGTGATTCCCATGGCGCTGGGCGGGCTGTGGGGCAGCTTCTTCAGCCGTGATCCGCGCAAGGGCCTGTTCCGCCGCTTCTGGTCGCGGATCGACCTGGTAGCGGGTACGCCCATAGAGGCAACGGCGGCGACGCGGCAGGTGCTGCAGGCCGAGGTGAAGGCGTTGCGTGGGGATAATCGCTAGAGCTGGACATTCACTCCCCGATGTCGCTGCGCTCGACCCGGTCTACGCCGCAGACTGTAGCCTGGGTTGAGCGCAGCGATACCCAGGGAAACCGACGTAGCGCTAATGAAGAAGCCCGCCAATCGGCGGGCTCTGTCATGTCAGCCGTGGCTCATCTTCAGGCCGATCAGCCCGCAGATGATCAGCGCCACGCTGGCCAGGCGGATCAGCGCCATGGACTCACCGAACAGGATGATCCCGGCGATCACCGTGCCGACGGCGCCCACGCCCGTCCAGATCGCGTAGGCGGTGCCCAGGGGCAGCTCCTTCATGGCCAGGCCGAGCAGGCCAAGGCTAACCAGCATGGCGGCGATGGTGAGCACGGTGGGAAGCGGGCGGGTGAAGCCCTCGGTGTATTTCAGGCCGACGGCCCAGCCGACCTCGAACAGGCCGGCGAAGAACAGGATGATCCAGGACATATGACCCTCACGGATAACGGTGGGGTCGTCCCCGCAGTAAGGCACGTAAATCCGGGGTCGTCCCCGGCGCGCACCGCTATTGTGCATGATGTGCTTGTGAGGGCAAGTCAGCTCGGCGGTCCATCCTGGGGTGCATGGCGAGCAGTCACGGGCATGGCCCGTTCCCACGGACTTCGCTGATCTGCTGTAAGACCCCAGCGCTGTAGGGTGGGCTTTAGCCCACCAATTGCGGTTGTTGCTACTTGTCGCGCTCATCCTTCATGCGCCGCAGGAAGGTGGCCAGCAACGCGCCGGAGAGGTTGTGCCACACGCTGAACAACGCGCTGGGCACCGCCGCCAGCGGCGAGAAGTGGGCGCTGGCCAGAGCCGCGCCGAGCCCGGAGTTCTGCATGCCAACTTCGATGGACAGCGTCTTACGTTGCGCCAGGGGCATACCGGTCATCACCCCGGCCAGATAGCCGAGGCCCAACCCTAGCGTGTTATGCAGCATCACCACCGCCATGATCAGCAGGCCGGATTCAGCAATCTTCGCCTGGCTGGCCGCCACTACCGCGGCAACGATGGCGACGATGGACACCACCGAGATCAGAGGCAGCACGTCGACCGCCAGCTTGACCCGCTCACCCAGGAGGCGCTGGGCAACCAGGCCAAGCACGATGGGCAGCAGCACCATCTGCAGGATCGAACTGAACATCGCCCAGAACGATACCGGCAGCCACTCCGAGGCCAGCAGCCAGATCAGTGCCGGCGTGACGATGGGCGCCAGCAAGGTGGTCACCGCGGTGATGCCGACCGACAGCGCCACATCGCCCTTGGCGAACCAGGTGATGACGTTCGAGGCGGTGCCCCCAGGGCAGCAGCCGACCAGGATCACGCCAACGGCGATTTCCGGCGGCAGGGCGAACAGCTGGCAGAGCAACCAGGCCATGCCCGGCATGATGATGAACTGGGCCAGCACGCCGATCAGCACGCGCAGCGGATGGCGGGCCACTTCACGAAAATCTTCGGTCTTCAGGGTCAGGCCCATGCCGAACATGATCAGCCCGAGCAGCGGCACGATAAACGCGGTGAGCGGCAGGAAGGCACTCGGCAGCAGAAACGCCAGCACGGCGAAGAGCAGAACCCAGATGGCGAAAGTGTTGCCGACGAAGCGGCTGAGGGCGACCAAGGCGGACATGGCAGAAATTCCCTATGAAGCCGTAGCAGGCTCCCAAGGCGGAGCGCTGTGCAGCCAGTTATTGTTGGATAGACAGCGGTGGCTGTCGGATGGGGCGGGGTATTGGGCTGTTGTAAGAGAGCAGCTGCAATTGTAAAAGGCTCGCGAGCTAGAGCCCTGCAAGGCAAAAATAGGCGAGAAAGCGGAGTGTACTTTTGTACATGAGCATTTCGAGCCTATTTTTAACGCCGCAGGGCCGACGCGCAGCAGCCTTTAGAGACCTTGCGGAGTGTCTTCGCCACCCAGGGCTTCGAACAACGCCGGCAGGAACTCGATCAGGGTCAGCATCATCAGCGTGAAGCTGGCGTCCTGCTGGCTCAGGTCGTCGTCGCCGCCATCCTGCTCGGCCTGCTCCTGCAGCAGGTCTTCGAACTTCAGGCGCTTGACCACCAGCTTGTCATCGAGCACGAAGGACAGCTTGTCCTGCCAGGCCAGGGACAGTTGGGTCACCTGCTTGCCGGAGCTCATGTGCAGCTGCACTTCTTCGCCGGTCAGGTCCTGGCGCTTGCAGCGCACGATGCCGCCGTCTTCGTGGGTGTCGCGCAGCTCGCACTCGTCCAGCACGTGGAAGTCGGCAGCGGCCTGCTGGGCCTTGACCCAGTCGGTCATGGTCGCGCTCGGGGCGATCTTCACGGTCAGCGGGCGCACCGGCAGCGAGCCGATGGCTTCGCGCAGGGTCGACAGCAGGTCTTCGGCGCGCTTGGGGCTCGAAGCGTTGACGATAATCAGGCCCTGGGCCGGGGCGATGGCGGCGAAGGTCGCGGACTTGCGAATGAAGGCGCGCGGCAGGAACGCCTGGACGATCTCGTCCTTGATCTGCTCGCGCTCCTTCTTGTAGACCTTGCGCATCTGCTCGCTTTCGATCTCGTCGACCTTCTCCTTCACGGCGTCCTTGACCACGCTGCCGGGCAGAATGCGCTCTTCCTTGCGAGCGGAAATCAGCAGGAAGCCCTGGCTTTCATGCACCAGCGGTGCATCCTCGCCCTTGCCGAAAGGGGCGACGAAGCCATAGGTCGCCAGTTCCTGGCTGGCGCAGGGGCGCGCCGGCTTGGCGGCCAGTGCGGCCTCCAGTTTTTCGGTATCGAAGTCGACGTCCTGGGTGAGGCGGTAGACCAGCAGGTTGCGAAACCACATGAGCGGGTTGTCTCCAGTTAACGGGTGCGCGCCGCGGCGCGCAGGAAATCTTCAATTCGGGCGCATGGCAGCTGCCTCAGGCAGCGCATGGGCAGTCTGGCGGCGGACAGGGATTCACGCCGCGCGACGATCAGACCCGCGCGAGGGCGCATTATTCCTTCCGCTGGTGGATTAGGCCAACCCCGTATCGAGCCGTCGTGTGATTTGCCCCGCCAAATGGCAGTGATTGCTAAGCCTTTGGATCGCCAATAAATTTTTTTCACAAAGGGGGTTGCCAAGGGGCAGGGTGCTCTCTAGAATGCGCCCCACTTCGAGAGTGAAGGGTGATTAGCTCAGCCGGGAGAGCATCTGCCTTACAAGCAGAGGGTCGGCGGTTCGATCCCGTCATCACCCACCAATCGAGGTATGCGCAGCGGTAGTTCAGTCGGTTAGAATACCGGCCTGTCACGCCGGGGGTCGCGGGTTCGAGTCCCGTCCGCTGCGCCATATATCGCTTCCAGGGCCTACTGAACACCCGGAAGCAACGCAAAAAAGCGCCCTAGGGCGCTTTTTTCGTTTCTGCGTTTCGCCTGGCGTCAGATCGCGCCAGGGCGGAAGGGCGGCTCGTCATCCGGCACATCGGCCAGCTCATCGAAGCCGGCTTCGATATCCGGCACCACATAGCTTTCCTTTACGAGCTCTTCTTCTGGCGAATGCCGGCGCCCCGTGCCCAGCAGCCCCACCAGTGCGCCCACCGCTAAGCCGGCTGCCGCGAAAGCCCATGGATGACGATGCACAGCATGCCCTACGGCACTGGCGCTCTGCTTGACCTGCTCGGTCGCGGCACTGGCGCCATCGGCCAGATCATGCAGTCTGCGGCGCGCGGCCTGGGTGCTCTGCTCCAGCGACTGTCTGGCACTGTGCAGGGCATCGGCCAGGGATTCATGATCGTCCGGCAAATCAGGCTCGGGCGCCTTCGGAGCCTGCCGGCGCGTCTGCTCGACGGCCAACCAGGCCAGGCCGATGGCGGTCATGGCAACGGGTACCGGATTGGCCTTGAGGGTCTGCCCCAGACGTTCGGCCATTTCCAGGCCGCCGCTGTCACGGCCATAGGCCAGGGCCTGGTCGATCAGCCGTTGCGGGGTCAGGCGGGCTTCCACGGCATCGATCAGGGCGTCGATGCGCTCGCGCTGTTCGTCGATTTCCAGTTCGAGAAGCTCCGGCGGCTTGCGTGACTCGGCGGCGATGCTGCTGTTGGTACTCATGACATTTGCCTCTGCACCGCTTCCTTGTCTTTTTGCAGGGAATCCAGGGTGCGTTCGGGAGTGAGTTGGGAAGGGGCGAATTTCTGCTGCCCGACCTTGAGCATGATCAGGCCGATCACGATCACCACGACACCGACGATCAGCGCGGCTGCCCAGGGCGGCATCACTTCGCTGAGGCCGTAGACGGCGGCGAGCAGCAGCATCAGTACGCCGCACAGCAGCACGATGGCACCGCCCGCGACGGCGGCGATGCCGGTCTTGGTGGCTTGCAGCGAAGCATTGAGCTCGACCTTGGCCAGCGCCAGTTCCTTGGTGAACAGCGTCTGCACCTCTCGCGTCAGCTGGCGCAGCAGGCCGAGCAGCGAGGGCCCCAGTGGCGGTTGCCGAAGATCGTCGTTCATCGCAGCGTCCCTCCATGGTGATAACCATCAGCGCGGCTGCGGCGCGTGCGCAGCAGGCGACTCACCAGAATGCCCACCGCCAGGCCGCCTGCCGCCAACCATAGTGGATGCTTACGGGCAAACTGATCGACGCTGTGCACGGCATGGCCGCTGTAGTTGTTCAAGGCGTCGCGCAGGGCGGCGAGCTGGCGCGCGGCCTCGCGCAAGCGGTCCGGCGACTGCAAGGCATCGGGGTTTTCCAGATCGGCAATGGTGGAGCGGGCGATATTGGCCAGGGCTTCGAGTTCATCGGTATGCGCCTGCTCGGCCTGGATGCGCGCGCGCAGCTGCTCCTGAGCATCCTGCTGCCAGTGCCCGGATATCACCTTGGTAGGGCGCTTGTGCGGGCGTTCTTTGCTGTCGTTATCCATATGACTACACCTGTGATGCGTAAAAGAGGCGGCACGGCCGCGCGTCAGCGGCTCTGCTCGCGGCTGGCGAATTCGTCGGCGATGGGCGTGGTGAGATCGGCAGGTGCCGGCGCTGGCGTGACCGGTACAGGCGGCACCGGGGTAACAGGCGTGGCGCGGGTACGGTCGGCTACCTGTTCGGCCATCAGCACCAGTTCCTGCAGGCGCTGCACGCGGGCGCGCAGGTAGCGGATCTCGCTCAGCGGATCGTCCACTGCGCTCTTCACGCTGCAGTGGCCGCTCAGTCCGCGCAGCAACAGCAGGCCGCCGACGCTCAGTTGGCGGTTGCCTCGCTCGCCCTGCTTGCTGGCGCCGATGGCCGCCAGCAGCAGGCCGCCGCCGATGGACAGCAGGCGCTCCCAGCCTCTGACGTTCTGGGGCGCCGGGCCCTGTCGTTCGGGTTGCGATTGCGGTTCGAAGGCGACCATGTGTTCACTCCTGCCTGATGGTTGACGGGCCGGCCCTGCGCGCGCTCAAACGGGGTCGGGCTGCGGCTTGTCCGGCAATCCGTCGCTGTCGGGTTGGTGGGGCGGGTCGAGTGGGGAGGGCTCGCCCGGCAAGTCGGGTGCCTGGGTCGGATCAGGTACTCGCTGGGTCATGCCTCGTCCCTCGGTCTATCGCTCTACGGGGTTTGAGGCTCGCGGGCGCCGCGCGTTCGATCTTTTTGCCGGACCGCCACCTGGCGAAAAGCCGCACAGGCACAGGCGCAGCGGCGCCGGCAGAAACCTTAAACCTCTGCGATTCGGCCCCGGTCAAGATTCCTGAGGCGGGCAGCCTGCAGCCCGCCCGGACCGTCGCGCATCCAGATCTCGCGTGGCAACTCCATCCATGTCGGCCCCGTCTCGGGCCTGAACTTCGAGCGAGTTTTCCATGAGCATGACCGTCGCAGATTTCATCGTCGAACGCCTTTATCAGTGGGGCGTAAGGCGCATCTATGGCTATCCGGGGGATGGCATCAACGGCGTATTCGGCGCCCTGGCCAAGGCCGAGGGCAAGATTCGCTTTATCCAGGCGCGTCATGAGGAAATGGCTGCGTTCATGGCGGCTGCCGACGCCAAGTTCTCCGGCGACTTGGGCGTATGCATCGCCACCTCCGGCCCCGGTGCGGCCCATCTGCTTACCGGTCTGTACGATGCGCGCATGGACCATATGCCGGTGCTGGCCATCGTCGGCCAGCAGGCGCGCAACGCCCTGGGCGGGCATTACCAGCAGGAGGTGGATCTGCTGTCGATGTTCAAGGATGTGGCCGGCGCCTTCGTGCAGCAAGCCAGCGCGCCGTCACAGGTGCGTCACCTGGTCGACCGCAGCATTCGCACCGCCCTGGGTGATCGCCGGGTGACGGCGATCATTCTGCCCAACGACCTGCAGACGCTGCCTTACGAGGAGCCGCCCCGCGAGCATGGCACCTTGCATTCCGGCGTCGGTTACAGCCGACCGCGGGTTGTGCCTTACGAAGAAGATCTGCAGCGCGCCGCCGAGGTACTCAACGCAGGCAAGAAGGTAGCGATTCTGATCGGTGCCGGCGCGCTGGGCGCTGCCAGAGAAGTCACCGAGGTGGCTGACGTGCTCGGTGCCGGCGTGGCCAAGGCGTTACTCGGCAAAGCCGCGCTGCCGGACGATCTGCCCTGGGTGACCGGCTCCATCGGCCTGCTCGGCACCAAGCCCAGCTATCAGATGATGAACGAATGCGACACCTTGCTGATGATCGGCTCGGGCTTCCCTTATGCCGAGTTCCTGCCCAAGGAAGGCCAGGCGCGCGCGGTGCAGATCGACATCCAGGCGGACATGCTTGGCTTGCGTTATCCCATGGAGGTCAATTTGCAGGGCGATGCGGCCGAGACCCTGCAGGCGCTGCTGCCGCTACTCGAACGCAAGACGCTGCGCACCTGGCGCAAGCGCATCGAACGCTGGACGGCCCAATGGCAGACCACCCTGAAGCGCCGCGCCATGGCTGCGGCTTCGCCGATCAACCCGCAGCGGGTGGCCTTCGAGCTGTCGCCGCGCCTGCCGGACCGCGCCGTGGTGACCAGTGATTCCGGCTCCTGCGCCAACTGGTTCGCCCGCGACGTGAAGATGCGCGAAGACATGCTCTGCTCGCTGTCCGGCGGCCTGGCGTCCATGGGCGCGGCAGTGCCCTATGCGATTGCTGCCAAGTTCGCCCACCCGGATCGCCCGGTGGTGGCGCTGGTCGGCGACGGCGCCATGCAGATGAACAACATGGCCGAGCTGATCACCGTGGCCAAATACTGGCGCGAATGGCAGGACAAGCGCTGGATCTGCGCGGTGTTCAACAACGAAGACCTCAACCAGGTGACCTGGGAGCAGCGGGTGATGGAAGGCGACCCGAAGTTCTCGGCCTCCCAGGATATTCCCAGCGTCGCCTATCACCAGTTCGCCGAGTCCATCGGCCTCAAGGGCATTTACGTCGACCGAGAAGAGGATGTGGCGGGCGCCTGGGAGCAGGCGCTGGCCGCCGACCGCCCGGTGGTCATCGAATTCAAGACCGACCCTGACGTGCCGCCACTGCCGCCGCATATCACCCTGGCCCAGGCCAAGGCCTTTGCATCCACCCTGTGGCAGGGCGACCCGAACCAGGGCGGCATCTTGCGCCATGCCACCAAGCAGGTATTGGGTTCGATCCTGCCCGGCAGAGGCCGGCGCTAAGCCTCGCCAAGCAGCTGCGCGTGCCGGTCAGGCAGGCGCAGCAGGGCGAAGCGAGCGGCTTCGTCGAGGATGCGCGAGCGCTCGCCGGCGAAATGTTCGGTGCTCGAATACAGCTGGATGCTGCCGTCCGCCAGGCGAAAGGCCCAGGCGAAGCACAGCGTACCGGCAGGGATATCGCCCTGCGGGTCGGGCCCGGCGACGCCCGTGGTGGCGACCGCGACATTGGCCGGGCTGCCGTCTAGTGCGCCCTTGGCCATGGCACGCGCCACTTCTTCGCTGGTCAGGTTGAAGTTGTCGAGGGTGTGCTGGCTCACGCCCAGCAAGCGTTTCTTGGCCTCTGGCGAATACACCACGTGACCGCTGTCCAGGCATTCGCCGCTGCCAGGATGCTTGGCGAGCAGCGCCACGACCATGCCGGCCGTGCAGGATTCGGCGGTGGTCAGATACAACTTGTGACGCTTCAGATAATCGAGCAGCGCTTCGATGTCTTGCATGGCAATTCTCCTCCCGTGCCGGTGTTTCTTGGATCGGCGCGCGGCTCTGGAGGTGCTGGCAGCCTGATCGACGGCAGCGGGCTTTTCCCTGAACTCTGCCGCTTGGCTTTCAGTCAGGTGTAGCAAGTCGAGGAAAGGGGAACGGCCATGCTCATCTCTCTGCAGTCACAGGTCGCGCTGGTCACTGGCGCGAGTTCGGGTATCGGCGCGGCCTCGGCCAAGGCCTTGGCCGAGGCGGGCGCCGCGGTGGTGCTCAACTACCGTTCCGGGCGCGAGGCCGCCGAGCGGCTTGCCGCCGAAATCCGTGATGGCGGCGGCCAGGCCATCGCCGTGAAGGCGGATGTGTCCAGCGAGGCGGAGGTCGAGGCGCTGTTCGCCGAAACCCTCTCCGCGTTCGGGCGCCTGGACATTCTGCTGGCCAATTCCGGCATGCAACGCGACGCGCCGACCGTGGACATGAGCCTGGACGAGTGGAACCAGGTGCTGCAGGTCAACCTCACCGGCCAGTTTCTCTGCGTGCGCGCGGCGCTTCGGCAGTTCGCCAAGCAGGGCATTCGCGAGGAGATTTCCCGCGCGGCCGGCAAGATCATCCAGATGAGTTCCGTGCACCAGCTGATTCCCTGGGCCGGGCGCGCCAACTACGCAGCCTCCAAGGGCGGGCTCGATCTTTTGATGCGCAGCGTGGCGCAAGAGGTGGGCGAGCAGCGCATCCGCGTCAACGCCATTGCGCCGGGAGCGATCCGCACGGCGATCAATCGGGATGCCACCGAAGGCGAGGCGGCCGAAAAGCTGCTCGAACTGATCCCCTATGGCCGCATCGGCGACGCCGAGGACATCGCCAATGCGGTGGTGTGGCTGGCCTCCGACATGGCCGATTACGTTCACGGCACCACGCTGTTCATCGACGGCGGCATGAGCCTTTACCCGGAGTTTCGCGACAATGGCTGATATCCAGGATCGTCAGATGCCCATCGAGGCCCACGGCATCATCGGCGATATGCGCAGTGCCGCACTGGTCGCCGACAGTGGTTGCGTGGACTTTTTCTGCTGGCCGGATTTCGACAGCCCGTCGATCTTCAGCGCCTTGCTCGATACGCCCGAAGCCGGGGTTTTCCAGCTGGCGCCGGATCTGCCCGAGGCGCGCCGTCAGCAGCTGTACCTGCCCGATACCAATGTGCTGCAAACCCGCTGGCTGGACGACCAGGCGGTGGTGGAATGCACTGACCTGATGCCGATCAACGCCGATGTCGATGCTGCGCCGAGGCTGATTCGCACCATTCGCGTGGTCTCCGGTCACGCCACCATCCGCCTGCGCTGCCGGGTGCGCCACGACTACAGCCGCGCCGACACGGTCGCCCAGCTCGACGGTGGCGACGTGATGTTCACTGCACCGGGCCAGCCCAGCCTGAGGCTGTCGGCCAGCGAAATGCTGTCGCTCGACGATCAGTGTGCCATTGCCGAATTCGAGTTGCGCGAAGGCGAGCATGCGGAGTTCGTGCTCGGTGCGCCGGATGATCCGCTGGTGTCCGCCGGCGCCTGTGAGCACTGCCGCGACGAGACCGTGAAGTACTGGCGGCGCTGGATGAAACAATCTAACTACCGTGGCCGCTGGCGCGAGATGGTCCATCGCTCGGCTCTGGCGCTCAAGCTGCTGACCTCGCGCAAACACGGCGGCATCATCGCCGCCGCCACCTACGGCCTGCCGGAGGCGCCGGGCGGTGAGCGCAACTGGGATTATCGTTATACCTGGATTCGCGACGCCTCGTTCACTGTCTACGCCTTCATGCGCCTGGGCTTTTCCGAAGAAGCCAATGCCTTTATGCGCTGGGTGCGCGACCGCGTCGACGACTGCTCGGAAACCCCGGCGCACCTGCGCATCCTGTACAGCCTGCGCGGCCAGCATCACCTGCCGGAAAGCTCCCTCGATCACCTGGCCGGCCATGGCGGCGCGAAGCCGGTGCGCATCGGCAACGAAGCCCATGAACAGACCCAGCTGGATATCTTCGGCGAACTGCTGGACGCCGTGTACCTGGCCAACAAATATGGCGAAGCGATCTCCCACGAAGGCTGGAAGCATGTGGTGGGCATCGTCGATCAGGTCTGCGACAGCTGGCAGCAGAAGGATGTCGGCATCTGGGAGATTCGCGGCGAGGAGCAACATTTTCTGCACTCGCGGCTGATGTGCTGGGTTGCGTTGGATCGTGCCATCCGCCTGGCCCAGAAGCGTTCGTTGCCGGCGCCCTTCGCGCGCTGGAACGACGAGCGTCAGGCCATCCACGATGACATCTGGAACAATTTTTGGGACGAGAGCTGCGGCCATTTCGTGCAGCGCATTGGCTGCCAGGATGTCGACGGCTCCATGCTGCTGATGCCGTTGATGCGCTTCGTCGCCGCCACCGACCCGCGCTGGCTGGCGACCCTGGAGGCCATCGAACAGCAACTGGTGCGTGACGGCATGGTGTATCGCTACCGCACCGATGACGGTCTGGAAGGCGAGGAGGGGTCCTTCATGGCGTGCTCGTTTTGGTACGTCGAGTGTCTGGCGCGTGCCGGCAGGATCGAAAAGGCCCATCTGGAGTTCGAGCAACTGCTGCGCTATGCCAACCCGCTGGGGCTGTACGCCGAGGAGCTGGACAAGCGCGGCCACCATCTGGGTAACACGCCCCAGGCGCTGAGCCACCTGGCGCTGATCAGCGCGGCGAGCTTTCTCGATCACCGCCTCAGCGGCGAGCGTACCACCTGGCAACCCTGAGCCAGGGCGGTCAGTGACCACCCTGCAAACCGGCCCAGGCCACGGCGCCGAGAATCAGCGCGCCGCCGAGCAGCATGCCAGCGGTCGGTACGGCGCCGAACAGCAACCAGGCGCCGGCGATGGCATAGATCGGCTCCATGGTGATCACCACCGCAGCGGTGTGGGTGCGCACGTGACGTAGCGAGGCAATGAACAGGCTGTAGGCCAGGGCCGTGCACAGCACGCCCAGCGCTGCCAGTTGCCACCAGTCGTGATTGGTGATGGTCGGTACCTCCGGCAGGCACCAGAGCAGCAGCGCGAGGCTGATCGCCAGGCATTGCCACCAACACGAAGCCAGGCCATCGACGCTGCTCGCCGCATGCTTGTTGGCCACTGCAATCGCCGCATATATCGCACCGGACAGCACGCCATAGAGCAGGCCGACGGTCGCGCCATCGCGCAGGTCGAAGGATGGGGTGATCAGGACCAGCCCGATCGACACCAGCACAAGAATCCAGCGGTCGCTGCGCCCTAGGTGCTGGCCAAATACCAGCCGCTCGATCAGCGCGGTGAACGCGGGAAACGAGGCGAAACCCAGGGTCGCCACGGCCACGCCGCCGGTTTGCACCGCCATGAAGAACAGCAGCCAGTGCGCCCCCAGCACCAGGCCCGTGGCCAGTAGCTTGGCGGCGGTGGCCGAGGTGACGCCGCGCCAGGGGCGCTTGCCCAGGCACAGGCAGAACAGGCTCAGGGCCAACAGCGCGAAGGCCGAGCGGCCCAGCACGATCATGCTGGCGCTGACCTTCAGTGATTCGCCGAACAGCGCTGAAACGCCGACCAGCAAGGCGGCCGTATGCAGCTGAAAGTGGGCGGTGCGAAGGCTCATCGGGTACCTGCCTGATCGGAGAGGCTACAGAGTGCCAAGTCATGGGCGGCAGGTAAAACGTATTGTGCGGCTGACTGCTCAGGTGAGCGTTACGCGGCCTGCGGCGTTATAGTCGGAAGCCGTGTCATCTTCATCTAGCGAGGATCTTATGAGTTGCGCAGCCCTGGGCATCGATTATCCGATCATCCAAGCCCCCATGGCGGGTACCGCTACGCCGGCTCTTGCCGCGGCGGTCAGCAACGCCGGCGGGCTGGGTTCGATCTCCATCGCCGCGGTAACGGCCGAGGCCGGCCGGCAGATGATCCGGGAAACCCGCGTTGCCACAAGCAAACCGTTCAATATCAACGTGTTCTGCCACCGCCTGAGCGTCGCCGATGCGGCCACGGAGCAGGCGTGGCTGGCGCACTTGCAGCCCTATTTCGCCGAGTTCGGCGCCGCTGCGCCAGAGGCCATCCGGGATATCTACTGCAGCTTCCAGGAGGATGAAGGGCAACTGCAGGTTCTGCTGGATGAGCGCCCGCCCATCGTCAGCTTTCATCTGGGATTGCCGCCGCAGGAACGCATCGATGCCCTGAAGCAGGCCGGCATCACGTTGTTGGCCTCGGCCACCACGCTGGAGGAAGGTCTGCTGGCCCAGGATGCGGGCATCGACATCATCGTTGCCCAGGGCATCGAGGCTGGCGGCCACCGTGGCGTGTTCGACCCGGCCCACGATCAGGGCATCGGCACCCTGGCTCTGGTCCGGATACTGGTCAAGCAGCTGAAGCGCCCGGTGATCGCCGCCGGCGGCATCATGGATGGCGCCGGGATCGCCGCGGTCATGAACCTCGGGGCCTGCGCGGCGCAACTGGGCACTGCGTTCATCCTTTGCCCCGAATCGGCTGCCAACCAGGCCTACCGACAGATGCTCGGCAGCGAGCGGGCGCGGCATACCCAGATAACCAGGGTGATTTCCGGGCGCCCGGCGCGCGGCATCGTCAATCGTTTCATGGCTGAGGTGGGCGCTCCGGGTCATCCCGAGGTGCCGGGTTTCGGGATCGCCTACGATGCCGGCAAGCAACTGATCGCCGCCGCCGCCAAGGCCGGCAATGCCGAGTTCGCGGCCCATTGGGCAGGGCAGGGTGCGGCGTTGGCGCGGACGATGCCGGCGGCCGAACTGGTGGCGGTGCTGCAGCGCGAATACCTGGCGGCACGCGGCTGAGGCGGGGGAGCGTTAATGCGGGCCGACGATGGTGTCGGCCCGGATGCGAAGTGATGCGACTCAGGCCGAGTGCAGCTGAACTTCTTCGATAGCGTCGACGCGCACGGGGGCTTCGACACCGGTCAGTTCGCTGATCAGCACCCATTGCTGATCCAGCTCGCGGCTCACCGCGCCGAGGCGGGTGATCATCTTCGAGGCGGCAGAGCGCACACCGCTGTCATCGCTGCGCAGCAGATCGAAGGACAGGGCCGTCATGGCGGCGGTCATGTGGGTGATGCTGCGAGAGGTGAGGGTCAGTAGATCGGTCAGTTGTTGTTCTTTTGCGGTCATCTCGTGCTTCCTTGACTGGACGAGTCGATGCACAGCGTTGAAGGGAACTGCGTTGAACCATCGGATCCTTGATGGCTACCGGTGCGACGCCGTTCACAGTGGGGCGGCACGCGGCGAGCAAAATGATATCACCGTCACTCCAGGGGCTGGCAATATGCCGCATAGGCCGGAATGAAAATATTTTTCACGCCATTTGCGCTTCTCGCTCGGTCAGAAAATCCCTGCCGACTCGCCCCACCGAAACGGGGCACTCCGGATAAATGTTAGTCGACCCGTGCGCCGAGGCAGCCGCAACGTTTAAACTGCGCCTCGCCGGCCGACGGACGGGCTTTTGCCAGGCCCGAAGCCAGCAATGGCGCTGTAAGAAGTTGTCGCATGCCGGCAATGCCGGCCCATGAGCACCCCCTACAATCTTTCGCATCGCAGCCTGTTCAGGCCTGCGTGTCTCGTCAGGAGAGTCCCGATGTCCGTTCAGCACGACCCGGTGCAACGCGCCGATTTCGACCAGGTGATGGTGCCCAGCTACGCGCCGGCTACGTTCGTGCCGGTTCGCGGTGCCGGTTCGCGCGTCTGGGATCAGAGCGGTCGTGAGCTGATCGACTTCTCCGGCGGCATCGCCGTCAACGCCCTAGGCCATGCCCACCCCGCGCTGGTCAAGGCGCTGACCGAGCAGGCCGGCAAGCTGTGGCACGTTTCCAACGTGTTCACCAACGAGCCGGCGCTGCGCCTGGCCAGGAAACTGGTGGACGCCACCTTTGCCGACCGCGTGTTCCTCTGCAACTCCGGCGCCGAAGCCAACGAAGCTGCGTTCAAACTGGCACGTCGCGTTGCCCACGACCGCTTTGGCGCCGACAAGTACGAAATCATTGCCGCCACCAACAGCTTCCACGGCCGCACCCTGTTCACCGTCAGCGTGGGCGGCCAGCCGAAGTATTCCGATGGCTTCGGGCCGAAGATCCAGGGCATCACCCATGTGCCGTACAACGACCTCGAAGCACTCAGGGCGGCGATCAGCGACAAGACCTGCGCCGTGGTCATCGAGCCGATCCAGGGCGAGGGCGGCGTGCTGCCGGCGGATCTGGCCTATCTGCAAGGCGCTCGCGCGCTGTGCGACGAGCACAATGCATTGCTGGTGTTCGACGAAGTGCAGAGCGGCGTCGGCCGTTCCGGTCACTTGTATGCCTATCAGCACTACGGCGTGACGCCTGACGTGCTGTCCAGCGCCAAGAGCCTGGGCGGTGGTTTCCCGATCGCGGCGATGCTGACCACTGAAGCCCTGGCCAGCCATCTGGCGGTCGGCACCCATGGCACCACCTATGGCGGTAACCCCTTGGGTTGCGCAGTCGCTGAAGCGCTGCTCGACGTGGTCAACACTCCCGAGGTACTGGCGGGCGTCAAGGCCAAGCACGAGCGCTTCAAGACCCGCCTGCTGCAGATCGGCGAGCGCTATGGAGTGTTCTCCGGAGTGCGCGGCATGGGCCTGTTGATCGGCGCGGTGCTGTCCGATGCCTGGAAAGGCAAGGCGCGTGAATTCTTCGATGCAGCTGCCAGCGAAAACCTGATGATCCTGCAGGCCGGCCCGGACGTGGTGCGCTTCGCGCCCAGCCTGGTGATCGAGGATGCCGACATCGACGAAGGCCTGGACCGCTTCGAGCGCGCCGTGGCCAAACTGACCGGCGCCTGACCCATACGGGCGGCTGGGCGCCGCCCGCTCAATTCGCTGTGTCGGCCCGTGCCGGCCAGCCTCACGGACGATGATTCTCGCTGCCAGGGCTGCAACGCCCCAGCCTTGCTGAAGGAGTGAACCATGCTGGTTATGCGCCCTGCGCGAATGACCGATCTCGCCGAAGTGCAGCGCCTGGCCGCGGACAGCCCGGTGGGCGTCACCTCGCTGCCCGACAATGCCGAGCGCCTGCGCGACAAGATCGCCGCCTCGGAAGCGTCGTTCGCCGCCGAAGTCAGCTTCAACGGCGAGGAGCGCTATTTCTTCGTGCTCGAAGACAGCGAAACCGGTCGCCTGTCCGGCTGCTCGGGCATCGTCGCCTCGGCGGGCTACTCCGAGCCGTTCTACAGCTTTCGCAACGAGACCTTCGTTCACAACTCCCGCGAGCTGAAGATCCACAACAAGATCCACGTCCTGTCGCTGTGTCACGACCTGACCGGCAACAGCCTGCTCACCAGCTTCTACGTCGAGCGCGGGCTGGTCGACAGCGTCTGGGCCGAGCTCAATTCCCGCGCACGGCTGCTGTTCGCCGCCTGCCACCCGGAGCGCTTCGCCGACGCCATGGTGGTGGAGATCGTCGGCGAGAGCGACGACGCCGGTGAGTCGCCGTTCTGGGACGCGGTCGGCCGGCATTTCTTCGGCATGAGCTACGGCGAAGCCGAGCGCCTGTGCGGGCTGCGCAGCCGCGCTTATCTCGCCGAGCTGATGCCCCATTACCCGATCTACGTGCCGCTGCTGCCCGATGCCGCCCAGGAATCCATGGGCCTGGTGCATCCGCGTGCCCAGGTGTCGTTCGATATCCTGATGCGCGATGGCTTCGAGACCGACCACTACATCGACATCTTCGACGGCGGCCCGACCCTGCATGCACGCACCTCCGGCATTCGTTCCATCGCCCAGAGCGCGGTGGTGCCGGTGGTGTTCGGCGAGGCGGGCGAGGGTGGTCAGCCCTATCTGGTCAGTAACGAACAGCTGCAGGGCTTTCGCGCGGTGGTCGCCGATCTAAGCTGGGCGCCCGGCCAACCCGCGGTGCTCGATCCGCAGACCGCGCAGATCCTCGGTGTCGCCGAAGGCGGCCAGGTAAGGCTGGTGGCGGTATGAGCCGATCCCCGATGAAGGCCAACCGTGTATTTCCGGAGGCAGCATGATCGTTCGTTCCGTACGTGCCAGCGACCTGCCGGCACTGATCGACCTGGCGCGCAGCACCGGCACCGGCCTGACCACCCTGCCGGCCAACGAGGCGCGCCTGGAGTATCGGGTCGGGCGCGCCGAGAAGACTTTCAGTGGCGAAGCCGAGCGCGGCGATTGCGACTATATGTTCGTGCTCGAGGACGATGACGGCCGCGTGCTCGGTATTTCCGCCATCGCCGGTGGCGTCGGCCTGCGCGAGTCCTGGTACAACTACCGGGTCGGCCTCACCGTCTGTGCGTCCCAGGAACTGGGCATCCACCGCCAGGTGCCGACGCTGTTTCTGGCCAACGACCTGACCGGCCATTCCGAGCTGTGCTCGCTGTTCCTGCATGCCGACCACCGAAACGGGTTGAACGGTCGCTTGCTGTCCAAGGCGCGGCTGCTGTTCATCGCCGAATTCCGCGAGCGCTTCGGCGAGAAGATCATCGCCGAGATGCGCGGCGTGTCCGACGAGCAGGGCCGTTCGCCCTTCTGGGAGTGTCTGGGCCGACACTTCTTCCGCATGGAGTTCTCCCAGGCGGACTACCTCACCGGTGTCGGCAACAAGGCGTTCATCGCCGAGCTGATGCCGCGCTTTCCGCTCTACACCTGCTTCCTGTCCGAAGCTGCCCGTGAGGTGATCGGCCGAGTGCACCCGGATACCGAGCCGGCACTGGCGATGCTCAAGTCGGAGGGTTTCAGCTACCAGGGCTATGTCGATATCTTCGACGCAGGCCCGGCCATCGAGGCGGAGACCGCCAAGATCCGCGCGATTCGCGACAGCCAGCTGCTGGTGCTGGCCATCGGCACGCCGGGCGACGATGCTCCGGTGTACCTGGTGCACAACCGCAAACACGCCGATTGCCGCATCACCGCGGCCCGTGCGCGGATGGCTGCCGGTACGCTGGTGGTCGACCCGCTGACTGCCAAGCGCCTGCGCCTGACCGTGGGCGATCAGGTGCGCGCGGTGGCCCTGGCGGTGAAGGCCTGAGGCGCCGTTTTCTCATGTAAATCGGGGCGGCGTTTTGCCCGTCCCGGCCGGTAATGCCGCCATAGAGCGGCAGCCGTTGGAGGTAGCAGGCCACGCCCGGCGCTGGCCTGTGCAACCGTGAAGCCTGGAGTGATAGACCATGAGCACGCATTACATTGCAGGTCTCTGGCAGATAGGACAGGGCGATGCCCTGCAATCCCTCAACCCGGTCAGCCAGCAGGTGCTCTGGGAGGGCCGCGAAGCCGATGGGGCCCAGGTCGAGGCGGCCGTGCAGGCGGCCCGCGAAGCCTTCGCCGAATGGGCGGCGGCGCCATTGAGCGAACGCATCGCACTGCTCGAGCGCTTCGCCGCCGTATTGAAAACCCGGCAGGACGAACTCGCCCGCACCATCGGTGAAGAAACCGGTAAGCCGCTGTGGGAAGCGATCACCGAAGTCGCCAGCATGATCGGCAAGGTGGCCATCTCCATCCACAGCCATGCCGAGCGCACCGGCCAGCGCAGCGGCGCCCAGGGCAGCGTGCTGCGCCACAAGCCCCATGGCGTGGTCACCGTGTTCGGCCCGTACAACTTTCCCGGTCATCTGCCCAACGGGCATATCGTGCCAGCCCTGCTGGCCGGCAATACCGTGGTGTTCAAACCCAGCGAGCAGGCCCCGAAGGTCGCCGAGCTGACGCTCAACTGCTGGATCGAGGCCGGCCTGCCGGCTGGCGTGCTGAACCTGGTGCAAGGCGCGCGGGAAACTGGCGCGGCACTGGCGGCTCACCCGGGTATCGACGGCCTGTTCTTCACCGGCTCCAGCCGCACCGGCAATCAATTGCACGCACAGTTCGGCGGCCACCCGGAAACTATCCTGGCTCTGGAAATGGGCGGCAACAATGCACTGATCGTCGATCAGCCTGCCGATGTCGATGCGGCGGTGTATTGCATCGTCCAGTCCGCATTCATTTCTGCCGGCCAGCGTTGTACCTGCGCCCGCCGTTTGCTGGTGCCCGAAGGCGATTGGGGCGACGCGTTGCTGGCGCGGCTGGTCAGTGTGGCCGCCAGCCTCAAGGTCGGTGCCTTCGATGCCGAGCCCGCGCCGTTCATGGGCGCGGTGATTTCCCTGGACGCCGCCGAGCACCTGCTCAAGGTGCAGGAGCGGCTGATCGACAAGGGCGCGCGGCCGCTGCTGGACATGAGTCAGCCGCTCGAAGGCGCGGCGCTGCTCACGCCGGGCATCATCGATGTCACCGCCGTGCAGCCGCGCGCCGACGAAGAAGTGTTCGGGCCCTTGCTGCAAGTGATTCGTTATGCCGAGTTCGACGACGCCATAGTCGAAGCCAATGCCACCCGTTTCGGGCTCGCGGCCGGGCTGCTGTCCGACTCGCGTGAGCGTTACGAGCAGTTCTGGCTGCGCAGTCGCGCCGGTATCGTCAACTGGAACAAGCCGCTGACCGGTGCCGCCAGCAGCGCGCCGTTCGGCGGTATCGGCGCATCGGGTAATCATCGCCCCAGTGCCTATTACGCAGCGGATTACTGCGCCTATCCGGTCGCTTCGCTGGAAAGCGAGCAGCTGGCGTTGCCCGACAGCCTGGCGCCGGGAGTCAGCCTATGAGTCGACTCACCTCTTGCGAGCTGAACATCGACGGCCTGGTCGGCCCGACCCACAACTACGGCGGGTTGTCGTACGGCAACGTGGCCTCGCAGAACAATTGCCAGGTGGCGTCCAACCCGCGGGAAGCGGCGCGTCAGGGCCTGGCGAAGATGAAGGCGCTGATGGACATGGGCTTTGCCCAGGCGGTGCTCGCGCCCCAGGAACGCCCCGATGTGCAGGCGCTGCGTGCCTGTGGTTTCACTGGCAGCGATGCCCAGGTGATCGAGAAGGCGGCGCGCGAGGCCATGCCGCTGCTGGTCGCCAGTTGTTCGGCCTCGAGCATGTGGACGGCCAATGCGGCGACTGTCAGTCCCAGCGCCGATACCGCCGACGGGCGTGTGCATTTCACCGCGGCCAACCTCAACTGCAAGTTTCACCGCTCCATCGAACATCCCACCACCAGCCGGATACTGGCGGCGATGTTCGCCGACGAGCGCCATTTCGCGCATCACGGCGCCTTGCCTGCCGTCAGCCAGTTCGGCGACGAGGGCGCGGCCAACCACACCCGCTTCTGCCGCGACTACGGCGAGCGGGGCGTGGAGTTCTTCGTGTTCGGCCGCAGTGCTTTCGACCTGCGCCTGCCGTCGCCGCAACGCTACCCGGCGCGCCAGACGCTGGAAGCCTCCCAGGCCGTGGCCCGGCTGCATGGCCTAGCCGACGACGCGGTGGTATTCGCTCAGCAGAACCCGGCGGTGGTCGATCAGGGCGTGTTTCACAACGATGTGATCGCCGTGGGCAATGGTCAGGTGCTCTTCCACCATGAGGACGCCTTTCTCGACAGCGAGCGTGTGGTCGGCGAGCTAGACGACAAGCTGGCGCGCCTCGGCGGTCAGTTACAGCAGGTGTGCGTACCGCGCCACGTGCTGGGCGTCGAGGATGCGGTGCGCTCCTACCTGTTCAACAGTCAGCTGTTGAGCCGCGCTGACGGGCGTATGCTGTTGGTCGTCCCGGAAGAGTGCCGCAGCAATCCACGGGTCTGGGCCTACCTGCAGACCCTTCTGGGCAGCAATGGGCCGATTGCCGAGGTTCGTGCCTTCGACCTCAAGCAGAGCATGCAGAACGGCGGCGGTCCAGCGTGCCTGCGCCTGCGTGTGGCCTTGCAGGCAGAGGAGCTGGCGGCGATGACCCCGGGCGTGATGCTGACGCCGGAACTGTACGAACGGCTGCTGCGATGGGTCGACTGCCACTATCGTGATCGCCTGAGCGAGCATGACCTGGCCGACCCGCAGCTACTCGACGAATGCCGCACGGCGCTGGATGAGTTGACGCAAATCCTCGATCTTGGCGCCGTGTACCCCTTTCAACTCATTTGAGCGGCTCGATGGCGAGCCGCCAACCCTACTGGAGTTACCATGAGCGACGCCCTGCAATTGATTCTCGAAGACGCCGACGGCACCCAGCTGGAAACCTCGTGCACCCGTTTTGCCGTAATGTGGCAAGGTAAGGAAGTGTGGATTCAGCAGGTCGGCAACGGCCAGCTGATGATCGGCGTGGATGTCGCCGAAGGTGATAGCGAATACGCCAATCTGCTGCTGCGCCCGCTGGCCACCAACCTGGTCAGCCTGGAGCTGGAAATGGAGCCGGCCGATGACGGCGCCGACGACGACCATGTCCATGGTCCGGACTGCAATCACTGAGGAACGCCCATGCTCGCCCTCGGCAAACTGCTCGAACTGACCCTGACCGGCCATGAGCCGGCCTCGAAGATCCAGTTGACGCCGCAGGGCACGCGCTTGCGCTGGCTGGCCGAGGGCGCCCTCGAAATCACCCCGGCCTGCGGGCGCGACAACGGCATGGACCTATTGCTGTCCGCGGGCATCCACGGCAATGAGACCGCGCCGATCGAGTTGCTTGACCGCCTGTTGCGGCGCATCGCTCGCAATGAGCTGCAACCGCGGGCGCGGGTGCTGCTGCTGTTCGGCAACCCGGCGGCAATGCGCCGCGGTGAGCGCTTCGTCGAACAGGATATCAACCGCCTGTTCAGTGGCCGTCATGAGCTGAGCAGTGGCGGCGAGGCGATGCGCGCTTGCGAGCTGGAGCACCTGGCATCTTCATTCTTCGTCGACCCTGGCCGCGAGCGCCTGCATTACGACCTGCACACGGCGATCCGCGCCTCGCGTATCGAGCAATTCGCCCTTTACCCCTGGGCCGAGGGGCGTCGCCAGTCGCGCCGCGAGTGCGCGCGTTTGCAGGCTGCCGGTATCGATGCGGTGCTGCTGCAAAGCAAGCCCTCGACCACCTTCAGTGCCTACACCTATGCCGAGCTGGGCGCTGAAGCCTTCACCCTGGAGCTGGGCAAGGCCCGGCCGTTCGGCCATAACGAGCTGGTCAATCTGGACCGCCTCGAGCTGCGTCTGCAGGCCCTGATCGAAGGCAACGAGCCGCCGGTCGAAGAGCGCGCCGTCGAGCGCCTCAAGCTGTTTGCCTTCTCCCGCGAGTTGATCAAGCACAGCGATGCCTTCGTTCTGCATTTGCCGGCTGACGTGGAGAACTTCACCGAGCTGGAGCCCGGCTATCTGCTCGCCGAAGACCTGGCCAACAGCCGCTGGGTGGTGGAAGAGCAGGGCGCGCGCATCATCTTTCCCAATCCCAAGGTCCACAACGGCCAGCGAGCCGGCATTCTGATCGTGCCGGCCGAGGCCTCACTGCTGGATTAGCCATTGCCCCGCATGCACAGGAGTGCCCATGCCCATCATCGATCTGCGTAGCGACACCGTGACTCAACCCACCGCCGGTATGCGTGAAGCGATGCTGGCCGCCGAGCTGGGCGATGACGTGTACGGCGAAGACCCGACCGTCAACCAGCTGGAGCAGCGCCTGGCGCGGGATCTGGGCTTCGCCGCCGCGCTGTTCGTGCCCACCGGCACCATGAGCAACCTGCTTGGCCTGATGGCCCACTGCGAGCGGGGCGACGAATATATCGTCGGCCAGCAGGCGCACACCTACAAATACGAAGGTGGCGGCGCGGCGGTACTCGGCTCCATCCAGCCCCAGCCGCTGGATATGGAACTCGACGGCTCCCTGGATCTGGCGCGGGTCGAGGCAGCGATCAAGCAGGACGACTTCCACTTCGCCCGCACCCGCCTTCTGGCCCTGGAAAACACCATGCAGGGCAAGGTGCTGCCGCTGGAGTATCTGGCCGAGGCACGCGCCTTCACGCGCAACAAGGACCTGGCGCTGCATCTAGACGGCGCACGGCTGTTCAATGCGGCGGTCCGTCATGGCGTCGAGGCGCGGGAAATCACTCAGCATTTCGATTCGGTGTCGGTGTGCCTGTCCAAAGGGCTGGGCGCTCCAGTCGGCTCGGTGCTGTGCGGCAGCGAAGCGCTGATCGCCAAGGCGCGCCGCCTGCGCAAGATGGTCGGCGGTGGCATGCGTCAGGCCGGCGTGCTGGCGGCCGCCGGGCTGTACGCGCTGGACCATCAGGTCGAGCGCCTGGTGGAGGATCACGCCAATGCCGATTCCCTGGCCGCCGGTCTGCGCGAGCTGGGCTATTCGGTTGAGCCGGTGCAGACCAACATGGTCTACGTGCAGATCGGCGAACGCGCCGCTGCGCTGAAGGCCTTCTGCGCCGAGCGTGGCATCCGCCTGAGCGCCGCGCCACGCCTGCGCATGGTCACCCATCTGGATGTCGACGCCAGCGCCATGGCTCAGGTGATCGAGGCCTTCGCCGCCTTCCGGGCTTGAGTTAGCCGGCTTGCAGCGCCAGGCATTGGTCTGGCCGCTGCGGCCCAGTGTTTTCCTGCCATCGCGCCCCGTGCAAATAAATCAGCCCATGGCCTAGCCGCCGCGGCCCAGGCCGATATAATGCGGGCTTTTGCCGGCTTCGCCGTGGCCGCCTGTTTTCCTGGAAATTGCCAATGAAAAGCGCAGAAATCCGTGAAGCTTTCCTGAGCTTCTTCGAAGAGAAGGGGCACACCCGTGTCGCTTCCAGCTCCCTGATTCCGAACAACGACCCCACGTTGCTGTTCACCAACGCCGGCATGAACCAGTTCAAGGACTGCTTCCTGGGCCTGGAAAAGCGCGCCTACACCCGCGCCGCCACCAGCCAGAAGTGCGTGCGTGCCGGTGGCAAGCACAACGACCTGGAAAACGTCGGTTACACCGCGCGCCACCACACCTTCTTCGAAATGCTCGGCAACTTCAGCTTTGGCGATTATTTCAAGCGCGATGCCATTCACTTCGCCTGGGAATTTCTCACCGGCGACAAGTGGCTGAAGCTGCCCAAGGAAAAGCTGTGGGTCACGGTGTATGCCACCGATGACGAGGCCTACGACATCTGGACCAAGGAAGTCGGTGTGCCTGCCGAGCGGATGATTCGCATCGGCGACAACAAGGGCGCGCCTTACGCCTCCGACAACTTCTGGACCATGGGCGATACCGGCCCGTGCGGCCCGTGCACCGAAATCTTCTTCGACCACGGCGAGCACATCTGGGGCGGCCCACCCGGCAGCCCGGAAGAAGATGGCGACCGCTACATCGAGATCTGGAACAACGTGTTCATGCAGTTCAACCGTACCTCAGACGGCGTGCTGCACCCGCTGCCGGCGCCGAGCGTGGACACCGGCATGGGCCTGGAGCGCATCAGCGCCGTGCTGCAGCACGTCAACTCGAACTACGAGATCGACCTGTTCCAGAGCCTGCTGGCGGCCAGTGCCCAGGCCATCGGCTGCGCCAACAATGGTGACGCGTCGCTGAAAGTGGTGGCGGACCACATCCGCTCCTGCAGCTTCCTGATCGCCGACGGCGTCACGCCGTCCAACGAAGGCCGCGGCTACGTGCTGCGCCGCATCATTCGTCGCGCCTGCCGCCACGGGAACAAGTTGGGCGCCAAGGGCAGCTTCTTCCACAAGATCGTCGCGGCCCTGGCCAGCGAGATGGGCGAAGCCTTCCCTGAGCTGAAACAGCAGCAGGCGCATATCGAGCGCGTGCTGAAAACCGAAGAAGAGCAGTTCGCTAAGACCCTGGAGCAGGGCCTGAAGATCCTCGAACAGGATCTGGCCGAGCTGAAAGGCTCCGTCATTCCGGGCGAAATCATCTTCAAGCTGTACGACACCTACGGCTTCCCGATGGATCTGACCGGCGACATCGCCCGTGAGCGCGAGCTGACCCTCGACGAAGCCGGCTTCGAGCGCGAGATGGAAGCCCAGCGCGTACGCGCCCGCTCCGCCAGCTCCTTCGGCGTGGACTACAACAGCCTGGTCAAGGTCGACAAGGACACCCGCTTCCTCGGCTACGGCGCCACGGTTGCCAGCGGCGAGCTGCTGGTGCTGCTGCGCGACGGCCAGCCCGTCGATACCCTGAACGAAGGTGAGGAGGGCGTCGTGGTGCTCGACCAGACACCGTTCTACGCCGAATCCGGCGGCCAGATCGGTGACTGCGGCTTCCTCGAAGGCCCGGGCGTGCGCTTCGACGTGCGCGACACCACCAAGGTCGGCGGCGCGTGGCTGCACCATGGCGTGGTCAGCAAGGGCAGCCTGAGCGTCGGCGCCACCATCAACGCCGAGGTGGATGCCTCGGTGCGTACCGCCACCGGCCTCAATCACTCCGCTACGCACCTGCTGCACGCCGCGCTGCGCCAGGTGCTCGGCGAACACGTGCAGCAGAAAGGCTCGCTGGTCGACAGCCAGCGTCTGCGTTTCGACTTCAGCCACTTCGAAGCGATCAAGCCTGAGCAGCTCAAGGAGCTGGAAGAAATCGTCAACCGCGAAGTGCGTCGCAACACCCCGGTGCAGACCGAGGAAATGGATATCGAGAGCGCCAAGGCCAAGGGCGCCATGGCGCTGTTCGGCGAGAAGTATGGCGACAGCGTGCGCGTGCTGACCATGGGCGACGGTTTCTCGGTCGAACTGTGCGGCGGCATCCACGCCAACCGTACCGGCGACATCGGCGTTTTCAAGATCGTCAGCGAAGGCGGTGTGGCCGCCGGCGTGCGCCGCATCGAAGCGGTCACCGGTGCAGCGGCGTTCGCCTATCTGAACGGCGCCGAAGAGCAATTGAAAGAGGCCGCGAGCCTGGTCAAGGGCAGCCGCGACAACCTGCTCGACAAGCTCGCGGCGGTGATCGATCGCAATCGTCAGCTGGAAAAGGAGCTGGAGCAGCTCAAGGCCAAGGCCGCCAGTGCGGCAGGCAGCGACCTGGCCGGCTCGGCCGTGGACGTCAAGGGCGTGAAAACGCTCAGCGCGCGCATCGATGGCCTTGATGGCAAAGGCCTGCTGGCGCTGGTCGATCAACTGAAGAACAAGCTCGGCAGTGCGGTGATCCTGCTCGGCGGCGTGCAGGACGACAAGGTCGTGCTGGTGGCTGGCGTGACCCAGGACCTGACCGCCAAGCTGAAAGCCGGCGACCTGATGAAGCAGGCCGCTGCGGCCGTAGGCGGCAAGGGCGGTGGTCGTCCTGACATGGCGCAGGGTGGCGGGGTCGATGCGGCCGCGCTCGACGGTGCCCTGGCGCTGGTCGGCTCGTTCGTCGAGCAGGGCCTCTGAGGCCCGTAACTCAAGCGTGACCGCGCTGCTCGCCATGCCCGGCGGGCGACGCGGTGGTGTGCGGTGGTGTTGTCTGTTTAATGGGCGCCCGTCACGGGCTGAGGCAGCTTTGAAATGGCTTTGATCGTACAGAAATTCGGCGGCACGTCCGTCGGCACCGTCGAGCGGATCGCACAGGTCGCCGAGAAGGTGAAGAAATTCCGCGAGAAGGGCGATGACATCGTCGTCGTGGTATCCGCAATGAGCGGCGAGACCAATCGTCTTATCGACCTGGCCAAGCAGATCAGCGACGACCAGCCGATCGCTCGCGAGCTCGATGTGATGGTTTCCACCGGTGAGCAGGTGACCATCGCGTTGCTGGCTATGGCGCTGATCAAGCGCGGCGTGCCGGCGGTCTCCTATACCGGTAGCCAGGTGCGCATTCTGACCGACAGCGCACACACCAAGGCGCGTATTCTGAGTATCGACGACACCAATATTCGCGCCGACCTCAAGGCCGGTCGCGTGGTAGTCGTCGCTGGCTTCCAGGGCGTGGACGAGCAGGGCAACATCACCACTCTCGGCCGTGGCGGCTCCGATACCACGGGCGTGGCCCTGGCGGCGGCCCTGAAGGCCGACGAATGCCAGATCTACACCGACGTCGATGGCGTTTACACCACCGACCCTCGCGTGGTGCCCAAGGCTCAGCGCCTGGAGAAGATCACATTCGAAGAGATGCTGGAAATGGCCAGCCTCGGTTCGAAAGTGCTGCAAATCCGCTCGGTGGAATTCGCCGGCAAGTACAACGTACCGCTGCGCGTTCTGCACAGCTTCCAGGAGGGTCCGGGCACCCTCATTACCCTTGATGAAGAGGAATCCATGGAACAGCCGATCATCTCCGGCATCGCCTTCAATCGCGACGAAGCCAAGCTGACCATCCGTGGCGTGCCTGACCTGCCGGGCGTTGCGTTCAAGATTCTCGGCCCGATCAGCTCCGCCAATATCGAAGTGGACATGATCGTGCAGAATGTCGCGCACGATAACACCACCGACTTCACCTTCACCGTGCACCGCAACGACTACCAGAACGCGCAGCAGGTGCTCGAAGCCACCGCTCGCGAACTCGGTGCTCGTGAAGTGGTCGGAGACGTTAACATCGCCAAGGTGTCCATCGTCGGCGTCGGCATGCGTTCCCACGCAGGCGTGGCCAGCCGGATGTTCGAAGCGCTGGCCAAGGAGAACATCAATATTCAGATGATCTCCACGTCCGAGATCAAGGTCTCGGTGGTCATCGAAGAGAAATATCTGGAATTGGCGGTGCGTGCCCTGCACACTGCGTTCGAACTCGATGCCCCGGCCCGACAGGGCGACTGAGGTGTCACGCAAAAGGCGCGGTCATCCGCGCCTTTTGTTGTTTTGGTTGGTGTTGGTGGAACTTTCCTTCCGTCCGTACTGGTCAATACTTGGGTGCTGGCTGGGTGGTGTTGCGTCCAGCCGACGCTTTTCACGTTTGCAGACTTGTTGTCCGAAATTGAATCCGTAAGGAGAAAGGAATGCTGATTCTGACTCGCCGGGTCGGAGAGACCCTGATGGTGGGTGACGAAGTCACTGTCACCGTATTGGGTGTTAAAGGTAATCAGGTGCGGATTGGCGTCAACGCGCCGAAGGAAGTCGCCGTTCACCGCGAAGAGATCTACCAGCGCATCCAGAAAGAGAAGGGCGAAGAACCAAACCATTAATTTTTCTCAAAATTTTGGTTTGCAAACGGGGAAAACATGTTTATCATGCGCCCCGTGTTGCGGAGAGGTGGCCGAGTGGCCGAAGGCGCTCCCCTGCTAAGGGAGTACACCTCAAAAGGGTGTCGGGGGTTCGAATCCCCCCTTCTCCGCCATTATTTGGCAAGCCGGGTTATACCGGGCTGGCAAACAACCAGAGGTAATCTGGTATAAAAGTACCAACGGACTCATAGCTCAGCTGGATAGAGTACTCGGCTACGAACCGAGCGGTCGGAGGTTCGAATCCTCCTGAGTCCGCCATATTGAATGGCTTGCAGCAATGCAGGCCATTTTGTTTCAACCAGCGGTGACCTGGTCTAAAAGCACCACACGGACTCATAGCTCAGCTGGATAGAGTACTCGGCTACGAACCGAGCGGTCGGAGGTTCGAATCCTCCTGAGTCCGCCATATTGAATGGCTTGCAGCAGTGCAGGGCATTTAGCGTGAACCAGCGGTGATCTGGTCTAAAAGCGCCACACGGACTCATAGCTCAGCTGGATAGAGTACTCGGCTACGAACCGAGCGGTCGGAGGTTCGAATCCTCCTGAGTCCGCCACACCAAAAGGGCCTGCAGCGATGCAGGCCCTTTTTCTTTACCTGGGATTTTTGCCTCAGCGTTTACCGGCCACACAGTCGTTCTGATCGAAAATTACCGTACGCCGCTCGCTGTTGTGCTTGCTGGCGTAGTGGTAAGTGGTCTGGCCGTTGCGCTTGCTGATGCGTTCTGGTTTACCCAAGGCGCTTTCCACATCGCCGCGCGTCATCCCGGCGCGCACCTGTTTTCTGATGATCGCTTCGCGCCGGACGTTGCCGGTAACCGCATTTTCGCAGCCGTCCTGCTGGCCGCCAACGATGGTCAGGGTGCTCTCGTTGCTGCGTGAACTGGCAGTGGTGTTGCTCGCTCTGGGCGACGCCAATGGAACGGCTGCGCCGCTTCCCGGTCTTGGATTGTGGGCGCGCTGTTCCTGCTGCTGCTGGTTTTCAGAGCAGCCGTGCTTGGTAAAGGTGATATGGCCATTGGTGTCTTCGCAGCGAAACACGTTCGAGGCCAGTGTTGGGGTAGGGCAGAGCAAGATGGCGCAGACGGCTGCGCAACGGGTCCAGTGCATATTGGCGTCCTCCCTGACGTGTGCTGGGAAAGCTTAGTCCAGTGACTCCTAGCTGCCAGGTGTCCTGTGCCAGATTGGCGGCGTCGCATCTTTGGACTCGTGCGAATGCCCTCAAGAAAATGCTGCAAGCGCTTGTCCTGCCATGCCTTTGTCACGTACTCGAGCGATTGGCATGTTATTATTCGCGCCGTCAGCCCCGCCGGGGCTTGTGGATACCTTCCATGGACTTACCCAGTAGTAACTCAGAATTCCAAGTGTGCAATCACGTATTGACTGATTGACCCTCGCTGGCGCGCGCCGCCGCTGGGGGCGGAGTGTGCCATGACCGAAGTAGAAGCCAAGAAGCCGCAAGAAAGCCTGCAGGATCGACTTGCTCAGGTAGTCGAGCTGTTGCAGCGGCACAGGCTGGTCGAAGACCTGACCCATCGCCAGGAAGGCCCGCACCACGACCGCGTCGAAGGTCTGGTGCATCGCCAGAACCTCGCCGAACTGCAGCGCAAGCTCGATGACCTGCACCCGGCCGACGTTGCCTACATCCTCGAAGCCCTGCCGCTCGAAGACCGTCTGGCCATCTGGCAGTTGGTCAAGGCCGACCGCGACGGCGACATCCTGCTCGAAGTTTCCGACGCCGTCCGTGAAACCCTGCTGGCCGATATGGAGGATCACGAGATCCTCGCGGCCGCCAAGGAAATGGACGCCGATGAGTTGGCCGACCTGGCCTCGGAGCTGCCGCGCGACGTCGTGCACGAGCTCATGGAAACCCTCGATGCTCAGCAGCGCGAGCGGGTTCGTTCTGCGCTCTCCTATGAAGAGGAGCAGGTCGGTGCGCTGATGGACTTCGAGATGGTGACCATCCGTGAGGATGTCAGTCTCGAAGTGGTGCTGCGCTACCTGCGTCGTCTCAAGGAGCTGCCGGGGCATACCGACAAGTTGTTCGTGGTCGATTATGACGGCGTCCTCAAGGGCGTGCTGTCGATCAAGCGCTTGCTGGTCAATGACCCGGACAAGCAGGTCGCCGAGGTCATGGCCAATGACCCGGTCAGCTTTCACCCCGATGAAGATGCCTACGATGCGGCCCAGGCCTTCGAGCGTTACAACCTTATTTCGGCACCTGTAGTCGACAAGAACGGCAAGCTGATTGGCCGTCTGACCATCGATGAAATGGTCGACCTGATTCGTGAGGAGAGCGAAAGCGAAGTCCTCAACATGGCCGGTCTTCGTGAAGAAGAAGATATCTTCGCCTCGGTCTGGAAGTCGGTTCGCAACCGTTGGTCCTGGTTGGCTATCAACCTGATCACGGCGTTCATGGCCTCGCGGGTGATTGGCCTATTCGAGGGCTCCATCGAGAAGCTGGTGGCGCTGGCTGCGCTGATGCCGATCGTTGCCGGTATCGGTGGTAATTCGGGCAATCAGACCATCACCATGATCGTTCGCGCCATGGCTCTCGATCAGGTCAGTACCGGTAACACCTCGCGGTTGATTCGCAAGGAGCTGGGCGTGGCGTTGATCAATGGCCTGGTCTGGGGCGGGGTGATCGGCGCCGTGGCTTACGGGTTGTACGACAGCTGGTCACTGGGGGTGGTGATGACTGCAGCGATGACGCTCAACCTGCTGCTGGCGGCGCTCATGGGCGTGCTGATTCCCATGACCCTGGTGCGCATTGGCCGAGATCCGGCGATGGGCTCCAGCGTGATGATCACCGCTGTCACCGACAGTGGCGGCTTTTTCATCTTCCTCGGACTGGCGTCTCTGTTCCTGCTTTAGTCGCCGAGTTTCCAGCCATAAAAAAACCGGCGTTGAGCCGGTTTTTTTATTGCCTGATCGTCACTTGCGGGGCGTCGCAAGCGCGTCAGCATCGCTCCCTGCGATTTTTGCCGTTGCCGAATCAGTCGTCGTTGCCGGCGGCCATCTCGGCATCGTGCGCGATCAGCGCAACGAGGGCGTTCTGCTGGCGGCGCGACAATTGGCGGAAGCGCTGCAGCAGTTCGCGTTCATGCAGTGACAGCTCAGGGCTGTCGAGGCGGACGCCGAGCTCGTCGTCCAGAGCGCCTTCCTGAAGCATGCTTTGCTCCAGGCGAGCGATGATCTCGGAGTTCATGCTGCGGTGGTGTTGGCGGGCCACGTCAGCGATGCGCTCGCGCATGCCGTCGGGCAACCGAACGACGAACTTGTCAGCCGTACGGCTGGAGTAGATAGCCTGTTTCATAGGGCGCATACATCAACCAAATAAGTTCAGGGAAACGAAGCTGTAATGGCATAAAGCTACGGAAAGTCAGGTTCTGACCATCTTTCGCGTCTGCCGTTCAACGACGTCGGCATTTTTGTCTGGTGATCGTACTTCTTGCCAGCAGATATTTGACGCCAATTACGTGTCATATTCTGTACCGAGTACCGGCTTTATGCCAGTACAAGTTGTCGGAATTGATTCCGATTGCGCGCAGCGTCGCATTTATCGTGGATGGCAGTGGGCCGCCTTTGACGATTTTCGTTAGTAATCGAGATAAAAAATGCGTTTTCTATGCACTTGTGCATGATTTAGCGTCGGCGTGGTGTGAATTGCTTATGATTGGTATCCGCTGCAGCCGTGGTTTAGCTGCGCATCGCATCAATCTCGGCGAGGTGTGCAAATGAATGCTGGCAGGCTGATCTTTCTGATGGGGCCTTCCGGAGCCGGTAAGGACAGCGTGCTGCAGCGCTTGCAGCAAAGTCTTGAGGGGCGTGGCTGTCGCATAGCGCGGCGGGTCATCACTCGCTCAGCCGAGGCGATGGGCGAAGAGGCTGTTTCCGTGTCGCCTCGGGAGTTCGGCGAGCGCGAACGTGCCGGCGATTTTGCCATGGTCTGGCGTGCCAATGGCTTGGCTTACGGGATTCCCAGGGAAATCGAAGAATGGCTTGCCGATGGTTACCAAGTGATCGTCAATGGCTCGCGCGGTTATCTGGATGAGGCTCGCAGGAGGTACCCCGACCTGCTTGCCGTTCTGCTTCAGGTCGAGCCAGCCATCCTGAGAAGACGCCTGCTCGCTCGAGCGCGGGAGGATGTGGGTGAGATCGAAGCGCGGCTGGCACGAAGCGCTGAGCTGAGCGGCAGCGCTTTCATGCAGGCCGATCGGCGCATCATCCGACTGGATAACTCCGGCAGTCTCGACGAGACGGTGGAGAGACTGCTCCGGCTTATCGACAGCCACTAGCAGAGCGGCAAGCCTAAACGTTACCCGCTCTTTAGCGCAGAATCGGGTCGAACTTGACCCGCTTGCCTATAAGCAGGGCGACAGCTAGCGCGACGCTGCTCATCGTCAGGGTGATCTTAGCGGTCGATGTGAGCCACTGGGCCTGCTCGGGCAGGACCAGCAGGCCAGCGGACAGAACCGCGATCAGCAGAAACAACACAGCTGGTTTGGACATCATGCTCTCCTCGCGCGGCAAGCGTGCCTTCAGAAAAAAGGATCGTGGGGGCCGTTTTGCTCGTCATTGGAGCTGCGCGGCGGAACTCGATCCGAGAGGCCGTCGATCATCCAGATGGCGGCACAGGTAACGGTGGCCAGTAGTAGTACGAAACCGGGGAGAAATACGCTCCACATGGTCAGTACTCAGAAGGTGAAGCGCTGTTGAGCGCGAGGTTGCCAATCGGCGGTTGTCAGCGGCTTGGCGACGAATTGGCCAGGCTCGACTTTCGCTGCATGTTCGAACTGAACCGGGGTGGCACGCATCTGCTGAACCAGCTGCATGGCGGTTGCTTGCTGTTGGTTGTTCTGAAAATTGGCGAATGCAGCCCCTGCAAGCAGGGTCAGGGCGATGGCGGAAGCCAGGGCGATGAGGCTGTTCATGGGCGGGGTTCTCGCATTCGAAATTCTATGCGAGGGAAATAGCAGTTCCCGTGCCAGGAATTTATCCTAAAAATATACTTTAAAATCAATAAGTTGAAATTGATTCGCCAGTGCTTTGCCGTGCATGTTGCAAGGTGTCTGTATCGCTGCATTGCAAAATGCATGACGCTTTGTTTTTGGCTCAGTCCAGAGGCAACTCGGTGGTGCGCTTGACTTCACTCATGGCGATGCCCGAGTGGGCTTCCTGCACATGGGGGCGCTGCAGCAACTGGTCGCGTAGAAAACGCTCGTAGCTGGCGATATCGCGGGCCACCACCTTGAGCAGATAGTCCGAGCTACCGGCCATGGTGTAGCACTCGATGACCTCTGGGTAACCGGCAATCGCCCGCTCGAACTCATCCAGATTGCTGCGCCCGTGTGCCGACAACTTGATGCTGACGAACACGGTGATGGTAAAGCCGAGGCGCTTGTGGCTGAGCAGGGCGACCTTGCGTTCGATGAAGCCTTCTTCCTGCAGACGGTTGATGCGACGCCAGCAGGGCGATTGGGACAGCTCTACCTTCTTGGCGATTTCCGCCGCACTGAGGTCGGCGTTACGCTGCAGCAGACGAAGGATTCTCCGGTCGATGGCGCTTAGAGGCTCGTGCATGTTCGTTTCTCCTTTGTGATTTTTTTCGAAGCGTTCATGCGCAGTATTAGCGTCGGCGGTATGAATGCGAAAGAAAAAATCGCCGCGCTCCGGTCTATGCTTAAGGCAGTCATCCTCACAGTGATCCTGGTGGATGCAGGCAGGTGATTAACCGTGTCACCTGACAGGTCGCTATAAAAACAACAGGAGCGCCGTCTTATGTCTCTGGCCGAAATCCGTCTGGACGACAAATACCGTCTCGCGACGGGCCATTTGTATCTCACCGGCACCCAGGCGCTGACCCGCCTGCCCATGCTGCAGAAGCAGCGTGATGCCGCCGCCGGGCTCAATACCGCGTGCTTCATTTCCGGCTACCGTGGCTCACCATTGGGTGGGCTGGACAAGAGTCTCTGGGAGGCGCGCGAGTTTCTGCAGCAAAACGCCATTCACTTCCAGCCCGGCGTCAACGAGGAGCTCGGCGCTACGGCGGTTTGGGGCAGCCAGCAGACCAATCTGTTTCCAGGCGCGCGCTACGACGGCGTGTTTGCCATGTGGTACGGCAAAGGCCCTGGTGTCGACCGCAGCGGCGACGTGTTCAAGCATGGCAACTCCGCCGGTGTGTCGCCCCATGGTGGCGTGCTGGTGCTGGCCGGTGACGACCACGGCTGCAAGTCTTCGACCATCGCTCACCAGAGCGAACATGCCTTTATCGCCGCCTCTATGCCGGTGCTCAACCCGGCCAATGTTCAGGAAATTCTCGATTACGGCATCATTGGCTGGGAGCTTTCGCGCTACAGCGGCTGTTGGGTGGCGCTGAAAACCATCGCCGAGAACGTCGACTCCTCGGCGGTGGTGGATGTCGATCCGCAACGAGTGCAGGTCACGATCCCCAATGATTTCGAACTGCCTGAAGACGGCGTGCACATTCGCTGGCCCGATCCGCCCCTGGCCCAGGAAAAGCGCCTTAACGTCTACAAGATCTACGCGGCCCGCGCGTTCGCTCATGCCAACGGCCTGAACAAGGTGATGCTCGACTCGCCCAATCCGCGCCTGGGGATCATCACCACCGGCAAGTCCTATCTTGATGTACGCCAGGCGCTGGATGACCTCGGCCTAGACGAAGCGCTCTGTGCGCAGATTGGTCTGCGGGTATTGAAAATCGGCATGAGCTGGCCGCTGGAGCCGGTCTCCGTGCATGGCTTTGCCGAGGGGCTGGACGAAATTCTGGTCGTCGAGGAGAAGCGCAGCATCATCGAGGACCAACTGACTGGGCAGCTCTACAACTGGCCAGTCGGCAAGCGCCCCCGGGTGGTCGGCGAGTTCGATGAGCAGGGCCAGTCGTTACTGCCGAATCTGGGCGAGCTGACCCCGGCGATGATTGCTCGTGTCATTGCGCGGCGCCTGGCGCCCATCTACACCAGTGAGGTGATCGAGGCGCGCCTGAAGTTTCTCGATGCCAAGGAAAAGGCCCTGGCGGCGCGCAGCTACAGCACCGTACGCACCCCGCATTTCTGCTCCGGCTGCCCGCATAACAGCTCGACCAAGGTGCCAGAAGGCAGCCGTGCCATGGGCGGCATCGGTTGCCATTACATGACCCAATGGATGAACCGCAGTACCGATACCTTCACCCAGATGGGCGGGGAAGGGGTGACCTGGATCGGTCAGGCGCCGTTTACCGACACGCCACACGTGTTCCAGAACCTGGGCGACGGCACCTATTTCCACTCCGGGCATTTGGCGCTACGGGCTGCCGTCGCCGCCGGCGTGAACATCACCTACAAGATTCTCTACAACGATGCAGTGGCCATGACCGGGGGCCAGCCCGTCGACGGTGAACTGCGGGTCGATCAGTTGAGCCAGCAGGTGTTCGCCGAAGGGGTCAAACGCATCGCGGTGGTCAGCGACGAGCCGGACAAGTACCCGAGTCGCTCGACCTTCGCGCCGATCACCAGCTTTCATCATCGCCGCGAGCTCGATGCGGTGCAGCGCGAGTTGCGCGAGTTCAAGGGCGTTTCGGTGATCATCTACGACCAGACCTGTGCGACCGAGAAACGGCGTCGCCGCAAGCGCGGCAAGCTGGTCGATCCGGCGCGACGCGCGTTCATCAACTCCGCGGTGTGCGAAGGCTGTGGCGACTGCAGCGTGAAGTCCAACTGTCTGTCGGTGCTGCCGCTGGAAACCGAGTTGGGGCGCAAGCGGGAAATCGACCAGAACGCCTGCAACAAGGATTTCAGCTGCCTCGATGGCTTCTGCCCCAGCTTCGTCACCGTGCACGGCGGCCAGCTGCGCCAGCCCCAGGCGCTTGGTGCCGGCGCGCTGTTCGTGGCCTTGCCGGAGCCGCGCCAGCCTGCTCTGGATCGGCCTTGGAACATTTTGCTGCCCGGTGTCGGCGGCAGCGGTGTGACCACCGTGGGTGCGCTGTTGGGCATGGCGGCGCATCTGGAAAGCAAGGGCTGTACGGTGCTCGACCAGGCCGGCCTGGCGCAGAAGTTCGGGCCGGTGAACACCCATGTGCGCATCGCCGCCCGGCAGGACGATATCTACGCCGTACGGATCGCCGCGGGTGAAGCCGATCTGCTGATCGGCTGCGACCTGGTGGTAGCCGCTGGTGAAGATGCGTTGGCCAAGCTCAACGAGAAGGTCTCCCACGCTGTGATCAACGATCACGAGGCCGCCACCGCGGAGTTCACCCGCAACCCGGACGCCCAGGTACCTGGGGCGGCGATGCGCCAGGCGTTAATTGACGCAGTTGGAGCGGAGAAAACCTGGTTCGTCGATGCGACGCACCTGGCGACTCGCCTGCTCGGCGACAGTATCGCCACCAACCTGTTCATGCTCGGCTATGCCTATCAGAAAGGTCTGGTGCCCATCAGCGCGCAAGCCATCGACAAGGCCATCGAACTGAACAATGTGGCGGTCGAGTTCAACCAGCAGGCCTTCCTGTGGGGGCGGCGTGCTGCCTATGACGCAGCTGCCATCGAGCGTCTGGTGCAGCCTCAGGGTACCGAAAGCAAGCGCTGCGAAACGCTCGATGAAGTCATCGAAGACCGTGTCGTATGTCTGACGGCTTATCAGAATGCCCGCTATGCCGAGCGCTATCGCCAACTGGTCAGCCGTGTCCGTGCGCGCGACAGTGATCCACAGCAGCGGCTGACCGAGGCCGTGGCGCGCTATTACTTCAAGCTGCTGGCCTACAAGGACGAGTACGAGGTGGCGCGCCTATACAGCGATGCGGCGTTCAGCGAGGCGCTGCATGGGCAGTTCCAGGGCGATTTCCGCCTGCAGTTCCACTTGGCGCCTTCCTGGCTTAGCCGTACCGATCCGGTGACAGGAGAGCCGCGCAAGCGCAGCTTCGGGCCGTGGATGCTCAATGCTTTCAAAGTGCTGGCCAAGTTGCGCGTACTGCGTGGCACCTGGCTGGATCCATTCGGGCATAGCGAGGAGCGCAAGCTTGAGCAGGCGTTGATCAGAGAGTATGAGCGCAGCATTGGTCAGATGCTCGACGCGCTCGATGTCGGCAACTACGAAACCGCGCTGGCGATTGCCGAATTGCCGGAACAGATCCGTGGTTACGGGCACGTCAAGGAGAAGGCGGCGGAGCGAGCACGGGCTCAGGAGCGGCAATTGCAGGAAAGGATGAAGGCAGGCCAGGCGGTGGTCGTGAAGCTGTTCGAGCCGGCCGCCTGAGTTGCTGCGCTGACATGACAAATCCGCGTGCGCTGGGTAACATGCCGGCCGGCGCCCTCGAGGGCGCCGGATCAAACGGGTCTCCTTAGTTCAACGGATAGAATAAGCCCCTCCTAAGGGCTAGATGCTGGTTCGATTCCAGCAGGGGACGCCATGATCCGCACGCTTCATGTCCGATCTAAATGGCGGGCATGTCACCAGTTTGCGTTAGCCTGAAAAAAAGCAAAAAAATCGCCGGGAGCGATTTTTGACGTCGGCTCTGCCGACGGCCCGAAGGGTGGCCAGCAGGGACAGCAGGCTACAAAAAAAGACCCGGCAAAAAGCCGGGTCAATAACCGTGATTAGCCTGATGAGGAGATAAACTGGAAGCGTCCGACCAGGAAGCATTCAGGTTATCCAACCAGCCTCGCGGCTGGTGATGTAGATAATAGTCATTCTCGATTATTAGTCAATAAAAATAGTTCTCATTTATTGCCTGGTCCTGGCGTTGATTTTTTGTGTTTTGAAAATCAGCGACTTGCATGGCGATAAACCCCGTTTTCGCATGTCAACTTCGCCGCACTCAGGCTACGCTAGGGACAACTTTCAGGCTTGGTGAGCGACATGAGCGAACACTCCAACGACATATCTTCTCTGAGCGCTGCTGAAGCGCGCATTCTGGGTTGTCTGATCGAAAAGCAGGCCACCACCCCCGAAGCCTATCCGCTGACCCTCAATGCGCTGGTGCTCGCCTGCAACCAGAAAACCAGCCGTGATCCCCTGATGAACCTGACTCCGGGGGCGGTGGGGCAGGGGCTGCGTAGCCTGGAGGAACGCGGTTTCGTGAGGCTGGTCATGGGCAGTCGTGCTGATTGATGGGAGCATCGAATCGACAAGGCGCTCGAGCTGGTGGCGCCCCAGGTCACTCTGCTAAGTCTGCTCCTGCTACGCGGGCCACAGACTACCGGTGAGCTACTGGCCAGAAGCGCTCGCCAGTACGAGTTTGAGGACACCCAGCAGGTGCAGCACAACCTTGAGCGAATGATCGGGCGGCAGCTGGTGGCTCTGGTTGGCCGCCAGGCTGGGCAGCGCGAGGATCGTTATGCACAACTGCTGGGTGATCCGGAGCAGCTGCAGGCGCAATTGCAGCAGCGCACGCAGCGCCAGGAGTTGCCTGATAACGGGGCATCGGATCGCCTGGAGGCGCTCGAAGCGCGTATCAGCGCTTTGGAAGAGCGGCTGGCCATGCTGGAAGAGAAGGCCGCCGATTGAGGTATTGCCAATTGCCCCCGCGATGCCAGGAATGAGTGAACTGTGCCTGATACGCACCATCCATATTGGCACAGCGGCAGCTTGGTAGCCTTGGATGCAGGGTGACTCGCCTGATCGCCCGTCGAACATAGGCCGGCTCGCGGAGCCGGCACAAGGAGTTGTTGCAGCCCAATGCGCTTGATCTGGAAATCCTTCAGTTCCCTCTACATCGCCACCGTCCTGATGCTGTTGGGCTCCGGCCTGTTGAGTACCTATCTCGCCCTGCGCCTGGCTGAGTCCGGCGAAGGTGTCTGGGCCGGTGCGCTCATGGCAGCCAACTATTTTGGCCTGGTGCTGGGCGGCAAGATCGGTCATCGACTGATCGCCCGGGTTGGGCATATCCGCGCTTATGTGGCCTGTGCCGGAGTGGTGACGGCCGCTGTGCTCGGCCACGGTTTGCTCGACTGGCTGCCGGCCTGGCTGGTGCTGCGTGTGCTGGTAGGCCTGGGAATGATGTGTCAGTACATGGTGATCGAGAGCTGGCTCAACGAACAGGCGGAAACCAAACAGCGTGGTCTGGTGTTCGCCGGCTACATGGCAGCGTCCTATCTGGGCCTGGTGCTCGGTCAGCTGGTACTGGTGGTGCATCCAACGCTTGGCCTGGAATTACTCATGCTGGTGGCCCTGTCATTCGCCCTGTGCCTGGTGCCCGTTGCCCTGACTCGGCGCCTGCACCCGGCGCCACTGCGCCCGGCTCCTTTGGAAATGCGCTTCTTCTTCCGGCGTGTGCCTTTGTCGCTTACTACCATCGGTGTGGCGGGGCTGATGATCGGTTCTTTTTACGGCCTGGCGCCGTTGTATGCGGCAGAAATGGGGCTTGCCACCGAGCAGATCGGTATCTTCATGGGCTGCTGCATTCTGGCGGGGCTTGTCGTACAGGCACCCCTTGGCTGGCTGTCGGATCGTGTCGACCGGGTCAAGCTGATACGCGGCACGTCAGGCTTGTTGCTGCTGGTCGCTTCGCCGCTGGCCATTCTGTCCGAGGCTCCCTTGTTGCTATTGGTCTCGGTGGGGTTCATCGTCAGCATGCTGCAATTCAGCCTCTATCCGCTGGCTGTGGCGTTCGCCAATGACCACGTTGAGACTGATCGGCGTGTGTCGCTGACCGCTATGCTCCTGGTCACTTTCGGGGTGGGTGCCTGTATCGGCCCACTGCTGGTCGGCGTGCTGATGCGCTTTTTCGGCGCCAACATGCTGTATGCGTTCTTCTGTTTGTGCGGGCTTTTCCTAGTCTGGCGCGTGCGTTCGAACATCGTCACCCACCTGCATCAGGTCGATGACGCGCCGCTGCAACACGTGGCCATGCCGGTGAACATGACCGCATCACCGCTGGTGGCGGCACTGGATCCGCGTGTCGACGAGCAGGTGGTTCAGGAGCAGATGCAGGAGCCTGTGGCAAGCGAGCCGGACGACAGCGACCCCCCGGCTGAAAGCTCGCAGACGTCGGCCACCACGCCGCAGGTATGACGTCGAGCGGCTACAGGAAGCCGTCGCTCTCGAACCGACGCGCTTCGCGCTGTAACTGGTAGACGAAGCGCTCGATCAGACGTTGCTGAAGGCCGCTCAGGTTGTCGAAGTGCAGGCCTGCAAATGTGGCATCGAACTTATCGTCATAACGAGCGTGGCGCAGTTCAATGGCCGTCTCCAGCTTGCCGACCGGCAGCTGTGCGCAGAAGGCCTCGTAGATCTGCCCAGGCTGCAGCTGTTTGGTGGCATCACCGGCGAGGCGGATCTTGCAGCCCGATGCCGAGATATCCAGCATCAGGCCGTCGAGCGGATTGCGCAGTCGCGTTCCGCCCAGCTGTACCTTGACCTGTTCGGATTGCTTGATTGCGGCACGGAAGGCGTTGCGGCGCTGGTGGTAATGCACCTCAGGGGGGATCGTGCCGAAATAGCAGCGCTCGCCCTCATGTTCGCCAACGCGCATACCCGTCGGGCACTCCCAGGCTATGCGTACCCCGTCATGCAGAGATTCGACGCTGAAGGCTTCGCCATTTTGCAGGTAGCGCTCGCCGTCGCTCGGGATCATCTCGTCGAGTATCAGCAGGTTGCGATCTCGGTCGATCTCGATAACGAAGCTCTGAAAACGCTGATTGCGATCCTGAAAGGTCAGGATCAAGGGGTCATGGTGCTGTTGCAGCAGACGTAGATTGGCAATGATCTCCACGGGCGCCTTGAGCACTTTGGGAGGTTGCGGGCCACAGTCCTGAGCGAAGGGGTTGGACACGGTCCAGTGATCTCCGGGGCAAGGTACTGCTGCGTCGGGTGATGCGATGCTGCATCACCGCGCATCTTGTCGTTATGTCAGGCCTGGCTGAGCGGGCGCTTGCTGCCGATTTTAGCGGTACCGCCAGTGCTGTCATAGAGCGACGGCGTTTCACTGCCTCGCAAGATGCCAAGCATGCTGGCGGTGGAGTTCTGGCTGGTACGAATGATTCGGCCGTTACGCAAGTTGGCTTCCTGGCAGCGTTCGAGCAGCTCGCTCAACTGTTCGCTGGCCTGTATCAGTTCGTCACCTTTATCCGAGCGTTCGGCAAGTGCTTTCAAGCCTGAGCGATCAGGACTCAGCTGCAGGCTGACGAGGGCTTGCGTGCGACTCTTGCCGTGCTGGTCAAGGGTGGCAAGCAGGGGTTGTTTGCTCGCCAGTATGTCCTGCAGTTTGCTCAGGTCGCGTTCGCCAAGGGCTTCATATTCCGCGTCGATCAGCTCAAGCAGCTGCGCTGCGTGGCCGATATCCTCGTTGAACAGATCGAGCAGTGGCGTGATATTCATGATTCTGGCTCTCTGGGGTGGAACCGCTAGGCGCGCGTTTGCTATGGAAGCGGACGGGCATCAGTCGGTTTCCGGGCGTCCAATACCCCAGTGCGAGCCGGAGACTAGCGCTGGGATTCGAAGTTGAGCAGCTTGCTGGCGACGCGCTGACTGTCGACCTGATAACTGCCGTCAGCAACGGCCTGTTTCAGCTTGGCTACTCGATCACTGTCGACGGCCGGCTGGTCACGCAGCTTGTCGACGGTTTTCTGCAATTGTTGTGCTTCGCTGCTCAGTTGTACGGACTCGCCGCTTTTGCCGCTGGCGGTGCTCTGCTGAGTCGTAACGGCGCTGCCGGCAGCCTTGTTGTCGATGGCTTCGTTCTTGCCGCCCTGAGTACCGCCGGCACGGCTGGTGCTGGCTGGCGTGGAGCTGTTGAGTCGGTTGAAGTCGATGACCATGGTGCAAAACCTCTAACGGTGTGTGGACGCTTGCCTATTGTTTCGGCCGTGCCCGGAAAAACTTTAGGCAAAAAAATTGCGTCGCTTGCACAGTCTAAAACAGCCTTGTTCGCACGTCAGCCAGTCCGTTGGTCGGGCCGGTTCTCACATTGATACTTCAACCTGCCCTGGGCCGGTAACCCGTGCGCGCACCACGCGCTGCGAGCTCTGGTTACGCACGCTGATCTGCTTGCCCACGGCGCCATCGGAAAGAGCTTCGCCAGGCATGCGTACATTGATGCCGCCGCTGCGTGCGCTGATCACCACCTGATCGCCGCGACGGATGACTTCCGCCTGACGTATGAATGTAGGCGACAGTACCTGGTCCGGTTGCAAAGCTCGAGTGGCCTTGCGGCCGATCGCCTGTTCCAGGTCGATCATGTAGCCCTGGTTGAGCAGGCCGACATCGCGTTCAGCAAGCATCAGGTCGCCCTCGCCGAGTACGCCTTCGCGCTTGATCGGGCGGCTCACGGTAACCACTTCGCGGTAGAGGCGCACCTGGCCGGGAACGAATACGGTCCATGGAGACGCGCCATCGCAGCGTACGCGCATGGTCACGCGGCCAACGGGTTCGGCCGGCGTTTCCAGCGTGATCGTCAGCGGCTGATCGCATATAGGCAGGCGCAGACGCGGGTCAAGGCGGTTGATCTGCACCTCGTGGCGCGCCTGAATATTGCTGCGCTGCAAATAGTCTGCAACTGCCTGCTCAAGAAAGCGCTGGGTGTCGCCGATAAGCTGATCGGGCAGGGTGACGGAGGCAGTTGTCAGCGTGCTATAGCCGAGCGCCAGTAAAGCAGGTAAAACTGCCAGGCAACGAAGGCTCTTGGCCATCGCGCGTCGGATAATTGTCATTCGTGCATTCATGTCTGGTTCATAGCAAGGCGCGTGCCGCCTGCTACGCTAACCAAATCTGATGTGTTACTGGAATCTTGGGAGCCCGTACATGGCCGGTGTGATGGATTCGGTCAACCAGCGAACTCAGCTGGTTGGGCAAAATCGCCTGGAACTGCTGTTGTTTCGTCTCGACGGCCCTCAGCTGTACGGGATTAACGTCTTCAAGGTGAAGGAGGTGTTGCAATGCCCGAAACTCACCATCATGCCCAAATCGAGCCATGTGGTTCGGGGCGTGGCCAACATCCGCGGTGGCACGATTCCGATCCTGGATCTGTCCATCGCCACCGGTAAGCGTCCGCTCGCTGACTTGGATGGCAGCTTCGTGATCATCACCGAGTACAACACCAAGGTGCAGGGCTTCCTGGTCCGCTCGGTGGAGCGCATCGTCAATATGAACTGGGAGGAGATTCATCCGCCACCCAAGGGCACAGGGCGTGATCATTACCTGACGGCGGTCACCCGGCTGGATGAGAAGCTGGTCGAGATCATCGACGTCGAGAAGATTCTCGCCGAGGTAGCGCCGACCTCCGAGGTTATTTCGGCTGGGGTGATCGATGTCGAGGTGCAGACCAAGGCTGTCAGCCAGCACGTGCTGATCGTCGATGACTCCTCGGTGGCCCGTAAGCAGGTGATGCGCTGTCTGCAGACTGTCGGTGTGGAAGTCACGGCATTGAACGATGGTCGTCAGGCGCTCGATTACCTGCAGGCCATGGTCGCTGAGGGCAAGTCGCCCGAGCAGGAGTTGCTGATGATGATTTCCGATATCGAGATGCCGGAAATGGATGGTTATACCCTGACGGCAGCGATTCGTGCCGATGCGCGCATGCAGAAGCTGCACATTCTGCTGCATACTTCGCTGTCCGGCGTATTCAACCAGGCAATGGTGAAAAAAGTGGGTGCCAACGATTTCCTGGCGAAATTCCGCCCGGATGATCTGGCATCACGAGTCGTGGATCGCATCAAGGCCGGCTGATCGCGGCAGCGTCAACAAGGCTGGCCGATTTTGCCAGCTAACCCGGCGAGCGCTTCTCGGAGCGCTCGGCGTAATCAATGGAATAGATGGGCGAGGCCTCACGAGTGTCTTCAGGTAATTTGGATTTCGAGCAATTCCGGATCTTTCTGGAAAAGGCCTGTGGCATCGTGCTTGGCAGCAACAAGCAGTACCTGGTTTCCAGCCGGCTTAACAAGTTGATGGAGACCAATGGCATCAAGACTCTGGGCGAGCTGGTGCAGCGCATGCAGAGCCAGCCGCGCAGTGGTTTGCGTGAGCAGGTGGTCGATGCGATGACCACCAACGAAACCTTGTGGTTTCGCGATACCTATCCTTTCGAAGTGCTCAAGAATCGCGTATTGCCCGAGCTGATCAAGGCCTATCCCGGCCAGCGCCTGCGTATCTGGTCGGCTGCCTGTTCGTCGGGGCAGGAGCCTTATTCGCTGTCGATGAGCATCGATGAATTCGAGCGCAGCAATGTCGGCCAGCTCAAGGCAGGGATTCAGATCGTGGCCACCGACCTGTCGCCTACAATGCTGAACAACTGCAAGTCGGGCGAGTACGACAGCCTGGCCATGGGCCGCGGTCTAGCCCAGGAGCGTCTGCAGCGCTATTTCGACCCCAAGGGGCCGGGGCGCTGGGTGGTCAAACCGGCCATCAAGAGTCGTGTGGAGTTCCGGCCGCTGAACCTGCTCGATAGCTACGCCAGTCTTGGCAAATTCGATATCGTGTTCTGCCGCAACGTGCTGATCTACTTCTCGGCGGAAGTGAAGAAGGACATCCTTACGCGCATTCACGCCATGCTCAAACCTGGCGGGTACTTGTTCCTCGGGGCCTCGGAGGCGCTTAACGGCTTGCCTGAGAAATACCAGATGGTTCAGTGCAGCCCTGGGATCATCTACAAAGCCAAGTGATCTTGGGTTGTTATAAGAGCGGGAGGCCATGGCCTCCCGTTTCGTTTTATGGCTGACAGCCTTCTGTCACCACCGCGTCAGAAAAGCGGCAATCCAGCGTTTAGATTGCCGTTCCTACCATGCCAGGCGGCGGAAAAGCTTTGCCGCTCATGTACCTCGAACGCCCCGATTTTCAGTGATCTCGCTGATTTATAAGTAAAAAAATAAATTGGCACGTGCCTTGCTGTGAGCTCTACAGGCAAACAGGCTAGCCGTTACGGCAAAGGTCCCTGAGATGAGCATCAGTTTCGATAGTGCACTTGGCATCCATGAGAAGGCATTGGGCTTCCGCGCTCAGCGTGCCGAGGTGCTGGCCAACAACATGGCCAACGCCGATACCCCCGGCTATAAGGCGCGCGACCTGGATTTCGCGTCGGTGCTAGCGCAGCAGGCTGCAAAGAGCAGCGGGAGCGGCAGTACGGGCTTGAGGACCACTAATAGTCGCCATATCGCAGCAGAAGGCGTGCCAATGGGAGACGCTTCGCTGGCCTATCGCACGCCGACTGCACCTTCGATCGATCAGAACACCGTGGACGCGCAGGTCGAACAGGCCAATTACGCCGAGAACGCGGTGGCCTTCCAGACCAGCTTCACGCTGCTCAACAGTAAATTCAAAGGGCTCGTCGGCGCCCTACGTGGTGAATAAAGGAGTCTGATATGTCCCTCACCAGTGTTTTCAATATCGCTGGAACCGGTATGAGTGCCCAGAGCACACGCCTTAATACCATCTCCAGCAACATTGCCAACGCCGAGACCGTCTCCTCGAGCGTCGATCAGACCTATCGCGCGCGCCATCCGGTATTCGCCACCGTATTTCAGAATGCGCAGGGCGGCAGTAACGGCTCGCTGTTCGCAGATCAGGATCAGTCCGGCGCTGGCGTTCAGGTGCTGGGCATCGTCGAGGACCAGAGCAGCCTTATGCCGCGTTATGAGCCCAACCATCCGGCAGCGGATGAGAAGGGTTACGTGTACTACCCCAACGTAAACGTGGTCGAGGAGATGGCGGACATGATTTCCGCCAGCCGTGCCTTCCAGACCAATGTGGAAATGATGAACACCGCCAAGCAGATGATGCAGCGCGTTCTGACCCTCGGTCAGTGAGTGGGAGTGAAAAATGAGCGGCGTTGATGGCGTTAACTCCAGTTCGGTACTGGACAAATATCAGATCAAGCAGGACTCCACGCAAAACAAGGAGCTGGGCAAGGATCAGTTTCTCAATCTGCTGGTAGCGCAGCTGAACAACCAGAACCCGCTGGAGCCCCAGGGTAACGGCGAGTTCATCGCGCAGCTGGCGCAGTTCAGTACCGTGGAAGGCGTCGAGAAACTCAACTCGAGCATGGAAACCATCCTGTCGGGCTATCAGTCCTCGCAGGCGCTACAGGCTTCCTCGCTGGTCGGGCGCAAGGTGATCGTGCCGGCTGACAAGGCCATGGTCGACACCAGCGAGAGCTTCAAGGCCAGCCTGGTCCTGCCGACCAGCAGCAGTAACGTGTACGTCAACGTCTACGACAGTGCTGGCGCCGTGGTAAGCCGGGTTAACCTGGGTGAACAGAAGGCCGGCAATGTCAGCTTTATCTGGGATGGCAAGGATTCCAGCGGCAACGTGATGAAACCGGGCACCTATAAGTTCGAGGCGCAGGCAACCTACGGGAATGAAACCAAGGGGCTTTATACCTTGCTGCCGGCCAACGTCGACAGCGTGACCCTCGGCGGCAACGAATTGATGCTCAACCTGGCGGGGCTCGGCAACGTGCCGCTTTCCCAGGTTCAGGTCATTGGCCAGTAACTAGCGGACCGTAACTGCCGAGCTATCGGCAAGGAGATTTTTCATGTCATTCAATATCGGTCTTAGCGGTCTGCGTGCTGCGACCAGTGACCTCAACGTGACAGGTAACAACATCGCCAACGCCGGCACTGCGGGCTTCAAGCAGTCGCGTGCCGAGTTCGCCGACCTGTATGCGTCGTCGATGCTAAGTAGTGGGTCCAACCCGATCGGCAGTGGTGTGCTGCTCAGCGATGTATCGCAGTTGTTCAAGCAGGGCAACATCAACTACACGCAGAATTCGCTGGATCTGGCCATCAACGGCAACGGGTTTTTTCGTACTAGCAACAACGGTGACATCAGTTACACCCGTGCCGGCTATTTCGGCACCGATCGCAATGGTTTTATCGTCAACAACTTCAACCATAACCTGCAGGGTTACGGGGTGGATGCCAACGGCAACCTGCAGAACGGCATCATCACCAATCTCAAGGTCGAGACGGCCAGCCAGGCACCTCGCTCAACAAGCACAATCACTCAACCGTTCAACCTGAACTCGACGGAAAAAGTGCCGGTGCTCTGGCAGAGTGCTTATGACCGGGAGATCGCCAACGCTGCCGATCCGGCTAACCCGACTCCGGACGAAGTTGCGGCCGCTCAGGCAGCGGGCAACGCGACGTTCAATCCGGCCGACCCAACCACCTACAACCGCTCCACATCGGTGAACATCTACGATGCTCAGGGCAATGCCCACTCGTTTGCCCAGTACTTCGTGAAGACCGGGGCTAACACCTGGGATCTGAAGATTCTGGTCGATGGGCGTAACCCACTTGATCCGACTAATACCACACCGCTTTCGGCTACGGTTACCTTCGATGCCTCTGGCAAGATGCAGGCTATCGACCCGGCAACCTTGAACCCGGCCAGCGATACTGCTGGTTTGTCGATCAATCCGGACGGTTCGCTCGCCATGAATGGTTGGGTGCCGGCTGCCCCGACCAATGCCGAGGGCACCACCTGGGCTGCCAATGGCTCGGCAGCCAGTGCGGCGATTGCCTTCGACTTCCGCGGCTCCACCCAATTCAACAGCGTGTTCTCGGTGGCCAAGGTTCAGCAGGATGGCTACAGCACGGGCGAATTGTCCGGGCTGGAGATCGATGAAACCGGCGTGCTCTTCGCCCGCTATACCAATGGGCAGACCAAGCTTCAGGGGCAGCTGGTGCTGGCGAACTTTGCCAACATGCAGGGACTGACTCCGGTGGGGAAGACCGCCTGGGTGCAATCCTTCGAGTCCGGTGAGCCGGTAGTCGGTACGCCACGTAGTGGCACCCTGGGTTCGGTGCAGGCCGGTGCCTTGGAAGACTCCAACGTCGAGCTCTCCGATCAGCTGGTCAACCTGATCGTGGCGCAGCGCAATTACCAGGCCAACGCCAAGACCATCGAAACCGAGAGCGCGATCACGCAAACCATCATCAACCTGCGTTGATAGCGTCAGGGAGTCGTTGCCGGAACCGGCAACGGCTCGCCGAGCGACAAATTACAGGCTCCCGAGGGAGCCTTTTCATTTATTAAATTCCTTTAAATTCATGTAGTTAATATTAATTTTTAACTGTGGCACGTGTATTGCTTTTGAGGTTTTGTCAGAGTCGCGGGCGTTTTGCCCACCTCGGAGGAAAACATGGACAAGATGCTGTACGTCTCCATGACTGGTGCCCACAACAACACGTTGGCCCAGCGTGCCCACGCCAACAATCTGGCGAACATCTCTACCACCGGTTTTCGCCGTGATTTCGAGCAGGCCCGTTCGATGCAAATTTTTGGCGAAAGCCAGCCGACGCGCGTGTTCGCCATGAGCGAGCGGCCGGGCACCGACTTCACGCCGGGCTCGCTGCAGGAAACCGGGCGCGATCTGGACGTTGCTATCGGTGGCAAGGGCTGGCTGGCCGTGCAGGCGCCTGACGGTACTGAAGCCTATGTGCGCACGGCGAGCCTGAATGTGGATGCCCAGGGCATGTTGCGTACCGGCAACGGTATGCCGGTGATGGGCAATGCCGGTCCTATTGCCGTGCCCCCGGAGCAGAAGATCGAAATCGGTCAGGACGGCACCATCAGTATTCGTGCCCTCGGCGAGGCGCCCCGGGTGCTTGCCGAAGTCGACCGGCTGCGCCTGGTCAACCCCGATCAAAAACAGATGCAGAAGGGCACGGACGGCATGATCCGTTTCAACGGCCCTCAGCCGCCGGAGGCCGACGCCACGGTGCAGATCACCTCGGGCTTTCTCGAGTCCAGCAACGTCAACGCGGTCGAGGAGATGACCTCGATCCTGGCGTTGTCCCGGCAGTTCGAGCTGTCCGTCAAGATGATGCGCACTGCAGAAGATAACGACACCGCCATGGCGCGCGTCTTGCAGATGAGCTGATAACCAACACGCGGCGCCATGAATCCGGCGCCCGAGGAGAACGCTATGCTTCCGTCACTGTGGGTCGCCAAGACCGGCCTGTCCGCTCAGGACATGAACCTGACGACTATTTCCAACAACCTGGCCAACGTGTCCACCACGGGCTTCAAGCGTGACCGCGCCGAGTTCGAGGACCTGCTGTACCAAATCCGTCGTCAGCCTGGTGGTCAGTCGAGCCAGGACAGCCAATTGCCTTCCGGCCTGCAGCTCGGTACCGGTGTACGCATCAATGGCACCCAGAAGATCTTCACCGCCGGTAGCCTGCAGACTACCGAGCAACCGATGGACATGGCGGTGAATGGCCGCGGCTTCTTCCAGGTGCTGATGCCCGACGGCACGGTGTCCTATACCCGTGATGGCAGCTTTCACCTGAACGCCAATGGCCAGGTGGTCACCTCCCAGGGGTTTGCCCTGGAGCCGGCCATCGTGCTGCCGCCGGAAGTGCGTACCTTCACCGTTGGCGAGGACGGTACCGCATCGGTCACCACTACCGGCAACCCGCAGCCGCAGATCGTCGGCAACATCCAGATTGCCGACTTCATCAACCCGGCGGGGCTGGAAGCCATCGGCAACAACCTGTTCATGGAAACCGCTTCCAGCGGCGCGCCGCAGGTCGGCACGCCCGGCCTCAACGGCCTGGGCACGACCCTGCAGAACACCCTGGAAAACTCCAACGTCAGCGTGGTCGAGGAGATGGTCAACATGATCACCACTCAACGCGCCTACGAGATGAACTCCAAGGTCATCTCCACCGCTGACCAGATGCTGTCCTTCGTCACCCAGAACCTTTAAGACCCCGGGGTAGGCATTCGCTCACCCCTTGATACGCCCGAACGCTGTGAGGTAGTGGTTATGAACCGCTTGGTGTGTGTGTTCTCGATTCTCGGCAGCGTAGTGCTGAGTGGCTGTGTGGCGCCTGCCGCCCGGCCGAACGATCCTTACTACGCACCCGTGCTGCCACGCACCCCACTGCCGGCCGCGCAGAACAATGGCTCGATCTTCCAGTCCGGGTTCGAAAACAACCTGTACGGCGATCGCAAGGCGTTTCGTGTGGGCGACGTGATCACTATCACCCTCAACGAGCGGACTCAAGCCAGTAAGAACGCCACGTCGAAGATCGCCAAGAACAGTAATGCCAATATCGGCCTGACCTCGCTGTTTGGTGGCGATGTATCGATCGATAACCCCAGCACCAGCCTCAATCCGCTGAAGGCCGAAAACCTGGGGCTGAGCGCTCAGTACGGGGCCCAGCGCAGTACTGATGGTTCTGGTCAGGCGGGGCAGAGCAACAGCCTGACCGGCTCGATCACCGTGACCGTGGCAGAAGTGCTGCCCAATGGCCTGCTGGTAGTACGCGGCGAAAAGTGGATGACGCTCAACACCGGTGACGAACTGGTACGCATCGCCGGCCTGGTTCGCTCCGACGACGTGGCACGCGACAACACCGTGGCTTCGACCCGCATTGCCGATGCGCGCATCACCTATTCCGGCACTGGCGCCTTTGCCGATGCCAGCCAGCCGGGCTGGCTGGATCGCTTCTTCGCCAGCCCGCTGTTTCCGTTCTGAGGTCAATGATCATGCGTAAGTGGATCATCACCGTTGCTGTGCTGCTTCTGGCCTCGACCGCTCAAGCCGAGCGGTTGAAGGATCTGGCCAGCATCCAGGGCGTGCGGACCAACCAGTTGATCGGCTACGGCCTGGTCGTCGGCCTCAACGGCAGCGGCGACCAGACCACCCAGACCCCGTTCACCGTGCAGACGTTCAACAACATGATGGCGCAGTTCGGCATCAAGGTGCCGGAGGGCGGCAACGTGCAGCTCAAGAACGTCGCGGCGGTGTCCATCCATGCCGATCTGCCTCCGTTCGCCAAGCCCGGCCAGACCATCGACGTGACCATCTCCTCGATCGGTAACGCCAAGAGCCTGCGCGGCGGCAGCCTGCTGATGACGCCGCTCAAGGGTATCGACGGCAACACCTACGCAATCGCTCAGGGCAACCTGGTGGTTGGCGGCTTCGATGCCAGCGGTGCCGATGGTTCGCGTATCACCGTCAACGTTCCGTCGGCCGGTCGCATCCCAGGTGGCGCTACCGTCGAGCGTCCGGTACCGAGCGGCTTCGATCAGGGCAACACCTTGACGCTGAACCTCAATCGCCCGGATTTCACCACCGCCAAGAACATCGTCGATCACATCAACGAACTGCTTGGCCCAGGCGTCGCCCAGGCGCTGGATGGTGGCTCGGTTCGCGTCAGTGCGCCGCTCGATCCGAGCCAGCGCGTCGACTACCTGTCGATTCTGGAAAACATGGAAGTGGATGTCGGCCAGGCGGTTGCCAAGGTCATCATCAACTCGCGCACCGGCACCATCGTCATCGGCCAGAACGTGCGCGTGCAGCCGGCGGCCGTCACCCACGGCAGCCTGACGGTGACCATCACCGAAGACCCGATCGTCAGCCAGCCGGGCGCGCTGTCCGGCGGCGAAACCGCGGTGGTGCCGCGCTCGCGCGTCGGCGCCGACGAAGAAAAGAAACCGATGTTCAAGTTCGGCCCCGGCACAACCCTCGACGAGATCGTGCGGGCGGTGAACCAGGTGGGCGCTGCGCCTTCCGACCTGATGGCCATCCTGGAGGCGCTCAAGCAAGCCGGCGCACTGCAGGCCGACCTGATCGTGATTTAAAGGACACGCGACATGGATACTCGACTCTCGGCCGCCGGCACCAGCACCGTAGACAGCGGTGCTTACACCGATCTCAATCGCCTCAACCAGTTCAAGGTCGGTGGCGATAGTGAGGAGAACATTCGCAAGGTCGCGAAGGAGTTCGAGTCGCTGTTCCTCAATGAAATGCTCAAGACCATGCGCTCGGCCAACGAGGTGTTCGCTGAAGGCAACTTCATGAACAGCAACGAGGCCAAGACCTACCAGGACATGTATGACCAGCAGCTGTCGGTGACCATGGCTGGTAACAAGAACGGCATCGGTCTGGCCGACGTGATGGCCAGGCAGATGTCGAAGATGAAAAATCCGAGTGAGCGGCCTAATCCGTTCGCCCAGGTCGACGCTCCCGTGCCGGCTGCACCGAGCAAGCCGCTGGCGCGTAACGAAGCGGCTGCCGATGGGGCGCCTGCGCGCGTCGAGAAGATCACTGCCGCGGTCGATCCCGAGCGTAACGACATGACGTTGATCAACCAGCGACGCCTTTCGTTGCCGGGCAAGCTCGCCCAGCGCATCCAGGCCAGCATCGTGCCGGGCGCCGATTCGCCAACAGCGACCACCGCAGCCAATACGCCAGCCGGCGACGCGGTCGGCAAGCCCCTGGCAAAAGGTGACTGGCTGCCCGCCAAGGCCTACGCCGCGCCGGCCGAGCGTCGCCTGAATATCAACGGCAGCGAGGAAATCGCCAGCCGCACGACGTTCAAGTCGGCCAAGGAATTCATGGAAACCATGCTGCCGATGGCCGAGAAGGCCGCAGCCAAGCTGGGCGTCGATCCGACCTACCTGGTCGCCCAGGCGGCGCTGGAAACCGGCTGGGGCAAGTCGATCATCAAACAGAGCGATGGCAGCAGCAGCTACAACCTGTTCGGCATCAAGACCCACAACACCTGGGGCGGTGATTCCGCCCGGGTGATGACCACCGAGTACCAGAACGGCAAGCCGGTGAAGGAAGCCGCCTCGTTTCGCTCCTACGAATCCTTCGCCCACAGTTTCGAGGATTACGTGAGCTTCCTGCAGAGCAACGGGCGCTACGAAAAGGCACTGAGCTTCACCGCCAACCCCGAGCAGTTCGCCCGTGAACTGCAGAAAGCCGGCTATGCCACCGATCCGCAGTACGCCCGCAAGGTGTCGCAGATCGCCCGCAAGCTGTCGACCTACCAGATGATCGCCGCCAACGGCGCGCCCTCGAACAAGGGATGATGAAGCATGGCTGACTTACTGAGCATTGGCCTGTCGGGCCTGGCGGCGAACAAGACCTCGCTGTCGGTTACCGGCCATAACATCACCAATATCAACACGCCGGGTTACTCGCGCCAGGACACCATCCAGGCCACGCAAACGCCGCAGTTCAGTGGCGCCGGCTATATCGGCAGCGGCACCTCGCTGGTGGACATTCGCCGCAGCTACAGTGAATTTCTTACCACCCAGCTGCGTAGCAGCACTGCGCTGAGCAGCGATGTGAAGGCCTACAAGAGCCAGATCGACCAGCTCGATTCGCTGCTGGCTGGCACGACCACGGGCGTTACCCCGTCGTTGCAGAAATTCTTCTCCGCGCTGCAGACGGCCGCCGAGGATCCGTCCAACCTGCCTGCCCGGCAGTTGGTGCTTTCCGAGGCCGAAGGCCTGAGCCGTCGCTTCAATACAGTCTACGACCGGCTGAACGAGCAGAACAGCTTCGCCAACAAACAGATGGGCGCCGTCACCGAGCAGATCAACCGGCTTTCCAGTTCCATCGCCAGCCTCAACCAGTCCATCGCGATTGCCCAGTCCAATGGCGCTCAGCCCAACGACCTGCTGGATGCGCGTGAGGAGGCGCTGCGTCAGCTGTCGACGTTCGTGGGCGTCAATGTCGTGGCGCAGAACGACGGCACGCAGAACGTCTTCATCGGTTCCGGCCAGCCACTGGTAGTTGGCAACAATGCCGCGCGCCTGGAGGTGGTGCCAGGGGCCAATGATCCGAACCGCTCCGAGATCCAGTTCATCGTCGGTGCCTCCCGGCAAACCATCACCACCCAGGTAACGGGCGGCGAGCTGGGCGGCATCCTGCGTTATCGCGAAGAGGTGCTGGACAAGACCTTCAACTCGCTGGGGCGCCTGGCGTTATCGATCAACGACCAGGTCAACAGCCAGCTGGGGCAGGGCCTGGATCTGAAAGGGCAGGTAGGTGCGGCGCTTTTCGGTGACTACAACGAGGCCTCGGTGGCGCGCTTGCGGGTGCTGCCGTCATCGACCAACAGCAGTAACGCATCACCCCTGCTGAATATCACCAACAGTTCCGTACTGACCACCAGTGATTACCGGCTGGAGTTCGACGGGACCAACTACTCGGCGCGTCGGCTGAGCGATAATCAGACGATGACCGTGACCGAGAACCCGGCCGGCACCCTGAGTTTTCAGGACAGCGCAGGGCGTGACCAAGGTTTTCAGGTGGTGGCAGGCACGCCAGCTCCGGCTGCCGGCGACTCGTTCGTGCTGCAACCGACCCGCATCGGCGCCTCGACGATGACCACCGTGCTGGATCAGGCCGACCAACTGGCCTTCGCCGCGCCAATACGCGCCGAGGCCAACCTGCAGAACCGCGGCAATGGCACGATCAGCCAGCCGACACTGCAATTTAACGGCAGCAATATCGACCCGGCAGCGCTGCAGGCTGCTTTTCCGCCGATCACCCTGACCTACGATTCGGCAGGCGGCGAGTTCACCGGCCTGCCCGCCGGGGCGACGCTTACACGCGTGGACAACAAAGGGCAGCCGATCACGCCAGCGCCCACTCCGCTGTTCGAGCCCGGCCAACAGAACAACTATCAACTGACCCTGGCAGATGGCACCAGCGTCAACATGAGCGTCAGTGGGCGTCCGGAAAATGGTGATCGTTTCGATATCGCTTTCAACCTCAACGGGGTATCAGACAACCGTAACGCTTTGGCCCTGGTGGGGCTGCAGAGCAAGCAGGTCGTCGGTGTGGACCCCAGCGTCAGTGGTATCAGCACCGGCTCCAGCTTTACCGACAGCTACGGCGACCTGATCGAACGGGTCGGCACCCTGACCGCCCAGGCAAGGCAGGATGACGAGGCGACCGGTGCTATTCTCAAGCAGGCGCAGGACAACCGCGATTCGCTCTCGGCGGTCAACCTGGATGAAGAGGCCGCCAACCTGATCAAGTTCGAGCAGTACTACAACGCGTCGGCCCAGGTGATTCAAGTTGCGCGCTCGTTGTTCGATACCCTGATCGGAGCGTTCAGGTAGTAGCCTCTGGCTTGGCTCATTATGGTTGCCGCTACCGGTTGCAAATAAACGATTTCCAGCCCCTGCCTGGCAAAGGCCAGGCAGGGAGCAAATCCCAAGACGGGTGCGGCTCTGGTAAACGCCAGGTACCGCTAGAGAAGACGAGGCAGTTATGCGCATTTCCACTCTCCAGGCGTTCAACAACGGCGTTCAAGGCCTGCAGCGCAACTACGCCAATGCCATTCGCACCCAGGAACAGATCAGCACCGGCAATCGTATCCTCACGCCTGCCGATGATCCGGTGGCGTCGGTGCGTTTGCTGCAGCTCGAGCAGCAGCAGAATGTGCTGGGCCAATACAAAGAGAACCTGACCGCGGCGCAAAATAGCCTCAACCAGGAAGAGGTCACACTTAATTCGGTTAATACTGTGCTTTTGCGTGTACAGGAACTCGCCGTGCGTGCGGGTAACGGCTCGCTTAGTGCTGAGGATCGCCAGTCCATCGCGGCTGAACTGCGTGAGCGTGAGGACGAGCTGCTGGGCCTGATGAACACCAAGAACGCTCGCGGCGAATACCTCTTCTCCGGCTTCCAGGGCAAATCCGAGCCTTTCGTGCGGAACGCTGACGGCACTTACAGCTATCAGGGGGACGAAGGCCAACGCAAGTTGGAAATCGCCAGTTCGCTGAATGTAGCCATTAGTGATAATGGCAAGAAGGTCTTTCAGAACGTCACCAATGCTGGGCGACTCGTTGCTGCCGCCCCGCCTTTGCCTTACACCCTACCCGCGGGCTCCACACTGAGAGTGTCTACGCCCTTGGTGCAGGATGAAGTGGCGTTTTCGGGTACACCAGCATTTCCTGCACAGGGAATTAACCTCGTTTTTGATGAAACCGATCCCAAGAGCTACACGATCTATGATGCTGAAACGGGTGATAACCTGGGCGGCGGTTCCATGGATGAAAATCCTGACACCACCGACAAGCTGGTATTTCGTGGCGTGGTGATTAACATGGACGGCACGCCGATTGGCGGCGAGCAAATTCAGGTTACTGCCGATCCGGCCAAGCAGAAGCAAGGACCGCTCGACACAATCGCTTCACTGCGCAAAGTGCTCGAAGAGCCTGCGACGCCCGAAGGCAACTTGAAAGTGCGCGATGCCGTTGCTCAGGCGATGACTAATTTGTCCAACGCCAGCGTAGTGGTCGACAGCACACGTGGTGAAATCGGTGCACGCCTAAATATCATCGAAAGCACCCGGACCGATAACGAAGATGTATCGCTGGTCAATCAGTCTGTACAGGCCGAGTTACGTGAATTGGATTACCCGGAAGCGCTGTCGCGGCTTTCATTCCAGACACTAATCCTGGAAGCCGCGCAGCAGAGCTACGTGAAGATCAGTAGCTTGAACCTGTTCAATAAACTGTAAGCCCGAGCGCGAGCATGGCTGTTGTAGGGCATATTAGCCGCAGGCGTAATACGTCGCACGTTCCCGGCACAGCAGCGCCCCATGCCCATAGAGCAGCGTAATGTGCCAGTAATTGCGGCCTGGGTGTCGGATTACGCTTCGCTAGGATACGCGCCCCGGTCCAACCGACGGTGCTGGGGCACGTCAAAATTGTGTAGGAGCGGCGCCTCGCCGCGAAGCAGAGGCTGCCGCACCGCGGTAGCGGTGGAAGCACGCGCCCCAAGTGCCCGCTACTCTGCCGATGGGTGATAACTCTACAGAAAACGCCACCTCGGTCGATACCCATTCAGGCAAGCAACGGCGGCGCGCTACCTTTGCTTGCAGGCGTTACGTGATGCTGAAAGGGCTTGCAAAAAAGTTTCACCAGTGCCCTAAAGCTTCCGCCCCATACGCCGATAAAGATTACGAATGCGAAGTAACTGGGTGCCTGAGCAAGGCGATGGCCCAAGCGCTCGCACCACCCGGCTACCAATTAGTACCCGCCTTTGGAGGCACATCATCATGGCTCTTACCGTCAACACCAACGTTGCTTCCCTGAACACTCAGCGCAACCTGAACAGCTCGTCCAACTCGCTGCAAACTTCCCTGCAGCGTCTGTCCACCGGCTCGCGCATCAATTCCGCCAAGGATGACGCCGCCGGCCTGCAGATCGCCAACCGTCTGACCAGCCAGGTCAATGGTCTGGGTGTTGCGGTAAAGAACGCCAACGACGGTATTTCTCTGGCGCAGACCGCTGAAGGTGCACTGCAGCAGTCCACCAACATTCTGCAGCGTATGCGTGATCTCTCCCTGCAGTCGGCCAACGGCTCCAACAGCGACTCCGAGCGTGATGCACTGAACTCGGAAGTTGGCCAGCTGAAGAAAGAGCTGGATCGTATCAGCAACACCACCACCTTCGGTGGTCGTAAGCTGCTGGACGGTTCGTTCGGTACTGCAAGTTTTCAAGTAGGTTCTGCGGCGAACGAACTGATCAGTGTCGGTATCGACAAAATGAGTGCTGATTCGCTCACAGGGTCTTATTACAAGACTGCTGCCACTCTCGGCAGTGAAGTTGATCCTGACACATTTGCTGCCGGCAAGGCCACCGCCACTATCACACTTGATGATGACAGTACGGTTACCGTAGATTTCGATATCAAGAAGGGTGACGATGCCGATGCTATCGATGCCAAGATCGCCGCCGCAGTGAACGATGCCAACGTCGGGGTTAGCGTGCAGAAAGATTCGGCCGGTGCATGGCAGATGGTGACCAAAACCAACAAGGACGGTGACGCTCCTGCCGTCAAATCATTCGAGGTGGCTGCAGCAGCAACTGGCGGTGTCGCGGGTGTTACATTCCCGGATGCGGTTGAGGTCGACGCGGACGCTGATCTTGTAACGGCTAACACAGTGAAGGACATCGACATTAGTGATGCAGTCGGTGCCCAGGCTGCCGTGTTGGTTATCGACGACGCGATCAAGCAAATCGACTCGCAGCGTGCCGACCTCGGTGCAGTCCAGAACCGCTTCGACAACACCATCGCCAACCTGCAGAACATCAGCGAGAACGTTTCGGCTGCTAAAGGTCGCATTCAAGATACCGACTTCGCTGCTGAAACTGCCAACCTGACCAAGAATCAGATCCTGCAGCAGGCCGGTACCGCGATCCTGTCTCAGGCCAACCAGTTGCCGCAGGCGGTGCTCAGCCTCCTGCAGTAAGCTGAATTGGTTAGTCTGCTTTAGACTGCGGGGGGAAGTGCATAGCGCTTCTCCCCGTTTTGCCTTGCGAGGTATAAGGAAATGGATATCGGAATAAGTAATACCCAGTTGACCAGCCAGAGTCGTACGGGGGCTGCTCCAGTATTGCCCTTGGCTGCTCAGCAGCCAGTAGTCAGTGAGCGTGAGATGCGGCCTGCATTGGATGATGCTAGTGCCGAGCGCAAGCAATCGAGCGAGCCGGTTGAGCAGGCGGTCAGTTCGATTCAGAGCTTTGTGCAGAGCATCCGGCGTGACTTGAATTTCAGCCTGGATGATTCTTCTGGTCGTGTGGTGGTCAAGGTCACTGATACCACCTCGGGCGAGGTTATTCGCCAGCTGCCTTCAGAAGAGGCACTACGCCTTGCAGAAAGTCTCGAAGAAGTTCGTAGTTTGTTGTTCAAGGCAGAGGCATAGCCGCTGGCATATTTCTTGATTGCCTAGCTAGTTCATGCCTTGTAGGCAAATAAACGTCAACTGATTGACGAGGTAAGCGAAATGGCAATTGGTGGAATTTCGACCGGTATTAACTCCGGTTTACCGATCGGTGATCTGGTCACCGCCATGGTCAATGCAGAAAAGGCCCCCAAGCAGGCCCAACTGGATCGGCTGTCCAAATCGACTGAAACCAAGTTTTCTTCGCTGGGCGAGCTCAATGGCGCGCTGAATACCTTTCAAGCGGCAATGAAGGACCTTAACAGTCCCGAGCTGTTCGAAAAGCGAACCGCTAATTCATCCAATAAGGAAGCGCTGACTGCTACTGCCGGTAAAACCGCTGCTGCAGGCACCTACAGCATTGAAGTCAAGAATCTGGCAACTTCGAGCAAAGTGGCCACTGCGGTGGTGGACAAGGATTTCAAGTCAGCTGATTCCGCGTCGAGCCTGAGCGTTAAGGTGGGTGAAGGCCCCGCACTTACTGTCGATATCGCCGCCAACTCCGATCTTGCCAGCATCCGTGATCAGATCAACACCCAGCTCAAGGACGAGGGTATTACTGCCAACATCATCAAGGATCCTTCTACGGGTGACTCACGTTTGGTGCTCAGCAGCAATGAAACTGGTGAGGGTAATGACATCAGTGTGAGCGGTCAGGGGGTGTTGAGTGCACTGGATGTGGATGGTAGCGTCGAGATGGATGCCAGCAAGCCTGCAGGGGGAGGCGCTGGGTTCATCACGCAAGCCAGGGATGCGACGTTTAGTATCGATGGGCTCACCCTCAAAAGCCCTACTAACAAAGTCACTGATGCGATTTCTGACGTCAGCTTCGATCTGCTGGCCGTCACTGACGCCAACAAACCGCTAACTCTGAAGGTGGGGCAGGACACTGCCGGTGTCACCACCAGTGTTAAGAAGTTCGTTGACGCTTATAACGCACTCATCACTACTAGCAACAAGCTCACTAATGTCACCAAGGTTGGTGAGGACGGTGCACCTGTTGTGGGTGGCCTCGTAGGGGATGCCACCGTACGTGGTTTGTTGAGTAGCGTACGCAACGAGCTGGTATCGCCGGGAGGGCAGGGCGGCGATTTGAAATTCCTGGCTGACATGGGGATCACCACTCAGAAAGACGGCACGCTGAAAATTGATGACGCTAAGCTCGATACCGCACTCAAAGACAATTTCGATTCGGTAGCAAAGTTGTTCGTCGGCGATGAGGGGCTAATGAAGCGCCTCGATAGCAAAGTCGTCGGCTACACCGAGACAGGTGGCATCATTCAGCAACGTCAAAAAGCGTTGGAGGCCACGCGCTCGGATATCACTAAGCAGCGTGAAGACCTGGAGCGTCGTGTGGCATCCATGCAGACGCGCCTTTTGGCTCAGTTCAATGCCATGGAGTCGCTTGTGGGTCAGTTGAACGGCACCAGCAGCCAGCTCGAAAGCGCACTTGGTAATTTGCCGGGTGTTGTACGGAACAATAAATAGATGAGCAAGCCAATCGATACCTACAAAAGCATCAAGAGCAGTCAGGACGTAACCCCTTATCAAGCTGTCGGGCTTTTGCTGGACGGTGCGCTCGAGCGTATTGCTTTAGCGCTGTTAGCGCAGCAACAAGGAAATCCGGACCTACGAGGGGAAGCAGTCAGCGGCACTATCTCAATTATTTCAGTTTTGCAGTCCAGCCTGGATAAAACGTTGGGCGGCGAGCTGGTGCAGAACCTGGATGACTTGTACGACTATATCAATCGGCGCCTGGTCGGCGTTGCACTGGACAATACGCCACGAAGCTTGCGAGAAGTGCACAGCCTGCTCTCCGAGATTCGCGAGGGATGGGCCTCAATCGGTCCTGAGGTTGATCAGGCGGCCCGATAGTTCTGATGCTGCGTCACTGTGGGTACTGGGCCGCAGCTCCAGTTATCGATGGCGCTTCGGTTTGCATAGTGGCCAGCTTCATGGCATTGAGGGGGCGCTCGCGTAAAATTTCTACCCGGCCATTAGTTTGTGATTAATCCGTGTTAAAGCTCACGCCTGCCATGCCGATACAATCAGTATTCCCGCTCTACACTGGAGTACATCTAGTATGAATGCCATGGCCGCTATGCGTCAGTATCAAAACGTTAACACTCAGGCTCAGGCTGTCGATGCCAGCCCGCATCGTCTGATTCAAATGTTGATGGAGGGTGGGCTGACGCGTTTGGCTCAAGCGCGTGGTGCCATGGAGCGCCAGCAGCATGCCCTCAAAGGCGAGCTCATTGGCAAGGCAATAGGAATCATCGGTGGCTTGCGCACTGGCCTTGATCTGGCCCAGGGCGAGCTCGCGCAGAACCTCGATAAGCTGTACGACTACATGGTTCGTCGCCTCTCTGAGGCCAACCTGTACAACACAGTAGAGCCGATCGACGAAGTCGCTGGCCTGCTGCGTGACGTCAAGGCTGGTTGGGATGCCATCGCTCAATAAGAGCGCGCATGAGGAATTTTAAGATGAATGCTTCTGTTCAGCGTCTGCAGAATACGGGTACGGCAATGCGCCAGGCATTGTCCACCCAGGATTGGGCGGCTATCGGTGAGCTGGATCTGCAGTGCCGCCAGGCTGTGGAAGATGCCATGGTCGATGCTGCCGAGGACGATGGTGCGCTGCGGGCGCGAATGGAAGAGTTGCTGGATCTCTATAAGGATTTGGTAACTGCGTGCCAAGCCGAGCGTCAGCGCTTGGCTAACGAACTCGTCCAGTTCAACCAGTCGCAGCAGGGTGCGAAGGTTTATCAGCTTTTTGGCTGAGTCAGCCTATAGGCGCTATTGTTGTCTGCAGCGTTGCCCTTTTTCTCTACGCCTTCTGATTGCCGAGCGCTCTTTTGGGCCTCATCGCAACTTCCTCTAAATAATCACGCCATAAAATTGACTAAGCGCCAATAATTTACTTTACTGCTGGCCATATGCCGGCGCGTTGGCGGCTGGTGGCTTTCTCTCTCTGGGCCGAACAATTATGTGGCGTGAAACCAAGCTTCTGCTAATCGATGACAACCTTGAAAGTCGCCGTGACCTGTCGGTGATTCTGGATTTTCTCGGCGAAGATCATCTTGCGTGTGGGAGCAGCGACTGGAACAATGTGGTCGAGCAGATCGACTCCAGCAGAAGCATCCTCGGTGTCCTGCTCGGCGAGGTGCAGCTCAAGGGTGGGGCGCTGGATCTGCTCAAGGAATTCGCCGCCTGGGATGAGTACCTGCCGGTTCTGATGCTTCATGAGCATGCCACCACGGATTGGCCAGAAGAGTTTCGCCGCCGCGTGCTGGCCACCCTGGAAATGCCGCCCAGCTACAACAAGCTCCTCGACTCCCTGCACCGCGCCCAGGTCTATCGCGAGATGTATGACCAAGCCCGTGAGCGTGGCCGGCAGCGAGAGCCCAATCTGTTTCGCAGCCTGGTGGGCACCAGCCGCGCCATTCAGCAGGTCCGGCAGATGATGCAGCAGGTGGCCGATACCGAGGCCAGCGTGCTGATTCTCGGAGAGTCGGGCACCGGCAAGGAAGTCGTCGCGCGCAATCTGCATTACCACTCCAAGCGCCGCGAGGCGCCGTTCGTGCCGGTCAACTGTGGTGCCATTCCCGCCGAGCTGCTGGAGAGCGAACTGTTCGGCCATGAGAAGGGCGCCTTCACGGGGGCCATCACCAGTCGTGCGGGGCGTTTCGAGCTGGCCAACGGCGGCACGCTGTTTCTCGACGAGATCGGCGACATGCCGCTGCCGATGCAGGTCAAGCTGCTGCGAGTACTGCAGGAGCGGACCTTCGAGCGCGTGGGCAGCAACAAGACCCAGAACGCCGACGTGCGCATCATCGCAGCGACCCACAAGAACCTCGAGAGCATGATCGAGGGCGGCAGCTTCCGTGAGGATCTGTACTACCGCCTCAACGTGTTCCCCATCGAGATGGCGCCGCTGCGTGAGCGCATCGAAGACATTCCGCTGCTGATGAACGAGCTGATCTCGCGCATGGAGCATGAAAAGCGTGGCTCCATCCGCTTCAACTCCGCCGCCATAATGTCGCTCTGTCGCCATGACTGGGCGGGCAACGTTCGTGAGCTGGCCAACCTGGTCGAGCGCATGGCGATCATGCATCCCTACGGCGTGATTGGCGTGGGCGAGTTGCCGAAGAAATTCCGTCACGTCGATGATGAAGACGAGCAACTGGCGGCCAGCCTGCGTGATGAGCTGGACGAGCGCGCGGTACTGACCTCGTCGGCGCCATCCGTTCTGTCGGCGGCGATGCTGCCGGCCGAGGGACTGGACCTCAAGGATTACCTTGGCAATCTCGAGCAGGGGCTTATCCAGCAGGCGCTCGATGATGCCGGTGGTGTCGTGGCTCGCGCTGCTGAGCGCTTGCGTATCCGGCGTACCACGCTGGTCGAGAAGATGCGTAAGTACGGCATGAGCCGTCGCGAAGACGAGATGGGCGACGACTGAGTCGCCTGGCCTAAACGTCATAGGGTGGGCTACAGCCCACCTTTTCCCTCAGAGCATTAACGCTCTTGCAGTCAGTCAATTGACGATCTGCTGCCCATTAAATCCTTATGCTATTGAAAATAAAGAGTTTTATTTTTAGGCATGAGTATTGCTGTCTCCTTGGCAAATGACCGCCTTCTGACGGCTCGCCACGCGAGAGAGTGCAATGAAACCAAGCCCGCAACGTCATGTTTCCCTGGATACCTCATCGCCGGTAGGCGCGGAGCGTGGGGAGCTGGAGCAGTCGCTGGCCTTGTTCGAGCAGATGTCGAGCCGGCTGGGTAGCTCGTACAGCCTTTTGGAAGATCGCGTCAATGAACTGACTGGCCAGCTTGCCCAAGTCAGTGAGCAGCGTGTGCAGGAGCTCAACGAAAAGGAGCGCCTGGCTAATCGCCTGCAAAGCCTCTTGGATTTGTTGCCGGGCGGCGTGGTGGTCATCGATGGCCATGGTGTTGTTCGCGAAGCCAATCCTGTCGCGCGATACATGTTGGGTGAACCGCTGCTTGGGCGACTCTGGCGGGACGTGATCGCACAGCGTTTCGCCCCCCGGCATGATGATGGTCACGAGATTTCCCTGGCCGATGGCCGGCGGCTGTCGATTTCCACCCGCTCGCTGCAGGGTGAGCCGGGACAGTTGGTATTGCTGACCGACCAGACGGAAACCCGTCGCTTGCAGGATCAGTTGTCGCGGCACGAGCGGCTGAGCGCCATGGGGCGAATGGTCGCCTCCCTGGCGCATCAGGTACGTACGCCGCTGTCGGCGGCGCTGCTTTATGCCGGTCACCTGACCGAGCAGGTGCTGCCGGCCGAGCAGCAGCAGCGTTTCGCAGGTCGCTTGAAAGAGCGGCTGCATGAGCTCGAGCATCAGGTACGCGACATGCTGGTGTTCGCCCGCGGCGAGCTGCCGCTACCGGACCGACTCGAATCCGCTCAGCTCTTCGAGGCGCTCAGGCGGTCAGGAGAGGCCGTGGTGCAGGGCATAAATGTGCGCTGGCAGTGCGATGCCCGTGGCGGCGAACTGCTCTGCAACCGCGACACGCTGGTAGGTGCGATGCTGAACCTCGTCGAAAACTCGATCCAGGCGGCAGGACAGGGTGTGCGCCTCAAGGTGCATGCCTACCGGCGCGGCTCCACCTTGCGGCTGTGCATCAGTGATGACGGCCCAGGTATTGACGCGCTGACGCTGGCGCGACTGGGCGAGCCGTTCTTCACGACGAAAACCACCGGCACCGGCCTCGGGCTGGCGGTGGTCAAGGCAGTCGCCCGCGCTCATCAGGGCGAGCTGCAGCTGCGTTCGCGGCCAGGTCGCGGTACCTGCGCCTTGTTGATTCTGCCGCTGATTACCCCAGCGCACCCCACGATTCAGGAGTGACCCATGGCTGCCAAAGTCCTGCTGGTTGAAGACGATCGCGCATTGCGCGAAGCCCTGGCCGATACCCTCGAGCTTGGTGGTCATGATTACCGGGCCGTCGACTGCGCCGAAGCGGCGCTGGTCGCGATTGCTCAGGAGCCGTTCGGGCTGGTGATCAGTGATGTGAACATGCCGGGCATGGATGGGCATCAACTACTAGGCGCAATCCGTGAGCGGCAGCCGCAGTTGCCGGTGCTGCTGATGACGGCTTTCGGCGCGGTCGAGCGTGCCGTCGACGCTATACGCCGCGGTGCTGCCGATTATCTGGTCAAGCCGTTCGAGCCCAAGACTCTGCTGTCGATGGTGGCGCGCCATGCGCTCGGTCGGGCCAGCGAGCTGGAGCAGGACGGCCCGGTAGCTTGCGAGCCAGCCAGCCTGCAGCTGCTCGAGTTGGCGGCGCGGGTCGCCCGTAGCGATTCCACGGTGTTGATCACTGGCGAGTCCGGAACCGGCAAGGAGGTTCTGGCGCGTTATCTTCATCAGCAATCGCCGCGGGCCAAGGGGCCTTTCATTGCCATCAACTGCGCGGCGATTCCGGACAACATGCTGGAGGCGACGCTGTTCGGTCATGAGAAGGGCGCCTTCACGGGGGCCGTTGCCAGCGCGCCGGGCAAATTCGAGCTGGCGGAGGGTGGCACCATCCTGCTCGATGAGATTTCCGAGATGCCGCTCGCTCTGCAGGCCAAGCTGTTGCGTGTGTTGCAGGAGCGCGAAGTCGAGCGTGTAGGCGCTCGCAAACCGATCAGCCTGGACATCCGTGTGCTGGCCACCAGTAACCGTGACCTGGCGGCAGAGGTCGCGGCGGGGCGTTTCCGTGAGGATCTGTTCTATCGGCTTTCCGTGTTTCCGCTGGCCTGGCGACCGCTACGCGAGCGCCCGGCGGATATTTTGCCCTTGGCCGAGCGACTGTTGGCCAAGTACGTGAAGAAGATTAACCTGAACCCGCTGCGCTTCTCGGCTCAGGCCATTGCCTGCCTGACTGGCCACGCATGGCCAGGTAATGTGCGGGAACTCGATAATGCCATTCAGCGTGCGGTGATTCTTCAGCAAAACGGCGTTATCGAGCCTCATGACTTGTGCCTGAACGCGCCTATCGGTTTTGCACAGTCTGCACCTGCGCCTCAATTGGCGGTGGTGCCGAACGTGCCGATGCCGGTCATACCGGACGCAAGCGTGGCGGATGGCGCCCTGGGCGAGGATCTGCGACGTCGGGAATATCAGGTGATCATCGATATCCTGCGTGCCGAGCGTGGGCGGCGCAAAGAGGCCGCCGAGCGCCTGGGCATCAGCCCGCGCACCTTGCGTTACAAGCTGGCGCAGATGCGTGATGCGGGGATGGATGTCGAGGCTTATCTCTACGCCAGCTAAACCTGAGGTAGCCCGGGTTGAGCGAAGCGATACCTGGGGAGTTTTTTAGGCCTCGTGATCGCTTGGTGGATTACGCGCCGCTCCGAGTAGGTGGCGTTCGCCAGGCTTCTGGCCCGCGGCGCTAACCCACCCTACGGACCGCATACTTTCCGACACGCGACCTGGACTCGACAGCGCAGCTGAACGCGCTTCAGCGCGGCCCCGAAGGGGTGAGCGAAGCGAATAACCTGGGACGTAGTCCCTGGTAAGAGTCCGGCGGGCATAAAAAAGCCCCGGTATTAACCGAGGCTTTTGAATTTGGCTCCGCGACCTGGACTCGAACCAGGGACCCAATGATTAACAGTCATTTGCTCTACCGACTGAGCTATCGCGGAACAACGACGCGTATCCTACTGATTACGAAGGGGAAGTCAAGCATCTGCCGACTTCCCCTCGCAACTTATAGAACGGCGGCGATGGCCTTGGTTACGACCGGCAGGTTGCGCGTGTTCAGGGCGGCCACGCAGATGCGGCCGGTGCCCACGGCGTAGATGCCGAATTCACTGCGCAGGCGCTCGACCTGTTCGGTGGTCAGCCCCGAGTAGGAGAACATGCCGCGCTGTTCGGCGACAAAGCCGAAGTCGCGTTTGGCGTTCAGCGCTGCCAGCTGCTCGACCATGGCCAGGCGCATGGTGCGGATACGATCGCGCATCTCGCCCAGCTCGGTTTCCCACATCACGCGCAGTTCCGGGTTGTTTAGCACGGCTGCAACCACGCTGGCGCCATGGGTCGGCGGGTTGGAGTAGTTGGTGCGGATCACCCGCTTGACCTGGGACAGCACGCGGCTGCCTTCTTCCTGGTCGCCGACCACGATGGTCAGGGCGCCGACGCGCTCGCCGTAAAGCGAAAACGACTTGGAGAACGAGCTGGAGACGAAGAAGGTCAGGCCAGATTGGGCGAACAAACGTACCGCCGCGGCGTCTTCTTCAATACCGTCGCCAAAACCCTGGTAGGCGATGTCGAGGAAGGGCACATGCTCGCGTTCGCGCACGATTTCCAACACCGCTTGCCAGTCTTCGGGCGTCAGGTCTACGCCGGTCGGGTTGTGGCAGCAGGCGTGCAGCACGACGATGGAGCGCGCCGGCAGGTTCTTCAGGTCTTCGAGCAGGCCGCCACGGTTCACGCCGTTGCTGAAGGCGTCGTAGTAGCGGTAGTTGCGCACCGGGAAACCGGCGGTTTCGAACAGCGCGCGATGGTTCTCCCAGCTTGGGTCGCTGATCGCCACGGTGGCGTCGGGCAGCAGACGCTTGAGAAAGTCCGCGCCGGTCTTCAGCGCGCCAGTGCCGCCGATGGCCTGGGTGGTGATTACGCGGCCTTGCTGGATCAGCGGCGAGTCATTGCCCAGCAGCAGCTTCTGCACGGCCTGATCGTAGGCGGCGATGCCTTCGATCGGCAGGTAGCCACGTGGCGCGCGAGCGGTGGTCAGGGCCGCTTCGGCTTCGACCACGGCGCGCAGCAGCGGTATGCGGCCTTCTTCGTTGGTGTAGACACCCACGCCAAGGTTGACCTTGTCAGGGCGTTTATCGGCGTTGAATGCTTCGTTGAGGCCCAGGATGGGATCGCGCGGAGCCATTTCGACGGCGGAGAACAGACTCATGGGGGCGGCAGCTCTGTGGTGGGGTGAGTATCGAGCAACCCGGCAACTGGATTAGGGGTTGCGCAAGCGGGCCGTTAGTATAGCGGCCCATATTCGGTGTCGCGACAGCGTACATCAGGTATGACGCACGTGTGGTCGTGGCGTCACAGCCTTTGCAGAGGTATTTATGTCCGAGTTTCAACTGGTCACCCGTTTCGAGCCCGCCGGCGACCAGCCCGAGGCGATACGGCAGATGGTCGAGGGCCTCGAAGCCGGGCTTTCGCACCAGACGCTGCTCGGCGTGACGGGCTCCGGCAAGACCTTCAGCGTGGCCAACGTCATCGCCCAGGTGCAGCGCCCGACCTTGGTGCTGGCGCCGAACAAGACCCTGGCGGCGCAGCTGTATGGCGAGTTCAAGTCGTTCTTTCCGAACAACGCGGTGGAGTACTTCGTTTCCTACTACGACTACTACCAGCCCGAGGCCTACGTGCCGTCGTCGGATACCTTCATCGAGAAGGACGCCTCGATCAACGATCACATTGAGCAGATGCGCCTGTCGGCGACCAAGGCGCTGATCGAGCGCAAGGACGTCATCGTGGTCTGCACGGTGTCGTCGATTTACGGCCTGGGCAGCCCCGAGGAGTACCTGAAAATGGTGCTGCACCTCGACCGTGGCGACAAGATGGATCAGCGCGCGCTGCTGCGCCGCCTGGCCGAGCTGCAGTACACCCGCAACGACATGGATTTCGCCCGGGCGACCTTCCGGGTGCGTGGCGATGTGATCGACATCTTCCCGGCCGAGTCGGATCTGGAAGCGATTCGCGTCGAGCTGTTCGACGATGAGGTAGAGAACATCAGCGCCTTCGACCCGCTGACCGGCGAGGTGCTGCAACGCCTGCCGCGCTTCACCTTCTACCCCAAGAGCCACTACGTGACGCCCCGTGACACGCTGCTCGAGGCGGTAGAGAAGATCAAGGTCGAGCTCAAGGATCGCTTGGATTACCTGCGCGGCGCCAACAAACTGGTCGAAGCCCAGCGCCTGGAGCAGCGCACTCGCTTCGACCTGGAGATGATTCTCGAGCTGGGCTACTGCAACGGCATCGAAAACTACTCGCGCTACCTGTCCGGTCGCGATCCCGGTGCGCCGCCACCCACGCTCTACGATTACCTGCCGGCCGAGGCGCTGCTGGTGATCGACGAGTCCCACGTCAGCGTGCCTCAGGTCGGCGCCATGTATAAAGGCGACCGTTCGCGCAAGGAAACCCTGGTCGAGTACGGCTTCCGCCTGCCCTCGGCGCTGGACAACCGGCCGATGCGTTTCGAGGAGTGGGAAGCTTCGTGCCCGCAGACCATCTTCGTTTCCGCCACCCCGGGCCCTTACGAGGCCGACCATGCTGGGCGGGTGATCGAGCAGGTGGTGCGACCCACCGGCCTGGTCGACCCGGAAGTGGAGGTGCGCCCGGCGCGGACTCAGGTCGATGACCTGCTGTCGGAGATCAACAAGCGCGTCGCCCTCGAGCAGCGCGTGCTGGTCACCACGCTGACCAAGCGCATGGCCGAGGACCTCACCGATTACCTGGCCGACCACGGCGTCAAGGTGCGTTACCTGCACTCGGATATCGACACGGTCGAACGGGTGGAAATCATCCGCGACCTGCGTATCGGCACCTTCGACGTGCTGGTCGGCATCAACCTGCTGCGCGAGGGCCTGGACATGCCGGAGGTCGCCCTGGTGGCGATTCTCGACGCCGACAAGGAAGGCTTCCTGCGCAGCGAACGCTCGCTGATCCAGACCATCGGTCGCGCAGCGCGTAACCTCAACGGCCGGGCGATTCTCTACGCCGACAACATGACCGGCTCCATGGAGCGCGCCATCGGCGAGACCGAGCGGCGCCGTCAGAAGCAGCTGGCCTTCAACGAGGTTCACGGCATCGTGCCCAAGGGCGTGGTCAAGGACATCAAGGACATTCTCGAAGGCGCCGTGGTGCCGGGGGCACGCAGCAAGAAGCGCAAGGGCATGGCCAAGGCTGCCGAAGAGAATGCCCGTTACGAAGCGCAGCTGCGCTCGCCGGCGGAGATCACCAAGCGCATTCGTCAGCTCGAAGACAAGATGTTCGAACTGGCCCGCGACCTGGAGTTCGAGGCGGCGGCGCAGACTCGCGACGAAATCCAGAAGCTGCGTGATCGGCTGCTCGCGGTATGAGTACGGCAGGTCAGCCCAAGGTCTACCTGGCCGGCTTCGACGTGTTCCGGGCCGATGCCGTCGAGCACGGCGAGTACCTCAAGCGGCTGTGCCGCGAGCAGGGGCTCGAAGGACTCTATCCGTTCGATAACGAGGTGGCCGAAGGTTTGGCGCCGGCTGCATTGGCGGCGCAGATCTGCCGGCTCAACCTGGCGATGATCCGTGAGGCCGACGCCGTGCTGGCCAACCTCAACCTGTTTCGCGGCTTTGAGCCGGATTCCGGTACGGCGTTCGAGGTCGGTGCGGCGGTGGCGCTGGGCAAGCCGGTGTGGGCGTATTTCGAGCCCCGGGGCAGCATGCGCCAGTGGTTGCCCAGTGACACTGAGGGTCGTGACGCCGACGGCTACTTCATCGAGGATTTCGGCCTGCCGCGCAATCTGATGCTCGCCTGTTCCTGGGTCGGTTGCAGCGCCAGTGTAGAGGAGGGCGTCGCGGCGCTACGTGGTTACCTGAGCGGCGCGTCGGGCGCCTGACCCGTTCTTCGCAGGCCAGCGCCGTGCTTCGCTGGAGCCTGCCGGGGCTGGCCTGTTAATATTCGTTCCCTTCGCTTTCTCGCGTCATCCATGGCGCCTGCGCCGGCCGCTCATGCGGTCTGGGCGCAGGGCCAGCCCATGCCATTTTCAGTCTTACCTGCTCGGGACTTTCCATGACCACCGTTCGTACTCGTATCGCTCCGTCGCCTACTGGCGACCCTCACGTCGGCACTGCCTACATCGCCCTGTTCAACCTGTGCTTCGCCAGGCAGCACGGCGGCGAGTTCATCCTGCGCATCGAGGATACCGACCAGGTCCGTTCGACCCGCGAGTCCGAGCAGCAGATCTATGACGCCCTGCGCTGGCTAGGCATCGAGTGGAACGAAGGCCCGGACGTCGGCGGCCCTTATGGCCCATACCGGCAGAGCGAGCGCGGCGAGATCTACCGCAAGTACGCCCTGGAACTGGTCGAGAAAGGCCACGCCTTCTACTGCTTCTGCACCCCGGAAGAACTCGACCAGATGCGTGCCGAGCAGATGGCCCGTGGCGAGACGCCGCGCTACGACGGCCGCGGCCTGCTGCTCTCCGATGAGGAAGTGCAACGCCGCCTGGCGGCTGGCGAGCCCCACGTGATCCGCATGAAGGTGCCGAGCGAGGGCGTCTGCGTGGTGCCGGACATGCTGCGCGGCGACGTGGAGATTCCGTGGGATCGCATGGACATGCAGGTGCTGATGAAGACCGATGGCCTGCCGACCTATTTCCTGGCCAACGTGGTCGACGACCACCTGATGAAGATCACCCACGTGCTGCGTGGTGAAGAATGGCTGCCTTCGGCGCCCAAACTGATCCTGCTGTACGAATACTTCGGCTGGGAGAAGCCGCAGCTGTGCTACATGCCGCTGCTGCGTAACCCGGACAAGAGCAAGCTGTCCAAGCGCAAGAACCCGACCTCGATCACCTTCTACGAGCGCATGGGCTTCCTGCCCCAGGCGATGCTCAACTATCTGGGCCGCATGGGCTGGTCGATGCCGGACGAGCGCGAGAAATTCACCCTTGAGGAGATGATCGAGCACTTCGACGTGCAGCGCGTTTCCCTTGGCGGGCCGATCTTCGATCTGGAGAAGCTGTCCTGGCTCAACGGCCAGTGGATGCGCGACCTGAGCGTCGAGGAGTTCGCTGCGGGTGTGCAGAAGTGGGCCTTCAATAGCGACTACCTGATGAAGATCGCGCCCCATGTGCAGGGCAGGGTGGAAACCTTCAGCCAGATCGCACCGCTGGCCAGCTTCTTCTTCGCAGGCGGCGTGCAGCCGGACGAGGCGCTGTTCGCCCACAAGAAGCTGTCGGACGATCAGGTGCGACAGCTTATGCAGTTGATCCTCTGGAAGCTCGAAGCGCTGCGCCAGTGGGAGAAGGAGCGCATCACCGGCTGCATCCAGGCGGTGGTCGAGCATCTGGAGCTGAAGCTGCGTGACGCCATGCCGCTGATGTTCGCTGCCGTCACCGGCCAGGCCAGTTCGGTATCGGTGCTCGATGCCATGGAAATTCTCGGCCCGGATCTCACCCGTTACCGCCTGCGCCAAGCCATCGAGCTGCTCGGTGGCGTGTCGAAGAAGGAGAACAAGGAGTGGGAAAAATTGCTGGCCAGCATCGGCTGATCACCAGCGGTTTGTCGGCCGCTGGTCGCCGTCGGTGGCCGGCAGCCCGCGGTTTGCGGTAAGTGTTTGTTATGTCAGCGAAAAAAAATGCACCAGTGGCTAAAATTTTGTTGACAGGGTGCAGGGGCGCACTTAACATGCGCCCCGTCCTCGAGATGGGGCTATAGCTCAGCTGGGAGAGCGCTTGCATGGCATGCAAGAGGTCGACGGTTCGATCCCGTCTAGCTCCACCAATCTCGGATGCCACAACCGGTTCTTTGGAGCGGGTTGAGTTGTAAAGAAGGGCATTTGCGTCCCCTTCGTCTAGTGGCCTAGGACACCGCCCTTTCACGGCGGTAACAGGGGTTCGAGTCCCCTAGGGGACGCCACTATTTCCAGCTGCAGTGCTCAGGCATTGCAGCCAGACCGCAAGGTTCTGGGGCTATAGCTCAGCTGGGAGAGCGCTTGCATGGCATGCAAGAGGTCGACGGTTCGATCCCGTCTAGCTCCACCAATCCACGACAAGGCCAGCCGAGTGCTGGCCTTGTTCTTCGAAGGTTTCGTCCCCTTCGTCTAGTGGCCTAGGACACCGCCCTTTCACGGCGGTAACAGGGGTTCGAGTCCCCTAGGGGACGCCATTTTTGCCCGCTCTGCGGGATTTTTAAGGGTCACTTCTCACGAAGTGGCCCTTTTGTTTTTGCGCGCTCGAAAAGTGCTGGCCGCCCGGAAAGTTTGTCGACGCAGTTGTTGCGTTGCGCAAGGCTTAGCCCCTAAGGTCTGGATCGTTCAGTCGCCAAGGGAGGCCGCCGCATGAAGTTGACTCACATCAAATCGTTGCTTGACGCGCCTATGTCGGAGCGCCGGTCGTGAGCTGGGATCGCCCCGATCCGTTCACCATCGAGCTGTTGGTCGGCAGTGAAGACATCGACGGCCTCGGCCATGCCAATAACGCCGTCTATGTGACCTGGCTGGAGCGCTGCGCCTGGCGCCATTCGCAATCGCTGGGGCTGGATCTGGTCGAGTACCGGCGCCTGGATCGCGCCATGGCGGTGGTGCGCCATGAGATCGATTACCTGAGCAGTGCCTACGAAGGGCAGGAGCTGGTCATGGGCACCTGGATCGTCGAGTCAGACCAGCGGCTGAAGATGGATCGCTGCTTTCAGCTGGTTCGCCCGCAGGATGGCGCCACTTTGCTGCGTGCGCGTACCACCTTCGTGTGTATCGAGCTGTCCAGCGGCCGGCCCAAGCGGATGCCGGCCGAATTCGTCGAAGGTTACGGCAGGGCGCTACTGCTGTTCTGATCTTCAGGGCTGCGGCGCTAAGAACAGCTTTTGTTCTTCGTAAACGGCCTGGTAGCGCCTGACCTCGCCGGGTTGCAGGAGAATCGACTGGCTGCTCACCAGATCGATACCGGCGCAAAAACCTTCCCGCGATGGCGTGACGACAACGGTTCGTTCGCCGCTGGGCACATCCAGCGTGACGCTTTCGCCGGCCGGCAGCGCCACCACCACTTGTTCATCGACGCGCAGCTGCAGGTCGCAGGCGTTGGGTGCGTTCAGGTCGCGGCTGACGATCAGCTTGGCCGTGGCAGCGGGGTCGACAGGTACGCCTTGGGAAATTGGCGTGATGGCCTGGGCATTGTTGATAGCCAGTAGCAGGGCCAGCGGGGCGCCGCGCAACAGCAGTGGGTTCATGGTGATTCCAGTTCGGCAGTCGGTACTGCAATGGACTGCCGCTGGTGGCAGGTGTTCAGGTGCTGCGCCGCTGGGCTGATGCGCGCCTCGCCGCTACACTACGCGCCGTTTTCCGGCCGATGCGCCGGTTTTTCCCAGATAGTTCGAGAGTATCGCCATGCAGATCGCCCTGGCGCCCATGGAGGGGCTGGTCGATGAAATCCTCCGCGACGTGCTGACCCAGGTTGGCGGTATCGACTGGTGCGTGACCGAGTTCATCCGCGTTACCGACCGCGTGCTGCCCCGGTCGACTTACCGCAAGCTGGCGCCGGAGTTGTTCAATGGCGCCCGCACGGCTGCCGGCACGCCGCTGCGCGTGCAGTTGCTCGGCTCCGATCCCAAGTGCCTGGGTGACAACGCCGCCTACGCCTGCGTGCTCGGCGCGCCGGTGATCGACCTGAATTTTGGCTGCCCGGCCAAGACGGTGAACAAGTCCCGTGGCGGGGCGGTACTGCTCAAGGAGCCGGAGCTGCTGCACGCCATCGTGCGCGAAGTGCGCCGCAGCGTGCCGGCGGCGATTCCCGTCACTGCCAAGATGCGCCTGGGCTTCGATCACAAGGATCTGGCTCTCGACTGTGCCCGCGCGCTGGCCGAAGGCGGCGCCTCGCAGATCGTCGTGCACGCGCGCACCAAGGTCGAAGGCTACAAGCCGCCGGCCCACTGGGAGTGGGTGGCGCGGGTGCAGGAGGTGGTCAGCGTACCGGTATATGCCAATGGCGATATCTGGTCCGTCGAAGACTGGCAGCGATGCCGCGAGGTGAGTGGCGCCGAGCATTTCATGCTGGGCCGCGGCGTGGTGGCGCGGCCTGATCTGGCCCGGCAGATCGCCGCGGCAAAGAGGGGGCAGGAAGCGGGTGTGATGACCTGGTCGGAGTTGCAGCCGCTGTTGGCCGCGTTCTGGCTGCAGGCGCGCCGCAAGATTTCGCCGCGCTACGCCCCCGGGCGCCTCAAGCAGTGGTTGGCGATGCTTACGCGCAGCTACCCCGAGGCGGTCGAGCTGTTCGCCCGGGTGCGGCGGGAAACCAGTTGTGAAGTCATCGACGCATTGCTGGGTGTTGGCATCGCGCCGGCAGAGGTGAGCACGCTGCAAACGCTCGAAGCTGACGAGGAGGCGCTCAGCGCCCTCCGCTAACGTCGAGCAGCGAGCCGGTGGTATAGCTGGCTCGTTCGCTGGCCAACCACAGAATCGCCTCGGCCACTTCCTCAGCCTGCCCGCCGCGGCCCAGCGGAATGCTGGCGGCGACGCGCGCCACCCGCTGCGGCTCGCCGCCACTGGCGTGGATCTCGGTGTCGATCACACCGGGTCGCACGGCATTGACGCGAATGCCATCGGCGGCGAGTTCCTTGGCCAGCCCTACCGTCATGCTGTCGACCGCGCCCTTGGCTGCGGCATAGTCGATGTACTCTTCGGGCGCGCCGAGGCGGGCGGCAATCGACGACACGTTGATGATCGCGCCGCCATGCCCGCCCTGGCGGGTGGACATCCGTGCGATTGCCTCGCGGCTGCACAGGAAGCTGCCGTACACGTTGGTGGCGAACACCCGTTGCCAGCGCTCCAGGCTCATGCGCTCCAGGCGCATCTGCTGCTCGAGCATGCCGGCGTTGTTGACCAGCACGTCCAGGCGCCCGAAGTGCGCATCGATCTCGGCGAACAGCCGACGGACCTGAGCTTCGTCCGCCACATCGGCCTGCACCGCCAGCGCCTCGCCGCCCGCGGTGACTGTCGACTCGACCAATGTTTCGGCGGCTTCACGATTGCGCTCATAGTTGATCACCACGCGGTAGCCTTGCCCGGCTGCGAGCCTTGCCGTGGCCGCGCCGATGCCACGGCTGGCACCGGTAATCAGCATCACCTTGCTCATCGAAAAATCTCCTTTTTGGGGCCCTTGAAATTTTTTTGGCCATCCACATTTTTATCACCGTGGGATGCCGAAGTCGGGTCCCGCAACTTATCACTCGCTGACTAATTCAGGAGATTAACCATGAGCACTGCATTTTCCATGACCCCGCTGTTCCGTCAGTCCATTGGCTTCGACCGTTTCAACGACCTGTTCGAATCGGCGATGCGCAACGAGACGAGCAGCAGCTACCCGCCCTACAACGTCGAGAAGCATGCCGACGACCAGTACCGGATCGTCATCGCTGCCGCCGGCTTCCAGGATGAAGATCTGGATCTGCAGGTCGAGCGCGGTGTGCTGACCGTCACCGGCGGCAAGCGCGCGGGCAATGGTAGTGGTGAAAATGTCACCTACCTGTATCAGGGTATCGCTCAGCGTTCGTTCAAGCTGTCGTTCCGCCTGGCCGATCATATCGAGGTCAAGAGCGCCAGCCTGGTGAACGGCCTGCTCAATATTGAGCTGGAGCGCCATGTGCCGGAAGAGGCCAAGGCCAAGCGCATCCCGATCGGGTCGGCACGTCCGGCGCTGGAGAACTGATCTCCGCTGCTGGTACACCGGAAAAGGCGCCCTCGCGGCGCCTTTTCTGTTTCAGTGCGGCAGACGCTGGGCGCCCTGGCTGAGCAGGGCGCGAAAGGCTGGTAGTGGCTGCGGTCGGCTGAACAGGTAGCCCTGGTAGCAGTTGCAGCCCTGGCTTTGCAGGAAATCCAGCTGACTCTGCTGCTCCACGCCCTCGGCGATCACTTCCAGGCCCAGGCTCAGGCCGAGGGCCACCACGGCGCGGATGATCTCCGCGTCGCTCGGGTTGCTGGTGGCATCGCGCACGAACGACTGGTCGATCTTCAGCACGTCCACCGGCAGGCGCTTGAGGTAGGTGAGTGACGAGTAGCCGGTGCCGAAATCGTCCATGGCGAAACTGACGCCCAGTTTGCGCAGGCGATTCATCTTGGCGATGGTGTCGTCGATGTCCTGGATGACGATGCCTTCGGTGATTTCCAGCTTGAGCATGCCCTTGGGCAGCTTGTTCTGGCGCAGGCAATGCTCGACCCGCTCGACGAAATCGCCCTGGCGGAACTGCCGCGTGCTGATGTTCACGCACAGGCTGAAGCGCTCGTCGATCAGGCCGTCCTGCAGCAGTCGGGCACAGGCATGGCAGGCTTCGACCATCACCCAGGCGCCGACTTCGAGAATCAACCCGCTTTCCTCCAGCACGTGGATGAACAGGGCTGGCGACTGCTGGCCGAGCGTCGGATGGGCCCAGCGCAGCAGCGCCTCGGCGCCGATGATCTGGTCGGTGCGGGCATCCACCTGGGCCTGGAAATACAGCTCGAATTCGCCGCGGCTCAGGGCTGTGCGCAGCTCGTTCTCCAGGCGCAGGCGCTCACTGGCGGCGTGCTGCATGGAGCCGTGGAACAGTTGAATGACGTTGCGCCCCGAGTCCTTGGCTCGGTACAGGGCGATGTCGGCACGCTTGAGCAGGTCGGCCGGGGTCTGGCCATGATCGGGAATCAGGGCGATGCCGATGCTCGGCGTGACCTGCAGGCGGTGGCCTTCGAGCAGCATGGGTTCGCTGAGCAGGATGCGCAGCTTCTCGGCGGCCTGGCCGGCATGGATGACCACCTGTTCGCGGGTGCCCTCCAGGCCGGTGAGCAAGACGACGAATTCGTCGCCGCCCAGGCGCGCCACGGTGTCCTCCTCACGCACGCTGACTTCCAGGCGGGCGGTGATCAGCTTGAGCACCGCATCGCCGAAGGGATGGCCGAGCGAATCGTTGATGTGCTTGAAGTGGTCGAGGTCGAGAAACAGCAGGGCGCCGCGCAGGTTGTGGCGCTGCAGCAGGGCGATCTGCTGGGTCAGGCGGTCCATCAGCAGGGCGCGGTTGGGCAGGCTGGTCAGCGGGTCGTGGTAGGCCAGGTGCTGGATCTGCTCCTGAGCGGCCTTCAGTTCGCTGATGTCGCGGGCGGTGACCAGCAGGCATTCGGTGCCATCCAGCTCGATGGGCTCGAAGGACACTTCCACTTCCAGCGGGTTGCCGTGACGATCACGGGCCTTCATCTCCATGCGTCGGACATGGCCTTCGTCGTTCAACGCATCGAGCAGGCGCTGGCGTTCGCCTGCATCCGACCAGATGCTTACCTCGGTCGAAGTACGGCCAATCACTTCCTCGGCTTTGTAGCCGGTCAGGCGGGTGAAACCATCGTTGATCTCGATGTAGCGACCGGTGTCGCGGGTGGTGATGGTGATGGCGTCGGGGCTTGAGTGAAAGGCCTTGTAGAATTTTTCCTGGCTGGCCTTCAGTGCCGACTCGGCGCGCTGCTGCTCGGTGATGTCGCGAAACTTGCTGAGCACGCAGGGCTGGCCGGCCAGCTCCAGGCGTCGGCACGAGACGATGCAGTTCATCAGTCGGCCCTGAGGGTCGTGCAGGTCGATGCGCTCGTCCTCGAGGTCGGTGCCGGTGAGGATCTTGCCACGCAGCGGAGAGTCCGCCGGCAGCGCCTGCCAGGGTGCGATCTTGAAGATATTGCGGCCGGCAACTTCCGCCGGCCGCCAGCCGAACGCCTGGGTGAACGCCGGGTTGACCTCCAGAATGCGGCCTTCGGGCAACGTCGTGACGCAGATCGGATCGGGGCTGGCCTGGAACACCGTGGCGAACTTGCGCTCCGAGGCCTGCAGGCGTTGTTCGCGCAGGGTGCGCTCGCTGGTGTCGACCATCACGCCGGTCATGCGTAGCGGCTGACCCTGAGCGTCTCGGTACAGCCGCGCCTTGCTTTCCAGGTAATGGGTCTGGCCGTTGCCGTGCACCGTGCGGTAAGTAACCTGAGAATCCTGGCCGTTATCGGGCAGCAGATCGCGATAGGCCTGGCGCAGGCCCTTGAGATCCTGCTCGGGCACGTGGGCGAAGAAATCCGGAAAGGGTCCGTGGAACGGCGCATCGCGCAAGCCGTGCAGCATGGCGGCGCGGGGTGAGGCGAACATGGTGTTGCTGGGGATATGCCAGTCCCAGGTGCCCAGCTCGGCCGACTCGAGCGCCAGGCGCAGGCGTTCCTGGCTGTCGGCCAGCGCCTGCTCCTGTTGTTGCTGGCGGGTGATGTCGCGCACCACGCCGAACATCCGGTTCTGACGACCCTCGTCAGCCTGCAGGCTGCCGGTGATCTCGATCCAGCGCAGGTTGCCGTCCGGCAGTTGAATGCGGTGGCGGATCGGCTCGGCGGTTGGGGAGCCGTCGATCACCGCCTGGAACATGCGCAGTACTTCGCCGCGCTCTTCCTCGGGAATCAGGCCTATGTAGTCGACGGGTGCGCTGAGCGGGCGGGTCGGGTCCAGGCCGAAGACCTTCTGGGCGCCACGCGACCAGCTGACTTCGCCGGTATCGATGTTCCAGAACCAGGTGCCGAGGCCGGCGCCATTGAGGGCGGCCAGCAGGTGTTGGCTGTCGCGCCAGGTCTTTTCGAACTCGGCCGGATCGAGCACTGGTACATGGGGCAGTGGTGGGCGTTTGTCGTTGGCGTTGCCCATGACCCTTTCCTCTACAAAAGCCCGGCAAAAAGGGAGGCCGGGCTATCGGCAAGTTCGCCGCAGGCATACCGGCAGATGGCCGGCATGGCTGTCACGTTAGCTGCTGCCCCGGCGCTAAGGCAAGGCTGTCGCGATGACTGTCGAGCAGTTGCATGAACGCCCGGGCGGCATTCGACAGGGTGCGCTCGGTATGCACGATGTAGCCCAGCTGGCGCGACAGCTGGATGCCCGGCAATGGCAGGCGGAAAACCTGCTCATCGAGCATGGTACGTGGCAGCACACTCCAGGCCAGACCAATGGACACCATCATCTTGATGGTTTCCAGGTAGTTGGTGCTCATGGCGATGTTCGGGATCAGGTCTTCGGCTTCGAACAGACGCTGCACGATATGGTGGGTAAAGGTATTGCCGCCGGGAAATACCGCCGGGTGCAGGGCTACGTCGGCAAGGGTCACGCCCGTGCCTTGTGCCAGCGGATGCTCGGGCGCGGTGACGAAATCCAGCGGGTCGTTCCACACCGGCACGGCGCGTACCGGGTCGCGGGTGTCGGGTGCCAGGGTGATCACCGCCAGCTCGGCGCGGCCATGAAAGACTTCGTCGTAGGCGACTTCCGAATCGAGAAACTGGATATCCAGCGCCACTTGCGGGTGGGCGCGGGTGAAGGCGCGCAGCAAAGGCGGCAGGCGGTGCAGACCGATGTGGTGACTGGTGGCCAGGGTCAGCCGCCCGGTGATCTCGCCATTGAGGTTGGTCAGCGCCCGCCGTGTGTCCTCCAGCACGTTGAGAATCTGATAGGCGCGCGGTAGCAGGGCGCGGCCGGCTTCGGTCAGGCTCACCTCGCGGCCCAGACGGTCGAACAGGCGCACGCGCAGTTGCTGCTCGAGGCTGGCGATGCGTTTGCTCACCGCCGGCTGGGTGAGATGCAGGCGCATGGCGGCTTCGGAGAAACTGCCGAGTTCGGCGATGGCGATAAAGGCATTGAGCGTGGCGAGATCCATGAGCGTTTCCGGCGGCAAGAGAGGTGCTAAAAGGCGATCCTATAGCAATTCCAGTCAGGAATCTTCTGGATGAAAAATATGAATTTGAGTTATTCGCCGGCCACGCATAGCATTCTCCCCATAAGCCAAAGGGCTATTGCCCAGGCATAGAAAGGGCACCTTTTAAAAACGTATTCGAGGCAGTCAGCGCAAGGCGAAAACAGGCGAAAAAGCGGAGTTTACGAGTTGTAAATGAGCATTTTGAGCCTGTTTTCAACGCGGCGATGACAACGTAGATAGTTTTTAGAGGTGCCCGAAGACTGATGAGGAACAGGCTGATGGTTGGCAAGACGCTCTACGACAAGTTGTGGGAAATGCACGAAGTGAAGCGGCGCGACGACGGCTCGTCGCTGATCTACATCGACCGCCACATTCTTCACGAAGTGACGTCGCCCCAGGCCTTCGAAGGCCTGCGCCTGGCGAGCCGCAAGCCTTGGCGTATCGATGCCAACATCGCCACCCCGGACCACAACGTGCCGACCACCCGCGCCGAGCGCCTCGGTGGCCTCGACGCCATCGCCGACGAAGTCTCGCGCATCCAGGTCAAGACCCTGGACGAGAACTGTGACGACTTCGGCATTCTCGAATTCAAGATGAACGACGTGCGCCAGGGCATCGTCCACGTGGTCGGCCCGGAGCAGGGCGCCACCCTGCCGGGCATGACGGTGGTCTGCGGCGACTCGCACACCTCGACCCACGGCGCCTTCGGCGCGCTGGCCCACGGCATCGGCACCTCGGAAGTCGAGCACGTGCTCGCCACCCAGTGCCTGGTCGCCAAGAAGATGAAGAACATGCAGGTGCGCGTTGAAGGCAAATTGCCGTTCGGCGTGACCGCCAAGGACATCGTTCTCGCCGTGATCGGCAAGATCGGCACTGCCGGTGGCAACGGCCACGCCCTGGAGTTCGCCGGCAGCGCGATTCGCGACCTGTCGCTGGAAGGCCGTATGACCATTTGCAACATGTCCATCGAGGCCGGTGCCCGTGTCGGCCTGGTGGCGGTGGACGAAAAGACCATCGCCTATGTCAAGGACCGCCCGTTCGCGCCGAAGGGCGAGCATTGGGAGCAGGCTGTTGCGGTGTGGCGTGACCTGGTCTCCGACGCCGATGCGAAGTTCGACACCGTGGTCGAGCTGCGTGCCGAAGACATCAAGCCGCAGGTCAGCTGGGGTACCTCGCCCGAGATGGTCCTGGCCGTCGACCAGAACGTGCCGGACCCGGCCCGCGAAAGCGACCCGGTGAAGAAGGATTCGATCACCCGTGCTCTGAAGTACATGGGCCTGGCGGCCAACCAGCCGATCACCGACATTCAGCTCGACCGCGTATTCATCGGCTCGTGCACCAACTCGCGCATCGAAGACCTGCGCGCCGCCGCCGAGGTGGCCAAGGGCCGCAAGGTCGCCGCCACCGTCAAGCAGGCGCTGGTGGTGCCCGGCTCCGGCCTGGTCAAGGCCCAGGCGGAAAGCGAAGGGCTGGACAAGATCTTCATCGAAGCCGGCTTCGAATGGCGTGAACCAGGCTGCTCCATGTGCCTTGCGATGAACCCGGACAAACTCGGCAGTGGCGAGCATTGCGCCTCGACCTCCAACCGCAACTTCGAAGGTCGCCAGGGCGCCGGTGGTCGTACCCACCTGGTGAGCCCGGCCATGGCCGCCGCCGCCGCGGTGACCGGCCGCTTCATCGATGTACGCGAATTGATCCAGGCCTGAGGAGAAAGATGATGAAAGCCTTTACCCAACACACCGGCCTGGTTTGCCCGCTTGACCGTGCCAACGTCGACACCGATCAGATCATTCCCAAGCAATTCCTGAAGTCGATCAAGCGCACCGGCTTCGGCCCCAACCTGTTCGACGAGTGGCGTTACCTGGATGTCGGCCAGCCGAACCAGGACAACTCCAAGCGCCCGATCAACAAGGATTTCGTGCTCAACTTCCCGCGTTACCAGGGCGCCAGCGTGCTGCTCGCTCGCGAGAACTTCGGCTGCGGCTCGAGCCGTGAGCACGCGCCGTGGGCGCTGGACGAGTACGGCTTCCGCACCGTGATCGCGCCGAGCTTCGCCGACATCTTCTTCAACAACAGCTTCAAGAACGGCCTGCTGCCGATCATTCTCAAGGCTGAAGAAGTCGATGCGCTGTTCGAACAGGCCGAGGCCAGCGAGGGCTATCAGCTGACTGTCGACCTCGAAGCGCAGACCGTGACCCGCCCCGATGGTGTGCAGTACAGCTTCGAAGTCGATGCCTTCCGCAAGCACTGCCTGCTCAACGGCCTGGACGATATCGGCCTGACACTGCAGGACGCCGAGGCGATCCGCGCCTTCGAAGTCGGTTATCAGCAGCGTCAGCCCTGGTTGTTCGGCGCCGTCAAGTAAACGAGCCCGCGCCAACTGGGCATCTCTAAAAATGGTGGCGCGGAAAGAATAGGTTACGTGTTATCAGCGGATGGGCCCGTCGTGCCTTGACCCCGCCGAAGCAGGCGCCGAATATGGCGCCCCTCTCGGCGGGGTGATGGCCGCGGGCCTGTTCGGGTTTTCACAGGTCGCACACGGCAAGGCCGGCGATCTGAACGACATGAAGGAAAAGGTATGAGCAAGCAGATTCTGGTTCTCCCCGGTGACGGCATCGGCCCTGAAATCATGGCCGAAGCGGTCAAGGTGCTGCGCCTGGCCAACGACAAGTTCGCCCTCGACGTCGAGCTGTCGTTCGACGAGCTGGGCGGCGCTGCCGTCGACAAATACGGCGTGCCGCTGGCTGACGAGACCCTAGAGCGCGCTCGCGCGGCCGATGCCGTACTGCTCGGCGCCGTCGGCGGCCCGAAGTGGGACAAGATCGATCCGGCCATCCGCCCCGAGCGCGGCCTGCTGAAGATCCGCTCGCAATTGGGCCTGTTCGCCAATTTGCGCCCGGCCATCCTTTACCCACAGCTGGCCGACGCCTCGTCGCTCAAGCCGGAAGTGGTGTCGGGTCTGGATATCCTCATCGTTCGTGAGCTGACCGGCGGTATCTATTTCGGCCAGCCGCGCGAGAGCAAGGTGCTCGATAATGGCGAGCGCATGGCCTATGACACGCTGCCCTATAGCGAGAGCGAGATCCGTCGCATCGCCAAGGTCGGCTTCGACATGGCTCGCGTGCGCGGCAGCAAGCTGTGCTCGGTGGACAAGGCCAACGTGCTGGCCTCCAGCCAGTTGTGGCGCGCGGTGGTCGAGGAAGTCGCCAAAGACTACCAGGACGTCGAGCTGAGCCACATGTACGTCGACAATGCCGCCATGCAGCTGGTGCGTGCGCCCAAGCAGTTCGACGTGATCGTCACCGACAACATGTTCGGCGACATCCTTTCCGATGAAGCCTCGATGCTCACCGGCTCCATCGGCATGCTGCCGTCGGCGTCGCTGGATGCCAACAACAAGGGTATGTACGAGCCGTGCCACGGTTCGGCGCCGGACATCGCGGGGCAGGGCATCGCCAACCCACTGGCGACCATCCTGTCGGTGTCCATGATGCTGCGTTACAGCTTCAACCAGACCCAGGCCGCCGATGCCATCGAACTGGCGGTCAGCCGCGTGCTCGACCAGGGCTTGCGCACCGGCGACATCCACTCGGCGGGTACGACCAAGGTCGGCACGGCGGCAATGGGTGATGCGGTAGTCGAAGCGCTGCGTAGTCTGTAATCTTCCAGGCCCCCCGGAAGCTGTCCGGCGGCTTGTTCACATAGGTGTAGTGGTTATGAAACGTGTAGGTCTTATCGGTTGGCGGGGCATGGTTGGTTCCGTGCTCATGCAGCGCATGCTGGAAGAACAGGATTTCGAGCTGATCGAGCCGGTGTTCTTTACCACTTCCAACGTCGGCGGCCAGGGGCCGGCCATTGGCAAGGAAACCGAGGCGCTCAAGGATGCCTACAGCATCGACGAGCTCAAAGGCCTGGACGTGATCCTGACCTGCCAGGGCGGCGACTACACCAATGAAGTCTTCCCCAAGCTGCGCGAAGCCGGCTGGAAAGGCTACTGGATCGATGCGGCGTCCTCGCTGCGCATGGCCGACGATGCGGTGATCGTGCTCGATCCGGTCAACCGCCGGGTTATCGACCATGCGCTGGATGCCGGCACCAAGAATTACATCGGCGGCAACTGCACCGTCAGCCTGATGCTGATGGCTCTCGGCGGTCTGTACGAAGCTGGCCTGGTCGACTGGATGAGCGCCATGACCTACCAGGCGGCCTCAGGTGCCGGCGCCCAGAACATGCGCGAGCTGATCAAGCAGATGGGCACCATCAACGCCACCGTGGCCGATGAACTGGCCGACCCGGCCAGCGCCATCCTCGACATCGACCGCAAGGTCGCCGAGGCCATGCGCGGTGACGCCTTCCCGGTCGACAACTTCGGCGTGCCGCTGGCTGGCAGCCTGATCCCCTACATCGACAAGGAGCTGCCGAACGGCCAGAGCCGCGAAGAGTGGAAGGCCCAGGCGGAGACCAACAAGATCCTCGGTCGCTTCAAGAATCCTATTCCGGTCGACGGCATCTGCGTGCGCATCGGCGCCATGCGTTGCCACAGCCAGGCGCTGACCATCAAGCTCAACAAGGATGTGCCGCTGTCGGACATCGAAGGGCTGATCAGCCAGCACAACCCATGGGTCAAGCTGGTACCGAACCACCGCGAAGCCAGCATCCGCGAACTCGGCCCGACGGCCGTTACCGGCACCCTGAGCGTACCGGTCGGCCGCCTGCGCAAACTCAACATGGGTTCGCAGTACTTGGGCGCCTTCACTGTGGGCGACCAGCTGCTGTGGGGCGCCGCCGAGCCGCTGCGCCGTATGCTGCGCATTCTGCTGGAGCGCTGATCGACAACCGGCGCGCTGCCAGGCGCGCCAAGAGGGGCGGGTAGAGGGCGATCGCTTGCGATTGCCGTCGCCCGCCCTTCTGCTTTTCGGTAGAGTGCCGGGTCTGTTTCGGCTACCCAGCGTCAGGCTTCCTTCATGTCTTCTACCTTTGCTATCGCCGTCGTCGGTGCCACCGGCAGCGTCGGCGAATCCCTGCTGCAACTTCTCGAAGAGCGCGACTTCCCCGTTACCGACCTGCATCTGCTGGCCAGCAGTGAGTCGGCCGGGCGCAGCCTGGCCTTCAAGGGGCGCAACCTGCGCGTGCGCGCTGTGGAAGGGTTCGATTTCCGTACCGTTCAGCTGGTGTTCTTCGCCGCGGACCCAGCAGTAACCCGCGCCCATGCCGAGGCGGTGCGCAAGGCCGGCTGCTCGCTGATCGACGTCTCCGGCGCGCTGCCCGCCGATATGGCGCCGCGCGTGGTGCCGGAAGTGAACGGCGAGGCGATCAGCGGCCAGGCGCCGTTCGCGCTCACCAGCCCGGCCTCGGTAGCCGTGGCCGTCGGCCTGGTGCTTGGAGCGCTGCGCGACCAGCTGCAGGTGCAGAAGGTGGTGATCGATGCGGGGCTGGCAGTGTCCAGTCGTGGTCGCGAAGGGGTTGCCGAGCTGGCGCGGCAAACCGCCGAACTGCTCAATGGCCGGGCGCTAGAGCCGCGGCTGTTCGACCGGCAAATGGCCTTCAATGTGCTCGCGCAGGTCGATGAAGCCGATGCCGACGGGCACGGTTCGCTGGAGCGGCGCATCCACGAAGACGTCAAGGCGCTGCTTGGTGAAGGCCTGCAAAGCGTGGCCGTCAACTGCCATCAGGTGCCGGTATTTTTCGGCGATAGTTTGAGTGTCACCGTGCAGGCGTCTACACCTGTAGAACTCGACAAGGTATTGGCAGCGCTGGAAGCGGCGGCGGGCATCGAGCTGGTCGAGGCGGGTGACTACCCGACGGTGATCGGCGATGCGGTCGGCCAGGATGAGGTGTACGTGGGCCGCGTGCGCCGCGGGATGGACGACCCTTGTCAGCTCACTTTGTGGATTGCGTCTGATAATGTGCGAAAAGGTGCGGCTTTGAACGCCGTGCAGCTGGGCGAGTTATTGATAAAACACTATCTGTAAAAGATACTTATCCGGAAATCTGCATATTTATTCGAGCTTGGCAATCACTGAGCGCGCTGATCGTTGGCTGGGGGGCCTGAAAGGGGGCAGCCACCGATCATCTATCCTCTCGTTGTGCGAGAGCCGTCAACACAAAGGAAAAGGCTATGGTTCGGGTTCGTAAACTGGTACTGGCTATCGCTGCGGCGACGGCGCTGTCTTCCGGTATGGCGCATGCGCTGGGGGTCGGCGAGCTGACACTCCAGTCGTCTCTGAACCAGCCTCTGGTGGCGGAAATTGAACTGCTCGATGTGCGCGATCTGTCCGCTGCGGAAATGCGCCCGTCGCTGGCTTCGCCGGAGGAGTTCAACAAGGCTGGCGTCGATCGCCAGTATTTCCTCACCGACCTCAAGTTCACGCCCATCGTCAAACCCAACGGCAAGAGCGTGATTCGCGTCACCTCGACCAAGCCGGTGCGTGAGCCCTACCTGAACTTCCTCGTCGAAGTGCTGTGGCCCAATGGCCGCCTGTTGCGCGAGTACACCCTGCTGCTCGATCCGCCCCTGTATTCCCCGCAAGCCGCTGCTGCCCCGCAACTGCCGGTGGCCTCGCCTGCTCCTGCACCACGTCCGGCGCCGAGCGCCGCACCGCGTGCCTCCGCACCTTCGGCCGCTGCGCCAACGCCGCGCGCCGCCGCTGGTGGTGATTACCGTACCAATGCCAACGACACGTTGTGGGAAGTGGCCCAGCGTACCGGCGGCAGTGGCAGCGTCCATCAGAAGATGCTGGCCATTCAGGACCTCAACCCGGATGCTTTCATCGGCGGCAACATCAACCGCATGAAGAGCGGTCAGGTGCTGCGCCTGCCCGATGACCAGCAGATCGCCCGCCGTAGCCAATCCGAAGCGCTGGCCCAGGTGGCCGAGCAGAACAGTTCCTGGCGTCAGGGCCGCAGTGCACCGGCTGCCGCCGGTGCCCGGCAGCTCGACGCTACCCGTCGCAGCTCCGCGGGTGCTGCGCCGTCGGAAGTTTCCAACGAAGACAAGCTCAAGCTGGTCGCCGCCGAAGCCGGCAAGGCCACCTCGGGCAGCGAGAGCGGCAAGGCCAACAATGCCGCGCTGGCCAATCAGCTGGCCGTGACGCAGGAAAGCCTGGATTCGACGCGTCGAGAGAACGACGAGCTCAAGGATCGCATGAACGATCTGCAGAGCCAGCTCGACAAGCTGCAGCGTCTGATTCAGCTCAAGGACAACCAGCTCGCCAAGCTGCAGGCCGATGTATCGGCACCGGCTGGCCAGGCGGCTGGTAACGCCGCCGCTGGCGCTACGCCCGCTCCGGCAACTCCAGCCACTGCGCCTGCCGAGACGCCATCGGCTGCTGCTTCAGCAGGCCAGGCACCTGCCAATAATAATGAAGCCGCGCCCGAATCGGTGCCGGTCGATCCTTCGGCCGCTCAGCCGACTGGCGAGCCAGCAGCTGAAGCGCCGGCAGCCGAGACTGCGCCTGTGCCGGCTCCAGAAGCCGCACCCGCCGAGCCAGCTGCGCCGGCCGCCGAAGCGCCTGCCCAGGCACCGGTCGCCGCCACGCCCGAGCCGGTCGAGGAGGACAGCGCCCTCGACAACCTGCTGGCCAACCCAATGATGCTCGGCCTGATCGGCGGCAGCTTGTTGCTGGCCCTGCTGCTGGTGCTGCTGATCATTTCGCGTCGCAATGCCCGCAAGGCCGAAGAGGAAGAGGCCAGCCTGTCGACTTATGAAGAAGACACCCACGCCTTCGACAGCGATCTGGAACTGCCTGCCGACAGCCTGAACGACCTGCCGGACGATCAGGTTGCCCTGAGCCAGCCTGCGAGCGAAGAGCGTGTCACCGCCCAGACTGGCGACGCCCTGGGTGAAGCGGACATTTACATCGCCTACGGTCGTTTCAATCAGGCCGCCGAGCTGCTGCACAACGCCATCAACGACGAGCCGCATCGCACTGACTTGCGCCTGAAGCTGATGGAGGTTTATGCCGAGCTGGGCGACCGTGAAGGCTTCGCCCGTCAGGAAAACGAGCTGCGCGAAATCGGTGGTGCCAACGCCCAGGTCGAGCAGTTGAAGAGCCGCTATCCGACCATGGTCGTGCTTGGCGGCAGCGCCGCCCTGGCCAGCGCCGCTGCGGCAGACGATCTGGATTCCTTCAGTCTGGACGACCTGGCGCTGGACGAGCCGGAGCAGCCGGTTGCGCCGCTGCCGCCTGCGTCTGACGATGCCTTTGACCTCGACCTGGATGCCCTGGAAGCCGAGTTCTCCGCCGAGCCTCCGGCAAAAACTCAGGATGACGCGCCGCGCTTCGACGAAATCGACACCTTGAGCCTGGATTCCGATCTCGATCTGCCGTCCGCAGCGCCGGTCGCGAGCAAAGATGAGCCGCTGGACTTCGACCTGGATCTGGGCAATGAGCCGGTCAATCGTCAGGAGCCTGGTGGCGAGCTGGCCGACTTCAGCCTTGATCTCGACACGCCCGCTACCCCGGCTGCCACGAAGGAAGATGACTTCCTGCTGAGCCTGGATGACGACGCGGGCAAACCGGCAAATGATCTCTCGGATCTTTCCGCTGCCCTGGACAGCGATAAGGGGGATGACTTTGGCCTGCCTGCCGACTTCGATCTGTCGCTTAATGACGAGCCGGCCGAGCCGAGCACTGGCGCCAGCTTCGCCGCTCAACTCGACGACGTGACCGCCGAACTGGACCAGCTGGCCGAAAGCCTCGAACAGCAAGGTCAGCAGGCGCCGCAGGACATGCAGGCCGATCATGTGCCGCTCGATGACGATGAGGACTTCGACTTCCTCGCCGGCACCGACGAGACCGCCACCAAGCTGGATCTGGCGCGGGCCTACATCGATATGGGCGATAGCGAGGGTGCCCGTGACATCCTCGATGAAGTGATCGCCGAAGGTAACGACACTCAGCAGCAGGAAGCGCGCGAGCTGATCGGCAAACTGGTTTGACGAGCAGTTGAGTGGAGAAAACGGCAGCCCTTGGGCTGCCGTTTTTACATCTGCGGCTCACAACTAAATGGGCTGCCGGCATGGCAGCCTCCTGGCGTGGCGGTATAATTGCCGGCATTGCAGCTCTGATCTGGTCTACCAATTGATTAACGAACAAAAGACGGCAGCCGAAATGGCTGCCGTCGGCATTTACAAGATCGCCCTGGGTGTCGAATACCGTGGCACCCGCTATCGCGGTTTCCAGCGTCAGCGTGACGGTGTGCCATCGATCCAGGCGTCCCTCGAAAAAGCCCTGTCCAAGGTCGCCGGTGGCGCTCCGGTTACGCTCAGTTGTGCGGGGCGTACCGATGCGCTGGTGCATGCCAGCGGCCAGGTGGTGCATTTCGACACCCGCGTCGAGCGCTCCATGCACGCCTGGGTGATGGGCGCCAACATGAACCTGCCGGGCGATATCAGCATCACCTGGGCCAAGGCGATGCCTAGCCACTTCGATGCGCGCTTCTGCGCCATGGCGCGGCGTTACCGCTACGTGATCTACAACGACCAGATCCGCCCGGCGCATATGGCCGAGGAGGTGACCTGGAACCATCGCCCGCTGGATGTCGAGCGCATGCGCGAGGCGGCCAAGGTATTTCTCGGGACCCATGATTTCAGCGCCTTCCGCGCCCGACAGTGCCAGGCCAAGTCGCCGATCAAGACGGTCCATCACCTCGAGTTGCTGCAGCATGGCCGTTTCATCATCCTCGATATCCGCGCCAATGCCTTTCTGCACCACATGGTGCGCAATATCGCCGGCGTGCTGATGACCATCGGCGCCGGTGAGCGGCCGGTGGAGTGGGCCGGTCAGGTGCTGGAAACTGGAGTGCGGCGCACCGGCGGGGTAACCGCACACCCCTATGGGCTGTATCTGGTGCAGGTGGACTATCCGGAAGAATTCGACTTGCCGACCCGTTACCTGGGCCCGCACTTTCTCTCCGGGCTCGAGGACGTGGCGGCGCGCTGAGCGGGGCTGGGTGCAGCAATTAATGGCGCGCCCTGGCCGGTCATTTGTTACCATCCGGCCTTTCGCGGAGGTATTCGTCTTTTGTCAGTGGTTCGCAGCAAGATCTGTGGGATTACGCGCCTCGAGGATGGGCTCGCTGCCGTAGCGGCGGGCGCCGATGCCATCGGGTTGGTGTTCTACGCGCCCAGCCCGCGTGCGGTGACGATCGAGCAGGCCCAGGCCATCGTCGCCGGCCTGCCGCCGTTCGTGACCACGGTCGGCCTGTTCGTCGATATGCCGCCGCGCGAAATCGAAGCGGTGCTGGCTGCTATACCCCTGGATCTTCTGCAATTTCACGGCGACGAAAGTCCGGCCGACTGCGAAGCGCTGCGCCGGCCTTACATCAAGGCGTTGCGTGTGCGCGCGGGGGATGACGTTGTTGCACAGGTAGCCGCCTACCCGGGCGCCCGCGCCGTGCTGCTCGATACCTTCGTCGACGGCGTGCCCGGCGGCACGGGGCAAGCGTTCGACTGGTCGCTGGTGCCGGCGCAGCTGAGCAAACCGGTGATCCTGGCTGGCGGTTTGACGCCAGGCAACGTCGCGGCAGCCATCGCCCAGGTGCGCCCGTATGCGGTGGATGTCAGCGGTGGCGTGGAGGCGAGTAAGGGCATCAAGGATGCCGCCAAGGTCAAAGACTTCGTGCGCGCGGTACGTGGCGTTGGAGAGTCGATGTGACGGCGCCGCTGGGCGAGCCGTCCATACTGCTATCGCCGCGAATAGCGTGTGCTTTTTTCGTGGTCGAAGCGGGTGGCGGGCATCAGGCCGGCCCCAGCGGCGACCACTTTGTGAATTCGCTTGTCATGTGCAGCAAGCATGTTGAAGCCTACAGCGTTGGAGAATTGAGAGCATGAGCAACTGGCTGGTAGACAAACTGATCCCCTCGATCATGCGTTCCGAGGTCAAGAAGAGTTCGGTACCTGAAGGCCTGTGGCACAAGTGCCCGTCCTGCGAGGCGGTGCTGTACAAGCCGGAGCTGGAAAAGACCCTGGATGTCTGCCCCAAGTGCAACCACCACATGCGCATCGATGCACGCGCCCGTCTGGACATCTTCCTGGACGCCGATGGCCGTGAAGAGATCGGTGCCGATCTGGAGCCGTCCGACCGCCTGAAATTCCGCGACAGCAAGAAGTACAAGGATCGCCTGGTCGCTGCTCAGAAGCAGACCGGTGAGAAGGACGCGCTGATTTCCATGAGCGGCACCCTGGAAGGCATGCCGGTCGTGACTTGTGCTTTCGAGTTCTCGTTCATGGGCGGTTCGATGGGCGCCATCGTCGGTGAGCGTTTCGTGCAGGCTGCCAACGTGGCCCTAGAGAAACGCTGTCCGCTGATCTGCTTCGCCGCCTCTGGTGGTGCGCGCATGCAGGAAGCGCTGATCTCGCTGATGCAGATGGCCAAGACTTCCGCCGTGCTGGCGCGCCTGCGCGAAGAGGGCATTCCGTTCATCTCCGTGCTGACCGACCCGGTCTACGGCGGTGTTTCGGCCAGCCTGGCGATGCTGGGTGACGTGATCGTCGCCGAGCCCAAGGCGCTGATCGGCTTCGCCGGCCCGCGCGTGATCGAGCAGACCGTTCGCGAGAAACTGCCCGAAGGCTTCCAGCGCAGCGAGTTCCTTCTCGACCACGGCGCCATCGACATGATCATTCACCGTGCCGAGCTGCGTCCGCGCCTGGCCCGTCTGCTGGCGCAGTTCACTCACCAGCCGACACCTGCTGCACTGCCGGTCAGCGCATGACCCAGCGCTCCCTGGCCGAGTGGCTGGCGTACCTGGAGCGTCTGCATCCGAGCGCCATCGACATGGGCCTGGAGCGCTCCCGTGAGGTGGCGGCGCGCCTTGGCCTGTCCCGGCCGGCGCCGCGTGTCATCACCGTCACCGGCACCAATGGCAAAGGCTCGACCTGCGCCTTCATCGCCTTTTTGCTGCGTGCCCAGGGCCTCAAGGTCGGGGTGTATAGCTCGCCGCACCTGCTGCGTTACAACGAGCGGGTGCAGATCGATGGCGAGCAGGCTAGCGATGCCGGCCTTTGCGAAGCCTTTGCCGCTGTCGAGGCGGCCCGCGGCGAAACCTCGCTGACCTATTTCGAGATGGGCACCCTGGCGGCGTTCTGGCTGTTCGAGCGTGCCGATCTGGATGTCGCGGTGCTCGAAGTCGGCCTGGGCGGGCGCCTGGATGCGGTGAATCTGGTCGATGCCGACCTCGCGCTGATCACCAGCATTGGTGTCGACCATGCTGACTGGCTGGGTGATACCCGCGAGTCGGTCGCCTTCGAGAAAGCCGGCATCATGCGCGCGGGTAAGCCGGCGCTGTGTGGTGATTTCGACCCGCCGCTGCCGTTGCTCGAACGTGTCGCCGAACTGGATTGCCCGTTCTTCCTGCGTTGCCGGGATTTCGACCTGAGCGTCAGCGAGTCTGGCTGGAGCTGGTACGGCCTGACCGCCACCGGCGAGGTGCTGCGCCTCGAAAACCTGCCGCTGCTCGATCTGCCCATGGAAAATGCCGCACTGGCGTTGCAGGCCTACGCGCTGCTCGATCTGCCCTGGGATGCCGAGAAAATCGCGGACGCCCTGCAGGCTACCCGGGTGACCGGTCGTCTGGATCGTCGTCACTTGAACTGGCGCGGCAAGTCCCTCACTCTGTTGCTCGACGTGGGGCACAATCCCCATGCCGCGCAGTTTCTTGCCGGTCGTTTGCAGGCCCGTGGTATAGCGGGGCAGCGCCTGGCGGTGTTCGGTCTGTTGGCCGACAAGGAGCTGCCCGGCGTGGTGGCGCCGCTTCTTGCGGACATCGCCCATTGGGCGGTGGCGACGCTACCCAGCGAACGCTCGCGTCCTGCTGCCGAGCTGCATGCGCACCTGGTTGCCTGTGGTACTCAGGTTGAGGCGTACGGTGATGTCGCCGGTGCTCTCGAGGCGCAGTGCGAGCGGGCCGCAGAAGGTGATGAAATTCTGCTCTTTGGGTCTTTTTTCTGCGTGGCCGAAGCCTTGATATGGCTGGAGCGCTACGCCCAGGAGGTTGTGCAGGATGGCAATGCTCGATAGTGGAACCAAGCAACGTATCGTCGGCGCGCTGGTGCTCGTGGCTCTGGCCGTGATCTTCCTGCCGATGCTGCTTTCCCGTCCCGACGAGCTGCGGCACGTGGTGGTCGATGCGCCGAGCATTCCCGCCAAGCCGGTCACCCCTGAAATCGAGATGCAGCCGGTGATCGTGCCCGACCCGCAGGAACTGCCCCAGGAACCGGTACCGGTCGACAGCTCGCCTACCGATCAGGCGCAGCCGCCGGTCGAGCAGCCCATCAGTGAACTGCCGGCCAGTGAGCCTGCAGCGTCAACGCCGCCTCCGGCTGCCCAGCCTGCGCCGAGCAAGCCGGCCGAAGTGGCGCCGCCACCGCAGAAAGCTCCGGCGGAGCGTCTGGACGTCAACAGTCTGCCGGTCAGCTGGTCGGTGCAGCTGGCCAGCCTGTCCAGTCGCCCGGGCGCGGAAAATCTGCAGAAGACCCTACGCTCGCAAGGCTACAACGCCTATATCCGCACCGCCGATGGCATGAATCGGGTATTCGTCGGGCCGCTGGTCGAGCGCGTCGAGGCCGATCGTCTGCGTGACCAGCTCAACCGCCAGCACAAGCTCAATGGCTTCGTGGTGCGCTTCCAGCCGGAAAGCAACTGACGCATCGCACGTATCCGCGCTTAACCGATGGAGAGGGCTCTGCTAAAATGCAGCGCCTCTTCCATCGGTAGCCTGCATCGTGGCATTCACCTGGGTCGATTGGGCGATCATCGCCGTCATCGCCGTTTCGAGTCTGATCAGTCTGAGCAGAGGCTTCGTCAAGGAGGCCCTGTCGCTCGTCACCTGGATCATCGCTGGCGTGGTCGCCTGGATGTTCGGCGGCGCGCTGGCACAGCATCTCGACGCCTATATCGAAACCCCGTCCGCCCGTGTCATCGCTGCCTGCGTGATCTTGTTCGTATTGACGCTCTTGGTTGGCGCGCTGATCAACTACCTGATCGGCGAGTTGATCCGCGTGACCGGTCTGTCGGGTACGGATCGTTTTCTGGGGATGGTGTTCGGTGCCGCCCGTGGCGCCTTGCTGGTCGTGGTGGCGGTCGGGCTGCTCAGCCTGGGCCCGGTGCAGCAGGATGCCTGGTGGCAGCAGTCGGCCTTGCTGCCGCATTTTCTGCTGGTTGCAGACTGGTCGAAGAACCTCATATTGGGTGTGTCCAGCGAGTGGCTGGCCAGCGGCATAGGCGAGCCGGTCGAGCTGCCGTTCAAAGAGGTGCTGCAGGGGGCTACTCCTGCCGGCACCGGTAAATAGTCGTTTCACTGAGTAGGGGTTGCGTCACATGTGTGGCATTGTCGGTATCGTCGGTAAATCGAACGTCAATCAGGCGCTGTATGACGGCCTCACCGTCCTCCAGCACCGCGGCCAGGATGCTGCCGGTATCGTCACCAGCCATGAAGGCCGCCTGTTCCTACGCAAGGACAACGGCCTGGTGCGTGACGTGTTCCAGCAGCGCCACATGCAGCGTCTGGTCGGCCACATGGGCATTGGCCACGTGCGTTATCCGACCGCGGGCAGCTCCAGCTCAGCCGAGGCCCAGCCGTTCTACGTCAACTCGCCGTACGGCATCACCCTGGCGCACAACGGCAACCTGACCAACGTCGAGCAGTTGGCCAAGGAGATCTACGAATCGGATCTGCGCCACGTCAACACCAGCTCCGACTCCGAAGTGCTGCTCAACGTATTCGCCCATGAGCTGGCCGTGCGCGGCAAGCTCACCCCCAGCGAAGAAGACGTGTTCGCCGCAGTCAAGGACGTGCACAAGCGTTGCCGCGGCGGCTATGCCGTAGTGGCGATGATCACCGGTTACGGCCTGGTCGGTTTCCGCGACCCGAACGGCATCCGCCCGATCGTGTTCGGTCAGCGCCACACCGATGAAGGCGTCGAGTACATGATCGCCTCGGAAAGTGTCGCCCTGGACGTACTCGGTTTTACCCTGATCCGCGACCTGGCGCCGGGCGAAGCGGTGTACATCACCGAAGAAGGCCAGATGTTCACCCGCCAGTGCGCACCGAACCCGCAGCTCAAGCCGTGCATCTTCGAGCACGTGTATCTGGCCCGTCCGGATTCGATCATGGATGGCGTGTCGGTCTACAAGGCGCGTCTGCGCATGGGCGAGAAGCTCGCCGACAAGATCCGTCGCGAGCGCCCGGAACACGATATTGACGTGGTGATCCCGATTCCTGATACCAGCCGCACCTCGGCGCTGGAGCTGGCCAACCATCTGGGCGTCAAGTTCCGCGAAGGTTTCGTGAAGAACCGCTACATCGGCCGGACCTTCATCATGCCCGGCCAGGCGGCGCGCAAGAAGTCGGTGCGCCAGAAGCTCAACGCCATCGAGCTGGAGTTTCGCGGCAAGAACGTGATGCTGGTCGACGACTCCATCGTGCGCGGCACCACCTGCAAGCAGATCATCCAGATGGCCCGCGAAGCCGGCGCCAAGAACGTGTATTTCTGCTCCGCGGCACCGGCCGTTCGCTACCCGAACGTATACGGCATCGACATGCCGAGCCCTCACGAACTGATCGCCCATGGCCGTACCACCGAGCAGGTGGCCGAGCTGATCGGCGCCGACTGGCTGGTCTATCAGGACCTCGATGACCTGAAGGAAGCTGTCGGCGGCGGCAAGATCAAGATCGAGCATTTCGACTGCGCGGTATTCGACGGCGAGTACGTCACCGGCGATGTCGACGAGGCCTATCTGAGCCGTATCGACCTGGCGCGCAACGATGGCAGCAAGTCGAAGTCACAAGCGGTCAGCGAGATCATCGATCTGTACAACAACTGATCGATGTTAAATGATTCAACAACCGGGCCCTTTGGGCCCGGCCTGTTTTCTGGATGAGGAAAAGGATATGACACAGGATTGGCAAGCCGGTCGGCTGGACAGCGATCTTGACGGCGTAGGCTTCGACACCCTGGCGGTACGTGCCGGCCAACACCGCACGCCGGAAGGCGAGCACAGCGAGGCGCTGTTCCCGACTTCCAGCTACGTGTTTCGTACCGCAGGCGACGCCGCGGCGCGTTTCGCCGGTGAAGTGCCGGGCAACGTCTATTCGCGTTACACCAACCCGACGGTGCGCGCCTTCGAAGAGCGCATCGCCGCCATGGAGGGCGCCGAGCAGGCGGTCGCTACGGCCTCGGGCATGTCGGCGATCCTGTCCATCGTCATGAGCCTGTGCAGCGCCGGGGACCATGTGCTGGTCTCGCGCAGCGTGTTCGGCTCGACCATCAGCCTGTTCGAGAAGTACCTCAAGCGCTTTGGCGTGCAGGTCGACTATGTGCCGCTGGCCGACCTCGAGGGCTGGGCCGCCGCCTTCAAGTCGAACACCAAGCTGCTGTTCGTTGAATCTCCCTCCAACCCCCTGGCCGAGCTGGTCGACATCGCGGCCCTGGCCGCCATCGCCCACGAGCGCGGCGCGCTGCTGGCGGTGGACAACTGCTTCTGCACGCCGGCGCTGCAGCAGCCGCTGAAGCTCGGCGCGGACATCGTCATGCACTCGGCCACCAAGTACATTGATGGCCAGGGCCGTGCCATGGGCGGCGTGGTAGCCGGCAGCGCCAAGCTGATGACCGAAGTAGTAGGCTTCCTGCGTACCGCTGGGCCGACCCTCAGCCCGTTCAATGCCTGGATCTTCCTCAAGGGCCTGGAAACCCTGCGCATCCGCATGCAGGCGCACTGCAGCACGGCGCTGGAGCTGGCGCGCTGGCTGGAGCAGCAAGACGGTATCGAGAAGGTGCACTACGCCGGACTCACCAGCCATCCGCAACACGAGCTGGCTGCGCGCCAGCAAAGCGCTTTCGGTGCGGTGGTCAGCTTCGAGGTCAAGGGTGGCAAGGAGGGCGCCTGGCGCTTCATCGATGCCACGCGGGTGATTTCCATCACCACCAACCTGGGCGATACCAAGACCACCATCGCTCATCCGGCGACCACCTCCCACGGGCGCCTGTCGCCCCAGGAGCGCGAGAATGCCGGGATTCGTGACAGCCTGATTCGGGTAGCCGTGGGCCTGGAGGATATCACCGACCTCAAGGCCGACCTGAGTCGTGGTCTGAAAGCGCTGTGAGCATGAGCGAGGGGCGTGTTGCGCTGGTCACCGGTGCTGCGCGCGGGATTGGCGAGGGCGTTGCTCGCTGGTTGCTGGACCATGGCTGGCGAGTGGCGCTCTGTGACCTGGCGGACAGCCAGGGCGCGGCGGTCGCTGCAGCGCTTGGCGACAACGCGATGTTCGTGGCCATGGATGTGGCTGACGAGGGTCAGGTCGAGCACGGCGTAGCGGCAGTCATGGCACGCTTCGGCAGGCTCGACGCCCTGGTGTGCAACGCCGGGGTGGCCAGCCCCCATAGCGGGGCGCTGGAAGAGCTGTCGCTGGCGCACTGGAATCAGGTGCTGGCGATCAACCTCAGTGGGCCGATGCTGCTCGCCAAACACTGCGCGGCGCACTTGCGTGCATCGGGCGGCGCCATCGTCAATATGGCCTCGACCCGGGCCAGTCAGTCCGAACCGCAAAGCGAAGCCTATGCGGCCAGCAAGGGTGGCCTGGTGGCTCTGACTCATGCGCTGGCCATCAGCCTCGGTCCGGACATTCGGGTGAATGCCGTGAGCCCGGGCTGGATCGATTCCCGCGATGCGGCGCAGCGCGCCAGTGAGCCCCTGAGCGCTGACGATCACGCCCAGCATCCGGTCGGGCGGGTAGGGCAGGTCGAGGACGTGGCGGCGCTGGTGGCCTGGTTGTTGTCGGCCGAGGCAGGCTTCGTGACTGGCCAGGAGTTCGTCACCGACGGCGGCATGACGCGCAAGATGATCTACCGTTGAGGGTGGATTGGGCGAGGCGCGTCTTTTTTGAAAAAAGTTCAACGCCGGCCTTGACTTAGGTCGGTTGCCCGCGTAAATTTCGCGTCCTCGCAAGGCCAAGGGTGATTAGCTCAGCCGGGAGAGCATCTGCCTTACAAGCAGAGGGTCGGCGGTTCGATCCCGTCATCACCCACCACTTGCCTTGAGAGAATTGGACGCAAGTCCACCGACGCGCAGCGGTAGTTCAGTCGGTTAGAATACCGGCCTGTCACGCCGGGGGTCGCGGGTTCGAGTCCCGTCCGCTGCGCCATATTTTCCATCTGAGATCCTGATCTGAGATGTGATGGGAAGCTCAGGTTCTCCCATCTGACGAAGCACGAGTTCTACGGACGCAAGTCCACCGACACGCAGCGGTAGTTCAGTCGGTTAGAATACCGGCCTGTCACGCCGGGGGTCGCGGGTTCGAGTCCCGTCCGCTGCGCCATATCCACCTGCCTCGAGCAGGTTTCCTGAAAAGCGGCCCTTGGGCCGCTTTTCTTGTTTCTGCCTCCCACATCCATCCACAGCGTCCATCTGGCCGGCAGGGTGTGCGCCGCATAACGTTGGCACTTGCTGGCGGCCCGGATAGTCAGAATCCGGTCAACAACTGCTGCCTCTGGTCCGAATGCTTGCGTTTCTTTCGGATTCCAACAGATTGTTATCTTTACCGTTTCACTAGTGAGTGATATTTTCGCAAATGAAAATGTCACACAACTGTCACATTCGCACGTGCAGCTAAAACAAGAACTGGAGCCTTTAGATGTTCGCCTTCTTTCGCCCCGCCCCTCATCGGGAACCACTGCCTGATGATCAGATAGACAGCACCTACCGCCGCCTTCGCTGGCAGATCTTCGCCGGTATCTTCATCGGCTACGCAGGCTACTACCTGCTGCGCAAGAACTTCTCGCTGGCCATGCCGTACCTCATCGAAGAGGAGGGCTACACCCGCGGGCAACTGGGTCTGGCCATGTCGGCTATCGCCATTTCCTACGGCCTGTCGAAATTCCTCATGGGGCTGATTTCCGATCGCTCCAACCCGCGTTACTTCCTGCCGTTCGGCCTGATGGTATCGGCCGGGGTGATGTTCGTTTTCGGTTTCGCGCCCTGGGCAACCTCCAGCGTGACCATCATGTTCATCCTTCTGTTCATCAACGGCTGGGCTCAGGGTATGGGCTGGCCGCCCAGTGGCCGGACCATGGTGCACTGGTGGTCGCAGAAGGAGCGTGGTGGCGTGGTGTCGGTGTGGAACGTCGCTCACAACGTGGGTGGTGGTCTGATCGGCCCGCTGTTCCTGCTCGGCATGGGCCTGTTCAACGAGTGGCATGCGGCCTTCTACGTGCCCGCAGCCGTCGCCATGCTGGTCGCCGTATTCGCCTTCGCGACCATGCGTGACACACCGCAGTCGGTCGGTCTGCCACCGATCGAGAAGTACAAGAACGACTATCCGGAAGGCTACGACGAAAGCCACGAGAAGGAATTCAGCACCAAGGAAATCTTCGTCAAGTACGTGCTGCGCAACAAGATGCTGTGGTTCATCGCTCTGGCCAACGTGTTCGTCTACCTGCTGCGCTACGGCGTACTGGACTGGGCGCCGACCTATCTGAAAGAGGTCAAGCACTTCACCGTCGACAAGAGCTCCTGGGCCTACTTCTTCTACGAGTGGGCGGGCATTCCCGGCACGCTGCTTTGCGGCTGGATGTCGGACAAGGTGTTCCGTGGCAACCGCGGCCTGACCGGCGTGGTGTTCATGGGGCTGGTAACCGTGGCGACTGTGATCTACTGGCTCAACCCGCCGGGCAACCCGCTGGTCGACATGGCCGCACTGGTCGCCATCGGCTTCCTGATCTACGGTCCGGTGATGCTGATTGGCCTGCACGCGCTGGAGCTGGCGCCGAAGAAGGCGGCTGGTACGGCTGCCGGCTTCACTGGCCTGTTCGGCTATCTGGGCGGCTCGGTCGCGGCGAGCGCGGCCATGGGCTATACGGTCGACCACTTCGGCTGGGATGGCGGTTTCGTGCTGCTGATCGGCGCGTGCCTGCTGGCCATCGTGTTCCTGATTCCGACCCTGTGGCACAAGCAGGCGCCTAGCGAAGAGCGCGCCAGCTGACCGACTGCCTGACGCGTGGCGCCTGCCACGCGTCAGGCAGGTTTTGGCGGGCGCGAGCTTTCTCGCAGTCTGCCTTACGCCAGGGCGCAATGCCCGGCGCTGGCTTCATTCCTGCCGATTCCTGTTTTCAGCACTGACCGACCGAGCGCATGCTGCTCAGTGGAGCATCATGTCTTCGTGATTGCGGTACTGGCTAGGCGGCATGCCGAACCAGCGCATGCTCGCCTTGTGAAAGCTGCTCTGGTCACGAAAACCCAGGGTGGCCGAGATGTACTTGAGGCTGCGTGTGGAGTTGCGCAGCAGGTTGTGCGCCAGCTTCAGGCGTGTCTCTTCCTGAAGCTGAACGAAGCTCACCGATTCCCGCTCCAGTGCTTTCTGCAGGCCGCGCTTGCTGAGCATCAGTGTGCTGGCGACCTCGCTCAGATCCATGTTGATGCCCAGCGTGAGTTGTCGGGTCAGCAGGCGTTCGACGCGTGCGGCCACGGAGCCCTTGACCAGATCTTCCAGGCGCGACTGTGCGTACTCCTGATGCATGACATGCAGCGCCGCGTCCGCAGTCGGCAACGTGATGGCGGCATCACGTGCCCTGAAGATCATGCTGTTGTGCGGCGCCGAAAAGCGCAGGTTGTCACCGAACATCTCGCGCAGGCGGGTGGTGTCCGCCGGTTGTGCGTAGGTGAATTCCGCGCCCAGCGGTTTTGGGCGCTGATGGGGCGTCAGCCAGTGGATGATGCCAAGGGTCAGCGCCGCGCCGGCATCGATATAGGCGCGAGGCGCCGCTACGGGCGAGGTGCCGACTTCCAGGCCGATCAGCTTCAGGGTGTCCTGGCGTTGCTCGAGCAGATAGTGCGAGCCATTGGTAATCAGTGGGTGGTAATCCACCATCAGCTTCAGCGCAGCGCCCAGGTTCGGGCTGGACATCATCGGGTAGCACTCTGCGCCCAGAGCGCTGGGGTGGGCATGGGTGTAAACGTCCAGACCGATATCGGGATTGCCGGTCTGTTCGCTGGCCTGGCTGAACAGGCTGTACACCTGGGTCAGGGTGATCGGCGTGCCATTATGCAGGGCCAGCAGCAATTGCTGGTCGAGCTTGCGCGGATCGACACCCTGTTCGAGAAAGGTCTTGGCCATCACCTGGAAGCAGTTGCTTGTCACTGTGTACATCGCATCTCCTGGATAGCCGCTGAAGGGTTGTAACTAAATTGTACGTGCGGACAACAAAGGGGTGCCTGGGAACACTGGTCGTCGCGCGTACGCGCTGAGAACATTGGCACTCTTATCTGCGTTGCCCCGGCACGCGGCTGAGGCTTAGCCATAAGCCAAGCCACAGGTCCCGTGCCACGAACAGGCAGCCGCTTGCGCGAGCTACTTTATAGCGCGTCGACATCGCGATGCGGTGCTGCGCAACGATCACGCATATCTCTATCAGCCGCTTAGCGATCTTATCCAATAGTGGCTATGCGCCGCTATTCGCAAACGTTTGCGCGACGAGCGGTACGTCGCAACTTTGGAAAACGACTCATGCCTTCGATATTCGCAGAGCGCCCGATGATGGGCCTCGACACCATGTCAGCCAGTAACCTGGCCGCCGACGAAGCACGCGTGCGGTATTTCTACGAGCAGCTGCAGCGTGGCCGTTTTCATCTTGCATTCCAGCCGGTCAGGTCGATCGCCGAGACGCAGCGCTCGCTCTATCACGAGGGTCTGCTGCGCAGTGAAGGCGAGCCGTTGGGCTTCAACCCGTTCGCGCTGCTGGAGCGTCGCCACGCCATGCGGCGTCTCGACCACTTCGTGCTCGACGCGGTTATCGGCCTGCTGCAGGCAAATCCGACCCTGACTTTGGGCTGCAACGTCTCGGCCCAGAGCGCGCGAATCGATTACCACTGGGAGTTGATACTGCAGCGCCTGGCCGACGCCGATCTTGCCGCGCGGCTGGTCATCGAGATCACCGAAAGTTCGGCCCCTTGCGGCCACGATCAGGCCGTGGAGTTCGTTAACCAGCTGCGCAGTACCGGCTGCCATGTGGCCATCGACGACTTCGGTGCAGGCTTCGCCACGCTGGCGTTCATTCAGGACGCACAGCCGGACATCATCAAGATCGACAAGGGCTACGTGCAGCGGGCGCGGCGTTCTGCGCTGCATGCCAGAACCCTCAGGCACCTGGTCGGCCTGTGCAACACCCTGGCCGCCCATGTGGTGGTCGAGGGTATCGAAACCGCCGACGACCTGGCGATCAGCCGTGATTGCGAGGCGCAGTGGGGGCAGGGCTTTCTCTTCGCCCGCCCGCAGAAAGTCATCGAAGGCCTGAGCAGGCCGTGCGTATTGAAAACCGGATAAACCCTGGTGCTACGCGTGAGGGGAGGCATGCGCAGCTCGCTCCCTGGCGTCCGAATCGGCGCCTAGTAACCTTGAGGCAGCAGTGATGTCGCTTAGAAAATTGAAGATTGGTGTGCGTGCCGGTGCGTGTTTCGCTGCCCTGGCGACCTTGCTGGTGGTGTTGGGCTTGGTGACCTTCGAGCAGATGAAGCGCATGGACAGCATGAGCGATGGCATCGAGGGGAAGTGGTTTCCGTCCACTCTGGCCCTGAATGATCTGGGCATGTCGGTTATGCGCGTCAGGGCGCTGACCCTGCGTTTCTATGCCTTGGGCAGTGACGAGGCGCGTCGTGCAGCGTTACCCGCAATGGACAGCGCCAAGGCTGATCTGGCCCGTGCGCAGACGCATTACACGACGCTGGTCGACTCCGATGCCGAGCGCGCGCTGCTGCAACAACTGCTTGGCGTCAAGGATAGTTATCTGCAGCACCAGGGCGACGTGGTCGAACAGCTGATGCGCGGTGAGCGCGCCAGTGCCGAGCAGGTCCTGACCGGCGCCATGGCCCAGGAGGGCGACCAGCTGGTCGAGCAGCTCAAGGCGCTTACCGAATACAACCGCCAGGGCGCCATGCGCGACTTCGCCGTGAGCGATCAGGTGTTCGAGAACAGCACGCGCATCGTGGCGCTGGTGGTGCTTGTGGCCACGCTGCTGACCATCACCCTGGCGATCGTGCTGACGCGCAGCATCGTCAAGCCGCTCGGTGAGGCCGTCGAGGTCGCCCAGAGCATCGCCTCGGGTGACCTGACCCGCGATTTCGAGCACCAGGGCCATGACGAGCCCGCCCAGTTGCTGCAGGCCCTGGCCACCATGCAGGGCAGCCTGCGCGCGACTTTGCAACGTATCGGCGAGTCGTCCAACCTGCTGGCCTCGTCCTCCGAAGAGCTGCAGGCGGTGACCGAGGATGCCACGCGCGGTTTGTATCAGCAGAACGATGAGATCGAGCAGGCGGCCACCGCGGTGAACCAGATGACTGCCACGGTGGAGGAGGTGGCGCAGAACGCGGTCAGCACCTCCGAAGCGTCGCGCCAGTCCGACCAGGCCGCGCAGGGCGGTCAGGAGCAGGTGCGCAAGACCGTCGACTCCATCCATCTGCTGGCCCGGGACGTCACCGAAACCTCCGAAGAGATCGGCAAGCTGGCCGGCAACGTGCGCGAGATCAGCCAGGTGGTCACGGTGATCCGCTCTATCGCCGAGCAGACCAACCTGCTGGCTCTGAACGCGGCCATCGAAGCCGCGCGAGCAGGCGAGCAGGGGCGGGGATTTGCCGTGGTCGCAGACGAAGTGCGGGCGCTGGCGCATCGTACCCAGCAGTCGACCGGTGAAATCGAGCAGATGATCGAGAGCATTCAGCGTGGCACCGAGCATGCCGTGGCCGCCATGCAGAGCAGCAGCACCCGCGCCGATACCACGCTGACCCTGGCTCGGGCCGCCGGCGACGCGCTGGATGACATCGTGCAGGCCATCGCCTCGATCACCGAGCGCAACCTGGTGATCGCCAGCGCCGCCGAGCAGCAGGCCCAGGTGTCGCGTGAGGTCGACCGCAACCTGGTGAACATCCGCGATCTGTCGCAGCAGACCTCGGCCGGTGCCAACCAGACCCGCGCCGCGAGCCAGGAGCTTGCCAGCCTGGCGGTCAGTCTCAATGGCCTGGTCACCGCTTTCCGGGTCTGACCATCAACCAGCGCCGACCTGCCGCTGAAGGCGGTGGCCGGCGCCAGCTTTTTTGCCTTATCGCCGTTTCAGAAGTGAATTGGAAACCAATGAAAATCCTGCATGTGGACTCAAGCATCTCGGGCGATAGCTCGTTGAGCAAGGAGTTGTCTGCTATCGCAGTCGCCAACCTGCGTACCATCTACCCGGATGCCGAGGTGCTGTACCGGGACCTGGTCGGAAACCCCATCAATCACCTGACCGGGCCGATCTTCGCTGGCTTCGAAGACCGTGAGCTGGCCAATGCCGACGAGGCGTTACAAGGCGAGCATCGGCTCTCCGAGCAACTGGTCGACGAGTTTCTGGCCTGCAACATCCTGGTGATCGGCGCGCCGATGTACAACTTCTCCATTGCCAGCCAGCTGAAGGCCTGGCTCGACCGTATCGCCCAGGTGGGGCGCACTTTCAACTACACCGAGCACGGCACTGTCGGCCTGGCGGGCGGCAAGTGCGTGATCGTGGTATCGGTGTGCGGCGGTTTCTACTCCCACGGGCCCATGGCGCCGATGGATTTCCAAGAGCCGTACCTGCAGAGCTTCTTCAAGTTCCTGGGCATCACTGATGTGCGCTTCGTCAGGGCTGAAGGGGCGCTGAAGGGCGAGTTGGAGCGCAGCGAAGGCATCAAGGTCGCCAAGGCTGCGCTGTCTCGCATCTACTGATCGGCGATAGCCGCCAAGGCTATCGCCTCACTCCGCTTTATGCAGCGGATGGTTGTCGGTTTGCTGCGGTTTGGTACGCAGCAACGATAGCACCCAGGCAAAGAAGATCGGCACGAAGATCACCCCCAAAAGCGTCGCACTAAACATGCCGCCCAGCACGCCGGTGCCGATGGCGCGCTGGCTGGCGGCGCCGGCGCCGGTGGCGATCACTAGTGGCACCACGCCGAGCATGAAGGCCATGGAGGTCATGATGATCGGCCGGAAGCGCAGGCGCGCGGCTTCGATGGCGGCATCGCGAAGCGAGTAGCCGTCTTCCCACAGGTCCTTGGCGAACTCGACGATGAGGATGGCGTTCTTCGCTGCCAGGCCGATCACGGTGATCAGGCCGACCTTGAAATACACGTCGTTGGGCAAGCCGATGGCGGTCACCGCGAGCACCGCGCCGAGTGCACCGACCGGCACGATGAGCATCACCGCCAACGGAATCGCCCAGCTCTCGTACAACGCGACCAGCAGCAGGAACACCACCACGATGGCCAGGGCGAAGAGCATCACCGCCTGGCCGCTGGCGACTTTCTCCTGATAGGAGAGGCCGGTCCATTCGTAGCCGATGCCTTCCGGCAGCTCGGCGGCGATGCGTTCCAGTTCGGCCATGGCTTCGCCGGTGCTGACGCCAGGGGCGGCGTCGCCGGAGATGCGGATTGACGGGTAGCCGTTGTAGCGCGCCACCTGCACCGGGCCCTGTTCCCATTGGGTGGTCACGAAAGCGCTGAGTGGCACCAGATTGCCGCTGTCGTTGGGCACGTGCAGCTTGAGCACGCTTTCCGGGGTCATTCGCGCGGCCTGTTCGGCCTGCACCACCACGCGCTGCTGGCGCCCGGCGTTGGCGAAGTCGTTGATCACCGAGGAGCCGAAGGCAGTGGACAGCGCATTGCTGATCGACTCGAAACTGACGCCCTGGGCGCGCGCCTGCTCGCGGTCGATGACCAGGCGCAGCTGCGGCGCTTCGGCCAGGCCTTCCATCATGCCGTAGAGGAACAGCGGGTTGCCGTTGACCTTGCCGAGCACCTGGTCACGGGCTGCCAACAGTGCTTCGCGGCCGAGGCCGCCGCGGTCCTGAAGACGCAGGGCGAAGCCGCCGGAGTTGCCCAGGCCTTCGATCGGCGGTGGTGGAACGGCCATCATGGCGCCGTCATCGAGGTTGGCGAAGCGGCCGTTGACCGCTGTGGTTTCGGCCTCGACAGATTGCTCCGAGTCGCGCTCGGACCAGTCCTTGAGCAGCGGGAAGGCGATGGCGGCGTTCTCGCCCATGCCCGAGAAGCTGAAGCCCAGCACCAGGAACGAGGTCGCCACGGCTTCGCGGGAGGCGAGGAATTCCTCCAGCTGTTTGCCGGTCGCCGAAGTGCGCTCGCGCGTAGCGCCGGGCGGCAGCTGGATGTCGACGATCATGTAACCCTGATCCTCGACCGGCACGAAGGATTCCGGCAGGCGCAGGTAGAAGAAACCCATCAGCACCACGATGCCCAGATAGATGAACATGAAGCGCCCAGCACGCGGTACCAACTTGCTGTTGAGCTTGGTGTAGCGGCCGGTCAGGCCGGTGAACTTGCGGTTGAACCAGCCGAAGAAACCGGTTTTCTCGTGGTGCCCCTGGGGGATCGGCTTGAGAATGGTGGCGCACAGCGCCGGAGTGAAGGTCAGCGCCAGGAAACCCGAGAACAGGATCGACACCGCCAGCGACAGCGAGAATTGCTGGTAGATCACCCCTACCGAACCGGCCATGAATGCCAGCGGCAGGAACACTGCCGACAGCACCAGGGTGATGCCGAGGATCGCCCCGGACACCTGGCCCATCGCCTTGATGGTTGCCGGCACCGGCGCCAGGCCTTCTTCGGCCATGATCCGCTCGACGTTCTCCACCACCACGATGGCGTCATCCACCAGGATGCCGATGGCCAGCACCATGCCGAACATGGTCATCATGTTCACCGAGAAGCCCAAGAGGTACATGAAGGTCAGCGTGCCGAGCAGGCACACCGGCACCACGATGGACGGAATCAGCGTGTAGCGCACGTTCTGCAGGAACAGGAACATCACCAGGAATACCAGCACCATGGCCTCGATCAGGGTCATGATCACCTTGTCGATGGCCACGTCGACGAAGCGCGAGGTGTCGTAGGGCACCGAGAACTGCACGTTTTCCGGGAAACCGGCGGACAGCTCCGTCAGGCGCTGCTTGACCGCCTCGGCGGTCTGGATGGCGTTGGCGCCCGGGGCCAGCTGCACGGCCGCGGCCACCGCCGGTTTGCCGTCCTGGCGCGAGCCGAAGTTGTAATCCTGGCTGCCGACCTCGATGCGCGCGACATCACCCAGGGTCAGGCGCGAGCCATCCTGGTTGGCGCGCAGCACTATGGCGGCGAATTCCTCGGGGTTGTCCAGGGTGCCCTTGACCGCCAGGGTCGCGGTCAGCTCCTGCTCGGCGCTGCCCGGTGTGCTGCCGAAAGCACCGGCCGGCACCTGTACGTTCTGGGCGCGGATGGCGTTGTTGACGTCATCGATGGACAGGCCGTAACCCACCAGCTTCTGCGGGTCGATCCACACGCGCATGGCCGCTTCGGAGGCGAAGAACTGCAGCTTGCCGACGCCGGGCACCCGGCGGATTTCGTTGTTGATGTTGCGCGCGGCATAGTCGGCCAGCGCCGTGGTGTCGTCGTTGGCGCCGCCATCCTTGTAGCTCAGCGCGTAGATCAGCAGAAAGCCGGCGGTGGCCTGTTCGGTCTGGATACCGAGGGTCAGCACGGCCTGGGGCATGCGCGCCTCGGCCTTCTTCAGGCGGTTCTGCACGTCGACCTGGGCCAGCTCCGGGTCGGTGCCCGGCTGGAAGGTCACGGTGATCTCGGCGATGCCGTTGGCGTTGCTGGTGGACTCGAAGTACAGCAGGTTCTTGGCGCCGTTGAGCTCTTCCTCGATCACGCTGGTGACCGAATCGGTCAGCACCTGGGCCGAGGCGCCCGGGTAGGTAGCCGTCACGGTGATCTGCGGCGGCGCCACGTTGGGGTATTGGGCGACTGGCAGGAAGGGGATGGCCAGCAAACCCGCCATGGTGATGAACAACGCGACCACCCAGGCGAAATTAGGGCGCCGGATAAAGAACAGAGACATCATGTCAGGGGCTCCGGCTTATTGCGCCTGTGAAGGGTTGGCGGGCGCGTCGGGCGCTGGCGCGCCTTCTTCACGGGGTACCACCTTGGCGCCTGGCTGAATCGCGCTCAGGGAACTTACGATGACCTTGTCGCCGGCCTTGAGGCCGTCGGTAATCTGCCAGCGGGCGCCCTGCATGGCGCCGGTGGTGACCGGGCGCGCTTCGACGCTGTTGCCTTCGCCCAGCAGCATCACGCTGGCCTTGCCGTCGGCGGCACGCTGCACCGCGCGCTGCGGTACCAGAATGGCCTCCTGATCGAGTCCTTGCGGCGTGCGTACGCGCACGTACATGCCCGGCAGCAGCACGCCCTGCGGGTTGTCGAAGCGCCCGCGCAGGGCGATCTGCCCGGTGCTGCGGTCGACCGAAATGTCGGTGAACAGCAGGGTGCCCTGGCTCTGGATATCGGTGCCATCGACGCGCAGCGACAGCGTCTTGTCCCCCTCGCCGGAGACCTTGCCATCGGCGATGGCGGCGCGCAGGCGCAGGGCGTCGGCGGCCGGCTGGCTGAAGTCCGCGTACACCGGGTCGAGCTGCTGGATGCGGGCGAGCAGGGTGGTTTCACCCTGGCCGACCAGCGCGCCTTCGGTCACCTGGGCACGGCCGATGCGCCCGGCGATGGGCGCGCGCACCTGGGCGTAACCCAGGTCCAGCTTGGCGGTTTCCACATTGGCCTGGGCCGAACGCTTGTCGGCCTGGGCGCTGCGCAGGGTGGCGCGGGCAACGTCGAAGTCCTGCTGGCTGACCGCGTTGATCTTCACCAGCGGCTGATAGCGCTCGACCGTGGCCTGGGCCTGGAACAGCTGCGCCTCGGCGCGGGCCAGCTCGCCCTCGGCGCGTGACAGCGCAGCCTTGAAGGGCGCGGGGTCGATCTGGAACAGCAGGTCACCGGCCTTGACGTCGGTGCCTTCCTCGAAGGTGCGTTTGAGCACGATGCCGGCGACCCGCGCACGAACTTCGGCTACACGTACCGGCTCGATGCGGCCCGGCAGCTCGGCTACCACGGTGAAGGGTTCGGTCTTGATGGTGAGCACATCGACCTCACGCGGTGGCGCTTCGCCCCAGCCCTTGTCGCCCTTGTCGCATCCGGCCAGAGCGATGGCCATGGAAAGGGTGATCGCCGAAACGACGTGACCTGCGCGAATCCTGCTCATGCTTCACCTGGGGCGCGACGCCCGTTGCAATTATTCTGGAAAGGCGCGAATGGTCAGCTATAGATGCGAGTGAGTCAATCTTGTCTCATTTGCATTTTTTGTGACCAAATTTGGCAGTTCTTATGGTTATTGAGACTTTTGCTGCACAATGGCGCGCCGCAACGAAAACTTGAGAGCAATGCATTGACACAACGACCTGTCGCCGAAGAAAAACTCCTCAAGGCTCTGGCCGTGGCCATGGTCGAGCAGCCGCGTGGGACCTTCAAGGACATCGCCGAGGCGGCAGGGGTCAGCAAGGCCACCCTGAACCGCTTTTGCGGAACCCGCGACAACCTGATCGAGATGCTCTTCGACTACGGCTCCGAGGTCATGAATCAGGTCATCGCCGAGGCCGACCTGCAGCATGCGCCGGTGCCCGAAGCCTTGCAACGCTTGGTGGACGGGCACCTGGTACACCGCGATTTGCTGGTTTTTCTGATGTTTCAGTGGCGCCCGGACTCGCTTCACGAGTGTGGTGAAGAGGCGCGCTGGTTGCCCTACACCAATGCGCTGGACCAGTTCTTTCTGCGCGGCCAGCAGGAGGGAATTTTCCGCATCGATATCGGCGCGCCGGTGCTGACCGAGCTGTTCGCGTCGCTGCTGTTCGGCCTGGTCGATGGCGAGCGGCGCGGGCGGGTAGCGCGGGCCAGCATGGGGGCGTCGCTACTGCAGTTCTTCATGCAGGGCGCGTCGACCTGAACAGGCGTTGAAGTGTTGCGAGCGCGCTGGGCGGCAGGGCTGGTAGTATCCGGCTTATCTGAAGGCCTTGAGCCGGTGCACGCAGAGGGATGCTGCGCTTTGCGGAGAAACCAAACATGAACGTACAAGTGATCGAGCGCGACGGCGAGCCGGAGTACGCAGTGCTGCCGTGGGCCGATTATCAGGCGCTGCTCCAGGCGGCCGGCAAGAGCCCGACCGCAGTGGCGAGCCAGCCCGATGTCGATGCGCCAAAGCCGTTGAGCGAGCTGACCACACTGCGCGAAGGCAAGGGCCTGAGCCGTGACGAATTGGCGCGCTCGGTAGGCATCAGCCCGCATTATCTGGGCATGATCGAAAGCGGCGAGCGTCAGCCTGATGCGGCCATTTTGCGTGCGCTGGCCTGGGTGCTCGGCATCTCCGGTTGGCAGGCATGAGCGTGCGCATCAGCCGTGCGCACTGGGAGGCGCTGCTCGCCGCCCTTGATGACGCGCGCCGGCAGCGCCACCTGCTGACCTACCGCGCGCTGATCGAGCGCCTAGCGCTGCCGGCGCCGGCCATGCAAACCCTCACCGCCGCACTGGAACACCTGGCCGCACTGGATGCGCGCAGCGACCGCCCGCTGCGCAGCGCTCTGGTGATCAGCCAGGGCGCCAGCCGCCTGCCACGCACCGGTTTCTTCGAATGCGTCACCCGCCTGGGCCGCTTCGACGGCGCCCCCGACGGCGTCGCTGCCGCCTCCTGGCACGCCTCGGAAGTGGCCCGGGTGTTCGAGTTCGATTATCCCGATACGCCCTGATCCTTCTGCCGCTTCCGTATCTGCCTGCCCAGCCATTTAAGTTTCGGGTAGCCAGAGTCGCTCTGTATGGCTGACTCCCCTCACATTGGCAGGGCCATGCGTCAGTACAGCCGCATCATGTTTCGTTCGTTGTTCCGGGTGAAGGTCAGCGACCGCCACTCCGGCAAGCTCATCGGTTACGCCCGTGACGTCTGCGAAGACGGTCTGCGGCTGATCTGCGACCTGCCGGTGGAGGTGGGTGCACAGCTCGGCCTGAGCCTGCGCATGCGCGCGGGTGACGGCAGCATGACCCAGGTGGAGCTCAACGCCACCTGCCTGTGGGTGCGGGAAAATCCGCAGAGTGGTCATCAGGAGCTCGGGCTGCAATTGCTGCAGCCTGGCCATGACTACGTGGCGTTCGTCGAGCGCCTGCGCGTCGACCGCGGTATTCCGGCCACGCCGCCCTGATATTTCACCCCAGGGTGCCGAGGATGTTCACCCCGACGCGCTCGGGAATCTCGTTCTGCGAAAGCACGTGCAGGCCGGGGCTGAATACCCGCGCATAACGGGCCAGCAGCGGGCGCAGTTGCGGCATCACGGTGAGGATCGGCGGATGGCCTTCCTTGCGCAGACGCTCCTTGACCACCGGCATGGTGTTTTGCAGCTGGTTGAGCAGGTTGGGCTCCACCGGAATGTTGTCCAGGCTGACCGGGCCGGCCTGCTGGGCGATGGAAAGAGCACTGAGCAGGGTGTTTTCCAGGCTGTTGTCGAGGACGAATACGGCCAGTTCCTGACGCTCTCCGGCGATGGCCGAGACGATGCTGCGACGCAGGGCGAAGCGCACATCCGCGGCCAGCAGCAACGGATCCTTGGTGGTCTCGCTGGATTCGAGCAGGGTCGAGGCGATGCTGACGATATCGCGCAGCGGTACCTGTTCCTGCAGCAGTTGGCGGAACACGCGGTGCTGCAGGCTGTAGCTGAGCTGCGCCTTGATGTTCTCGGCCAGCTTGGGGGCCTGCACGGTCAGGCGCTGCATCAGGTGTTCGACGTCGTCGTGCTTGAACAGATCGGGCAGGTGTTCGCGGATCACCTTGTTCAGGTGCGTGGCGATCACGCTGGCGCAGTCGATCACCTGATAGCCCAGGTTGAGGGCGCGTGACTTGTCCGCCGGCTGAATCCACACCACCTGCATGCGGTAGGCCGGGTCGGTGCCCAGAATACCGTCCACTTCGCCGTAGAGCTCCGGTGCCGGAATCGCCATCAGGCGGTCGGCATGCAGCTCGCCGCTGTCGACCCGCTCGCCGTTGACCAGAATCTGGTACTGATTGGCCTTCAGGCGCAAGCTGTCGCGGATGTGCACCTCCGGCAGCAGGAAACCGAGGCTTTCCGAGAGCGTCTGGCGTACGCCGCGTACCCGCTGCACCAGCGGCGCGCCACCTTCCTCGTTGACCAGACCGACCAGCTTGTAGCCCAGTGACACCGACAGTCGTTCTACCAGCGGGATGTCCTCCCAGGCCAGATTCTGGGCGCGTTCGGTGGCCATCGCCTTGCTCAGCGCCTGGGTCTGCTCCAGCACCTCGCCTTCGATCGGCGGGGCGTTGCGCGAGACGTGCCAGGCGATGAAGGCCATTAGCGCGGCGAAGCTGCCGAAGGCCACGAACGGCATGCCCGGCACCAGCGCCAGGATGAACAGGATGGCGGCCACGGTGTACAGCACCTGGGGCGAGGCGAGCATCTGCCGGCGCACCAGGCTGGTGATCTCGGCGCTCTCGTTGACCCGGGTGATGATGATCGCCGCCGCCGTGGACAGCAGCAGCGCCGGAATCTGCGCCACCAGGCCGTCACCGATGGTCAGCAGTGCGTACAGGCGGAAGGCTTCGCCGCCGGCCAGGCCATGGACGAATACGCCGATGGCCAGGCCGCCGAACAGGTTGATGAGCAGAATCAGGATGCCGGCGATGGCGTCGCCGCGCACGAACTTGCTGGCGCCGTCCATCGCACCGTAGAAGTCCGCCTCCTTGCCCACCTCGACACGGCGCTTCTTGGCTTCGGCCTGATCGATCAGACCGGCATTGAGATCGGCATCGATGGCCATCTGTTTGCCAGGCAGGGCGTCGAGGGTGAAGCGCGCGGTGACTTCGGAGATCCGCTCGCCACCCTTGGTGATGACCATGAAGTTGACGATGGTGAGGATCACGAAAACGATCATGCCGACGATGAAGTTGCCACCGATCACCACATGGCCGAACGCTTCGATCACCTTGCCCGCTGCGCCCGAGCCGGTGTGGCCATCGAGCAGCACCACGCGGGTGGAGGCCACGCTCATGCACAGGCGCATCAGGGTGGTGACCAGGATCACCGTGGGCAATAGCGAGAAGTCCAGCGGGCTGCGCGACGACAGGCTGGTCATCAGCACCAGCACGGCGATGCCGATGTTGAAGGTGAACAGGATATCCAGCAGCAGCGGCGGCAGCGGCAGGATGATCATCGCCAGGATCGACAGGATCACCACGGGAATGCCTAGGCGCCCGTTGCTCAGTGTCGATGCGGCTTGTTGCAGTGGTTTCATGACAGGCCTCTGTTGGCAAGGCTTTCGGGTATCGGGAGGTTGCCCGGCAGCTCGGGGCGACGACGGCGCCCCTGGCGCCAGGCCTTGAGTTGCAGCACGTAGGTCAGTACCTGGGCGACGGCCTTGTACAGCGCCGTGGGAATCTGCTGGTTGACCTGGGTGGTGAAGTAGATGGCCCGCGCCAGGGGCGGAATTTCCACCAGATCCAGGCCGTGGCGCTGGGCCAGTTCGCGGATGTACAGCGCGGTGTCGTCGTTGCCGCGGGCGATCACGTAGGGCGCTTCGGCCTTGCTGCTGTCATAGCGCAGGGCGACCGCATAGTGCTGCGGGTTGACGATCACCACGTTGGCCTCGTGGATCACCTTGCTGATCTGGCGGTGCAGCATCTGCTTCTGCACCTGACGGATGCGCGCCTTCACCTCGGGGCGGCCTTCCTGGTTCTTGTGCTCTTCCTTGATCTCCTGCTTGCTCATGCGCAGGCGTCGATGGAACAGCAGGCGCTGCAGGGGAATGTCAATCAGCGAAAAAAGGATGAACACCACTAGCAGGATCAGTGCGGTGTTCATCGCCAGGTTCAATGCGCCGACGATGGCGGTGTACACGTCGCTGCGCTGCAGGGCGGTCAGCTGGGCCACCACGTCGCGCGCCAGATAGGCAGCGAGCAGGCCCAGCACGAGGATCTTGCCGAGGGACTTGAACAGATCGGTCCAGCTCTGCGCCGAGAAGAACATGCGCTTCAGGCCGCTGAGCGGATTGAGCTTGGAGGCCTTGAAGGCGAAGTTCTTGCTGGCGAACACCCAGCCGCCAGGAATCATGGAAAACACCACCACCAGCAGACTGGTCAACCCCAGGGGCACCAGCAGCATGACGAACAGCATCAGGTTGTGGGCCAGGAACCCTTCGAGGTCGTCCTGGCCGAGCTGGCCCGGCTGCAGGTTGACGAAGGTGCGCGCGAAGCTGTCCTGCAGGCCGGTGTAGAACCAGCCGACGCTGTACTTGAGGGTCAGCAGGGTGGCCAGCAGGGTGATGGTGGTGGACAGGTCCTTGGAGCGCGCGACCTGGCCTTCTTCCTTGGTCTTCTTGAGCTTCTGGTGGGTGGGCTGTTCGGTTTTTTCCTGGCTGCTCTGGTCGCTCATGTCAGGCCGCCTCCCATCAGGGTGCCGAGGTCATCGAGCAGGCGGCGGGTCAGGTGCAGATAGTGCTGGGGCACGTCGGCGAGCGTCATGTAGATGCACAGCAGGCCGGTGATGATCGACAGCGGAAAACCCAGGGAGAACAGGTTCATCGCCGGCGAAATGCGATTGAGCAGGCCGAAGCAGAACTGCACGAGCATGGTGCAGAACACCATGGGCAGGGTGAACAGGGTCGCGGCGGCGATCATCCAGCTCAGCGACTGGGCGAAGGCCATGAAGCCGGCGTAGGGCAGAGGCTCGTCCATCGGCCAGTGCACGAAGCTCTGGTACAGCACGCTGATGCCGAGCAGGTGGCCGTCGATGGAAAAGAACAGGAACAGCAGCAGAATGAAATACACCTGGGCGACGATGGAGGACGAGGACACGCCGTTCACCGGGTCGTTGTAGCGCGCCATGCTCATACCCATCTGGGTGGAGATGATTTCACCGACCAGGGTGAACACGGTGAACACCAGTTGCATTGAAAGGCCCAGCAGGGCGCCGATGGCCAGTTGCTGGAAGGCCACCCGCAGGCCACGTACCGACAGCGGCTCGAAGTAGTCCAGCGGTGGCAGGCTGTGGGCCAGGGCGATGCTGGCCAGCAGCGCCAGCACGACCCGTGCGCGCACGGGCAGGGCGCGGTGGCCGAACATCGGCGCCACGGCGAAGAATGCCAGCAGCCGGCAGAAGGGTGCCCAGTAGCCCTGCAGGGTGAGCAGCAGCTGTGACAGCTGGTAGACGGAGGCTTCGGCGGACACGTGCGTCTAGCCGACCAGGCGGCTGGCCTGCTGGAAGCTTTCGATGAACAGCTCGCTCAACGTACGCAGGATCCAGTGGCCGGCGAATACCAGCATGCCGAGGGTGATCAGCAGGCGCGGCAGAAAGCTCAGCATCTGTTCGTTGATCTGCGTGGCCGCCTGGAAAATGCTCACCAGCAGGCCGCCGAGCAGGCTCGGCACGACCAGTACGCAGACCACCAGGGCGGTGATGTGCACGGCGTTGGCGACGATGGAAACAGCGGTGTCGGGCGTCAGCATGGCGGCAACCTAGAAGGGTTGAACACTGGTGGCGAGGGTGCCCATCATCAGTGTCCAGCCGTCCACCAGCACGAACACCATGAGCTTGAAGGGCAGCGAGATCATCATCGGCGAGAGCATCATCATGCCCATGGCCATCAGCACGCTGGCCACCACCAGGTCGATGACCAGAAACGGGATGAAGATCATGAACCCCAGCTGGAACGCGGTTTTCAGCTCGCTGAGCACGAACGCCGGGAGGATCAGCGAGAAATCCAGGGTGGTCGGATCTTCGGGCATGGTCTCGCCAGCCAGCTCGACCATGGTGACCAGCGAGTTCTTGTTGGTCTGCGCGAGCATGAAGCGCGCCATCACGCCCTTGGCGCTGTCCAGCGCCTCGGGCAGCGTCAGTTGGTCGGTCTCGAAGGGCTGGTAGGCATTCTCGTACAGCTCCTGCCAGGCCGGGCGCATCACCAGCAGGGTCAGGCACAGGGCGATGCCGATCAGCACGTTGTTCGGCGGGCTCTGCTGCAGGCCGATGGCCTGACGCAGGATGGCCAGCACGATGATGAAGCGGGTGAAGCAGGTCATCATCAGCAGCATGGCCGGCAGCAGGCCGAGCAGCGTCATCAGCACCAGGATCTGTACCTTGACGCTCAGGTCCTGGCCGTTCTCGGTGTCGTTCAGGCTCAAGAGCGTGATGTCACCGTTGGCCGCCTGCACGCTCAGAGGCAGCAGCGCCAGGGCCAGCCCGCCAAGGCGGGCGACACGGGATGCGGTCATGGAGCCAGGTCGTCGAGGCCGTTGCCGCACAACTCGACGATGCGCAGGCCGTAATTGCCGTTCATCACCACCACTTCGGCCTTGGCGAACAGCGCGCCGTTGACCTTCACGTCGAGTGGCTCGCCGGCCAGTTTGTCGAGCACGATCACGCTGTGGGTATCGACCTCCATCAGTTCCTTGAGCGATACCCGGGTGGAAGCCACTTCGAGGCTGACGTCCACCGGGATCTTGCCGAAGAAGCTCAGGTCCTGGCCCAGCTCGCGGGCGGGAGCGCCGCTCTCTGCCGGTGCGCCGGCCAGGTCGTCGTTGATCAGGTTGTCCAGTTCGCTGTCGGAAATCGGGCCGCTCATGGGGTCTGCACGCTCTCGAGAGATGTAAGGAAGAGGGCACCGTCTTCCTCGAAAACGGTGCCGCGAAACAGCTTCTGCTGGTTGATTTCGATGTCGCAGCGCTCCGCCAGGCGGATCGGCAGGATGTCGCCGCGCTTCAGGTTGAGCACCTGCATCAAAGGCATGCGCAGACGCGCCAGCACGCAGTCGAGCTGCACCGGCAACTGCTGGATATGCTGGGTGGGGTTGCCGTTCAGGCGGGCCGGGGGCGGACTGTTGCGGCGCGTCAGTTCGTCGACCAGTTGGGCATCCAGATACAGGTACAGCGAAGCCTGGGTGCCGGTGATATGGCTGATGTAGCGAAACTCGGCCTGGTACTCCCACTGCACCTCGTCATAGGTGCTGTCGTGGTTGCTGAGCTTGCCGGGGTCTTCGCCGGCGAGCAGCGCGCGCAGCAACAGGTGCACCACGTCGCTGCCGAGGCGATCACGCATGCGCTGCTCGGACGAGCTTTCCGGGGGCATCTCGCCACCCGGCAGCGACGTGCCGCCGTAGTAACACTCCAGGGCTTCGGTAAGCAGGCTGCGTTCGATGGCGAAGCCGACCTTGCCGTGGGCACTGCGATAGGTGCATTCGGCCGGGCACTTGAAATGCTCAAGCACGTCGACGCCCTGCAGCTCGAGGTTGATGCGGTAGTTGCGCAGGAAATAGTCACTGACCAGGCGCGGGTATTTGCCCGACGTTTCCCGGATGTAATTCGGGATGCGGTGATAGTGCCGACCGAGTTTGTGCGGCTTGAGCCGCAGCAACTGATCAGGCTGAACATCGTGGTGGATTTTCGAATTACCGAGCATCTGCCAAACCGCACTTTTCCAAAAAATCGGAGAGACAGGGCAGCAGTCACGTGCCAGGGCACGAGGTCGCTGGCGCCATTGGCGTGGCCACGGCGGCATACCTGAAGTGAGGGGCGAGTCTAGGAGTGGCGGGGCTTTGAGGTTAAATCAAGAGATATCAAAAGACGTCTTGAGGCGTTATTGGCGCCGCTTGACGGGTTTTGACGGGAACTGATTCAGCGCGTGGCGGGTAATTGGCTAGTTTTGCCTTCCGCCCGAACGGGAGGGCGCCCATAGCATAGGAGGGCGACCTGTTCTGATCGGCGATTAAGCCATTGGTTCACGCACCACGAAAATTTTTTCGCCACCGCCAGCAGGGAGGGATTGAAATGAATCGTCCAGTCAGTCATTGCGAACCTCTCGTGTTCGCCGCTACCGCGGACAGCCGGCGTGTGCTGGTCGTGGGCGAAGGGGCATTTCACGGCGCGCTGCTCGATGCCCTGGCGACCCAGCGTTGTCAGGTGCAGCGCTGCGCCGACCTGCATGGCGTGCAGGCAGCCCACCTGGAGCGGGCCAGCCTGGTGTTCCTGTTCGCTTCCATGGGCTGCGCCCAGGCGTTGGGCGAGCAGGTGCGAAGCTGGTTGCTGCGTTATCCGCGCCTGACCCTGATTCCGGTGGTCGACTACGCCGACCAGGAAAAGGCCGCGCAATTGCTCGAAGGCGGTTGCGTCGACTACCTGCTGTCGCCGTTCAGCGAGCAGCAGGTCGCCACGCTGCTGCAGCGCCAGGCCCTCGCCGACAGCTCCGCCGACGAGCTGGTCTGCCATTCGGCTTCCGGTCGCCGCCTGCTGGCCATGGCCCAGCGCGTGGCGCTGACCCGGGCGCCGGTGCTGATCAGCGGCGAAACCGGAACCGGCAAGGAGCGCATGGCGCGCTATATCCATCGTTGCTCCGGGCGCCCGGAGGCGCCCTTCGTCGCGGTCAACTGCGCGGCGATTCCCGAGCAGATGCTCGAATCCATCCTGTTCGGCCACGAGCGTGGCGCCTTCACCGGTGCCGTCAGCGCGCAGGCCGGCAAGTTCGAACAGGCCAACGGCGGCACGCTGCTGCTCGATGAAATCGGCGAACTGCCCCTGGCGCTGCAGGCCAAGCTGCTGCGTGTGCTGCAGGAGCAGCGGGTGGAGCGCCTTGGCGGGCGCCGGGAAATTGCGCTGGACGTACGCATCATCGCCGCCACCAACCGCGACCTGCAGCAGGAAGTGGCCGCCGGGCGTTTTCGCGCCGACCTGATGTTCCGTCTGGACGTGTTGCCCCTGCACATCGCACCGCTGCGTGAGCGGCGTGACGACATCCTGCCGCTGGTCAGCCGCTTCATCGCCAGCCACGCGCCGGGCGAAGGCGAAGAACTGCTCACCGATTCGGCGCGCCGTGCGCTGCTCGGCCATGACTGGCCCGGCAACGTGCGCGAGCTGGAGAACACCGTGCAGCGCGCGCTGGTGCTGCGCAACGGGCTGTTCATCCAGCCTGCCGACCTTGGCCTGGAGGTGCCGGGCAGCGTGCCGGCAGCGAGCATCCACATCGCCGCTGCGATGCAGCCGGATGCGGGTGAGGATGGCCGCGCGGCGCTGCGCGCCAGTGGCAAGTGGGCCGAGTACCAGCACGTGCTCGATACCATCCGCCGCTTCGACGGCCACAAGACCAAAGCCGCGCAGAGCCTGGGCATGAGTACCCGGGCACTGCGCTATCGCCTGAGCGCCATGCGCGAGCAGGGCGTACACATTCCGTTCTGATCGCCGCTGGAGAGCCGTGGATGAATTCGATCGATTCGATACGCCAGGACATGCTGGCGCGCATGGAGGCCATGAAGAGCCTCAGCCAGGGCGCGGGCATTCGCCCGGCCGCCGAGCCCCAGGGCTTTACTGACAGCTTCGCCGCCAACCTGCGGGCCATCGACGCCCAGCAGCATCAGGCCAGTAATGCGGTGGCCGCCCTGGAGCGTGGGCAGAGCGACGATCTGGTCGGCGCCATGGTCGACAGCCAGAAGGCCAGCGTGGCGTTCTCTGCATTGCTGCAGGTACGCAACAAGCTGAGCACGGCGTTCGACGACATCATCAAGATGCCGTTGTAAGGAGGCCAGGTGCCGCAACGTGTACTGAAAACCATCAGAAGCAATCCGCTGCTGGAGCGCCTCAGGGCCGATCCGCGCATCGCCCTGGCAGGCATGGCGGCCATCGCTGCGCTGCTGGCACTGGGCGTCGTCTACTACCTGTGGAAGGGCGATGACAACCTGCGCCCGCTGTACGGCGCCGGTGAGCGCTTTCCCGCTGCCGAGGTGATCGCCCTGCTGGAAGGCGAGGGCATTGCCTATCGCCTGCACCCGCAGAGCGGCCAGGTGCTGGTCAGCGATGAGCAGGTGGCGCGGGCGCGGCTGTTGCTGGCGGCCAAGGGCGTCAAGGTGTCGCTGCCGGCGGGCTACGAACTGTTCGACAAGGACGAGCCGCTGGGCACCAGCCAGTTCATGCAGGACGTGCGCCTGAAACGCAGCCTGGAGGGCGAGCTGGCGCAGACCATCATGGCGCTGCAGGGCGTGCAGCAGGCGCGGGTTCACCTGGCGCGCGAAGAGAACAACTCGTTCGTGATCGCCCGCCGCGAGCCGACCAAGGCATCGGTGATGCTGCAGCTGGCGCCGGGTTATCGTCTGGAGCCGGAGCAGGTGTCCGCGGTGGTCAACCTGGTGGCTGGCAGCGTGCCCCAGCTCGATGCCAAGGACGTGCGCGTCGTCGACCAGCACGGCACGCTGCTGTCCCGTGACCTGGAAGGCTGGGGCGGCCCGCAGCGCACCTGGCAGGTGATCGAGGATTACCAGCGCAAGGCGGCGTTCAATGTCGAGGAAGTGCTGACCCCGGTGCTGGGCCGCGACAATTACCGCCTCAGCGTGTCCGCCGATATCGACTTCAGCCAGCGCGAGGAAACCCTGCAGACCTACGGCCAGGAGCCGCGGCTGCGTAACGAGGTGACCCGCGACGAAAGCGTGCTCGACCAACTGGCCCTGGGTGTTCCCGGCTCGCTGAGCAACACGCCGCCGGCCAACACCCAGGCCCAGCGCCAGGCGGCCCAGGGTGGCCAGGCCGCGCAGCCGGCACCGCCCGAGGACAAGGCCGCGACGTCGCTGCGCAAGGAATCCAATCGTCAGCTCGATTACGACCAGAGCGTCACTCACGTGCGCCACGCACCCTATCGCCTGCAGCAGCAGAGCGTGGCCGTGGTGCTCAACGCCCAGGCCGCCCCTGAAGGTGGCTGGACGGCCGAGGCGCGCAGCGAGCTGGAGGCGATGGTCAAGAGTGCGGTCGGCTTCAACCAGGCGCGCGGCGATGTGCTGACCCTGAGCGTGCTGCCTTTCACTCCCGCCGCGGCGGACGAGTCGGCCAACGCCGGCCTCGCCTGGTGGGAAAACCCCAACGTGCACGAGTGGGTGAAGATCGCCGTGTTCGCGCTGATCAGCCTGCTGCTGGTGCTGCTGGTGGTTCGCCCGGCGGTGCGCGGGCTGATCGCCCGCCCGGACCGCGAGGCGGAAAACGCTGATGCAGGGGCAGAGGGCGAAGGCGAAATGCCGGCGATGCTGGCCAGCGAGCAGGCCGGGCGCCTGCTCGCGCGGGTGGGCGGCGAGCGTGATCCGGCCAAGCTGTTCAGCGAGTTGAATCCGCTGTCGGAAATTCGCCTGCCGGCGCCCGGCTCGGGCCTGGAACACCAGATCGAACACCTGCGGATGCTGGCCGAGAACGATCCCGAGCGCGTCTCGGAAGTCATCAAACAATGGGTAGGGCGCAATGACAAAGAACTCGGTGCATCCGGTTGAGAAGGCTGCCAGCAGCAAGGCTGGCGAGCTCAAACCGAGGGCGCGTGCGTTGAGCTCTACCGAGCAGGCGGCGATCCTCATGCTGAGCATGGGTGACGACATTTCCTCGCGGGTGCTGCGGCACTTCTCGCGCGAGGAGATCATCAGCATCAGCCAGACCATGGCGCGCCTGTCGAACATCAAGCTGGCCACGGTTTCCGACGTCATCGGGCGGTTCTTCGACGACTACAAGGAACAGAGCAACATCAAGGGGGCGTCGCGCAGCTACCTCTCCGGGATGCTCGGCAAGGCCCTGGGCAGCGAGATCACCCGCAATTTGCTGGACAGCATCTACGGCGAGGAAATCCGCGCCAAGATGGCGCGCCTGGAGTGGCTCGATCCCAAGCAGTTCGCCGCCATGCTGGCCAAGGAGCACGCGCAGATGCAGGCGGTGTTCCTGGCGTTCCTGCCGCCTGGCATGGCCTGCGACGTGCTCGAGTGCATGCCGGCCGAGCGCCAGGACGAGCTGCTGTACCGCATCGCCAACCTCAACGAGGTCAACGGCGACGTGATCGCCGAACTGGAGCAGCTGATCGACCGCAGCCTGTCGGTGCTGTCCGCCCAGGGCTCCCAGGTGCGCGGCCTCAAGCAGGCGGCCGACATCATGAACCGCTTCAAGGGTGACCGGAACCAGATGTTCGAGCTGCTGCGCTCCCACGACGAGCAACTGGTGGGCCGTATCGAGGAGGAAATGTACGACTTCTTCATCCTCTCGCGGCAGACCCCGGACGTGCTCGCCGCGCTGCTCGAAGCGGTGCCCATGGAAGAGTGGGTGGTGGCGCTCAAGGGCGCCGAGCCGGCGCTCACCAAGGCCATCCAGGCGGTCATGCCCAAGCGCCAGGCCCAGCAGATGGAGTCGATCAAGCGGCGCCAGGGCCCGGTACCGATGAGCCGCATCGAGCAGGTGCGCAAGGACATCATGGCCGTGGTGCGCGACATGGCGGCCCAAGGCGATATCCAGTTGCAGTTGTTCCGCGAACAGACGGTGGAGTAGAACGGCATGAGCGTGAAAGTCAGTCGAGAGCACGACAAGGCCTGGCGGGCGTACCGCTTTCCGCCACGCTGCCCGGACATCCTCGAGTCGGGCGGTGACGCGGCCAGCGTGCAGCGCGCCATGAGCGACGGCTTCCAGCAGGGCATCGAAAAGGGTTACCAGGAAGGCTTGCAGCAGGGCCACGATGCCGGTCACCAGCAGGGCTTGCAGCTCGGCCGCGAGGAGGGCTTGCGCCTGGGCCGCGAAGAAGGCCGCCGCCATGGTCAGACAGCCTTCGAGGAGGCCGCCCGGCCGCTGGATGCGCTGTACGCGCAGTTGCAGCAGCACGCCGCCGAGCAGGAGCGTAAGCGCCGCCAGGAACTGCTGGAACTGGTCGGCAAGGTCGCCCGTCAGGTGATTCGCTGTGAGCTGACCCTGCACCCGGACCAACTGCTGACGCTCGCCGAAGAGGCTCTGGCCGGCATGCCGGGCGAGCAGGGCGAGGTCAAGGTGCTGCTCAACCCCGATGAGTACGCGCGCCTGCGTGACCTCGCGCCCGAGCGCGCGGCCACCTGGCGGCTGGTCGCCGACGAGCGCCTGGCGCTGGGCGAGTGCCGTGTGGTCACCGCCCAGGCCGAAGCGGACATCGGCTGCCAGCAGCGCCTGGACTCGTGCCTGGAAACCCTGGCCGAGCACCTCGAACTGACCGAGGACTGAGGCCATGGCGCAGCTGGGTGAATTCAAGCTTGATGAAGCCCTGCGCTCGCTCGACGGCGTGCGCCTGGCCAAGGTCAGCGGGCGCCTGGTCAAGGTATCCGGGCTGCTGCTGGAAAGCCTGGGCTGCCAGCGCACCACCGGCCAGCGCTGTCATATCGAACAGGGCGACGGGTGCCTGCTTGAAGCCCAGGTGGTGGGCTTCAACCGTGATATCACCTACCTGATGCCGTTCAAGAAACCCGTGGGCCTCGGCGCCGGTTCACGGGTGTTTCCCGCCGCCGATGAAGCGTCGCTGCAGATCGACGAGTCATGGCTTGGCCGGGTGATCAACGGCTTGGGCGAACCTCTGGACGGCCTGGGCAAGCTGACCGGGCGCGATTCGCTGTCCCAGGAGTTGCCGACCGTTAACCCGCTGCGCAGGCGCCCGGTGGAAGAGCCACTGGATGTCGGCGTACGCGCCATCAACGCCATGCTGACCCTCGGCAAGGGGCAGCGCGTCGGCCTGTTCGCCGGCAGCGGCGTGGGCAAGAGCGTGCTGCTGGGCATGATCACCCGCGAAACCAAGGCCGATGTGGTGGTGGTCGGGTTGATCGGCGAGCGGGGCCGTGAGGTACAGGAATTCATTCTGCATTCGCTGGGCGAGGAAGGGCTGCGCAAGGCCGTGGTGGTCGTGGCGCCAGCCAACGAATCGCCGCTGATGCGCCTGAAGGCGGCCGAGCTGTGCCACAGCATCGCCGCCTATTTTCGTGACCAGGGCAAGGACGTGCTGTTGCTCGTCGACTCGTTGACGCGCTACGCCATGGCCCAGCGGGAAATCGCCCTGGCTCTGGGTGAGCCACCGGCCACCAAAGGCTACCCGCCGTCGGTGTTCGGCCTGTTGCCGGAGCTGGTCGAAAGCGCCGGCAACGGCGAGGCCGGCAGCGGCAGCCTGAGCGCCATCTACACCGTGCTGGCCGAGGGCGATGACCAGCAGGACCCTATCGCCGACTGCGCCCGGGCCATTCTCGACGGGCACATCGTGCTGTCGCGGCGCCTGGCGGACGTCGGCCATTATCCGGCTATCGACATCGCCGCCTCGGTAAGTCGTTGCATGTCCCAGGTGGTGCCGGTGGAGCTGCGCCGCGCAGCCCTGCAGCTCAAGGAGCTGTATGGCGCCTTCGAGAAGATTCGCGAGCTGATTCCCCTCGGCGGTTACACGCCGGGCATGGATGCCAGGACCGATCGGGCGGTGCAGCTCGCGCCGGCCATCCAGCGCTTCCTGTGTCAGGAAGTGGGTGAGGGCGCTGACCTGGCAGACAGTCAGGGCCGCTTGCAGGCGCTGATCCGATGAAGCAGCAGGTCGAAGTGCTGCAGCGCCTGGCCGCGCTGCGCGGCAATCAGGTACGCCAGGTGCTGGGCCGCGTGGCTTACCAGCGCAACCTGTGCCAGCGCTATCGCAACAACATCAGTGGGCTCGACCGGCTGTGCGGCTTCGAGGTTCGCGTGGATACGCTGCTGCAGCGCAGCAATCAGCAGCAGTACAAGCTGACCCTGCACAAGATGCTGCAGCTGCAACGCCGCGAGCTGGATGTGGCCGAGCAGGCGCTGCAGCGCATCCAGAGCGAACTGCTGGCGGCCATGCGCAGCGAAAAGGTGGTGGCCCAGGTGCTCGATGGCAAGCTGCAGCAATGGCAGGCGCAATTGGCGCAGCAGGAACAGAAGATTCAGGACGGCCTGGCCACCCAGGCCTGGTGGCGCAACCAGGCGCCGTGACTGCCCGGTAAAAAAATTGTCTGCCGGCTTAAGTGGCCTTCATCGCCAGTCGCCTCTACTCGATAACAGCGGAAAACCTGGACCGATTACATGGAAATCAACCGCCACCTGAACCTCACGCCGACGCCCGTCAGCGAGCCGGCGGCTGCCAGCCGCGGTACCCGTGAGGCAACGTCCACGCCTGCTGTGCCAGGCGGCGCCGATGCCCGCCCGCTCGAGCAGTTGCAGGATGCGCTGCGTGCGCTGCCCGAGGTCGACCTGGACAAGGTCGAGAGCCTGCGCAAGGCCCTGCGCGAAGGCAGCCTGGACAGCAGCGCCGGTGCCCTGGCCAGCGGCATTCTGATCTACCACGGGATTCGCGAGGCGTGAGCCAGCGCGAACGCCTGCTCGACGCCATGGAGCAGGACCTGCACCAGGACCTGGACGACTACGTCTACCTGCGCGGCCTGATGCAGGAGTTGCGTCATGGCCTGATGCGCTGCGACACCGACGGCGTGCACCTGCTCAACGAGCGTATCCAGCTGCTGCTCGGCAGCGCGCAGGATCGTGCCCGGCGCCGCGTCAAGGTATTGAAGGCCGTCGGCCTGGCGTTCGATGAGGCCGGCATGCAGGCCTTCATCGCCCTTTATCCGACTGCGCGCGGCCGCGACATGCAGGCGCTGTGGACGCAGCTCGGGCAGATCGCCCAGCAGTGCCAGCGGCTCAACGAGGTCAATGGCCAGCTACTCGCCAGCCAGCACGAGATTCTCTGCCAGTTGCTCGAGCCCCAGCGTGGCGACGGCTTCTACAGCCCGCCCGCTTACTGATCCGCAAACCCTTCCAGCAGGCGGAAGGAAGCAGTGCTTCCGCCGGACGTCGCCGGCTGCCTGGGCGGAAGCATCGTTTCACCTCTCGACTGGCTGAAATCCGCGTAATACGGGGTTTCTGGCCCTGGCACCGGAATTGCTAAACAGCTTTCAGTGGAGATTCGAACATGGCCATAGACTCAGCTTACGTACAGCAGATGGCGACGCAACTGGCGACCTACGAGGTCCAGGGAACGGAGCGTCGGGCGCAGCGCAACAAAACCAACTACAGCACGCAGTTGTCGTCGCTGACATCCCTGGATTCGGCGCTCAAGACCTTCAAGTCGGCGGTGTACGGGCTCAAGTCCAACAAGGCCAGCATGCTGATCAACAGCGGCACCTTCAGCAAGCCCGAGCAGGCCACGGCTACCCTGGACGGCAAGGCCGCCGCGGGGACCTATCAGTTCTTCGTCGAGCAGTTGGCCAGCAGCCACCAGCTGGCCTTCGGGCAGCTGCGCGATGGTGATGTGTCGGCTGGCGGCTCGCTGACCCTGGGGCAGGATGGCAAGTCCTTCACGGTCGACCTCGGCGCCGCGGACAAGAACGGCGACGGCACCCTCTCGCTGGCCGAGCTTTCCGCGGCGATCAATTCCGCGAGCGACAACACCGGAGTCAAGAGCACCCTGGTACGCAGCAACGGCGAAGTGACGCTGGTGCTCAGCAGCGAGAAGAGTGGTGAGGCCCAGGCGATTTCCGTGGCAGTCAATGGCAACGCCGCCCTGGCCACTGCCGCCGACAACCGCCAGGAGCTTTCGGTCGCTCGCGATGCCAAGGTGCGTCTGGGCGGCGAGGGCGGGATGCTGCTGCAGAACGCCAGCAATACCTTCGAGAATCTCATGGAAGGCGTGAACATCACGTTCAACCAGGTGCATGTCAGCGGTGAGCAGCCGCTGACCTTCACCGTCGAGCGTGACGACGAGGCGACCCAGGCCAAGCTCAAGACTTTCATCGATGCCTATAACACACTGGCCGGCGTCATCGACGGCCTGACCGGCAGCGGCGGCGAGTCAGGGCAACGTGGCGCATTGGCCAGCGATTCCACGGTACGCACGATCGACAATTCTCTGAGCCAACTGATCCGCACCAGCTTCGACGGCAAGAGCCTGATCGACTTTGGCGTCAGTGCCGACCGCGATGGCAAGTTGACCCTCGATGCCACGCGCTTTCAGAAGGCGCTGGCCGCCGAGCCCGATGCCTTCGAGAAGCTGTTCACCGGCAAGGACAGCCTGATCGATAGCCTCGACAAGAACATCGCGATTTACACCAACAGCGGCAACGGTCTGCTCAAGGCGCGCAAGGACAACCTGGGCACCGCCATCAAGCGTGTCGAGAAGCAGTTCGACGACATCGATCGCCAGTACGAGCAGTACTACAACCGCTACCTGAAGCAGTACACCAACCTCATGCAGATCCAGATCAGCATGGAGCAGACCGGCGGAATGTTCTGATGAGCTACTACTCCTTCGACGACAGTTACGAAAGTTACCGCGCCGTTGACCTGCACGCCCGTGCGGCTTCGGCATCGCCCTACGAGCTGGTGCTGCAACTGTTCGACGGCTTGCTCGACGAGCTGGCACGCGCACGCGGCCATATCCAGGCACGGCGCTATCAGCAGAAGGGCCAGTCCCTGGAAAAGTGCCTGCAGATCCTCAACGGCCTCAACGGCGCACTCGACCACGACAACGGTGGTGAAGTGGTGCAGGGCCTGGCACGCCTCTACGACTACTGCATCTACCGCATCTCGGACGTCAGCGTGACGCTGTCGCTCGAAGGGCTGGACGAGGTCACCGGGTTGCTCGGTGTGCTGCGCGAAGGCTGGGAGGGCGTGAATGCCAAGCGCGGCTGAGACCTGCGACCACGTGCTGCGCCTGCGCGCGCTGTACGACGCCCTGGCCGATGTGCTGATGCGTGAGGACTGGCCGGCGCTGGCTGACGTCGACCGCGACATCGCGAGTTACCTGAGCAGCGCCGATGCCTGCCCGCGCGATGCCCGGCATGCCGAGGCACGTTTGCGCCTGCAGGTGCTGCACAGCCAGGCTCGTCAGCGCTGCGAAGCGGAGTGCGAGCGGCTGCGCAGCCGGCTGCGTGATTACCTGGAGCGCGCCGAAGGGCGCAGCGCCTATCAGCAGAGCCAGCTATGGGGAGAGGGCGTGTGATGAACCCGGTGCTTTCCGGCGCGCCGGGCGCGGTAGCGTCCACATCCAGCGATACGCCGCTGGCAGCCGCCGATTTGTCGAGCGGTGATGCGCAAGCGATGGCGCAATCCGGCAGCGCGACGTTCGTGATCGATGCCGAACTGACGCTTGCGCCGTCTGCACTCGAAGCCTGGCCGCTGGCAGACAACGCCGGGCAGCCAGAGCCCGAGGTGCCAGCTTCGCCGGATGCAGCCGAAGATCCCGGTAGCGAAGCCGAACAGTGGCTGGCCAGCATGTTTGGCCAGATGGGGGCTCAGTTGCAGGTCCGTGAAGTACCGCGCATCGGCGGCGCCAGCGCGCCCTTGCCGCCGGTAGAGAGCACCTCGCCCGGCATGCCCTCGTTGCGAGTTGGCGTGGGCGCCGAGGGCAAGGGCCTGCGTCAGGGGGCCGTGCCTCAGCTCGATCCACAGGCGCAGGCGGACGCACAGGCCGCGCCCAGACGCGCTGCGCCAGTGGACGAAATCAGCGCTGCAGCCTTGCTGCACAAGACCGAGCTCGCCCCTGTCGAGCCCGCTCGCGCTGCGCTGGCGCCGGTCGTGGTCGGCCTGGGCGCGGTGCCTGGTGCCGCTGCACCGGTTGCAGCAGCGACGGCCAGCGCATCGTCTACCGAACGTACCTTGAGCCTGGCCCAGGTGCCGCAGGCGCAGTGGGGCGAACGCATGATCGGTGCCCTGCGTGACAGCGTCGAACTGCAATTTCGCAACGGCCTGCAGCAGGCCACCATTCGCCTCGATCCAGCCGAGCTGGGTCGCGTGGAAATCCAGCTGAGCCATGAGTCAGGGCGCCTGCAGGTACAGATCCAGGCTGGCCAGGCGGACGTGGTTCGCCTGCTGCAGCAGACCAGCGAGCGATTGCGGCAGGACCTGGTCGGGCAGACCTTCGTCGATGTCAGCGTGCAGGTCGGCGCCGATGCCCAGCACGACCGCCGGGGCCGGCAGGCGCCGCCCGCCTGGGTAAACGAATCACCGAGCCAGGCCGTGCAACTGGACGAAGACCAGGGCCCAGAAGCCAGGGGCTCGCGCAGCGACGTGCTGATCACCGTATAGGTCAGCCAGTGGCTACCCATTTTTCCGCAATTTCGTGAACTGAGATTTATCGAACATGACGATGCCGCGCCTGATGCTGATCATTCTGGTCCTCAACCTGCTCATCACCCTGGGCGGCGTGGGCGCCAACTACTGGATGCTGCGCGCGGGCGTGCATGCGGCCAGTGCGCCAGCCGGGGAGACAGCCGAAGCGGCCACGGTGGCCGAAGTGGCGGCGTCCGAGTACCAGTTCTTCCCCATCGACAAGATCATCGTCAGTGTTCGCGGCACCGCGCGCGAGCATTACTTCGTGCTCGACCTGGCGCTGCAGGCCGGCAAGGAAACCGAAAAGGTGCAGCTGGAGAGCCTCGAGCCCATGGTGCGCAATTCGGTGGTGTCTCATCTTTCCGCGCTGCCGTTCGATGCCCTGCGTGAACTGCCCGTCAGCGACCTGCAGACGAAACTCGAAAGCGTGCTGCGTGAAGACCTGGCGGCGCGCAATATCAGCGTGCCGTTCAGCAATCTGCTGGTCAGCAAGCTGATCGTGCAGTAGGCCGGCCCATGAGCGCTCAGCCTGCCCTGGACCACCACTACGCCGACGCGCCGGTCGCGTTCGTGCCGCTGTCGGCGGCCGCCGAGCAGCAGTGGCTGCTGCGCTACCTGCCGCTGGTCAAGCGGGTGGTCCGTCAGCTGGCCCTGCAGGCCAGCCAGGTGCTCGATCGCGAAGATATGGAACAGATCGGCCTGCTCGGCCTGCTCGACAGCCTGCGTCGCTATGGCGAGCCGGATGAGCAGTTCGCACGTTTCGCCAGCTTACGCATCCGCGGCGCGATCCTCGACGAGCTGCGCCGCCTCGACTGGCGCCCGCGTACCGTGCGCCAGCAGTCGCACCGGGTACGCGACGGCATTCGTGACCTGACCCGCAAGCTGGGCCGCGAGCCCCAGGAGAGCGAGATCCTAGCCGCTACCGGTCTGGACGCCCAGGGTTATCAGGATCACCTCATGGCGCAAACCAGCGAAGCCATCGAAAGCCTCGACAGTCTGCTGCAGGACGGCCAGGAAAGCCTGGCCGGCAGCAGCCGCAGCGCCGAGGATCAGGTGTTGCGCGAGCGCCTGCTGACCCAGGCCCTGGCGCGCCTGGATGAGCGCGAGCGCCTGGTGCTCACCCTGTATTACCTGCACGAGCTGAGTCTCAAGGAAATCGCCCTGGTGCTCGAAGTGAGCGACGCCAGGGTCTGTCAACTGAGCAAGCAGGCGATCGCCAAGGCTTGCCGCTTTCTCACGGAGAACTGAAACGATGCAGAAGATCCTGGGCTCGCTGATCATCATCGGCTGCGTGCTGGGCGGCTACACCATGGCCCATGGTGATATCGCCATGCTCTGGCAGCCGGCCGAGGTGATCATCATCCTCGGCGCCGGCCTGGGCAGTCTGGTGGTGGCCAACCCCAAGGAAGTGCTGGTCGAAATGTGCCATCAGATCAAGGGGGTGTTCGTTCTCAAGCGCCGTGGCGAGGAGTTTCAGCGCCAGTTGCTGATGCTGCTCTACGAGCTGCTGGAAACGGTCGAGGAGGGTGGCCTCAAGGCACTCGACGAGCACATCGAGGAGCCGGAGCAGAGCGAGCTATTCACCCGCTACCCGCTGATTCTCGAAGAAAACAACCTGATGGCCTTCATCGCCGACAACTTCCGGCTGATGGCCATGGGCAAGATCAGCGCCCACGAGCTGGAAGGCTTTCTCGAGCAAGAGCTCGAGGCGATGGAACATGCGCTGCTGCAACCGTCCCGCTCGCTGCAGAAGATCGGTGAAGCGATGCCGGGCTTCGGCATCCTCGCCGCGATCCTGGGCATCATCATCACCATGGGCAGCATCGGCGGCTCGGTGGCAGAAGTCGGTGCCCACGTGGCGGCGGCGCTGGTCGGTACCTTCCTGGGCATCTTCATGTGCTATTGCCTGATGGAGCCGCTGTCCCATGCCATGTCGCAGCGCATCAAGACCGAGCTGTCTGCGCTCGAGTGCGTGCGTACCACACTGGTCGCCCACGTGGCCGGCAAGCCGACGCTGCTGGCGGTGGACGCCGGTCGCAAGCTGATAGAGCAGGACGTCAAGCCGGCGTTCAAGCAGCTGGAGATCTGGGTCAACCAGTTCGAGGATCAAAGGGACGCCGCATGAGCAAGCGTGGGGCCGCTCAGGGCCATGAGATCATCATCAAGCGGCGTTCTCGCAAGGGCCATGAAGAAGGCCACGGTGGCGCCTGGAAGGTGGCCTTCGCCGATTTCACCATGGCGATGATGGCGCTGTTCATGGTGTTGTGGATCGTCAACCCGCGTAATGAAATGACCAGCCCGTCCCAGGGCGACATGCTCACCAATCCGCTGGTCGACGGCGGTGCCGGGGTGTTCGAGGGCACCAGCCGAACGCCGCTGGAGTTCGACGGCGTATCGGTGCCTCGGCCACAGCCCGAGCGGCCCTCGGATGAGTACGCCAGTGGCCAGATGCAGAGCGGTGAGGTTGGCGAGGCTAGCGAGGCGCAACCCGTGCGGCACTATGGCAGCGCCAGCGATATGCAGTCGTTGGCTACCCTGCTGGAGCAGATCAAGAAGCAACTCGATGCCGAAGCCAACCTGGAAGTGGAAATCGTGCCCCAGGGGCTGCGCCTCGTTCTCAAGGACGATGCGCAACGCTTCATGTTCGCCCGTGGCAGCGCGAAGATCGATCCGCATTTTCTGGCGTTGCTGGGTGGCTTGTCAGCGGTGCTGGCCGGTGCCGACAACAAGCTGATCATCAGTGGGCATACCGACTCGACCGCCTTTCGCAGCATTACCGGCTACGACAACTGGAATCTATCCGGCGACCGCGCTCTGCAGGCGCGCCGGGTGATGGTCGAGAAGGGCATTGCGGTGGCGCGCGTACTGCAGGTCACGGCCCATGCCGATGGCATGCCCATCCGGCCGGATCAGCCGGAGGATGGCGCCAATCGCCGGGTCGAGATCCTGCTGCTGACCGATCAGGCCGAGGCGCTTTACCGGCAGTTGTTCGACAGCACGGCGTTGCGGGCACGGGTCAGTGAGCAGGGTGCACAATTGCTCGGCGCTAGCGAGCCGCAGCGCGGCGCCAAGGCGCTGTGAGCGGTCAGTCGCGACAATAGACCTGGCTGGTCTCGGTGGCGTACAGGCAGTCGTCGATCGCGGTCAGGTTGATCACCGAGCCGGTGCGCTGCAGGAACAGATGGGCGAACAGGCTGTAGTCGTCAGCGTTGGCGTCCAGCTTGCTGGCGTTGCCCTTCTCTACGATCAGCTGGAAATGCCCTTTCTGGCGTTTTTCGACCCGGCCGTCGAACTCCACGATCATGCCTTGCTGGCGGCTCAGCCCATAGAAGCGCTGGTCACTGAACTGCACCGTATGGCTGACTTGTGTGCTGCTGCCATCGGCCAGCAGCAGCGTGCCCTGACTGCTATAGCGGCCTTGCAGGCAGCTTTCCGCCGACCAGGGAGACAGGGTAAACAGGGCCAGTGCCAAGGTGCCGGTGAAGACCAGGATCTTTTTTCCACGCGTCATATCAGGCAGCTTCGCAGGTGTTGTTCCGGCACTGCACTGAGCCGTGATTGATGGATTTCCAGCCAGTGGGTTTGTCGGCTGTCCGGGTTGCGGCAGAGCACCTGCACGAATTCTCCAGTGCCGGTGACCGTGACCACATGCGGCTGTTCGCTCAGCTCGGCCAGGCCACTGACCGCGGGCTGCGCAAGGTGCTGCAACTGAGCAAGCTGTCGCGGGCTCTGGGCGACGTAGAGAATGCTCAACTGGCCTAGTGTGGCGTACGACTGCAGGTCCGTTTTCTTGTCGCCGGCCAGCTTGCCGCACAGCAGCAGCGTACCTGTAGCCAGCAAGGCTACTGGCCAGCGCAATCCTGTCCCGGTGCGCTTTGGCGCTACGGCTGCCAGAGCTGGCGATACTTGCGGCGCTGCCGGCGGCGCAGTTGCAGGCTGCAGGGTTTCCAGCAATGCGCTGGAGTTGAGCAGGTAACCACGACGCGGCAGGGTCTGGATGATGTCGCGTTTCTGTTCGTCGCCCAGCAGCTGACGCAGCGTGTAGATCTGCTGGTTGAGGCTGCCCTGACCGACTACCCGTTCCGCCCAGGCGTATTGCAGCAGATCTTCTCTGGCGATCACTTCGCCCGGTGCTTGCAACAGTCGCTCCAGCAGGCGGCTGCCGGAATAACCGAGCTCGACTCGCCTGTGCTGGTCGCCGTTGATCAACGTCAGCTGGTAGCGCGCCGGTTGAAACAACGCTTCGCCACCCGCGCTACCTGTCTGCAGTCGGAAGCAGAGGCCGTCCAGATCGTTTTCGATGGGTAAGGAAAGCGTCATAGGCGAAAGTGAACTTTTTCCATTTCAAGAGGTATGACATCCATTTGTGGCGGCATATTGGCGTTGTAAAACCGTCACTGCAACCTTTTTAACAGGCCGCCGGTGACAATTTGTCGAGCGTGGATGCTGAAAATTGACTACTCGGTCACTGATACCGGGCGGTCCAGGCCATTTTTTTGTACAAACGAAAACGCCCCCGCACGAGGCGGGGGCGTCATAGGGCGTGTCGCGTAGGCGGGATCAGCCCAGTAGGGACATGACCATGCTCGGCATCTGGCCGGATTGACGCAGCATCGAAATGCCCGACTGCATCAGCATGCTGTTCTTGGTCATGCTGGCGCTTTCCGAAGCGAAGTCGGCGTCCATGATGCGGCCGCGAGCCACGTCGGTGTTGTCCTTCATGTTGGCCAGGTTGTTGGACGTGTGGTTCAGGCGGTTGATGTTGGCGCCAAAGTCGGCACGCAGAGCGCCGATGTCGTCCAGGCCGCCGGCCAGGGCGGTGATGGCCGCGCCAGCGTTAGCGGCGTCGTCGAGGGTCAGGTCCTTGATTTCACCGATCAAGGTCGCCATGTCATCTACCTTGGTCGAGGCGTCGAACTCAAGCTTCTCGTCTGCAGTTGCGCCAATCTGGAAGTTGATGGGGCCAGCCTGCAGTTTGCCGCCTGTGTCGAACAGTTTTTCGCCAGCGTAAGTGGTGTTCTGGAAGATGTTCTCGATTTCCAGGGCCAGGGCATCGAACTCACCCTGCAGTGCAGTACGGTCATCTGCGCTGTTGGTATCACTCGCGGCCTGAGTGGCGAGGTCTTTCAGGCGCTGGGTGATGTCGGTGATTTCGGTGAAGGCGCCTTCAGCGGTTTGCAGCAGGGAGATGGCATCGCCGGTGTTGCGCGAGGCAACGTCCATGCCGCGGGACTGGGCATTCAGGCGAGTAGCGATTTGCAGGCCAGCGGCGTCGTCGGCGGCGCTGTTGACGCGGTAGCCGGTACCCAGGCGCTGTTGCGCGGTGGACAGGTTGCCGTTGGTCTTGTTCAGGTTCGACTGGGTGACCAGGGATGCGTAGTTGGTGTGGATCGACAGAGCCATTTCGAATCGTCCTTCTGACGGTTGGTTGGGAGCTGGCTTTGCGCCTGCTAACCGGTGAAGGCGACAGCTGTCGTCAGCAACTTAAATGTTTTCTGCAAAAAAATGGCGCCAGATATCGAACGCTGGTTTTACGGCTCACTGACGCTGCGTCGTCACCACGCCTTTGGCCTTGACCCTGGCGCGGATCACCGTGTCGCTGGCCTGATTGCGCACGCGGATCAGCTGACCCATCTGGCCGTCTTCCAGCGCAGTGCCTGCGGTGCTGGCCTGGATATCGCCCTGGCGCGCGATCATGGTCACGGTCTGCCCGCGCGTGACCAGCAGAGCCGGGGCGACCAGGTTGGGGGTCAGCACCTGGCCCGTCCTGATGCGCCGCTTGGCGATCTGCCCGGCGACCTCGTCGGCATCCTGATAGAAACCGCGCGGCAGCCTGGCGACGTCCTGGGCCTGTAACTGAAATTGCTCCGCCGCCAGTGGCGCGCCGCGATCCGTCACGGTGGTGGCGACCAGCACCGGCAGCAGTACGCTGGGCGTCACCAGGCTGACCTGTTGCCAGCCGCCATCGTCCGGGCAGGCCACCTGCAGACGCTGCCGTTCGAGCAGCCCTCGGCCTTCGTCGAGGCGCTCGAGCTGCAGTGCCGAGGCGCAGTTGGGCAGCGTACGGCTGGTGCCCAGCGCGGTGCGCTTGTAAGTGATCTGCGGGTTCTGCCAACCCTGCTGCTCGGCGTGCTCATCGAGCTGACTGGCGAGATAGGTGCGAATGCGTGCGTCGATCTGCTGCTCGGCATCGGCAAACGCCCCATTCGAATAACTCAGCGCGACCGCCAGCAGTGCGGTGGCAACGGCCGTCGTGGCGGAAGTGAGGCTTCCGCATGCCGCCACGGCTTCCCGAAAAAGCGGAAGCGGGGATGTTGTCCGAGTGCCGGGTTTTTCTGAAAAATCCATTTAAATCAGTGTCTTAATTAATTTTTTCGAGTGGGCACGATTTCTGCTCTCGTACCCGCAACAGCGATGGACGTGGGTGGAGAGCGTGCGATGAGTATACGGATCGAGGAAAGCCTGGGGGTACATGTGCGTGCCCTCGAGCTGCGCATGCAGCGCAGCGAAATCCTCTCGGCCAACCTGGCCAACGAGGATACGCCAGGGTTCCAGGCCCGTGACATCGATTTCGCCAGTGAGATGAGGCAGCTCGAAGGTTCGGCCTTTTCGGCACTGGGCCGCAGTGCCGATGCCGGCCTGCAGTACCGCCTGCCCATGCAGCCTTCGCTGGACGGCAACACGGTCGAGCTGGCGGTGGAGCAGGCCGCGTTCTCGCGCAATGCCATGGATTTCCAGACCAGCCTGACGTTCCTGAGCATGAAGTTCCAGGGCCTCAAGCAAGCCATCGAGGGCCGCTGAGCATGTCGTTCGATTCTCTCTACCGCATTGCCGGTACCGCCATGAACGCACAGACCGTGCGCCTCAATACCGTGGCCAGCAACCTGGCCAACGCCGAGTCGGCAGCGGCCGATCCGGCTGACGTGTACCAGGCGCGCAAGCCGGTATTCGCCGCCATCTACGAGAACGGCCAACTGACGCGCAGTGCCGGCATGGGCGGCGCCCATGTGCAGGTGCTCGATGTGGTGCCGTCCGGTCGCGAGCCGGTACGCCGTTACGAGCCGGGCAATCCGCTGGCCAACGGCCAGGGCTACGTCTACTACGCCAACATCAACCAGATCGAGGAAATGACCGACATGATGTCCGCTACCCGCAGTTTCGAAACGGGCGTGGAGGTGCTCAATCGGGTCAAGAGCATGCAGCAGGGCATCTTGCGGCTGGGTGAAAACTGATGGCGGCTGTCAGCGGTACGAGTCTGGCGGCTAATGGCGCCGCGCAGTCGGATCAGGTCAAAGGCGCGGTCAACCTCAGTGACGCGGCGAAGATGGAAAACACCTTCATCTCGCTGATGGTCGCGCAGATCCAGAACCAGGATCCCACCAGCCCGGTGGATAACACCGAGTTCCTCAACCAGTTTTCGGCCATGTCCCAGGTCAAGAGCCTGGAAAACATGGCGGCGTTGAGCCAGAGCAACCTGGTGCTGCTGGACAACCTGCAGACCCTAACCGCCGCCGGGCTGGTCAATCAGGAAGTGAAGGTGGCGGTCGAGTCACTGAGCCTGGATGGCGAGCCCGTGAAGGGCTCGTTCAACCTCGAGCACGCCTCGGCCAAGACCCAGCTGGAGCTCACCGACAGCAACGGCGTGGTCACCCGCGTGGAGCTGGGCAGCCAGGCGCCGGGCGATGTGCCGTTCACCATCGACCCTGCAGCGCTCGGGCTGCGCCCCGGCACTTTCAAGGTCGCGGTGGTCACCGCCAGCGGCGAGTTGCCCACCGTCGAGGTCGCCGGTGTGGTCACGCGGGTACGGGTCGGTGACAGCGGCCCGATGCTGGATATCGACGGCGTCGGATCGGTGCCGTTCTACACCCTGACCGAGTTCGGCCAGTCCCGCACCGCGGGCCTGTTCTGATCCGTCTTTCACGCAGAGGTATTCCATGAGTTTCAACATCGCCCTGAGTGGCCTGAACGCGGTCAACGAGCAGCTCAACACCATCAGCCACAACATTTCCAACGTCGGCACCACCGGCTTCAAGTCGTCGCGTACCGAGTTCGGCAGCGTCTACGCGGAGAGCCAGATGATGGGTGTGGAGGTTCTGGCCACTACCCAGAGCATCAGCCAGCGTGGCGCGCTGGTCGGCACCGGCTCCAATCTGGACCTGGCTATCGCCGGTGATGGTTTCTTCACGGTGCGTAGCGCCAGTGGCGAGGTGCAGTACACCCGCGCCGGGGTATTCGGACCGGACAAGAACAACTTCGTCACTACGCCCACCGGCGCGCGTGTGCAGGGCTATGGCGTCGACGCCGCCGGCAATCTGCAGGTCGGTGCGGTCGGCGACCTGCAGCTCAGCAGCGCCAACCTGCCGGCCAGGGCCAGTGACAGTCTGGACTTCGTTGCCAACCTCAATGCCAACGATGCGGTGCCGACGGTCGCCATCTTCGACCCGGCCGACAGCAACAGTTTCAACTCCACCTACACCTCCCGGGTGTACGACTCCCTGGGACGTGAACACACCTTCACCCAATACTTCGTCAAGACCGCCGAGAACGCCTGGCAGAGTCATTACTACCTGGACGGTACGGCCGTCGGTACGCCGACCACCCTGAACTTCTCGACCGCAGGCGCGCTGACCGCGCCTACCGCGCCGACCACCCTGACGGCCAACGTGCCGGGTGCCGACGCGATCAGCATCGCTCTCGATTACACCGGCACCAGTCAGTTCGGCTCGCCGTTCGTGGTCACCACCAACGTCGCCAACGGTTATACGGCGGGCGAGCAGATCGGTATGGCGGTCGAGAAGAACGGCATGATCTACGCCAACTACAGCAACGGCCAGCGCATGCTGCAGGGCCAGGTGGTACTGGCCAATTTCGCCAACGCCCAGGGCCTGCGCAACGAAACCGGTACGGCCTGGAGCGAGACCGCCGATTCCGGCCAGGCGCTGCTCGGGGTTCCGGGTGTCGGCTCGTTTGGCGCCCTGGCGGCCAGCACGCTGGAAGGTTCCAACGTCGACCTGACCCAGCAGTTGGTCAACCTGATGGAAGGCCAGCGCAACTACCAGGCCAACAGCAAGGTACTGACCACCAACAAGGAACTCACCCAGGTGTTGTTCAACGCAATCTGAGGCTGATCCATGGATCGTTTGGGATACACCGCGATGACCGCGGCCAGCCGCACGATGACCTCGTTGCAGGTGCGTGCCAACAACCTGGCCAACGTCAACACCAGCGGCTTTCGCGCTGACCTGGAACAGGCCGAGGCCTCAAGCGTGGATGGCTACGGCTATGCCAGCCGGCACTTGGCGCGGGTGCGCGACAACGGCGTCGATCTCAGCCAGGGGCAGATGATGGCGACCGGCCGCGAGCTGGACTTCGCCATCCAGGGTCCTGGCCTGATCGCCGTGCAGGACGGCGAAGGGCGCGAGCTCTACACCCGCAACGGCAATCTGGTGGTCGACGCCGAGATGCGCCTGACCTTGCACGGCCGGCCGGTGGTGGGTGAGGGCGGGCCGATCGTGCTGCCCGAATACGACAGCCTCAACATCGGTCGTGACGGCATCGTCTCGGTGGTGCCGCGCGGCGACTTCGTCACCGCCGAAGTGGGGCGCATCAAGCTGGTCAACGAACCCGCCGACGCGCTGCGCAAGGACGAGAGCGGCCTGCTGATCCGCGCCGATGGCGTACAGGCAGAGGCGGACGAAGGCGTGCGCCTGGTGTCCGGCTTTCTGGAATCGAGCAACGTGTCGTCCATCGAGCAACTGGTGGCGAGCATGAGCCTGGGGCGTCTGTTCGAGACCCAGGTGAAGATGATGAAGGCAGCCGAAAATCTGTCCGAGGCGGGCAACCGGCTGATTCGTGGCCAGGGCTAACAGGAGCGTGAAATGAGTTCTGCATTGTGGGTGAGCAAGACCGGCCTTACAGCCCAGGACACGGCCTTGTCGGCGGTGGCCAACAACCTGGCCAACGTCAACACCGTCGGCTTCAAGGCCGATCGGGTGGTCTTCGAGGATCTGTTCTATTCCATCGATCTGCAGCCCGGTGCGCAGGCCGATCAGGTCAATACCGTGCCGTCCGGCATCCAGCTAGGTAGCGGCGTGCGGGTGGTCGGCACCCAGAAGGTGTTCACCGAAGGAAGCATGCAGACCACCAATCAACCGATGGACCTGGCCATCGTTGGCGCCGGCTTCTTCCAGGTCGAAGCGCCCAACGGCGACATCTACTACACCGAGAACGGCCAGTTCCAGCTCAACGCCGAAGGGGTGATGGTCAATGCCCAGGGCTTGCCGCTGACGCCGAACATCGAGGTGCCGGCTGGCGCCAGCCGTTTCACGGTGGGCAGCGACGGCATCGTCACGGCGGTGCTGGCCGGTGATTCGCTGCCGTCCGAGCTGGGCCAGATCAACCTGGTCAACTTCGCCAACCCGGCGGGCCTGGAAGCCCTGGGCGGCAACCTGTACCGCGAGACCGTGTCCAGTGGCGAGCCCCAGGAGGGCGTGCCGGGCGAGGAAGGCCTGGGTGGCCTCAAGCAGGGCGTGCTGGAAGGCTCCAATGTGCAGGTGGTCGAGGCGATGGTCAACATGATCGCCATCCAGCGCGCCTACGAGGCCAACGCCAAGGTGCTGGATGCGGCGTCCGGCATGCAGCAGTTCCTCAACCAGACCGTCTGATCATGAGCCTGCGCCTGCTACCTCTGCTCGTCGTACTGTGTCTGGCCGGCTGTGCCAGCTTCAAGGAAATGCTGCCCGAGGAGGATTCGTCCGCCTATCAGCCGCCCGAGCTGGACTACAGCCTGCCGCCCACGGTGGCCGGCGGCCTGTATCGCAACGGCTACGGCGGCTCGCTGCTGCAGGACCAGCGCGCTCTGCGCGTCGGCGACATTCTCACCGTGGTGCTGCAGGAAAGTACCCAGTCGAGCAAGAGTGCCGGCACGCAGTTCGGCAAGCAGGCGGGCGTGAACATCGGCATACCGCGGGTGCTGGGTAACGACTACGAACGCCTGGAAAGCAGCGCCGCGGCCAATCGTACCTTCAATGGCTCGGCGCAAAGCTCGCAGCAGAACTCGCTGCGTGGCTCCATCGCCGTGACTGTGCATCGGGTACTGCCCAACGGCACTCTGCTAGTTCGCGGTGAAAAGGGCCTCAGGCTCAACCAGGGCGAAGAGTTCATTCGCCTCACCGGTCTGGTACGGGTGGGTGATATCAACCGCTTCAACCAGATTTCCTCGCAGAACGTCGCCAATGCACAGATTTCCTACGCCGGGCGCGGCGTGCTCAATGACAGCAATTCGGCAGGCTGGCTGACACGCTTCTTCACCCACCCGATTTTCCCGCTGTGACAGGAGCTGCCATGCGTGCCCCGCTTATCCACCTGTGCGCCGTCGCGCTGCTCGGCCTCGCACCGCTGGTGCAGGCCGTACCGTTGCTTGATCTGGTCGATGTCGAAGGGATTCGCGGCAACCAGCTGATCGGCTACGGCCTGGTAGTGGGCCTGGACGGCACCGGCGACAAGAGCCAGGTGCGCTTTACCAGTCAGTCGGTCGCCAACATGATCAAGCAGTTCGGCGTCAACCTGCCGGAGAACGTCGACCCCAAGCTGAAGAACGTCGCCGCGGTGACCGTCACCGCCGAAGTGCCGCCGTCCTATGGGCCGGGGCAAACGGTCGACATCACCGTGTCGTCGCTGGGCGACGCCAAGAGCCTGCGCGGCGGCCAGTTGCTGCTCACTCCGTTGCTCGGTGTGGACGGCGAAACCTACGCACTGGCCCAGGGTGCCCTGGTCGTCGGTGGCCTCAAGGCCGAAGGGCAGAGCGGCTCGAGCATCGCCATTAACAGCGCCAACAGCGGGCGTATCGCCAACGGGGCGACCATCGAGAAAATGATTGGCAGCGATTTCATCACTCGCCCGGACATCATGCTCAATCTGCGCCAGCCGAGCTTCCAGACGGCCACCCATATCGTTCGTGCCCTGGAGGCGACCTTCGGGCCGGGCCTGGCCAGCGCCCTGGACGGCACCCGGATCAGCGTCAGGGCGCCGCAGACGCCGAGCCAGCGCACCAGTTTCATGGCGCTGCTCGAAGCGGTGGACGTCGAGCAGGGGCGCGTGCGCCCGCGCGTGGTGTTCAACAGTCGCACCGGCACGGTGGTGGTCGGGCAGGGCGTGCGGGTCAAGGCAGCGGCGGTTTCCCATGGCAGCCTACGGGTGACCATCCGGGAAAATCCCCAGGTCAGCCAGCCGGCACCTTTCTCGCAAGGGCAGACCGTGGTCACGCCGCAATCCGACGTCGAAGTCGCCCAGGAAGCCAACCCGATGTTCCGCTGGCCGGAAGGCTCCAGCCTGGAAAGCATCATCGACACCGTCAACAGCCTGGGCGCCACCCCGGATGATGTGATGAGCATCCTTCAGGCCCTAGAGCAGGCCGGTGCCCTGAACGCCGAACTGATCGTGATCTGAGCCATGAACGTCATTTCCCTGAATTCACGCCCGGCCAGCCGCGCTGGCGAGCAACCCGTGGCACGCTCGCAGCTGGAGGTGGCCGCCGAACAATTCGAGGCGCTGTTCCTGCAGCAGTTGCTCAAGCAGATGCGCAAGGCCGGCGACGTGCTGAGCGAAGGCAGCCTGACGCGCAGCCGCGATCTGGATACCTTGCGTGACCTGCACGATCAGGCGCTGGCCGATGGCCTGTCGCAACAGCGCCAGGGCGGTATCGCCGAATTGCTGGTCAAACAGCTCTCCGGCGGCGCCGACCCGCGCGTTACCGCCGATGGCCGTGGGCCGGCGCCCGGGCCGGTCGGCGGTGGTGGCTTCGCCATTGCGCTGCAGCGCACCTGGGGGCAGGTCGACAGCCTGTTTAGCCAGGGTTCGAAAGCCTTCGCGCAGCTGGTCGATAAAGTCATCGCCCAGGAGTCGGGCGGCCGCGTCGATGCCGTTTCGCCCAAGGGCGCGCGCGGCCTCATGCAGCTGATGCCGGATACCGCCAAGGAAATGGCCGCACGCCTCGGCGTGCCCTATGACGAGGGCCGGTTGACTCAGGATGCCGACTACAACCAGCGCCTGGGCAGCGCCTACCTGCAACAGATGCTGGAGCGCTACGACGGCCATCAGGCGTTGGCGCTGGCCGCCTACAACGCCGGGCCGGGCAAGGTGGACGAGTGGCTCAAGAGCAATGGCGATCCGCGCCAGGGCGGCCTGAGTACCGGCGAGTGGATCCAGCGCATTCCGTTCGAGGAAACCCGCACCTATACGCGGCGGATCCTCGGCGCGGGGGCAGTTGGCGCAGCGGTTCCGCTTTCCTCGACAACGCCGCTTAATTCACCGCCCTCATCGGTCGCCTTGCAAGAGCAGCAGCGCAGTGCTGCCGCGAGCCACGGACACCGGGGGCTGTCGCTGGCATTCGCTCAACCGATTCGCACCGAGCGTCAGGAGTCGCAGCCTTGAGCATCCTCAACCAGATTGGTTACAGCGGCGTCAACGCCGCCAAGGTGGCCCTCAATACCACCGCTCAGAACATCGCCAACAGCCAGACCGCCGGCTTCAGTCGTCTGGACACGCAATTCTCGTCGCTGGCCGGCAGCAGTGCGCTGCGTGCCGGCGGCGGCGTGCAGGTCAGTTCGATCCGCCGTCTGTCCAACGATTTCGACAACCAGCAGCTGTGGCGCGCCACCAGCGTGCAGCAGTTCCACCAGGGCGCGCAGCAGTACTTCACCGCGGTGGAGCAACTGATGGCGTCCGACGGCTCGAGCATCAGCATCGGCCTGGACCAGCTGTTCGCTGCGCTCAGTGGTGCGTCGGCGACCCCGGATTCCATCGCCCTGCGCCAGCAGATCATCAGCGAGGCGGGCAACCTGGCGCAGCGTTTCAATGGCCTGGGCGGCAACCTGCAGGCTCAGCTCGATGGCCTGCAGGCGCAGCGTTCGACCATGGTGCAGGAGGTCAACGGGTTGAGCGGCAACATCGCCGAACTCAATCGCAGCATCGTCGAAACCCAGGCCAGTGGCGGCGACACCAATGCCCTGCGTGACCAGCGTGACGTGCTGGTTCAGCAGCTCGCGCAGCACGCTGCGCTGCGTATCCATGAGGATGCGAAGGGGGCACTGGAGGTGTCGCTCACCAACGGTCAGCCACTGGTAGCCGGCAACCGCGCCGCAAGCCTGAGTGTGACCCGCAAGGCCGACGGTACCCAATCCATGGCGCTGCGCTTCGCCGATACCGACTTCGCGCTGCGTGAGGACAGCCTGGGCGGCGCCCTCGGTGGCCTGCACGAAGCCGAGTATGGCGTGCTGCGCCCGCAGCAGACCGCGCTGCAGGACATGGCCTCGGCGCTGGCCGGGCTGGTCAATTCGACCCTGGCCGGTGGCTTCGACCTGAACGGTACTGCGGGTAAGCCGTTGTTTACCTTCCAGGCCAACAGTAGCGCCATGCTGGTGCTGAACCCGTTGGCGCCTGGCGAGCTGGCACTGTCCTCCGCCGCTGACGAGAAGGGCAACAACGAGAACCTGCTCAAACTGGTCGCCCTGAAGGACCAGGGCGTGGTCGTCGCCGGCAATACCCTGACCCTCAACGACGCCTACGCCACGCTGCTTGGTCAGGTGGCCAGTGCCAGCCGGCAGAACCAGAGCGACCTGAATACCGCCACCGGGGTCACCACCCAGGCCAAAGCACGGCGCGACAGTGTCAGCGCCGTGAACCGCGATGAAGAAGCGATCGCCCTGATGGACTACCAACAGGCCTACCAGGCCAACATGAAAGTCATCAGCACTGCCAACCAGATTTTCGACGAGTTGCTCGCGGCCTTCTGACCGCGGCCATGGAGCCTTCTCGCATGCGCATCACCAACGCCCAGATCACCGCCACCATGCAGGGGTCGATGAATCAGAATTCGGTCGAGCTGGCCAAGCTGATGCAGCAAATGGCGACCAACCAGCGTCTGCAACTGCCTTCCGATGACCCCATCGCCAGTGTGAGGCTGCTGCGTATCCAGCGTTCGGAGGCGAGCCTGGAGCAATTCCAGACCAACATCGGCGCCCTGAGCAGCAGCCTGTCGATGCAGGAAACCAACCTGAAGTCGATCTCCGACACCTTGCTCAGTGCCCGTGATCGCCTGTTGTGGGCCGCCAACGGCGCCAACGCCTCCGAGGACCTTGGTGCAATCGCCGGCGAGCTGAAGATCATCGAGTCGTCGATTCTGAGTTTTGCCAACGTGCGCGACGAAGAGGGGCGTTACCTGTTCTCCGGCACGCTCACCGAGCAGCCGGCGATCAGCTATGACGAGGCCACCGGCTACCAGCTCGGCGGCAATGCCAAGCAGCGCCAGGTGCTGGTCGCCAATGGCGTGATGGTGGCCGAGAACGTCACCGCGGCCGATGTTTTCGGCAGTTCGGTCGACCTGCTCAACCAGATGCGCGACCTGGTAAGCACTCTTCAGGACCCGGACCTCGACAGCACCGATCCGCAGGTGCGCCAGGTGATCACCACGACGCTGGATACCCTGGATTCGACCCATGACCGCCTGCTGGCCTCGGTTACCGACCTGGGAGGCCGGCAGAACGCGCTGACCCTGCTCAACGACAGCAACGAGGATGTTTCCTTGGTCAACCAGCGTGTCGAAGGTGAACTTTCACGACTCGATTACGCCAGCGCCAACATTCGCTTCAATGACTATCTGCTGGCCGTTCAGTCGACGCAGAAAACCTATCTGAAGATAAGCGAGCTGTCGCTGTTCAACCTGCTCTGAGGAGCGCCATCGCATGCGGGTCGACAAGCATTCCCCGATAGTCAGCGGCCTCGACCGGCAGACGCCGAAGCGCTCGCTCGTCACCGTCGCCGACGCCGCGCAACAGACGCAGCCGGAGCGCGGTGCGGCGATAGGGGCCTCCCAGGGCCACAAAAGTGCCGGCTTCGGGCTGCAGCTCAATCAGCAATTGACCACCATGCAATCGGCCAGCAGTTACCTGGCTCAGCTGTCCGCTACGCTAGTGCCGCTCAAGCTGAGCCTGAGCCGCGAGCTAGGCAATGCACGGATTCAGGATCGAGAAGGCGTGGATGCGCAGCTGGGCGAGTTACGTTCTCTGCTCGAGCAGCGCAACAGCCGCAGTGCCGGCAGCCTGGATGGCCAACTCAACCTTCATCTGACCGAGCCGGTACGGGCGCGCTTCAGCCTGCCAGGGCTCGAATCCCTGCAGACGCTGCAGCAGGCCGGGCGTGAGAGCCTGCTGTTCAGCATCGGGCGCAGCAGCCAGGAACCACTTGCAGTGGTGCTCGACGAAGGGCTGAGTGAGGAGCAGATCCTGCGCCGCTTCAATGTTGGTCTGGCGCCGGCCGGGATTCGCAGTGAGCTGACCACCGATGGTGCGCTGATGTTTTCCGCCCGCGAAGCCGATTGGCAGGCTGTGCGTGAACACCTTCGCGTGAAAGGCGAGGGGGCTTTGTTTGCTGCCCAGCGCTTTACCGAACTGCAACCGGTGGAGTCGCAGATGCTGCAGCCTCAGGCGCTGGAACAGCTGGAAGAGCCGCGTGAGGTTCGGCGCATGCTCGATACGGTGGTCAAGGCGCTGGATCATATTCAGGAGCTGGGCGAGCAGCTGCGCCTGCGCCAGGACGAGATTCGCAGTTTTCTGGCCCGTCAGCTGGGCGAGGACGAGCAGCGCTGGGCGGGCGATTACGTGACCGCGGTGTACAACCTGATGCGCAAGAGTTCGAGGAGCTACGCATCGGTGTCCGATACGCTGGTCGCTCAGGCTACAATCAGCCGCTTCACGGTTATCAGCCTGTTGTCCTGACTACGGCAAGCACCAAGGAGGCCTGCGTGGATGAGGAAAAGCCGGTGGTCTACGTTCTTCGTGGTGCCCATGGTCGCCTGTTGCGCGTCGACAACCAGCCCTTCGAGGGTATGAACGATACCCTGGCGTTTCAGAGTGCCGAGATTGGCCAATGGCTGCGGCGTGACGATGTTCAGGCCCAGCGCGACTGGTTGCGCGAATCGGACCGCGACGTGCTGCGGGTAATGGAAGACGTCATCAGTCTGCTGATCGAACGCGGCATCATCGATTACACCGCGTTGCCCCAGGCGGCGCGCGACAAGCTCGATATTCGCGCGCTGGTGCGCGCCGATCTCGAAGGCCTGGAAGATCAGAGCTAGACCGCCTGCTGCGTGGCGCCCCGCAACGTATGGGTATCGATCACCTGCAGGCTGTAACCCGGCACCGCCTTTGCCTGGCGTTTGGCTTCGGAGGCCAGGCCGGCCAGTTCGCTGGCATCCAGTAGGGCGCAGTGCTCGGGGTGCAGGTGCACCACGCCGAGCGACAGTGACAGCAACGGAAACTCCTCGCGCTGGCCCTGGCGGTTGTGGCTGATGAAGCAGCCGGCATCCAGGTGTTCCTCCAGGTAGAAGCGCCGGCATTGGCTCTGAAAATCTTCGAGCAACTGGTTGAGGCGACTGCGCCAGTCCTTAGAGCCGAACACCAGCAGAAAGTCATCGCCGCCGATATGGCCGACGAAATCCCGGCTGGGGTCGATGCGCTCGTTCAGGCAGTGCGCCAGGCACAGCAGCACCTCGTCGCCCTTGGCGTAGCCGTACAGATCGTTGAAGGGCTTGAAGCTGTCGATGTCGACATAGCAGACCGCTGCCTCGCGGTTCTGCTGCAGCAGACGCGCCAGGCATTGCTGGATCGGCACGTTGCCCGGCAGCAGGGTCAGCGGATTGGCGTAGCGGGCCTGCTGGATCTTCAGTTCGGTGATCAGCTTGAGCACGTCGATCACCCGACCCAGGCCCTGGTAGCAGCCCTCCACGGTGATCACGAAATCCTCTTCCATGCGCTGGCGGGCGCGGCTGGTCAGCAGGCGGCTGACCTGTTGCAGCGACTGGCTGATCTCCACGGCCAGAAAGTCGTTGCTCATCAGCCGGCTGATTGGCTTGCGTGCATAAAGCTCGGTGGCGAAGGGCTTGAGCAGCACGTCGGACAGCGAGTGGCGATGCACGATGCCCACCGGGCGCTGGGCTTCGTCCAGCACCGCCAGGGAATTGAGGTTGGCCTGGGCGCGAAACGCTTCCAGCACATCGGCGGTCGGCGTGGAAATCGACACCGCCGGCTGTTCGTTGAGCAGGGCGGTCAGGTCGCTGCTTTCCTCGCCGAGGGGCGTCGGTGCCTGGCCCAGGGCTGGCAACATCTTGCGGGCGTCGGTGGGCGGCGTTTCCTGGGGGCGGCAGAGCAGATAGCCCTGCAGCAGGTCGACGCCCATCTCGCAGAGCACGGCGAGTTCTTCCTCCAGCTCGATGCCCTCGGCGATCACCTTGGCCCGCGAGGCCTTGGCCATCTGCAGGATGGAGCCGACGAACTCGCGCTTTACCGCATCGCGGTGAATGCCGTCGATGAAGTGGCGATCGATCTTCACGTAGTCCGGGCGCAGCTCCGACCACAGGCGCAGGCTGGAATAACCGGCGCCCAGATCGTCGAGGGCGATGGAAAAGCCCATGTCGCGGTAGTGGTGCAGGGCGGTGTCGAGCAGGTAGAAATCGTCGGTGGGCGATTGTTCGGTCAGCTCGATCACCACGCGACTGGGCGAGATGCCGTAGGTTTGCAGCAGTTTGAGGGTGCGGCCGGGCTGGTGGTTGGCGTCAAGCAACGAGTCCGGGGAGACGTTGAGAAACAGCAAACCATCGAGCTGCTGTTCGCTGAAGCGGCGGCAGGCGCTTTTGCGGCAGGCCAGTTCCAGCTCGCTGAGCATGCCGGTCTGGCGCGCGGCGGCGAACAGGGTCAATGGCGAATGCAGCGGGCTGTTGGAGGGGCCGCGGGTCAGCGCTTCGTAACCGAGGATACGCCGTTCGGCGACCGACACGATGGGCTGGAACAGGCTATGCAGGTCGCCGTGGGCAAGAATCTGGCCCAGCGAGCTCAACTGTTCGGTGACGGTCATGGCGTATCTCTATGCAAATCGGAGAGCGGAAGATGGCTATTGGCCATGATAGTTGCGTCCCGCAAGATACGCATGATTTGACTACAGAATGATGACCGCTTGATGACGTGGGGCGCGCGCCAATAAATAGGAGGCTGATTTTCTGGCGCTGCTGGCACGCCTCAGGCAATAAAAAAGGGCGTCGTGTTGGCGACGCCCTTCGGGTTACAGCTGGCCGGTAATCACTGCTTGGCCAGGCGAGTATTGAGCTTGAGGTAGTCGATCAGAATGTGGCCGGTTTCCGTCAGGTAGGCGTCGTCTTCCGGTTTGGTCTTCTTGTCTTCCTCGGCCTGCGCCATGACGTCATCCTCGTCTTCCTTCTTCAGCTCCTTGAGCGGCTCCTCGCCCTTGGCGCTGCGGCGGGCGTTCTCGATCGCCAGCTGGCGTTTCTCGATATCGGCCTGCTCGGCGCGGCGCTTGGCTTCGTTGAGGCTGACGGTCTTCTCGGCCATCAGCTCGCGGGACAGCGCCAAGCGGTCGCGGGCGAAATTGAAGTCGGGGTTGTTGGCGGTACGCGCGTCGTAGCGGTTCTTGAGCTCGGTGAGGAACGGCTTGATCGGATCCAGCTCGGGCTTGATCGCCGGTCGGATGCTGTCCCACGGCATGGCCTCGGGCAGGGCGCTCTCGCCGATTTCCTTGTTGTCCATCACGTCCGGATAGGAGATGTCCGGCACCACGCCGCGGTGCTGGGTGCTCTGCCCGGAAACGCGGTAGAACTTGGCCAGGGTCAGCTTCAGCTCGCCATGGTTGAGCGGCTGGATGGTCTGCACGGTGCCCTTGCCGAAGGTCTGGCCACCGAGGATCAGCGCGCGGTGGTAGTCCTGCATGGCGCCGGCGAAGATCTCCGAGGCCGAGGCGGACAGGCGGTTGACCAGCAAGGCCAGCGGGCCCTTGTAGAAGGCGCCGTCCTGTTCGTCAGCCAGCACGTCGACGCGGCCGTCGCTGTTGCGCACCAGTACGGTCGGGCCCTTGTCGATGAACAGGCCGGTCAGTTCGGTGGCTTCCTGCAGCGAGCCGCCGCCGTTGTTGCGCAGGTCGATGACGATACCGTCGACTTTCTCGGCCTGCAGCTCGGTGATCAGCTTCTTGACGTCGCGGGTGGTGCTCTTGTAATCGGGATCGCCGGCACGGAAGGCCTTGAAGTCCAGGTAGAAGGCCGGGATTTCGATCACGCCCAGCTTGTAAGGACGGCCGTCTTGGTCAATCTTGAGGATGGATTTCTTGGCCGCCTGCTCTTCGAGCTTCACCGCCTCACGGGTGATGCTGACGATCTTGCTGGTCATGTCGTTCGGCGCGTTGCTAGCCGGAATAACCTCCAGGCGTACCTTCGAGCCTTTCGGGCCGCGGATCAGCTTGACCACTTCATCCAGGCGCCAGCCGATCACGTCGACGATTTCGTCGTCACCCTGGCCAACCCCGACGATCTTGTCGGCGGGCGAGATCTGCTTGCTCTTCTCGGCCGGGCCGGCCGGAACCAGGCGCACGACCTTCACATGCTCGTTGTCGCTCTGCAGCACGGCGCCGATGCCCTCGAGGGACAGACTCATGTTGATGTCGAAGTTTTCCGCACTGTCTGGCGACAGGTAGTTGGTGTGCGGATCGTAGGTCATGGCGAAAGCGTTGATGTAGGCCTGGAACACGTCTTCGCTGCGAGTCTGCTGCAGGCGCGCCTGCTGCGCCTTGTAGCGCTTGGTCAGCAGCTCCTGAATCGCCTTGGGCTCCTTGCCGGCCAGCTTCAGGCGCAGCACTTCGTCTTTCAGGCGTTTGCGCCACAGGTCGTCGAGCTCGGCGACGTCCTTGGCCCAGGGGGCTTTCTCGCGGTCGATCAACAGGCTTTCATCAGTGGTGAAGTCGAGTTTGTCGACGCCCTTGGCGAGCAGGCCCTGCACGTAGTTCAGGCGGTCCTGCTGGCGGGCAAGGTAGCGCTTGTAGATGGCGAAGCCGGGCTCCAGATCACCCTTTTTCAGGAAATCGTCGAACTTGTCCTTCCAGCGGTCGAACTCGGCGATGTCGCCAGCGGTGAAGTAGCTGCGCGCCGGGTCGAGCATCTTCAGGTAACCCTGATAGATCTTTTCCGAGCGGGCGTCGTCCAACGGAGGCTTGCTGTAGTGATGACGCTGCAGCAATTCGACCACGTTGAGGCTGGCGATCACCTGATCACGATCGGGCTGCAGGTATTCCCACGGATCGGCCTGAGTGGTTTTGGCGGCAAGGGGTAAAGCGCCCAGCCCGAGAACGAGGGCCAGGGTAGCGCTGAGAAAGGATCGCTTCATGCTGATTCGACGTGGGGACAGTTGATAACGCATATTAGGCCGTCTTTGAGGGCGCCAGGTTCCATTGGCGCAATGCAAAGGCCCGTCGCGTAGCGGCGGGCCAGGTTCGAATGCACTATGGAGGCACCGTGAAAGCATTGCAAGGCGTTGAAGGGCAGGTGCAATGGGTCGATCGACCCACGCCGGCCTGTGATGTAGGGCAAGTTCGTATTCGTGTGGCGGCCGCGGGCCTGAACCGCGCCGACCTGCTGCAGCGGGCCGGTAATTACCCGCCACCGCCGGGTGCCAGCGACACGCTGGGCCTGGAGTGTTCGGGCATCGTCAGTGAAGTGGGGGCGGGCTGTGACGACTGGCAGGTGGGCGATCGCGTCTGCGCGCTGCTCGCTGGCGGCGGCATAGCCGAAGACGTGGTGGTCGATGCGCGCCACGTGCTGCCGGTGCCGGAAGGCCTGTCGCTGCACGAGGCGGCGGCGTTGCCGGAGGTGTACGCCACCGCCTGGCTGAACCTGTTCCAGCTGGCCGGCCTCAAGCCCGGCGAGAAGGTGCTGCTGCACGCCGGCGCCAGCGGTGTCGGTTCGGCGGCCATCCAGCTGTGCAAGGCTTTCGGCAGCAGCTGTTGGGTCACCGTCGGCTCTCAGGAGCGCCTGGCCTACTGCGAAAGCCTGGGCGCCAGTGGCGGGGCGATTCGCGACAAGGACGGCCTCAAGGTGCCGGACGATTTCGGCCCGTTCGAGGTGATTCTCGATCCGGTGGGCGCCAGCTACGCGGCACTCAACCTCAAGCTGCTGGCGCTCGACGGGCGCTGGGTGAACATCGGCATGATGGGCGGGCGCAAGGCCGAAGTGGACATGGCGCTGGTGCTCGGCAAGCGCATCCAACTGATCGGCTCGACCCTGCGCAACCGTGACGACCTGTTCAAGGCCGAACTGCTGCGCGATCTGCGCCAGCACGTGTGGCCGCTGTTCAGCGAGGGTCGCCTCAAGCCGCAACTGGCCCGCACCTTCCCGGTGAACGAGGCCCATGAGGCTTACGAGACTCTGGAAAGCAACCAGGTCAACGGCAAGCTGGTGCTGGTTGTCGATGACAGCCTGAGCTGACGCCAAAGGCCATTGCCCGTCGTTCGGGCAATGGCCTGTCAGCGTTTCGGGTTGCGCTCATCGAAGGCCGCACGGGCACGCTCGATGGCCTCGAGATGCGCCTGAGCCCAGATCCATACGCCACAGAACGCTTCACCCAGGCTCAGGCCGAGATCGGTCAGCCGATATTCCACCCGCGGTGGCACCTCTGGATGCACCGTCCTGATCACCAGGCCCTCGCGCTCCATGTCGCGCAGTGTCTGCGTCAGCATCTTCTGACTGATGCCGCCCACCAGCCGCTGCAATTGCAGAAAGCGCGTTTCGCCATGCTCGGCGAGTACATCGAGGATGATCATCGTCCACTTGTCCGCCACGCGGGCAATCACGCCGTTGACCAGTTCGGCCACGCGCGGCTCCAGCGGCGCGGCCGCTTTGAGCTGCTCACGTGTCTTGCGGTGACGTTCCTCATCGACTGACATCGCCTGTTCCTCTGCTAGCCCATTAGTTACCTGAAGGTGTGTATAGCACTTTCGGGTGCCTACTTTCGTCAGGAAAGTGCCCGCCATAAGCTGGTTCGGCAGGTCGAGTCGAGCATCTGCCCGTGCTGATGATTGTTCGACTTTTTTCGCCGCACAGACGCTCCAACAACTGCCAGGCGCAGGGCAGTGAGCAGCGCGGCATCGGCCGCTCAGGCGGCGCTTCTGCTCATAGCGGGCAGCCAACCGAGGAGCATGACCATGAACGCATCAGGCAACACCCTGTTGATCACCGGCGGAGGTTCGGGCATCGGCCGTGAACTGGCGCTGCGCTTCCACGCGCTGGGCAATACCGTGATCGTCACCGGCCGCCATCTGGATACGTTGCAGGAAACCATCTCCGGGCGCGAAGGCATGCATGCCATGACCCTGGACATGGCTGACCCCGACGCGATCCGCGAATTCGCCAGGGAAATCACCGGCCGCTTCGCGGCTCTCAATGGCGTGATCAACAACGCGGGCATCATGCGCATCGACGATGTTGGCCGTGAGTCCGACCTGGCCGACGCCGAGGCTCAGGTGGTCACCAATCTGCTGGGGCCGATTCGCCTGAACAATGCGCTGGTGGAACACATCAAGCGTCAGCAGAACGGCTTCATCGTCAACGTCTCATCGGGGCTGGCCTTCGTGCCGCGCGCCGATGCGGCGGTTTACGGCGCCACCAAGGCGGGCATTCATCTCTATACCCAGGCGCTGCGCCATCAACTGGCCGGCCAGGTACGGGTCATCGAGCTGGCGCCGCCAGCGGTGCAGACCGAGCTCACACCCGGCCAGGCCCATCGCGAGGGTTACATGCCGCTGGACGCCTTCATCGATGAAGTGATGGCGCTGTTCACCCAGCAGCCGGTAGCGGACGAAATCATCGTCGAGCGCGCCCGCTTCCAGCGCCTGGCCGAGCGCGAGGGGCGCTTCGACGAAGCCTTCCTGCGCATCAATGGCGGTGCCTGAGCCCGCCATTCGCCGCCAAGCGACCCAACAGCGCGTGCCCGGCACGCGCTGCTTTTTTATGAGATACGGCTTATTTGCCCGATGGGCGCGACCTTTTGGCTGTGGCACACTTGGGCGCCTGTGAGCGCGGACAACCAGACGATCGATCAGCTGCCGCGTATTGGTGCCGTTGGCGGTCAGCCCGGCCATCGCCAACAACAAGAGGAAGCAGCGTGCATAACGTCGTCATCAGCGGTACGGGCCTTTATACCCCGGCCAACAGCATCTCCAACGACGAGTTGGTGGCGTCCTTCAATGCCTATGTGCAGCAGTTCAACGCGGACAACGCCGCGGCCATCGAACGTGGCGAGATCGAGGCGCTGAATGAGTCGAACAGTGCGTTCATCGAGAAGGCCTCGGGCATCAAGAGCCGTTTCGTGATCGACAAGCAGGGCATTCTCGATCCGCAGCGCATGGTGCCTTTCATCCCCGAGCGCGATAACGAGCAGTGGGGCATTCTCTGCGAGATGTCGGTGGCAGCCGCCAAAGAGGCGCTGGCCCGCGCCGGCAAGACGGCGTCGGATATCGACGGTGTGATCGTCGCCTGTTCCAACCTGCAGCGCGCCTATCCCGCCGTGGCCATCGAAGTGCAGGCGGCGCTGGGTATCCAGGGCTTCGGCTTCGACATGAACGTGGCGTGCTCGTCGGCGACCTTCGGCATCCAGGCGGCCGCCAACAGCATCCAGCTCGGCCAGGCGCGGGCGATCCTGATGGTCAACCCGGAAATCTGCACCGGGCACCTGAATTTCCGTGACCGCGACAGCCACTTCATCTTTGGCGATGCGGCTACCGCGGTGGTGCTCGAGCGCGCGGATCTGGCGACTTCCGAGCATCAGTTCGACGTGGTCGGCACCAAGCTGCTGACCCAGTTCTCCAACAACATCCGCAACAACTTCGGCTTCTTGAATCGTGCCGCTGAAGAGGGCGCTCAGACCTCCCGCGACAAGCTGTTCGTGCAGGAAGGGCGCAAGGTGTTCAAGGAAGTCTGCCCGATGGTGGCCGAGCTGATCGCCGCCCACCTGCAGGAGAACGGCTTGAATGTGGCGGACGTGAAGCGCTTCTGGCTGCACCAGGCCAACCTCAACATGAACCAGCTGATCGCCCGCAAACTGCTCGGCCGTGACCCGGAGGCCCACGAGGCGCCGGTGATCCTCGACACCTACGCCAACACCAGTTCGGCAGGTTCGGTGATTGCTCTGCACAAGAATCAGGACGATCTGCCGGCCGGCTCCCTGGGTGTGCTCAGCTCGTTCGGCGCCGGTTATTCCATCGGCAGCGTGATTCTGCGCAAGCGCTGACCGTATAAGGGCGGCACGCAAGGTGCCGCCTGTTTCACACCTGCAACCCCTCTAGCACGCCCCATACAGCCGGTTCAGCTACTCGGCTGAGCGCTTCGCTGTCAAGCGTTATATTCAAAGGGATTAAAAAGTTCCCTTGTCATCAAATATTTATATATCAGCAACTGCGCTGAAATAAGCCGCCGCGAAGATTCCCCCAGCACGAACGAGCCCACAGCTCGGGTGTTTTCCAGCAGTTAAGTTCAATTAGGGGAATTCTCGATGATCCGTAAGCACTTCGCCGGTTTCGCAGCCAGCGCCCTGGCTCTGGCCGTTTCCGCCCAGGCTTTCGCCGGCACCGTCACCACCGACGGCGCTGACATCGTGGTCAAGACCAAAGGCGGCCTTGAGGTTGCGACGACCGACAAGGAGTTCAGCTTCAAGGTCGGTGGTCGGTTGCAGGCCGATTACAGCCGCTTCGACGGTTTCTACACCGTCAACGGCAACAACGCTGATGCCGGCTATTTCCGCCGCGCCTTCCTGGAAATCGGCGGTGTGCTCTATACCGATTGGGCCTATCAGCTGAACTACGACTTCTCGCACAACTCCGGTGGCGACAACCGCTCCGAAGATGGCTACTTCGACGAAGCATCGCTTGCCTATAACGGCTTCAAGCCGCTGTCGATCAAGGTGGGCCGCTTTGACCCGGAATTCGGTCTGGAAAAAGCCACCAGCTCCAAGTGGGTAACCGCCCCTGAGCGTACCGCTGCCTACGACCTGGTCGACTGGGCCAACAGCCACAACGGCGGCATGGGCATCCAGGTTTCCGGCACCGCCGGCGATTCGCTGTACGGCTCCGCAGGCTTCTTCGCCAAAGACGCCACCAACGCCGACAAGGATGGCGACAGCACCAAGCAGTTCAACCTGCGCGGCGTGTTTGCTCCGCTGCACGAAACCGGCAACGTGCTGCACCTGGGCCTGAACTTCGCCCAGCGTGATCTCTCCGATACCGCTTTCGATGGCCGTATCCGCAGCCGCCTGGGCATGCGTGGCGTGAGCACCGACGGTGGTCAGGACGCCGGCACCAACGGCAACCGTCTGCTGCTGGGCGGCGCCAACAACCTGCCGGTAGGTTCCTACGACACCGACCGCGCCATGGGTCTGGAAGCCGCCTGGGCGATGGGCCCGCTGTCCATCCAGGGTGAATACATCACCCGCAAGATGAAGGCCGATGCCGACACCCGTGAAGACATCAAGGCCAAGGGGTATTACGGCCAGGTCGCCTACACCCTGACCGGCGAAGCCCGCGCCTACAAGCTCGGCAAGTTCGACGCCATCAAGCCGGCCAACAAGTCCATCGGTGCCTGGGAGTTGTTCTACCGCTATGACCACATCGCCGTCGAAGACGACACCGTGGGTATCGATCCGACCGACGACGTGACCGGCAAGGTGCATAACCTGGGTGTGAACTGGTACGCCAACGAAGCGGTGAAGGTCAGCGCCACCTACATCAAGGCCAAGGTCGACAACCAGGTCAACTCGGTTGCCGCCGATGACGACAGCGGTGACGGCGTGGTACTGCGCGCCCAATACGTGTTCTAAGCAACACCCTGCAAACGTGGTACTCCTTTGAACCCCGCCTCAGGCGGGGTTTTTTTATTGGCGATATAGTGTGCGCTGTTTGCCCGCGGATACAGCCGATGCCCGTCTACAGCCTGCACGCCCTCAAGGATCTCGATGCCGCCACCTGGGATGGCCTGCTCAGCGAACCCCAGCCGTTCCTGCGCCACGCCTTTCTCAGCACCCTCGAAGAAAGTGGCAGCGTAGGCGGGCGCAGTGGCTGGCAGGCCGCCCACCAGGTGTTGCTCGATGGCGATGGCCAGCCGCAGGCGGCGCTGCCGGCCTATGTGAAGTACCATTCTCAAGGCGAGTACGTGTTCGATCACGGCTGGGCCGATGCCTGTCGCCGCGCCGGTATCGGCTATTACCCGAAGCTGTTGGGCGCCATTCCCTTTTCACCGGTGACCGGCCAGCGCTTGCTGGGCTCGCCCGAGGCGGCCGGGCAGCTGCTCGATGGCATTACGGCGACTCTGGAAGCGCAGGGGCTTTCCAGTCTGCACGTGAATTTCACCGATGCGGCGGGTGATGCAGTGATGCAGGGGCGTGACGGCTGGCTGCAGCGCCTGGGCTGCCAGTTTCACTGGCACAACCGCGGCTACCGGGACTTTCAGGACTTCCTCGATACCTTGAGTTCGCGCAAGCGCAAGCAGATGCGCAAGGAGCGCGAGCAGGTGGCGGAGCAGGGCATCGCCTTCGACTGGCGCGAAGGGCACCAATTGAGTGAAGTGGAGTGGGATTTCGTCTACCACTGCTATGCCAATACCTACCACGTGCGGGGACAGCGGCCGTACCTGACCCGTGACTTCTTCAGCATGCTGTCCGAGCGCATGCCCGAGGCGATTCGCGTGGTACTGGCCTGTCGCGGCTCAAAGCCGGTGGCCATGGCCTTCAGCCTATTGGGCGCAGGCAGCCTGTATGGACGTTACTGGGGGTGCTTGGCCGAGTTCGACCGGCTGCATTTCGAAACCTGTTTCTATCAGGGTATGGAGCAGGCGATTACCCAAGGGTTGCAGCGCTTCGATGCCGGCGCCCAGGGCGAGCACAAGCTGATTCGCGGCTTCGAGCCGACCATCACCCATTCCTGGCACTACCTGGTACACGAAGGCTTGCGTGACGCGGTGGCGGGGTTTCTGCAGGAGGAGCGTGAGGGCGTGCTGGCCTACGCCGAGCAGGCGCGGGAGATGCTGCCGTATCGTCAGGCCTGAGCTAGCGCAGCTGCGCGCTGCGGTCGCCCGCAGCGCGCCGGTGCAACAGCGTCTTGATCAGCCATCGTAACGGCCGCCCCACTCGAGGAAACTCATCTTGTGGGTTTCACCCTGGCTGTCGGTGTAGACCATGATCACCGGCACTACGCCGCTCTTGTTGGAGACGTCTGTGCGGTACAGCACTTTCTGCACGTCGACTTTCATGCCGTAGTGATATTCCTCGGTCGGCAGGCCTGCACCTGGCCTGGGCTGGATATCGGCAGCGAACACGGCGGGAGCGAGACTGGAAAGCAGAGCGGTAATGGCGGTTGCAACTTTCATGATGGAGTCCTCGATGAGTTCGAAAACCGGCAACCGGATCGACCTATTCGATTGCGTTGCCTGGTGGACTCATATGACCAGCAAAGCCAAAGCGGCGGAAATTGATGGTCTCGTTAGTAGGTATCATGAAAATTGATGTTTGTTAGCTAGCTAACTAGTTTACCTGCTGCCTGGCCCCGGCCGGCGTTAGTCGACGCCGACGAAGCCACCGGTCTGGTGCTGCCAAAGGCGCGCATACAATCCGCCACGGGCGATCAGCTCGGCGTGGGTGCCGGTCTCGATCACCTGGCCCTTGTCGATCACCACCAGGCGATCCATGCGCGCGATGGTCGACAGGCGGTGGGCGATGGCGATCACCGTCTTGCCGTCCATCAGGTTGTCCAGGCTTTCCTGAATCGCCGCTTCGACTTCCGAATCCAGCGCCGAGGTGGCTTCGTCGAGCACCAGGATCGGTGCGTCCTTGAGCAGCACGCGAGCGATGGCGATGCGCTGGCGCTGGCCGCCGGATAGCTTGACCCCGCGCTCGCCGACCTGGGCGTCGAAGCCCAGGCCGCCCTGGCTGTCGTCCAGGGTGGCGATGAAGCTGTCGGCGCGGGCTTTGCGGGCCGCTGCCCAGAGTTCTTCGTCACTGGCGTCGGGCTTGCCGTAGCGCAGGTTGTCGCGGATCGAGCGGTGCAGCAGGGAGGTGTCCTGGGTGACCACGCCGATATTGGCGCGCAGGGTTTCCTGGCTGACTTCGGCGATGTTCTGGCCGTCGACGAGAATCTGCCCGCTTTCCAGGTCGTAGAGGCGCAACAGCAGGTTGACCAGGGTCGACTTGCCGGCGCCGGACGGGCCGACCAGGCCGATCTTCTCGCCAGGGCGGATTTCGATATTCAGGCCGCTGATCACGCCGCCGCTCTTGCCGTAGTGAAAGTGCACATCATCGAAGCGCACGGCGCCTTGCTGCACCTGCAGCGGTTTGGCATCTTCGCGGTCGAGTACGTGGCGCGGCTGGACGATGGTCTGCATGCCGTCCTGCACGGTGCCGACGTTCTCGAAGATGCCGTTGACCACCCACATGATCCATTCGGCCATGTTGTTGATGCGGATCACCAGGCCCAGCGCCAGGGCGATGGCGCCGGTGCTGATCAGCGATTCGCTCCACAGCCACAGGGCCAGGGCGCCGGTGCCGACGATCAGCAGGCCGTTCAGGCAGGTGATCAGAAAATCCAGGCTGGTGATGATGCGTGTCTGCTGGCGGAACTTGTCGAGCAGCTCCTGCATGGCCTGGCGGGCGTAGCTTTCCTCTTCGCGCGAGTGGGCGAACAGCTTGAGGGTGGCGACGTTGCTGTAGCCATCCACAACCCGGCCCATGACCTTGGAGCGTGCTGCCGAGGCCGCCGCCGAGCGTTCCTTGATGCGTGGCACGAAGTACCAGAGCGCGGCGCTGTAGCCGATGATCCACAGCGTCAGCGGCACGATCAGGCGCACGTCCGCCTCGGCGAACAGGTACAGCGCGCTGCCGGCGTAGACCACCACGTGCCACAGCGCGTCGATCACCTGCATGGCCGATTCGCGCAGCGACGGGCCCGTCTGCATGACGCGCTGGGCGATGCGCCCGGCGAAATCGTTCTGGAAGAAATTCAGGCTCTGCTTGAGCACGTAACGGTGATTCTGCCAGCGGATCAGGTTGGTCAGCCCAGGGTTGATGGTCTGGTGCACCAGCAGGTTGTGCAGGCCGAATACCAGCGGGCGGATGACCAGTGCCACCACGGCCATCCACAGCAACTCGTTGCTGTGCTCGGCGAAGAAGGTGCGGGCATCGGCGGTGGCCTGGGCCATATCGATCAGCTGGCCGAGAAAGCTGAACAGCGCCACTTCGATCACCGCAGCGAAGAAGCCGACGACCAGCAGCACCAGCACCGGTGGCCAGACCTGCTTCAGGTAATGGGTGTAGAAGCGCAGCATGCCGGCAGGCGGCGCCACGTCCGGGCTGGGCTTGAAGACGTCGATCAGATTTTCGAAGCGGCGAAACAACATGGCGTGCAGTCTGCTCTGGCGGAGAAGGAGGAATCAGGGCTGCTCGAAGCAGGCGCGCGGGGCGCTGAGAGCGAACCCACGCGTGCTGGCGCGCGGGTTGCTGGAGAGGAGGAACGCTATCAGAGGCGCTTGGCGTCGAGAATCACCACCGGGTCGACCGGCACGTTCTGCTGGCCGGCGCGGTTGGCGGTACGCACCTGGGCGATGCGGTCGACCACTTCCATGCCGCGGGTGACCTTGCCGAACACCGCGTAACCGAAGTCGCGCGAGCCGTGGTCGAGGAAGGCGTTGTCGGTGTGGTTGATGAAGAACTGGCTGGTGGCCGAGTCGCGTACCTGGGTGCGGGCCATGGCCAGGGTGCCACGCACGTTGTGCAGGCCGTTGTCGGCTTCGTTCTTGATCGGCGCCTGGGTCTGCTTCTGGCGCATGTTCTCGTCGAAGCCGCCACCCTGCACCATGAAGCCCGGAATCACGCGGTGAAACACGGTGCCCTTGTAGAAGCCGCTGTCCACGTAGGCCAGGAAGTTCTTGGTGCTGATCGGCGCTTTCTGCTCATCGAGCTGCACTTCGATCTCGCCCAGGCTGGTGGTCAGCAGAACGGTGGGGTTCTCGGCCGCCATCAGGTGAGCGGTGAACAGCAGCGAGCAGGCGGTGAGGGCGAGTTTCTTCAGCATCGGGTCTAGTCCTTGATTGAGGTGGCGGCAGTGTTTTCGACTTCCTGCATAAAGGCAAGCAGGCTGCGGTTGAAGCGTTCGGGCTGGTCGAGCGGCGTGGCATGGCGTGAGTCGTCGATCACCAGCAGGCGTGCGTCCGGTAGCTCGTCGACGTAGGCCTGCTTCTGCGCGACCGGCGTGTAGTCACGGTCGGCGCTGATCACCAGGGTAGGACAGGTGATGCGGCCCAGACGTTCACGTACGCCCCAGCCGATGATGGCATCGAGGCTGGCCAGGTAGGCGCGCTTGTCGTTGCGCGGCCAGCGCTCCTCGACCTTGCGGCGCAGCTCGGCCTGCTCGGGTTTGGGAAACAGCAGGCGAGCCAGGGCCTTGGCAGTGGTTTCCAGCGGCAGCAGGCGGGCCAGCGTCCAGCGCTTGGCGATCTGCAGGTAATCGGAGGGTTTCTTCGCCTTCACCTCCGGCGCGCTGTTGACGATCGTCAGGCTGCGCAGCAGCTGCGGCTGATCCACGCCCAGCTGGAAACCGATCATGCCGCCCATGGAGATGCCGACCAGATGCACGGGGGGCAGCTGCAGATGCTCGATCAGCGCCGCGACGTCGCCGGCAAAATCGGCAATGCGATAGCGCTGGCGCGGTTTGTCGGAGCGGCCGTGACCGCGAACGTCCAGGGCGACCACCCGGTGGTGGGCGGCCAGGACCGGAATCTGCAGTTCCCAGTCCAGGGTGCTGGAGCCCAAGCCGTGCACCAGCAGCACCGGCGAGCCCACGCCATGCTCCTCGAAGTACAGCCGGCAGCCGCGGTGCTCGAAAAAGGCCATCGGCTCAGGCCGGCGTAACGGGCGCGGCGTCGAGCGGGGCTGCGTCGAAGCGCTGGATCAGGTCGGTGAGAATCTGCGTGGCCGGGCCCAGGGCCTTGTCCTTGCTGGCGTAGAGAAAGAACACCGGCTTGCGGTTGCCGCCCTTGTCCAGCGGCAGCGGCTTGAGCAGGCCGTCCTTGAGTTCGCGCTCGATCATGTGCCGCGGCAGCCAGGCGAAGCCCAGGCCGCTGCCCACGAAGGTCGCCGCGGTGGCCAGGCTGCCCACCGTCCAGCGTTGCTCTGCACCCAGCCAGCCCATATCGCGGGGCTGGTGGCGGCCGGAGTCGCGGATCACCACCTGCATCTGGGTTTCCAGGTCCTGGAAGTTGAGGCCGCGCTGCAGGCGATGCAGTGGGTGATCCGGGTGGGCCACGGCGATGAATTCCACCGGGCTCATCTCCGAGCCGAGAAAACCGGGAATGTTGTAGGCGCTGATGGCAAGATCCGCGACGCCTTCCTTGAGCACTTCCTCGACGCCGGACAGCACCTCTTCGCGCAGGCGCACGCGGCAACCGCGGCTCTGCGGCATGAAGGCGGTCAGTGCACGGACCAGGCGGGCGCTGGGGTAGGCGGCATCGACCACCAGACGCACTTCGGCTTCCCAGCCCTGTTCCATGTGGTGCGCCAGGTCCTCGAGCTGGCTGGCCTGCTTGACCAGCTGCCGGGAGCGGCGCAGCAGCACGTCGCCGGCTTCGGTAAGTACCGCCTTGCGGCCGTCGATACGCAGCAGCGGCACGCCCAGCTGCTCCTGCATGCGCGCCACGGTGTAGCTCACCGAAGATTGCGAACGGTGCAGCATCTCGGCGGCCTGGGCGAAGCCGCCGTTGTCGACCACCGCCTGCAGGGTGCGCCACTGATCGAGGGTTACGCGTGGAGCCTTCATTTGTTCTCCTTCACGGGCCGCTGTGCACGGCAGGGCACTGCCCCTAAACTGTTGGCTCACCACGGAGGCTGGCCATGAAAAAATTCTGTTGTGCGCTGATCGTCTGTTTGCCGCTGGCAGCGCAGGCTTATCCCATCGAACTGGAAAAGCAGTTCAATGGCGCCGAAATCTCGGCGAGCACCCAGGAAATCGATCACAACATGGCGGCCGTGCTGGTGCAGAACTACGGCTCGCAGCCCGCCTCCTGCAAGGCGGTGTTTCGCAACGGCCCCGAGGCGCCACGCACCCGCAGCACCAACCTGGCGGCAGGGCAGAGCGGCAACCTTACGGTGAAATTCTCGCGCAGCATCATTCGCCTGCGTGTGGATCTGACCTGCCAGCCTCAATAGGTCGATCAGCCTAGGGTCAGCCAGTCTACAAATCAACTTCCTCGATAGGTAAGGGCGAATGGCCCTATCTTTTGATCGGATATCGATCACTCACGCCTTGTCCCGGCCAGCCCGGATTGTTTGTCCATCAGTGAACCGTTATGGTGCGCCGCCCGTTCGACAGCGGCGCTCGCGTATGCGCCTGCGCCGCCGTCACGGTAATCGCGCCGCTGCCTGATAGGCTAAGCGACGCGAGCGATTTTTCCTTCTCGAGGTGCGCGATGACGCTTTCCGGACCCGGCGTGCTGTTCTCTGTCAGCGCCTCGATCCTGTTCGCCCTGATCCCCGGCTACGTGCAGATGCTCACGCCGCTGGATGGCTTTCAGGTGTTCGCCCAGCGCGTGCTCTGGTCGATTCCCGCCGTTTTGCTGCTGCTCACTCTGCTGCGCCAGTGGCCATTGCTGCTCACCGCCTTGCAGCGTCTGCGCCACGAGCCGCTGCTGCTGGCCGCGCTGCCGGTGGGCGCCGCGCTGATCGGCCTGCAGTGGTTCATGTTCGTCTGGGCGCCACTGACCGCGCACATGCTCGATGTCTCCCTGGGTTACTTCCTGCTGCCGCTGGCCATGGTGCTGGTCGGCCGGGTGTTCTACGGCGAGCGCCTGCGCCCGCTGCAGAAGCTCGCCGTGGCCTGTGCCTTTGCCGGCGTGCTGCACGAGCTTTGGCAGGCCCAGGCATTTTCCTGGGTCACCCTGGTCACCGCCCTTGGCTATCCGCCTTACTTCATGCTGCGCCGCTGGATGCGCCTGGACGCGTTGCCGGGCCTGGTACTGGAGATGCTGGTGATGGCGCCCTTGGCCATCTGGCTGATCGTCCACTGGGCGCCGGCCGGCATGTTCGCCGAGTACCCGCGCCTGTGGTGGATGGTGCCGGGCATGGCGCTGCTCGGCACCATCGCCCTGGCGCTGATGATGGCCTCGTCGCGCCTGCTGCCATTGGGGCTGTTCGGCATTCTCAGTTACGTGGAGCCGGTGCTGCTGTTTACGTTCAGCCTGCTGTTCCTGGGCGAGCAGTTCGATCCGGATCAGTTTATGACCTACCTGCCGATCTGGGTGGCCGTGGTGCTGGTGGGTTGGGATAGCGGCCGTTTGCTGCTCAAGCAGCGGCGCATGCAGCCCGCGACCTGAGTGCTTTCGGCTAACCGCGCAGAGAAAGCATTCGGCCCCGAGGCGCGAACGCGGTAACCTATGCGGCTGATTTAGCATTTGCATTGAGGTTGTCCCGTGTTTGCCCAATTTGCCCTGCATGAACGCCTGCTCAAAGCCGTGGCCGAGCTCAACTTCACCGAGCCCACTCCGGTTCAGGCCGCTGCGATTCCACCGGCGCTGGAAGGCAAGGACCTGCGGGTGATCGCCCAGACCGGCAGCGGCAAGACCGCCGCCTTCGTACTGCCGATGCTCAACCGCCTGCTCGGTGATGGCAGCTCCAAGGCGCGGGTCAGCGTGCGTGCACTGATCATGCTGCCGACCCGCGAGCTGGCCCAGCAGACCCTCAAGGAAGTCGAGCGCTTTGCCCAGTTCACCTTTCTCAAGGGCGGGCTGATCACCGGCGGTGAAGACTTCAAGGTGCAGGCCGCCATGCTGCGCAAGGTCGATATCGTCATCGGCACGCCGGGGCGCCTGATCGAGCACGCCAACGCCGGCAACCTGCTGTTCGATGACGTCGAGGTGCTGGTGCTCGATGAAGCAGACCGCATGCTCGACATGGGCTTCGCCGAAGACGTGCAACGTCTGGCACAGATGTGCAACCGCGAGCATCAGACCCTGCTGTTCTCCGCCACCAGCGGTGGCGCCGGCCTGCGCGAAGTGGTCGCCCAGGTGCTGCGCGAGCCCACGCACCTGCAGCTCAACCGCGTCAGCGAACTGGCCGAAGGCACCCGCCAGCAGATCATCACCGCTGACCACAACTACCACAAGGAACAGCTGGTCGAGTGGCTGCTGAGCAACGAGACCTACGACAAGGCGATCATCTTCACCAACACCCGCGTGCAGGCCGACCGCCTGTACGGCAAGCTGGTGGCCAAGGAATTCAAAACCTTCGTGCTGCACGGCGAGAAGGACCAGAAGGATCGCAAGCTGGCCATCGACCGCCTGCGCCAGGGCGCCGTCAAGGTGCTGGTCGCCACCGACGTGGCGGCCCGCGGCCTGGATGTCGAGGGTCTGGATCTGGTGATCAACTTCGACATGCCGCGCTCCGGTGACGAATACGTGCACCGCGTCGGCCGTACCGGCCGTGCCGGCAGCGAAGGCCTGGCCATCTCGCTGATCACCCACAATGACTGGAACCTGATGTCGAGCATCGAGCGCTACCTCAAGCAGCGCTTCGAGAAACGCACCGTCAAGGAGCTCAAGGGCAGCTACCAGGGGCCGAAGAACCTCAAGGCGTCCGGCAAGGCCGCCGGCACCAAGAAGAAAAAGGTCGACCCGAAAACCGGCAAGAAGGTCGCCAAGAAGCCTGCGGCTAAGACGCCGGCCAAGCGCAACACGATAAACAAGCCCAAGAGCGATGCAGGCCTGGTCAGCCAGGACGGCCTGGCGCCGCTCAAGCGCAAGGCGCCGTCGTCCGACGCCTGATTTGTTACCGGGTGGGTCACCGGCAGCAATTGCCGGTGACCGCTACTCAACCTGTTCTTCGACCTCGCCGCCGATCTCTTCCAATTCCTGCAAGCGCTGGTCATAAGCATCGCAATCAGTGGCGTGCTCGCCGCTGCTTTCGGGCTGCGCCTCTTTGAGTTCCTGGCGCAGCACGGCGGCGCGCTCCGGGTCGCGCTGGGTGATTTCCTCGATCTTGGCCGCCAATTCCTGGGCCTTGGCGGTTGCCTCGTCGACGGTGCAGGCCTGTGCCTGGCCCATGCCGTAAAGGACCAGGGCCAGGCCGCAAAGCGGTGCGATGTGCTTGATCATGCTCGAATCCTCACGCCTCGTATCCGAGCGGTTGAGTGCCTGCCCGTGCCGATGGTTCAGGGCTTCTGCCCGGCGCCTACTGCTTGTTGTTCAGGCTTCGCACGGTCAGGTCCAGGGCCTTCTGCATGTCCAGCCGGGCGGAGCGGCCGATGTCCTTGTCGTTGAGGTCGAAGCCGCGCTCCGACGGCAGGATCGGTGCGGTCAGGTCATCGGCATCGGTGGGCTCGAAGTCGAATTCTTCGCCAATGGTCATGGCGCTGCGGCGCAGCAGCATGCGCAACTGGTCCGGGTGCAGCTGCGGGTTGATCGACATCAGCGAGGCCACCACGCCGGCCACCAGCGGCGTGGCGTAGGAGGTGCCGCAATGCACGCTGCCCTGTTGGTTTTCCTCGGCGGTGGAGGCGCGTACGCAGGCCGCGGCGGTGATGTCCACCCGGGTGTCGACGTTCGATGAGCTGCGCCGTTTCACGTACGCCGGGTCGTCCACGGCGACGTCCCGGTCGCTGCGCTGGTGGCCGCCGACCACGAACAGCTGCTCGGTAACGAACGAGGAGGGTAGGCGATAGTCGTCGGCGCCGGAGAACGAGGCGCCGTTGCCCGCGGAGTTGACCACCACCACGTCCGGGTGCTCGCGGCGCAGCCACAGGAAGAACTCCTCCAGCAGCTCCTCATAGCCGCTCATGGCGATACCCGAGCGCACCAGGGAATCGATTTCGTCGCCGTGGATGTTCTTCGCGCCGATGCGGTGAATGCCCCAGCTCCAGTTCAGCACCCGCACGCCGTCCTCGACCAGGTTGACCGAGGCGGCGACGTTGGCGGTGATGCCGGCGTCCGAATTGCGGTCGACGATCACCTCGAAGCCCGGGCCGGCGCCGTCCAGGCCACGGAGGAAGCCGGTGTTGCCGCCATCGTCCCAGCGCGCAGCGAGAATGCCGGCGACGGTGGAGCCGTGGCCGTCCGGTTTGTCGGCGTCGCGGCTGTACAGGCGAGTATGCGGCGTATTGCCCTGGCGACTGGCGGCGCCCAGATAGTCCTTGAAGTCCGGCGCGTCGAAGTCGACGTTGCGCTCGATCAGGCCGATGCGCACCGGCTTGATGGTGATCGGCGAGCGCTTGGAGGGAATGCGCCGCTGGTAATAGTTGACCGCATCGACGAAGCGGTTGGCTGCCCATTCCTCCTCGTTCAGTTGCTCGTCTTTCGTCACGCCTGAAGGCGCCTCCTGTTCCTCGGCCGAGGATTCTTCGATCACCACCGCATCGACGCTCAGCTCGCTGCCCAGGCGCAACACCATGGCGTCACGCTGTACCAGATCCTTGGCCGGTAGGCGCAGCTGGTAAGTATTGAGCGGGGCGATGGCGCCGACCACTTCGGCGCCGTATTTCCTGGCCAGCGCCTTGGCGGTATCCAGGCCGTTGGCATCTTCCTCGATCACTACGCTGACCAGATCGACGTAGGTATTAAGGCCGTCCATGTTCTTTGCCACTTCACCCGGCTTGGCGGCTACCACGTGGCTGCCGGCCATCGACAGCCATACGGGATTACTTTCCTGATCGCCCTGTTTCAACCACAGCGGGCCGCTCCGGTAACGCTGGCTATCGAGGCTGATGCGCAGTTCATCGCCACGTTTTACAGCGCTTTCCGGCAGGGGCTTGCCATCGAGCAGGACCTGCAACTGGCCGTCGGACACGCCGCGCGCATTGAGGCAGAAGGTCTGGCGCTGGGTGTCGAGTACGTCCTCGCAGCGATACAGATGCTTGAGCCGCAGCGGCTCGGCGGCCAATACCGAAGGCGCGATACTCGCCACGAGCAAAGCGCTGAGGACGGGGCGCAGCAGGGGCTGGCGGAGCATGGCGAGATCCTTTGTGCGGGGGCTTGGGCCTCAGACTGGCGGGCGCTGAGCTTGGTTCAGGCGACGTTCGGCGGATAACCCGAACCCTGTTCGCGGCGCTGACGTCACAGCTTTACAGGCGCACGGGCGCCGATAAGAACGGAGACCAAGCCATGACGATTCATCAGCACACCCACAATTGGGATCTTGTCGAACGCATGCTCCACGCCGTGCAGAACGGCGCTGGCCAGCCATTCGTGCCGCGCCGCTGCGCCGAGGAGCTGGCGGACGCCCTGCAACAGGCCGGCAAACCGGTCGACAACCTTGACTCGCTCAAGGCCCAGGCCGACGACTACGAGGCCGTATTGCTCGAAGGCGGGTTCGTCGCCCCGCGGCCAGAGAGCGAAGGCGGCAATGGCGAGAATTTCGTACTCACGCCACGCGGCGCGCAATTGCTGAGCATGATCGACAGCACTTTTCCAGGCGAGCAGCACCCGCGTGAAGTGCTCGACCGCCACGGCCTGACTGCGCTGACGCCATCGGTGTTCGATGGCCTGGCGCCGCGCGAGACGCTGGTCTGATACCCAGCGGGGCCCTGGCCGCGTAAACTGTTCGCTCACGACCTGGCCTGCCAGGCCAAGGGAAGAGTCGGCGCGGCGAGGGCGTTTCTGGGATGAAGTGGTGGGCAATCGGACTGCTGCTGTTGGCGATCAACGCTACGGCTGAAGAGCTACGGATCGGCTTTGGCACGCATAAACCGCCGTATATCTTCCAGGGCGAGCAGCGCGGGCTGGAGTACGACATCGTGGTCGCCGCTGCCCGTGCCGGCGGCATGCAGGTCATCCCTTCCTATGCACCGCTGGAGCGCCTGCACCGCGCCTACAGCCGTGGTGACCTGGATGGCATCGCCAGCACGCGCCTGCAGGGCGGGGTGAACAGTTTCTATACCCAGCCTTACATCAGTTATCAGCACGTGGCCATCGCACTCAGCGCGCGCAATTACCGAATCGAACGTATCGCGGATCTCGGCAATTATTCGATTCGCGCCTTCCAGCGGGCGCGGATTGTGCTGGGTGAGGAGTTCCAGCGCATGGCCGAGGCCAACCCGCGGTATCACGAGGAGGCCCAGGAGATCGCCCGCAACCGTTTGCTGTATAGCGGCCGGGTCGACGTGGTGATCGGCGACCGGCGGGTGCTGCAGTACTTCAATCGCGAGGTGTATCGCCAGGTGGATGTCAGCCAGCCGATCACCGAGTACCGGCTGTTCCCGCCGACTTCGTACCAGCTGGGCATGCGTGATCAGTCGGCGCGTGATCGCTTCGACCAGGGCCTGGCCGAGATCATCGCCAGCGGTGAATACGCGCAGATCGAACGCCGTTACGCCATGTACTGAAGCGACCCGTCACTGGGTCAGTTCTTCGCTTTCCTCGTCGACCTTGGCGGCCAGCATTTCGCTCTCGATGGGCCGCGTCTCGACGCTGAAATCGGTGATCTCGATGGAGCCCTTGCCTTCACCCACCAGGTGGAAGGAGAACGCCTTGCGGGTGTCCAGGTTGTCGAAGGCGAAGCTCACTTCTATCGGCTTACCCTTTTTCAGAACCGGTATCTCCGGGATGTTGATCAGCACATCCTGATCGAATTCCTTGGTCTTCAGGCGCAGCGTGGCGCCGGCGGCGCTCATGTTCAGCGCATTGATCTTCAGGGTCACCCGGGTCTGGGTGCCCTTGGGCAGCTCCAGATACTGGGCGCCGATCAGATTGTCGGCCCAGTCGTCACCCGGTGTCGGGCTCAGACGAATGCGCGCGTTGCTGGCGAACTGCAGCACCTGATTATCCTGGCCATCGGTCAGCGAGCGATCCAGCAGCTCGGCACGCAGGCTCACCTGACGTGCCGGCTTGCCGCTCATTCGGCCCAGGTACGCGGCCTCGGCGGCTATAAAGCCCGGGCTGGCATAGCGCCGGCAGACCTGCTGGAAGTTGCATTCGGTCAGCGTGCCCTGGCCGTCGTGCTCGCGCAGCAGGCCGTTGGTGTAGGAGATGATCTGGCGGCCGTGGGCGTAGTCACGCAGCATCGAACGCCCGGCAATGTTGGCCGGCAGCGGCAGGGCCAGGTAGTCGAGCACCGAGGCGGTCAGGTCGATATGCCCGTACACGCCACGCTTGAGCGACGGCAGCTGGGCCTGTTCGGGCGCCAGCATCAGGTTGAAGCCCCAGGCCGAGGCCAGGCGCACGTTCTCGATGCCATGGGATTCGTCGGAGGTGACCATCACCAGGGTGTCGTCGAGCACGCCGCGTTTGTGCAGGCCATCGAGGAAGTCGCCCACTGCATCGTCCAGGTAGGCGATGGCCGCCTGCTTGGCGCTGGCATGGCGCTCCAGGTAATCGGCCGGTGCGGAGTAGGGCTGGTGGGTGCCGACGGTCAGCAGGGTCAGCATCCACGGCGCCTTCTGCTTGCGCAGGCCGTCGACGTAGCTCAGCGCGCCTTCGAAGTAGGCCTTGTCGTCCATGCCCCAGGCGAAGTCCAGGTACGGTGTATTGCGGAACCAGTCGCGGCCCAGGGTCTTGTCGAAACCCATGCGCGGCATGATCTGGTCCTTGGCCATGAAGCGCAGCCCGGCGCCCTGCAGAAAATGCGTGCTGAAACCGTTATCACGCAGCTGAGCTGGCAGACACTGGGCGGCGCGCTCGGCATTGCCCAGCAGCTCGATGCCCTTGGGCGTGCCTGAGTTCAGCTTGTCGTAGTCGCCGCAAAGCATCGCGTACAGGCCGCGAATGGTCTGGTGGGCGTGCAGCACGTAGTCGCTGGTCAGCATGCCGCGCTCGGCCCAGGCGCTCAGACGCGGCATCAGGTCGTCCTGATACGGGCTGCCGATGGCCCGTCGGCTTGCGCCGATGTAGGCGCCGGGAATGCCTTCCAGGGTGATGATCAGCACGTTGCGTGCGCGGCCCGGCTCGCTGAGCAGCGGCGTGCCGTCCATGTCCAGGCGGGTCAGGCCGCTGGCATCCGGTGGGCTGTGGGGCTGGCCGCGGGTCATCCAGTCCTCGAAGCCCAGCTGGGCCAGGCTGACGCCTTCGGCCAGCCATTTGTGCGGCAGATTGAACTGCACCCACTGGTCCGCTTCGCTGGGGCTGCGATATTGGTAAACGGCATGGGCGGCGAACAACGCCAGGGGTGCCAGCAGCCAGGCAACCGACGGTTTGCGCACCGGCGGGCGCGCGGCGAGCACGACGAAGAACGCCAGTGCGGCCAGGATCAACGCGCCGGCCAGCCAGGGATGGGTCAGCCCACCGCCCTGGGTCGAGTGACTGAGAAACTGGGCGTCGGTCAGGTAATGCAGGTCCGCCAGTTCCGGCATGCGGCCTACGGCGCTGACCAGCTCGACGGTGCCCAGGTTGAAGACCACCCAGGCCACTGCCAGCGGAATGCCCAAAAGCAGGCGACGACGCAGCGCCAGCCACAGCAGCAGGCTGCCAATGGCCAGGTCGGAGAGGTAACCGAACGGGTGGGACCAGCCCAGCGAGTAGCGAGCAAGCAATGGCAACGCGATGAACAGGGCAACCAGTACCAGCACAACGCTGGCCGGCCGCTGCAGCCAGGGGCTGAGAAAACGCACGTATCTTCCTTAAAACGATGATCCACGAACGACAGCGCTGCGCATCGGCTCAGGCGAGCGATGACCTCAGGGCTGAAAAAGACGGTCATCATTTTGAAACATGCGTGTGCTCATCGCCAGCGACAAGCGCCGAAGATGGGAATTAAGTCGTTCAAATCATTGCCCGGACGGGCGAGAGGCGGGACTGCCGACCTGGCGCCTGAGAGCAGGCGCGGCAGGTCGATACAGACGAAAATTACTTCTTGGAAATGGTGATGTGCCGGCTGGCCGGGCCATTGGTCTGGCCGCTGACGCCCTTGGCGATCTCCTGGATCTTGCCGCCGGACTTGAGGAACGCCGCTACCTGAGCGTCGATCGACTCGCTGGTTTCTACGGCGGGGGCGGGCTTGGGCTTGCTGTGGGATGCTTTGACGCGCATGACGGTCATAGGTGCCTACTCGATTCATCAAGATGGCCGCCCATTGTATCACCGCTGAGCGCTTCGCTGTTCATTCGATGACCAGCGGGCGACCCGATGCTTGCCGGTCGGGCTTCGCCGCGACGACTCGGGTACACTGCCGGCCTGAAAATGAGGGTAGGTACCATGGCTGTTATCGGACGTATGAATTCCTTGCAGGTCGTCAAGCACACCGACTTCGGTCTGTATCTGGACGGCGGGGCGGACGGCGAGATTCTGCTGCCCAAGCGCTACATCCCCAAGGATTCGCCGAGCGAGGTGGACGACTGGCTCAACGTGTTCGTCTACCTGGATAGCGAAGACAAGCTGATCGCCACCACCGAGAAGCCCAAGGTGCAGGTCGGCGAGTTCGCCAGCCTCAAGGTCGTCGACATCAACCGCGTCGGTCTGTTTCTCGACTGGGGCCTGCCCAAGGATCTGCTGCTGCCGCACTCGGAAGAAAAGCGCCCGCTGCAGATCGGCGACTATTGCGTGGTGCATGTATTCGTCGACAAGCGCAGCCGCCGCATTACCGCCACTGCGCGTCTGGACCGCTACCTGGACAAGGTGCCGGCCACCTACCGGGCCGGCGAAGAAGTCGACCTGCTGGTGGTCGAGTCGACCGACATGGGCTTCAAGGCAATCATCAACGGCAAACACTGGGGGCTGATCCACAAGAACGAAGTGATCGGCTTCATGCGTAGCGGCATCCGCCAGCCTGGCTACATCAAGGAAATGCGCAGCGACGGCAAGATCAGCCTCAGTCTGCAGCCGGTCGGCCAGCAAGTCGCCGACAGCCTTGGCGAGCAGATCCTGCAGCGCCTGCGCGATAATGGCGGCGTGCTGGAGCTGAGCGACAAGAGCGCGCCGGAGCGTATCAGCGCGATGTTCCGGGTCAGCAAGGGCAATTTCAAGAAAGCCATCGGTGGCCTCTACAAGCAGGGCCTGATCCGCATCCACGATGAGCGCATCGAACTGGTGAAGTAGCCGTTATTGGCGCCTCAGCAAAAAGCACTTGAGCGCCGCGCGGCGCTTGCCAATAATGCGAGCCCACGCCGGTGTAGCTCAGTCGGTAGAGCAGCGCACTCGTAACGCGAAGGTCGCAGGTTCGATTCCTGTCTCCGGCACCAGAAAATGCAAAAGGCCCGCATCGTTTGGTGTGGGCCTTTTGCTTTCCAGATTCCCGATTTGCAGCTCGGCATTCCTTAAACGGCGATCCTGCGGACACATCCGCTATTGCCTGCCGTATTGCCGTAAACCATATTCTGCGCAGGCAGACAGCATTCGGCGAAGGAAATGAAATGCTGAAGATACTGGGCAAGGCTTCATCGATAAACGTACGCAAAGTGCTCTGGACCTGTGCCGAGCTGCAGATTCCCTTCGAGCGGGAGGATTGGGGCTCTGGCTTCAGGGACACCACTACTACGGAGTTCGTTGCGCTGAATCCCAACGCCATGGTGCCGGTGATCGATGACGAGGGATTCGTGCTGTGGGAGTCCAACACGATCATCCGATACCTTGCCAATCGCGCCAATGCTGTTCACCTCTATCCTGCAGAGGCGAAAGCTAGAGCCCGGGTCGACCAGTGGATGGATTGGCAGGCTAGCGATTTCAATAGGTCGTGGAGCTATGCCTTCATGTCCCTGGTCAGACAAAGCGCTGCCCACCAGGACCCAGAATCGCTGGCACAAGGCTGTCGGGAATGGGCCAGGCACATGGCGATTCTGGATCGGCAGCTCGACACCACGGGGGCGTACGTCAGTGGATGCGAGTTTTCCCTGGCCGATATCCCGATTGGCCTTTCGGTGAACCGTTGGTTCGAAACGCCGCTGACCCACCCGCAATTTCCTGCGGTCAGTGCCTACTAGGAGCGCCTGAGCGAGCGTGCCGGCTTTCGACTGCACGGCCGTAACGGCACGCCGTAAGGGTACGTTCCCGGACAGTGCTCTCGTTGTTTTTAGTGATGTAGATGTCCTGCCTGCGCCGCTCTCGCTGTGAGCCCAGAAGCCGCGCCAAGTTGGCGTCTTTAGTTTGCCGATGCGGCACGCCTCCAGTGCCAGCGAGAATTTCGCATACGAGAAGCATTGGCAATTGAGAGTGGCTGCAGATAGCGCTAAGCTCGCGCTCTCTCTTTCACGCTGATGCTTGCCTGTGATCACGCAAAAGCCATCATCGCTTCTGGCCTGCTTCATCTCCGAGCGCAAACGGCTCGTTCATTACCTGACGGGGCGCACGGGTTGTGCGGCCACGGCCGAAGACATCCTGCAGGACGCCTGGCTCAAGCTCGACCGCGGTGCAGAGCGCGAGCCGGTGGGCAATCCCCTGGCGTATCTGCAGCGCATGGCGCGCAACCTGGCCATCGACAATGCCCGCGCCCATTCGAGGCGGCGTCTCGATGTCATGGAGATCGAAGAGCTGCTGGCCGTTGCGGACGAGGCGCCGAATGCCGAGCAGAAGGCCTGCGATGCCCAGCAGCTGGAGCGCCTGGCGCAGATCGTCGAGGAGCTGCCGGCGCGCTGCCGAGACGTGTTTCTGGCTGCGCGCATCGAAGGCACCCCGCACAAGCAACTGGCCGAGCGCTTTGGCGTCAGCGTGCGCACCGTCGAACTGGAGGTGGCCCGCGCGCTGGATCACTGCAGCGCGCGCCTGCGCCAGATCAGCGGCGAGGCGCGGGGATAGCGCGGTGCTGGTGTACAGTACCGCCTCCGCCACCGACCGTTGCCTGTGATGACTCAACCCGCCGCGCCCGAACCTTCCAATGAGACGCTCAGCCAGCAGGCCAATGCCTGGGTGGCACGGCTGACCTCCGGGCACGCCACGGTGGAAGATGCCGCCGCCCTGCGCCAGTGGTGCGCGCGAAGCGACGCGCACGCGGCGGCCTACCGCGAGGCGACGCTTCTGTGGCGTCAGATCGGCAGCCTTGGTAAGCCTCGGCGTAGCAGGTCGCGTCGCAAACTGTTCGCTGTCAGCGCCGTGGCGGCCTGTCTGGCAGTGATCGTGGTGAGCGTAACGCTGCTGGGCGTGGTGCCCGATGGCCGAGCGCTGCTGGCCGACCACCACACTCAACGCGCCGAACACAAGATCGTCGATCTGGCCGACGGCAGCCAGGCAGAGCTGGATGCCGACACGCGCCTGAGTGTGGACTTCAGTGACGCCCAGCGGCGCCTGGATTTGGCCGATGGCGCGGCGCTCTTTCATGTTAAGCACGACACCGCGCGGCCATTCGTGGTGCATGCCGGAAGGATGTCGGTGACCGCTGTGGGCACGGTGTTCGAGGTAAGATACCTGGCCGATGGCATTGGCGTGACCTGCACCGAGGGCGTGGTCGAGGTGCGCCAGGGCGATGGCACGCGACAGCGCATCAAGGCCGGTGAGCAGGTGGTTTACAACGCGGCAGGCGCCGGCCCGCTGCAGCGCATCGACAGCGCCAGGGAGCTGGCCTGGCGCGAGGGCGTCATGGTGTTTCGCAATCGGCCGTTGCAGGAGCTGGTGCATGAGCTTAATCGCTACCACCAGGGCCGTATCGTGATCGCCAGCGCCAGGGTTGCGCAGATGCCGGTCAGCGGCGTGTTCCACCTTAACCGCGCTGACGAAGCGCTGCGCCATATCGAGCAGGCTCTGCAGCTTAGTGCCACACGCCTGCCGGCTGGTGTGGTGGTACTGCGCTGAACTATTTTGCGTAATCCTTTGCGGGTCGCCTCGGCGAGCAGCGTCATTGAGTCAAGAGCGCCATTCAGCGCGCTTAACTGACGATGCTTCGGGGGATGCAATGGGGACAATGCGCAATTCACGCTGCAAGAAAACGACTGCTGGCACCCGCCATATGCTGGCCTGTTCGCTGCTGCTGGCTATCGCCGGCCTGCCGGCCCAGCCGCTGATGGCTGCAGGTGCCAAAGAAGCAGCAAGCGAGCAGCAGCGCCTGCGTTTCGACATTCCCCCGCAACCCCTGGACGAAGCCCTGGCCAGCTATGGCATCGCCAGTGGCGTGCAGGTGCTGTACGGCGCATCGCTGACCAGCGGGCTGCAGTCTGCCGCGGTGCAGGGCGAGATGACCCGCCAGCAGGCGCTGGCGCAGCTGCTCTCCGGCACTGGCCTGAACTATCGCTTCACCGCCGAACGCAGCGCCACCCTGAGCGCTGATGCCGTGACCGGCAGCCTGGAGCTGTCGCCCCTGACGGTCAGCGGCGAGAAGATCGGCCGCACCCTGGAGCAGACCATGACCAGCGTCGCGGTCAATACCGACGCGGATCTGCGCGCCCACGCCGACGAAGACCTGGGCGATGTGTTCGCCCGTACCCCCGGCGTCTACAGCCAGGCGGGCAACGAGAACTGGGGTATTCGCGGTGTGCCGGTTTCCGGCTTCGATGATCAGGGCCCGGCCACCCTCAATGGCGCAGTATCGGTATTCGTCGACGGCGCCCAGCAGCCCAACCGCTCACTGACGCTCGGCCCGGTTCCGCTTTGGGATGTAGAGCAGGTGGAAGTGCTGATGGGCCCGCAGTCCACCACCCAAGGGCGCAACTCCCTGGCTGGCGCGGTGGTGGTGCAGACGCGCAACCCGACGTTCGAGCCAGACCTGCGTGCCCAGACCCGCGTCGGTAATTATGGCGAAAAGGGCGCGGCGTTTGCCGTCGGTGGCGCGCTGGTCGATCAGGTGGTGGCGGGGCGTCTGGCCGTCGATTATCAGGAAGGCGACGGTTACATCGACAACATCACCGTCGGTGGCGACGCCAATCCACGGCGAGCCAGCACGGTGCGCGGCAAGCTGCTGGTACTGCCCAACGATGACCTCGACGTGCTGCTCAGCTATTCCCGCGGCGAGAACCGCCAGGGTGAAAACTCCAGCCTGCGCCAGGATGGCCGAGTGCGTTACTACAAGGTCGCCTCCAACACCAAGGCCTACGACGACCTCGAGCAGGACACCGGCAGCGCCAAGGTCGACTATCGCCTCGATGATTTCTGGACGCTGACCAGCCAGACCACATTGACGCGCGCGGACTACCGGGCGCTGCTGGATTTCGACCAGAGCGCTACGGCCAACCGGGAAGTGCATCGTCGCCAGGATACGCGGCTGTTCAGCGAGGAGCTGCGCCTGGGTTATGAGGGCGAGGATGTGCGTGCATTCGTGGGCGCCTATTACGGCCGCACCACCAATGATTTCCATGACAGGCTGACCAACAATGGAGCGCTTTTGGGAACCGCACGCGGCGACACCCAGATCGACAACCAGGCATTGTTCGGCGAGCTGAACTGGACCTTCGCGCCACAATGGACGCTGATCACCGGACTGCGCTATGACCGTGAACGTAACCGGACCGACGTGCAGCAGGACGATTTCTCCACGCCTGGCAAAGTCTCCAAGACATTCAACGCACTGCTGCCCAAGCTCGGCCTCGATTACCAGTTGGCCAACAATCAGTACCTGGGCTTTACCGTTCAGAAAGGCTATCGCGGCGGCGGTGTGAACGTCCGGGCGGGTGGCGCGCATGTCGCTTACGACCCGGAATACACCACCAACTACGAGCTTTCCTACCGCGGCGCCTGGCGTGAGGAGAGCGTGCGACTGCGTGCCAACCTCTTCTATACGGACTGGAAGGATCAGCAGGTCAGCATGCTCGATGACAGCGGCAATTTCTCGCAGATCTATAACGCGGCCAACAGCACCATCAAGGGCCTGGAAGTGTTTCTCGAGCAGGACCTGACCAGCCAGCTGAGCATCAATGCCGGCCTGGCCTATACCGATGGCCGCTATGGCGACTTCGTGACTGGCGACGGCGAAGACATGAGCGGAAAACCCTTTCTCTATGCGCCGCGCTACAAGGCTTCGACCGGCGCGCGTTACCGCTTCGCCAACGGCCTGATGGTGGGCGGTGATCTGGTGTATCAGGAGGGCACGCCCAGCCAGTACGAGTTCGGTGCCGACGGCAAGGTCACCCGCACCCATATGTCCGATCACTACGTGCTGATGAACCTCAATGCCGAATACGCGCTGACCGAGCAGCTGGTGCTATCGGGCTATGTGAAGAACCTGTTCGACAAGCACTACATCACCAACAACCGCAATGACGAGATCATCGACGTCGGCGCGCCGCGCAGCTTCGGGCTGGTGCTCGACTACAAGCTGTAGTGACGGCCTCTGGCCTGACCCACGCCGCCCCGGTGTGGGTCAGGCCAGGTGGCGAACCAGGGCCGCGACCAGAATCCCGGCGGCAATGGCCGCCAAGGGTTTCCTGACCAGTAGCATGACGATGGCAGTGGTCAGCAGGGCGAAGCGGGCGCCGTTATCGCCTTCCAGGGCCAGGGGCGCGAGCAGGGCCACCAGCACCGAACCGGACATGGCGCTGATGAACTGCTCGGTTCTGGCGTTGATCGGCACGAAGGACATGACGAAAACACCGCCCCAGCGGGTGGCCAGGGTAACCACGGCCATCACCACCACGACGATCAGCGTGCCGGAGCCGGCGGTTTCCATCATCATGCTTTTTTCTCCATCCACAGGGCGCCCAGCAGGCCGCCGGCCACGGCGCCTACCACCACATGGCTGTTGCTGGGCAGGTACCAGTGGGCCAGCAGCGAGGCGAGGGCCGCGACTGCCCAGATGATCAGGATGCGCAGGTTCTTCTGGCCACCGACCACCATGGCCAGCAGGAAGCAACCCATCACCATGTCGAGGCCGAAGCTCACCGGGTCGTCGATGGCGCTGCCGAAATAGATGCCCAGCCAGGTACCCAGCAGCCAGGCCAGCCACAACGCCAGGCCGCCACCGAGCAACAGACCGAGCCCGGGCTTGCCGGCGCCGAAGGCCTGCATCGACATCGCCCAGTTGGCGTCCGAGGCCACCAGCATCACGCCATAGCGTTTGGCTGGCGGTAGTGTGCTGAGCCAGGGATACAGGGTGGCGCCCATCAGCAGGTGGCGGGCGTTGATGGCGAATACCGTCAGCGCCAGGGGCACCAGCGGTATCTGAGTGCCCCACAGGTCCAGAGCGGCGAATTGCGAGGCGCCGGCGAATACCAGCGCGCTCATCAGCAGGCTGGTATCGGCGCCGAGCCCGTTTTGCGTAGCGGCCAGCCCGAATGCCAGCCCGAACAGCACCACGAAGGCCGAGATCGGCAGGAACTGGCGAAAGCCGTTCCAGGTGAGGGCGGCAGTGAGGGTGTGCAGCTGTTTTTCGTCGTGAGCGGGCATAACGATCCTGGTTGTTGCATCAACACCGCCTTGCGACGCTGTTCCCGGTCATATTTTGCGTGCCGACGACGGTTGATTGCCTGCGGGACGGGATCGGCAGTTTACCAAGCCCGTCTTCGCATTCGCGCGTTTAGACCCTGTTCAAAGTCTGCTGCGCGTCGGCACTGCGGCGTTAAAAACAGGCTGGATTGCCAGCCCAGTCGGACTGCTCATTTACAGCTCGTAAAGTCGAGCGCGACTCCGACCTGTCCTCGCCTGTTTTTCGGGGCCGCCCAGGCCTTGCATTGCTCTAGCTCGCGAGCCTTTGAACAGACTCTTAGAGCGGTGGCGTGAGCGGTGGGATCTGCCGCTTGTTGCCGGTGGCCTCGAAGGCCGAGCCGAGTTGCAGCAGCGCGTTGTCGTCATAGGCGCGGCCGGCGAAGGTCAGGCCAACCGGCATGCCGATATCGGCCATCACGCCCATCGGCACGGTGACGGTGGGCACGCCGAGGTGGCGGATGGCGAGGTTACCGTTGGCGACCCAGACGCCGTTGCTCCAGGCGATGTCCGCCGACTCGGGGTTCACGTCGGCATCGGCCGGGCCCACGTCGGCGACGGTGGGGAACAGCACGGCGTCGAGCCCCAGTTCGTCCATCCACTGTTCGAGGTCGAGCTGCCGGGTCTTTTCTAGGCCACGCAGGCCGTCCGGTACGCTGGCGATCTCGTTCCAGGCCTTGAGGCCGCGCTGGGCCATGTTCACGTATTCGTCCATGCCGGCGGCCAGGTCGTCCTCACGGTTGGGCAGGGTGCCGGGGTCGTGGGGGAAGATCTGCGGGCCATCGACATCGGCCAGGCGATTGAGCCTTGGGTCGCCATTGGCGCGCAGGAAGTCGTCGAAGGCCCAGCCGGACAGCTCCCACAGCTCGTCATGCAGGAACTCGCGGGAAACCAGGCCGCGGTTATAAACGGTCGGTGCGCCGGGGCGGTCGCCCTCGCAGTTGGAGACCAGCGGGAAGTCCACTTCGACCACTGTCGCACCGGCGCTTTCCAACGCCGCGCGGGCCTGTTCCCACAGTGCGATCACCGAGGCGCGGGTGTGGATGCGCTGGCCGGTCGGGCCGCCGATGCCGGGCTTTTCGCTGGTGCCGGCCAGCTCGTCCTTGTTGATGTACATGCGCGGCACGCCCAGGCGCTTGCCTTTCAAGGCTTCGGGCTTGGCGGCCAGATCGAGATAGGACGCCGGGCGAATGTCCGAGGCTTTCGGGATCGGCACCCAGGGCTGCAGGCGCCACAGGTCGCCGCGGGTATCAGGGTCATCGGCGACGACTACGTCGAGCACTTCGAGCAGGTCGGCCATGCTGCGGGCGTAGGGCACCACCACGTCCATGGTCGGGGTCAGCGGCCAGTTGCCGCGCACCGAGATCACCCCGCGCGACGGCGTGTAGGCGCACAGGCCGTTGTTCGAGGCCGGGCCGCGGCCGCTCGACCAGGTTTCCTCAGCCAGGCCGAACGCGGAGAAGCTCGCCGCCGTTGCCGTGCCGGCGCCGTTGGACGAACCCGAAGCGAAAGGCGCAGTGAGGTAGCTGGCGTTGTACGGGCTTTCGGCGCGGCCATACACGCCGCGCTGCATGCCGCCATTGGCCATCGGCGGCATATTGGTCTTGCCCAGGCAGATGGCGCCCGCAGCGCGTAGCCGTTCGATGGTGAAGGCGTCGCGCTGGGCGACCAGATCCTTGAAGGCCGGGCTGCCGGACGCGGCAGTCAGACCCTTGACCAGGTAGCTGTCCTTGGCGGTGTAGGGAATGCCATCCAGCGGGCTTAAGAGCTCGCCACGGGCGCGGCGGACATCGGAGGCTTCGGCTTCCTTCAGGGCATCGGGGTTGCGCACCACCACGGCGTTGAGCTTGGTGGGCGTAGCGGCGCCGTCATAGGCATCGATCCGCGCCAGATAAGCCTTTACCAGCTCGACCGCTGTAGTGCGGCCAGCCTCGAGCGCCGCGCGCAGCTCGGCGATGGAGACTTCGGTTACTTCGAACATGCTGTCACCCCTGATGGCTCGCGGGCCGGCGATTTTATTTGTATGCCTGATGCCCGATTGGATGGCGGCTTCTTTGCAGCCGGTCGGAGGCCGATTCTAGTGCCCGCCGTGCAGAAGGGGCAGCCCCTGGCGTTCAATTTTTTGCACAGTTCGAGGCCGAGGTCGTGATGCGGTACAGTGTCGTCTGGTTTTCAGCGAGGTGCCGCGATGCATATTTCGATCAAACCGGTGAACCTGGACAAAGCCTACCGCCTGCTCAACCATGGCCCGACTGTGCTGGTGTCAGCACGCCATGGCGGCGTCGACGGGGTGATGGCGGCCGCCTGGGCCTGTGCGCTGGATTTCGATCCGCCCAAGCTCACCGTGGTGCTCGACAAGAGCACCGCGACTCGCGGCCTGGTCGAGGGTAGCGGTCAGTTCGTCATCCAGATACCGACCGCCGCGCAGCTGGAGCTGACCTATCAGGTCGGCTCGCGCAGCCTCAAGGATGAGCCCGAGAAGCTGGCTGCCAGCGGTGTCGAGTCGTTCGCCCTGGGTGACGCAGATCTGCCGTTCGTGGCTGGCTGCTCGGCGTGGCTGGCCTGTCGGCTGATTCCCGAGCCCCACAACCAGCAGACGTACGACCTGTTTATCGGCGAGGTCACCGCGGCCTGGGCCGATGAGCGGGTATTTCGTGACGGACGCTGGCACTTCGAAGACGCAGATCCCGCCTGGCGCAGCCTTCACCATGTTGCCGGCGGTCACTTTTATGGCATCGGCGAGGCGCTGACCCGCAAATGATTCGCTGTGGGCGTTGTCTCAGGTAGACATGCATTGCAGGCGCGCTGGCGCCCGGATCGGAGTTGGCGATGAAGGTATTGAGCAGTCTTACCCTGGCGCTGGCCGTCATGGCTGGCGCTTCTGCCGCGCTGGCTGACGAGCGCGCGCCGCAAACCATCCGCGTGATCCCCAAGTCGTACGTCAGCCCCGGGGCGAGCGGTAGCGTCGACACCTATGAACGGCAGGAGCAATACAACCTCTATGGCGGTCAGCGTCTGCCACAAGGCATCAACACCCGTCGCTATGAAAGCGGGCAGAGCAACTCTACCTTCGAGACCCGCGGCGGCATCCGCCAGAGCACCGAGTATCCCAATGGCTATGAAGTGCAGCGATATCCGGGGCAGGGCAGCCAGCAGTACGAGCAGCGGCTGCAGCGGCGTTAAGCCGCATTAGACTTTGGTCTAAAAAGGCAGGGGTTTCGACTAAGGTCGTCTTTCAGAAGTTGAAGGCTGACATACAGTTATCCGTACCAGCATCCTGCTGTGGAGGATAACAATAAAATGAACGACAGCATCTACCAGCGGATCGAGCAAAATCCGCGCTTCAAGGAGCTAGTAGCCAAGCGTGAACGATTCGCCTGGATACTCTCCGCCATCATGCTCGGCATCTATGTCGGCTTCATTCTGCTCATCGCTTTCGTGCCTGGCTTGCTCGGGACGCGCATCAGCGCTGATTCGCCGATCACCTGGGGCATTCCAATCGGTGTCGGGGTAATCCTGTCTGCATTCGTGCTGACCGGTATCTACGTGCGCCGTGCCAACAGCGAGTTCGACAACCTGAACCAGGCGATCCTGGACGAGGTGGGCAAATGATCGGCCGTATCCTTAGCGCCCTGGCCCTGATGGCCATGGCACCGGCCCTGTGGGCCGACGCGCTGACCGGTGACGTGCAGCGCCAGGCGGTCAATACGCCCGCCATCGTGATGTTCCTGGCCTTCGTCGGTGGCACCCTGTGCATCACCTACTGGGCTTCGAAGCGCAGCAAGTCGACGTCGGACTTCTATACCGCGGGGGGCGGTATCACCGGCTTCCAGAACGGGCTGGCAATCGCTGGCGACTATATGTCGGCGGCGTCCTTCCTGGGTATTTCCGCCCTGGTGTTCACCTCCGGCTACGACGGCCTGATCTACTCGATCGGCTTTCTGGTCGGCTGGCCGGTGATTCTGTTCCTGATCGCCGAGCGCCTGCGCAACCTGGGCAAATACACCTTCGCTGACGTGGCGTCCTATCGCCTTAAGCAGAAGGAAATCCGTACCCTGTCGGCCAGCGGCTCGCTGGTTGTAGTGGCCTTCTACCTGATCGCCCAGATGGTCGGTGCCGGCAAGCTGATCCAGCTGCTGTTCGGTCTCGACTACCACGTGGCAGTCGTGCTGGTCGGCATCCTAATGGTGATGTACGTGCTGTTCGGCGGCATGCTGGCCACCACCTGGGTACAGATCATCAAGGCGGTGCTGCTGCTCTCCGGTGCTTCGTTCATGGCGCTAATGGTGATGAAGCACGTCGGCTTCAACTTCACCACGCTGTTCAGCGAAGCGGTGAAAGTACACGCCAACGGCGAAGCGATCATGAGCCCGGGCGGCCTGGTGAAAGATCCGATCTCGGCGATTTCCCTCGGCCTGGCACTGATGTTCGGTACCGCTGGCCTGCCGCACATCCTGATGCGCTTCTTCACCGTGAGCGACGCCAAGGAAGCCCGCAAGTCGGTGTTCTACGCCACCGGTTTCATTGGCTACTTCTACATCCTGACCTTCATCATCGGCTTCGGCGCGATCCTGCTGGTCAGCACCAACCCGGCCTTCAAGGACGCCACCGGCGCGCTGCTGGGCGGCAACAACATGGCGGCGGTGCACCTGGCCAACGCCGTGGGCGGCAGCATCTTCCTGGGTTTCATCTCGGCCGTGGCCTTCGCCACCATTCTGGCCGTAGTCGCCGGTCTGACCCTGGCGGGCGCTTCGGCGGTTTCCCACGATCTTTACGCCAGCGTGTTCAAGAAGGGCAACGTCAACGAGAAGGATGAGCTGCGCGTTTCGAAGATCACCACCGTGTGCCTGGGTGTCCTGGCCATCGGTCTGGGGATTCTCTTCGAGAAGCAGAACATCGCGTTCATGGTGGGCCTGGCGTTCTCCATCGCGGCGAGCTGTAACTTCCCGGTGCTGTTTCTTTCCATGTACTGGAAGAACCTGACCACCCGTGGCGCGATGATCGGTGGCTGGCTGGGCCTGATCACCGCGGTGGTGCTGATGGTGCTCGGCCCAACCATCTGGGTCTCGGTACTCGGCCACGCGAAGGCGATCTTCCCGTACGAATACCCGGCACTGTTCTCGATCGCCGTTGCCTTCATCGGTATCTGGTTCTTCTCGATCACCGACAAGTCCAAAGCTGCCGACGAAGAACGCGCGCTGTTCCTGCCACAGTTCGTGCGTTCGCACACCGGCCTGGGGGCCAGTGGCGCTTCGTCCCACTGATCCACTGCTGGTAAACAAAAGGGGCGGCCTTCGGGCCGCCCTTTTTTTGTTTGCGTGGCGGATCGGCTTGCGCGCTGCGGGATTCTGCTGGTGGATGTGATTGGCAAGTTGGCTCTTGCTGGAGGCAGCCGCTGAGCCCAGGCGGCAGGTGAGGCTCTGCTATCAGGTCAGCCGTTTTGAGGCGCAGCAGGGGCGATTAGTGTTACCGGCGGCGGGGAGGTCTGGTTCATGCGCCGCGAAAGCGACTGCAGAACCCGAGAGGATCACCGCGTAGTGACAGGTTTCAGGGGAGAGGGGGAGAGGACCGCTCGCCGATAATGCCGTGGCCGGCCTGACTAACGTCAGGCCATTTCCACAGTCGGGTAGGTGTCGATATGGATGCGGTTGCGCCCGGCGCGCTTGGCCTCGTAGAGCTGCTGGTCGGCGCGTTCCAGCCAGTCCCGCCAGCTTTCATTGTCGTACAGCACCGCGCCGCCCATGGACACGGTCACCGGGCCGTCCGGCGTTTTCAAATGCTGGGCGATCTGTGCCTGCAATTGCAGGGCGGCCGCACGCAGGCCTTTTTCGTTGGTGTTGCTCAGTAGCAGCAGGAATTCTTCGCCGCCAAAGCGGAACAGCCGGTCTTCATGGCGGAAGCAGCGGTTGGTCAGCTCGACGAACTTGATCAGCACCTGATCGCCCATCGGATGACCGAAGCGGTCGTTGACCTGCTTGAAGTGGTCCATATCGATGACCAGCACGGCGCTGCTGATACCGTGCCGGCGCTTGTTGGCCACGGCGATCTTCAATTCCTGGTCCATCACCCGGCGGTTGCGGGCGCCAGTCAGCGCGTCACGAGTCGCCCAGGATTGCAGCTGTTTGCGCTGATAGGCGGCGCGCTGGGCGAAAATGAAGCTCATGATGCCGGCCACCATCGCGGTGACGAGGAACGAGAGCATCTGATAATGGCTTTCGAATACCGCGCCGGGTACCAGGGTCGCGTACGTCACCAGCACTGACAGCACCGCGCAGGTGGCCAGCAGCGCGATCAAGGGCACCACCATGAAGAAGTTCAGCAGGATCAGCGGATAGATCCAGAACAGGCCGTTGACGCCCAGCTTGACGGCAATCAGCGTCGCGCACAGGGAGTCGACCACCACCAGCCACAACCCGGGTCTGCGGGTATCACCGGTTCGCCAGGCATAAGCCATCGCTCCGATGGTCGTCAGAACGATCACGGTGTCAGCAATGCCGACCGGATAGTTGCCCTGAGACAGGCGATAAACCGCGTAGGGCGTGATGCCGAGCACCCCGAAGAAGCCCATCAGGGTAATGATGCACAGCTGAAAATCCTTGCGCAGTCGCGCAAGGATGCGGTTGAAGCGTCTGCCCATGGCCTATTGTTCTCATCGATCGCGTGCTCGCCTGGCAGCCGATCTCTCACCTGTCGATAGCGCTTGGATCCATGGACAGCAGCCATGGCGGGCAGTTGCGGCTATCGAGAAGCTTAGTGGCGGAAATGCCAGCGTCACGCTGGCTATGAGATATCAGAGTGCCATTGCGTTCAATGTTTTTTTCAATCTGTAACGCTGCAGGCGTTCGGCCAGCGGTTCGGGCAGTGATGGGCAGGGTTCGAAACCCAGGCGGCTATAGAACGATTCGAGATCCGGGTGACAGAACAGCCATACCGGTGTGGCGACACTTTGCAGGGCCTGCGTGATCAGTGCGCTGGCCAAGCCCCGATGGCGATGGTCGGCATCGACCAGCAGGCTGGTCAGCCATTGTCCGTGAGCCATGGGCTGCAGGCACAGGGCGGCGATGATCTGCGTGTCTTCGGCGACCCACACCTGGTGGGCCGCACGGGTGCGCATGGCCGAATGCTGGCTGCGGTAGAACTTGTCGGCCAGGGGGCGCAGGTGGTCGGGCAGGCAGCGAAACGTGGGCATCTATCTGGCAGTTCGAGAGGGGGCGCCAGTCTACGTTTCCGCTGCCCGGGCGACCAGTATCAGGCACTGCGTTTGAGCAGCCGCACGGCGCTGATTTCCGGCAGGTCGTCGCGGCGCAGGTAGACGCGCAGTGGTTCGCTGATAGCCAGGCGCTCGTCGATGCGCAGTTCGGCCAACAGGCGCAGGCGGTCGCGCTTGAGCGTCATCAGGTCGGCGTCGTCCGCAGCTTGCCACACGAATTCGCTGGTCGGGATGATGCTGTCTTCGGCCACATCCAGACCGAAGGAGTCTTCGCTGAAGCGCACGATGTGCTGGCCGGTCTTGAGGTTGAAACCAACGAACCCTTGCAACTTGTCGGCAGCGGCGCAGATGCCGGCAGAAGTGATAGCCATGGTGAGCCCTCGCGTAAGTTGATCGGCTCAGGCTAAGGGCTGGATGCGCAGGTGCCTTGTCGTGGATCAATGAATCACCGGCCGGCGTGCTGCGTCATCGCCGCAGGTAGCGAGCCGATCAGCCTTCCGGCAGCGCGCGCGGCTGCGGGCCGATATCGCGGATGGAGTTCGACACGCGGTAGTTGGGCGCCTGCAGGGCGCTGCGGATCTTCTCGTAATCCTCGTAAGGCAAGCCGCTGCGGCTGAGCATCTCCAGGGCGAACTGCTTGATCTCGGCATCGGTGTAGGGGCGTTCGGCAGCCGACTGCGGAGTGGCGCAGCCGGCAAGCGAGAGGGTGAGAAGGGTCAGCAGAACGAGCAGTGAACGTTGCATGGCGGGCACCTGTGAGCTAAGCCGTTTGGGATAGCGCCTAGGCTATTGGCTGGCTCGGCGGTGCAGAAATCATTCACTTCGATAGTGGCTATCGGCACCTAAGGGCCTGTTCACGATCTTTCAGTCCAGGCTAGGTGATTTTGGCAACAAAGTGGCAGGAGCGGCCGATCGCTCCCATAGGATGGGCAGGTGATTACCCGTGGGAGCGGGCCATGCCCGCGATTTTTCTCGCGCATGGCGCGCTCCCACGGTGGATCGGTTAACGGCCGCTTCTGCCTTGTACCTGCCGCCTCAGGCACATAAAGATCGTAAACAGCTTCTAAGAGGCTAAGTTGTGATCAACCCTTGGGCCAGATCATTGGCAATACATGCAGGCGCAGCAGCGGCGCCAGGTCATCGCCACGTGGGTCGTCAGGATGGAGCCAGCGCAGCTCTTCGAGCTCGGCTGCCGGTGCGACAGGATGGGAGAGGGCGGCGCGAAAGATATCGGCTTCAACGCGGGCATCGGCTTCGTTGGCGGCCGCTTCATTGAAGCGGCCCAGCGGCGTGAAGGCCGCCTCGGGCAGCTGCAGATTCAGCTCTTCGTCGAGCTCGCGGGCCAGGGTCTGCAAGGCGCTTTCAGCGGCTTCGCGCTTGCCGCCTGGCAGCATGAACATGCGTGTGCCGCGTTTGCGCACCAGCAGCAGCCTGCCTGCATTGTCGAGCAGGCAGGCGGCGGCGATGTTCAGGATGCGTGGCGACATGCTCAGCGCAGGTGACTGTGCGGGGTTTCCAGCAGGCCGACCTTCACCGCCATCAGCGGCGAGTTGTTGATCCACACGTCGTCGATGACGATGGTGCGGCCAATGTCTTCCTTGTCGGCCGCCACCAGCAGGTAGTAGGTGCCATCTTCCGGCGCTTCACCATCCCAGCCCATGCTGGTCATGCCGATGACCGTGGAAGGACGGGGGGGCTTGTTGGGGATCACCGTGCCGTAGGCATCCATCAGCACCGCGCGGGGCTTCAGGGCGAACTTGTTGATGCCCATGCAGGTGTGGTCGCAGAACGAATTGACGTTCAGGCGATAGCGTTCGCCCTGCTTGAGCTTCAGCGAATAGACGCGGTAATTGGACAGCGAGCTGCCGAACTGCATGCTGGCATCGCCAGCGATGCCGTGGGGCACGCTGCTCTGCGGATCCAGCGGTAGCGGCACGACCTGGGCGTTGTGAATCGCCTCCAGGTTGCTGCGTACGATGCTGTCCTGGTCGGCCGAGGCGGGGGGCTGCGCCGAGTGAGGTACGCCGCTGCAAGCTCCGAGCATAAAGCAGGCGGCAAGAATGAGGGATTTGTGCACGATGAAGCTCCTGTAAGGCGTATTCCACTGCGCCCCTGATGGGCGCAGAAGGAAGCCGGACAGTATACCGGGTTATTGCGGCAAAACCGTGATGGATTGCCGCAATTTGCCGTTAAAGCGTGATTAGCCAGCCAGGCCCACGTAAACGTTCTGCACGTCGTCGTGGTTGTCGATGGCCTCCAGGAAGGCTTCGACTTCTTCGAGTTGCTCCGGCGTTAGGCTGGTGACCGGGTTCTTTGGGCGGTAGCCGAGCTTGGCCGAGTTGACGGTGAAGCCTTGCTCCGGCAGGGCGCGGCTGACCAGGTCGAGATCGGTCGGCTCGGTGATGAACAGGGTGTTGCCTTCGTCGGCCTCGTCGAAATCCTGGGCGCCGGCTTCGATGGCGGCCAGCTCAGGGTCGGCGCCGCTGTCGCTGGAGGCCTCGATCAGCCCGACATGGTCGAAGTCCCAGGTTACCGAGCCGCTGCTGCCCATCTGGCCCTTGCGAAACAGTACGCGGATCTCGGCCACGGTGCGGTTGACGTTGTCGGTCAGGCACTCGACGATCAGTGGCACCTGGTGGGGTGCGAAACCTTCATAGGTGGTGCGCTCGAAGTTCACCGTCTCGCCGCTCAGGCCCGCACCTTTCTTGATCGCGCGGTCCAGGGTGTCCTTGGGCATCGAGGCTTTTTTGGCCTGGTGGATGGCCAGGCGCAGCTTGGGGTTCATGTCCGGGTCGGCGCCATTGCGCGCGGCGACCATGATTTCCTTGACCAGGCGGCCGAAGATCTTGCCCCTGGCGTTGGCGGCGGCTTCTTTAGGTTTGGCTTTCCACTGGGCGCCCATGTCTGTTCTCTCGGCTATGCGGATGATGGCGTGGCGCAGCCTTCAGGTGACCGGAACAGGCTGTGCGACGAATTGCGGTGGCAGATTTTAATCGCTTGGCGTCGGCCTGGCACCCGGCAAATCATATTTAGGCGGCAGGCGCCGCTGCGCATTGCCCGGGTGAGGCCGGGTAATGGGGCGTAGCGAGCAGGGAATCAGGGCGTCTGGGTCAGCTTGTCGACCAGCTCCAGAGCCTTCTCGAAGGACGGGTAGCCGCTCTTGGCGACGTCCAGTTCGGCGTAGTCGGCGCGGTACTCTTCGGCGCGGATGGGGTCGGCTTCGTCGACCAGGTAAGGCTGCGACCAGATGCGATACAGCAGCGCCACGGCATAGGGCTGCTGCTTTTCGGCGGCGGTTTCCAGCTTGGCCAGCACTTCGTCGGTCTGCGGGCCTTCGCGGATCATCAGGATCGCCTGGTAGAACTCCACCTCGCCGCGCTCGTCCTCGCTCGCCGCGCGGCGCAGCAGGGCGTTGGCCAGCTCGTGGCTTTCCATGTCGCCGGACATCACCAGCATCTTGGCCTGCAGCATGTCGTTCTGATACAGCAGCTGGCGATCACGGCAGCTGTCGCCCGTCATCGGTTCATCGCAGGTGTTTGATGAAGTGGCGCAGCCCGCGAGCAACAGGCTCAGCAGCAGGCAGCCAACGCCATGTCGGCGGTCAATCATAAAAATTCCCCAGGCAAATCTGATGTATCGACCGGCGCGGCGTGTTCAGGTTCGCCGCGCCGTCGTTTTCCAGGCATGTTTTTATTGTCTCAGCGCAGCGCTTCGACCGCTGCGCCAATGAAGGCGTAGGTTTCCATCTCTCGTTCATCCATCTCCGGCTTTGGCCAGGTGCTCCAGATCACCGCCACCACCTTCTCTTTGGGATTGATATACAGGAACTGGCCAAAGATACCCTGGGCCTCGAAGGCGTCGCCGTCGTGGTTGGGCAGCGCCGTGCTGCCGGTCGGGAACAGCCACCACTGGTAGCCATAGCCCAGGGCGTATTCGCCGTCGTACAGCTTGCCGGGTTCCAGGTGCGAGCCGGCGGGCGCGCGGGTGGCGCGTTGCAGCCAGCCGGCCGGCAGGATGCGTTCGCCGTCGATCACCCCGTCATCGAGGATGAACTGGCCGAAGCGGCCGTAATCGCGCAGGGTCGCCGACAGGCCGCTGCTGCCGATTTCCTGGCCGGCGCGGCTGTCGAGCTGCCAGAAGGCGTCGCGCTCCATGCCCAATCGTGCCCAGATGCGCTCGGACAGGTAATCGCTGGCCGTCATGCCGGTTGCCGCATGCACCAGCTCGCTCTGCAGGTGCGACTCGCCGGTGCTGTAATTGAAAGTGGTGCCGGGCGCGTGCGCCTTCTTGAGGCCCGACATCTGCTTGAGCAGGGCGCCGGGATTGTTCGCCAGTTGCAGCTCGAACATGCGGCGCCGGTCCGATTGCGGATCGCGGTAGGTTTCATCCCAGGCCACACCGGAGCTCATCTGCAGCACCTGCTCCACGCTGACGCCGTCGTAGGCGCCGCCCTTTAGTTGGGGCAGATAACGGGTGATCGGGTCGTTCACGCTGGCGATCTTGCCCTGCTGCACGGCGGCGCCGACCAGGGTCGAGGAGATCGACTTGACCACGCTGAAGGACGTCCAGCGGGTGCTGGCGTCGTTGCCCATGGCATAGCGCTCCAGCGCCACCTTGCCGTCCTTGAGAATCAGCAGGCCGCTGACCTGATTGCGCTGCATGAACGCCTCGACGCCCAGGCGCTGCCCATCTGCCGTGTATTGCACCGGCACCTCGCTGCGCTTGGGTAGCGGCAGCACCTGCGGGCCGCGGTGTACGGTGCGGGTGTAGAACAGTTCGTCCATGTGCCGGTAAGTGCCCGCCTGGTAGGCCGGCGGCAATTCGTACAGATCTTGAGCGCGGCCGATGCGTTCCGCGTTGTCGGCGGGCGTCGTTGAGCTGGCGCAGGCGCCGAGCAAGAGGGCGATGGCGGTTGGGAAGAGGGCGGTGCTGCAACGTTGCAAAGTGGTCACGAGGCGTCCTTGGGGCGTGGTCGATGGCTCAACCATAGCCGATAACCGCAGCCGATAGCGCATTTGCAGCGCAGCCGAGAGGTTGAACTGTCATTTGCGGGCGCGGCTCTACACAGCACCTAGCATGTTTAAGGAGAGCCCCATGGAACTGCCTAACAAAGACCTCGGTACCCTGTTCGAGCAACTGGGCCTGCCGTCCGACCCCGCCAGCATCGATGCCTTCATCGCCAAGCACTATCCGCTGCCCGATGACGTGAAAGTCTCCGAGGCGCCGTTCTGGAACCAGGCCCAGGCCGCGTTTCTCAAGGACGAACTGCTGGAAGACGCCGAGTGGGCGCCGGTGGTGGACGAGCTGAACGTGCGCCTGCACGAGAACAAGTTGGCCTGAGTCCCATTGCGCTCGCAGATACGCTGGATACACCACGCGGGGCCGCGATTGTTGATTGGGTCAGTGCGACGCTGCCAGCAGCGCGCCCAGGCCGATCAACAGGCCGCCGAATAGCCGATCGATCCACTGTCTGGCCGACAACAGGCGTCTTCTGACCGAGCCCGCCGAGAAACACAGGGCGACCAGGCTGAACCAGCCCACATGGACCAGGGCGATGAAGGCGCCATAGGCGATCTGCGTGGTCGTCGGAGTGCCAGGCTGAATGGCCTGCATAAACAGGCTGATGATGAACACCGACGTTTTCGGGTTCAGCGCATTGGTCAGCAGGCCGCCCCGCAGGGCCACCAGGCTCGATGCAGGCGTGGGCGAGGCGGCGGCCGGTGTGTCGACGGCCTTGCTGCGCAACATGCCGATGCCGAGGTAGATCAGGTAGGCCGCGCCGGCCAGCTTGAGTAAATTGAACAACCAGGTTGATTGCTGAAGTAGCAAGCCGACGCCCAGCAGCGTGTAACTCAGGTGGACCAGCACGCCCAGCCCGATCCCCATCGCCGTGAACAGCCCGGCGCGCTTGGAAAGTATCAGGCTGTTGCGGGTGACCAGCGCGAAGTCCGCTCCAGGGCTGATCACCGCCAGCAGCGTAATACTGATTACAGCTATCCATTCACTCATCGCTTATCCTGTCGAGGTTTCTGAGACAGGTCGATTATTCAATTCGAGCAGCGTGGGTGGATAGCGATGACTTTTGACATGGGTGGTGAGCCAGGTTCACAACCTAGACGGACGCGGCTACCGTCGCTCATGGCGCTGCGTTGTTTCGAAGCGGCTGCGCGTCTGGAGAGTTTCAGTCAGGCCGCGCAGGAGCTGCATCTGACCCACGGCGCCGTCAGCCGCGCCGTGCGGTTGCTGGAAGACGACCTGGGCATGCCACTGTTCGAGCGGCGGCGGCAGCGGGTTTTTCTCAATGGTGCAGGGCGCACTCTGGCGCGCGCGGTCGGTCAGGGGCTGGATCTCATGCACGAGGCCGTTCAGGCGCTGCGTGACAGCGTGCAGCAGCCCTTGCCACCGGTGCTGTCATGCGAGCCGACCCTGCTGATGCGTTGGTTGATCCCGCGCTGGGGAGATTTTCAGGTGTCGCACAATGGCCTGGAGCCGCATTTGGTAGCGGGCGGTGGCGCGTTCAGCTTCGAGGCGGGCGTTGATCTGGCTATCCGTCGTGACGACTTCGCCTGGCCCGCCAGTTATCACGTCGAAGTGTTGTTCACCGAGCGGATCGGCCTGGTCTGCCGACCTGACAAGGTCAGCGAATGGTTCGCCGGCTCAGCCGATGCGCTGGCGCTTTCGCAGGCGGCGCCGCTATTGCAAACCCGCACGCGACCGAGCGCCTTCCAGGATTGGGCTCGGGCCAGTGGGTGTCCGCTGCCAGCGGGACCGTCGCGCCGCTTCGAACACTTCTACTTCAGCTTGCAGGCCGCGGTTGCCGGGCTTGGTGTCGCTATCGGGCCATGGCACCTGGTGCGGGACGATATCGAGGCGGGGCTTCTCGCCGCGCCACTGGGATTCGTGGAGGACGGCTCCCGGTATTGCCTGTTGGCACCGCAGCCGATTGCAGCCGAAAGCCTGGAGGCCAGGCTCGTGCAGTGGCTGCGAGCGCAGGGCGCCTGAGCTAGGATCGCCCTGCGCTCAGACGCTGCAGTTCGCGCCGGACCATCGCCGCGTATTCCGGCGGCGAGAGTTGATAGAGCTCGCTGGCCACCCAGGTCAGCCAGCCGGCGCCGCGGCTGGCGCGCTGCTCCAGTAGGCGCTGGGCTTCGGCGATGGCCTGGTCGGCACGTTGCTGGTGGAAGTCGGCGCGGCTCATGCTTGTCTCCTGTCTGGCGCAGCGAAGCGCTTATCTTCTTCGTTGCCCGGTGCTTGGTAAACCGGGCACTGCGCGTTAGGCTCGCGGCTTGTGTGCCTGTTCGAGAGCCTGACGATGTCTGCAGCGGTGAACTTCAAAGAACGAATCTGCGCATTGCGCCCCGGTGATCAGGCCGGCGGCGATGTGGATCTGCTCTACGCCTTCGAAAGTGATCGTGGGCGGATCATCAATTCGGCGGCCATTCGCCGTCTGCAGCAACGCACCCAGGTGTTTCCCCTCGAGCGCAATGCGGCGGTGCGCAGCCGCCTGACCCATTCCATGGAAGTCCAGCAGACCGGGCGTTTCATCGTTCGCACGCTCTACGCCCAGCTTGGTGAGCGGGCCGCGGACTACGGCCTGGACGGCTTGCAGGGCGCCCTGGAAAGCCTGGTGGAAATGACCTGCCTGATGCACGACATCGGCAACCCGCCATTCGGGCATTTCGGTGAGTTCGCCATCGGCGGGTGGTTCGAGCGGGCCCTGGATGGGCTGTTCGCCGTAGCCGTGCCGCAGCACCAGGCCAACTCCGAATTGCAGGCCCGCATGCGCGCCGACCTGCGCAACTTCGAAGGCAACGCCCAGGCCGTGCGCCTGGCGGTGAACCTGCAGCGCCTACGCCTGACCTACACCCAGACCGCCGGCCTGCTCAAGTACCTGCGCCCGGCCTACCAGCCCAAGCCCGGCAAGGGCATGGCCGGCGCCTACCTGAACAAGAAACCGGGCTTCTATCTCTCCGAGGAAGGCTTCGTCGCCGAGCTGCAAGCGGTGCTGGGGCAGGCGCCGGGCACCCGTCATCCGGTGGCGTACATCATGGAGGCCGCCGACGACATCTCCTACTGCCTGGCCGATATCGAGGATTCGGTAGAGAAGGGCATCCTCACCGTGACCGAGCTGGCGCCGCTGTTGGTGTCGACCTTCGAGAAACTCAAATCGCCCGACACGCCGATTCCCGGCACCAGGCAGCAGTCGTTCCGCAGCCTGGTCGAGCAGGCGCTTGAGGGATATCACCGGGAAGAGATCAACAAGGCCGGCGAGTTCTTCGTCAAGTTGCGCGTCAGCATGATCCACCCGCTGGTGCAGCACGCGGCGCGGCAGTTCATCGACAATATCGAGGCCGTGCACGCCGGCATCCTGGACCGCGCCTTGATCGAGGACGACAGCCTGCCACACGCCATCGTGCAGACTTTCAAGGATGTGGCCATGGCCCGGGTGTTCTGCCACCGTGAGGTGGAAACCCTGCAGTTGCAGGGCCACCGCATCATTCAGGGGCTGCTGGACAGCTATGGCGCGCTGCTACGGGTGGATGCCCAGACCTTCGTTGAGCTGACCGAAGGCAGCTGCCGCCGTGAGGCGTACCTGCAGATGCTGGTGCGCCGCCTGCCGAGCCAACTGATCAAGGCCTATCGCCAGGCCGTGCGCGAGTGTGACGAGGTGGATCGCGCCGCCTGGGAGTTCTACCACCGTTGCCGGCTGGTGCAGGATTTCATCAGCGGCATGACCGATCAGCATGCCCATGACGAGTACCGAACGCTGTTCGCGCTGTAGGTGCTGTTCATGCCCTTTCAGTCCAGGTTCGTTGCTTTGGGCAGCTAGATGGCGGGTGCGGACATTTATAGGGTGGAGCGGGGCGCGTAGCTGACGCTTCACCTACGCGGCCCGATCCGTCCACCGCCCTTTGACCGCGATGGTGGATGAAAAGAGCGTCATCCACCCTACGGCCCTAGATTGCGGTAACGGTCATCGGCGCAGTATCTGTGGGAGCGGGCGGGGACGCCTAGTTCATGCCCGCGATTTTTCGCGCGCACGGCGCACTCCCACAGTGGATCGGCGAACGGCTGCTATTGCCTTGTACTTGCCGCCTCAGGCACATAAAAAATCGTGAACAGGTTCCTAGATGTTCTTCCAGATCAACTGCAGCCCGGCCAGCAGCATGCCGAGGCGGGCGATGCGGTAGAACCAGGTGTGGTTGATCCGCGATTGCAGCCACAGGCCGCTCCATACTCCGAGCGGCACGATGGGCGCGAGCATCAGGCTGAGCAGCAGGTTCTCGCGGCTGAACTGGCCGAGCCAGGTGTAGGGAATCAGCTTCATGGCGTTGGTGAGCAGGAAGAACATATTGATGGTGGCCACGTAGCGCAGCTTTTCCAGCTGCTGGGGCAGCAGGTGCATCATCACTGGCGGCCCGCCGGCGTGGGCAACGAAGCTGGTGAAGCCTGCCACAGAAGATAACGCCAGGCCGCGCCTGGGCTGCAGCGGGCGCGGTGCCGGGTTGCCCTGAAGCAGCCCCAGCAGCACGAAGGAAATGGCGATCAGGCCGATCAGCAGGCCAATCAGATTCTCGTTGAGCAGCCCGAAGGTCAGCGAACCGATGACGATGCCGATCACGGCGCCGGGCAGCATGACCTTGAGGTTGGCCACGTCCCACTTGCCCCAGTAGGCCTTGAGCCCGACCACGTCGGCCAGGCAGAGGATCGGCAGCATGACCGCCACCGCCTGCATCGGCGAGGTGGCCAGGGCCAGCAGCGGCACGGCGATGCCGCCCAGTGCGCCGCCGAAGCCGCCCTTGGAAAGGCCGGTGAGAAAGACGGCAGGAATGGCGAACAACAGCAGGTCGGCAAGGGTCATTGCACAGGGCTCTTTCAGCGAGTGCGCAGCGTAGAGGCTGTGGTCGCAGGCCCGCAAGCCGGTCGATTACCTTTCACCGATTCAGGAGCTTTATCCATGTCCGATTCCCCGCTGGCCAGCCCAGACACCGACCCGCTAGCTGCCCGCTACGACTTTGCCAAACGGGTGGCGCTGGAGGCGGCCGAACGGGCCATGGCCTTTTATGTGCGGCGCCGCGACCTCGCCGTGGAGCACAAGGGCGGCGATCTGCAGGATGTGGTGAGCATCGCCGATCAACAGGTCGAGGCGTTCATTCGCAGCGAGCTGGCCACGCACTTTCCGGATGACGGCGTGGTGGGCGAAGAGGGCGGCAGCGCGGGCCTGCAGGCGCGCTACATCTGGGTGATCGACCCCATCGACTGTACCGCGTGTTTTCTCAATGGCCTGCACAACTGGTGCGTGTCCATCGGCCTTATGGTGGACGGCGAGCCGATGCTCGGCGCTATTGCCGATCCCAATCACGGCGAACTGTTCCATGGTTTCGTCGGGCGCGGCGCCTTCGTCAACGACACGCCGTTGCAGGCCCATGGCGCCGCGCATGTGCGTGAGGGTTTGGTCGGCGTCGGCACCACCCATCGCCCCGGCAAGGAACACTTTCTGCCATTTCTGCATGGCCTGCTCGATGCCGGTGGGATGTTCGTGCGCAACGGTTCCGGTGCGCTGATGACCGCCTACGTCGCCGCCGGGCGGCTGATCGGCTATTACGAAACTCACCTGAAAAGCTGGGACTGCCTGGCCGGCCTGGTGTTGGTGCGCGAGGCCGGCGGGCGCAGCAACGACTTCCTGCGTGGTGACGGTTTGCTCGCCGGCAATCCCTATCTGGTGGCGGCGCCCGGCGTGTACGAACAGCTGGCGGTATTGGTCGGGCCGTCCCTGGACGCGCCCTGAGTCAGTCCGGGTTGAACTCGGCGAACACCTGTTCGCCGGTCAGCTCGCGTGTCTGGTTGGCGAAGCAGTAATAGGCCGGTCTGGATTCGATGAAGATCTGGCTGTCGAACTGCCAGTCGTCATGATCATCGAGCAGGCCCACCGGCACCGCATGGTGGCCGTTGCTTTTCAGGCGATAGAACAAGTGGCTGCCGCACTGGTCGCAGAAGCCGCGCTCGGCCCATTCCGACGAGTCGTGGATGCGCACCTGCTGCTCGCCACTGAGCTGCGCCAGTTCACCTTCGGCCACCAGCAGCGGGCCGCCGCCCCATTTGCGGCAAGTCGCGCAGTGGCAGGCGCTGACGCTGGGGCTGGTGATGCGCAAGGTCAGGGTGACGGCGCCACACAGGCAACTGCCGTTTCGGTCGAGATTAGCCATGCAGGTGCTCCTTGAATGCGGCCGGCGCGCCTGCCGGCCTCAGTTGATGGGAGAGGCCGCCTCGACGACCTGATGAATGAACTGCAGCTTGCCGACCACCGCCGGGCAGAGCACGAACGGATAGAGATCCTTGTGGCCCATGCTGCGTGCCAGCTCGTTGAGCATAGCGGCCAGTTCGATCCAGGCATTGATGAAGCGTAAAAACTCGTCGGCCTGCGGATCATGCGGATCGGACAGCGCGGCGCGGGTGAACGGCCGGAACTCCAGCTCCACGTCGCCGGCGCGCATGCCGAAGCTCAGGGCGGTGTCCAGGGTATCCATCATGTGCAGGTAATGGGCCCAGGTTTCCGCCCAGTCTTCCCAGGGGTGCATTGTGGCGTAGGCGCTGACGAAGGAGGCCTGCCAGTCGGCTGGCGGCCCTTGCTCGTAGTGGCGCTGCAGGGCGGCGCCATAGTCGGCGCGCTCGTCACCGAACAGCCGGCGATAACCGTTCAGCCGGGGCGTACCGGCAATCAGCCGATCCCAATAGTAATGGCCGACTTCATGACGGAAGTGGCCGAGCAGAGTGCGATACGGCTCGTGCAACTGGATGCGCGTCTGCTCGCGAACGTCGTCATCGGCTTCGGCGATGTTCAGGGTAATCAGGCCGCGAGCATGACCGGTCACCGGCGGTTGGCCGCTCAGGTCCGGGCCGAGAAAGTCGAAGGCCAGGCCCCGTTCGGCATCTTCGCGTTTGCTGATCAGCGGCAAACCCAGGTTCAGCAACTGCGCCACCAGCCGCCGCTTGGCGATCTCCAGGCGTGCCCAGCGCTGTTCGTTGCCGGGTATCGACAGGTCGGGAATGGTGCGGTTGAGCTGGCAGGCGATGCACAGTTCGCCCGCACTGGTGTGCGGCAGCAGCCAGTTGCAGCCGGCGGCGCTGTGCAGGTTGGCGCAGCGCCGGTAGCGTCGGACGTCGCCGTCGATTCGCCAGCTGTGCGGACCTTCGCCCGCGTGCAGAGTGACCATCTGGCCTCGCTCGGGCTCGTAGCCCAAGGGTGACTGACAGGCCAGGCACTGGCTGTTGCGAAAGAAGATAGGCTGGCCGCAGGTGCATTTGCCAAGGGCTTTCTGGCTGGGCGAGCGAGTTTGCATGGCCGAGTCGCCAATGCGCAGGCCAAGGGCCTGGAAGAACCGGTTCATGTGAAGGCCTCGCCCACGCGGATTGACGCAGCGATAGAGTGGCACGCAGCGGTGGGGGTTCAGGGCTTTCGACGGGCAGGCGATCAGAGGCCAGGGGAAACGCCTGGTGCCATTGCGGCACCAGGCGTGGCGTGAATCAGTCCTGGCGGCTGGTCACTTCGAGCAGGTGGTAGCCGAACTGGGTCTTCACCGGACCCTGCACCACGTTCACCGGGGCGCTGAATACCACGGTGTCGAATTCCTTGACCATCTGACCCGGGCCGAAGGAGCCCAGGTTGCCGCCGTCACGGCTGGATGGGCAGCTGGAGTTGTCTTTGGCGACCTGGGCGAAATCGGCACCGCCTTCGATGGCAGCTTTCAGTTCGTTGCACTTCGCTTCGGTGGCAACCAGGATGTGGCGGGCAGTGGCTTTGGCCATGGGAAAACACTCCGTTCAAATGAGCTGCCGAGCCTACCGGATTCGCCCCGTGAGTCAATCGAGCGCGTCGTCGTTCAGGGGCGCCAGTCGTCGCGCAGGCTGTGCAGCACATGCTCGATGAAGGCGCGCACCTTGGGCGTCAGATCAGAGCGCTCGCGCACGCATAGGTAATAGTCCAGCGGCTCGATCAGCGCCTGACTGCCGGCATCTCCGGGCGCCCCGAACAACGGCAGCAACTGCCCGCTCGCCAGCAGCGGCTCGGCGACGAAAGCCGCCAGGCGGGTGATGCCGCCGCCATTGACCGCCACCCGAGCCAGCACGTCGATATCGTCACTGACCAACGCCACGCGAAGCGGTGCGTCGAAACGCACGCCGTCGCGCACGAAGCGCCAGGGCATCAGCCTTCCATCCACCGCGACCTTGAAGGCCAGGCAGTCGTGTTGGCTGAGTTGCTCGGGCGTGCGAGGCGTACCGGCTTTGTGCAGATAAGCCGGTGAGGCGCAGTAGATCGACGGCACGCTGGCGATATGTCGGGCCACCAGGCCGTCTTCGAGCTGCTGGGGAATGCGGATGCTGATATCCACCGATTCCTGGATGTGATTGACGCTGCGATCGGTGGTGCTGAGCTCACAGGCGATGCGCGGGTAGCGGGCGGCGAAGGCCGGCAGCATAGGCGCCAGCACATAACGGCCGAAGGCGGCGCTGGAGGCGATGCGCAGGCGGCCCTGGGGCTGGTAGTGCTGCAGGGTGGCGTTGCTACGCGCCAGTTCCAGGTCACGCAGCACGTTGCGTACCTGGCTGAAATACAGCTCGCCACTTTCGGTCAGGGCCAGGCTGCGGGTGGTGCGGGTCAGCAGGCGAATGCCCAGAGATGCTTCCAGTCGGGCGATGTTCTGGCTGGCCGCCGCCGCGCTGATACCCAAAAGGCGCGCGCCCGCGGCAATGCTGCCGCTCTCCACCGCCTTCACGAAACTCTCGATGCCACGCAGGGTATCCATAGACGATCTTTCTATTGGTAACTGGATTGATAAGATTTGCTTGGGACTGACCTTACCTGCCGCCGGCTACTCGGGGCAATTCGGCATGTCGATAATGGCCGCCCTTGCGAACACTCGCTCTGTACCGCCACTTACAAGGATTTTCCCAATGCCCGATTCCACCCTCAGTCCCACCCGCACCAGTTGGAAACTGCCGGCCAAACTTTCGCCGATTGCCTTTGCCTTCTTCATGTCCGGGATCATGGCGTTTCTCATGTGCCTGGTGATCACCGCGACCAACCGCGGCTTGAGTGATGGTTACCTGAGCGCAGTGCTGGAAGCCTATCGGCTGGCCATGCCGGTGGCGTTCGTCTGCGTGATGGCCGTTCGGCCAGTAGTGATGCGCCTGGTCAAGCTGACGGTGAAAAGCTGAGGCGTAGAGTGTGAGATGTATCCAAAAATGACGAAGCGTTACCAAATGATTCCGTGATGGATGTTAGGCTTTCCGCTCGAATTCAGCCGATCCCATGGAGTTGCAGATGTACTACAAGGAGTTGTTGTTGGCCGGCCTGCTGGCCACCGCTGTTCCGCTGAGCTGGGCCGACCAGGCGCCGCAAGCCCCGGATGCCCAGGAAAGTGCCGCTCAGGAAGGCGCTGCCGAGGGCGAGTACATGAGCGAGGAGCAATTTCTCGACAGCCTCAATTTCCGCAGCGGCAAGGTGGTGCTGGGCGGCAACCTGGCGACCCTCAACCTGCCGGACAACATGGTTTTCCTCGATGGTGACGATGCCGAGCGCGTGCTGGTCCAGGCCTGGGGTAACCCGCCGGACGAGAAGCCGCCGCTGGGCATGATTCTGCCCAAGGGCGTCTCGCCGCTGGCCGAGGAATCCTGGGCGGTAACCGTCGAATACGAGGAGAGCGGCTATGTATCCGACGAGGATGCTGCCGACATCGACTACAACGACATGCTCAAGGACCTGCAGCAAAGCGCCGAGGAAGACAACAAGTGGCGCGCGGAGAACGGTTACGAGCCCGTCTCCATCGTTGGCTGGGCCTCCGCGCCGCACTACGATGCCGAGGGCAAGAAATTGCACTGGGCCAAGGAAGTGCAGTTCGGCGACAGCGACGAGCACACCCTCAACTACAACATCCGCGTGCTGGGCCGTAAGGGCGTACTTGTGCTGAACTTCATCGCCGGTATGCACCAGCTGCCGCAGATCGAACAGAACGTGCCGGCGGTGCTGGCGATGACCGATTTCAATGATGGCAACCGTTACGCCGACTTCAATCCGGACCTCGACAAGGTCGCTGCCTATGGCCTCGGCGCGCTGATCGCCGGCAAGGCCGCAGCCAAGGTCGGCCTGTTCGCCGCGGCTCTGGTGCTGCTGAAGAAGCTGTGGATCCTGCCCGTGTTGCTGATTGGCTGGATATGGCGACGCATCACCGGCAAGAAATCCGAGGCGCAGTCAGCGCCGGTCGAGCCTCAGGAGCAGCAACAGGCCCCGGCCGAGCCGGCGCGCAACGAGGTGCCGCCGCCCGCTTCAAGCGTGATGGATCTGAACAACGCGCCTGACGACAAGCACAAGTAACGCGGTCCTCGACATGAAAAAGCCCCGGCATCGACCGGGGCTTTTTCATGTCACTCGGGTAGGAACATCGCGATGACGATGAGCAGCCAGAGCAGGATGCCGGGCAGCATGCACAGCCAGTTGGCCAGGCTGAAGCGGCTGTTCTGCTCGCCGGCACTGTCACCGCTGGCCAGGTTGGCCTGTTGCTGGATGGTTGCCAGCGGCCAGGCGGTGACCAGGGTGGCGGCGACCATCAGTACGATGTCCAGTATCGGATGGCCAAAGCTCTCGACACGGGAAAGGCCGTTGCCGGCGAACACCATGACGATGTAGGTCCAGGCGATGGCGCTGTATTTCCACTCGCCAAGGCCCTTGGCCTGCAGTTGGCCCTGAATCAGCCGGCACAGCGAGTGGATGAAGAAGATATGAAAGATCGAACGCGCGGCCGGGTTGATCTTCTTCGGCAGCATGCTGGCGCGCTGGCGGTCCCAGTGTTTGTACACCCAGTAGATCGAGTAGAAGCCGAGGGTGAAGAAATACAACAGGTACAGCTTGCGGGTGGAGGTGACGAAAAAGGTGTCGCTGGCGCGCTCCTGAGGCAGGAGGTCGGCGCTCGGTGTCTGGTAGATGTTGTCCATTCTGGTGTCTCGCAGGCACTGCCAGGACAGTGCAATGGTCAGGCGTCCGCCAGGCGAACGGCTCCTCCAGGAGCGCGAGAGATTTTACCGGGTATTTCCAGAATGTGGCGTGACACGCACCTTGGAAGGTGGGCCGTGTAGGCCCACCGGGTAAGGTACTCAGCAGTAGGTGTCGAGCAGTTCCTGCTTCTGGGCGCGCGGGCGGGCCCAGTCGTGCTGCAGGGTGCGCAGCACGTTGCCGATGAAGTCTCGATCCGCCGCGGCGCGGCGGCCGACGTAGCCCTGGCCGCGGCGGTAGGTGCGCAGGCGGGTGCGCATGTTGGGGCGCTGGCTGACGAATTCGTCCTCCGGCTGGTCCGCCGGTACACGGTCGATACGGACTTCGCCGGTTTCGCAGACCCACAGGATGTGGTTGTGCAGGCTGTCCTTGTGCTGGGAGAACAGCTGAGCGAGTTCGTCGATGGTCGGTTGCTGATTCAGGTTCATGGCGTTTACCCCTTCATTCTCTGATCTGTCTAGGGCGACCGCGCAAGTGCGGTCGTCAATGCCCGTGGCGTTTGAGTGCTGCCGACCGACGTGTAGTGAGGTGTGAATATCGCTACGCCGTGGCGGCTAACCGAGGTCGAGGATGCGGGGAGAGACCGGCGAAGACGGGATCGGATGCGGGAGATCGACTGATCGGCCACAGGCATCATGACAACGTCTCGCTAACGCTCTCGTCCTTGCAGGACGCTCGACTTCATCAATCTGCCTTGTGGGCAGTACATATCGTGGAACGCTCGGCTGGTATTACCGAGCTCGCCCAAGTGCCCTTGTCAGGGCTCCCGTCAGGGGAGGCGAGCTCATCATGCAAAAGCGCAAAGGGGCCGTCAACAGTTTTGTAGTGATTTATTTTTCCAACTACAAAAAATCATCCAAGCCTCGGCAAAGCGTCTGGTACGCCGAAAAATGACCTTCCGGTCAGACTTCGAAGAGGCGCCCGTCGCGCTCGCGCTGGGCATCACGCTGCATCGATTCGAGGTTCTTCTCGATGGTCTCGCACAGCGCGTCCATCTGGATCTGGTGCTCGCTGACCTGGAACGGGCTCTGCAGGTCGCTACCGACTCGCTCGATGGCCAGCAGCATGAAGCCGACCACGGTCGAGGCCAGTGGCGTGTACCACTCCAGGGTCTCAACCAGGCCGATGGGCACGATCAAGCAGAACAGGGTGATGAACAGCCGCGGGAAGTACACGTAGGGGTAGGGCAGCGGCGTATTGGCGATGCGCTCCAGGCCGCCCTGGCAGTTGGACACATCGACCAGGGTGGTTTCCAGGCGCGCCAGGCGGATGCTGTCCAGGCGGCCGGCCTTGTACTCGCTGGCGATGATGGAGGCCGAGCCATTGAGGATATCGTTGGGGAAATTGTTGGTGGTGCCGCGCCGCTCGAACTCCTCGGCGGACACGAAGGCGCGCACTTCGTCATCGCATGGCTGGTTGCGCAGGCTGGCGGACAGGCAGCGCACATAGGCGACGTGGCGGCGCAGCAGCGCGGCCTTGACCGGGTTGCCGTCGTCCTTGTCGTCGATCAGGGTCAGTACCTGGCGGGCGAAGCTGCGCGAGCTGTTGATCAGCGCGCCCCAGATGGTGCGCGCTTCCCACCAGCGGTTATAGGCGCTGGTGTTGCGAAAGCTGATCAGCACCACCAACGCCGAGCCGAGCAGGGTCAGCGGCATGGTCGGCAGGCTGATCTTGCGGTCGAGAAACAGCATGTAGTCGACCGTGACGATGATGTCCCAGATCAGCAGCCAGAACAGCGACCAGCCGACGTAGCCGAAGGTCTTGAGCAGGTAGCGATAACCCCGGTTGAAGGAATTCGTCACGTGGAGTTCTCCGCGGGCAAGGAATGCGAAAGCGCAGAGGTTCGGACGTGGGGCCGGTGGAAAGGTTCGCCAGGAGCCGCTAATCAGCCGGGCTGGCGCGCACTGGCCAGCGCGCAGAAGAATTCGACGTACTGGCGCGGCCCGCCCGCGAAGAGGGCGTTCAGGCGCAGCGGATCCTCGGCATCGGTGATGCCTGCCAGCGCCGGCCAGGGCTCGTTCGGGTGGGCTCGCAGAGAGTCGGCATCCACGCCGGGGCGCTGCACTTCGCCCCGACTGCTGTCGATGTACAGCACGCGGTTGTTCTGCCCGAATGCCTCGCCGAGCTGCTGCACCAGAGTGAGAAAGCCACGGTCGCTGCCGCCGCGCAGCCACTGGATGCTGCCATCGTCAGCCGTGACGGCGGTGCTGGTCAGGGTGTCGCCGACGCCGACCAGACGCGGCATGTGTTGCGGCTCGAAGCGTTCGACCGCCAGCTGCAGCAGCCCCTGGAGACTGGTCGGCGCCTGGCGCACGTTGAACTCATCGCCCAGCGGATAGATGCCGGTGCGCTGGCCGTAATAGCGGTTGAGGATGACCAGCACGCCGGCTTCCTTGACGGCGCCGCGCAGCATCAGTTGCAGATCGGTGGTGCCGGCTGCCGCGCCTTGCGCCGGGCGCAGGCGCTCGCGGCCGCCGGCACCACGGCCAAGGTTGGGCGCGTAATGCACGAAGAACGACTGCGCCAAACCCTGGGCGGCGGCCTTGTCGAGCAGCTGCTGCAGTAGCGCGGCACCATCGGTTTGCAGGCGCGCATACAGATCTGGCTGGCCCTGCCAGTGATGGTGGAAGGCGTTGAGGTTGAGCGTCGGCGACACCGGATTGTCGAGCACGCTGCTGGCCAGCAGCCGCTCGATGTCACCATCCGCCAGATGGTAGGGCGCCTGTTGCAGCAGCGTCTTCAGTGACTGGCTCAACCACGCGGGCGCGGCGGCCAGAAACGCCAGCTCATCGGCGCTGACGCCCGGATGAGCGATGCGCCCGTGGCGATCCTGCAGCTGCACGCCCCCGGCTGCGAGCCCGGGCAGGTACAAGCCCTGTTCCCGGCAGCGCTGCGTCGAGCCGAGGGCCTGTTCGACCAGGTGGTTCACACCGCGGCTGCCGATATGCTCGCCATTGGTCAGCACCTGGAAATGGCCATCCAGGTCGCGGGCGGCCTGCAGATAGGCGGGGTCAAGCGTGCGGGTGAGGGGATCGCGCACCAGATCCATGCATACGCCATCCAGATCCTGGATGATCAGCAGGTTTTCGGTGCCGTTGAGGCTGTCGAGCAGCGCAGAAGGGTCGAGCGAATACGCGGTTTCGGTCACAATCATGGCGCCCGAGTCTAACGCGGTTTTACCCGATGGAGCGATTGCCTGAAGCATTTGGCTCAAGCGGTTGTCCATCATCAGATTGGCAGAGCGGATCGAGAGGATGCACGGATGAGTGATTCACCCAAGCGGGTTCGGCAAATCGTTACGGCAGCGTTGCTGCTTTGCGCGAGTGCCGCAGGGACTGCGAGGGGCGATGAAGCCGACCAACTGGCCAAATTGATCAACAGTTACCGCGAGGCGGGGCAGGGCTGCGGCGGGCAAGCCAGTCCGGCCGCCGGCCCGTTGGCGCCTGATCGGCGGCTGGCCGGGCAGCAGGTCAATTCATCCGAGCAATTGCAGCAGGCGCTGCAGCAGGCCGGCTACCAGGCCGAAGCCGTGCAACTGATCCGCGTCACCGGCCCGGACACGCCGCAAGCGGCCATGGCCATGCTGCAGCAGTCGTACTGCAAGCAGTTGCAGGACGCGCAGTTCGCCGATATCGGCGTGCGCCACGAGGGCAACAGCTGGCAGGTGGTACTGGCCCGCGCGCTGCTGCCGGCACGTCTGGGCGACTGGCAGGAGGAAGGCAAGGCGATTCTGGCCGCGGTCAACAAGGCCCGTAGTTCAGCGCGCCAATGTGGCGACCAGCCCTTCGATGCCGCCGAGCCGCTGACCTGGAACGATGCCCTGGGCCAGGCCGCCCTGGCCCACAGTCGCGACATGGCGATGAACAGCCTGTTCAGCCACCAGGGCAGCGACCGCAGCCTGGTCGGTGCCCGCGCCACTGCCGCAGGCTACGACTGGACGGTGATCGGCGAGAACATTGCCGCCGGTCAGGGGCGCGCCCAGCAGGTGGTCGAGGGCTGGCTGGCCAGCCCGTCGCACTGCTACAACCTGATGAACCCGGACTTCCGGGAAATGGGTGCAGCCTACGCCAGCAACCCGCAGAGCCAGGCGACCATCTACTGGACTCAGGTATTTGGGGCGGTGGGGCGTTCAGGGCTCTAGGCGGGTTTGATTTGTGGTGTCTGTGGGCTGAAGCGAACTTCCTGTGGGAGCGGGCGGGGACCCCTGGTCCATGCCCGCGATTTCGCGCGCATGGCGCGCTCCCACAATAGGTTGCCCTTTAACCCTCAAGCCTGACGATCACTCAGCAGCGGCGGCATCGGGCAATCCAAGGTATCGGCCACGGCGCGCATCAATTCCGCTTCACCTGCACTGATGCGCCCGTCGTGCTCGATGCAGCGGGCCATGGCCTTTAGCAGCTGAGGCTTCTGCAACGGGCGCATCTGGTTGAGGCGGTTGAGTGCATCGTTCAGTTCGTTGATCCCGGCGTGGCGCTGTTCGGCAAAGGGCCGGTCGGTGAATGGCAGGGTGCTCCAGGCGGCCTGGAAGGCCTCGCCGGCGGCCTGCTCGCTGACATTGCCGGCCCGTGCCAGGGCCGCCAGCAGCACGCAGCTTTCATTGCCCAGCGCGGCCAGCGGCAGGCGGCCCTGCACGGGGCGTTGCATGCCCAGGTTGCGCTCGACGATGCGCAGCAGCGCCCATTCCATGAAGCCAAGTTGCCCGGTGCTGATCAGCAGGGTGCCGATGTCGCGCTTTAGGCTGACGAAGTCCTGGGGCTCGAGTTGCTTGAGCGCGGGAATGGCCAGTTCGAGCAGCGGTAGGCGACGCCCGGCGGGCAACCGTTGCAGCGGCTCGGCCAGCTCCAGCAGGCGGTCGGCCAGCAGGGGCGGCAGGTTGGCCTGCATCCAGGTCATGCGCTGCTGGCGGGTGGCGTCGTCGGGGCCCAGCAGCAGGCCATAGAGAATCGTCAGTGCGCCGTGTGGGTCGTGAGCGGCGTCGCGCAGGCGCTCATCGATCTGCGCCAGGCTGTCGCGGGCTTCTTCCAAATGCAGGGGTTGCGGATCGCCGATGCTGGCGATGGCGGCACTCGCCGCGGCAGCGCTGAAGCCTGCGGTAGCCGCCTGTTGCGACACCGTGGGCTGCGCAGGTGCCTCGAACACCTCGTCGCCGAGTACCACGCCTTTCCAGTTCGGATCGATGCGGCGGATGCGCTCTTCCAGCGGCGGGTGGGTGGCCATCATCTTGCTCAGCGCCAGGCCCTGGCCGAAATACATATGGCTGTACTCGGCGGCGTGGCTGGCTTCGAGCCGTGAGCCGCGGCCGAGCTTCTTGAGCGCCCCGGCGATGCCGTTGGGATTGCGGGTGTACTGCACGGCCGAGGCGTCGGCGAGAAATTCGCGCTGGCGGCTGACCGCAGCCTTGATCAGGTTGCCGAAAAAGGTGCCGGCGTAGCCGATCACCAGTAGCGCCAGGCCGACCACCATGACCAGCGCCACAGCATTGCCGCGGCCCTTGTCATCGGAGCGGCTGGAGGTGCGGGCGGCGCCGCTGTGGCCGACGCCGCGCATCAGCAGCTCGCCGATCAGGCCAAGCAGCAGGATACCGTGCAGCACAGCCACCAGGCGGGTATTGAGGCGCATGTCGCCATGCAGAATGTGGCTGAATTCGTGGGCGATCACGCCCTGCAGTTCATCGCGGTTGAGCCGTTCGACGGCGCCGCGGGTGATGCCGATCACCGCGTTCTCAGGCCGCAGGCCGGCGGCGAAGGCATTGATGGCGGGCTCTTCGAGCAGGTACACGGGCGGCACCGGCACGCCGGCGGCCAGGGCCATTTCCTCGACCACGTTGAGCACCCGTTGCTCGTGCAGGCCTTCGGGCTTGAGGTTGAGCAGGCGGCCGCCCAGACGTTCGGCGACCACCTTGCCGCCGGCGCTGAGCTGCGACGCCTTGAACGCCCAGCCCAGTAGCACCACGCCGACCACCACCGCCGCTACGCCGAGCAGCAGCTCGTGGCTCAGCGACTGCAGGCCGTAGTTGCCGTACTGATAAACCTGCCAGGCGATGGCGATCACCAGGGTGGTGCTGACCACCAGAGTGACCACCGCCAGAATCAGCAGGATCACCAGACGTGAGGTGTTACGCCTGGCGCGATCCTGATGCTCGAAGAAATCCATCCGCTAGATCCCGTGCTCAGAAGGCGACTTTGGGCGCATCCTGAATCGCCGCGCTGTCGGCGAATTCCAGCAGCGCCGCGTCGCTGCCGTGCCCGAAGGCGCCGGCCAGCACCACCGGCGGGAAGCTCTGGCGGTAGGCGTTGTAGGCGGTGACCGCGTCATTGTAGGCCTGGCGGGCGAAGGCCACCTTGTTCTCGGTGCTGGACAGCTCTTCGCTGAGTTGCTGCATGTTCTGCGAGGCCTTGAGATCCGGATAGGCCTCGACCGTCACATTGAGGCGGCCCATGGCGTTTTTCAGTGCGCCTTCGGCATTGGCCAACAGATTCATGCTCTGCGCATCGCCCGGGTTCTGCGAGGCTTGCTTGAGGCCGTCGACTGCACCGTTACGCGCAGCGATCACCGCTTCCAGGGTTTCACGCTCGTGGGACAGATAGGCCTTGGCGGTTTCCACCAGGTTGGGGATCAGGTCGTAGCGGCGCTTGAGTTGCACCTCGATCTGCGCGAAGCCGTTCTGGTAGCGGTTGCGCAGGGCGACGAGGCGGTTGTAGACGCTGATCACGTAGAAGACCACCACGACCAGTACGGCGATGATGATAAGGGTGGAGATATCCATGAGATGTCCCTATCGGTTGGTAAACGTGGGCGCATGGTAACGGAAAGTGCAGCGCGTCGGGCATGCCTGGGCCGGGCAGTCCGTGCGGATGTGCGGTGGTTCCGGTTACTGCCCGTCGGCCTTGTTCGGGGCGAGCGCCATCATCTGCACGGTCAGGCGCGGCGTGGCGAGGCTCAGGCCGGATTCGTCCAGGTGGCGCTTGAGCGCCAGGTTGAAGGCGCGTGAAACCTCCCACTGGCGGATCGGCGCGGTCTTGAAGCGCGCGCGCAGCACCGCGTTGCCGGACTCGAAACTCTCCACGCCCTGAATCTCCAGGGGCGACCAGATGTTGCGGCGCATCAGCGTGTCGTTGCGCAGTTCGGTGGCCACTTCGCGGAGCAGCTTGATGGCGTCGTCGATGTTCATGTCGTGGGGCACGGCGACGCGAAAGATCGCGTAGCCGAACTCGCGCGAGTAGTTCTTGATGCTCTTGATCTCGCTGAACGGGATGGTGTGCACGATGCCGTCGATGTCGCGCAGGCGCACGGTGCGGATGGTCAGGCCCTCGACGGTGCCCAGGTGGCCGCCGACGTCGACGTAGTCGTCGATGGCCAGGGAATCCTCGATGATGATGAACAGGCCGGTGATCAGGTCGGCCACCAGCGACTGCGCGCCGAAGCCGATGGCCAGGCCGATGACCCCGGCACCGGCCAGCAGCGGGGTGACGTTCACGCCCATGTTGGCCAGGGCGACGATGGCCGCGATGATGAAGATGCTGACGAAAAGCACATTGCGGATCAGCGGCATCATGGTCTGCGCACGGGCGTTGGTCTGGCCCTTGCGCGAGCGCGTCAGCGCGTGATGTACCGCGGTGTCGGCGACGATCCACACCAGCCAGCCACAGGCCAGGGTGGCGCTGAGGCCGATCACCTTGAGGCTGATTTCGTGGCCATCGCCTTGGGCAAAACCGATCAGTGACAGCCCCCACACGCGCAGGCCCAGCTCGAAGAACACCAGCCACACGGCCAGGCTGAGCATGGTGTGGAAGAAGTTGCGAAAGCGCTCGAAGTACGCGGCATGCCGGCGGTGGCGCGAGCGGCTTTTGAACAGCCGGCGGCGGATCAGGCCATTGATGACCATGCAGGTGACCAGCAGCACGGTGCACACCAGCGACTGGCGAAACGCCGTGCTGGTGTCGCCGGCCGACACGAAGGTCGCTGCCAGGGAAATTGCCACCAGGGCCAGGGCGGGCAGGTACCAGAAGCTGCCGAGCAGCTCCACGGTCTCGCTGATGCCGCGCTGGCGCAGGCGCCGCGCCAGGGGCTGGTTGCGCATCAGGTGGGCGATGGGGCGGCGGAAACGGATGATGAACAAGCCCGTGCACAGCGCCGCCAGCACGTTGGTCAGCGTCGCCGTGGTGTGCGCCAGGTTGCCGCCGAGGCTGGCGACCAGGCGCGGGTCGTTGAGCGCCTCGCCAAAGGCGGCGAAGCTGCCGATCAGCCACAACGGGCGAAAGGCGCGGCGGCGCAGGATGTTCAGGGCGGTGCGCCGGTGCGGGCCGTCGAGCAGCGAGAAGGCGATCACGCAGATCGCCGAGAAGCAGGTGCCCACTACCAGCGCATAGGCCAGCACCATGGCCAGGTCGCGGCCCAGGGAAGCGGGCAGCACGTAACTCAGGTAGCCGGTGATCAGCAGTGCGGCGAACCAGGGGCCGAGCTTGCGCAGCGCGAAGCGCAAGAGATCTGTGGGGCGTGGGTTCTGCGGCAGCTCCTCGGCCAGGCCGAAGCGCAGGCGCACCTGGTGGCTGAGCGCCCGCAGCCCGAAGGCCAGCAGGCTCCACACGCCGATGATCAAGGCGAAATTGCTGATCAGCGCGAAGCGCTCGCTGGCTTCGGGCAGCAGCGCCGCCAGCTCGCTGCGGCTGCGCGACAGCTCCAGCTGCCAGCGCGCCAGGGGGCTCTGTTCGCCCGAGAACTGGCTTTCGATGTCCGTCAGCGCGTTGCCGATCAGCCCCAGCACGCCGTCGCGGCTTTCGGGCTGGGCCTTCTGGGTGGTGTCGCGCAGGGTTTTCAGGTCATTGAGCAGTTGCGCGCGCTGCTTGTCGTTTTCCAGTGACTGGATCACTTCGTCGAGGGAGCGATCCAGCGGCTGATCCGCCTGGGGCTGCGTATTGCTGGCGTTGCCGGTGTTGCCGGTGTTGCCGAACAGCGTGGGGATGCCCGCCGCCTGGGCACTCGAGCAGGTCAGCAGCATCAGCAACAGCAAGGGGCGCAGCAGGGCGTGGAAGCGGATCACGCGCGAACTCTCCATCACGCGGGTAAAGGTCAGGCGGCGCCAGCTGGCGCCGCCCGCGCTCAGGCGTAGTTTTCCGGGCTGAGCTGACGCTCGACCAGTTCGATGAGGATGTGGATGACCTTGATGTGCAGCTCCTGGGTGCGGTCGGCGAAATCGCCGCCCGGCGCGCAGATGCACACGTCAGCCAGGCTTTCCAGCAGCGAGCCGGGCTTGCCGGTCAGCGCGATGACCTTGATGCCCAGGGCCTTGGCCGCTTCGGCGGCCTTGACCACGTTGGGGCTCTTGCCGCTGGTGCTGATGGCCAGCAGCACATCGCCTTCACGGCCGTGGGATTCCACGTAGCGCGAGAAGATGTGGTCGTAACCGAAGTCGTTGGCCACGCAGCTGATATGGCTGGCGTCGCTGATCGACACTGCGGCGATGCCCGGGCGGTTCTTGCGATAACGCCCGGTCAGTTCCTCGGCGAAATGCATGGCATCGCACATCGAGCCGCCGTTGCCGCAGGAAAACACCTTGCCCTTGGCCTCGAAGCTGCTCACCAGCAGGTTGCCGGCGCGCTCGATGTTGGCCAGCGTCTGCGCATTGCCGATAAAGGCGTCGAGGGCGCGCTGGGCTTCGGTCAGGCTGTTGCGGATATGTTCGATCATGGTCGCCTCATGGCAGGTCATGGCTGTTGTAGAAGGCGCCGAGCACTTTCACCAGATGCGCCAGATCCTGGCTGCCGGCCAGCTCGCGAATCGAGTGCATGGCGAAGGTCGGCAGGCCGATATCGACGGTACGCACACCCAGCTGGCTGGCGGTGATCGGGCCGATGGTCGAGCCACAACCCATGTCGCTGCGGGTCACGAAACTCTGCACCGGCACTTCGTTTTCCAGGCACAGGTGGCGGAAGAAACCGGCGGTTTCGCTGTTGGTGGCGTAGCGCTGGTTGCTGTTGATCTTGATTACCGGGCCGGCGTTGAGCTTGGGCCCGTGATTGCCGTCGTGCTTGGCTTCGTAGTTGGGGTGCACGCCGTGGGCGTTGTCCGCCGAGACCAGCAGCGAACGCTGGATGGTACGCACGAAATCATCGCCTTGGGGCAATACGCGGCGCAGCACCTGCTCGAGCATCGGGCCATCGGCGCCGCACGCCGAGCTGGAGCCGACTTCTTCGTGGTCGGTGCAGACCAGCACGCAGGTTTCCTCGTCACTGGAGTCCAGCAACGCCTGCAGGCCGGCGTAGCAGGACAGCAGGTTATCGAGGCGCGCACTGGCGATGAAGTCCTGGTTCAGGCCCACCACGGCGGCGCTCTGGGTGTCGTAGAAACTCAACTCGTAGTCGAGGACCGCATCGGCGTTGAAGTCGTGCTCCATGGCCAGCTGCTCGCTGAGCAGGGCGCGGAAGTCGGCACCCTCGGCACCGGCCAGTTGGGCGAGGATCGGCGGTAATTCGTTCTGCGCGTTGATCGCCCAGCCCTGATTGGCCTCGCGGTTGAGGTGGATGGCCAGGCTGGGGATCACGGCAATCGGCTGGTAGAAGTCGATCAGCGCGCTTTCCACCTTGCCGTCGCGGCGGTAGGTGACGCGGCCGGCCAGCGAAAGGTCGCGGTCGAACCAGGGGGCCAGCAGCGCGCCGCCGTAAACCTCGACGCCGAGTTGGAAATAACCCTGACGCTCCAGCTCCGGGTTGGGCTTGACGCGCAGGCAGGGGCTGTCGGTATGGGCGCCGACCAGGCGCACGCCGCCTTCGACCGGCGAGCGGGTGCCGAGCTTGAAGGCGATGATCGAGGAATCGTTGCGGGTCACGTAATAGCGGCCACCGGCTTCGGTGTACCAGGGCGCGCGCTCGTCGAGCTGGCGGTAACCGGCAGCTTCGAGGCGCATGGCCAGGCTGCTGGTGGCGTGAAACGGTGTAGGGGAGGCGTTGAGAAAGTCGAGCAGGCCTTGATTCAATTCTTCGCGCATGGGGCACTCCGGACGGCAATGTGCCGAGTTTATCGGATTTGCCCGCGGCGCTGTTGGCGTTTCCGTGCGTATGCAGGGATCCGTTCAGGTAGCCCGGTGTTGAGCGAAGCGATACCCGGGAGCCGTCTTGAGATCGGCGCCGTCTGTGAGTTCACCCTGGGTATCGCTGCGCTCAACCGCAGGCTACAAGAGCAAGTGCTTATTCAGGCCTTGATGGCCACCAGGCTGAGTACCTGATTGTCTAGCTCGGCATACATGCCGGCCAGTTCGGTTTCGGCTTGCCACTCTTCGCTCAGGTCGATAAGCAGGCGCAACCGCGCGGTTTGCTGCGCCGGGTCAAGGCTGAGCAGCTCGGCGTCGTGAAAATAGAAGCGTGTGAGCACCAGCGGATAGAGCGCCTTGAACAGGCTTTCCTTGAGCGAGAAGGTCAGGCTGATCTGCCAGGCGCGTTGCTCGGGGCTCAGCTCGGCGATGCGGGTCAGCTCGTCAGGGGTGAGAATTTCGCCCACCAGCCGTTCGGCGCGATCGCTAGGCAGAATCTGTTCGACATCCAGGCCCAGACCGCGCCATTGCAAACTTGGCGCAACGATAGCCGCTGCCCAACCCTGGCCATGGGTGATCGACCCACTGACCTGCGCCGGCCATTGCGGCGCCCGGTCCTCACCGACCGCTGGTACGCTGGGCACGCCGGTTACCCGATACAGCGCTTCGCGTGCGCACAGACGCCCGGCCAGGTGCTCGGCCTGGCGTTTGGCGACGCCGCGCACCGGCGGCACGCCTGCGGCCAGGTAGTCGCCTTCATCAAGTCGGGTTGGGTCGAAATGGGTGCTGATCAACTGCGCGCCGGCCAGTGGCCGCGTGAACGGCCAGTGATCGGCGAGGGGGCTGCAGCAGCGGGGTAGAGGGGCTTTGCTCATGGCCGGCATTCTGCCGCGCCGGCCCGCCGCTTACCAGCCGGGCACGCCGTGCATGTCCGGCAGCTTGTGGGCGATGCCCTTGTGGCAGTCGATGCAGGTGGCTTCGCCGTTGGCCAGCGCCGTGGAATGCATCTGCGCGGCACGCTTGCTCTGGCGGGTAAAGTCCATGAAATCGAAGTTGTGGCAGTTACGGCATTCCAGCGAGTCGTTGGCCTTCAGGCGCGCCCATTCGTGCTCGGCCAGCTCGCGGCGCTTGTCGAGGAATTTCTCGCGGGTGTCGATAGTGCCGAAGATCTTGCCCCATACCTCTTTGGAGGCCTGCATCTTGCGGGCGATCTTGTCCGTCCACTGGTGCGGCACATGGCAGTCCGGGCAGGTGGCGCGCACGCCGGAACGGTTGTTGTAGTGGATGGTGTCCTGCAGTTCGACGAATACGTTGTCGCGCATTTCATGGCACGAGGTGCAGAACTGTTCGGTGTTGGTGGCTTCCAGGGCGGTGTTGAAACCGCCCCAGAAGATGATCCCGGCGATGAAGCCGCCCAGGGTCAGAAAGCCCAGGCTGTAGTGCACGCTGGGGCGGCGCAGAACCTTCCAGTAACTGCCGAGTAAGGCAAACAGCGCTTTCATGGTGCCTCCTCAGGGGTGCCCGGCAGGTTTGTTTTCGTCCTGCAGAATCTGGTCGATGTTCTTGAAGCCGTTCTCCACCAGCGGTTTCACCTCGGCCTGGGTGACGTGGCACTGGGTGCAGAAGTAGCGGCGCGGCGACATGGCGGCCAGGGCCTGGCCATCACGGTCCATGTAGTGGGTGATGCTGATCATCGGCGCCTGGCTGCGCGCGCTGTTGGCGCGGCTGTGGCAGGCCATGCAGCGGTTGCCGAACTTGTCCACCTGATAGCCGACGATGGTGTGCGGGATGGTTGGTGGCTGCTCGGGGTAGTTGCGTTCGCGGCGAATGTCCTTGTTTTCCTCGGGCGCGATGCGCGGCGCCGGGAATTCCTGGGTCAGGGTGCCGCCTGGGCGGCGCCCGTCCGGTGCCGGGGCATCCAGCGGATAGCTGAGGTCGGCAGCCACCGCCACGCCGAACACGGCGAGCAGCAGCAGGGGCAGATAACGCAGTTTCATGGCTGAGCTCCTCATGCCGCGCTGATCAACTGGATCTTCACCGCGCACTTTTTGTAGTCGGTCTGCTTGGAGATCGGGTCGGTGGCGTCCAGGGTGACTTTGTTGATCAGTTTGTTGGCGTCGAAGAAGGGCACGAACACCAGGCCGCGGGGCGGCTTGTTGCGCCCGCGGGTCTCGATGCGCGCGCGGATCTCGCCACGCCGGCTGATCACCTTCACCTCGCTGCCGCGCCGGGCATTCATGGCCTTGGCATCGTCCGGGTGCATGTACACCAGGGCATCGGGCACGGCGCGGTGCAGCTCGTCGACGCGCTGGGTCATGCTGCCGGTGTGCCAATGCTCGAGCACGCGGCCGGTGCTGAGCCAGAACGGGTAGTCGTTGTCCGGCGCCTCGGCTGGCGGCTCATAGGGGAGGGCGAAGATGATCGCGCGGTTGTCGGGGTAGCCGTAGAACTGCACCTCGCTGCCCTTGGCCACATAAGGGTCGTGGCCTTCGCGATAACGCCAGCGGGTTTCCGAACCCTCGACTACTGGCCAACGCAGGCCGCGCTCGCTGTGGTAGCGGTCGAACGGTGCCAGGTCGTGGCCGTGGCCGCGGCCGAACTGGGCGTATTCCTCGAACAGGCCTTTCTGCAGGTAGAAACCGAAGGACTTGGCTTCGTCGTTACGAAAGCCCTTTTCCAGCTGTTCCGCCGGGAAGGCGTCGACCTGGCCGTTCCTGTAGAGCACCTCAAAGAGCGTCTTGCCCTTGAGCTGCGGTGCCTTGGCGAGCAGTTCGGCCGGCCAGACTTCATCGGTGGTGAAGCGCTTGGAGAATTCCACCAGTTGCCACAGGTCGGATTTCGCCTCGCCCGGTGCGCCGACCAGCTGGTGCCAGAACTGCGTGCGGCGCTCGGCGTTGCCGTAGGCGCCTTCCTTCTCGACCCACATGGCGCTGGGCAGGATCAGGTCGGCGGCCTGGGCCGAGACGGTCGGGTAGACGTCGGAGACGATCACGAAGTTGTCCGGCTTGCGCCAGCCCGGCAGCACTTCCTGCATGATGTTGGGGCCGGCCTGCATGTTGTTGCTGACCTGGGTCCAGTACACCTTGAGCACGCCGTCCTTGAGCATGCGGCTCTGCTCCACGGCGTGGAAGCCGGGCTTTTCCTGGATGGTGCCGGCGGGCAGCTTCCAGATCTTCTCGGCGGTGGCGCGGTGTTTCGGGTTGGTGACCACCAGATCCGCCGGCAGGCGGTGGGAGAAGGTGCCGACTTCACGGGCGGTGCCGCACGCCGAAGGCTGGCCGGTCAGCGAGAAGGGGCTGTTGCCCGGCTCGCTGATCTTGCCGGTCAGCAAATGGATGTTGTAGATCAGGTTGTTGGCCCACACGCCACGGGTGTGCTGGTTGAAGCCCATGGTCCAGAACGACACCACCTTGCGCTTCGGGTCGGCATACAGCTCGGCCAGCGCCTTGAGGCGTTCGGCCGGCACGCCCGACTCCCTGGCGGCGCGCTCCAGGGTATAGGGTTTGACGAAGGCGGCGAACTGCTCGAACGACATGTCGCTCCAGGTGTTGGCGTTCTTCGCGTTCTTGGCTTTCACCTCCAGCGGGTTGTCCGGGCGCAGGCCATAGCCGATGTCGTCGGCGCCGAGGGCGAAGCGAGTGTGGCGCTTGACGAAATCCTGGTTCACCGCGCCGCTCTGGATGATGTGGTTGGCGATGTAGTTGAGGATCAAGAGGTCGGTCTGCGGCTTGAACACCATGGGAATGTCGGCCAGATCGAAGCTGCGGTGCTCGAAGGTCGACAGCACGGCCACCTTGACGCCAGGCTGGCTCAGGCGCCGGTCGGTGACACGGCTCCACAGCACCGGGTGCATCTCGGCCATGTTCGAGCCCCACAGCACGAAGCTGTCGGTGGCCTCGATGTCGTCGTAGCAGCCCATCGGCTCGTCCATGCCGAAGGTGCGCATGAAGCCCATCACCGCCGAGGCCATGCAGTGGCGCGCGTTGGGGTCGATGTTGTTACTGCGAAAGCCGGCCTTCATCAGCTTGTTGGCGGCGTAGCCTTCCCAGATCGTCCACTGCCCGGAGCCGAACATGCCCACGGCCTGGGGGCCGTGCTCGCGCAGGGCTGCCTTGAATTTCTCCTCCATGATGTCGAAGGCCTGCTCCCAGCTGATCGGCTGGAATTCGCCCTGCTTGTCGTAGACGCCGTTCTTCATGCGCAGCAGCGGCGTGGTCAGGCGGTCGACGCCGTACATGATCTTCGACAGGAAGTAGCCCTTGACGCAGTTCAGGCCGCGGTTGACCTCGGCCTTGATGTCGCCGTGGGTGGCCACCACGCGATTGTCGCGGGTGGCGACCATCACGCTGCAGCCGGTGCCGCAGAAGCGGCAGGGCGCCTTGTTCCAGTCCAGGCGGGTGTTTTCCGCGTCGGCGAGCAGGTTGCTGGCGCTGGACGCGATAGGCAGGCCGGCGGCGGCTGCGGCGATGGCTGCAGCCTGGGCCTTGGTGAATTCGCGGCGGGTCATGCTCATCGAGCGGCTCCTTCCGAAGTGAGGCATTCGTGGTAGATCAGTGCGGCGTTGAGCACGCCGGGCAGCGCGTTGACCTGGTCGATGCGCTGCAGGATGAGTTTTTCGTCGACCGCTTCGATCACCACCACGGCCTTGCCTTGCGGGCTGTGCTGATACACGTCCAGATCGTCGAGCAGGCGCAGGTTGGCGAGCACCGCATCAAGCTGCTCGGGGCGGGCATGCACGATGAAGCTGGCGATATGCAGGGGGGCGTCCATGACGGGCTCCTGTAAGCCGAGGTGAATCAGTTGGGTGGGCCGGGCGGCCCGAAGAGCATCTGCAGGAACCACACGGCGAAGCCGTAGGCGCCGACGAGGGTCACGGAAAGCAGCGGGAAGAGGAATATCACCAGGAATAGAAACAGCCGGCGTTCGCGGCGTTTGCCCCCGGTGTCTTCGGATGGGCTGGGCATGGGCAGGTCTTCATCGGTCAGGCGTGTGCATGTGCCGTCATGGATTGGAGCCACGCTTCTGGCGTTGGCAACCTGACGGTCTCTGGTCGTTAAGCCCGACCTTAGTCGTCCTGGCCAGCGGGGTATTGACCAGGGTCAATGCCTGGGCCGTTACGCCGTGGCAGTTGGTGAAAAGCGTGCCGGACTCCTCGTTCAGGCGAGGTTCAGCGAGGGTTCAGGAAGGGTTCAGTGGCTGGCAGGCAGGATGATTCTCGAGTTTTTCATTAACCCACTGCCATTCGAGAGGCATCTCATGAAAGCGACTCTGACCAAACTGGCTCTGGCAACTTCCCTGGTATTCGGCGCTGCAGCCACCGCCCACGCCGACAACAACTTCGCCGGCTTCACCTGGGGCCAGACCAGCAACAACATCCAGAAGTCCGACGCGCTCAATGCCAACTTGGGCAACCCGAACTTCGACAGCGTGATCAACAACGAAAGCACCTGGGGCATTCGCGCTGGTCAGCAGAACGACGCTGGCCGTTACTACGGCACCTACGAATACATCTCCGGCAGCAACAATGGCCTCAAGCTGCGTCAGCAGAACCTGCTCGGCAGCTACGACGCCTTCCTGCCGCTGAACGAGAACGGCACCAAGCTGTTCGGTGGCGGCACCCTGGGCCTGGTCAAGCTGGAGCAGAACAGCTCCGGTGTCTCGCGTGACACCAATGTCGGGTATGCTGCCGGCTTGCAGGCGGGCCTGCTGCAGGAAGTCAACGAGAACGCCTCCATCGAAGGTGGCTACCGTTACCTGCGCACCAACGCCAGCACCGAATTCGCCCCGCACGGCGAAGGCAAGGTCGGCTCCCTCGATCTGCATAGCAGTGGTCAGTGGTACCTGGGCGCCAACTACAAGTTCTAAATCACCATAATCAGCTGCGCGTCGGCCCTGCGGCGTTAAAAACAGGCTCGAAATGCTCATGTACAAAAGTACACTCCGCTTTCTTGCCTGTTTTTGCCTTGCAGGGCTCTAGCTCGCAAGATTATTAAGGTAATGATTAAGTCTCTTGTCGTTTCATAACGAAGAGGACATGCAACGATGAAATTGCTGGTCGTGGAGGATGAGGCGCTGCTGCGCCACCATCTGTATACCCGACTCGGCGAACAAGGCCACGTGGTGGACGCGGTCGCTAACGCCGAGGAAGCGCTGTATCGCGTCGACGAATACCATCATGACCTGGCGGTGATCGATCTCGGTCTGCCAGGCATCAGCGGGCTGGACCTGATCCGTCAGCTGCGCAGCCGCGACAAGACCTTTCCCATCCTGATTCTCACCGCCCGCGGCAACTGGCAGGACAAGGTCGAAGGCCTGGCCTCCGGCGCCGACGATTACGTGGTCAAGCCTTTCCAGTTCGAAGAGCTTGAAGCGCGCCTCAACGCGCTGCTGCGCCGCTCTTCCGGTTTTATCCAGTCGACCATCGAAGCGGGCCCGCTGCTGCTGGACATGAACCGCAAACAGGCGCTGATCGATGGCGCCGGCATGGGCCTGACCGCTTACGAGTACCGCATCCTGGAGTATCTGATGCGCCACCATCAGCAGGTGGTGCCCAAGGAGCGCCTGATCGAACAGCTGTACCCGGATGACGAGGAGCGTGACCCCAACGTCATCGAAGTGCTGGTCGGTCGTCTGCGCCGCAAGTTGGAAAGCTGTAACGGCTTCAAGCCGATCGAAACGGTGCGCGGCCAGGGCTATCTGTTCACCGAGCGCTGCAGGTGAGCTCAGGCTTCGCGCAATTGAAGGCGCGCTGGTTTTCCTCTCTACGGCTGCGCCTGATGCTCGGCAGTACGGTGATCGCCGTGCTGTTCATGGCGGCGCTGCTGCCAACCCTGCAGGGCGCCTTTCTGATCGCCTTGGAAAAATCCGTTGAGAAACGCCTGGCCGCCGACACCGGCGCGCTGATATCCGCTGCCCGTACCGATGACGGCAAGCTGCGCATGCCCAGCAAGCTGCCAGACGAGGAGTTCGACCTGCCGGATGCCCAATTGCTGGGCTTCATCTACGACCGTGACGGCAAGCTGCTGTGGCAGTCGCCCTCGACCCGCGATATTTCCCTGTCCTACTTGCCCAGCTACGACGGCCGAGGTGACGAGCTGCTGCGCGTGGAGGATCGCCAGGGCCGCGAGTTCTACCTCTACGACGTGGAGATCAAGCTGCTGCGCGGGCAGAGCGCGGCGTTCAGCATTGTCACCCTGCAGCCGGCCAGCGACACCCTGACGCTGTACCGGGATTTCACCAAACAGCTCTACCTGTGGCTCGGCGGCGCGCTGCTGCTGCTCCTTGGCCTGTTGTGGTTCGGCCTGACCTGGGGCTTTCGCAGCCTGCGTGGGTTGCGTGAAGAGCTGGACGAAGTGGAGGGCGGCCTGCGCGAACGCCTGAGCGACGAGCATCCCCGCGAGCTGCTGCGCCTGACCGGCTCGCTGAACCGCCTGCTGGACAGCGAACGCCAACAGCGCGAGCGCTACCGGCATTCTCTGGACGACCTGGCGCACAGCTTGAAAACCCCTCTGTCGGTGCTGCAGGGCGCCGCGGAGGTGATTGCCACACGGCCGGAGAACCGCGAGCAGTCGCAGATCCTGCAGGGGCAGATCGAGCGTATGAGCCAGCAGATCGGCTATCAGCTGCAGCGCGCCAGCCTGCGCAAGAGCGGTCTGGTGCGCCATCGGGTGCCGTTGGCCGGCGTCGTGGACAACCTCTGCGACGCCCTCGACAAGGTCTACCGCGGCAAGCAGGTCAGCGTGCAGCGCGAGTTCGATACCTGGCTGGAAATTCCCATGGAGCGTGCCGCGCTGCTCGAACTGCTCGGCAACCTGCTGGAAAACGCCTATCGCCTGTGCCTGGGTCAGGTGCGTATCAGTGCCCGTATCGACGGCGGCAACTGCGAGCTGTGCGTCGAGGACGATGGCCCCGGCGTTCCGGTCGATCAGCGCGAGCGCATCCTGCGCCGTGGCGAGCGCCTGGACACTCAGCATCCGGGGCAGGGCATCGGCACCGCGGTGGTCAAGGACATCATCGAAAGCTACGAAGGCGAGCTGTTTCTCGAGGAGTCCGAACTGGGCGGCGCGGCGTTTCGGGTGCGTATCTGATGCGTCCTGGCAGGCGTTGGTGGGAATCCGCCACGCCCGCCTGAGTCCCGTGCGGAAAACCGCCATCGGCCGTATCAAGGCGGCTGAAATTTTTGCTAAAACCCACGCCAGTCAGAGGTTTATCCGGATATTTCCTGTGTGGCATGGCGCTTGCTTTTGCAGCGTCAAGGTCGCGAGAGCGCCCTATAACAAATCCCTCCAGGTCAGGAGGGTTGGCGCCTAAACAAGAAAGGTGGTGCGGACGTCGCAGGATGTCATTGCCGCACCCAAGAGGATTCACCATGACTGCCACAACGCATGAAGTTGTCCGTCAACCGTTCTACAAAATGCTCTATGTCCAGGTGCTGGCTGCCATCACCATCGGCATTCTCCTCGGTCACTTCTATCCTGAGACGGGCGTCGCCCTCAAGCCGCTAGGCGATGGCTTCGTCAAACTCATCAAGATGGTCATCGCACCCATCATCTTCTGCACCGTCGTCAGCGGCATCGCCGGCATGCAGGACATGAAGGCAGTCGGCAAGACCGGCGGCTACGCGCTGCTGTATTTCGAAATCGTCTCCACCATCGCCCTGATCATCGGTCTGGTCGTGGTCAACGTCGTGCAGCCGGGCGTCGGCATGCACGTCGACCCGAGCACGCTGGATGCCAGCAAGATCGCCGCCTATGCCCAGGCCGGCGAAGCGCAGACCACCATCGGCTTCATCCTCAACGTGATTCCGGCCACCGTGGTCGGTGCGTTCGCCAACGGCGACATCCTGCAGGTGCTGTTCTTCTCGGTGATCTTCGCCTTCGCCCTGCAGCGCATGGGTGAGTTCGGTCGCCCGGTGCTCGAGTTCATCGATCGTATCGCCCATGTCATGTTCGGCATCATCAACATGATCATGAAGCTCGCGCCCATCGGTGCCTTCGGCGCCATGGCCTTCACCATCGGTCAGTACGGTGTCGGCTCGCTGGTGCAGCTGGGCCAGCTGATGCTGTGCTTCTACATCACCTGCTTCTTCTTCGTGCTCATCGTGCTGGGCGGCATCTGCCGTGCCCACGGCTTCAGCGTCCTGCGCCTGATCCGCTACATCCGCGAAGAGCTGATGATCGTGCTGGGTACTTCGTCGTCGGAGTCGGCCCTGCCACGCATGCTGACGAAGATGGAAAAACTCGGTGCCAAGAAGTCGGTCGTCGGCCTGGTGATCCCTACCGGTTACTCCTTCAACCTCGACGGTACCTCGATCTACCTGACCATGGCCGCGGTGTTCATCGCCCAGGCCACCGATACCCCGATGGACATCACCCACCAGATCACCCTGCTGCTGGTGCTGCTGGTTGCTTCCAAGGGCGCTGCCGGCGTCACCGGTAGCGGCTTCATCGTTCTGGCTGCCACCCTGTCTGCCGTCGGCCACCTGCCGGTTGCCGGCCTGGCGCTGATCCTGGGTATCGACCGCTTCATGTCCGAAGCCCGCGCACTGACCAACCTGGTCGGTAACGGCGTCGCCACCATCGTGGTCGCCAAGTGGTGCAAGGAACTGGACGAAGACACCCTGCAGCGCGAGCTGGCTTCCGGTGGTCGTCCCGATGTGATCGGCGCGCCTGTCGACAGCACTGGCAAGGCCTGATAGCAATGTCGTCGACCTTCCCGAATAGGGAAGGTCACCTGGCCCGCCCTCGTGGCGGGCTTTTTTATGGGCGCCTGAAACCGGGCTGGCACCTCGCCTTTAGGTCACCTGTTCTATTGAGCAGGGCAGGGTTCGGTAGGAGCATTAGCGGGCGGACAGCGCTTGGCGTGATCGACAACTGTAGCGCGTGGCGCCGCTTATCAATCCTGGACGAATGGTGAGGTCTCCATGAAACGCATCAAGAACGCGCGCTCTCGCAGCCTGACGCTGGCCGCTGCGCTGGTAGCAGGAATCGCATTCAGCGGCACCGCCAGTGCCTGGACGTTCGAGCACGGCTGGAGCTGCCAGAACAAGTGGTACCAGATGGGCCTGATCGAACTCATCGCCTGCGGCGGTGGAGGCGAAGGCTGAGCGATCGAAAGAGGATGCCAGAAACGAAAAAACCGGCTACTAGGGCCGGTTTTTTTGGGATTTGGTCGGAGAGACAGGATTCGAACCTGCGACCTTCTCGTCCCGAACGAGACGCGCTACCAAGCTGCGCTACACTCCGAATGCGTTAAATTCTACTCAAAAACTTTTGCTGCACAAGGGGTTAGCAAAAATTTTTAATCAGGGCGCCGCGTTCGGCATGCGCCCTTGAATAGAAAGGTACTTACAGCTCCTTGACGGTACGAACCTGGTCCTTGTTGACCTTGGTGCGCTTGCCATCCAGTTGTTCGAACTCGTAGAAGCCGGTGTCCTTGTCGAAGTCGGGACGGTCGACGGTCTGGATTTCACGGCCATCGTTGAGGGTGATCACCGACGGGGTAGAGCAACCTGCCAGGGTAACCAGGCCGAAGGCGAGTAGAAACGCAGCGGTAGTCCGTTGCTTCATGGCTTGTCTCCTAAATCGAAGCTGAGTGATTACCTTGGCTCAGACGAAAGCGCCAAGCTCAAGTTCCGCCCTATTTATGCGCGGATGGCTTGACCATCGCAAGTCTTAGAGCCTGTTCAAAGTCTCGCGAGCTAGAGCAATGCAAGGCGAAAACAGGCGAGGACGCGGAGTTTACGAGCTGTAAATGAGCAGTCCGACTGGGCTGGCATTCCAGGCTGTTTTTAACGTCGCAGTGCCGACGCGCAGCAGACTTTGAGCAGGTTCTCAGCCGAGCAGGTCGGGCGAATTGAGGTTGCTCAGACGTGGATCATCCGGCTCGCAGACCAGCGCCGCGGGATGATGGGCGCGCAGCCAGCGCTGCGTGCTGCGCTCGCCTGCTTGCCAGGCCTCTTCCAGTGACGGCAGCAGACGGCGGGGGATGACCGCGAACAGCGGCTCCCAGTAACCGTCACGCTGGGCCATCACCGGGCGATCCTCGGCCAAGGCCAGCAGGCTCTCGATCAGCCTGCGGTCGATCCGGGGCGCGTCACAGGGCAAAACCAGCAGCAGGGGATGCCGGGCAACCTGCAGGGCGGCGCGGATGCCGGCCAGTGGGCCCGGATAGTCGGTACTGTCGTCACCGACCAAGCGGTCGGCGTAGGCGGCGTAGGCCTCCTGGTTGCGGTTGCAGGAGATGATCAGGTCATCGGTGAGCGGGCGAACCACCTCGTGCAGCCATGCGATCATTGGTCGCGTCTGCCAGTGCAATAGGCCCTTGTCGAGGCCGCCCATGCGCTGGCCGCGGCCGCCTGCGAGCAGTACCGCCGAGAAGGGCTGGGGCGTTGCGGTGGCGGGCATGGCGGGGTCTCCGGAGGTGGTGCTGTGGTATAACACCGGCCTTTGTCGACCACAACTGGAAGCCTGCCATGAGCCACAAGGCCGATGCGCCATTCGTGCCCCTGAATATCGCTGTACTGACGGTCAGCGATACCCGCACGCTGGAAACCGACACCTCCGGGCAACTCTTCGTCGATCGCCTGAAAGCGGCAGGCCATAACCTTGCCGAGCGGGTGCTGCTCAAGGACGACCTCTACAAGATCCGCGCCCAGGTCGCCACCTGGATCGCCGAAGACGTGGTGCAGGTGGTGCTGATCACTGGCGGCACCGGCTTCACCGGTCGTGACAGCACGCCCGAAGCGGTGGCGTGTCTGCTGGACAAGCAGGTCGATGGTTTCGGTGAGCTGTTCCGGCAGATCTCCACCGCCGATATCGGCACCTCGACCATCCAGTCCCGGGCGCTGGCTGGTCTGGCCAACGGCACCCTGGTTTGCTGCCTGCCGGGATCGACCAACGCCTGCCGCACCGGCTGGGACGGCATCCTTGCCGAACAGCTCGATGCCCGTCATCGCCCATGCAATTTCGTGCCGCATCTGAAACTCGCCGCGCCCTGCGAGAGCCGCGGATGAGCGAGCCGCATTCGCCTTTGATGCCGGTGGAGCAGGCCCTGGCTCGGCTGCTGGAACTGGCCGAGGCCGCGCCGATTACCGAGCACGAGCTGGTCGACCTGACCGACGCCGATGGTCGTGTGTTGGCCGAGCCCATGGTCGCCGGGCTGGATCTGCCGCCCTGGCCGAATAGCGCCATGGACGGCTACGCATTGCGCCTGGCCGACTGGCAGGGCGAGCCGCTGGAAGTCAGCCAGCGCATCCTCGCCGGCATGGCGCCCGATGCGCTGCAGCCCGGCACCTGTGCGCGGATCTTCACCGGCGCGCCGGTGCCCGAGGGCGCCGATACGGTGGAGATGCAGGAGAACGTCAGCGTCGGTGACGACGGCCACGTGCACTTCAACCAGCCACTGAAAATCGCCCAGAACATCCGCCCCCAGGGCCAGGAAAACCGCAAGGGCGAAACGCTGCTGGCTGCGGGCACGCGGCTGGGGCCCATCGAGCTGGGACTGGCGGCGTCCATCGGTCTGGCGCAGCTGCCGGTCCGCCGTAAGCCGCGGGTCGCGGTGTTGTCCACGGGCGATGAGCTGGTCGAGCCTGGCCATGAACTGGGCGCCGGGCAGATCTACAACAGCAACCGTTATCTGCTGGTTGCCTGGCTGCAGCGCCTGGGCTGCGAAGTCATCGATGCCGGCATCCTGCCCGATGATCTTGAACGTACGCGCCAGGCCCTCGGTGAGCTGGAAGGTGTCGATCTGATTCTGTCCACCGGCGGGGTGTCGGTGGGCGAAGCAGATTTTCTCGGCATCGCTCTGCGCGAAGCCGGCGAGTTGGCGTTGTGGAAACTGGCGATCAAGCCGGGCAAGCCGCTGACCGTCGGCGAATTCCGCGGCCGTCCGGTGATCGGCCTGCCGGGTAATCCGGCCTCGACGCTGGTGACCTTCGGTCTGCTGGCGCGCCCCTATCTGCTGCGCCGCCTGGGCGTGCAGAAGGTCGAGCCCCTGGGCTTCAACGTGCCGGCGGGTTTCACCTGGCCCAAACCGGGCAAGCGCCGCGAGTTTCTGCGCGCGCGTCTGGAAAACGGCCGCGTGGTGCCCTATTCGAACCAGAGTTCGGGCGTGCTGCGCAGTGCAGCCTGGGCCGAGGGGCTGGCGCAGGTGCTGGAAGGTACCACGTTGGCTGAAGGCGACTCCGTGCGTTTCATCCCGATGAGTGAATTGCTCGGCTGACGATAGGCGCGTGCGACGGGCGTGATTATTCCCGACGCACGCTGTCTGCATTAGGCAGCACAGTCTTAATTCCCTGTATCGGAGCCCTTATGCAAGAGCGTAAAGCCCTGTTGATCCTTCATGGCAAGCAGGCCCTCAACGAAGAGGTGCGCGCGGCGGTCAACAGCCAGCGTGACAAGGGCTGGGAGTTGGCCGTGCGGCTGACCTGGGAGGCGGGCGATGCTCAGCGCCTGGTCGCCGAAGCGCTGCAGGCAGGCTACCCGACGCTGATAGCCGGTGGCGGTGATGGCACGCTGCGCGATGTCGCCGAAGCCATGGCCAAGGCCGAGACCGATGCCAGCCTGGTATTGCTGCCGCTGGGCACCGCCAACGATTTCGCCCATGCCGCCGGCATTCCGTTGACGCCCGCCGAGGCCCTGGCCCTGCTCGACACGCCGGCGCAGCCGATCGACCTGGGTGAGGTCGATGGCGAGCTGTTTCTCAACATGGCCACCGGCGGCTTTGGCTCCAACATCACGGCCAATACCTCGGAAGACCTCAAACGCTTCCTGGGTGGTGCGGCCTACATGCTCACCGGCCTGACCCGTTTCGCCGAAGTGCGCTCGGCCTTTGGCCGCTTCAAGGGGCCGGATTTCGCCTGGGAAGGCGACTTTCTCGCCCTCGGCATCGGCAATGGCCGGCAGGCCGGCGGCGGCCATGTGCTGTGCCCCCATGCCCGTGTGAACGACGGCTTGCTGGACGTGTGCATCGTACCGGCCGCCTCCGATGTGGTCGGCACGCTCGGCACCTTGCTCTCCGGCGGTCTGAAAGGCATCGAGGGCGTATCGATCAGCGCGCGTGTGCCCTGGCTGGAAATCGACGCTCCCGAAGGGCTGGATCTGAACCTCGATGGCGAGCCACGTGGTGGGCATCGTCTACGCTTCGCTGCAAGGCCTCAGGCGTTAAGGCTGCATTTGCCGGAACGCTCGCCATTGCTGCACGACTGATCGGGTTCTACTGGTGCGCCGCCGCGCGCTGGTGCAAGATGGCGTTGCGCCATGCCGCCTACAGTAATTGCACGACTGGCCGATAGCTTCATACGAACACCACGCCTCACAGGAGCGAATAATGGCCGGTATTCTCGACACCGTTGATCAACGGACGCAGTTGGTAGGCGAGAACCGCCTGGAAATCCTGATGTTCCGTCTGGCTGGCCGGCAGATGTTCGCCATCAACGTGTTCAAGGTGCAGGAAGTGCTGCACATGCCCAAGCTGACCCTGATGCCCCATCGGCACCGTTTCGTCTGCGGGGTGATTCACCTGCGTGGTCAGACGCTGCCGGTCATCGATCTGTCCCAGGCCATCGGCATGCGCCCGATCGTGCCGGATGAGCGCAGCACCATCATCGTCACCGAATACAACCGCTCGATTCAGGCATTCCTGGTCGGTGGCGTGGACCGCATTCTCAACCTCAACTGGGAATCCATCCTGCCGCCGCCGGGCGGAGCAGGGCGCCAGCATTACCTGACGGCGATCACCAAGGTCGACGACCAACTGGTGGAAATCATCGACGTGGAAAAGGTGCTGGCCGAGATCGTGCCCTACGACACGCGCATTTCCGGCGACCGTCTGGCCGATCCACTGCTGGAAAAGGCCCGCGGCCGCGAAGTGCTGCTGGTAGACGACTCCAGCGTCGCTCTGGCGCAGTTGCGCGATACCCTGACTCAGTTGGGCATCAAGCTGCACGTGGCTACCGATGGCCTCAAGGGGCTGAATATGCTCAAGGCCTGGGCCGACGCCGGTGAGATCATCACCGACAAGCTGCTGATGATGTTCACCGACGCCGAAATGCCGGAAATGGACGGCTACCGCCTGACCACCGAGATTCGCCAGGACCCGCGCCTGCGAGACCTCTACGTGGTGCTGCATACTTCGCTGTCCGGCAGCTTCAACGATGCGATGGTCAAGAAGGTCGGTTGCGACAACTTCCTCTCCAAATTCCAGCCGGACAAGCTGGTGGATGTGATTCGTCAGCGCCTCGCTCTGGACGAAAAGTAAGGCTTTGGCCGCTTGAGCCCCAACGGCGGTTTGCGTATAACCGCCGTTTCGCTCAAGTCAGGACGCCGAGCCATGCACCTCTCCGCGCTGTACCGCTTCCCTCTCAAATCCGCCATGGGCGAATCCCTGCCAAGCCTGCAGCTCGATGGCTTGGGCGTCGTCGGCGATCGCCGCTGGATGTTCGCGGACGCGGAAACCGGGCGGTTCATGACCCAGCGTACCTTCCCCCGGATGAGCCAGTTGCAGGCGCGCTGGAACGCGTCCGGCGGCCTGACCCTCGACGCACCGGGCATGCCCACCCTGCAGGTGGCGTTGCCGGACCCTGACCAGGCGCTGCGTGGCGTGATCATCTGGCGCGACACCCTGCGCGTACCGGATGCCGGCGACGAGGCCGCCGCCTGGGGCAGTGCGTTCATGGGCAAGAGCTGTCGCCTGGTGCACGTGCCGGCCGAGCGGGCGCGTTTTATCGAAGGCAATGTCAACGGTGACGAGAAGGTGGGTTTCGCCGATGGCTTCCCGCTGCTGCTGATCGGCCAGGCGTCACTGGACGATCTGGTGGCGCGGGTCGCTCGTCCGCTGGAGATGCTGCGCTTTCGTCCCAACCTGGTGGTGCAGGGCAGCGAACCCTACGCCGAGGACAACTGGAAGCGTATTCGCATTGGCGGGGTCGAGTTCACCTTGGCCAAACGCTGCTCGCGCTGCGTGATCACCACCATCGACCCCAAGACCGGCGAGCGCAGCGCCGACCGCGAGCCGCTGACCACCCTGCGCAGCTATCGCCAGGGTGAGGATGGCATCCTGTTCGGGCAGAACCTGATCAACCATGGCAGCGGCGAGCTGTGCGTCGGCATGCCTATCGAGGTGCTGGAATAAGCTTTTGAGCCACAAGCCACAAGCGAGTGGTGATTACTTGTGGCTTGAAGCTTGTAGCTACCTTATTGGTCGAAATAACGCTCGTGCCAGCCAACCAGCGGCTGGGGCGCGTTCAGCTTGTCGCCGTAGATCACCGCGTAGGACAGCACGTTCTGCACGTACTGGCGGGTCTCGTTGAAAGGGATGTTCTCCACCCACACGTCATATGACAGGTGATCGGCGCCGCGCAGCCACTGGCGCACACGGCCCGGGCCTGCGTTATAGGCGGCCGAGGCCAGCACCCGGTTGCCGTTGAACTGGCCATAGATCTGGCTCAGGTAGGCGGCGCCCAGCTGGATGTTGACGCTGGGCAGCAGCGCATTGTTCGGGTTGCTCAGGGGGATGCCGAACTTGCGTGCGGTCTCCTTGGCGGTGGCCGGCATCACCTGCATCAGACCCATGGCCCCGACGTGGGACTTGGCGTCAGCCATAAAGCCGCTTTCCTGGCGGGTAATGGCGAACACCCAGCTCGAATGCAGGCCGCGTTTCTTGGCCTCGCTGGTCAGCGAATCCCGATGGGCCATGGGGAAGCGGATATCCAGATCGTCCCAGTACTTGGCCTGGCTGATGGTGCGAATCGCCGGGAAATACCACTGCATGTCGTAGGCCAGGCGCGCCTGGGCGACCAGCTCGTCGCGGTCGAAATGGCGGCTGGCGTGGTACCACTCACGGCGGCCTTCGACGACTTGGCCGCGATCATGAAACTCCATGGCGCGACGGATGCCGGGAGCGTTGCGCACCTTTTTGATGACCGCCGGGCTGAGCTGCAACGGCGCGTTCTTCAGGAAATAGGGTTCCTTGACCTGATCGGCCGCCATGAAACCGTAGAAGTCGCGCTCCTTGGCCAGCTCGTGGAACAGCGGCTGGGCAGCCTTGCTGTTGGGTTGCGCCAGTTGCAAGCTGCGCGCCTGCCAGTAGCGCCAGCGGTTGGTGGTGGCCAGGGACGGCGGCATGCGGTTGATCAGCTTGTAGGCTTCGTCCCAGCGGCCCAGGCGCAGCAGCAGGCGGGCGCGCCATTCGCTGACGGTGTCGTCGCGCAGGTTTGGATCGTACTTGGCCATCACGTCGAGGGCGCGCGGGTCGAAACGGCGCGCCAGGGTCAGGCCGATCTCGTTGGCGATGGCGACTTTTTCCTGGTCGGAGAAACGCATGCGCTGCGAGTAGCCCTCGAGCAGGCTCAGGGCCTGTTCCGGGTCCTGACGGGCGAGGCGCCGCAGGCCGAGGCTGACCACGTCGCCCATGGCGTCATCGGCTGGGGTGAAGCGGGCGGTCTGGGTAAGAATCTGTGGCTTCTGGGCGACTTCGACGAGCAATTTGCCGTGGTTGCTCAGGGTCGGCAGGTCCTTGCTCAGGAAGGTCGCCAGGCTGTAGTTGCGCGCTTCGGCTGCCAGCTTGGCGCGCTGCCAGCGGCGTTGTTCGGTCAGCTGGCCTTCGGCGGCCCAGCGGTCGAACAGGCGGTCACAGGCTTCGGGCTGGGATTTGCCGACCAGCCAGAGTTTCTCGGCGGTGGCGTAGCCTTCGGCGGTCTGGCCCTGGGCAAGCTGGCGCTGGCCGTTGAGGCAGTCCAGCTCGGTGAAGTTCAGCCCCGGCTCGTAGTACTTGGCGAAGGTCTGCCATTCGCCGCGCTCGGCGAGCCAGCGCAGCCAGCGTAATTTCATCCAGCTGGCCTGGGGCAGGTCGCCGTGGGCGGCGAGAAAAGCTTCGATTTCCTGGTTGCTGGCCCACTTCAGGCGTGCGGTCAGCTCGTCATAGGCCAGATACGGTGTCAGCGGGTAGTCGCGCAGGGCGCTGGCGTAGCGCTCGTAAGGCCCCTTGTCGCCCTTGGCGAGCGCAGCCTTGGCCTCGTCGTAGTACTGGCGCTGCTGCTGCAGGCTCGCGGCCTGGCTGAGCGGGGAGATGGCGGCGCAAAGGAGCAGGCAGGACAACAGACTGGGCAAACGACAGCGCATGGCACTTCCGGGGTCATTCGTGAGCGGGCGCGACCGGACCGATGCTGGTCGCCTGACAGGCCCTGGGGGCGGTTGCCGGTGTGTGCCACGGCGATGCGGGCATCGTCAGGCGCGGCGGGCGGCAACGGTCGCTAGCTTAGCCTTTTGCCAGCGTGCCGCGAAAGGGCCGCCGGCTCTCTGCGCATGTCTGTTTATGTCACGTCGATGGCCGGCACGGAGGCTCAAAGACGGCGCCGGCCTTCTCGGTTAGAATACGCGCCCGTTTTTGGCTGGCACACGCCGGCCGGATCAGTTTCGTGGTCGGCAGCGGCGAGCCTTTGCAGCGCGCGTCCAGGCTTTCGCCCACCACTTTCGTATTGTCGAGGCAACCCTGATGACCCTGCTCAAGTTCACCGATGTTTCCCTGGCCTTTGGCGCCATGCCGCTGCTGGACAAGGTGTCTTGGCAGATCGCCCGCGGCGAGCGGGTGTGCATCATCGGCCGTAACGGCACCGGCAAGTCGAGCATGCTCAAGCTGGTTAACGACCAGCAGAAGCCCGACGACGGCGCCATCTGGCGCGCGCCGGGCCTGAAGATCGGCGAATTGCCCCAGGAGCTGCCGGTCGCCGATGGCCGCACGGTATTCGACGTGGTCGCCCAGGGCCTCGACGGCGTGGGTGATCTGCTCGCCCAGTACCATCACCTGGCGCAGAACTGCGTGACCGAAGACGACCTCAACAAGCTCATGCACGTGCAGCAGGAGCTGGAAGCGAAGGACGGCTGGCGTCTGCAGCAACTGGTCGACAGCACCCTGAGCCGCCTGCAACTGCCGGCCGACAAGACCCTGGCCGAGCTCTCCGGTGGCTGGCGCCGGCGCGTGCTGCTGGCCCAGGCGCTGGTCAGCGAGCCGGATCTGCTGCTGCTCGACGAGCCCACCAACCACCTGGATATCGGCGCCATCGCCTGGCTCGAAGAGGCCATCAAGGAATTTCAGGGCGCCGTGCTGTTCATCACCCACGACCGGGCCTTCCTGCAAAGCCTGGCCACGCGAATCCTCGAACTGGATCGTGGCGGGCTGATCGACTGGAACGGTGACTACGCCAGTTTCCTGGTGCACAAGGAGGCCATGCTGGCCGCCGAGGAAACCGCCAACGCGTTGTTCGACAAGAAGCTGGCCCAGGAAGAAGTGTGGATCCGGCAGGGCATCAAGGCTCGCCGTACCCGTAACGAAGGCCGCGTGCGCGCCCTGAAAGCCTTGCGCGTGGAGCGCAGCGAGCGCCGTGAGCGCACCGGCAAGGCCAATATCCAGCTGGAATTGGCGGACAAGTCCGGCAAGCAGGTGATGGTGCTGGAAAACGTCAGCTTCGCCCACCCGGGCGGTCCGCTGCTGATCAAGGATTTTTCCATGTTGCTGCAGCGCGGTGATCGCATCGGCCTGCTTGGCGCCAACGGTACCGGCAAAACCACGCTGCTCAAGCTGATGCTCGATGGCCTGCAGCCGACCGCCGGCAAGGTGGAGCAGGGCACCAAGATCGAAGTCGCCTACTTCGACCAGTTGCGTCACCAGCTCGATGTGGAAAAGACCGTCATCGACAATATTTCCGAAGGCCGCGATTTCATCGAGATCGACGGCCAGAACCGTCACGTGCTGAGCTACCTGGGCGACTTCCTGTTCAGCCCGCAGCGTGCGCGTACGCCAGTCAAGGCGCTGTCCGGTGGTGAGCGCGCGCGCCTGCTGCTGGCCAAACTGTTCAGCAAACCCGCCAACCTGCTGGTGCTCGACGAGCCGACCAACGACCTGGACGTGGAAACCCTGGAGCTGCTCGAAGAGGTGCTCTCCAACTTCAAGGGCACCGTGCTGATGGTCAGCCACGACCGAGCCTTCCTCGACAACGTGGTGACCAGCACCCTGGTCTTCGAAGGTGAAGGCAAGGTCCGCGAGTACGTTGGCGGTTATCAGGACTGGCTGCGTCAGGGCGGCTCGCCGCGCTTGCTCGGCGTGGGCGAGAGCAAATCGGGCAAGGCCGAACTGGGTTCGGCCATCGTCGAAACTCCGGTGGCCGAAGCGCCGGTCGCCGAGGCTGCCGCGGTTGCACCAGCGGCCAAGAAGAAACTCAGTTACAAGCACCAGCGTGAGCTGGACGCCATGCCCGAGATGATCGATGCCGCCGAGCAGGCGATTGCCGCGCTGGAAGCCAAGGTGGCCGATCCGGCGTTCTACCAACAGCCGGCCGAGCAGACCGCCGCTGTGCTGGCGCAGCTGCAGGAAAAGCAGCAGGAGCTGGAGCAGTTGATTGAGCGTTGGGCTGAGCTGGAGGGCTAAGAGCCGTTTACGATCTGCTGCGCATGAAGCGGCAGCTACAACGCAGAAGCGGACATCGATGCAGTACCTGTGGGAGCGGGCCATGCCCGCGATTTTTCGCGCGCATTGCCCGCTCCCACAGTAGATCAGCGAACGGCTGCTTGCGCCACTTAGCTGCCAATACGACTACGCCGGGCGGGTGCCCGGCGTCGTTCGTCAGGGCTGATCAGGCCGCTGGTTTCTTGAGGCTCACGGCCAGTACGTCGCACGGCGCGCCATGCAGCACGTCATTGGCGGTGGAGCCCAGCAGCAGGGCCAGGCCATGGCGGCCGTGGCTGCCGACGATGATCAGGTCGCAGTGCTGTTCAGCGGCCAGGCGGTGAATTTCCTGGCGCGGCTGACCGTACGCCAGGTGGCGGCTTTCGGCGCTGAGCTGCGGGTATTTGACGGCAAAGGCGTCGAGGCGCTCCTTGGCCTGTTCGAACTGCTGCTGTTGCAGCATCGACAGGTCCATCGGCACGTCGCCGCCAAAGGCCATGGCCATCGGTTCGACGATATGCACCACGGACAGCTTGGCCTGCGTGCTGTTGGCCAGCGCCTGGGCGCGCTTCATTACCGGGTCGCACTCCTCGGTCAGATCGACGGCGACCAGAATGTGCTGGTAGGACATGGGGTTGTCTCCTTACAAGGGTGACCAGTGATTTCAAGTATGGCTGGTTTGAGCATTTACCACAGGTTGCGCAGTCGAGATAGAAATTATGACGGGATGGATCGTTCTGGCCCTGCTGGTTTTAGCCCTTAGTCCGCTGGTCTGGCTGGTGCCGTCGCGGCGTCAGCGTGGCCAGATGGACGTACGCCTGCAGGCCCGTCGCCTCGGTTTGGCGATGCAACTGGCTCGCGAGGAGTGGCCGTATTGGCTTGGCAAGACGCCACCCAACCCGTGCCCGCAGTACCACCATCCGCGGCCCCGCGGGCGCCAGGACAGCTGGTGCTACTGGCAACGCGAGCCGGGTCAGTGGCTGAACAAGTGGCAGGAGCCCTGCGCCGATGCGGCGCTGGCCGAGCAACTCGCCAGCCTGCCGGCCGATGTCTACAAGGCCGAGGCCACACCGCAGATGATCGCGTTGTGTTGGGGCGAGCGCGCCCAGCCCGATTCCCTGACGGCAATCGCCGCTTTTCTCAAATCCTGTGCCTGAGTCGTATGTCTGCGCGCAGCGCAGGATCACGACTGGCTGCCTGACTGCGCGTAGAGCGCTTCGACATCCGCCAGGCTGCGGATGATGCTGTCCGAGTACTTGCTGACCAGAAACGGCACACTCTTTTCGTTGTAGTTGCGCAACGAACCTTCGATGTATCGCCATTTGGTCGCCACGCCGTCGAGTGCGGTATTGATCGCCGCGCTGTTGGCCTGCTGGTTGCGCAGTGCGCTCAGGCGTGCGGAGAAGTCGTTTACCAGTTCTTCGATAGGGCGCTCGCTGCTGTCACCCGAGAAGCTTGCGCCCACCGAGGCGCTGCGCGCCGCGTAGTTTACCGCGATGCTCTGCATCAGCACGCTGAGCTCGCGGGTGGCGGCCATCTGCGCGCTGATGGCGCTGCCGTCCATACGTTGCAGCGCCTCGTAAAGCGCCTGGGCGGTTTCCAGTACCTGGCGGTTGCGCGTCGCCATGTCCGCCACCGGCTGCAGATCCGTGTAACCCTGCTTCTGCATGACGCTCATCAGGCTCTTCAGCTCGGCGTCGTAAAGCTGCCACTGTTCCTGCAGCTGCGTCTGCAGGTGCGCGGCGCCCATGTCCTGCAGGCCGGTCAGCTTGCCTAGCTCGTCGCGGGCCTGTTGGCGCGACGCCTCGATCATCTTCGCGTAACGCTGGTCGCCTTCCATGCTGTTGTACATGTAGAAGTCGGCCAGGCTTTTCTGGGTAGCGAGGTGGAAGTCCTGCAGATACTGGAAGTCGTCGGCGGTGCCGGCGAAGAGGGTGCAAGCGTGCAGCGCCAGAGCGCCGAGCAGGAGGGTACGCAGAGAGAAGGCACGCAATTGGGCTGGCATGCGGATACCTCGGTGTCATCGTGTCGTTCTTGTTGTTTTTGGCTTCGGTGGCAGCCGAATGGGCGCGACTCTAACCGCGGTCGCGGGTTTTGGCTAGCGCTTGAAGAGAGGCGATCCATGCCCCTCGAATGATGGATTATCGACGCGACTGATCGGCTTTTCGTCTGCCCCCAAACTGACTGTATGGTCTGCGTAGTGCCGGCTGCACGCGGCTACATAACGCCAATTGACAATCGCAGGCTTTTGGCTGAAGGTGTGCTCACCCAAATCAAACGGGCGTATGAATTGAGCGTTTGCCTCGTCGCAAATGCCCAATCCAGTCCGACTATCGCATCGGTGGGTAGCTGATTTTCGTCTACGTTTGAAGGCGTAATCAGCCGGTTGGCTCCGGTGTGTACTGTTCAGATTCCCTTAGCGTGGAGATCAGTTGATGATTTACGAAGGTAAAGCCATCACGGTTAAGGCTCTTGAAAGCGGCATTGTCGAACTCAAGTTCGACCTCAAGGGTGAGTCCGTCAACAAGTTCAATCGTCTGACCCTGAGCGAGCTGCGCCAGAGCGTCGATGCGATCAAGGCCGATGCCTCGATCAAGGGCGTTATCGTCAGCAGCGGCAAGGACGTGTTCATCGTCGGCGCCGACATCACCGAGTTCGTCGACAACTTCAAGCTGCCCGAAGAGCAGCTGGTTTCCAGCGGTCTGGAAGCCAACAAGATCTTCAGCGATTTCGAAGACCTGAACGTGCCCACCGTGGTCGCCATCAACGGCATCGCCCTGGGTGGCGGTCTGGAAATGTGCCTGGCCGCCGATTACCGGGTCATGGCCGAAGGCGCCAAGATCGGCCTGCCGGAAGTCAAACTGGGTATCTACCCAGGCTTTGGCGGCACCGTGCGTCTGCCGCGTCTGATCGGTACCGACAACGCGGTCGAGTGGATCGCCTCCGGCAAGGAAAACCGTGCCGAGGAAGCTCTCAAGGTTGGCGCGGTGGACGCCGTGGTTGCCGCCGACAAGCTGCAGGCCGCTGCCCTGGACCTGATCAAGCGCGCCATTTCCGGCGAGCTCGACTACAAGGCCAAGCGTCAGCCCAAGCTCGAGAAGCTCAAGCTCAACGCCATCGAGCAGATGATGGCTTTCGAAACCGCCAAGGGTTTCGTGGCCGGCCAGGCGGGCCCGAACTACCCGGCGCCGGTCGAAGCGATCAAGACCATCCAGAAGGCCGCCAACTTCGGCCGTGACAAGGCGCTTGAAGTCGAAGCCGCCGGTTTCGCCAAGTTGGCCAAGACTTCTGTCGCCAAGAGCCTGATCGGTCTATTCCTCAACGATCAGGAGCTCAAGAAAAAGGCCAAGGCTCACGACGCCATCGCCAAGGACGTGAAGCTGGCTGCCGTATTGGGCGCCGGCATCATGGGTGGCGGCATCGCCTACCAGTCGGCTTCCAAGGGCACGCCGATCCTGATGAAGGATATCCGCGAGGAAGGCATCAAGATGGGGCTGGGCGAGGCGTCCAAGCTGCTGGCCAAGCGTGTCGAGAAGGGTCGCATGACCACCGCGCAGATGGCCGAATCGCTGAGCGCCATTCGCCCGACCATGTCCTACGGCGACTTCGGTCACGTCGACATCGTCGTCGAAGCCGTGGTCGAGAACCCCAAGGTCAAGCAGGCCGTGCTGGCCGAGGTCGAGGGCGCGGTCAAGGAGGGCACCATCCTGGCGTCCAACACCTCGACCATCTCCATCAGCCTGTTGGCCAAGGCCCTCAAGCACCCGGAAAACTTCGTCGGCATGCACTTCTTCAACCCGGTGCACATGATGCCGCTGGTCGAAGTCATCCGCGGCGAGAAGTCCAGTGACGAGGCGGTGGCCACCACCGTGGCGTACGCCAAGAAGATGGGCAAGAACCCGATCGTGGTCAACGACTGTCCGGGCTTTCTGGTCAACCGCATCCTGTTCCCGTACTTCGGCGGTTTCGCCACGCTGCTTAGCTTCGGCGTCGACTTCGCGCGTATCGACAAGGTCATGGAGAAGTTCGGCTGGCCCATGGGCCCTGCGTACCTGTCCGACGTGGTCGGCATCGACACCGGCCACCACGGCCGTGACGTGATGGCCGAAGGCTTCCCGGATCGCATGGCCGTCGACGGCCGTACCGCGGTCGACGTGATGTACGAAGCCAACCGCCTGGGCCAGAAGAACGGCAAGGGCTTCTACGCCTACGAGACCGACAAGCGCGGCAAGCCGAAGAAGGTCAGCGACCCCGAGGCCTACGAGTTGCTCAAGTCGATCGTCAAGGAGCAGCGCGAGCTGAGCGACGAGGACATCGTCAACATCATGATGATCCCGCTGTGCCTGGAAACCGTGCGCTGCCTGGAAGACGGTATCGTCGAGACCGCCGCCGAGGCCGATATGGGCCTGGTTTACGGCATCGGTTTCCCACCCTTCCGTGGTGGTGCGCTGCGTTACATCGACAGCGTCGGGGTTGCCGAATTCGTGGCCCTGGCCGACAAGTACGCCGATCTGGGCGCGCTGTACAAGCCGACCGAGAAACTGCGTGAAATGGCCAAAAACGGCCAGACCTTCTTCGGTTAATCGCGCAACGATTGGAGCGAGAGTGAATTTATGAGCCTGAATCCAAGAGATGCAGTCATCGTCGACTTCGGCCGGACCCCCATGGGTCGTTCCAAGGGCGGCATGCACCGTAACACCCGTGCCGAAACCATGTCGGCGCAACTGATCAGCAAACTGCTGGAACGCAACAGCAAGGTCGACCCCAAGGAAGTCGAAGACGTTATCTGGGGTTGCGTCAACCAGACCCTCGAGCAGGGCTGGAACATCGCGCGCATGGCCTCGCTGATGACCCAGATCCCGCACACCAGCGCCGGGCAGACCGTCAGTCGCCTGTGCGGCTCGTCGATGAGCGCGCTGCACACCGCCGTGCAGGCGATCCAGACCGGCAACGGCGACGTGTTCGTGGTCGGCGGTGTCGAGCACATGGGCCACGTCGGCATGATGCACGGCGTCGATCCGAACCCGCATCTGTCGCTGTACGCTGCCAAGGCGTCGGGCATGATGGGCCTGACCGCCGAGATGCTGGGCAAGATGCACAACATCAGCCGTGAGGCCCAGGACAAGTTCGGCGTGCGCTCGCACCAGTTGGCCCACAAGGCCACGGTGGAAGGCAAGTTCAAGGACGAGATCATCCCGATGCAGGGCTATGACGAGAACGGCTTCCTCAAGGTCTTCGACTACGACGAAACCATTCGCCCGGAAACCACCCTGGAAAGCCTGGCCAACCTCAAGCCGGCGTTCAACCCCAAGGGCGGCACCGTCACCGCGGGTACCTCCTCGCAGATCACCGATGGCGCGTCCTGCATGATCGTCATGAGCGCCCAGCGCGCTCAGGATCTGGGCATCCAGCCGATGGCCGTGGTTCGCGCCATGGCCGTGGCCGGTGTCGATCCGGCGATCATGGGCTACGGCCCGGTGCCGTCCACCCAGAAGGCGCTCAAGCGCGCCGGTCTGACCATGGACGACATCGATTTCGTCGAGCTCAACGAAGCCTTCGCCGCCCAGGCGTTGCCTGTGCTCAAGGACCTCAAGCTGCTCGACAAGATGGAAGAAAAGGTCAACCTGCATGGCGGCGCCATCGCGCTGGGTCACCCGTTCGGTTGTTCCGGGGCGCGTATCTCCGGTACCCTGCTGAACGTGATGAAGCAGAACAACGGAACCTTCGGCGTGGCGACCATGTGCGTCGGTCTCGGCCAGGGCATCACCACGGTGTTCGAGCGCGTCTGATGATTCGTCAGGGCTGCTGCGCTATATAAGGTGGCGCGGCAGTCCTTTCGAGTCCGCTGTACAGGTTGCACAACCGGGGCCTCTAGCCCCGGTTTTTGTTTTTTGGCGCTCCGCCAAACGTGGAGCCAAGCTGGGCGAACCGTCGGGCAATTGACGAGGTCGTTCCTTAGGGTCTGTTGCCGCTTCACGCACGGCCGCGCCGGAGTCCCTTTTGTCGCGAGGCAAGGCACGAGCCGCGAAGTTTAGCGAGCTAAATGAGTCGGCGAGAAACGCCGCATCGCGACAAAAGGGGCCCGGTCCTTCGGGTTGTGCGGGAAATCTCGCCACGCGTCGTTGGAGGACTTGGCAAGGGAACAACCATTCCCCGCGTCCTCCGCCTAGCCTGGCGAGATTTCTCGCGACAACGCGGCTCGCGCTGAAACGGCAACAGACCCTAGTATCTGACGAAAAACTTTCCAGGAAATTGAATGATGTCTCTGCAACCCGGTCTCTACCGTCATTACAAAGGTCCCGATTACCGCGTGCTGGGCGTGGCCAAGCATTCGGAGACCGAAGAGGAAGTCGTCGTCTACCAGGCGCTGTATGGCGAATATGGCCTGTGGGTACGACCGCTGGCGATGTTCACCAGCCAGGTGGAACTGGACGGTGAGCAGGTTCCGCGCTTTGCTTTGGTCGAGGCCGAAGCGAGCCTTTTCAGTCGCCCCTGAGAGCACCGCGAAAAGCGCTCGCCCTTGACCTTGCCTTGACCGCCACTATATATAGCGGGGCCAAAGCTGAACGCAGGGCAGTTGGATGCGTGCAAAAGCACCACGCTGGTCCGCGGCAGCACCACGCTCTTTGCGTTCGCTCTCTCGAGCGGGCGCCTTCATCGTCGACGTGATAAGCGTCGACTCGATACGCCCAACAGTGTTTTCAGGCGTCTGTCGCCTTCACTTACCGAATTTCAGGAATTTTCCAATCCATGGGTAAATCGCTGGTCATCGTGGAATCCCCGGCCAAGGCCAAGACAATCAACAAGTACCTGGGTAGCCAGTACGTGGTGAAGTCGAGCATCGGCCATATCCGCGACCTGCCCACCAGCGGCGGGGCGGCTACCAAGGAACCTGCCAAGCGCGGCAAGGCAGCAGCAGGCGAAGCGCCGGCGCTGTCGCCGAAGGAAAAGGCCAAACGCCAGCTGTTCGCGCGCATGGGCGTCGACCCGGAGCACGGCTGGAAAGCCAAGTACGAAATTCTGCCCGGCAAGGAAAAGGTCGTCGAAGAGTTGCGCCGCCTGGCCAAGGAAGCCGACACCATCTATCTCGCGACCGACTTGGATAGAGAGGGGGAGGCCATCGCCTGGCACCTGCGCGAATCCATCGGTGGCGATGACAGCCGCTACAAACGCGTGGTGTTCAACGAGATCACCAAGAAGGCCATCCAGGAGGCGTTCTCCGCCCCCGGCGAGCTGGACATCAACCGCGTCAACGCCCAGCAGGCGCGCCGCTTCCTGGACCGCGTGGTGGGCTACATGGTCTCGCCGCTGCTGTGGGCGAAGATCGCCCGTGGCCTGTCGGCCGGCCGTGTGCAGTCGGTAGCCGTCAAGCTGGTGGTCGAACGCGAGAAGGAAATCCGCGCCTTCGTGCCCGAAGAATACTGGGAAGTGCACGCCGATCTGGGCACCGCCAAGGACGCCCAGGTGCGCTTCGAAGTGGTGCGCGAGAACGGCGCCGCCTTCAAGCCGCTGAACGAAGCCCAGGCCATGGCTGCGCTGGCGACCCTCAAGGCGTCGAGCTACAGCGTCGCCAAGCGCGAGGACAAACCGACCAGCAGCAAGCCGACCGCGCCGTTCATCACGTCCACTCTGCAGCAGGCGGCCAGCACGCGCCTGGGCTTCGGGGTGAAGAAGACCATGATGATGGCTCAGCGTCTCTACGAGGCCGGCTACATCACCTATATGCGTACCGACTCCACCAACCTGTCGGCCGATGCCATCGAGATGGTGCGCGGCTTCATCGACAAGGAGTACGGCAAGAAATACCTGCCGGAGAAGCCCAACTTCTACTCCAGCAAGGAAGGCGCTCAGGAGGCGCACGAAGCGATTCGTCCTTCTGATGTCAACCTGCGCCCGACCCAGTTGTCCGGCATGGAGCGTGATGCCGAGCGCCTGTACGAGCTGATCTGGCGTCAGTTCGTGGCCTGCCAGATGCCACCGGCCGAGTACCTGTCGACCACCGTGACCGTCAACGCCGCTCAGTTCGAGCTGCGTGCCAAGGGCCGTATCCTCAAGTTCGACGGTTACACCCGTGCTCAGCCGCAGCTGAGCAAGCCGGGCGACGACGCCATGCTGCCGGAAATGAAGGAAAGCGAGTCGCTCAAGCTGATCAAGCTCGACCCCAGCCAGCATTTCACCAAGCCGCCGGCACGCTACTCGGAAGCCAGCCTGGTCAAGGAAATGGAAAAGCGCGGTATCGGTCGTCCGTCGACCTACGCGGCGATCATTTCCACCATTCAGGACCGCGGCTACGTAGCGCTGCACAATCGCCGCTTCTACTCGGAAAAGATGGGCGACATCGTCACCGAGCGCCTCAGCGAGAGCTTCTCGGACCTTATGGACTACGGTTTCACCGCCGGCATGGAAGAGAACCTCGATGACGTCGCCCAGGGCGAGCGCGAGTGGAAGCACCTGCTCGACGAGTTCTACGGGGACTTCAAGAAGAAGCTCGAAGTGGCCGCCGACGGCGATAACGGCATGCGTGCCAACACGCCGACCCTGACCGACATTCCGTGCCGCGAATGTGGCCGGCCGATGATGATTCGTACCGCGTCCACCGGCGTGTTCCTCGGCTGCTCGGGCTACGCGCTGCCGCCGAAAGAGCGCTGCAAGGCCACCATCAATCTGGTGCCGGGCGACGAGATCGCTGCCGATGACGAAGGCGAGTCGGAATCGCGGGTGCTGCTGGGCAAGCATCGCTGCCCGATCTGCGCCACGGCGATGGACGCCTACCTGCTGGATGAAACCCGCAAGCTGCATATCTGTGGTAACAACCCGGATTGCGCGGGCTATGAAATCGAGCAGGGCCAGTTCCGCATCAAGGGTTACGAAGGCCCGAGCCTGGAATGCGACAAGTGCGGCAGCCAGATGCAGCTCAAGACTGGCCGCTTTGGCAAGTTCTTCGGCTGCACCAACAGCGAGTGCAAGAACACCCGCAAACTGCTGCGCAACGGCGAGCCTGCGCCACCCAAGATGGATGCGGTGAAGATGCCGGAGCTCAAGTGCGAGAAGGTCGACGACACCTACGTGCTGCGCGACGGCGCGTCGGGGCTGTTCCTGGCTGCCAGCCAGTTCCCGAAGAACCGCGAAACCCGTGCACCGCTGGTGCTCGAGCTGTTGCCGCACAAGGATGAGATCGATCCGAAGTACCACTTCCTGTTCGATGCACCTGCCAAGGACCCTGAAGGCCGTGCAGCGGTCATCCGCTACAGCCGCAAGACCAAGGAGCAGTACGTGCAGACCGAAGTGGACGGCAAGCCCACCGGCTGGAAGGCGTTCTTCGACGGTGGCAAATGGAAGGTCGAAGACAAGCGTTGATCCGTATCGGGCGTACCCTCGCGGCGTGCGCCCGGCGCCATCTGGAGAATGCAAATGGCTGGCGAACTGTATACCCGCACCAACCAGAAGATCTTCTATGCCGGGCTGTCTCTGGAGTCCTGGCGCAAGGCTGAAGAAGGCCGGGCGATGAATGCTCAGGCATTGGTGCAGGCCGAGCGCGAAGCCACGCTGTTTCATCTGTACGGCGCGCTGCTCGGGCTGTGTCATGAGATTGCCGGTTTCTATCGCCTACCCAACAGCAGCGCCGCGCGTGCCGAGGTGCTGCTGGACCGGCAGAACCTAGATGGCGCGCCGAGCCCTGAGTTGGCTGAGTTGGTCGAGCTGGCGGCAAATCGTGACACCTGGCTGGGGCAGTTGCTGGCCGCACACGCCGAGCTGTTCAAGCCGCCGCGCCCGCCACGTGAGCCGAAAGGCGAGCCCATTGCTTCGGCGCTGATTCAGGCGGTGAGCGTCGATGAGCAGGCGCCACCGCTGGCGCGTGAAACCCTGGAAAACTGGCGGCAGGAACTAAAAGCCCTTGCCCAGCGTTTTCGTGAAGGCCTGAGCGAGTGGTGAGCACCGCCTGTCGCTGATTGAAAGCCCGTTCGGCATCTGGCGGTTTTTTCGCCAAGCCATCGTGCGGACTGGCTGTTACACTGTACGGCCTTTTGCGGCACGCCTCCTTGAGGTGCTGCCCTTCGTGGAGAATTCGAGTCATGCCTACATCCTTCCTTGAAATCGTCGAACTGCCCGATGGGCGTATCGCCCTGCGTCGAGCTGACGATGAGGAAGCGCTGGTGGTGCTGGATTTCTCGGAAGATGCCAAGGCCTTTCTGCAGGGCCAGCACGTGGAAGTCGCCAAGGCGATGCTCAACGTCGGCGTGCAGATGGCAGGTCGAATGGCCGAAGGAGATTTCGACCACGAAGAAGACGAGCAGCCGCGCGTACTTCACTGACAGGCATTGGCCTGAGCGAACTCAGATAAACAAAAGGCCAGCAGATTTGCTGGCCTTTTGTTTATCTGGTCGATCGTTACGCCGGCAGATTTCAACCCAGGCTGATATTCAGGCTCTGGGCTTTGCCGGTACGTGCCGCTGTTTCCAGTTGCTGGCGGGCGTGCGAGGGCAGGGGATGCAACCAGCTCACAACGGTGTGGCTGCGGCCAAGCTTCAGCGCTTCCTCGGCCAGCTGCAGCGCGCTCTGGTTGCGGCGCGGCTGCAGCAGCAGGATGCGCTCGCGGTTCAGGCCGGCCTCGCGTAGCCAGCTCTGGGTCAGGCTGGCGGGCGGGGCGATCAGGGTCAGCCAGCGTTCGTCATCCTTTTCGCTCAGTTCCCGCAGCATGGGCGCCAGTAGCGTCAGACAATGGCCAGCAGCCCCTCGCAGCGATACTTCGCTGAAGGTGGTTTCCTGGCTTGCCGGTTCTTCTACGGCTGCGAGGGTCGAGGCCAGAAAGGCATCGAACAGGGGCAGCTGATTACGGCTCAACGACTGGGGGAACTGCATGACGCCTCCAATTAGCGGCGGATGACGCCGACACTCAAACCTTCGATGACCAGATCCTGTTCTTCCAGATTCACCTTGATCGGGGCGAACTCCGGGTTTTCAGCCAGCAGCCACACGGTATTGCCTTCACGCTTGAAGCGCTTGACCGTCACTTCATCATCGATGCGCGCCACCACTACCTGGCCGTTACGCGCCTCGCTGGTGGTGTGCACCGCCAGCAGGTCGCCGTCGATGATGCCGATATCCTTCATGCTCATGCCGCGCACGCGCAGCAGATAGTCGGCCTTGGGGCGGAAGAAGTCCGGGTTGATCCGGCAGGCTTCCTCTATATGCTGCTGCGCCAGGATTGGCGCACCGGCGGCGACGCGGCCGATGACCGGCAGACCGTCTTCCTCTTCCTGCTGATTGGGCTCGAAGCCCGGAATGCGAATGCCGCGCGAGGCGCCTGGGGTCATCTCGATGGCGCCCTTGCGTGCCAGGGCCTTGAGGTGTTCCTCGGCGGCGTTGGGCGATTTGAAGCCCAGGGCTTGAGCGATTTCCGCACGGGTCGGCGGGTAGCCGTTGTCTTCCAGGCACTGCTTGATGAAGGCGAGAATTTCACCTTGGCGGGGCGTCAGCTTGATCATGTGAGGCGCTCTGGCTTTTTATACAGTGACTGGAATTATATACAGTAAGGCGTGCTTGGCAATCGCTTGATGCGTGCGGGCTGGATATATCGGCACGGCAACGGATGATCGGTCGTCGGTGCGGTGCAACTGGGGGCCGGGTTGCGCGCGACGCTATCGCCAAATGGTGACTGAGCATCCAGAATACGCCTTGCGCGGCTTGACAGTGGCATGCGCTGAAACGTATGTTTCAAACACTTGTTTGTCTGGTGGGTGTCATGGCGCAATCGGAAACCGTTGAACGTATTCTCGACGCTGCGGAGCAGTTGTTCGCGGAGAAGGGCTTTGCCGAAACGTCGCTGCGCCTGATCACCAGCAAGGCCGGGGTCAACCTGGCCGCCGTCAATTATCACTTCGGCTCCAAGAAGGCCCTGATCCAGGCGGTGTTCTCGCGCTTTCTCGGCCCGTTCTGTACCAGTCTCGAGCGTGAGCTGGACAAGCGCCAGAGCAAGCCGGGCGTCACCTTCAGCCTCGAAGAGCTGCTCGAGCTTCTGGTCGAGCAGGCCCTGGCGGTGAAGCCGCGCAGTGGCAACGATTTATCGATCTTCATGCGTTTGCTGGGGCTTGCGTTCAGTCAGAGCCAGGGGCACCTGCGCAAATACCTCGAAGAGGTCTACGGCAAGGTATTCCGCCGCTACATGTTTCTGGTGCACGAAGCAGCGCCCGGTATTCCGCCGCTGGAGCTGTTCTGGCGCGTGCACTTCATGCTCGGCGCAGCGGCGTTCAGCATGTCCGGTATCAAGGCGCTGCGCGCCATGGCCGAAAGCGACTTTGGCGTCGACACCTCCATCGAGCAGGTGATGCGCCTGATGGTGCCGTTCCTGGCGGCCGGCATGCGTTCGGAGAGTGGCGTGACCGATCCGCGCCTTGCCGCTGCCCAGCTTATTCCTCGCCACAAAAGCCCGCCCATCATCAAGCCTTGAGTCGGAGGCATCCCTTGCCCGCGGCTCCTGGCTGCCCCTAAGCTAGCGTCCTTCGAGATAACCGCCCACGGCCCGGAACTCCGGCCTGTACCAATGTCCCATGGGCGTGAAGCTTCTATTCAAGGAATACGCGTTGTGACGACTCCCCTGTATGGCTCCCTGATGGTGGACATCGCCGGTACCTGGCTGACCGCCGAGGATCGCCAGTTGCTGCGCCAGCCCGAAGTGGGCGGCCTGATCATCTTTGCCCGCAATATCGAGAGCCCGCGCCAGGTACGTGAGCTGTGTGAATCCATCCGTGCGATTCGTCCCGATCTGCTGCTGGCGGTGGATCAGGAAGGCGGTCGCGTGCAGCGCTTGCGTCAGGGAATCGTGAAGCTGCCGGCCATGCGGGCGATTGCCGGTTGTGCGGACGCCGAGCAACTGGCCCGCCAGTGCGGCTGGTTGATGGCCACCGAAGTGTTGGCGGTGGGGCTGGATCTGAGTTTCGCGCCGGTGCTGGATCTGGACCATGAGCGCAGTGCGGTGGTTGGCCATCGCGCCTTCGAGGGTGACCCCGAGCGCGCCACCCAGCTGGCCGGAGCCTTTATCCGCGGCATGGCAGAGGCGGGCATGGCGGCGACCGGCAAGCATTTTCCTGGTCACGGCTGGGCCGAGGCCGACTCTCACGTGGCGATTCCTACCGATGAGCGCAGCCTAGAGGAAATCCGCCAGAAGGATCTGCGCCCGTTCGCCGCGCTGAGTCGCGATCTGGCGGCGGTGATGCCGGCCCACGTCATTTATCCGCAGGTCGACAATCAGCCGGCTGGCTTCTCACGCCGCTGGCTGCAAGACATCCTGCGCGGCGAGCTGGCTTTCGAGGGCGTGATCTTCAGCGATGACCTGTCGATGGCCGGCGCCCATGTGGTTGGTGATGCGGCCAGTCGCATCGAGGCGGCGTTGACTGCCGGCTGCGACATGGGGCTGGTATGCAATGACCGGGCGGCGGCGGAGCTGGCGCTGTCGGCGGCGCAGCGCCTCAAGGTGGTGGCGCCCAAGGGCCTGGCACGCATGCGTCGGCGCGCCTTCCCGGGTGTCGACTATCGCCAGCATCCGCGCTGGGCGCAGGCACTTTCGGCGTTGCGGGCGGCGCAGTTGGTGGAGTGAGGCGAACTTCCGCTTAATGGCGGGAGCACCCCTTCGCGAGTTTGTAGGAGATTCTATGGTTTAGGGCAATGTGTTTATGCACTTCTGCTGACGTACTCGCCTTGAGTTTTCATCAAGACCGTAGGATGGGTGAAACCCATCGCAATTGATGGGTTTCACCCATCCTACAGTCACCGTCTGCTATCGCCTTACAACAGTCGCTAAGCGACGTCTTCAATCACCCACGCCATAAACAATCAGGGCCGCATAAGCGGCCCTGATCATTTTCAGCTCTTAACCGTCGCCAGTAGCCGCTCCAGCAGCGCTTCCAGGGTATTGAAGCGTTCCTCGGCGCGCTCCATCGGTACCGAGAAGCGGAACAGTGTGGCACCTTCGAACTTGTAGCGGTTCGGCGCGCTCTGGATCAGCTTGATCAGCGTCAGCGGATCGACCGGTGTCTCCGCCGCGAATTCGATGCGTCCGCCCTGCGGGCCCGCGTCGATCTTCTTGATGCCCAGCCGCTCGGCTTGCAGCTTGAGCAGCGTGATGCGCACCAGGTTCTTGGTCGGCTCGGGCAGCAGGCCGAAACGATCGATCATCTCCACCTGCAGTTCCTTGAGGCCGTCCTCGTCGGTGGCGTTGGCGATGCGCTTGTAGAGGATCAGGCGGGCGTGCACGTCCGGCAGGTAGTCCTCGGGGATCAGCGCCGGCACCCGCAGGTTGATTTCCGGCCCGCCGCCCAGGGGCTGGTCGAGGTTCGGCTGCTCACCCTTGCGGATCGACTTGACCGCACGTTCGAGCATTTCCATGTACAGGGTGAAACCGACCGCCTGAATCTGCCCGCTCTGGCCGTCGCCGAGCAACTCGCCGGCGCCGCGGATTTCCAGGTCGTGGGTGGCGAGCACGAAGCCGGCACCCAGGTCCTGGGCGTTGGCGATGGCCTCCAGACGCTTTTGCGCATCGTCGGTCATCTGCTTGCGTGGCGGGGTCAGCAGGTAGGCGTAGGCCTGGTGGTGGCTACGGCCGACGCGACCGCGCAACTGGTGCAACTGGGCCAGGCCGAACTTGTCGGCGCGCTCGATGATGATGGTGTTGGCGCTCGGCACGTCGATGCCGGTTTCGATGATGGTCGAGGCGATCAGCACGTTGAAGCGCTTGTGGTAGAAGTCGCCCATCACCTGTTCCAGTTCGCGCTCGTTCATCTGCCCGTGGCCGATGCCGATGCGTGCCTCGGGCACCAGCTCGGCCAGATCCGCCGCGCATTTCTCGATGGTCTTCACGTCGTTGTGCAGGTAATACACCTGGCCGCCACGCAGCAGCTCACGCAGCAAGGCTTCCTTGATGGTCGGCTTGTTCTGCTCCATGACGAAGGTGCGCACCGACAGGCGCCGCGCCGGCGGCGTGGCGATGATCGACAGGTCGCGCATGCCCGACACGGCCATGTTCAGGGTGCGCGGGATCGGCGTGGCGGTCAGGGTGAGAATGTCCACCTCGCTGCGTAGGGCCTTGAGGGCTTCCTTCTGGCGCACGCCGAAACGGTGTTCCTCGTCGATGATCACCAGGCCCAGGTTCTTGATCTTGACGTCGTCCTGCAAGAGCTTGTGGGTGCCGATGATGATGTCGATCTTGCCTTCGGCAAGCTGCTCGATGGCGGCGCTGACTTCCTTGGCGCTCTTGAAGCGGCTCATCACCTCGACGGTTACCGGCCAGTCGGCGAAGCGGTCGCGGAAGCTGTTGTAGTGCTGCTGGGCGAGCAGGGTGGTGGGCACCAGAATCGCCACTTGGCGGCCGCCGTGCACGGCGATGAACGCCGCGCGCATGGCCACTTCGGTCTTGCCGAAGCCGACGTCGCCGCAGACCAGGCGATCCATCGGCTTGGCGGCGAGCATGTCTTCGCGTACCGCCTCGATGGCGCTCTGCTGGTCCGGCGTCTCCTCGAACGGGAAACCGGCGCTGAAGGTTTCGTAATCGGCCTTTGGATCGCGGAACGCGTAGCCTTCACGGGCGGCGCGGCGTGCGTAGATGTCGAGCAGCTCGGCGGCGACGTCGCGTACCTGCTCGGCAGCCTTGCGCTTGGCCTTCTGCCAGGTTTCCGAGCCCAGGCGGTGCAATGGTGCCAGAGCGTCGTCGCTGCCGGTGTAACGGGCGATCAGGTGCAGGCTGGCCACCGGCACGTAGAGTTTGGCTTCCTCGGCGTACATCAGCGCGAGGAACTCGGCTGCCTGGCCGTCGAACTCCATGGTCACCAGACCCAGGTAACGGCCCACGCCATGGTCGATGTGCACCACCGGTGCGCCTTCGCGCAGCTCGGTAAGGTTCTTGATCACGTTGTCGCCGGCATCGCGGGTCTTTTCGCGGCGGCGGCGCTGCATGATGCGCTGGCCGAACAGCGGGCTCTCGGCGATCAGCGCGATATCTTCGAGCTGCAGGCCTTCATCGAGCGGCGCGATGGTGATGCCCAGGCGCTCCTTACTCGCGCAGAACTGCGGCCAGCCTTCGACTTCCTTGGGCTTGAGCTTGAGGCGGGCGAGCAGTTCGAGCAGCACCTCGCGGCGCCCGGCGGACTCGGCGCAGAACAGCACCCGGCCCGGGTATTCCTCGATGAAGCGGCGCAGGGCGGCCAGTGGCTCGCTGGTCTTGGCCTGGATCGCCAGGTCGGGCAGGGCGCTGGCCTCGAAGCGGGTGCGGCCGACGCCTGGTTCGATGTCCTCGGGGCTGATCACCACCCGCGGCCAGTCCTTCAGGCGGGCGAAGCAATCCTCGACCGGCAGGAAGATATCAGCCGGCGGCAGCAGCGGGCGCTCGGGGTCGACGCGGCGTTCGTCGTAGCGGTTGCGCGCGTCCGTCCAGAACTGCTCGGCGGCCTTTTCGATGCCCGGCAACGAGAACACCTGGGTGTCCTGGGGCAGGTAGTCGAAGAGGGTGGCGGTTTCCTCGAAGAACAGCGGCAGGTAGTACTCGATGCCCGCCGGGGTGATGCCGGTGGACAGGTCTTGGTAGATCGGGCAGCGGCGGAAGTCGACATCGAAGCGCTCGCGGAAACGACCGCGGAAATCGGTGACGGCTTTCTTCTCCAGCGGAAACTCGCGGGCCGGCAGCAGCTTGATCGACTCGACCTTGTCGATCGAGCGTTGGGTTTCCGGGTCGAAGGTGCGCAGGGTTTCGATCTCGTCATCGAACAGGTCGATACGGAACGGCTGCTTGCTGCCCATGGGAAACAGGTCGATCAGCGCGCCGCGCACGGCGAACTCGCCATGTTCGTAGACGGTATCCACATAGCGATAACCGGCCGCCTCCAGGTGCGCGCGCATGTCGTCGACATCGATGCGCTGGCCGACGTCCAGCACCAGGCTGCTGCCCAGCATGAAACGCTTCGGCGGCAGGCGGTGCAGGGCGGTGGTGATCGGCACTACCAGCACGCCGTGGCTCAGCGATGGCAGGCGATAGAGCGCCGAGATGCGCTGGGAAATGATGTCCTGGTGCGGCGAGAACAGGTCGTAGGGCAGGGTTTCCCAGTCCGGGAAATGCAGCACGGGCAGTTCCGGCGCGAAGAAGCTCAACTCCTGCTCCAGGCGCTCGGCGCTCTGGCTGTCGGCAGTGAGCAGCAGGGTGAAGCGTTTGGCGCAGGTGGCGGCCTCGGCGATGGCCAGGCTCAGCGCGGCACCGGGCAGGTTGCCCCAGTGTTGTTTACCGGCGGTGGCCGGCAAGGACGGCAGACGCAGTACAGGCACGGGTGGCTCGCGATTGGTAACGATTTGGCCCCCGATTGTAACTATCCGCGAGGATGGCTGTCAGTGTTTCGACCGCTGCAGATTGCCGACCCACAGCTGGGTCGTCATAATGTAGCCCCTTTTTTCAGCCCCTACATGTGGAAGGTATTGCCGTGACTCAGAAGCCCGACCAGTGTCTTGGTGAATGGATTGACCGTGAAGCCCTCGCCGAGGCGATGATTCCGCTGATTGGTCAGCTGTACCGCAACAACAACGTGGTGCTGTCGATCCATGGCCGCAGCCTGATCAACCGCTCGGTCATCGAGATTCTCAAGGCGCACCGCTTCGCCCGTCACCGTCAGGCTGACGAGAGCGGCCTGGCCGTGCATGACACCTACGCCGTGCTCAAGGCCATGAGCGAGCTCAAGCTGGGCGCTGCTTCCGTCGACCTGGGCAAGATGGTCGGCAAGTTCAAGGCTGAAGGTAATGGCCGCAGCATCGACCAGTTCGTCAAGGACGAGCTGGCCGAAGTCGCCAACCAGCAGAACGCTTCGCCGCGCAAGGGCACCGACGTGGTGCTGTACGGTTTCGGCCGTATCGGTCGCCTGCTGGCGCGCATCCTGATCGACCACACCGGTGGTGGCGACGGCCTGCGTCTGCGCGCCATCGTCGTGCGCAAGGGCGCCGAGAACGACCTGGTCAAGCGCGCCAGCCTGCTGCGCCGCGACTCGGTACACGGCAAGTTCAATGGCACCATCACCATTGATGAAGAAAACAGCACCCTGACCGCCAACGGCAACCTGATCCAGGTGATCTACGCCAAGGACCCGTCGGCCATCGACTACACCCAGTACGGCATCAAGGATGCACTGCTGGTCGACAACACCGGCGTATGGCGTGATGCCGAGGGCCTGGGCCAGCACCTCAAGTGCCCGGGTATCGACCGCGTGATCCTCACCGCACCGGGCAAGGGCGCGCTGAAGAACATCGTGCATGGCATCAACCATGGCGACATCACCGCCGATGACAAGATCATCTCGGCTGCCTCCTGTACCACCAACGCCATCGTGCCGGTGCTCAAGGCCGTCAACGACCAGTACGGCATCGTCAATGGTCACGTCGAAACCGTTCACTCGTACACCAACGACCAGAACCTGATCGACAACTTCCACAAGGGCAGCCGTCGTGGCCGTAGCGCCGCGCTGAACATGGTCATCACCGAAACCGGTGCCGCCACCGCTGCTGCCAAGGCACTGCCGGTGCTCAAGGGCAAGCTGACCGGCAACGCGATCCGCGTACCCACGCCGAACGTGTCGATGGCCATCCTCAACCTGAACCTCGAGAAGGCCACCAGCCGCGAAGAGATCAACGAGTACCTGCGCCAGATGGCCATGCACTCGGACCTGCAGAAGCAGATCGACTTCGTCAGTTCCCAGGAAGTGGTCTCCACCGATTTCGTGGGCTCGCGCCACGCCGGTGTGGTCGACGCCGAGGCCACCATCGCCAACGACAACCGCGTCGTGCTGTACGTCTGGTACGACAACGAGTTCGGCTACAGCTGCCAGGTGATCCGCGTCATGGAAGACATGGCCGGGGTCAACCCGCCTGCGTTCCCGCGCTGATCACTGCGCACTGCGCAATATGAAATGGGAGCCTTCGGGCTCCCATTTTTTTTATCTGCGCTTTTTGTTTTCAGGTGGGTAGCGCAGGGTGGTGCGGCGTTATGTCGCCGACTGGCGAGCCTACCTGCGTTAAATTCCTGTTGCGTTCTGTAACGGAAATCCGAAAAAAGCCAACCGCTTGGGTGGCTTCGCGTTGTCGCATAACTCTATAATCCCGGCGATTTCTTTCCCGCGTTCGACATTGATCCACGCCAATAGCGATATTGGGGTGCGTCTTGCTTTGTGACCGAAGGTTTGTCGAGCGTCATTCGAAAATTTATAAGCTCAGTGGTTAGGCAAACCTATGATCAAAATAAAACGTGGGCTCGATTTGCCCATAGCAGGCGCGCCGGCTCAGCAGATCGATACATCGAGACCGGTGCGCAGCGTGGCTGTCATAGGCTTCGATTATCACGGGATGAAGCCCACCATGGCGGTACAGGTGGGCGACCGGGTCAAGCTGGGCCAGGTGCTGTTCTCCGACAAGCGTTCGGAGGGCATCCACTACACCGCGCCAGGCGCTGGTGTGGTCAGCGCGATTCATCGCGGTGAAAAACGCGTGCTGCAGTCGGTGGTCATCGATCTCGATGGCGATGAGCAGGAAACCTTCGCTCACTACCCGGCCGCTCAACTGGCTAGCCTCGATGGGGCTCAGATACGCGAAAACCTGCAGCAGTCCGGCCTGTGGACGGCGCTGCGTACCCGGCCGTTCAGCAAGGTGCCGGCCGTCGATGCCGTGCCGAGTTCGATCTTCGTCACCGCCATCGACACCCACCCGCTGGCCGCCGATCCGGCGCCAATCATTGCCGAGCATGCTGCCGATTTTGAAAGCGGCCTCAAGGTGCTGGCACGCCTGGGCAAGGTATTCCTGTGCAAGGCGCCGGGCGTGAGCCTGCCGGGCGAACAGGTCGAAGGTGTGCGCAGCAAGGCATTCGCCGGGCCGCACCCGGCCGGGTTGCCGGGCACCCACATTCATTTCCTGGATCCGGTCAGCGTCAGCAAGAGCGCCTGGACCATCAACTATCAGGACGTGATCGCCGTCGGCAAACTGTTCACCACGGGCCAGCTGTGGGTCGAGCGCGTGGTCGCGCTGGCCGGGCCGGTAGTCGAGCGTCCGCGCCTGTTGCGCACCCGTCTGGGCGCCAACCTCACCGAGCTGACCGCAGGCGAATTGGCGCCGGGCGAGAACCGGGTGATTTCCGGCTCGGTACTTGGCGGACGCACCTCGCGCGGCGCCTGCGCCTACCTGGGGCGTTATCACCTGCAGGTGTCATGCCTGGCCGAAGGCAATGATCGCGAGATGCTGCACTACCTGCGTGCCGGGGTGAACAAGCATTCGATCCTCAACGTCTTCGTCTCCAAGCTCAACGCCGCCAAGCGCTTCGCGTTCTCCACCACCACCAATGGCAGCCCGCGCGCCATGGTGCCGGTCGGCAACTATGAAGAAGTGATGCCGCTGGACATCCTGCCGACCCAACTGCTGCGTTCGCTGATCGTCGGTGACACCGAGATGGCCCAGCAGCTCGGCTGCCTGGAGCTGGACGAGGAAGACCTGGCGCTGTGCACCTATGTGTGTGCCGGCAAATACGAATACGGTCCGATCCTGCGCGATTGTCTGACCCTCATCGAGAAGGAGGGCTGAGCGTGAGCGTGCGTGATTTCCTCGACAAGATCGAACACAACTTCGAAAAAGGCGGCAAGTACGAGAAGTGGTACGCCCTCTACGAGGCCGTGGACACCTTCTTCTATCGCCCCGGTAGCGTGACCAAGAGCACCGCTCACGTGCGTGACGGTATCGACCTCAAGCGCATCATGATCACCGTATGGGCCTGTACCTTCCCGGCAATGTTCTTCGGCATGTGGAACACCGGCTACCAGGCCAACCTGGTGTACGCGCAGAGCCCTGACCTGCTCGCCGCCCAGGACGGTTGGCGCTTCGCACTGATCGGTGCGCTAGGCGGCTTCGATCCGAGCAGCCTGTGGGACAACTTCATCCAGGGGGCGGCGTACTTCCTGCCCGTGTACCTGACGGCGTTCATCGTCGGTGGTTTCTGGGAAGTGCTGTTCGCCTCCATACGCCGTCACGAGGTCAACGAAGGCTTCTTCGTCACCTCCGTGCTGTTCGCGCTGATCCTGCCGCCAAGCATTCCGCTCTGGCAGGTGGCGCTTGGCATCAGCTTCGGCGTGGTGATCGGCAAAGAAGTGTTCGGCGGTACCGGCAAGAACTTCCTCAACCCGGCGCTGGTCGGCCGCGCCTTCCTGTTCTTCGCCTACCCGGCTCAGATTTCCGGTGACGGCGTATGGACGGCTGTGGACGGTTACGCGGGGGCCACGGCGCTCGCCACCATCGGTGGCAGCGGTGTCGAGGGGCTGATCAACGACGGCCTGACCTGGACTGATGCCTTCATCGGCCTGATGCCCGGGTCCATCGGCGAGACCGGCACCCTGGCGATTCTGCTCGGCGGCGCGGTGTTGCTGATCACCAAGATCGCCTCCTGGCGCATCGTCAGCGGCGTGATGATCGGCATGATCGCCACCGCCACGCTGTTCAACGCTATCGCCTCGGATAACAACCCGCTGTTCGCCATGCCCTGGTACTGGCATCTGGTCACCGGGGGCTTCGCCTTCGGCATGATCTTCATGGCTACCGACCCGGTGTCGGCCTCCATGACCAATACCGGCAAGTGGATCTTCGGCATTCTCATCGGCCTGCTGGTGACCATCATCCGTGTGGTCAACCCGGCGTTTCCAGAAGGCATGATGCTGGCGATCCTGTTCGGCAACCTGTGTGCGCCCCTGATCGACCACTATGTGGTGCGGGCCAACGTCAAGCGGAGGCTGGCACGTAATGTCTAAGCTGAAAGAAACACCCGTCCGCACCTTGGCAGTGGCATTGGTCATGTGCCTGGTGTGTTCCATCGCGGTATCGGCGGCGGCGCTGATCCTGCGCCCGGCCCAGCAGGAAAACGCCCTGGTCGACCGTCAGCGTGCAGTGTTGGAGATTGCCGAGTTGTGGCAGCCCGGCATGTCCAGCGACGAAGTGCGTGAGGTGTTCGCCTCCCGCGTGACGCCGCGCCTGGTCGACCTGCGTACCGGTGAGTACAGCGACGCCTTCGATCCGCATACCTTCGATCAGAACAAGTCGGTTGCCGATGGCTCGCTGGCCAGTCCGATCCCGGAAGACAAGGACATCGCCTCGATCCGCCGTCTGGAGCACTACGCAGTGGTCTATCAGATCGAGCAGAACGGCGAGCTCGAGCGTCTGGTGCTGCCGGTGCGGGGATATGGCCTGTGGTCGACCATGTACGGTTTCGTGGCACTGCAGAGTGATCTGGAAACGGTTGCCGGTATCGGCTTCTACCAGCACGGCGAAACGCCGGGCCTGGGTGGCGAGATCGATAATCCCAACTGGCAGGCCAAGTGGGTCGGCAAGAAGGTTTACCAGGATGGTGAGCCGACCCTTCGCGTGATCAAGGGCAGCGTCAACCCGCAGAGCCCGCAGGCTGATTACCAGGTCGACGCCATCGCAGGCGCGACGCTGACCGGTAACGGCGTGACCCACATGATTCACTTCTGGCTCGGCGAGGATGGCTTCGCGCCGTTTCTCAAAAAGCTGTCCGCAGGGGAGGCTTGATCCATGTCCAAACCCACCATGAAAGAGCTGCTGCTCGATCCGATTCTCAACAAGAACCCGATCGGGCTGCAGATTCTCGGTATCTGTTCGGCACTGGCGGTCACCTCCAGCCTCAGCACCGCCCTGGTGTTGTCGGTGGCCTTGACGCTGGTAACCGGTTTTTCCGGTTTCTTCATCGCGCTGGTCCGCAACCAGATTCCAAGCTCGATTCGCATGATCGCCCAGGTGGTGATCATCGCCTCGCTGGTCATCGTGGTCGATCAGTTCCTCAAGGCCTACGCCTACAGCCTGAGTCAGCGGCTGTCGGTGTTCGTGGGCCTGATCATCACCAACTGCATCGTCATGGGCCGTGCCGAAGCCTTCGCCATGTCCAACCCCCCGGTGGCCTCGTTCGTCGACGGCATCGGCAATGGTCTTGGTTACAGCGCCATGCTGGTGGCACTGGGCGTGGTGCGTGAGCTGTTCGGTGCCGGCTCGCTACTGGGCGTGGAAATCATGCACACCGTCAACAATGGCGGCTGGTACCAGCCCAACGGCTTGCTGCTGCTGCCGCCGTCGGCGTTCTTCCTGATCGGTCTGTTCATCTGGGCACTGCGTAGCTACAAGAAAGAGCAGGTCGAGAAGGTCGAGTACCGCATGGCGCCGCAGGTGAAGAACGAGGAGGCTTACTGATATGGAACATTACATCAGCCTGTTCGTCCGCGCGGTGTTCATCGAGAACATGGCGCTGGCGTTCTTCCTGGGCATGTGTACCTTTCTGGCGATTTCCAAGAAGGTCGAAACGTCCCTGATGCTCGGCCTGACGGTCATCGTAGTGATGGTCATCACCGTGCCGCTCAACAATCTGCTCTACGTCTACCTGCTCAAGGAAGGCGCGCTGAGCTGGGCCGGCATGCCGGATACCGACCTGAGCTTTCTCGGTCTTATCTGCTACATCGGCCTGATCGCCGCGGTGGTGCAGATCATGGAGATGGTGCTCGACAAGTACCTGCCCGCGCTCTACAACGCGCTCGGTATCTTCCTGCCGCTGATCACCGTGCACTGCGCCATCTTCGGCGGCACGCTGTTCATGGTCGAGCGCGACTACAACTTCACCGAGAGCGTGGTGTATGGCGCCGGCGCCGGGGTTTCGTGGGCGCTGGCCATCGTGCTGCTGGCCGCCATCCGCGAGAAGCTCAAGTACAGCGACCCACCCGCCGGTTTGCGCGGTCTGGGCCTGACCTTCATCACCGTTGGCCTGATGTCGCTGGGCTTCATGTCGTTCTCCGGCGTACAGCTGTAAGGGGTTGCCAATGGCTTTTGAAATTCTGGTAGCAGTGTCCATGTTCACCGGGGTCATCGTGGCACTGGTCGCCGTGATCCTCATGGCCCGTGCGCGTCTGGTTTCCGGCGGCGACGTGAACATCGAGATCAATGGTGAGCGCACCATCACCGTTCCGGCTGGCGGCAAGCTGCTGCAGACCCTGGCCGAGAACGACATCTTCCTGTCGTCGGCCTGCGGTGGCGGCGGTACCTGTGCGCAGTGCAAGTGCATCGTGGAAAGCGGCGGCGGCGAGATGCTGTCCACCGAGGAGTCGCACTTCAACAAGCGCGAGGCCCGTGAGGGCTGGCGCCTGTCCTGCCAGACCCCGGTCAAGCAGGACATGAAGATCGAGGTGCCCGAAGAAGTGTTCGGCGTGAAGAAGTGGGAATGCACGGTCGAGTCCAACCCGAACGTGGCCACCTTCATCAAGGAGCTGACCCTCAAATTGCCGGAAGGCGAGAACGTCGACTTCCGAGCCGGTGGCTACGTGCAGCTGGAGTGCCCGCCGCACACCGTGCACTACAAAGACTTCGACATTCAGGAGGAGTACCGCGGCGACTGGGACAAATTCAACCAGTGGAAGTACGTGTCCAAGGTCGACGAGACGGTGATCCGTGCCTACTCCATGGCCAACTATCCCGAAGAAGTCGGCCTGGTGAAATTCAACATCCGCATCGCCTCGCCACCGCCGGGCAAGGATCATCTGCCGCCGGGCAAGATGTCGTCCTGGGTATTCAGTCTCAAGCCGGGTGACAAGGTCACCGTGTACGGTCCGTTCGGCGAATTCTTCGCCAAGGACACCGACGCCGAGATGGTCTTCATCGGTGGCGGTGCCGGCATGGCGCCGATGCGCTCGCACATCTTCGACCAACTCAAACGCCTGAAATCCAAGCGCAAGATCAGTTTCTGGTACGGCGCTCGCTCGATGCGCGAGGCTTTCTATACCGAAGAGTACGACCAGCTGCAGGCGGAGAACCCCAACTTCGAGTGGCACCTGGCGCTGTCCGACCCGCAACCGGAAGACAACTGGACGGGGCTCAAGGGCTTCATTCACAACGTGCTCTACGAGAACTACCTCAAGGATCACCCGGCGCCCGAGGATTGCGAGTTCTACATGTGCGGCCCGCCCATGATGAACGCTGCCGTGATCAAGATGCTCACCGACCTGGGTGTCGAACAGGACAACATCCTGCTCGATGATTTCGGCGGATGATTGCAGCCGCTCTGAAACAGCCCGCCCTTGTCGTAGCCCTGGCTTCGACATTGGTGGGCTGCGGTTTTTCCGAGACAGTTGAGGAGTTCGGTGGCCCGGCGCAGGGCAGCACCTATTCGGTGAAGTACGTCAGCGGCAAGGGCGTGCCGGACAAGGCGTCGCTGAAGGCCGATGTGGAGGCGATCTTCGCCGAAGTCGACGAGCAGATGTCCACCTATCGTGATGACTCACTGATCGAGCAGTTCAACCGCGCACCGGCCGGCACCTGCATGCCTATGCCGGCGGGCGTGCTGCAACTGGTCCAGACTGGCAACGCGCTGCATCGCGACAGCGGCGGGGCGTTCGACCTGACCCTGGAGCCCTTGCTCGATCTGTGGGGCTTCGGCCCGCACGGCAACGGTGAGCGCGTGGTGCCGGACGGCGAAGCCTTGAAGGAGGTGCGCGACCGCATCGGCCAGGATCACCTACATGTCGACGGCGATCGGCTGTGCAAGGACATCGACCTGCAGGTCGACTTCAACAGCATCGCGGCCGGCTATACGGTTGACCGAATCATCACCAAGCTGGTCGAACGTGGGGTGAGCAGTTATCTGGTCGAAGCCACCGGAGAGCTCAAGGCGGTAGGGCGCAAGCCTGATGGTCAGCCATGGCGCATCGCTCTCGAGGCGCCGCGCGATGATCAGCGTGCCATCCAGCGCGTACTCGAACTGGACGGCTATGGCATCTCCACCTCGGGTGACTACCGCAACTATTTCGAGGAGCAGGGCGTACGTTACTCCCACACCCTCGACCCACTGACCGCTGCGCCTATTCAGCACAACCTGGCAGCGGTTACCGTGGCGGCGCCCACCGCGCTGATGGCCGATGGGCTGTCCACCATGCTGCTGGTGCTTGGCCCGGAAAAGGGCTGGGAATATGCCGAGCGCGAGGGCATCGCGGCGTTCTTCGTGACCCGTGAGGGTGACGGATTCGTCACACGCAGTACCGCCACTTTCGAGCAGCTGTTCGCTGCGGGAGGCAAAAAATGACATTCGTGATGGTTTTTCTGATCATGCTCACCGTCGTCGGCCTGATGGCCGTCGGGGTGATGATGGGCCGCAAACCCATCGCCGGTTCGTGCGGCGGTATCGCCAATCTGGGTATCGAGAAGAAGTGCTCGATCTGCGGCGACGACCGCGAGAAGTGCCCGGAAGTGACCCGTGACGGCGAAGGCGGCGGTGAAACCGGCGTGCAAACCTACGACGCCAGCAAGCGCTGATCGCCATTTTTCGTCTGGCCCGGTAGGCTATTAGCAAATGTTGCGTACCAGGCCGCCCGTTCGGCCTGGTTCTGCCGATAACGCGCGATAAGCGTTACGGCGTGATCAGAGGAGTGAACATGGCGGTCTACAACTACGATGTCGTGGTATTGGGTTCCGGCCCGGCGGGTGAAGGGGCGGCGATGAACGCGGCCAAGGCCGGGCGCAAGGTGGCGGTGGTCGACGACCGCCGCGAAGTGGGCGGCAACTGCACCCACCTGGGCACCATCCCGTCCAAGGCGCTGCGCCATTCGGTGCGGCAGATCATGCAGTTCAACACCAACCCCATGTTCCGCCAGATCGGCGAGCCGCGCTGGTTCTCCTTCCCCGACGTGCTTAAAAGCGCCGAACGGGTGATCGCCAAGCAGGTCACATCGCGCACCGGTTACTACGCGCGCAATCGCATCGATGTGTTCTTCGGCACCGGCAGCTTCGCCGACGAGCAGACCGTCGAAGTGGTGTGCCCCAATGGCGTGGTGGAAACCCTGTCGGCCAAACAGGTGATCATCGCCACCGGTTCGCGCCCGTACCGCCCGGCGGATGTCGATTTCAACCACCCGCGCGTCTACGACAGCGACACCATCCTGACCCTCAGCCACACTCCGCGTCGCCTGATCATCTACGGCGCCGGCGTGATCGGCAGCGAGTACGCGTCGATCTTCAGCGGCTTGGGCGTGCTGGTCGACCTGATCGACAACCGCGATCAGCTGCTGAGCTTCCTGGATTCGGAAATCTCCGATGCCCTGAGCTACCACCTGCGCACCAACAACGTACTGATTCGTCACAACGAGGAGTACGAGCGCATCGAAGGCCTGGACAACGGCGTGATCTTGCACCTGAAGTCCGGCAAGAAGATCAAGGCCGATGCGCTGCTGTGGTGTAACGGTCGTACCGGCAACACCGACAAACTGGGCTTGGAAAACATCGGCATCAACGTCAACAGCCGTGGCCAGGTGCAGGTCGACGAGCACTACCGTACCGAAGTCCCCAACATCTATGCTGCCGGTGACGTGATCGGCTGGCCGAGCCTGGCCAGCGCCGCGGCCGACCAGGGCCGTTCCGCCGCCGGCAGCATTGTCGACAACGGCAGCTGGCGGATCGTCGACGACATCCCGACCGGCATCTACACCATTCCCGAGATCAGCTCGATCGGCAAGAACGAGCACGAGCTGACCAAGGCGAAGATTCCGTACGAAGTCGGCAAGGCGTTCTTCAAGAGCATGGCGCGGGCGCAGATCTCCCACGAGCCGGTGGGCATGCTGAAGATCCTCTTCCACCGCGAAACCCTGGAAGTGCTCGGCGTGCACTGCTTCGGCTACCAGGCCTCGGAGATCGTGCACATCGGCCAGGCGATCATGAACCAGAAGGGCGAGGCGAATACCCTCAAGTATTTCGTCAACACCACCTTCAACTACCCGACCATGGCCGAAGCCTACCGGGTGGCGGCGTTCGACGGGCTCAACCGGCTTTTTTGAGCGGCTCCGGCCGGCGGCCTGAGCCGGTCGGGGATCCGTTCGCCGACTCCCGCGACTGGCGCTGGCCAAACCGCGAGAGCGTCTGAGCAGGCCAGAAAACCGATCCTTTGTGGATCGGTTTTTTTATGGGCGGACCGTTGAGGTTTTCAGGCGCGGGGTTGTACGGCTGCGGTTATGTGCTCGATGAGCAGCACCAGTGCTGCGTCGGTCGATAGCTGCGCGGTATCGAGGGCCAGTGGCGCCTGCGTCCAGGGTTCGTACTCGTGGGTCATGACTGACTGCCAGTCTGGCACCACCAGCCCCGGTACGTCGCTGACTCGGGATTCCACGCGTTGGCGATGTTGATCAAGATCGGAGCAGATGACCTGCACGTTCAACAGCGCGCATCCCGACAGGGCGGCGGTGTCAGCCCAGGCCCGGCGGCTTTCCTCGACCGGGTTGACGCAGTCGGCGATCACCCGAAGTCCCATCTTGAGGTTATCCAGCGCCATGGCATTGGCGACCTGATAACCGCTGCTGCCGACCTCCCGTCTGAGGAGGCCGCTATTGCGTAGCGCCTGTTCGATGCTGTCGATACGCAGGTAAACGGCTTCGAGAGGGGCGGCCAGAGCTTTGGCGAGTGTGGTCTTGCCGGTGCCGGGCAGGCCGCTGAAGACGATCAGCATGTTCGATCCTTCTCGACCTTGGAGCAGAAAGTGGGAGCGCGCCATGCGCGCGAAATCACGGTCATGGCCCGTTCCCAGATCAAGAAACGCCGCGCTTAACCGCGCAGCGTACTGACGGCGATACCGGGGAAGTCGGTGATGATACTGTCGGCGCCGAAGTCGGCGAGGCGGCGCATCAGGGCGGGTTCGTTGACCGTCCATACCGACACATGCAAACCGGCTTTCTGCGCCTTGAGCAGGCGCTCCGGGGTGCACAGCGTCCAGTTCAGGGCGAGCAGGTCGCAGCCGTAGTTGCGTGCCACCTTGATCGGGTCCAGCCAGGCGTATTCGGCGACCAGGCCGCGGCCCAGGTGCGGTGTCAGGCGTTGGGCGGCGCTGAGTACTTCGCGGGAACTGGAGGTGATGGTGACCTTGTCGTCCAGGCCGAAACGGCGGCTGAGCAGGGCGATGGCTTCCACCGTGCGCGCGGCACGTACCCTGGAGGCGCTCTTGACCTCCAGCTGCCAGTGCTCGAAATCGCATTGCTCGAACAGTTCGCTCAAGCGTGGAACGGGGCAGGGGTGCCGCCAGCCCGGGCCGCCACGGCGGGCGTCGTAGTGCACCAGTTCGGCGGCGTCGTGCTCGACCACCTTGCCGCGCTGGCCTGTGGTGCGCTTGAGCGTCGGGTCATGGATGACCATCAGCTCTCCGTCACGCGACAGGTGCAGGTCCAGTTCGCAGCGGCGCACGCCGTGCTCCAGGCACTGCTGAAAACTGACCAGGGTATTTTCCGGGGCTTCGCCCTTGGCGCCGCGATGGCCGTAGATCAGGGTCACGGTTGCTCCTTACTCGGTGGCGGTGGTGCGCGGTTGCAGATGACGCACGCTGTCGATCACATGATCGTATTCGAAATAGACGCTGAATTCGCGGTAGTCCCAGCGGGTGATCGGCGGCTTGCCGACTGCGGGGTGTTCTTCATCGGCGAGGCCGAAGCGTTCCAGCACCGAGCGCTTGGACTGGCCCTTTTGCGGCACTTCGGTGAGGTCCGCGCCTTGCTGACCGATGGGAATCGTCAGGGTGTCGGCCTGGGCGGCCAGCGGCAGCAGCAGAGTCAGCGAAAGCAGCAATCGGGAAGGGGTCACGTGAGTTCCTCGCGGGCCTGGCGGCGCTCCTGCGCCTGACGCTGCAGGATATGCCGGGCCAGCAACTGGCGCTGTGCGTCAGTCAGCGCTTCGAACTCGGCACCGATCTCGAACTGGCCGTCGCGCTCGTTACAGTGCAGCACCTTGGCGCGCAGCAGCAGGCCGAGCGCCTGGGGCATCAGCACCATCTTCAGGGCCAGGTGGCTGTCGACCGCCACCGGCTGCGCGTTGAAGAAGCTGATGCCACCTTCGGACAGCGTGACGCGCTTGGGTGGGCCGATATCGCGCAGCAGGCTCTGGGCCATGGCCTGGCCGAGCAGGTCGATGCGCTTGTTGACCACTTTCAGGTAATTGGCCAGGGTGCGATCACGCTCGCTGATGTTGCGCAGCAGGTGCTGGGATTCGAAATCCATCACATGCAGTTCACTGAGCAGATTGAACAGCGGCGAGGCATCGTGAAGCTCGTCACTGGCCAGGGCTTCGGCGCCAGCCAGCGGGGTGAAATCCAGTGCGATCGTGTCCTCGATACGGTAGTATTCGCGGCGATCGTTTTCGTCTTGAGTCGACATGGCGAACCCATGGCAGCAGTGGTGGTCAGAGTGTAAGGCCGCTCGCCAGGCCCCGCCACAAGGACGTTTCTCTTTCCCTCGAACAAGCGCCCCACATGTTCAGACCCCTGTCCGTTTTTCTCGGTACGCGCTACACGCGGGCCAAGCGTCGCAACCACTTCGTTTCGTTCATTTCCCTGACTTCCATGATCGGGCTGGCGCTTGGCGTGCTGGTGATGATTCTGGTGCTGTCGGTGATGAACGGCTTCGACCATGAAATGCGCACCCGGGTGCTGGGCATGGTGCCCCACGCGACCATCGAGAGCGCCACGCCAATCACCGACTGGCAGCGCCTGGCCGACCGCGCTCTGAAGAACCCGCAGGTGCTGGCGGTCGCGCCGTTCAGCCAGGTGCAGGGCCTGCTGACCAACGACGGCAAGGTGCAGAAGGTGCTGATCAACGCCGTGGACCCGGCCGAGGAGCGCAAGGTGTCGATCATCGGCGACTTCTTCCGCGAAGGCCGCCTTGAGGATCTGCAGCCCGGCACCTTCGGCATCGTCATCGGCGACAAGGCCGCCGCCAAGCTCGGCGTCGGCATGGGCGACAAGATCACCTTCGTGGCGCCGGAAGTTTCGGTCACCCCGGGCGGAGTGTTCCCGCGCCTGAAGCGCTTTACCGTGGTCGGCATCTTCCACGTTGGCGCCGGTGAAATCGACGGTTTCATGGCCATGACCCACGTTCAGGATCTGGCTCGCCTGCAGCGCCATCAGCCGGATCAGGTGCAGGGCATCCGCCTCAAGTTCGCCGACCTGTTCCAGGCGCCGCGCACCGCCTGGCAGCTGGCTCAGAGCTTCGGCCAGGATGATTACCTGGCCCGCGACTGGACCCGTACCCACGGCAACCTCTACCAGGCCATCCGCATGGAGAAGGCCATGATCGGTTTGCTGCTGCTGCTGATCGTCGCCGTCGCCGCCTTCAACATCATTTCCACCCTGGTGATGGTGGTCAACGACAAGAAGGGCGATATCGCCATCCTGCGTACCCTGGGCGCCACGCCGATGCAGATCATGGCCACCTTCATGGTGCAGGGCACGGTGATCGGCGTGATCGGCACCGCCATCGGCGCGCTGCTGGGCATTCTCGCCGCGCTGAACATCAGCGCCATCATCGCCGGCGTCGAGCGCCTGCTGGGCTTCAAGTTTCTCAATGCCGACGTGTATTTCATCGACTACCTGCCGTCGCAGCTGATGCTCGCCGACGTGGTGCAGGTCTGTGGTGCGGCATTGCTGTTGAGTTTCCTCGCTACTCTTTATCCGGCCTGGCGCGCGGCGCGCACCCAGCCCGCGGAGGCATTACGTTATGAGTGATCCGGTCGTGCAGGCGCAGGGCGCCGTGCTCAGCTGCCGCAACCTGAGCAAGCGCTACGAAGAAGGCCCGCAATCGGTGGTGGTGCTCGACGATCTGCAACTGGAGCTGTTCGCCGGCGAGCGCGTGGCCATCGTCGGCAGCTCGGGCTCGGGCAAGAGCACGCTGCTCAACATGCTCGGCGGCCTGGATACGCCGAGCAGCGGCAGCGTGTGGCTGGCCGGCGAGGAGCTGTCGGCGCTCAACGAGAAACAGCGCGGCCTGCTGCGCAACCGCGCTCTGGGCTTCGTCTACCAGTTCCATCACCTGCTGGCCGAGTTCACTGCCCTGGAAAACGTCTGCATGCCCCTGCTGATCGGCAAAACGCCGATTCCCGAAGCGCGTCAGCGTGCCACCGAGCTGCTCGAGCGCGTCGGCCTTGGTCATCGCCTGAGCCACAAACCGGCCGAGCTGTCCGGCGGCGAGCGTCAGCGCGTGGCCATCGCCCGGGCGCTGGTCAACCGCCCGGGCCTGGTGCTGCTCGACGAGCCCACCGGCAACCTGGATTCGCACACCGCCCAGGGCATTCAGGAACTGATGCGCGAGCTGAGCAGCCAGTCGCAGACCGCTTTCCTGATCGTGACCCACGACCTGCAGCTGGCGCGGCAGATGGACCGGGTGCTGAGCCTGGAAGACGGCAAGCTGGTGAACGCCTGATGTTTCGCCCGCTGAGTGTCTTCATCGGCCTGCGTTACACCCGCGCCAAGCGGCGTAATCACTTCATCTCGTTCATTTCCCTAACCTCGATGATCGGCCTGTCCCTGGGCGTGCTGGCGATGATCGTGGTGCTGTCGGTGATGAACGGCTTTCACCGTGAAATGAGCTCGCGCATCCTCGGTATGGTGCCCCACGCGACAATCGCCGGCTCGCCGGCCCTGGCCGACTGGCAGGCCACCGCCAAGGTGGCGCTGGAAAATCCCCAGGTCGAGGCGGCGGTGCCGTTCGCCGAGCTGGAGGGCATGCTGTCCTACCGCGGCGTGATGCAGCCGATCCAGCTGCACGGCATCGACCCGGCGCTGGAGCCGAAGGTCTCGATCATCGGCGACCACATGGTGCAGGGCCGTCTGAGCGACCTGCGCGAAGGCGAGTATGGGGTGATCATCGGCGAAATCACCGCACGGCGTTTCCAGCTGCAGATCGGTGATCGCCTGGCGCTGATCGTGCCCGAGGTCAGCTCCGCGCCCGGCGGCATCACGCCGCGCATGCAGCGCCTCAACGTAGTCGGCATCTTCAAGGTCGGCGCCGATCTGGACAGCTCCCTGGCGCTGATCAACGTCGCCGACGCAGCGCAGATCCAGCGTCTGGATCCGGGCTCGGTGCAGAGCATCCGCCTCAAACTCAAGGATCTGTACCAGTCGCCCCAGGTCGCTGCGGCGATTGCCAAAAAACTGGGCGAGGGCTACCACGCCAGCGACTGGACCCAGACCCAGGGCAGCCTGTTCAGCGCCATGAAGATGGAAAAGACCATGATCGGTCTGCTGCTGCTGCTGATCGTCGCGGTGGCGGCCTTCAACATCATCGCCACGTTGATCATGGTGGTTGCTGACAAGGGCGCCGACATCGCCATTTTGCGCACCCTCGGTGCTACACCGCGGCAGATCATGGGCATCTTCATGGTGCAGGGCACGGTGATCGGCGTGATCGGCACCCTGATAGGCAGCGTGCTCGGCGTGCTGGCGGCGCTCAACGTCAGCGAGCTGGTCGGCTGGCTGGAGCGGGTCACCGGCCAGCACGTGTTCAGCTCGGATGTGTACTTCATCAGTACCTTGCCGTCGGAGCTGCAGGTCGCCGACGTGGTGCTGATCTGCACCGCGGCGCTGAGCCTGAGCTTCCTCGCCACGCTGTATCCGTCCTGGCGCGCGTCGCGCACCCAGCCGGCCGAGGCATTGCGTTACGAGTGACGGCCGCTGCTTCACCGTCCGCCTGCTAGGCTCGAAAGGCCGCTATTAAGATAGCGGCCTTTTCGTTTTTGCAGCTTCTGATTGTCAACTAGCGGGACGCCCATGGACGGGACTCGAACAGCAGATTTGCGCCGCGCATTGCTGGCCCTGGCCGCCGGCCTGTTGCTGCTGCGCTGGCTGCCGCAACTGCCACCTAGCGCTTTTCTGTTTGCAGCCGCTCTGCTCGGGCTCGTGCTGCTGCCGTTTCGCAGCCACCTGATCGGCCTGTTTCTGCTCGGCTTCAGCTGGGCCTGCCTGTCGGCGCAATGGGCCCTGGATGATCGCCTGGATCCGGCGCTGGACGGCCGCACGCTGTGGCTGGAGGGCAGGGTGGTGGACCTGCCCGATGTGCGCGAAGGCGTGGTGCGTTTTCACCTGGCCGAGGCGCACTCGCGGCGCGCCGAACTGCCGCAGCTGCTGCGTCTGTCCTGGTACGGCGGGCCGGAGATTCGCGCCGGTGAAACCTGGCGACTGGCGGTGAACCTCAAGCGGCCCCATGGGCTGGTCAATCCGCAGTCCTTCGATTACGAAGCCTGGCTGCTGGCTCAGCGTATCGGCGGCGTGGGCACCATCAAGTCCGGTCAACGTCTGAGTGAAGCCGACGGCAGCGCAGCGTGGCGCGACCGCTTGCGCCAGCACATGCTCGCCAAGGATCCCCATGGCCGTGCCGGTGGCCTGGCCGCCCTGGTGCTGGGCGACAGTTCCGGCCTGTCGGTCGCCGACTGGCGGGTGCTGCAGGACACCGGCACCGTGCACCTGCTGGTGATCTCCGGTCAGCACGTGACGCTGGTGGCCGGCATGTTCTACGGTCTGGTGTTCTGGCTGGCCCGCCTGGGCTGGTGGCCGCGGGCGTTGCCCTGGCTGCCGGTGGCTTGCGTCCTGGGCTTCGTCTCGGCGTTGGGCTACAGCCTGCTGGCGGGTTTCGAAGTGCCGGTGCAGCGTGCCTGCGCGATGATCGGCCTGGTGCTGTTGTGGCGCTGGCGCTTTCGTCATCTGGGCATCACCTTGCCCTTGTTGATGGCGCTGGTGGCCGTGCTGCTTCTCGAACCGCTGGCCGTGCTGCAGCCGGGCTTCTGGCTGTCGTTCGGCGCGGTGGGTTTGCTGATTCTGATTTTCGCCGGGCGCCTGGGTGCCTGGGCCTGGTGGCGCACCTTGGGGCGCGCGCAGTGGGCGATGACCGTGGGGCTGCTGCCGATGCTGCTGGCCCTCGGCCTGCCGATCAGTGCCAGCAGCCCGCTGGCCAATCTGATCGCCGTGCCCTGGGTCGGCTTTGCCGTGGTGCCCGTGGCCTTGCTCGGCACCTTGCTGCTGCCGGTGCCCTGGGTTGGCGAGGCGCTTCTCTGGCTCGCCGGCTTGTCGCTGGAGTGGCTGTTTCGCCTGCTTGGGCTGATGGGCGAGTGGCTGCCGGCCTGGTTGCCCAGTGACCTGCCGTTGTGGGGCTGGCTGCTGGTGGCGCTGGGCGCGTTGTTCATTCTATTGCCGAGCGGCGTGCCGTTTCGTGCTCTGGGGCTGATCCTGCTGCTGCCGTTGCTGTTCACGCCGGTAGAGCGGCCTGCCGAGCAGCGCGCCGAGGTGTGGATGCTGGATGTCGGTCAGGGGCTGTCGATGCTGGTGCTGACCCGCCAGCACGCGCTGCTGTATGACGCCGGCCCCAGCTTCGGTGATTTCGACATGGGCGAGCGGGTGGTGCTGCCGTCGCTACGGGCGTTGGATGTGCGCGAACTGGACATGCTGCTGATCAGCCATTCCTACAACGATCACTCCGGCGGCGCCGAAGCGGTGGCGCGTGGCATGTCAGTGGGGCGCGTGGTCAGCGGTGAAGCGCCTGCGCTACCAACTGCGCTTGGCGCCGAGCCTTGCGTAGCGGAGCACTGGACATGGGATGGTGTGACTTTCAGAACCTGGCGCTGGAATGAAGCGGCAGACAGCAACCAATCCTCCTGCGTGCTGGTGGTCGAGGCTGCCGGCGAGCGTATCCTGCTGACCGGCGATATCGACACCCGGGCCGAGCGCGCGCTGATCGAGTCGGGGCTCGACCTCAGCGCTCATTGGCTGCTGGCGCCGCATCACGGCAGCCGCAGTTCTTCCTCGTGGGCCTTGCTCAAGGCCGTGCAGCCGGGCGCCGTGCTGTATTCGCGCGGGCGCCACAATGCCTATGGCCACCCGCACCCGACCGTGCTGTCGCGGTACGCCGCCTTCGAGGCGCGGGCTTACGACAGCGTGGAGACCGGTGCGCTGCGTATCGACCTCGGCAGTTTTGCCGAGCCGCAGGCACTGCGTGAAATACCGCGTTTCTGGCGGGAAAAATGAGAACCGCAGCCGTCGGCGACATCACGACCCTATGCTAGAGTGGCGCCACTTTTGCGAAGGGGATCTGCCACCGTGTGGGAACTGGTTAAATCTGGCGGCTGGGTGATGCTGCCGATCATTTTGTGTTCAATCGCCGCCCTGGGCATCATTGCCGAACGCCTTTGGACGCTGCGTGTCAGCCGCGTCACGCCGCCTCATCTGCTGGGGCAGGTCTGGCGCTGGATCAAGGACAAGCAGCTCAATAGTCAGAAGCTCAAGGAGCTGCGTGCCGACTCGCCGCTGGGTGAAATTCTCGCCGCGGGCCTGGCCAATTCCAAGCACGGTCGCGAGATCATGAAGGAATGCATCGAGGAGGCCGCCGCTCGGGTGATCCACGAGATGGAGCGCTACCTCAACGCGCTGGGTACCATCGCCGGGATCGCGCCGCTGCTCGGCCTGCTCGGTACGGTGATCGCCATGATCGACATCTTCAGCTCGTTCATGGGCGGCAGCATGGCCAACCCGGCACTGCTCGCCGGTGGCATCGCCAAGGCGCTGATCACCACCGCTTCGGGCCTTACCGTCGCTATTCCTGCGCTGTTCTTCCACCGTTTCCTGCAGCGCCGTGTCGATGAACTTGTCGTCGGCATGGAGCAGGAGGCCATCAAGCTGGTGGAAATGGTCCAGGGCGAGCGCGACGTCGACCTGGCCGAGGAGCCCAAGCCGGCCAAGGGGAGCAAAAAGGCGTGAAGTTCAGACGTAGACGGCGCGAGCAGGTCGAGATCAATCTCGCCTCGCTGATCGACGTGGTGTTCATCCTCCTGCTGTTCTTCGTGGTGACCACCACCTTCACCCGCGAGACCCGCATGCAGGTCGACCTGCCTGAAGCGGCCAGTGGCACGCCGCCGGAGCAGAGCGAGCTCAAGCAACTGGAAGTGGTGATCTCCGCCGACGGCACCTTTTCGCTCAACGGCCAGGCGCTGATCAAGAACGATCTGGATAACCTGATGGCAGCGCTGCAGAAGGAGTCCGGCGGCGACAACAGCCTGCCGCTGACCATCAGCGCCGACGCCAAGACCAGCCACCAGTCGGTGATTACTGCCATGGACGCCGCCGGCAAGCTGGGCTTCGCGCACCTGCGCATTACCACGGTCGAGACTCAGGCCGCACCCTGATGGCGAGTTTTGCCGACCGTCTGGTTAAAGCCTGGTATCAAGGGCATCCGGCGCTGGCGCTGCTGCGTCCGCTGGAGGCCCTGTACCGCCGCGTGGTAGAGCGCAAGCGCGAGCGTTTCCTGGCGGGCGACGGCGAGATTTACCGCGCGCCGGTGCCTCTGATCGTGGTGGGCAACATCACCGTTGGCGGCACCGGCAAAACCCCGTTGATTCTCTGGCTGGTCGAGCAGTGCCAGGCCCGCGGCCTGCGCGTTGGCGTGATCAGCCGCGGCTATGGCGCCAAGCCGCCGAGCCTGCCCTGGCGGGTTCGTGCCGAGCACAGCGCCGAGCAGGCGGGGGATGAACCCCTGCTGATCGTGCAGCGCAGCGGTGTGCCGCTGATGATCGACCCGGATCGCAGCCGGGCGGCCCGCGCGCTGCTCGCCGAGGAGCCGCTGGATCTGTTGCTCAGTGACGACGGCCTGCAGCATTACCGCCTGGCTCGTGACGTCGAGCTGGTGCTGATCGACGCCGCCCGCGGCCTTGGCAATGCCCGCTGTCTGCCCGCCGGGCCGCTGCGCGAACCGGCCGAGCGCCTGCAGAGCGTGGATGCCTGTCTTTATAACGGTGCAGCAGAAGACCCAGCCGGCGGCTATGCCTTCAGCCTGGTGCCCAGCGCGCTGATCAACCTGCGAAGCGGCGAGCGCCGCCCGCTCGATCACTTTCCGCCTGGCCAGGCCGTGCATGCGGTGGCCGGCATCGGCAACCCGCAGCGTTTCTTCACGACCCTCGAGGCGCTACACTGGCGGCCTGTCGCCCATGCCTTTGCCGACCATGCTGCCTACAGCGCCGAGCTGCTGAATTTCTCGCCGGCGCTGCCGCTGGTGATGACCGAGAAGGATGCGGTGAAATGCCGGGCCTTCGCGGCCGACGACTGGTGGTACCTGGCTGTCGATGCCCAGCCGTCCGCTGCTTTCTGCGCCTGGTTCGACGCCCGGCTGGAACGTCTGCTCGGCGAACGGCACTAAGCCTGCGCGTCTACTCCCTCTCTGTTCTCAAGGATTTCCCATGGACCCGAAACTGCTCGATATCCTGGCCTGCCCAATTACCAAGGGCCCGCTCAAGCTCAGCCAGGACAAGACCGAACTGATCAGCAAGGGCGCCGGTGTGGCCTATCCGATCCGCGACGGCATCCCGGTCATGCTGGAAAGCGAAGCCCGCACCCTCAACGATGACGAGCGCCTGGACAAGTGACATGAGCAACGCCTTTACCGTGGTGATTCCGGCGCGTTATGCGTCGACCCGTCTGCCTGGCAAACCGCTGCAGGACATCGCCGGCAAGCCGATGGTCCAGCACGTCTGGGAGCAGGCCTGCAAGAGCGGTGCGACCCAGGTGGTCGTGGCCACCGACGATGCGCGCATCGTCGAAGCGTGCAAAGGTTTTGGCGCCGAGGTGCTGCTGACCCGCGTCGACCATAACTCCGGTACCGATCGCCTGGCCGAAGTGGCCGCGGCGCTGGGCCTGGCAGCCGATGCCATCGTGGTCAACGTGCAGGGCGACGAGCCGCTGGTGCCGCCGTCGATCATCGATCAGGTGGCCGCCAACCTGGCTGGCAATCCCCAGGCGGGCATCGCCACCCTGGCCGAGCCGATCGAGGATGTCGCCGCGCTGTTCAATCCCAACGTGGTCAAGGTCGCCAGCGACCTCAACGGCCTGGCGCTGACCTTCAGCCGAGCGCCGTTGCCCTGGGCGCGTGATGCCTTTGCCGCCGACCGTGACGCGTTGCCGGCAGGCGTGCCTTACCGCCGCCATATCGGCATCTATGCCTACCGCACAGGCTTCCTGCAGGACTTCGTCGCCTGGGGCCCGTGCTGGCTGGAGAACACCGAATGCCTGGAGCAGCTGCGTGCGCTCTGGCATGGCGTACGTATCCACGTCGCCGACGCGCTGGAAGCGCCGCCCGCCGGCGTCGATACCCAGGAAGACCTGGATCGCGTCCGCCGCTTGCTGGGTGCCTGATGCGCGTCCTGTTCGTCTGCCTGGGTAACATCTGCCGTTCACCCACCGCCGAGGCGGTCATGCGTCAGCGCCTGCAGCAGGCCGGCCTGGCCGAGCGTATCGAACTCGATTCCGCCGGCACCGGCGACTGGCACGTCGGCAAGGCGCCGGATACGCGTACCCAGCAAGCGGCCAGCCGCCGTGGCTATGACCTGTCCAGCCTGCGCGGTCGTCAGGTCTCGGCTGACGATTTCGCCCGTTTCGACCTGATCCTGGCCATGGACAGCGCCAACCTGCGCGACCTGCAATGTATTCGTCCTGCCAATGCGCGGGCCGAGCTGGACCTCTACCTGCGCCGCTTCGAGTTGGCCGAGGACGAAGTGCCGGATCCCTATTACGGTGGCAGCGAAGGTTTCGAGCACGTGCTGGATCTGCTCGAGCAGGCCAGCGATGCCTTGCTGATCGAACTCAAGGGGCGGTTATGAGCCTGGTGGTGCAGTCGGGCGTATCGCTCAAGGCCTACAACACCTTCGGTGTGGACGTGGCTGCGCGCTACTGGGCCGAGGCGAGCGACGTGCAGCAGATTCGTCAGGCGCTCGAAGCGGCACGCGAGCGCCAGGTGCCGCTGCTGGTGCTCGGCGGCGGCAGCAACCTGCTGTTGACCGCCGATGTCGAGGCGTTGGTGCTGCGCATGGTCGGCCGCGGCATTCGCGTGCTGGCCGACGACGGCGAGCACGTGCAGATTGAAGCCGAAGCCGGTGAGCCCTGGCATGACTTCGTACTGTGGACGCTGGGCCAGGGTTTTGGCGGCTTGGAGAACCTCAGCCTGATTCCCGGCACCGTCGGCGCCTCGCCGGTGCAGAATATCGGTGCCTACGGCGTCGAACTCAAGGACTGTTTCCTTGGTTTGACGGCGCTGGATCGGCAGAGCGGTGAGGTTCGCGAGTTCAGCCTGCAGGACTGCGCCTTCGCTTACCGCGATAGCCTGTTCAAGCAGCAGAGCGGGCGCTGGATCATCCTGCGCGTACGCTTCGCCTTGAGCCGCAACGCGCCGCTGCATCTGGATTACGGCCCGGTGCGCCAGCGCCTGGCAGAGCAGGGCATCGAGGCGCCAAGCGCCCTGGATGTCAGTCGCGCCATCTGTGCCATTCGCAGCGAGAAGCTGCCGGACCCAGCGGTACTCGGCAACGCGGGCAGCTTCTTCAAGAACCCGCTGGTACCCGCCGAACTGGCGCAGCGCCTGCAGGCCGACCATGCCGATCTGGTGGCTTACCCCCAGGCCGATGGCCAGGTGAAGCTGGCCGCCGGCTGGCTGATCGACAAGGCTGGCTGGAAGGGCTACCGCGACGGCGACGCCGGCGTGCATCGCCTGCAGGCGCTGGTGCTGGTCAATCACGGCAACGCCACTGGGCAGCAATTGCTCGGCCTGGCGCAGCGCATTCAGGCGGATATAGTCGAGCGCTTTGGTGTCAGCCTGGAGATCGAGCCGAACGTGCTCTGATTGCGTAGCCCCGCCGCATTGGCGGGGCTGTGTAGGTCTCCTTATCCCATCTTTCTCGTTGCTCCCGGGTATCGCTACGCTCAACCGCTGGCTACAGAGGTAGCCTGGGTTGAGCGTAGCGATACCTAGGGCTGTCCATGGCCTACACAGATATCCAGGCGCTTGCGACCTAATCACGAAGCGCAGGCAATAAAAAAGGGATGCCGAAGCATCCCTTTCTGTTTACACGCCAGCTATCAGGCTTGCGGCTTGGCCGTATCCTGATCGCGCTGGGCGCTTTCGTCGACCGGGGTGACGATCACCTCAGGCTGTTCGGCTTGCTCGACCGACTCGCTGGCTGGCTGGGCATCGACCACGGTTTCGCTTTCCACGGCTGGAGCCGCTTCAACGACCGGTGCCGCTGCGACCACGGCAGGCGCTGCAGCGGCGGCCTTGGCAGCCTCCTCTGCTTCGCGAGCCAGGCGCTCTTCCTCACGTTTGCGACGACGCACTTCACGCGGATCGTTCGGCGCGCGGCCATTGCTGCTGGCAGGTGCCGCAGGCGCTGGCTGCTCGGCTTCTACGGCTGGCGCTTGCTCGACCGCAGGTGCGGCTTCGACTTCGGCGACTGGCGCGGCTTCGGTGGCAGGAGCTGGTTCAGCGACAGGCGCTTCGACCACTGGCTGCTCGCTGGCAGGTGCTTCGGCCACGACCGGCTCGCTCACTGGCTCGGCGGCAACAGCTGGCTGCTCGGCAACGGCTTCGAAAACCGGTGCCTGCTCACGCGGCTGCTCAACTTCCGGCAGAGCCTCGACCACCACGTCGGCGCGCTCGGCGACTACGGGAGCCGGAGCGGCTTGCTCGGCCGGAGCCGGTTGCTCGGCTTCGACTGCGGCAGGCGCCTGAGCGGCTTCGACAGGGGCGGCCGGCTGGCTTTCGCTGGCGGCGTTCTGCTCGGCAGGTTGCTCGGTTTCCGCGATCACGGCGGCCACGGTAGCGGCGGCTGCGATGCTGGCACCCGCGACCGGCTGCTCGGCGTTTTCTTCGCTGCCTTCGATCGGGTTGCCATCGGCATCACGCTGACGCTCGCGACGGTTGCTGCGGCGACGCTGGCCACGGGAGCGGCGACGTGGACGATCACCACCTTCATTGCCGTCCTGCTCGTCGTCCTGCTGCTCTTCGCTGTTCAGTACTTCTTCTTCAGCGCTGTCGGCCTTGGCCTGTTCGGCGCGCGGCTGGCGCTCTTCACGCGGCTGGCGTGGCTGACGCGGTTCGCGTTGCGGGCGCTCGGCACGGGCTTCTTCGCCTGCGACTGCGGCATTTTCGTTCTGCGGCTCGGTATCCAGCGGAGCACGCAGTTCGCGCGGCTGACGCTCTTCGCGCGGGCGACGCTCACGACGGTTTTCCTGGCCTTCACGCGGCGGGCGGGACTGACGCACTTCCTGCGGCTCGCGCACTTCAACGTTCTCACGTGGCTGGCGATCTTCACGCGGTGCACGCTCTTCACGCGGGGCGCGCGGTTGACGCTCTTCACGCGGTGCACGCTCTTCACGGGCGGCACGGTCCTCGCGCGGCTGGCGCTCTTCGCGTGGTTTGCGATCGTCGTCGCGGCGGTTGCCACGGTTGCGGTTCTGCTGGCGACCGTTGCGACGCTCGTCACCACGCGGCTGGCGCTCGCCCGGCTTCTTCTCGACCACGGTCGGCTTCTGCTCTTCGGCGCCGGCGAACAGGCCCACCAGGGATTTCACCAGGCCTTTGAACAGGCCACCGGCAGGCGCTGCGGCAGCAACCGGAGCAGCTGGCGCGGCCTCGCTGACCGGAGCCGGCGCGGTGCGCGGTGGGGCGGCCTTGATGGCGGCTTCCTGGCGAACCAGGGTGCGGGTAGCGGCTGCTGGTTTTTCCTCTTCGGCTTCGACCGTGGCCATTTCGTAGCTGGTCTGGGCGCTCTGGGCTTCCGGGCTGTCGTCACGGATACGCTGCACTTCGAAGTGCGGGGTTTCCAGGTGATCGTTCGGCAGGATCACGATGCGCGCACGGGTACGCAGTTCGATCTTGGTGATCGAGTTGCGCTTCTCGTTGAGCAGGAAGGCCGCGACCGGGATCGGCACCTGGGCGCGAACCTCGGCGGTACGGTCTTTCAGGGCTTCTTCTTCGATCAGGCGCAGGATGGCCAGCGACAGCGACTCGACGTCGCGGATGATGCCCTGACCGTTGCAGCGCGGGCAGACGATGCCACTGCTTTCGCCCAGGGACGGACGCAGGCGCTGACGGGACATTTCCAGCAGGCCGAAGCGCGAGATGCGGCCGACCTGGACGCGGGCGCGGTCGGCTTCCAGGGCTTCGCGGACCTTCTCTTCGACAGCGCGCTGGTTCTTGGCCGGGGTCATGTCGATGAAGTCGATGACGATCAGGCCGCCGATGTCACGCAGGCGCAGCTGGCGGGCGATCTCTTCGGCCGCTTCCAGGTTGGTCTGCAGGGCGGTTTCTTCGATGTCGCTGCCTTTGGTGGCGCGCGCCGAGTTGATATCGATGGACACCAGGGCTTCGGTCGGGTCGATGTAGATCGAGCCACCGGACGGCAGCTTCACTTCACGCTGGAAGGCGGTTTCTATCTGGCTTTCGATCTGGAAGCGGTTGAACAGCGGCACGCTGTCTTCGTACAGCTTGATCTTGCTGGCGTACTGCGGCATCACCTGGCGGATGAAGGTCAGGGCTTCTTCCTGGGCTTCGACGCTATCGACCAGTACTTCGCCGATGTCCTGGCGCAGGTAGTCGCGGATGGCGCGGATGATGACGTTGCTTTCCTGGTAGATCAGGAACGGGGCAGGGCGGTCCTGGGAGGCTTCCTTGATGGCGCTCCACAGTTGCAGCAGGTAATCGAGGTCCCACTGCATTTCTTCGCTGCTGCGGCCCAGGCCGGCAGTGCGCACGATCAGGCCCATGTCGCCCGGGATGTCGAGGCCGTTCAGCGCTTCACGCAGTTCGTTGCGCTCTTCACCTTCGATGCGGCGGCTGATGCCACCGGCACGCGGGTTGTTGGGCATCAGCACCAGGTAGCGGCCGGCGAGGCTGATGAAGGTGGTCAGGGCTGCGCCCTTGTTGCCACGTTCTTCTTTTTCGACCTGAACGATGACTTCCTGGCCTTCCTTGAGCACGTCCTTGATGTTGACGCGGCCTTCGGGGGCTTTGGAGAAGTATTCGCGGGAGATTTCTTTGAGGGGGAGGAAGCCGTGACGCTCGGAGCCGAAGTCGACGAATGCCGCTTCGAGGCTGGGTTCTACGCGGGTGATACGACCTTTGTAGATGTTGGATTTCTTCTGTACGCGGGCGCCGGACTCGATGTCCAGGTCGTACAGGCGCTGGCCATCTACCAGCGCAACACGCAACTCTTCGGGTTGAGTTGCGTTAATCAGCATTCTTTTCATGTGGTACCAGTGGTTTCCGGTGCTGCCGGAAGCCGCGTTAGGCACACACGACGCTCAGGGTCGGTGTCAGGTGCGTCAGAAGCGGGCGTAAATCGCTTCAGTGTCTAGCGGCAGCAGCCAGTTGTGCTGGGCCGCGACGGACGTCTCCTGCTTGCTGTATGTGACAGAAAGCCCTCAGAACTCGCTTGTGATCGGCTAAGCATCGGCCTTGCTGCGTTGAAACCGGTCTGGAAAATCCGTTTACCACGTGGGTAAGGGTCGCTTCCTCGGCCGCCCCGAACGGGGGCTGTTACTAACGTAGCGTCTTGCGTGGCGCTAGCTCGCGAGACCCTAAACAGGTTCTCAGTCAGGAGGAGGAATCAAGGGTCGGTAGCGGACGATATGACGCGTCTTTAGATGAAGCTCTTTGCTACGCAGGCCGACCGTTGTGCATCTCCACCTTTACACGTATCGCTGAAAATCGGGTGCCGCTCACGAAAATCCGCAGCGGGTTGGCATTACCGCGACCGTCCAGTTGGGCAGGTCACGCATCTGTGTCTCAGGCCTTGTTTCCGAGTTTCTCGAGCAGCCATGCTGGCCTTTCGCTCTTTGAGATGCCCGTCGGACGGCCTTATGTCCTGAAGTGGGTTGCTCGATTCGCGATGGCGGTTTGGCAACATCCGCGAATCAGGCCGCTTTTGACGGCATTCGCGACTATAGCAGCAATGATTAAGTGCTTCAAATCCATAAAAATTGTATGATCGCGGCCATGACGACACCTACTCCCCCAACCTCCGGCGTACAGCTGCTCGAGGTCGCGCCAGAGCTCGCCGGCCAGCGCATCGACAACTTCCTTCGCAACCAACTCAAGGGCGTTCCCAAGACCCTGATCTACCGCATCCTGCGCAAGGGTGAGGTGCGGGTCAACAAGGGGCGCATCAAGCCTGAATACAAGCTGCAGGCTGGTGACATCGTGCGCGTGCCGCCGCTGCGCCTGGCCGAGCGCGATGAGCCGGAGCCGCTGGCCCAGGGCCTGTTGCAGCGTCTGGAAGCGGCCATCGTCTACGAAGACAAGGCGCTGATCGTGATCAACAAGCCGGCCGGCATCGCCGTGCATGGTGGCAGCGGCCTCAATTACGGGGTGATCGAGGCGTTTCGCCAGCTGCGCCCGGACGCCAAGGACCTGGAACTGGTGCACCGCCTGGACCGCGATACCTCGGGCCTGCTGATGATCGCCAAGAAGCGCAGCATGCTGCGCCACCTGCACGAGCAACTGCGCGGCGATGGCGTCGACAAGCGCTACATGGCGCTGGTGCGTGGCCACTGGGCGACCGCCAAGAAGCAGATCAACGCGCCGCTGCTCAAGAGCAACCTGCGTTCCGGCGAGCGCATGGTCGAGGTCAACCCGGAAGGCAAGGAAGCGCTGACCGTGTTCCGCGTGCTGCGCCGCTTCGGCGAGTTCGCCACCCTGATCGAAGCCAAACCGGTGACCGGCCGTACCCACCAGATTCGCGTGCACGCCCAGTACGGCGGTCATTGCATCGCCGGTGACAGCAAGTATGGCGATGACGACTTCACCCGCGAGATTCGCGAGCTGGGCGGCAAGCGCCTGTTCCTGCACGCCTACGAGCTGCACGTCCCGCTGCCCGAGGGCGGCGTGCTGAAGCTCGAGGCGCCGGTCGACGAGATGTGGGCACGCACCGTGGAGCGCCTGAGTGCGTGACTATCAGCTGCTGATCTTCGACTGGGATGGCACCCTGGTCGACTCCATCGCCCGCATCGTCATCGCCATGCACCAGGCCGCCGATCTGTGCGGCGTGCCGCGGCGCAGCGACGAGGCGGTCAAGGGCATCATCGGCCTGGCGCTGCCGCAAGCGATCACCACCCTTTATCCGGAACTCGGCGAAGCGGCGCACGTCGAACGCTTCCATGCCGCCTACAGCGAGTGCTACGTGGCTCTGGACCAGACGCCTTCGGCGTTCTTCGAGGGTGTAGAGCAGAGCCTGGCGAGGTTCCGCGAGCAGGGCTATCAGCTGGCGGTCGCCACCGGCAAGAGTCGCCGTGGCCTGCAGCGGATTCTCGACACCCTGGGCTGGCAGGATTATTTCGATATCACCCGCTGCGCCGATGAGACGGCCAGCAAACCGGACCCGCGGATGTTGCACGAGATTCTGCAGCATTGCGGGGTGAGCGCCGAGCAGGCACTGATGGTCGGCGATTCGTCGTTCGATCTGGAAATGGCCCAGCGCGCGGGCATGCATTCGGTGGCAGTGGGCTACGGCGCACAGACGCTGGAAGCGCTGAGCCGTTATGAGCCGAAATTGTCGATCAACCATTTCACGCAATTGAGTACCTGGCTGAGCTGCACGGTAGCCGAGACCCGAACCGAGGAGATTGAGCATGTGGGGTGAGAGAAAGACGTTATCGGTCTCCGAGAGCGACCCGAAGAGCTGGAAGCTCCTTGAAAAGACCTTGCTGGCCAGCGTCCATGAGCAGCGCCGCTCGCGCCGCTGGGGAATCTTCTTCAAGCTGCTGACCTTCATCTACCTGTTCGGCGCCCTGGCGCTGTTCTCGCCGCTGATCAGCAACCAGGGCAGCGGCAGCAGTTCGCCCCATACCGCGGTCATCGAAGTGCGCGGGATGATCGCCGACAAGGAAGCGGCCAGCGCCGACAACATCGTCGGCAGCCTGCGCGCTGCCTTCAAGGATACGAACACCAAGGGCGTGATCCTGCGCATCAACAGCCCAGGTGGCAGCCCGGTGCAGTCGGGCTATGTGTACGACGAGATCCGCCGCCTGCGTGGCGAGAACCCGAACATCAAGGTCTACGCGGTGATTTCCGACCTAGGCGCGTCCGGTGCGTATTACATCGCCAGCGCCGCGGACCAGATCTACGCTGACAAAGCCAGTCTGGTGGGCTCCATCGGCGTCACGGCAGCCAGTTTCGGCTTCGTCGACACCATGGAGAAATTGGGCGTCGAGCGCCGCGTGTACACCTCGGGTGAACACAAGGCATTTCTCGACCCATTCCAGCCGCAGAAGGACGAGGAAACCCGTTTCTGGAAAACGGTGCTGGACACCACCCACAAGCAGTTCATCGACAGCGTGAAGAAGGGCCGTGGCGATCGCCTCAAGGACGCCGAGCATCCCGAGCTGTTCTCCGGCCTGATCTGGTCCGGCGAGCAGGCGCTGAGTCTCGGTCTGATCGACGGGCTGGGCAGCACCAGCTACGTCGCCCGCGAGGTGATCGGCCAGGAAGAAATGGTCGACTTCACCGTGCAGGAAAGCCCGCTGGATCGCTTCACCAAGAAGCTCGGTGCCAGCGTTGCCGAGCATCTGGCGTTGTGGATGGGCTTCCAGGGGCCGACGCTGCGTTAATGGCTGTACCAATAAAAAGCCCGGCACTTGGCCGGGCTTTTTATTGGGCGATCACTGGCTCTCAACGCTCGTCGAGGGCGAAGGCGGTCAGGGTGAAGGTGGGAATGCCCATGTCCTGCAGTTTGCGCGAGCCGCCGAGTTCCGGCAGGTCGATGATCGCTGCCGCTTCGTACAGCTCGGCGCCCATGCGCTTGACCAGTTGCACGGCGGCCAGCAGGGTGCCGCCGGTGGCGATCAGGTCGTCGACGATCAGCACCTTGTCGCCTTCGCACAGGCTGTCGGCGTGGGCCTCCAGGAAGGCTTCGCCGTATTCGGTCTGGTAGCCCTGGCTGAGCACGTCGGCCGGCAGCTTGCCCTGCTTGCGAAACAGCACCAGCGGCTTGTTCAGCTCGTAGGAGAGAATCGATCCGATCAGAAAACCCCGTGCATCCATCGCCCCGACGTGGGTGAAGTCCGCTTCGACGTAGCGCTGGATCAGGCTGTCGATGACCATACGCAGGGCGCGAGGGGACTGGAACAGCGGCGTGATGTCGCGAAATACCACGCCCGGTTTGGGGAAGTCGTTGACCGGGCGGATAAGGGTCTTGATGGTGAATTCATCAAAGATCATGGCAGGGTGAATCCTTAACGGGAGTATCAGCCGTTAAGGTTACCACCTGCCAGGGCGCACAGCTCGATCGGGTCGAGAATATGCACTTCCTTGCCTTCGGCTTCGATCAGGTTGCTCTGCTGGAAGCGCGTGAACACCCGCGACACGGTTTCCACGGCCAGGCCCAGGTGGTTGCCGATCTCGTTTCGCGACATGGCGAGGCGGAACTGGTTGGCCGAGAAGCCACGGGCGCTGAAGCGCGCGGACAGGTTGACTAGGAAGGTGGCGATGCGCTCGTCGGCGGTCTTCTTGGAGAGCAGCAGCATCATCTGCTGATCGTCGCGGATCTCGCGGCTCATGATGCGCATCAGCTGGCGGCGCAACTGCGGCAGGCTCACCGACAGCTCATCGAGGCGTTCGAAGGGAATCTCGCAGACCGAGGTGGTTTCCAGCGCCTGGGCCGACACCGGATACAGCTCGGTATCCATGCCGGACAGGCCGACCAGCTCGCTGGGCAGGTGGAAGCCGGTGATCTGTTCTTCACCGGCGTCGCTCAGGCTGAAGGTCTTCAGGGCGCCGGAACGCACGGCGAACACCGAGTTGAAGGTGTCGCCCTGGCGGAACAGAAATTCGCCTTTCTTCAGCGGGCGGCCGCGTTTGACGATGTCGTCGAGGGCGTCCATGTCCTCGAGATCCAGGGACAGGGGCAGGCAGAGGCTGGCGAGGCTGCAGTCCTTGCAATGAGTCTGATGAGTCGTGCGCAGCTTGATACTTTCGGACATGCCCTTATCCCTAGGTAATCACTCAGAAGTTGTAAGGGTAACGCACCAGAGGGGTGCGCGGCCACCTGCCGCAGGGTGCTCAAGTGTCGCAGCCGCCTGCCGATAGCTCTGTATCGATCAATTGGAAGCAGGGAGTGGTGTGATGCAAGTGGCGACCAGTGGTGCGAGTGAGCGCGGTTACGTTGCGCCAAGTGCGGCGCCGTTAGCAGCAGCGCCTGCCGAGACGGCAGAGACAAGCGCTGTCGCGCCTGCCGAGGAAAAGAGCGCCGAGCCGGGTGTGAAGGTGAGCCTGTCTGCCGTTGGTCTGGCGCGCTCGAAGGAAGCTGAAAACAAGAACTCCGATATCGACGAGAGCAATCTGCCCGACGAGATCAAGCAGCTGCTCAAGATGATCCGCGAGCTCAAGGCGCAACTGGCTCAGAAGATGGCCGAGCTGCAAGCACTGATGGCTCAGGGCGATATGGAGGATGACGCGCAGCAGGCCAAGGTGCGCGCCTTGCAGACCGAAGTCGGCTCTCTTAACGGTGCCCTGAGTAGCGCCAACGCCCAGTTGGTGAAAGTGATGCGCGACCAGAAGCTGACCAGCGAACAGAGCGCCAGCGTGGGCGCGCTGCTGGCCAAGTGAGGCAGCGGGTAGGGCAGCGACCTTGGCTGCCCTGCTCAGATCACCCGCGAAAAACGTTGCAGGTTGGCCTCGCCCAGGTAGCGGTCGAACAGCATGCACAGTGAGCGCACCAGCAGCCTTCCCGCCGGTAGCACTTCGATGCTGCCTTCACGCAAATCGATCAGACCGTCGCGGTGCATCTGCTGCAGCGCCGGCCAGGCGTCCGCGAAGTAGCTGGGCATGGTGACGGCGAAACGCTGTTCGATGTCCGCGAACTCCAACTGGAAATGACAGATCAGCTGCTGGATCACGGCGCGGCGAATGCGATCGTCAGCGTTGCAGCCCAGCCCGCGCTGGGTCGCCAGTTGGCGATTGTTCAGGCTGGTCTGGTAGGTGGCCAGGTCCGAGCTGTTCTGGCAGTACAGATCGCCGATCTGGCTGATCGACGACACGCCCAGGCCGATCAGGTCGCAGTGGCCGTGGGTGGTATAGCCCTGGAAGTTGCGCTGCAGGCTGCCGTCCTCCTGGGCGCTGGCCAGCTCGTCATCGGGCAGGGCGAAATGGTCCATGCCGATATAGCGATAACCGGCTCGGGCCAACTGCTCGATGCTGCCCTGCAACATGGCCAGCTTGGCTGCCGCGCTCGGCAACTGCCCGCTGTCGATGCGCCGTTGCGGCATGAAACGCTCCGGCAGATGGGCGTAATTGAACAGCGACAGGCGATCGGGCTGCAGGGCGATGACCTGCTGCACGGTACGGGCGAAGTTCTCCGGCGTCTGCAGCGGCAGGCCATAGATCAGGTCGATGTTCACCGAGCGAAATTGCAGGGTGCGCGCCGCCTCGATGATCGCGCGGGTTTCTTCCAGGCTCTGCAGGCGGTTGATGGCGCGCTGCACGTTGGGGTCCAGGTCCTGCACGCCGAGGCTGACGCGGTTGAAGCCCAGCTCGCGCAGCAGGCCCATGGTCGACCAGTCCGCCTCGCGCGGGTCGATCTCGATGCTGTAGTCGCCGGAATCGTCGTCGAGCAGGGTGAAATGCTCGCGCAGCTTGGCCATCAGCTGGCGCAGTTCGTCATGGCTGAGAAAGGTCGGGGTGCCGCCGCCCAGGTGCAGTTGTTCGATGCGCTGGCGCTTGTCGACATGATGGCCGATCAGCGCCATCTCCCGTTCCAGGGCTTGCAGGTAGGGCTGGGTGCGGCCGCGATCCTTGGTGATTACCTTGTTGCAGGCGCAGTAGTAGCAGATGTTGGCGCAGAACGGTAGGTGCAGGTACAGCGACAGGGGACGCAGGGCGCGGCGACTCTCGCGCAGGGCGTGCAGCAGGTCGAAGGAGCCGACGCCGTCGTGGAACTGTACGGCGGTCGGGTAGGAGGTGTAGCGCGGGCCGGCTTGATCGTAGCGGCGGATCAGGTCGCAGTCCCACTGGATGGCGTCGAGCATGGCGAATTCCGCTTCAGCGTTGAATGCTCAGCAGTCTAGGGGGCGTATGGGCGGGGCTTTTTGATCTGAGTCATGGGGTCGCAGCAGGAGCGCGACCGCTCGGCTATCGGCGGATTGGCAGTCAATGCCCCATCAGCCAATGCTGATGAGGGCCGGGCAGGGTCCACAGGCCGAACAGGATCACCAGCAGGCCGCCGGCGATGCGCACGCCACGCCGGCGTAGCAGGCTGACCAGGCGCTCGGCCGCGAGCCCGGTGGCCAGCAGCACCGGCAGGGTGCCGAGGCCGAAGGTGAACATCAGCGTGGCGCTACGCAGGGCATCACCCTGGCTCGCCGCCCACAGCAGGGTGCTGTACACCAGGCCGCAGGGCAGCCAGCCCCACAGGCCGCCGAGCACCAGGGCCCGCGGCGCGCTGGTGATCGGCATGCAGCGTCGGGTGATCGGTTGCAGGTGCCGCCAGAGGCCGCGGCCCAGCGCTTCGATACGCGTCAGGCCGCTCCACCAGCCAGCCAGGTAAAGGCCCATGGCGATCAGCAGCAGGCCGGCGATGCTGCGCATTAGGGTGGCGAGCGGGCCGCTGGCCAACGCCCACCCGGCCAGGCCGAGCAGCAGCCCGGCAGTCGTGTAGCTGAGGATGCGCCCGGTGTTGTAGGCGACCAGCAAGCGCAGGCGCTGGTGGCGCCGCTCGGCGGGGATGGCCAGGGTCAGCGCGCCCATCAGCCCGCCGCACATGCCCAGGCAATGGCCGCCGCCGAGCAGGCCGAGCATCAGGGCGGAGAGCAGTTGCGGCAGCAGGTCAGTCATGTTCTTTCGGCGTGGGCTCGTCTTTGGCCTGTTTCACCGCCGCCTGGTGGCGTGGGTCATCGTCATCGAAGAGGATGCGGTGCGCCGGGCTGTCGAGGTCGTCGTACTGGCCGCTGTCCACCGCCCAGAAGAACAGCCACACGGCGAAGACGACCAGCAGCAGGGCGACGGGAATCAGGATGTACAGCGCGGTCATGGTGCTTTCCCCAGGCGCAGTGCGTTGAGTACCACCAGCAACGAGCTGGCCGACATGCCCAGCGCGGCCCAGATCGGCGTGATCCAGCCCAGGGCGGCGAAGGGCAGCACCAGGCCATTGTACAGCCCGGCCCAGGCCAGGTTCTCGATGATGATGGTGCGGGTGCGGCGTGCCAGGCGCAGGGCATCGACCAGGCTGCCCAGCCGATTGGAGAGCAGCACGGCGTCGGCGTTGGTCTTGGCCAGGTCCGAGGCCGAGCCCATGGCCACGCTGATATCGGCGCCGGCGAGCACCGGCACGTCGTTGACGCCATCGCCGAGCATCAGCACGCGGCGGCCTTGCCTCTGCAGATCACGCAGGATGTCCAGCTTGGCGTCCGGGGTCAGCCCGCCGCGGGCCTGCTCGATACCCAGCTGGCGGGCCACTTCGCCGACCATGGGCGAGCTGTCGCCGCTGAGCAGCAGGATCTGCCAGCCCCGCCCGCGCGCCGCCTCGACCAGGGCCGGCGCATCGTCGCGCAGGCGGTCGTCGAGTACGAACCAGGCCAGCGGCCCCTGTTCGTCACCCAGCAGCAACCATTGGCCCTGTTCGCCGTTGATGGCCGGTGTGGGGCTGGCGCTGAGCGCGCTGACGAAATCGGCCTGGCCTATTCGCAGCCGGCGCCCCTCGACGACACCTTCGAGGCCCAGCCCCGGCACGTTCTGCAGCGCTTCCACCGGCGCCGTGGCGTGGCCGAAGGCGCGGCCTATCGGATGTTCTGACTGGCTTTCCAGCGCCGCGGCCAGAGCCAGGCAGGTGTCGCCATCCAGGTCACCGAGTGGTTGCACGGCGCGTAGGGTCAGGCGGCCTTCGGTGAGGGTGCCGGTCTTGTCGACGATCAGCGTGTCGATCTGCTCCAGGCCTTCGAGCACGTGGCCGCGGGTCAAGAGCATGCCGAGCCTGTGCAGGGTGCCGGTGGCCGTGGTCAGCGCCGTCGGCGTCGCCAGGGCGAGGGCGCAGGGGCAGGTGGCGACGAGGAGGGCGAGTACCACCCAGAACGCCCGCGACGCATCGAGCTGCCACCAGACAACCCCGACGATGACCGCCACCACCAGCACGATCAACAGGAACCACTGCGCCACCCGGTCGGCGATCTCGGCCAGACGCGGCTTCTCACCTTGTGCCCGCTCCAGCAGGCGGACGATGGCCGACAGCCGGGTGGCGTCGCCCAGCGCCTGGACTTCGACGGTCAGCGGCCCCTCGACATTGAGCGTACCGGCGGTCACGGCATCGCCGACGCTGCGCGGTTGCGGCAGGTATTCACCGGTAAGCAGGGACTCATCGACGCTGGACTGCCCGGCCAGCACCCTGCCGTCGGCCGGCAGCAGCGCGCCCGGCGGCACCAGCACGCGGTCACCGGGTTGCAGCTCGCTGAGCAGGATGCGCTGGCTGTGGCCCTGCTCATCCAGGCGCAGGCAGGAGGCCGGCAGCAGCTTGACCAGTTGCGCGGTAGCCGCCGCGGTGCGCTCCCGGGCGCGGCGTTCCAGGTAGCGACCGCTGAGCAGGAACAGGGCGAACATGCCCACGGCATCGAAATACAACTCGCCATGGCCCATGACCGTGGACCAGATGCCCGCCGCGTAGGCGCCGCCGATGGCCAGCGACACCGAGACGTCCATGCTCAGGTGGCGGGTGCGCAGGTCGCGCAGCGCGCCACGGAAGAATTGGCCGCAGCAGTAGAAGACGATGGGCGTGGTGAGAAACAGGCTGACCCAGCGCAGGATGCTGTCCAGCTCGGGGCTCAGGTCGACGTTGAATTCCGGCCAGGTGGCCATGCTGGCCATCATCACCTGCATCCAGAGAAGCCCGGCGACGCCCAGCTGGCGCATCGCGCGGCGATTCTCGCGGGTCAGCTGCTCGGCGGCGGCATCGGCCTGCCAGGGATGGGCGGCGTAGCCGATGCGCCGCACTTCGCCGAGCAGTTCGCTCAAGGGCAGGGCGCTGGCGCTCCAGCGTACCCGCAGGCGATGGTTGGACAGGTTCAGGTGCGCCTCGACCACGCCGGGCAGGGCAGCGAGGTGCTTTTCGATCAGCCAGCCGCAGGCCGCGCAACTGATGCCCTCGATCAGCAGGCTGGTTTCGCTCGACTCGCCGCTTTGTTCGACGAAGGGCTGCTGCACGTCGCGGCGGTCATACAGGGCCAGCTCGTCGGGCAGCGCCTGGGGCAACTGTTGGGGATTGTGGGCCGCTTCGCTGCGATGGCTGTAGTAATGCTCCAGGCCATTCTGCACGATGGTTTCGGCCACCGCCTGGCAGCCTGGGCAGCACATCTCGCGCGACTGGCCCAGCACCACAGCTGAAAAGTGGCTGCCCGCCGGCACCGGCAGGCCGCAGTGGTAGCAGGGCGCCGGGCTGCTGCGCTCGAGCGGCGCGCCGGTGGCAAGGGAGGTGTCGATCAGCGTTCATCCCCGAGCTGGATGCGCTTGCCGGCTTCGAGGGTTTCTTCCTCGAACAGGCGCCAGTCCTGGCCGCCTTCCTGGCCGATCAGCTCGACGAAGCGGCGGCCCCGCACGCTGTCCTGCAGGTTGCCGCGGTACAGGCCCTGGCCTTGATGTTGCAGCACCACACGGCGGTCGCGCTCCGGTTGTGTCGGCGATACCAGGTTGAGCACCAGTTGCGCGGGCGCGCTGGCGCCGTGCAGTTGCAGCTCGGCGATGCCGCGTTCGTCGTCCAGGTCCAGTGTCGCCTGCAGCTTGAGGCGCAGCGCCAGGTTCTCGCGCTCCAGGGATTGGTTGATGCCCTTGCCGACGTCGTAGTAGTCGTCGGAGATCAATCCCGGCGGATTGCGCGTGGCGACGGTCAGCAGGGTCAGCCCCTGGATCACCGAGTAGCCGAGCAGGGCGATCAGGAACCAGGGCCAGAACTGCTTGTACCAGGGGGCGGGATGGAGGTCTTCGTTCATGGTTGGCCTGCTATCTTACGCTCGGGCCGATAAAGCGGCTGCTGGCGTCGTTGTGGATGCTGTCGTCATCGGTGGCTCGGATGTGGAAGGTGATCTCGTTGGTGCTCGACGGCAGTTTCTCGGCGTCGATGGACAGCTCCACCGGGATCGCCAGCACCTCGCCGGCCAGGGCGCGGACTTCGCGGCGGCCTTCGTAGACCAGGCCGTCCAGGCCGTCGGCGTCGATGCGGTAGACGACGTCCTGCTGAGCCTTGTTCATGATCTTCAGGGTGTAGACGTTCTCGATGCGGCCCAGCTCGTTCTCGCGGTAGAGTACCCGATCCTTGAGCACGTCCAGCTCGACCAGCGAGCGGTTGCTCACTGCCCAGGCGAATACCGCCAGCATGGCCAGAAGGGCGATGGCGTAGCCGATCAGCCGAGGGCGCAGCAGGCGCGTCTTCTGCCCCGAGAGATTGTGTTCGGTGGTGTAGCTGATCAGCCCGCGCGGGTAGTTCATCTTGTCCATGACGGCGTCGCAGGCGTCGATGCACGCGGCGCAACCGATGCACTCGATCTGCAGACCGTCGCGAATGTCGATGCCGGTCGGGCACACCTGCACGCACAGGGTGCAGTCGATGCAGTCGCCCAGGCCCTGGGCCTTGTGGTCGGCGGTCTTCTTGCGCGGGCCGCGGGTTTCGCCACGGCGCGGGTCGTAGGAGACGATCAGCGTGTCCTGGTCGAACATCACGCTCTGGAAGCGCGCATAGGGGCACATGTGGATGCACACCTGCTCGCGCAGCCAGCCGGCATTGCCGTAGGTGGCGAGGGTGAAGAAGGCGATCCAGAACAGCGCCCAGCCGCTGGCCTCGAAGGTGACCAGTTCGGCGAGCAGTTCGCGGATTGGCGCAAAGTAGCCGACGAAGGTCAGTGCGGTGACCAGGGAAACGCCCAGCCAGATGCTGTGCTTGGCGAAGCGACGAGCGAACTTGTTGGCACTCATCGGCGCCTTTTCCAGCTTCATGCGCTGGTTGCGGTCGCCCTCGGTGACCTTTTCCGCCCACATGAATATCCAGGTGAACACGCTCTGCGGGCAGGTGTAGCCGCACCACACTCTGCCTGCGAACACGGTGATGAAGAACAGCCCGAAGGCGGCGATGATCAGCAGTGCCGAGAGCAGCACGAAATCCTGAGGCCAGTAGGTGGCGCCGAAGATGTGGAACTTGCGCTCCGGCAGGTTCCACCACACCGCCTGGTGGCCGTTCCAGTTCAGCCACACGGTGCCGAAGTAGAGGACGAACAGCAGAGCACCGCCAGCACGCCGCAGGTTGCGGTAGAAGCCGCTGAACGCGCGGGTGTGGATCTTCTCGCGACTGGCATAGAGGTCGATGGTCTCGCCGGCCGGCGGCGTGACGTTCTTGACGGGGATCTGTTGGCTCATCGAGGGCTACCACAACGGTTGGTCGGGCCTGCCGCGGCCGATACGTGCCGGTCGCGATCGTTCGCTGCGCCGATGGTACGCCGCAACGCCGGATCGGGCTTGCGGCTACCCGTCGCAGGGTAGGTGCAGGGCCATGCTAGGGGCAGTAAGCCGGAGCCGTCCTGACCCAGATCAGTGCACTCAATCTTTCTTCCGGTTTTGCACCTCTGCCGGCGCTTTGTCGCGCTGCGACAGGCTGTACACGTAGGCGGCCAACAGGTGCACCTTGTCGTTGCCGAGAAATTCCGCCTGCGCCGGCATCTTGCCGCTGCGCCCATAGCGAATGGTCTGCTGCACCTGGGCGAAGCTTGAACCGTACAGCCACACCTTGTCCGTCAGATTCGGTGCGCCGAGCACCTGCAGGCCCTTGCCGTCGGGACCGTGGCACATGGCGCAATTGGTGGCGAACAGCTGTTTGCCCGCGTCCAGGTCGACGGCGACATGCGCCGGGTTTTCCAGGTTCGAGAGGCTGCGCACGTAGGCGGTCACGTCGCGCACGCCCGCGTCGCCGAGAATCTCCTGCCAGGCCGGCATCACGCCCTGGCGGCCCTGCATGATGGAGGTCTTGATGGTTTCCGGGTCGCCGCCGTACAGCCAGTCGTCATCGGTCAGGTTGGGAAAACCAAAGGCACCTTTGGCATCGGCGCCGTGGCATACGGCGCAGTTGTTGGCGAACAACCGACCACCGATTTTCAGCGCCTTCTCGTCCCTGGCCAGTTCGCTGATGGGGGTGGCCGCGTAGCCGGCGAACAGCGGGCCGTAGCGTGCGTCGGCGGCGGCCATCTCGCGCTGCCACTGGCTGACCTGGGTCCAGCCTTCGTCATAGCCGGGCAGCAGGCCCTTGAAGTTGCCCAGCCCGGGATAGAGCAGCAGGTAGCCGAAGGCGAATGCCAGGGTGCCGAGAAACAGCAGGAACCACCAGCGCGGCAGCGGGTTGTCGTATTCCTCGATGCCGTCGAAGCTGTGCCCCGTGGTCTGCTCGCTGTCGCCCGGCCGCTGGCCCTTGCGGGTGGCGATGAGCAGCCAGGCCAGGCCCAGCAGCGTGCCGAGGGTGGCCAGCGCGATGAACAGGCTCCAGAAGGTGCTCAAGGTTTGTCGTCCTCGAGCTTGTGGTTCTGCTGGCTGGCGCTCGGCGGCCGCTCGTCGGCGAAGGGTAGGTTGGCCTCTTCGTCGAAGCTGGACTTGCGCTTGCTGCTGTAGGCCCAGAGCACCACGGCGACGAAGGCAATGAACACCACGGCGGTGCCAATGCCGCGGATGGTGCCGATGTCGGTCAGGAAGGCTGGCATGGCGTCACCGCTTGTTGGGAATCGAGGTGCCGAGCACCTGCAGGTAGGCGATCAGTGCGTCCAGCTCGCTCTTGCCGGCCACCGCCTCGCGGGCCTTGGCGATGTCGTCGTCGCTGTAGGGAATGCCGAAGCCCTGCATGACCTTGAGCTTTTCGGCGCTCAGGGCGCCATCGAGCGTGCGCTCGGCCAGCCAGGGATAGGCGGGCATCTTCGACTCCGGCACCAGGTCGCGCGGGTTGATCAGGTGGGCGCGGTGCCACTCGTCCGAGTAGCGCCCTCCGATTCGCGCCAGGTCCGGGCCGGTGCGCTTGGAACCCCACAGGAAGGGGTGATCCCAGACGCTTTCGCCAGCTACCGAATAATGGCCGTAGCGCTCGGTTTCGGCGCGGAACGGGCGGATCATCTGCGAATGGCAACCCACGCAGCCTTCGCGAATATAGATGTCGCGGCCCTCGAGCTGCAGCGCGGTGTAGGGCCGCATGCCGGCCACCGGCTCGTTGACCACGTCCTGGAAGAACAGCGGGACGATCTGGGTGAGGCCGCCGATGCTCACGGCGATGACCATCAGCAGGGTCATCAGGCCGAGGTTCTTTTCGATCAGGTCGTGCTTCATCGGCCGATCTCCCCGTTTTGCGCCAGGGGAATTCGCGCGCCGGCATCGTAGTCGGCCGGTTGCGCACCGCGAATGGTGCGCCAGGTGTTCCAGGCCATCAGCAGCATGCCGCTGAAGAAGATCGCACCGCCGAGCATGCGCACCACGTAGCCCCAGTGGCTGGCCGTCACCGACTCGATGAACGAGTAGGTGAGCGTGCCGTCTTCCTGCACCGCGCGCCACATCAGGCCCTGGGTGATGCCGTTGACCCACATGGCGACGATGTACAGCACGGTGCCGATGGTCGCCAGCCAGAAATGCAGGTGGATCGCCGCCAGGCTGTGCATCTGCTCGCGGCCGAACATCCGGGGAATCAGGTGATACAGCGAGCCGATGGTGATCATCGCCACCCAGCCGAGGGCGCCAGCGTGCACGTGGCCGATGGTCCAGTCGGTGTAGTGCGACAGTGCGTTGACCGTCTTGATGGCCATCATCGGCCCCTCGAAGGTGGACATGCCGTAGAACGCCAGGGAGACGACCAGAAAGCGCAGGATCGGGTCGGTGCGCAACTTATGCCAGGCGCCCGACAGGGTCATCATGCCGTTGATCATGCCGCCCCAGCTCGGTGCCAGGAGGATGATCGACATCACCATGCCCAGGCTCTGGGCCCAGTCCGGCAGGGCGGTGTAGTGCAGGTGGTGCGGGCCGGCCCAGATATACAGGGTGATCAGCGCCCAGAAGTGCACGATGGACAGCCGGTACGAGTAGATCGGCCGGTTGGCCTGCTTGGGCACGAAGTAGTACATCATCCCCAGAAAGCCGGTGGTCAGGAAGAAGCCCACCGCGTTGTGGCCGTACCACCACTGGATCATCGCGTCCGTGGCACCGGCGTACACCGAGTAGGACTTGAACAGGCTGACCGGCACAGCGGCGCTGTTGACCAGGTGCAGCATGCCGGTGACCAGGATGAAGGCGCCGAAGAACCAGTTGGCCACGTAGATATGCCGGGTGCGGCGCTTGAACAGGGTGCCGAAGAACACGCCGATATAGGCGAACCAGACGATGCCCAGGAGGATATCGATCGGCCACTCCAGCTCGGCGTACTCCTTGCTGCTGGTGTAGCCCATTGGCAGGCTGATCACCGCCGAGACGATCACCGCCTGCCAGCCCCAGAAGGTGAAGGCCGCCAGGCGGTCGGACGCCAGCCGCACCTGGCAGGTGCGCTGCACCACGTAATAGCTGGTGGCGAACAGCGCGCAGCCGCCAAAGGCGAAGATCACCGCATTGGTGTGCAGCGGCCGCAGGCGGCCGAAGCTGGTCCAGGGCAGGTCGAAATTCAGTTGCGGCCATACCAGTTGCGCGGCGATGAACACCCCCAGCGCCATGCCGACCACGCCCCAGACCACGGTCATCACCGCGAACTGGCGCACCACCTTGTAGTTGTAGGCAGCCGGACTGCTTGCTGGGCTCATGCTGGGTTCCACGCTGGGCTGGGCGCTGCCGCGAGGCAACAGGCATTTCAGGCGGCGCGAGTATCCCCGACCGGCTGGGGCGGCGCAATGCGTGGGAAATGTGGTGCAAGGGTTCTGTCAGCAGCCTTGGCTGGCGCGGACAGTGCTCGGGCAAGCGGGGGATTGGGGATGGTTTCCTGGGTTTCGCTGCGCTCAACGCCAGGCTACGGAATCAATGATCGGCTTTTGTAGCCTGGGTAGAGCGAAGCGAAACCCGGGAATCGATCCCTGGGTATTGCTTCGCTCAACGCCAGGCTACGGCGCGGTAGGTGACGGGGTTATTTGGCAGCGTCCTTGGTGCGACTCAGGCTCAGCACATAAGCCGCCAGCAGGTGCACCTTGTCGTTGCCCAGGTAGTGCTCCTGGGCCGGCATCTGGCCGTTGCGGCCATAGCGGATGGTCTGCTGCAGTTGCGCCAGGCTCGAGCCGTAGATCCAGCCACCCGGGTGAGTCAGGTCCGGTGCGCCCATGGCCGCCGTGCCGGTGCCTGCCGGGCCGTGGCAGGCCACGCAGGTGGTGGAGAACAGCTGTTTGCCCTGTTCCAGGTCGATATTGCTGCCCTCGGCCAGCGGCAGGCCCGCCAGTTCATGGCGCACGTAGCCGGCGACGTTGCGTACGCCGTCGTCACCGAGTACCTGGCCCCAGGCCGGCATCACGCCGATACGCCCGTTGAGGATGGTGGTCTTGATGGTTTCGGCGTCGCCGCCCCAGCGCCAGTTCTCGTCGGTCAGGTTGGGAAATCCCACCGCGCCCTTGGCGTCCGAGCCGTGGCAGATCGAGCAGTAGGTGGCGAACAGCCGGCCGCCCATCTTCAGCGCCTGTTCGTCCTGGGCGACCTGCTCCAGGGGCATGGCCGAGTACTTGGCGAAGATCGGCCCGTACTGGGCGTCGGCCTTGGCCACTTCGCGCTCCCACTGGGCGACCTGGGTCCAGCCGTCTTCATAGCCGGGTAGCAGCCCTTTGAAGTTGCCCAGCCCCGGATACAGCGCCAGGTAACCGGCGGCGAAGATCAGCGTGCCGAGAAACAGCATGAACCACCAGCGCGGCAGCGGGTTGTCGTACTCCTCGATGCCGTCGAAGGAATGGCCCATGGTCTGGTCGGTGGTGTTCTTGCGTTCCCCCTTGCGTGTGGCGAACAGCAGCCAGAACAACGCGACCAGGCTGCCGAGGGTCAGCAGCGTGATATACCAGCTCCAGAAAGTGCTCATGGGGTGTCTTTCCTTACTGCTGCTTTGTTGGGTTCATCGGCGAAGGGCAGGTTCGCCGCATCCTCGAAGGCCTTGGCGCGCTTGCCGCTGTAAGCCCACAGCGTCACGCAGGTGAAGGCGATCAGTACCAGGGCGGTACCGATGCCGCGCACCATGCCGATGTCGATCAGGTCGGTAAGCATGGGATCACCTCTTGTTCTTCAGCGCAGTGCCGAGCACTTGCAGGTAGGCGACCAGGGCGTCCATCTCGGTCTTGCCTTTCACCGCAGCGCTGGCACCGGCGATGTCGTCATCCGTGTAGGGCACGCCGAGAAATTGCATGGCCTTGAGCTTTTTGGGCGTGTCCTTGCCGTCGAGCACGTTCTCGACCAGCCAGGGGTAGGACGGCATCTTCGATTCCGGCACCACGTTGCGCGGGTTGTAGAGATGCGCGCGGTGCCACTCGTCCGAGTAGCGGCCGCCGACCCTGGCCAGGTCTGGCCCGGTACGCTTGGAGCCCCACAGGAAGGGGTGGTCCCAGACGCTTTCGCCGGCTACCGAGTAGTGGCCGTAGCGCTCGGTCTCGGCGCGGAACGGGCGGATCATCTGTGAGTGGCAACCCACGCAGCCTTCCTTGATGTACACGTCGCGGCCCTCGAGCTGCAGCGCGGTGTAGGGCTTCATGCCCGCGACCGGCTCGTTGACCACGTCCTGGAAGAACAGCGGGACGATCTGCGTCAGCCCGCCGATGCTGACGGCGAACACCATCAGCAGGGCCATCAGGCCGACGTTCTTTTCGACGATTTCGTGTTTCATCAGTGGGCTCCCTCAACCGAATACAGAGCGGCAGCTTCCAGTTCTTCCGGCTTGCTGGCGCGCACGGTCTGCCAGGTGTTCCAGGCCATCAGCAGCATGCCGGTGAAGAAGATCGCGCCGCCGATCACCCGCACTACGAAGCCGGGGTGGCTGGCTTCCAGCGCCTCGACGAAGGAGTAGGTAAGCGTGCCGTCGCTGTTCACCGCGCGCCACATCAGGCCCTGGGCGATGCCGTTGACCCACATCGAGGCGATGTACAGCACGGTGCCGATGGTGGCGAGCCAGAAGTGCGCGTTGATCAGGCCGATGCTGTGCATCTGCTCGCGACCGAACACTTTGGGAATCAGGTGATACAGCGAGCCGATCGACACCATGGCGACCCAGCCCAGGGCGCCGGCGTGCACGTGGCCGATGGTCCAGTCGGTGTAGTGGGAGAGGGCGTTGACGGTCTTGATGGCCATCATCGGGCCTTCGAAGGTCGACATGCCGTAGAACGCCAGGGAGACGACCAAAAAGCGCAGGATCGGGTCGGTGCGCAACTTATGCCAGGCGCCCGACAGGGTCATCATGCCGTTGATCATGCCGCCCCAGCTCGGTGCCAGCAGCACCAGGGACATCACCATGCCCAGGCTCTGGGCCCAGTCCGGCAGCGCGGTGTAGTGCAAGTGGTGCGGGCCGGCCCAGATGTACAGGGTGATCAGCGCCCAGAAGTGCACGATCGACAGGCGATAGGAATACACCGGACGCCCGGCCTGCTTGGGCACGAAGTAGTACATCATCCCCAGGAAGCCTGCGGTCAGGAAGAAGCCCACCGCGTTGTGGCCGTACCACCACTGGATCATCGCGTCGGTGGCACCGGCGTACAGTGAGTAGGACTTGGTCAGGGTGACCGGTACTTCCAGGTTGTTGACCACGTGCAGCAGCGCCACGGTGAGGATGAACCCGCCGAAGAACCAGTTGCCCACATAGATGTGGCTGACGTTGCGCTTGATGATGGTGCCGAAGAACACGATCGCGTAGCTGACCCAGACGATGGTGATCAGAATGTCGATCGGCCATTCCAGCTCGGCGTATTCCTTGGAACTGGTGTAGCCCAGCGGCAGGGTGATGGCCGCCAGCAGGATCACCAGTTGCCAGCCCCAGAACGTGAAAGCCGCCAGCTTCGGTGCAAACAGCGTGGCCTGGGAGGTGCGCTGTACGGCATAGTAACTGGTGGCGAACAGGGCGCAGCCGCCGAAGGCGAAGATCACCGCGTTGGTGTGCAGGGGCCGCAGGCGACCGAAGCTGGTCCACGGCAGGTCGAAGTTGAGCCACGGCCAGGCGAGCTGCGCTGCGATAAGCACGCCGAGCCCCATCCCGACTATGCCCCACACCACCGTCATGATGGCGAATTGGCGAACCACCTTGTAGTTATAGGCGGAACTGGTTGTTGTGTTCATGTCTGGGTTTCCATCCACGGTTATGGGCAGATCATCTGCAGCCCCCGCGCACGGACAAATCCGTACACGAAAAAGGGCTTTTTTATGAGCGAGGCAAGCATGCGAGAAGGGCAGCGAAGCGGTATTGACGCCGGTCAACAGGCACAGGAAAGCCCAGCGCCAGCGCTGCTCTGGGATCGGCCGACGGGCGCCAGCCAGGCCACCCTGATCCTCGCCCACGGCGCCGGCGCGCCGATGGACAGCGACTTCATGAACCTGATGGCCGAGAAGCTCGCCGCCCGCGGGCTGACGGTGGTGCGCTTCGAGTTCGACTACATGGCCGCGCGCCGACAGGACGGCAAGAAACGCCCACCCAACCCCCAGGCGAAACTGCTCGACTGCTGGCGAGCCGTATACGCCGCCGTGCGACACCAGGTCACGGGGCCGTTGGCCATTGGCGGCAAATCCATGGGCGGGCGCATGGCCAGTCTGCTGGCCGACGAACTGGATGCTGACGGCCTGGTTTGCCTGGGCTACCCCTTCCACGCCATCGGCAAGGCCGACAAACCGCGCACCGCGCACCTGGCCGACCTGAAAACGCCGACCCTCATCGTGCAGGGCGAACGCGACGCCATGGGCGACCGCCACACCGTGGCCGGTTACCAACTCTCGGCGGCCATTGAACTGTGCTGGCTGACGGCGGGCGACCACGACCTCAAACCGCTGAAGGTGTCCGGCTACAGCCACGAACAGCATCTGGAGTCGGCGGCGGATGCGGTGGCGGGCTTTCTGCGCGAGCACGCCAAGAAGCGCTGAAAGCAGGCCTGCGTCGCAGCCCTGATGCACCTCGCTGGTTAACATCGGCAGTTGGGATTGGGAGGCAGGAAATCAGGGATGCATTACCGCGACGTGCTGCAGATTCACCGAAGCGCCAAGCGCTTCAAACGCCTGGCGCTATGGGCGGGCATCCTGTTGTGCCTGATCATGCTGCTGGGCAAGAGCAAGTGGTACCTGGCGGGCGTGCCGGCGAATCCAGCATCCGTCGAGATGATGAAGGACTACGTGCGCGGCGCCGGCGCCGACCCCGCAACACTGATCCTCAGTGACCACCACGGCACCTGCGGCCGGTTCAGTTATATCGGTAAAGACGGAAAGCGCACCGCGCCCATGGGCTTCGTCGCCATTCCCGGCCAGGGCGTGGTGCCAAGCTTGCTGACGGACGAGTGGAACAAGAGCCGCTGCGCCGGGCCGCGGTCGGCGCCTTGATCGTCCAGTTTGTAGGGTAGACGACGCTTCACCTACGCGGCCCGATCCGTCCACCGTTCTGAGATCGCTGATAAGGCGTTGAGCGATCTCGGGACGAAGCAGATAAGGATTGCTGTCCGCTTTCAACTCACCACTTTTGAATAGCTGGCGCGATCAATATCCGCGACTTCAACAGTGAGCGAGCAGTGAGGCCGTTCGATCGTTTGCAACTGAGCGAGCACGGATTTCGACAGTATCTGTTTCTGCTCGGTGGTTCTGCCGGACAAGATTTTTATCGTGACATGGACGAAATCGCTTCTTTCTGGCCCCGTGAGATAGCTTTGGTAAGCGATGGATCGGACTTTTATATCGCTGCCATCAGATTCAAAGAGTCCGGTATTCAATGCTCCAGAAAATATCAAGGGTAGAAGAGCATCGCCGTTCAGAGAGGCCGAGTGTTCAATAATGCAATGTGGCATAAAGTTGTCCGCAGAGAGCGCAAGTTAAAGTAGATATCGGAATCATTGTGGTGCGATGTCTCATCCGTCTACTGTTTTGAAATCGCGATGGTGAATGGAAGGCATCATCCACACTACATATTATTCCTTCAGTCGCTGCCCACAATGCAGGCAGTTCGCGGTCGCCGGGTCATGGTAATAGCCGGCCCGCTCGTCGACCCTGTGATGGGGCGACTCGCCACAATTGGGGCAGCTATAACGCTCCAGTAACTGATGCTGGCGATACAGATTGAGCAGGCCGCCGCCGATGATCACGGCCAGAGTGATTACCGCGAAATCCGGAGCGCCAACGATAGCCAGCGCGAACAGGGCGATCACCAGCACGGCGAGCAGTGATTCCAGAAAATCCACCTGGCTGCGCAGGCGGTTGTATGCGTTCTGGCTCATGGCAGGGCGTCCTTGTTAGTGGGTAGCCATTGCCAGTGTGGCTTCAGTCACGCAGCTCTATGCCTTATGGAAAACAAATGAAGCAGTTTGCGTTACTCGACGGCGCTGCTCGGGCTTTCAGTCGCCTCGGCTTCCAGCTTCGCCCGATCCGCCTTGCTGATGTATTTGGGCTTGTTGCTCTTGGGTGCCAGCTTGGCATTGGCCTTCTTGGCGTGGGCCTCCAGCAACTGCTTGATCTTCTTGCGGCGATTCATCTGGGTACCTGTGGTAAGTGTCGAGCGCTTCAGCCTGCGGTTTTCTTCAGGGCCATGCCCTGGCTTGCCGGTGCCGTCAGCGCAAAGCCGAACTGCTGGTACAGGCGGTACGCTTCGCCGTCGGCGATCAAACTGACGTAGCCTGACTCCGGGACCTCGCGCGCGATGTAATCGCTGATCGCCGCCATGATCATTTTCCCCAGGCCGCGGCCTTGATGCTCCGGCAGCACGGCGATATCCACCACCTGATAGAACGCGCCGCCATCGCCGATCACCCGGCCCATGCCCACCGGCTCGCCGGCGCAGAGCACCTGCACGGCGAACAGACTATTGGGCAGGCCGCGACTTGCCGCCTCGACGGTCTTGCCGCTCAGCCCGGCTGCAGTGCGCAGGTGGCGATAGGTTTCCGCCGACGGAGTGGCGTGCACGAGGGAGTAGGCGGTGTCGGTCATTCGATGGGTCCTTTGCTGGGCATGATACGGAGCCTGCGATAAACGGCTGCCGGGTGATTAAGAACGCGCGTCGCCGAGGATAAAGGCTGCATGGTAGCGCGCGAGCAACAAGGGTACGGCCGTCTCGCGCCAGAACTTCAGGCTAATATGGCCCGACGACATGCCGCCATGGGCGTGCCGCTCGACGAACACCGTGGACACTTCCGCGCTTGTCGGCAAGCCAACCAGGCGTTCGAAGGTGGCCTCGAGGATTTCGGCCAGTTGCGCCTCGCTTGGCGGAAGCGGCAGGGTGGCCAGCACCTCGCTCATTTCCTGCCACAGATAGGGATCACCCCGGCAGCCCCAAGTGATGGGCTCGGTTTGGAATAGGTCGGATAGGCTAGTGATGGACATCGATTCAGGTGGCCTTTGCTGTGGTCTATGCGGCAAGTCAGTCTACGTCTGTGGCATCGCGCAGCCTTATCGCCTGGGCCGCCATATAGACGCGGTTAGACGCCTCATCCAGCGACTCCATGCCGGCAATGAAGCGACCATTCTGCCACGGCGCGTAATCGTTGAAGCTGCCCATGCCGCCGTAAACGGACATCACCGAACACGCCAGGCCGGTCAGTTCATCCCCAACGTGACTGCTGCCCGCCAGCGCTCTGGCGGTCGCTAGGCAATTGCGGAAATGCGTGCCCCAGTGGCTATCTGGGTCGAGGGCGAGAATATCTGTGAGCGCCGCTAGGTGAGCGATCAGTTCATTCAGTTGGTTTTGTGGATTGGTCATGGTGCGCCGGGTGGTGAGTCTGTATCGAACGGGGAGTATGCCTCAGGCGTTTCTACGCTCAGGCTCTGACTCATGAATAAACACCGTGTAGGTGTCGGCGGGTCGGTTGCCGTCCGCCCGGTCAAGGGCATGGCCGATGGCGCCGCGATGATAGGTGCCATGGTTGACCAGATGAAAGATCGCTTCCTCACGGCTCAGCATGCCCTGCTTGCCATCCACGAAAACGAAGCGAATAGGCTCCTGAAGCTGCCCAGGCGTGAGGCCATCGAGGTACGCGGCCAACCACCGATTGGCCGCCATCAGCCGGCGATCCAGCTCATCGAGCTGGGGCAGGGTATCGGTGTTGGTACTGTCATGGGGCGCCGGCTCCCCAAGCAACCGTGCGCGAAACAGCTCTTCAACTCGAACCATATGGTTGAGCTGCTGCCGCGCGAAGGCCAGCGCTTCGGACTGCGCCAATGGATCGAGTTGAGCGACCGCGTCCAGCGTTCGACGGTCTGCCCAGGCTTTGTATTTAAGGGTGTTGTGGGTGAGCATTGAGTTGACCTTAGGCACTGTTTGAAGGGGAGAGTCCAAAACATCGTCAGGCATGCATTACCTAAGGTTTGTAGGATAGCGAAACGCGTAGCTGAAGTCTTATCCGTCCACCACTTCAAAATTGCAATGGTGGATGAAAAAGGCGTCATCCACCCTACTTGCTAAAGTTGCCCTGGATTAAGCAATCGAGGTACGTGGTCAGCCAGTTTCGTAGGGTGGACGACGCTTTATCCGTCCACCAGTTTCAGAGTGCAATGGTGGATGAAAAGAGCGTCATCCACCTTACTTGCTACCTTCTTTCGTCTTTGCTCAATATATCGATCTAGGCCGGGCGAATAATTAAACAAAATACTATTCCTTGAATAGCTAACGTTAAGCTAAGAGGACGGGCTTTAGCCCGTCCCAGCGAACGAAGTGAACGCTTTGAGCGCATTGTTAGAAAAGCATTCACCTCGATTTTATTAGACCCAACCAGTATCACCTTCGAGGCGATATGGGTTCTGTTCTTTCTTTGGTGAAGTGTGTTCATCAATTACAACATCTTCTCTTCTGATCTTTGGTTGGCATGGCATTGAAGTGAACGTGCTGAGCACGCCTTGCTTTTGCTTACTCTTTTTGAGTTTTACTTTTCCGCTGCGTAGAAATTTAACTGTCTTTTTAAGCTGCTCTGCTGCTCGTTCTTTCTCAAGAGCACGTCGTTTCTCTGCTTTTGCAAGGTCTCTTTCTTTTTCCTGCTGGCGTTTTTGAGCGCCTCCGGATTTCGCTTTTTTGCTCATGAAGGTTCGACGTGCCTCCGATGTTTTCTAACATTTGGTTAAGAGGCGGGCTTTAGCCCGTCCCAGTGAGCGCAGCGAACGATTTGAACGAGTTGTTAGCCGCACTGTTGCACAATTAAATTCTGCATATAGCCATTTTCTTCAGTGGCGAGTGGGTATTTATTGTTGTTAAGCAATTGTTGAAGCTTAGGAAGACTGCTGGCTTCTTCGTATGCGACCTGGCATGAAGCCGAATCAAATAAATTTCTTAGCTTGGCCTTGACGACTGGAGCTAGTTTCGGGGAGGCGCTAACAAAGATAGAAACTATGTCTAGTTGATCCGTGAGGTCTCGGTACATGTCAATTGCAAAGAGGTTTTTAGGCTCATTCCTGTTTAAGAAAGCATATACATCGCCTTGGCCGATTTCTGTTTGATAAAAATATTTCTTATATAGATGGTTTATGTCCACATCTAGACCTAAAAACTCAATTGCCGACTGAATTTCTGTGTTGGCCTCAAAGTCATCGTCGCCGTTGCCACGCCAACGCACTAAATCGCTCATTGATACTGTCAGGTGAAACTGATGCGTTTCGATTATTTTCATAGGGTGGCTAATGTTTGGTTAAGGCGCGGGATTTAGCCCGTCCCAGTGAGCGAGGTGAACGATTTAAACCACTAGTTAGAGCTATAGTGTACGTGTTTTATATGCATATTTTTCTCTTTGTTCGGGGCGTATGACATTTTTAACCATGCTTGGATGGCATGCCCCAAAGGTTGCAAAATTTGCTCTTGCTTGGCGAATAGTAAGGCCATGATTTGCACCTGATTCTAAATCTGGTTCCTCAATACCAAAGTAATCATTCTCCCAAAAGCATACAGCGCATATTTCATAATCTTCACCTACGGCTAGGGTGAAGTAGTCGCAGCATGGACATTGGCAAAGATTCATTGCGTAGCTCTAACTATAAATAGACACCAAGTGGTGCATAACTTTTCCGGACGGGGCGTGGTGTACAACATCCCATGCCCTTTTGCCGAGCCCGTCTAGCTCGCGACATACAGCGAGGTGCTGGGATGCTTGGCGAGTTATACACCACGCTTTCGGTATGTCGATAGGTGCCGAGCCTGACGTCGTCCCCGGGCGTAAGGCCAGCGAAAAGGCGCAACATTTCGCTGCGCCTCAATTGCCTACCGATTAAACCGCGCCACCAACGAATACTGCCCCTGCGCCGTACTTGTGAGCTCCTCACTCAACAACGCCGTGCTTTGCGCCTCGCCGGCCGTCTGATCGGACAGCTGCGCGATGGTGGTGATATTGCGGCTGATTTCGTCGGCCACGGCACTTTGTTCTTCGGCGGCGGCGGCGATCTGGTCGGCCATTTCGTTGATATTGGCTACCGCGTCGCTGATCCCGGCCAGGGCCTGGTCGGCCTGTTGTACGCGTTCGACGCCTTCGTCGGCCTGTTTGCGGCCGATATCCATGGTCAGCACGGCTTCGTCGGCGGTGCGTTGCAGTTTGGCGATCAGGGCATGGATCTGCCCGGTAGATTCGGCGGTGCGTTGCGCCAGGGAGCGGACTTCGTCGGCGACCACGGCGAAGCCTCGGCCCATTTCGCCGGCTCGGGCGGCTTCGATGGCGGCGTTGAGGGCCAGCAGGTTGGTCTGGTCGGCGATGCCTTTGATCACGTCGACCACGCCGCCAATCTCGTTGCTGTCCTGGGCGAGGCGGGTGACGGTTTCGCCGGTTTCGCCCACCGACAGGGACAGGCGCTGGATCGCTTCGCGGGTTTCGCTGGCGATGCCGCGGCCTTGCTGGGTCAGGCGGTTGGCTTCCTGAGTGGCGATGGCGGTGCGCGCCACGTTGTTGGCCACTTCCAGGGTGGTGGCGGCCATTTCGTTGACGGCAGTGGCGACCTGGTCGGTTTCCTCGCGTTGGCGCTGTAGCCCCGTGGAGCTGTTGTGGGCCAGCACGTCGGCCTGGGCCGCCTGCTTGGCGAGGTTCTCGGCGCTGTCCTGCAGGCGGGTGAGGCAGGTTTTCAGGCGTGCTTCCTGGCTGAGGATGGACAGTTCCAGGCGGCCTTCGACGCCGCCGTTGTCGGTGTACATCTGGGCGATCAGCGGGTCGGAGGTACTTTGTTCGGCCAGTTGCAGCAGGCGTTTGATACCGCGGCTCTGCCAGGCCAGGCCGAGCAGGCCGAGAGGAATCGACAGCGCGGCGGCGGCGACGAAGCCCCAGGTACTGTTCAGCCAGGCGCCGACCAGAAAGCCGACCTGGCTGACCAGAATGAACGGCAGCCAGTTCTGCACCACCGGCAGCCAGCGGTCGCGGCTGGGGATCGCTGCCTTGCCGGCGTTGATGCGGGCGTAGAGCGCCTGGGCACGTTGCACCTGCTCGGCAGTGGGCTTGCTGCGCACCGACTCGTAGCCGGTGACCTTGCCATCATCCAGCACCGGCACCACGTAGGCGTTGACCCAGTAGTGGTCGCCATTCTTGCAGCGGTTCTTGACGATGCCCATCCATGGTCGGCCGGCTTTCAGGGTTTCCCACATATGGGCGAACACGGCGGGCGGCACGTCCGGGTGGCGCACCAGGTTGTGCGGCGCACGGATCAGCTCGTCGCGGGAGAAGCCGCTGATCTCGATGAAGGCTTCGTTGCAGTAGGTGATCTGGCCCTTGAGGTCGGTGGTCGAGATCAGGCGTTGCTGCGCCGGGAAAGTCCGCTCGTTACCGGTGATGGGCTGGTTGTTACGCATGGCATCTACCCTGATGTCAGTGCGAGACCTGGGGAAAGTAGGGCAGGCGAGTGAGGATCCAAATGCCTACAGACTACAACTATGGGGAGGGCCCCCATGTGGCCGTACAAGGCCGATCCTACAGGCAACGCTTTTATGGTTATCGCTTACGCGTGGCAGGCCTGCAGTGTACCCAACTTTCAAGGTGTGGGACGTTTTGGCGCCGGTAAAACGACGGTCCATTGGTCGAGGGTGGGCGGGCAGTTCGAGCGAGCAAAAGAAACCCGGGTGTCGCTGGGCTCGACCCGGGTTATGGAGAGTCCCGCGCAGCGACGCTGCGCGGGTGATCGTCAACCGGCGATCAACTGACGCAGCACGTAGTGCAGGATGCCGCCGGCCTTGAAGTACTCGACTTCGTTGAGGGTGTCGATGCGGCAGAGCAGTTCGACGCTTTCCTGCTTGCCGTCTGCGCGGGTGATTTCCAGCGTCAGCGGCATGTGCGGGCGTACCTCGACGCCGTCCAGGCCCTTGATCGCCAGGGTTTCCTTGCCGGTCAGGCTCAGGCTCTTGCGATCCGCGCCGCCGGTGAACTGCAGCGGTAGCACGCCCATGCCCACCAGGTTGGAACGGTGGATGCGCTCGAAGCTCTCGGCGATTACCGCTTTGACCCCAAGCAGGTTGGTGCCCTTGGCCGCCCAGTCGCGGCTGGAACCGGTGCCGTATTCCTTGCCGGCGATCACCACCAGTGGCGTGCCTTCCTGTTGGTAGCGCATGGAAGCATCGTAGATCGCCAGTTTCTCGCCGCTCGGCACGTGCAGGGTGATGCCGCCTTCTTCGCCGTCGAGCATCTCGTTACGGATACGGATGTTGGCGAAGGTGCCGCGCATCATCACTTCATGGTTGCCGCGGCGCGAGCCGTAGGAGTTGAAGTCGCGCGGCTCGACGCCTTGTTCGCGCAGGTAGCGACCGGCCGGGCTGTCGGCCTTGATGTTGCCGGCCGGGGAGATGTGGTCGGTGGTCACCGAGTCGCCGAGCAGCGCCAGGATGCGTGCACCCGCGATATCGGTGATCGCCGGCGGCGCCTGGTCGATGGCCTCGAAGAATGGCGGGTGCTGGATATAGGTGGAGTCGTTCTGCCAGGTGTAGGTGTCGGCTTCCGGCACCTGGATGGCCTGCCACTGCTCGTCGCCCTCGAACACCTCGGCGTATTCCTTGCGGAACATGGCGGTGTCGACTTTCTGTACGGCCTCGGCGATTTCCTTCTGGCTCGGCCAGATGTCGCGCAGGTAAACCGGCTTGCCGTCGCGGTCTTCACCCAGCGGCTCCTCGGCGATATTCACGCGCACGCTGCCGGCCAGGGCATAGGCGACCACCAGGGGCGGCGAGGCCAGCCAGTTGGTTTTCACCAGCGGATGCACGCGGCCTTCGAAGTTGCGGTTGCCGGACAGCACCGAGGCGACGGTCAGGTCATGCTCCTGAATGGCTTTCTCGATCGGGTCCGGCAGCGGGCCGGAGTTGCCGATGCAGGTGGTGCAGCCGTAGCCGACCAGGTCGAAGCCAAGCTTGTCGAGATATTCGGTCAGCCCCGCGGCGGCGAAGTATTCGGTCACCACCTTGGAGCCCGGCGCCAGCGAGCTCTTGACCCAGGGCTTGCGCTTGAGGCCTTTCTCCACGGCCTTCTTGGCCAGGAGGCCGGCGGCCATCATCACGCTCGGGTTGGAGGTATTGGTGCAGGAGGTGATCGCCGCGATCACCACGGCGCCGTCGCTCAGCGGGTGGCGCTGGCCGTCCATCTCGTAGTGGATCTCGTTCTGCGCGGCGTTGCCGACGGCTACGCCACCGCCGCCTTCGCTCTCCAGGCGGCCTTCCTCTTTACGTGGCGGCTTGAGCTGCAGGCCGAGGAAGTCTTCGAAGGCTTTGCCGACCTGGGGCAGGGCGACGCGATCCTGCGGACGTTTCGGGCCGGCCAGGCTGGCTTCGACCTGGCCCATGTCCAGCTCCAGCGTATCGGTGAATACCGGCTCGCTGCCGGCCTGGCGCCACATGCCCTGAGCCTTGGAATAGGCTTCCACCAGCTTGACGGTCTCATCCGGGCGGCCGGACAGGCGCAGGTAATCCAGGGTGATCTCATCGACCGGGAAGAAACCGCAGGTGGCGCCGTATTCCGGCGCCATGTTGGCGATGGTGGCGCGGTCGGCGAGCGGCAGTTCGGCCAGGCCGTCGCCGTAGAACTCGACGAATTTGCCGACCACGCCCTTTTTGCGCAGCATCTGGGTGACGGTCAGCACCAGGTCGGTAGCGGTGATCCCTTCCTTGAGCTTGCCGGTCAGCTTGAAGCCGATCACTTCGGGAATCAGCATCGACACCGGTTGGCCGAGCATCGCCGCTTCCGCCTCGATACCGCCCACGCCCCAGCCCAGCACGCCGAGGCCATTGATCATGGTGGTGTGCGAGTCGGTGCCGACCAGGGTGTCGGGGTAGGCGTAGGTCACGCCGTCTTCTTCCTTGGTCCATACGGTGCGGCCCAGGTATTCCAGGTTCACCTGGTGGCAGATGCCGGTGCCCGGCGGCACCACGCTGAAGTTGTCGAAGGCGCTCTGGCCCCAGCGCAGGAACGCGTAACGCTCGCCGTTGCGCTGCATCTCGATCTCGACGTTCTCGCCAAAGGCCTCGGGGCTGGCGAACTTGTCGACCATCACCGAGTGGTCGATCACCAGGTCGACCGGCGACAGCGGGTTGATCTTCTGCGGGTCACCGCCTGCCTTGGCCATGGCGTCGCGCATGGCGGCCAGGTCGACCACTGCCGGCACGCCGGTGAAGTCCTGCATCAATACGCGGGCAGGGCGGTACTGGATCTCGCGCTCGGAGCTGCGTTTTTCCAGCCAGTCGCTGATGGCTTGCAGGTCATCCTGGGTGACGGTCTTGTCGTCCTGCCAGCGCAGCAGGTTTTCCAGCAGCACCTTGAGCGAAACCGGCAGCTTGTCGATGTCGCCCAGCTGTTTGGCGGCGTCCGGCAGGCTGAAGTAATCGTAGGATTTACCGTCCACGTCGAGGGTGCGGCGGCAGTTCAGGCTATCGATGGAGGACATCGTGCATCTCCTTGTGGCTTGCACGGTACAAGCCGTTCTGGTTTGGCAGGGGCTCTGCGGCCCTGCGCGATGATTCCCTTGGCCAGGCTCGTGCGGCTTGCGGTGAGCCGTCGCCTGATCGTGCGCCTTTCGAGCATAGCCCGCGGGCGCAGCCGGCGATGCCGGGATGCTGTTCTCTGGACAGGGAACTGAGGCCCTGGGTTCCGGTTTTCGCTATCATGCCTGGCCCAAAGAGGAGCCCTGATGAAGACTTTGTTGCTGCACTGCCGCCCCGGCTTCGAGAACGAGGTGTGTTCGGAGATATCCGAGCATGCGGCGCGTCTTGAGGTGCCCGGCTACGCCAAGGCCAAGCCGGACACCGCCTGCGCCGAATTCATCTGCAGTGACGAGGCGGGCGCCGAGCGGCTGATGGCCGGGCTGCGTTTCAGCCAGTTGATCTTCATCCGCCAGTGGGCGCGCGGCACCTTCATCGAGCTGCCCGAAAAGGATCGCATCAGCGTGCTGCTCGAGCACATGGCGCCGCTGCCGACCTTCGGCAGCCTGTGGCTGGAGGTGTTCGACACCAACGACGGTAAGGAGCTGTCTGGCTTCTGCAAGAAGTTCGAAGGCCCGCTGCGCAAGGCCCTGACCGGCGCCGGCAAGCTGGCGGAGAACGCCCGTGCGCCGCGCCTGCTGTTGACCTTCAAGAGTGGCCGCGAGGTATTTCTCGGCATGGCCGCGCCAAACAACTCGGCGATCTGGCCCATGGGCATTCCGCGCCTCAAGTTCCCCCGCGAGGCGCCCAGCCGCTCGACCCTGAAACTCGAAGAGGCCTGGCATACCTTCATTCCGCGCGAGCAGTGGGACGAGCGCCTGTCGGACGAGATGACCGGCGTCGACCTGGGCGCCGCACCGGGCGGCTGGACTTACCAACTGGTGCGCCGCGGCATGCTGGTGACCGCCATCGACAACGGCCCGATGGCCGAAAGCCTGATGGACACCGGCCTGGTCAAGCACCTGATGGTCGACGGCTTCACCTGGAAGCCCAAGCAGCCGGTGGACTGGATGGTCTGCGATATCGTCGAGAAGCCCGCGCGCAGCGCCGCGCTGCTGGAAGCCTGGATCGGCGAGGGCCATTGCCGCGAGGCGGTGGTCAACCTCAAGTTGCCGATGAAGCAGCGCTACGCCGAGGTGCAGCGCCTGCTCGAGCGCATCGCCGAAGGCCTGGCCGCGCGCAAGGTCAAGGCGAGCATCGCCTGCAAGCAGCTGTACCACGACCGCGAGGAAGTGACCTGCCACCTGCGCCGGCTGAGCAAATAGAGCGAATTTGAATGGTGAGCTGCCCGTGCCGGCGGCCACTTCCGAACGCAGCAAGAATGATCAAGCGGAGCCCGTGATGCTCGATTCGACCCCTGACGACACCCTCGACGCCACCGGCCTGTTCTGCCCAGAGCCGGTGATGATGCTGCACAACAAGGTGCGCGACCTGCCGGCCGGCGGCCTGCTCAAGGTCATCGCCACCGACCCCTCGACCCAGCGCGACATCCCCAAGTTCTGCGTGTTTCTCGGTCATGAACTGGTGGAGCAAACGCAGGATGCCGAGACCTACCTGTACTGGATTCGCAAGAAGGCTGATTGAGCGGTTCGCGGATGGCAGTCATCGACACCCTACCTGTGGGAGCGGGCCATGCCCGCGATTCGATTGGATGGGGCGCGATGGAGTCCGGCTTGATCGGGTGACCTGAGCTATAGGGCGACCTACTTTTGGGGAAACCAGAGCAGGCGCGTAGCCCACACCTGCCGTTCGCGGGCATGGCCCGCTCCCACAAGGGATCGCTGTCTGTTGCTTACTATTATGAGCGCAGCGATACCCAGGAAAATCACTGCATTAAGCCGAAGTAGCTGCAACCGACTTCATCCGAATCCGCTGCCCAGCGCTGCTTTTCAGGCGCAGGGTGAGCATCAACGCGGCGCAGGTCAGGCCGACGATCAGGCCTTCCCACAATCCTGCCGGGCCGCTGGCCGGGCCGAACAGGTCGGTCAGGCCGAGCACATAACCGACTGGCAGGCCGATACCCCAGTAGGCGAACAGCGTCATGATCATGGTCGCCCGGGTGTCCTGATAGCCACGCAATGCACCTGCCGCCGTGACCTGGATGGCATCGGAGAACTGGAACAGCGCGGCATAGACGATCAGGCTCGCCGCCAGGGCGATGACCTCGGTTGCCGGTGTGTAGATCGCGGCAATGTCCTCGCGCAGCAGCAACATGCAGCTCGCCGATACACAGGCGTACGCAAGGGCGGTAACCATGCTCACGCCGGCGGCGAAGCGCGCGTCACGCGGGGCGCCGCGGCCCAGCGCCTGGCCGATGCGAACGGTGGCGGCCATGCCGATGGAGTAGGGGATCATGAATACCAGCGAGGCGAAGTTCAGGGCGATCTGGTGGCCGGCCACCACGGTAGCGCCCAGGCTGCCGATCAGCAGCGCGATCACCGAAAAGATGCTGGCCTCGGCAAATACCGAGATACCAATAGGCATGCCGATACCCATCAAGCGCTTGATCGGCGCCCAGCGTGGTGGCTCGAAGCGGCGCAGCGGCGTGGTTTGCCGGTAGGCCGAGGCGCGCCGAACCCAGACGATCATCGCCAGCAGCATGAAGGCCATCACGCCCGCCGTGGCCCAGCCGCAACCCACGCTGCCAAGTGGCGGGATGCCGAGCTTGCCGTAAATCAGCACGTAATTGAGGGGGATGTTCAGCAGCAGGCCGAGCAGGCCGATCACCATGCTCGGTCGTGTGCGACCCATGCCGTCGCTGTAGCAGCGCAACACGTGGTACAGCGCCACGCACGGGAAACCGAAGGCCACGCCGTGCAGGTAGCCCATGGCGGGTTCGATCAGGTCTTCATCGACTTTCATCATGCGCAGGGCGAACTCCGCGTTCCACAACAAAACGCCCGCCACACTGCCGACCGCCAGCGCCAACCAGAGCGCTTGGCGCACCAGCGGGCCGATCTCGTCGAGTTGGCCAGCACCGAAACGCTGCGCCACCTTGGGCGTGGTGGCCAGCAGAATGCCGGTCATCAGCAGGAACACCGGCACCCAGATCGAGTTGCCCAGGGCCACGGCGGCCAGGTCGCGAGCGCTGAAACGGCCGGACATCACGGTATCGACGAAGCCGATCGAGGTGTACGCCAGTTGCGCGATGATGATCGGCGTGGCGAGAGCCAGCAGCGTGCGCAGTTCGGTGCGCACCCGTTGCAGGCGGGATTGGGCAGGCATGACAAGGTTCACAGGGCAGAGAAAACCGCGCAGTTTACCGGCTGACGGATCGGTCAGGAAAGGCAAAATGCCGCACTTGCGAGTAGAATGCCCGCCGGTTTGTGGAGAACTGCCATGCGCATCGTTGCTGACGAAAACATCCCCCTGCTCGACGAGTTTTTTGCCGGTTTCGGTGAGATTCAGCGGCTGCCTGGCCGCGCCATCGACCGCGCGGCGGTGGCCAACGCCGATCTTCTGCTGGTGCGCTCGGTCACCTGCGTCGACCACGCGATGCTGCAGGGCAGCCCGGTGCGCTTCGTCGGCACCTGCACCATCGGCACCGATCACCTGGATCTCGATTATTTCAGCGAAGCTGGCATCGCCTGGAGCAGCGCGCCGGGCTGCAACGCCCGCGGGGTGGTCGACTACGTGCTCGGCAGCCTCCTGGTGCTCGGCGAACGCCTGGGCGCTGAGCTGGCGCAGCGTACCTATGGCGTGGTCGGCGCCGGGCAGGTGGGCGAGCGGCTGATCAGGGTGCTGCGCGGCCTTGGCTGGCGCGTGCTGGTGTGCGACCCGCCCCGGCAGCGCGCTGAGGGCGGCGACTATGTGAGCCTGCAGCAGATCATCGAGCAGTGCGACGTGATCAGCCTGCACACCCCGCTGACGCGCGATGGAGAGTTCGCCACCCGCCATCTGCTGGACGCCGATCTGCTGGAGCAACTGCGCCCGGGCACCTGGCTGCTCAACGCCAGCCGCGGTGAGGTGCTCGATACCGCGGCGCTCTGTGCGTTGCTGCAACGCGGCGCCGATCTGCATGTGGTGCTGGACGTCTGGGAGGGCGAGCCACTGGTCGATCTCGAACTGGCCGCGCTGTGTCATATCGCCACGCCGCACATCGCCGGCTACAGCCTGGAAGGCAAGCTGCGCGGCACCGCGCAGATCTATCAGGCGTTCTGCCGCGCCCAAGGCATCGAACCGACGATTTCGCTGGATTCGTTGACGCCGCCACGTTGGCTGCAGCGCTTGAGCATCGCCGCTGGCAGCGATCCGGATTGGACGTTGGGCACGGTTTGCCGGGCGATCTATGACCCGCGTCGTGACGACGCCGATCTGCGCCGCAGCCTGGTGGTGGACGAGCAGGCGCGCAAGGCCGGGTTCGACCTGCTGCGCAAGCGCTATCCGGTGCGGCGTGAAATAGAGGGGCTGGAGGTGGAGCTGCTGGGCTCGGACGAGCCGCTGAGCGCGCTGATCAGCGCGCTGGGTGCGCGCGTGATCAGCGTGAAGTGACGATGCGCAGCTGAACGGTCAGTGAGACGGATCTTTGCGTTCGGCCGCGGTGCCGTTGTCGAGCTCGTTGCAGGCCTGCTGGATCATGCTTTCGGTAATTGGAATTTCACGACCGTTGGGGTCGATCAGCGCGCCGTGGGCGAGCTCACATGACGTATCGGACTGCGGTGACTGCTGCTTGTCGGTGCTACTCATGGTGGTCTCCTCATCAGGTGGGGCGCATTGCGACTGGCATCCCTGCATGACGACGCTGTTTAGTGATGGGGGCATCCCAATAAGGCTTCAACCGTGCCCAGCCATACTGTCGCAAAAAATTACCGGATAAAGAAGAGAGCGTGTCGAACGGTTTCGCGATGAAAGGAGGCGTGGAGTGCTGAGATCCGGATTGTTGTTGCTGAGCTGTCTGCTGAGCCTGCAGGTGGCCGCCATCGAGCCGGCAGCGCTGGTGAGCGGTGCGCGCGAGCAGGTGGGCGTGACTTTGTCCTACGACTCCGCCTACCGGCGCCTCGCCTATCCCGGCGGCGACGTGCCGATAGAGACCGGCGTGTGCACCGATGTGGTGATCCGCGCCCTGCGCCTGCAGGGCCTGGATTTGCAGAAGGCGGTACACGAAGACATGGCGGCGAATTTTTCCGCATACCCGAAGCAGTGGGGACTCAAGCGCCCGGATCCCAACATCGACCACCGCCGCGTTCCCAATCTGATGACCTGGTTCAAGCGCCAGGGCATGGCGCTGCAGATAGGTCGCGAAGCCGGCGATTACCGAGCCGGCGATATCGTCACCTGGGATCTGGGCCGCGGCCAGACCCATATCGGCATCGTGTCCGACCGGCTGTCCTCGGCGGGCGAGCCACTGATCCTGCACAACATCGGCGCCGGAACGCGGGAGGAGGCCATCCTGTTTCGCTTTCCCGTCACGGGGCATTACCGCTTCACGCCAGGCTAACCCTGGAAACGACGAAGCCCCGCGCCTTGTGGGCTGCGGGGCTTCGGTTGGGACGGCGATCAGGCGTGGTGGTAGCTGATGATGCTGTCCTGCTCCTTGAGCACTTTGCGCATCTCGGCCGGGATGTTGCCGGCTCTGACAGCCAGCTCCAGGCGGATGTCTTCGAGACTTTGATTGAAAGCGTTCGAGTCGTTGATCTGCAGTTTCTGCAAGACCCGGCTGTAGGCGGTGGTGTCCGCTTCATCGATCAGGGAGAGAACGACGCTACCGTCCGGGCGAGGCCGACTGAAGGTGGCACGTAGTGGGGCGAATAGCTTCTCGACAAGCTGTCGATGACCATTTTCCATTGACGAACTCCAGTTTTACGTAGGAACCCCTATGAGTGACTGAAAATCATTTAGTTCGACGATGGGCGCGTTTTCGTTCGCTTATGTTCGAAAATTTTCGCTTTTATCTCGATGATCAGCGACGCAGTGCCTGGCGCGTACGCTCGATGACCCCCGGCAGGGTGTCGGCGTTGTACTGACCGGGATAGAGGCGCTGGGTGTGCTGAGCGACGCCGGTGTGGTCCACCACGGTGAAGCTGAAGCTGCCCTTGCGCGGCGCCAGAATATGGCAGGCCAGCGGGGCGAAAGCATTGGACAGGGTATGGATAGCGGTCTGGATTTGTTGATTGGTATTCATATTCGGGTGTTTCCTTACTGCAGGCGCATATTCGCGCCATAAAAATAGGGCTCCGGTCGCGGGCTTATGCCAACGGGATTGGTTATCGGAGCGAGCTGCGCGCTTTTAAGTTCCACCTTTATAAGGGGAACCAGCGGAGCGTTGAAAACCTGAGCGAGGCGGTCGGTGCGAGGCGAAGACTGGCGAGAAAGTGCGGTAAACGAGCACTTTGAATAAGCCTGGCTTCAGCGCAGCAATGGCAGCGCAGCGGATTCTTCAACGGTTTGCTGGAGCGGGTCTGTACTTCGGAAGACTGGCGAGGTCAGCGCATGAGCGAGACGGCCAGATCAGTCAGCGGAGGGGGTCTTGGCAGCTATGCGTGCATCGATTGGATGCCGATTGCCAGGAAACCATCGGGAAGGCCCAGGGGCCGGATGACTTGCAGCGTGGTACGAACGGGGCGGACTATACGCCGCTGTATAAAAATTAGCCAGCCCTGATTCGATCTTTTTATGTGCGCTGATCGGCGTCGCACTGACAGGCCGACTTGAGCTAGCATTAGCGCTCTTTTGCTTTCCTCTGGCGACGGTTTTCAATGAGTTATCAGGTTCTTGCACGCAAATGGCGCCCGCGTTCGTTTCGCGAGATGGTCGGGCAGACCCATGTGCTGAAAGCGCTGATCAACGCCCTCGACAGCCAGCGCCTGCACCATGCCTACCTGTTCACCGGCACCCGCGGGGTGGGCAAGACCACCATCGCGCGCATCATCGCCAAGTGCCTGAACTGTGAAACCGGAATCAGCTCCACGCCCTGCGGCACCTGTTCGGTGTGCCGGGAGATCGATGAGGGGCGCTTCGTCGATCTGATCGAAGTGGACGCCGCCAGCCGCACGAAGGTGGAGGACACCCGCGAGCTGCTCGACAACGTGCAGTACTCGCCCAGCCGTGGGCGCTTCAAGGTCTACCTGATCGACGAAGTGCACATGCTGTCCACCAGCTCCTTCAACGCGCTGCTCAAGACGCTCGAAGAGCCCCCGCCCCACGTCAAGTTCCTGCTCGCCACCACCGACCCGCAGAAGCTGCCGGTCACCGTGCTGTCGCGCTGCCTGCAGTTCTCCCTGAAGAACATGCCGCCCGAGCGCGTGGTCGAGCACCTGAGCCATGTACTGGGCGCCGAAAACATTCCCTTCGAGGACGACGCACTGTGGCTGCTCGGCCGCGCTGCCGACGGCTCGATGCGCGACGCCATGAGCCTCACCGACCAGGCCATCGCCTTTGGCGAGGGCAAGGTGCTGGCGGCGGACGTGCGTTCCATGCTCGGCACCCTCGACCACGGTCAGGTGTATGGCGTGCTGCATGCGCTGATCGAAGGCGACGCCCGCGGCCTGATCGAAGCGGTGCGTCAGCTCGCCGAGCAGGGGCCGGACTGGAGTGGCGTGCTGGCCGAGATGCTCAACGTGCTGCACCGCGTGGCCATCGCCCAGGCGCTGCCTGATGCGGTGGACAATGGCCAGGGCGACCGCGAACGCGTGCTGGGCCTGGCCCAGGCGCTGCCCGCCGAAGACGTACAGTTCTATTACCAGATGGGCCTGATCGGCCGCCGCGACCTGCCGCTGGCGCCGGACCCGCGTAGCGGCTTCGAGATGGTGCTGCTACGCATGCTGGCATTCAGGCCGGCCGGCGAGGGCGATGCCCCGAAGGTGGCGCTAAAGCCACTGGGGATCAGCCAGGCCAAGGCTGATCCCCAGGTAACCCCGGTGGCCGACGCAGCACTTGCTGCGTCGCCAGCCATTGCCAGCGCTGCGCCTCAGGAACCAGCCGCGCCAGTTCAAGCAGTCGCGCCCAGCCAGCCGTCGCCGGCCGCTGTCGAGCCGCCCGCTGCGCCAGTTGTCGTTGCGCCCGCAGTGGCTGCACCCGTTGCCACGGTACCGGCCGTCACGCCGCCGTGGGAAGAGCTGCCCGCCGCAGCCGAGCCCGCGGCTCCCGTCGCGCCGGTCAGCGAAGCGCCAGCACCAGTACATGCGCCTGCGCCGTCCCCCGAGCCGGTCGCCGCAGCACCCGCGCCGCAACAGCCTGCCGCCGTAGCCGAGCCGCAGCCCGAACCTGTCGCCGAGCTGCCCGTTCCGGAGCTGGCCGAGGTACCGGTTATCGACACCAGCGACCTCAACCCGCCGGACAGCGATGACGAGCCGCCACCCGGCGACTACGACTACGTGGCGATGGACGTCGACAACCTGGATTACGATTTCGCCGATGCGCTCGGCGATGATCAGCCCCAAGCCGAACCAGAGCCGGAGCCGGCCGCGATGCCAGCCACGGGTTTGGCCGCCGAGTGGCTGGAAATTTTCCCCAAGCTCGGCCTGAGCGGCATGACCGGCAGCATCGCCGCCAATTGCACGTTGATTGCCGCCGAAGGCGACAAGTGGCTCTTGCACCTGGACCCCGGTCACAGTGCACTGTTCAACGCCACCCAGCAGCGCCGGCTGAATGATGCGCTTAACGCCTACCATGGCCGCGAGCTGCAGCTGAGCATCGAGCTGATCAAGCCCGAGCAGGAAACCCCGGCCCAGGCCGCCGCCCGCAAGCGCGCCAATCGCCAGCGTGAGGCCGAGGCGTCGATCCAGAACGATCCGCTGGTGCAGCAAATGATTTCCCAGTTCGCCGCCTCCGTGCGTGCGGGCAGTATCGAACCCGTCGATAACGTCGTTAATCCCTGACTACCGAGGACAACATCATGATGAAAGGTGGCATGGCCGGCCTGATGAAGCAGGCGCAGCAGATGCAGGAAAAGATGCAGAAGATGCAGGAAGAGCTGGCCAACGCCGAGGTTACCGGCCAGTCCGGCGCCGGCCTGGTCAGCGTGGTGATGACCGGTCGCCACGATGTCAAGCGCGTCAGCCTCGACGACAGCCTGATGCAGGAAGACAAGGAAATCCTCGAAGACCTGATCGCCGCCGCCGTCAACGACGCCGTGCGCAAGATCGAAGCCAACAGCCAGGACAAGATGTCTGGCATGACGGCGGGTATGCAGCTGCCGCCCGGCTTCAAGATGCCGTTCTAAGTCCGCTTCTACGTGGGAGCGGGCCATGCCCGCGATATGGGTATGGTCCGCCCCTTAGGATGCGCCGGACCGCGTAGGATGGGTGAAACCCATCAATCGTCGATGGGTTTCACCCATCCTACGCGGCTGCGGTCTACGATTTGCAGCATTCTTAGCAGCGTTTCACTTTTCATTTCCTCTCGCTTCACCCTCTTCGAGCACTCGCCCCATGAGCTTCAGCCCCCTGATCCGCCAACTGATCGAATCGCTGCGCATTCTGCCCGGTGTCGGCCAGAAGACCGCCCAGCGCATGGCGCTGCAATTGCTCGAGCGCGACCGTAATGGTGCTCAGCGGCTGGCCCAGGCACTGAGCCAGGCGATGGAGGGCGTGGGTTATTGCAAGTCGTGCCGCAGCCTGAGCGAGAGCGAGCTTTGCCAGATTTGCGAAGACCCGCGCCGCGACGACAGCCTGCTGTGCGTGGTGGAAGGGCCGATGGACGTGTATGCCGTCGAGCACACCGGTTTTCGCGGTCGTTACTTCGTGCTCAAGGGCCACCTGTCGCCCCTCGATGGCCTGGGGCCGGAGGCCATCGGCATTCCCGAACTGCTGGCACGCATCGAGGCGGGGCAGTTCAGTGAAGTGATTCTGGCCACCAACCCGACGGTGGAGGGTGAAGCGACGGCTCATTACATCGCCCAGCTGCTGGCCGGCAAGGGCATGGTCGCCTCGCGCATCGCCCATGGCATGCCGCTGGGTGGCGAGCTGGAGCTGGTCGATGGTGGCACTCTGGCCCACGCCCTGGCAGGCCGCCGGCCGATCAGCCTCTGAGTGGTGCCAGAGGCCCCACGCTGGCAGAGTTAGGAATACCTGTAATTTGTTTCTGAGAAGCATTACCATTCGTGCGTTATCCCCGCACGGTGATGGTGTGCTCGATGTCGTTCGCTTCCCCCCAACAGTCCTTGCAGCAGCTGTATCTCGAGCACAGCGGCTGGCTGAACGGCTGGCTGCGCAAACGCATGGGCTGTGCGGAGAACGCCGCGGATCTGGCTCAGGACACCTTCGTGCGCCTGCTCGCCAAGCACCGTGAAGTGCCCTCGCTGCGTGAGCCGCGGGCTTATCTCTCGACCATCGCCCATTCGCTGCTGGTCAACCACTGGCGTCGCCAGGCGATCGAACGCGCCTACCTCGAAGCCCTGGCCCTGCAGCCGGAGCCGCAGGCACCGTCGCCGGAAACCACCGAACTGATCATCGAAACCCTGTTGGCCATCGATGCCATGTTGCTGCGCCTGCCTGCCAAGGTGCGCGAGGCGTTCCTGCTTTCCCAGCTCGACGGTCTGACCTACGCAGCCATCGCCACGCGGCTGCAGGTGTCCGAGCGCATGGTCAAGAAGTACATGGCCCAGGCCATGCTGCAGTGCCTGCTGTTAGCCGAGGGTTGAGCCGTGGCGCCCGATCACGCTGCCTTGCAGCAGGCTGCCGAGTGGTTCGCGGTGCTGGCCGATCCGCCAGTCAGCGCCCAGCAGCAGCGTGCCTGGCAGCAATGGCTGGCGGCTCGGCCCGAACATGCGGCGGCCTGGCAGCGGGTGGAGGCGATCAGCAGCCAGTTCGCCAGGCTGCCGGCCGATACTCACCGCCGCGCCGCGGCCCAGGCCTTGCGCCATCAAGGGCGCAACCGGCGGCAGGTGCTCGGGCTGCTCGCCGTGCTGGGTGGCGCTGGGTTGTTGGCAGCAGCTGGGCAGGGCCGGCCCTGGCGCAGCTGGTTGGCCAGCGAGCGTACCGGCACCGGGGAAATCCGGGATCTGCGCCTGGCCGATGGCAGCCAACTCTGGTTGGGCAGCCGCACCGCCGTGGACATCGATTACAGCACCTCGACCCGCTTGTTGCGGCTGCTGCAGGGCGAGATCCTGCTCGACACCGCCAAGGACCCACGCCCGTTGCTGCTCGACACCCGGCACGGTCGTCTGCAGGCGCTCGGTACGCGGTTCAGCGTGCGCGAAGGCGAGGGTTTCACCCAGCTCAGCGTGTTCGCCGGGGCTGTGTGCATCGAGCCGTCCAGCGCTCGCGGCGCCCAGGTGCTGAAGGCCGGTCAGCAGGTGCGCTTCAGCGCTGATGCGATCTCAACCAGTGAGCCGGCGGACCCGGCACGCCAGGCCTGGAGCCGCGGTATGTTGCTGGCTGATGACCGGCGCCTGGGCGATTTCATCGCCGAGCTGGCCGACTACGTGTCCGGTTACTTGGGCTGCGATCCGAGGGTGGCCGATCTGCGCCTGGTCGGCGCCTATCCGTTGGGCGACACCGGGCGCATTCTCGACGCCCTGGCCGACAGCCTGCCGATCCGCGTCAATCGGCGTTTGCCCTGGTGGGTGACGGTAGAGCCGCTGACCGGCTGATGGCCCGCCGGTGAAATTATTCTTGCGAATGCGGTTCCCCTTTTTCGATCTCGCTTGGCCTCCCTGCATCCGGCCCTTGCGCACCCTGCGCGGGCGATGTCTCGAGGATTGCTGCATGTCTTCACCGCTCCGCTTTTCGCCCCTTGCTCTGCGCCGCTCGATCCGCCTGGCCACCCTGACTCTGGCAGCCTGTTCGCCGCTGTTCGTGCACGCCCAGGCCACCGAGGCCGGCAGCCACCAGCAGGCGCCGCACAGCTACCAGATTCCAGCCGGGCCGCTGTCGGCGGCGCTAAGCCGTTTCGCAGCGGAGGCGGGCGTGCTGCTGTCGGTCGATGCGCAGCTGACTGCCGGCAAGCAGAGCCCGGGCCTGCAGGGCGAGGCGGGTGTCGACGAGGGCTTCGCGCGCCTGCTGCAGGGCAGCGGCCTGCAGGCGGTTGCCGATGGCCACGGCGGCTACTCGCTGGAGGTCGCCGCGCAGAGTGGCACCGGCTCGCTGGAACTGGAGAGCACCGATGTGCGCGCCTTCGCCCTAGGCAACGCGCTGGGCAGCATGGATGGCTACAACGCCACCCACAGCAGCGTGTCGACCAAGACCAGCAAGGCGCTGGCAAAAACCGCGCAAAGCGTGTCGGTGGTCACCCGCGAGCAGATCGAGCGCCAGGGCGCGCTCACTGCCGCCGATGCGATGCGCTACAGCCCGGGCGTGCTGACCAACCCCTACGGCAACACTCACCGCTACGACTACCTGGCGATTCGCGGCATTAACGACGGCTCGGTGGACAACATCACCATCGATGGCCTCAAGTCCATGGGCGATCCCGGCTCCTACAGCAGCCTGCAGATCGACCCGTACTTCATCGAGCGCATCGACATTCTCAAGGGACCGTCTTCGGTGCTGTACGGGCGCAGCAACCCGGGCGGCCTGGCGGCCATCAGCACCAAGCGACCGGAGTTCAGCCAGTCCGGCCGGGTGGACCTGTCCTACGGCAACAACAATCGCAAGTCCCTCGGGTTCGATGTCACCGGGCCGCTGAACGAGAACATCGCCTACCGCGTAGTCGGCCTGGCCAAGGACGCCGATGCCCAGGCCGATCACGTGACCGAGACGCGCTATGCGCTGATGCCCAGCCTGGCACTGAACCTCAGTGAAGACACCTTCCTGACGCTCTACGCCTACCTGCAGGACGACCCCAATGGCGGCTATCACGGCAGCCTGCCGGCCTCCGGTACCGTGCATAAACGTGATGGGCGGCGCATCTCGAGCAGCTTCTTCGAGGGCGACCCGGCGCTCGACGAGTTCACCCGCACCCAGCAGATGCTCGGTTATGAGCTGGAGCATCGCTTCAACGACACCTGGAGCGCTCGGCAAAACTTCCGTTACCTGGATGCCAGGGTCTCGAACAGCCAGGTCTGGGGTTCCGGTTACGTCAGTGGCAACCAGCTGCGCCGCGGCTACAGTGGCGGCCAGGAGCAGCTGCACGCCTGGATCGTCGACAACATGCTGCAGGCCGATTTCGCCACCGGCGCGGCCCAGCACACCCTGGTGCTCGGCCTGGATTATCAGTACTCGAAGAACAAGATCGCCGCCCAGAGTGACACCGCAGGCGCGCCCATCGATGTGTTCGACCCGGTGCATGATTACGGCGAGCTGACGGCCCTGCGTTCGATCAACGATGCCTTGCGGCGGCAGAAGCAGACCGGTCTGTATCTGCAGGACCTGGTCGAAATCGACAACTGGAACCTGTCCTTCGGCCTGCGCCAGGATTGGTACGACGTGTCCATCGATGACGAGATCAGCGGCAAAGACGACAACCAGGGCGAGAAGCTCAGCGGCCACGTCGGCGTGCTCTATGCGTTCGACAACGGCCTCTCGCCCTACGTCAGCTACTCGACTTCGTTCAACCCGACCTCCAATTACTCCAGTGGCGCGCAGATCCTCGACCCGACCACCGGCGAGCAGTGGGAAGCCGGCCTCAAGTTCCAGCCGCCGGGCACGGAGGATCTCTACACCCTGTCGTTCTTCAACCTGGAAATGGAGAACCTGTACGCCAAGGAGAACAGTCTGCTTCAGGACAGTTTCTACAAGGGCGTGGGTGGCATTCGTTCGCGTGGTGTGGAGCTGGAGGCACGCTTCAAGCCGGTCGACAACCTGCAGCTGATCGCCAGCTACACCTACGCGGACGTTTCCTACAGCAAGTCCTACTTCGTCAACAACGGCAGCGCCGTGGTGGACGCCAAGGGCAACACACCGCCGCAGACGCCAGAACGCATGGCCAGCCTGTGGGCCGACTATCGCTTCAGCGACGGCGCATTGGCCGGGCTGACCCTCGGCGCCGGTGCGCGTTATGTCGGCCACAGCGAGGGCAGCGAGCTGAACGACTTCAACGTACCGTCCTACACGCTGTTCGATGCGTCGGTGGGTTATGACCTGAGCCAGGTCGGCTTGAAGGGCACGTCGGTCAGCCTGACCGCCAACAACCTTACCGGTGAGTACTATGTGGCGTCCTGCTATTCGGCGGCTGCCTGTTATCTGGGTGAGGAGCGGACAGTGACGGCGACGCTGACTCAGCGTTTCTGAGAGGCGGCTTCGTCGCTGCGTTCGGATTCATCGACGCGGGCTGCAAAGTGGCGGGAGTGGCCGCGCGATCTCTAACCTCTAGATGTGGGAGCGGGCCATGCCCGCGAAAAATCACGGGCATGGCCCGCTCCCACAGGTAAAGCAACGATGTTCAGCAGCCCATACGCTCAACCCGCATTACGCAGTCGATGCATATCGCGCAGCGGCGGGGCGCCGAACAGGCGGCTGTACTCGCGGCTGAATTGCGAGGGGCTCTCGTAGCCGACGCGAAAGCTTGCCGAGGCGGCTTCCATGCCTTCACTGAACATCAGCCGACGGGCTTCCTGCAGGCGCAGCTGCTTCTGGTACTGCAGCGGGCTCAGGGCGGTGACGGCCTTGAAGCGGTGGTGCAGGGTCGAGGCGCTGAGGTTGACCTCGCGGGCCAGCTCCTCGATACGCAGCGGTTTGTCGTAGTGCCGGTTGATCCATTCGATGGCGCGGGCGATGCGGTGGCTCTGGCTGTCGGCCATGACGATCTCGCGCAGGCGCTGGCCCTGGGGGCTGCGCAGCAGGCGATAGAAAATTTCGCGCAAGGCCAGTGGCGCCAGCATGGCGGCGTCTCGCGGTGTGTCGAGCAGGCGCAGCAGGCGAATCACCGCATCGAGCATCGAGGCGTCCAGGCGGTCGACGAACAGCGCGCGCTTGGCGCCGGGCGCCGGCAGGCCAATCGGTCCGGCGGCGGAGAGCAGTTCGCTGATCACTGCCGGATCGATATCCAGACGTACGCTCAGGTACGGCTGCTCCGAGGTCGCCTCGATCACCTGGCCAGTCACCGGCAGGGTGACCGAGGCCACCAGGTAATTGAGCGGGTCGTAGTAATACTGCTCGGCGCCCAGGCGAACCTCCTTGCGGCCCTGGGCGATGATGCACAGGCATGGGCGGTAGAGGGTCGGCATTGGCAGGCTGGGCGCAGTGGTGTAGGCCAGCCCAAGACCGTCGATAAGGGTGTCGTGCATGCCCTCGGTCGGGGTTTTCTGCTGGATCAGCTGGGCCAGTTCACGTTGGCGCAGGGCCAGCTCGTCAGGCTGTTCGGCTTGCATGGAATGTTCACTCGCGAAGTTGCGCGGATTTTGCGCGAAGCCTATCCGGGAATTGCCCAGTCGTCCTGCGTGGCGATTCATTTCCGGAGTATTGGGCAAGCTTGAAACAGCAATAGGCAACTTGCTCTTCCCGGTGGGCCGCATGGCGCGGCCGTTTGCGTAATTCGAGCCTAGATCCGCACGATCAGGCAAGAATGTTCCAGTATCCGGCTAACGGAAAAACGGCTACGGCTCCTACTCTGGATCCATCGCGGCAGCGTTCGCCGCACTGACCAGAGGATCGCACCATGAACAATATCCAAGAAAAAGTCGTACTCATCACCGGCGCCAGCAGTGGCATTGGCGAAGGTTGTGCACGCTTGCTGGCCGAGAAGGGCGCTCGTGTCGTGCTCGGCGCCCGCCGGGTCGAGCGCCTCGAGCAACTGGTCGAGGACATTCGCGCTGCCGGTGGTCAGGCCATCGCCCGTCACTTGGACGTGACTGATGCGGCAGACGTACAAGCCTTCGTCGACGCCGCCAAGGCCGAATACGGCCGCGTCGATGTGCTGCTCAACAATGCCGGGGTGATGCCGCTGTCGATGATCGAGGCGCTGAAGCTGGACGAGTGGAATCGCATGATCGACGTCAACATCCGCGGCGTGCTGCACGGCATCGCGGCAGCCTTGCCGGTGATGCAGGCCCAGCGTAGCGGGCAGATCATCAACGTGGCGTCGATCGGCGCCTACCGGGTGTCGCCGACTGCGGCGGTGTACTGCGCCACCAAGTACGCGGTACGGGCGATCAGTGACGGTCTGCGCCAGGAGGTCGGTGGCGACATCCGCGTCACGCTGGTATCGCCGGGCGTGGTCGAGTCCGAGCTGGCCGACAGCATTTCCGATGAAGGCGCCCGCGACGCCATGCGCGAGTTTCGCAAGGTGGCCATCAGCCCATCGGCCATCGCCAGGGCCGTGGCCTATGCCATCGAGCAGCCGGCGGACGTCGACGTCAGCGAACTGGTGGTGCGCCCAACGGCAAGCATTCACTGACAGGGTGATGCCACGGCGGGTCCGCCGTGGCATGGCCGACTGGATCTAGGGAGAAAAACATGACCCTGCACACCCACATCACCGTGCTCGAAGCCGCTCCTGGTCGTTGTGAGGAACTGGGTGGCTACCTGCGTGACCTGCTGGAGCCGACACGCCGGCTGGACGGTTGCCTGGCGTTCGAGCTGCAACGTGATCGCCAGCGCTGGCAACTGCACAGCCGCTGGCGCAGCCCTGCCGACCTCGAACGCTACTTCGCCCAGCCGCTGTTGCAGGAAGTAATCGACAGCGCATGGAGGAGCGGGGCGATCCAGCATCTGCAAAGCCGCGCTGCCTGACTGTAGAAACGCAAACGCCCCGGTCGATGCCGGGGCGTTTGCGTTGCTGCGGCAGGCGCTTACTCGACCAGGGTCAGGGTCACATCGATGTTGCCGCGGGTGGCGTTGGAGTAAGGGCAGACGATGTGCGCCTTGTCGATCAGCGCCTTGGCTTCTTCACGGTCCAGGCCTGGCAGGGTGATCTTCAGCTCCACCTCGATGGCGAAGCCGGTGGGCACCGCGCCGATGCCGACGATGCCTTCGATCCAGCTGTCCGGCGACACCTTGTGCTTGTCGCGGGCGGCGACGAACTTGATCGCGCCCAGGAAGCACGCCGAGTAGCCGGCAGCGAACAGCTGCTCGGGGTTGGTGCCCTGGCCGCCGGCGCCGCCCAGTTCCTTCGGCGTGGTCAGCGCGACATCGAGCACGCCGTCGGAGGAAATGGCACGGCCCTCACGGCCACCAGTGGCTTCAGCGTAGGCGCGGTAGGCAACGGTTTCGATAGACATGGTGAAATCCTCGTATTTGGTTTGTGCGATGTTTGTTAGTGCGCAATTCAACTGCTCGAGGCGAACTCTAGTCGTGATTTATTTAGCGCGCAAGGTATTTCTCGAATAAAGTTTCAACAGGGCGGATCCGTAGCCGTATTGACGAGGCTCAGTGTAGATCCGCTGCGCTACCTGTCGATTGCACGGCTGTGCTCAGAACCTGTTCAAAGTCTGCTGCGCGTCGGCACTGCGGCGTTGAAAACAGGCTCGGACTGCTCATTTACAGCTCGTAAACTCCGCGTCCTCGCCTGTTTTCGCCTTGCATTGCTCTTGCTCGCGAGACTTTGAACAGGCTCTCAGAGGCTGTCCTGCAATTGTTTGCGCAGGGCGGTCAGCTCGGCGGTGAGCTTGGCCAGGCGCTGTGCCGTCTGGGCGCTGGCATCGAGAATGCACCCGGGAATCTGCCGGGCCTCGGCATGCAGGGCGCGACCCTTGTCGGTGAGGTGCAGGTGCACCACACGCTCATCGCTGCTACTGCGCTTACGGTCGATCAGGCCTTCGGCTTCCAGGCGTTTGAGCAGCGGCGTCAGCGAGCCGGGGTCGGTCAGCAGGCGCGCGCTGATCTCGCTCACGGTGATGCCGTCGCCTTCCCATAACACCAGCATCGCCAGGTACTGCGGATAGGTCAGGCCGAGCTTCTTGAGCAGCGGCTTGTAGACCTTGGTCATCATCAGCGAGGTCGAATGCAGGGCGAAGCACACCTGATTGTCGAGCAGCAGATCGGCGCAGGTGTCGTCGGTGGTCATGGAGGCTCCGGGATGAGGGCAGGGCAAGGGCGCAATTTAGCGTGCCGATCCTGGCGATGCCAGCCAAAGCGGCAAGCTTGAACATCGGCAGCCGGCCTGAGGCCACCTGTCACACCAGCGATCATCGGCTTGGCACTGCCGATCTGGCATACAATGGGGCGCCGCTGCCCTGTGACGCGCGGCATCGATCAGTTGCCTGGGAGTGAATACATGAAGAGCCTGATGGCGGGTTTTGCGGCGCTGCTGCTGTTGGCCGGTTGTTCCGCGCCCCGCAAGCCGCCGGCGTTGCAGGTGCCGGTGACCGGCAAGATCAATCCGACCCGGGTGCAGGTCACGCCAAGTGATGCCGACCTTGAGGCAGCCAAGGCCAGCCTGTTCACCGCCATCGACTCCGACGGCGTGGAATTCGATTCGCTGTTCGGCACGGCGGCCAACGCGGCGGGCGATGATCTAGCGGTGTGCGGCTTCGCCAAGCGCGACGATCAGGACGGCGCGCTGTATTTCGCCTACTACAACGGCGAGCTGCTGCTGTGGGACGAAGCGGCACCCCACGGCACCAGCACCGAGAATCAGTTCCTGGCGATGATCTGTTCCTATCGCTAGAAGCAGATGGTGTGTGAGAGGCCCGGCAGCAATCCACTCAGCCTCGATTGTGCCTGGCTAGGCGCGAGAGCTCGGGGCTAAAGCCCCTCCCACAAATTTCTCGCCGCGCCGAGCTGATGGTCTCAGTCCAATAGGCGCCGTGGCGGCGGCAGGCGCTTGAGCGTGGCGGCCTTGCCGCGGGCCGCCATGCGCCGTTTGGCCGGGCAGATGCCGGTGACGCCGCGGAAGATTCCCAAGGCGCCAGCGGCGATATCGGTCAGCCCGAACAGGCCGCCGATGGCCAGGCCCTTGCGAATCAGCAGTGCGCCGCCAGCGATGGAAATCACCCGCTCCATGGGCGCCAGGTTGGTGGCGCTGTACTTGTCGTCAGCCATGCTGGCTCCTTTCAAGAGGCCTTCTTCAGGGCATTGAGCAGCTCGGCCTTGCGCATCGTCGAGCGCCCGCTGATCTGCCGAGCGCGGGCCAGGTGCAGCAGTTCCTGCTTGCTCTGTTCGTCCAGCGGGCGCTTGGGATGCACCTCGCCACGTCGGCTGGCAGCGGCCTGACGGGCGGAATCCTTGCGGGCGCTGGTCTTCTGTTTGGCGCTGGTCTCACGCCCCGAGCCGCCGGCCCGTTCGCCGCCGCCGGACTGCTTGTTGACGGTCGCCCAAGCTCGGGCGCGGGCTTCATCTTCGGGAATGCCGCGCTCCTCGTAGCTGGATTCGATGGCCGCTGCCTTGCGCTTCTGGGCCGCGGTGTACTTGTCTTTGCTTCCACGTGGCATCTCGGTCTCCTCCAAACGGGGTCGATACTTCTGTGGCAGGCCGGCGTAGCGCCGGGTTCAGGGCGCTGGATGAGTGGTCGTCGGCATTTGGGCAGAGCGATGGAACTCTCATCTGGGTGGCGGACTCATTGCTAAGTGCTTTTGGGGCCGGGCGCGCTCTGGCATGCGCCCGCCAGCCGCTGAACCTTATTTCTAGGAGATGACGATGAAACGTGATTGGGAACTGATCCGTGAACTGCTGCTGCAGATCGAAGCACTGGAAACCGGACACCACTTCTACCCCCAGCAGGTTGGTGAGCATTCCGCCGAATCGGTCAGCTACCATATTCATCTGATGTGCCAGGCCAACCTGATCGAGTGCTCCCAGCACCATCCGTGGAACGGCGCGCCGGTTTCCATCGCCAATGGCCTGACCCTAACCGGTCACGACCTGCTCGACGGCATCCGCGAAGACGCGCTCTGGGAAGCCAAGAAGGCCTTCCTGCAGGCTCGCGCCGGCGGCATCACCTACGAAGGCCTGAAGAACGCGCCGACCGCCGACTCCATGCTGTTCGCCAGCCGCGGTAGCGAAGAGGGTCATAACGGCCACGTCTATAACTGATTCAGGGAGCGAACCTGCAATGGCCGAGGAAACAGTGAAAGCAACAGACACCGTCGATACTTTCAAGCAACTGATCCTGGCCAAGCTCAGGTATTCGGTGGGCAAGGACCCGGGTAATGCCTTTGCCCACGACTGGTTCGAAGCGGTCGCCCTGGCTGCTCGCGACCATCTGATCGACCACTGGGAAGATGCTTCCCTGCAGGTCGACCGTCAGGAGCAGAAGCGCGTCTACTACCTCTCGCTGGAGTTCCTGATCGGTCGCCTGCTGGTCGACAACCTCAGCAACCTCGGCTTGCTGGATACCGCCCGCGAAGCGCTGGCGCAGCTGGACGTGGACTTCGAGCAGATTCGCAACCTGGAACCCGATGCCGCCCTCGGCAACGGCGGTCTGGGCCGCCTGGCCGCCTGCTTCATGGAAAGCATGGCGACCCTGAACATCGCCGCCCACGGTTATGGCATCCGCTACGAGCACGGCCTGTTCCGCCAGGTGGTGGTCGACGGCTGGCAGCAGGAGCACACCGAAACCTGGCTGGATTTCGGCAACCCCTGGGAGTTCGAGCGCCCGGAAGTCAGCTACAGCGTCGGCTTCGGCGGCAGCGTGGTGAACCTGGCCGACTCCGGCGATATCTCGCGCCACGAGTGGCACCCCAATGAACAGGTGCGCGCCATCGCCTACGACACTCCGGTAGTCGGCTGGCGCCATTCCAGCGTCAACACCCTGCGCCTGTGGCGTGCCCGCGCTGAGGAAGATCTGCAGCTGGAACGCTTCAACGCCGGCGATCACTTCGGCGCGGTGGCCGACGTGGTCAAGGCCGAGAGTATCTCCCGCGTGCTCTATCCGGCGGACAGCACCGAGGCCGGTCAGGAGTTGCGCCTGCGTCAGGAGTTCTTCTTCGTGTCCGCCTCGCTGCAGGACCTGATCGCCCGACACCTGGAGCTGAACCTCGACATTCATTCGCTGCCCGATCGCGTCGCCATCCAGCTCAACGACACCCACCCGGCGATCGCCGTGGCCGAGCTGATGCGCCTGCTGGTCGACGTGTACCGCCTGGAGTGGTTCGAGGCCTGGAAGCTGACCACCGCGACCCTGTCCTACACCAACCACACCCTGCTGCCCGAGGCGTTGGAGTCCTGGCCGGTATCGCTGATGGAGCGCCTGCTGCCGCGGCACATGCAGATCATCTATCTGATCAACGCGTACCACATCGATTCGCTGCGCGCCAAGGACATCCATGACTTCGACCTGCTGCGCTCCATCTCGCTGATCGACGAGGACCATGGCCGTCGCGTGCGCATGGGCAACCTGGCATTCCTCGGTTCGCACAGCATCAACGGCGTATCGGCGCTGCACACCAACCTGATGCGCAAGAGCGTGTTCAGCGACTTCCATCGCCTGTACCCGGAACGCATCAACAACAAGACCAACGGCGTGACCTTCCGCCGCTGGTTGTACCAGGCCAACCCGCAGCTGACCGAGCTGCTGGTCGGCGCGCTAGGGGAGGGCGTGCTCGATACGCCGGAAACCACCCTGCGTTCGCTCGAACCGTTCGCTGCCAAATCGTCGTTCCGCAAGCAGTTCGCGGCCCAGCGTCAGCACGCCAAGAAGGCCCTGGCCGAGTTGGTGCGCGAGCGCATGGGCATCAGCCTGGATACCCAGGCGATCTTCGACGTGCAGGTCAAGCGCATCCACGAATACAAGCGCCAGCTGCTCAACCTATTGCACACCGTGGCGCTGTACCAGGCGATGCGCAACGACCCGGCCACCGACTGGGCGCCGCGGGTGAAGATCTTCGCCGGCAAGGCTGCGGCCAGCTATCACCAGGCCAAGCTGATCATCAAGCTGGCCAACGACATCAGCCGCACCGTCAACGCCGACCCGACCCTGCGCGGGTTGCTCAAGGTGGTGTTCATCCCCAACTACAACGTCAGCCTGGCCGAGGTGATCATCCCGGCGGCGGATCTCTCCGAGCAGATTTCCACGGCGGGCCTGGAAGCGTCCGGCACCAGCAACATGAAGTTCGCCCTCAACGGCGCGCTGACCATCGGCACACTGGATGGCGCCAACGTGGAAATGTCCGAGCAGATCGGCCGCGAGAACATGTTCATCTTCGGCATGACCGCCCAGCAGGTCGCCGCGCGTTCGCGGCGTGACCTGAACATGAGCGCTGAGGTGGCGGCTTCCGAGCGGCTGGCCGGTGCACTGGAGGCGATCCGCTCCGGTGTGTTCTCCCCGGACGATCCGGGCCGCTACACCGGGCTGATCGATGGCCTGCTGGCCCATGACCGCTTCCTGGTCTGCGCCGACTTCCAGGCCTACTGGGAGGCGCAGCGCAAGGTCGACATCCTCTGGCGCACTCCGGATCGCTGGTGGCAGGCGGCGGTGCTCAACACCGCGCGCACCGGCTGGTTCTCCTCGGATCGCACCATCCGCGAATACGCCAAGGAAATCTGGAACGTGTCCGGTATCGACAGCTGATCGCTGCGCCATAACGACAAGCCCGGCATGCCTTGCGCATGCCGGGCTTTTTTTCATGCCGAGGCCAGGCTTTAGTGCCGTCCGTCCTGTTGCAAGGCATCGCCTCGCTAAATAACCCGAACGTCCCTACTCACATGGCCTCACATTCCTGAGGCGTCCATACGTCCAAACCGCGCCTGCCTGAGCGCAGAGGACGCTGTTGCCCCCGATCGATTCGGCGGGCGATACCCATGTGAGGAGAGATGACTGATGAAGTCCAAAGACAAGGGCCGTACCAGCGAGTTGGCGGGAACCGACACCGTCGACCGCGGCAACAGCAACAAGAAGATCGAGCAACTCGAACGTTTCCGTGAAGACGCCACCGGCCAGGCCCTGACCAATGACCACGGCACGCGCATTGCCGACAACCAGAACAGCCTGCGTGCTGGCGAGCGCGGCCCGTCGCTGCTCGAAGACGTGTTTCTGCGCGAGAAGCTTACCCACTTCGACCACGAGCGCATTCCCGAGCGCGTGGTGCATGCCCGCGGCGCAGCGGCCCACGGTTACTTCCAGGTCTACGAAGACCTGAGCGAGCTGACCAAGGCGGACTTTCTTACCGACCCGAGCAAGAAGACCCCGGTGTTCGTGCGCTTCTCCACCGTCCAGGGTCCGCGCGGCTCGGCCGATACCGTGCGCGACGTGCGCGGTTTCGCCACCAAGTTCTATACCGACGAAGGCAACTTCGACCTGATCGGCAATAACATGCCGGTGTTCTTCATCCAGGACGCCATCAAGTTTCCCGACTTCGTGCATGCGGTGAAGCCCGAGCCCCATAACGAGATCCCCACCGGCGCATCTGCCCACGACACCTTCTGGGACTTCGTATCGCTGACCCCTGAGTCCGCCCACATGGTGCTCTGGACCATGTCCGACCGCGCCATTCCGGTCGGCTTTCGCGGTATGCAGGGCTTCGGCGTGCACACCTACCGGCTGGTCAACGCCGAAGGCCGTGCACACTTCGTCAAGTTCCACTGGCGCCCGGTCGCCGGCGTGTTCTCGCTGGTCTGGGACGAAGCGCAGAAGCTTGCCGGCAAGGACCCGGACTTCCACCGCCGCACCCTGTGGGACGACATCGAGAACGGCGACCCGCTGGAGTGGGAGCTGGGCTTGCAGGTGATTCCCGAGGAAGACGAGCACAAGTTCGACTTCGACCTGCTCGACGCCACCAAGCTGGTGCCCGAAGAACAGGTGCCGGTGCGTGTGGTCGGCAAGCTGGTACTCGACCGCAACCCGGACAACTTCTTCGCCGAAACCGAGCAGGTGGCCTTCCAGATGGCCAACATCGTGCCCGGGATCGACTTCACCAACGACCCGCTGCTACAGGGGCGGCTGTTCTCCTACACCGACACCCAACTGCTGCGCCTGGGCGGCCCGAACTTCAACGAGATCCCGATCAACCGTCCGGTCTGCCCGTTCCACAACAACAACCGCGACTCCTTCCACCGCCAGACCATCAACAAGGGCCGGGCTTCCTATGAGCCGAATTCCATCGATGGTGGCTGGCCGAAGGAAACTCCCGAGGCTCCGAAGGGCGGCGGCTACGTCAGCTATCCCGAGGAAGTGTCCGGGCCGAAGATCCGCAAGCGCGCCGAGTCGTTCGGCGATCACTTCTCCCAGGCGCGGCTGTTCTTCAACAGCATGAGCGACGCCGAGAAAGCGCACATCGTCGCGGCGTACAGCTTCGAGCTCGGCAAAGTCGAGCGCCTGTACATCCGTGAGCGCCAGGTGCATGAGATTCTCGCCAACATCGATCTGGATCTGGCCAAGCAGGTGGCGGCCAACGTCGGTGTCGACGCACCGAGCGGGCCCACCGTGCAAGTGCCGGAAATCTCCCTCAAGGAGTCGCCGGCGCTGAGCCAGATGAACCTGCTGCCGGGCAACATCAAGTCGCGCAAGGTGGCGATCCTGATCGGCGATGGCGTCAAGCAGGCCGATATCGATGCCCTCACTGCCGAGCTCGACAAGCAGGGCGCGCAGTTCAAGCTGTTGGCGCCGAGCGCCGCGCCGGTGAAGAGCGATGCTGGCAAGCAGTTGGTGCCCAACGACTCCATGCAGGGCTTGCCGTCGGTGGCCTTCGATGCAGTATGGGTGCCGGGTGGTACGAGCTTCGCCAAGGCCCTGGAGGGCGATGGTGTGGCGTTGCATTACCTGCTCGAAGCTTACAAGCACCTCAAGGCCATCGGCCTGTGCGGCGAATCGGCGGACCTGCTCAAGCTGCTGAGACTCAGGGAAGACGAAGGGCTGCTTACCGGGAAGGCGGGCAGCGGGTTGGTTCAGCCATTCACCGCGGCCATCGCCAAGCACCGCGTGTGGGCCCGCGAGCCGCTGACCAAGGCGATTCCAGCCTGACGTAAAAAGGCCCCTGTACCGTGAGGTGCAGGGGCTTTCAGTTGATTAGGGAACTGGCTAGAACCTTCTTTACGATTTTTCGGCTCGATTTCAGCGGTTTGCCTGGAAAAAGGTGAAAGCGGCCGTTTCCTTATACTGTGGGAACGGGCCATGCCCGTGATTTTTCGCGGGCATGGCCCGCTCCCACACATGGATCGGTGACGGCTGCTCCTGTCTTAGCAGTCTCTTCATGTCGCCTGAAAAAGATCGAGGAGCAGGTTCTTAGCTCATCAGCACATGCGCATGCTGCTGACAGGTACGCTGAGCGCGGGCGCGCAATTTGGCGCGGCGCGGCGCATGCTGGCGACGCCATACCGGATCACTCGGCGAGGCGGGTAGGGCGGGGAACTCTTCGGCCAGCTGGGCTTCGAGTTGATGGCGTTTGAGTAGCCGCAGCATGCCCCAGAGCATCGCCGCGGAAACCAGCAGCCAACCGGAAATCATCAACAGAATGTAGCTTTCAGGACTCATGGGGCCTCCTCGGCCTGCGGGCGAGGGTCGACGTGCAAACGCTGTTTGACGCTCGTCCCCTGCAGGCATTGGTCTATCACGCTGCAGGCGTAATGTTGCAGCGTGATGATTGCTATCGGCTCAGTACCGCCATGTCGGGGCGCATCGACGAGCGTCCACGCCAGCGGCGATTTATGCAGGCTGTGCTGCAGGTGTTCGAGTTTCTCGGCGGGTAGCCCGTCATCACTGTCCAGCCAGCTGTGCTCGCCGATCAGTATCAGGCGCTCGACGCGCGCAGTCGGCAGCCCTTCGAGCAAGGCGATGATGGCGTCGTAGCTACGCTCGAAACCGCCGATATGCAGCGAGCGGCTATTCAGCACCACGATCACCGCGTCCACGCCGGCGACGCTGCGCGCCACGCTGTCGGCGTTGAACGGCGTGCCGCTCCTGGCCGCCAGGCCCGGGCGTGCGGCGATATCGGTCGGGTCATCGACGATAGCTACCACCTGCAGGCCGCGTTCGAGCAGCACGTCCTGCAGCGCGTCGGTAACGCGATCCGGCGCGCCGTAGAGTGCGATCTTCTCGAAGGTGGCTTGCTCGCTCATGGTGGTGCTCAGGTCTGGCGCTGCTGGCCGGGCTCCTGATCGCTCGCGCCGCCGCGCGGAGTGACCTGGATATCGGTGATTTCGCTGGGCAGCTCGCTGCTGTGCAGCGACTCGATGTGGTAGCGGGCTTGCTCGGGCGTGAGCACCGATGCGCCGGCTTGCACTTCGGTGGATTTCTTCTGCTTGCCGAGCCGGTAGCTGACGAGGAAATAGTGATTTCTGGACATCCGAACCTCTTTTCGTCGTGCGCTGTGGGCGCGGGGCGGCGTGCTTGCCTGTCCTGATAACAGAGTCGCGGGCGTCAGCGGGCGTTCAGGTTTTTCGCCCAGCGGTCAACCGTAAAAAAGGCAAACCTCCGGCGGGCGCCAGGGTCGATTACTGAGCGCGGGCGGCGGTGCCCGGCGCGATCCATCCAGGCAGGCGGGAGCAAAGGACTTGAGTTTCTGGGAGGCGGTACTGGCCACGCTGGCCAGCGAATTTTCCGATCTGAGCACACCCGAGCAGTTCACCCAGGTCACCCTGCGATTGCTGCTGGCGGCGCTGTTGGGCGGCTTGTTGGGCTTCGAGCGCGAAACCAGCGGCAAGGCGGCCGGCGTGCGTACCCACATGCTGGTTGCCATCGGCTCGGCGATGTTCGTGCTGGTGCCGGCGCAGATGGGCGCCGAGCACGACGCCATGAGCCGGGTCATTCAGGGCCTGGTCGCCGGTATCGGCTTCCTTTGCGCCGGCACCATCATCAAGGGCGACTCGATGACCGAGGTGAAGGGCCTGACCACCGCCGCCGGCATCTGGCTGACCGCGGCCATCGGCATCACCATCGGTATGGGCCGCGAGGCTACCGCGGTGGTCGCGACGCTGATGGCGCTGTTCATCTTCAACACCGTGCCGCACCTGATCGCCTGGCTGGAGAAGCGTGCGCGTAGATGACGGGAACGTCTCTGACCTTGTAGCGCTCTTATGCAATACCTCGTGAAGATGGGAGCTGGGTATGTTCCGTAATTTCAAGGGATGCATTGCCTGGACGGACGCCATGAAGGACGGCCAACACTACGTTGGCCTGATCGAGTACCAACCCAAATGCGCCGGCGCTGCCGTGCAACTGCTCTGGGTACCAGCCCTGGGCTCGGTATGCGAGAGCGAGGCGGAAACCGCCGCCGACAACATGCTGCGGCAGATCCGCGACATCACTATCGACGGCGACGTGATCTACCGCGACGGCGTCGCTCTCTAGCCCATTTCCCCCCTGGCGCGAGCCCGCGCCGCTGCCGCCGGGCCCTCCGGCGGATCACTGAAACTTTTGTTTTTACCGGCCAGTCACCCGTACAGAATTAATAAACGGGAGATTCGCCATATGGCGCGCGCAATCTGGAAAGGGGCGATCAGTTTCGGGCTGGTTCACATCCCCGTGTCGCTGGTTTCGGCCACCGAATCCAAGGGTATCGATTTCGACTGGCTGGATGCGCGCAGCATGGAGCCGGTGGGCTACAAGCGCGTCAACAAGGCCACCGGCAAGGAAGTCGACAAGGAGCACATCGCCAAGGGCGTGCAGGTGGAGAAGGGCCGCTACGTGATCATCAGCGAAGACGAGATCCGCGCTGCTCACCCTGAATCCACCCAGACCATCGACATCTTCGGCTTTATCGACGCCAAGGAAATTCCCCTGCAGAACATCGAGCGGCCCTATTACCTGGCGCCGGACAAGCGCGGCGAAAAGGTCTATGCACTCTTGCAGCAGACCCTCAAGGACTCCGGCAAGGTGGCGCTAGCCAATGTGGTGCTGCATGTCAAACAACACCTGGCGGCGGTGATGGTCGACGGCGATGCGCTGCTGCTGGTAATGCTGCGCTGGCCCGATGAAGTGCGCGGCCTCGACACCCTGGAGCTGAGTGCGGCAGTGACCGGCGCCAAGCTCAGCAAGGGCGAGCGCGACATGGCCAAGCGCCTGGTGCGCGACATGACAGTGGAGTGGGAGCCCGAGGAGTATCAGGACACCTTCCGCGACAAGATCATGAAGCTGGTCGAAAAGAAGGCTAAGGCCGGCAAGATCGAGGATGTCGAAGGCGGCGAGCGCAAGCCGGCGAGCAAGAGTGCCGACGTCATCGACCTTACCGACTTGCTCAAGCGCAGCCTGGAAGGCAATTCCAGCAAACCGGCGCGCAAACGCTCGGCCAAATGAGGTAAGCGGCCATGGCCAAGGCAACCAGTGCATACAACCGCAAACGCAATTTCGACTCCACCAGTGAACCCCGCGAACCCGCGCGGCGCAGCCGAGCCAAGGCTGGTGCGCTGACGTTCGTGGTGCAGAAGCACGACGCCCGGCGCCTGCATTACGACTTTCGCCTGGAGCTGGAAGGCACCCTGAAAAGCTGGGCCGTGCCCAAGGGCCCGAGCCTGGACCCGAGCCAGAAGCGTCTGGCGGTGCACGTCGAGGATCACCCGCTGGCCTACGCCAGCTTCGAGGGCAGCATCGCCGAGGGCAATTACGGCGCAGGCGATGTGATCGTCTGGGATCACGGCATCTGGCAGCCCGAGGGCGATCCCGTCGCGGGCTATGAATCCGGCAAGCTGAAATTCACCTTGATCGGCGAGAAGCTAAGTGGCGCCTGGACGCTGGTGCGCACACGCCTGAAAGGCAGCGGCGACAAGCAGCAATGGCTGCTGATCAAGGAGCAGGACGACGTGGCCCGGCCGGCTGACGAGTACGACATCGTCAGCGAGCTGCCGGCCAGCGTGATCAGCGGCGAGCTGGTGGGTGGCATGGAAAAGCCCGCCGCCAACCAGGCGCGCAAGAGCCAGTCGCGCAGCAAGGCACCTGCCAAGCCGAGCCGCAAGAAAGCCGCCAAGGCGGCCATGCCGGACAGCCTGTCGCCAGAGTTGGCCACCCTGGTCGAGTCGCCGCCGGCCGGCGACTGGCTCTACGAGATCAAATACGACGGCTACCGGATCATGGCCCGCGTCAAAGAAGGCGAGGTGACCCTGTTCAGCCGCAACGGCCATGACTGGACGGCGCGCATGGCGCCTCAGGCCAAGGCGCTGGAGAAGCTCAAGCTCGGCGACAGCTGGCTGGACGGCGAGGCTGTGGTACTCGATGAGCAGGGCATGCCGGATTTCCAGGCTTTGCAGAACGCCTTCGATGACGCCCGTAGCGGCGACATCCTGTATTTCCTGTTCGACGCGCCCTGGCTCGATGGCGTCGACCAACGCGAGTTGCCGGTCGAGCAGCGCCGCGACGCACTGCAGAAGAAATTGCCCAAGCGCAAAGGCCCGCTGCGTTTCTCCGAGGCGTTCGAGGTCGATCACCAGAGCGTGCTGGGCAGCGCCTGCGCCCTGGGCCTGGAAGGTGTGATCGGCAAGCGCGCCGGCAGCCCGTACCGGTCCTCGCGCAGCGCCGACTGGATCAAGCTCAAGTGCCGGCAGCGCCAGGAGTTCGTGGTGGTCGGTTTCACCAAGCCACAGGGCAGCCGCTCGGGCTTCGGTGCGCTTTTGCTGGCGGTCAACGAGGCGAAGGGCCTGCGCTACGCCGGACGGGTCGGCACCGGCTTCAACGAGGCGCTGCTCGCCAACCTGCACAAGCGCATGAAAGCCCTGGCGCGGGACGACTCGCCGCTGCACAAGCAGCCCAGCGCGGCGCAGCGCCGTGGCGTGCAGTGGATCGAGCCGCAATTGGTGGTCGAGGTGGCCTTTGCCGGCTGGACTGGAGAAGGCCTGGTGCGTCAGGGTGCCTTCGTCGGCGAGCGCAGTGACAAGCCGGCCGAGCAGATCATCGAGGAACAGCCTGCGTCAGCCAAGGCGGTAGAAGAGGGCGCATCCACCGAGAAAACGACCAGCAAGGCTAAAGCCCGCAAGGGCCGTGAGCAGATCGGCGAAGTATCGGTGAGCCACCCGGAGCGGGTCATCGATGAGCAGAGCGGTACTACTAAGGCGCAGCTGGCACGCTTCTACGCCGAGATTGCCGACTGGCTGCTGCCCGACGTGCGCAACCGGCCGGTATCGTTGCTGCGCGCACCAGGCGGCGTTGGCGGCGAGCAGTTCTTCCAGAAGCATGCCGAGCGCCTGGCGATTCCCAATATTCATCATCTGGATGCCGACCTCGATCCCGGCCATGACCGCTTGATGGCTATCGATAGCGCACCGGCCCTGATCGGTGCCGTGCAGATGGGCACCATCGAGTTGCACACCTGGAATGCGGCGTACGCCAGCATCGAACGGCCGGACCGGCTGATCCTCGACCTCGATCCGGACCCGGCGCTGCCCTGGCGCGCCGTTATGGAGGCCACCCGCCTGAGCCTCTCGGTGCTCGACGAGCTGGGCCTGGAAACCTTCGTGAAAACCAGCGGCGGTGCCGGCATGCACCTGGTGGTGCCGTTGGCCCGGCATGTCGACTGGGACACGCTTAAGGCTTTCGGCAAGGCGATCTCGCAGTTCATGGCCAGCGAATTGCCGGATCGCTTCAGCGCCCGCATGGGCCCGAAGAACCGCATCGGCAAGGTGTATCTGGATTACCTGCGCAACGGTCGCGGTGCCAGCACCGTGGCCGCCTATTCGGTGCGTGCGCGGCCGGGCTTGCCGGTATCGGTGCCGATCCGCCGCGAGGAACTGGGGCAATTGCGCGACTCGAAGCAGTGGCATATCGGCAATCTGCAACAGCGCCTGGCCAAGCTCGACGAGGATCCCTGGGCCGGCTATGCCAATCGCCAACGCATCCCCAAAGCCATGTGGAGGAAGCTCGGCGTCGAGGCGCCCTGAGAGCCTTTTCACGGTCTTGCGGCTCGACTTCAGCGCCTTGACTGCAAAGTGGTGGAGCGGTCATCGGCGCAGTACCTGTGGGAGCGGGCCATGCCCGCGAAAAATCACGAGCATGGACTGGGCGTCCCGGCCCGTTCCCACAATGAGTCCGCCAGCATTACCGTGTTGTTTGCGCGCTCAGTTCCGCTCTGACGAGCGGGTTACTTTTGGCATTGCCCCAAAAGTAACCAAAAGGTCTAGCCCCGACATCCGGCCCCAGCTGCGCTGGGGTTTCCTCATTACATCGTCGTTCCGGGGGCCGGCCTGGAAGGGCCATCCATGGCCCATCAGGCCTCTCGCCGCATCCATGCGGCTCATCCCCCTACACAACGATTCCATTCGGCCTTCTGAAGGGGCAATTTGTGTCGTCTGGTATTACGGCGTAGGAGAAGCATCAAAAAGCAAAAGCGGCGAACGTCTCCTTCTGCCTTGTAGCTGCCTCGTTAATCTCTCCCTAAAAGATCGTGCGCAGGTCCTGAGGCGCAGCTGCCTCGCCTCGGAAACTATGAACTTTGCCAAACACGCCAGGTTCGGAGATAGACAGGTCGCGGCACCCGGGAACCCTTGCGCCAGAGCAGGGCGATAGATGCCGACGGCACACCGCATTCAGCCAGGCACTGTCGCCTAAAGCCCGTGGCGCGCCACGGTGCAACAGCTTATACGCCTGCCAGGCGTGAGGAGCCCGTTTCGATGCCATCTGCTTATTCGCAAGCCGACTTTCTGCAGGAACCGGTCCGTCTTAACCACGGCGAGTTGTCGCTGGAGCGCGCATTGCAGTTGCCGCGCCTGGCCATCGAGGAAGTCGAGCCGCAGGTCGAGCAGGGGCGCTTCGCCGCCAAGGCGATTGCCGGGGACAAAGTCACCGTCAGCGCGCTGATCTTCGCCGACGGCCACGACAAGCTGGCCGGCGAAGTGTTGTGGCGCGACGCTGGTAGTCAGGAGTGGCATCGCGTGCCGCTCGAAGACATGGGCCATGACCGCTGGCAGGCCGAGATCACCCCCCAGCGGGTGGGTGAGGTGGAGTTTCTGATCGAAGCCTGGTGGGACATCTACGCCAGCTATTGCTACGAGCTGTCGAAGAAATTCGGCGCCGGGGTGACCATCAACCTCGAACTGCAGGAAGGCCAGGCGCTGCTGCGCGAAGCCGCCGGGCGGACCGAAGGTGACCTGGCGATCAGCCTCGAAGCGCTGTGTGATGAGCTGCAGGAATTGCAGAGCCTGGACGAGCGCGTGGCGTTGCTGCTGGCCCCCGAAACCGTTGCCCTGGTGCGCCGCGCCGAAGGCCATCCGCATCGCACCCGTAGCGCGACCTATCTGCTCGACGTAGAGCGCCCGCTGGCGCGCTTCGCCAGCTGGTACGAGCTGTTCCCCCGTTCGGAAACCGACGACCCCGAGCGCCACGGCACCCTGCGCGACGTGATCAAGCGCCTGCCGGCGATTCAGGCCATGGGCTTCGACGTGTTGTACTTCCCGCCGATTCATCCCATCGGCACTACCCATCGCAAGGGCCGCAACAACTCGCTTACGGCCGGCCCGGATGATCCCGGCAGCCCTTACGCCATCGGCAGCCCGGACGGCGGTCATGAGGCCATTCACCCGCAGCTCGGCACCCGCGAGGATTTCGTCGCGCTGGTCGAGGCGGCCCGCGAGCATGATCTGGAAATCGCCCTGGATTTCGCCATCCAGTGTTCGCCCGATCACCCGTGGCTCCAGCAGCATCCGGGCTGGTTCAGTTGGCGCCCGGACGGCACCATCCGCCATGCGGAAAACCCGCCAAAGAAATACGAAGACATCGTCAACGTCGACTTCTACGCCAGGGATGCGGTGCCCGACCTGTGGCTGGCGCTGCGTGACGTGGTGCGCGGCTGGGTGGAGCTGGGCGTGTACCAGTTCCGGGTCGACAACCCGCACACCAAGCCACTGCCGTTCTGGGAATGGCTGATCGCCGATATCCGCAAGACCCACCCGCAGGTGATGTTTCTCGCCGAAGCCTTCACCCGCCCGGCGATGATGGCGCGGCTGGGCAAGGTGGGCTTTACCCAGAGCTACACCTATTTCACCTGGCGCAACACCAAGGCCGAGCTGGAAAGTTATCTGACCCAGCTCAACGAGGCTCCATGGCGTGATTGCTATCGCCCCAACTTCTTCGTCAACACGCCGGACATCAATCCGTACTTTCTGCACCACAGCGGCCGCGCGGGCTTTCTGATCCGCGCCGCGCTGGCGACCATGGGCTCGGGGCTGTGGGGCATGTATTCGGGCTTCGAGATCTGCGAATCCCTACCGGTGCCGGGCAAGGAGGAGTACCTGGATTCGGAGAAGTACGAGATCCGCGTGCGCGATTACCAGGCGCCCGGCAACATCGTCGCCGAGATCGCCCAGCTCAATCGCATCCGCCGGCAGAACCCGGCACTACAGACCCACCTGGGTTTTCAGGCTTACACCTGCTGGAACGACAACATCCTGTACTTCGGCAAGCGCACCGCCGACCGCGAGAACTTCATTCTGGTGGCAGTCAGCCTCGACCCGCACAACGCCCAGGAGGCGCACTTCGAGTTGCCGCTGTGGGAACTGGGCCTGGATGACCACGCCACCACCCACGGCGAAGACCTGATGACCGGCCACACCTGGCACTGGCACGGCAAGACCCAGTGGATGCGTATCGAACCCTGGCACCAGCCGTTCGGCATCTGGCGCATCCGCGTGGCGAGCTGAGGAACCGGTCGATGGCACGGCACTGCATCTTTCTCAACGACTGCAGCGAACCAGACCACTCGATGGCCTGCTTGGCAGCCCTATGACTTCTACTGGTTTCTGCTCGCCGAGGAGGCGCAAATGACCAGCTCGCATTCAACATCGGTCGACCCCATGCCGGAGCTGACCACCCTGGTGATCAACGACCAACTCGCCGAGCTGTTGCAACTGCCGGCTCGCGCGACTCTTGAGCAGGAGTCGTTGCCGGCCTATTTGCCCAAGCGCCGTTGGTTCTCCGGCGGGGTCGAGGACGTGAAGCAGGTGAAGCTGCTGTATGCCGTCCCGTTCGGCGGTGCGGACCAACCTTACGTGCTCTGTGAGGTTGAGGTCGTACGCCAGTCTGGGGCCAACGAGCATTACCAGGTACCGCTCGGCTACGTGGGCGAGCAGGACGCCGGCGGCGGTTTGCCGCAGCAGCTGGCTCTGGCCCAGCTGCGGCGTGGTGGCCAGCTGGGGCTGCTGACCGACGGCTATACGCTGCCGGGTTTCGTGCGCCATGTAATGGGCCAGTTGAGTACGCGCAGCGTGCTGGGCTGGCAGGGCAGCGAGATCCAGTTCGTGCCCACCGCGCGCCTGCAGGAGCTGGGCGACCTGAGCAATGCCAAGGTCAAGCTGATCTCCGCTGAGCAATCCAACAGCTCGGCGATCATCGATGAACAGGCCGTACTCAAGCTGGTACGTCGCGTGCTGCCCGGGATTCACCCGGAAGCGGAGATCGGCGGCTACCTGACCGCGGCCGGCTTCGCGCACATCGCGCCGCTGCTGGGCGAAGTGCGTCGCGTGGACGAGCAGGGCGTGCCTCACACGCTGATGATCCTGCAGGGCTACCTGAACAATCAGGGCGATGCCTGGCAGTGGACGTTGAACAACCTGGAGCGCGCGGTTCGCGAGGAACTGGCCGGCGGGCAGGCTGAGCAGAACAATATGCACGGCGCCCTGGCCGAGCTGGAAACCTTCGCCGGCCTGTTGGGCAAGCGCTTGGGCGAGATGCATGTGGCTCTCGGCCAGGCCAGCGACAACCCGGACTTCGGCTACCACGAGACCGGCGACGCCGAAGTGGCCGAGTGGTCGCAGAGCATCACCGCCCAGGTCCGCGAGGCCCTGAAAGTGATCGCCGAGGGGCGCGGGCACTTGCCGGGTGAAGCCGCCAATCAGGCGGATTGGCTGGCTGCGCGCCATGCGCAGATTCTCGAACGGGTCGACGACCTGGCGCGGCGTTCGGCGGGCGGCATTCGCATGCGCGTGCATGGCGATCTGCACCTGGGCCAGGTGCTGGTGGTGCAGGGCGACGCCTACTTGATCGATTTCGAAGGTGAACCGACCCGCACCCTGGAAGAACGCCGCGCGTTCTACAGCCCACTCAAGGACGTCGCCGGCATGCTGCGCTCCTTCGACTATGCCGCCGCCATGGTCACGCGCAGCGCCCTGAACAATCACGCAGCGCCGTCGGATGAGCAGGCCCGCCGGCATATCGCCGAGCTGTATCGCAGCCAGGCCAGAACCGCATTCAACGAAGCCTACCGGCTGGCGGCAGCCGATCTGCCTCACGCCTGGCATGACCGCGAAGGTGAAGTAGCAGCGCTTGCGCTGTTCTGCATCGAGAAGGCGGCTTACGAAATCATGTATGAAGCGCGCTATCGTCCCGATTGGCTGGAAGTACCAGTGCAAGGGCTGATAGAGCTGAGCAACTATCTCTTGGGGAGCGGTAAACGATGAGCAATGGAGAAACCGAGCGCCAGGTGGCGGGACTGGAACGTGCCGCTGTCGAGGCCCTGATCCGGGGCGAGCATGGCGATCCGTTTTCGATTCTGGGCCCCCACGCGTTCGCCCACGGGCTGACGATTCGTGCCTACCTGCCTGGCGCCCTTGGTGTCGAGCTGATCCACGCGGTAACCGGCGAGGTGCTCGGCACTCTGGAGCAATCCAGCGTGCCAGGGCTGTTCAGCATCCGCATCGAGCAGCAGGTGCCGTATCGCTATCGCATCCAGTGGGGAACCGGCGTACAGGAAACCGAGGACCCTTACGCCTTTGGTCAACTGCTCGGCGAGATGGACCTGTACCTGTTCGCCGAGGGCAATCACCGTGAGCTGGGCAAGAGCCTGGGCGCCCAGTTCACTACCCATGAAGGCGTGCAGGGCGTGCGCTTTTCGGTGTGGGCGCCCAACGCCCGGCGGGTCTCGGTTGTCGGTAATTTCAACGGTTGGGACGGCCGTCGTCACCCGATGCGCCTGCGTCAGCCCAGTGGTGTGTGGGAGCTGTTCATTCCGCGCCTGGCGCCCGGCGAAGTCTACAAATACGAGATTCTCGGCCGCGATGGTCTGTTGCCGCTCAAGGCCGATCCCATGGCGCTGGCCAGTGAGCTGCCGCCGGCTACCGGCTCGGTGGTATCCGCGCCGCTGCAGTTCGACTGGCACGATGACCATTGGCTCGAGCAGCGGCAGGCTCGCCAGGCCTACCAGGCGCCGATGTCGATTTACGAATTGCATGCCGGTTCCTGGCGCCGCGAGGGCGGCGAGAATGGCCGCCTGCTGAGCTGGCGCGAGCTGAGCGAACAGCTGATTCCCTATGTGCAGCAACTGGGCTTCACCCATATCGAGCTGATGCCGATCATGGAGCACCCGTTCGGCGGTTCCTGGGGTTACCAGTTGCTGTCGCAATTCGCCCCGACTGCGCGTTACGGCAGCCCGGCGGATTTCGCCGCCTTCGTCGACGCCTGCCACCAGGCCGGCATTGGCGTGATCCTCGACTGGGTGCCGGCGCATTTCCCCACCGACGCCCATGGCCTCGGTCAGTTCGACGGCACTGCGCTGTACGAATACGCCCACCCGTTCGAGGGTTTCCACCAGGATTGGGACACCTACATCTACAACCTGGGCCGCACCGAGGTGCACGGCTTCATGCTGGCCTCGGCGCTGCACTGGCTGCGCACCTATCATATCGACGGCCTGCGCGTGGACGCCGTGGCCTCGATGCTCTACCGCGACTATTCGCGCAAGGACGGCGAGTGGATCCCCAACCGTTTCGGCGGGCGCGAGAACCTGGAGAGCATCGACTTCCTGCGCCATCTCAACGATGTGGTCGCCCAGGAAGTGCCCGGCGCACTGGTGATCGCCGAGGAATCGACCGCCTGGCCGGGCGTCAGCCGACCGACCCAGGAGGGCGGCCTGGGCTTTGCCTACAAGTGGAACATGGGCTGGATGCACGACAGCCTCAAATACGCTGCCGAGGATCCGCTGCACCGTCGCCACCATCACCATCAGCTGACCTTCGGCCTGCTGTACGCCTTCTCCGAGCATTTCGTGCTGCCCATCTCCCACGACGAAGTGGTGCACGGCAAGCGCTCGCTGCTCGACAAGATGCCGGGCGACCGCTGGCAGAAGTTCGCCAACCTGCGCCTGTACCTGAGCTTCATGTGGAGCCACCCGGGCAAGAAGCTGCTGTTCATGGGCTGCGAGTTCGGCCAGTGGCGCGAGTGGAACCACGACCATGAACTGGACTGGTATCTGCTGCGCTATGGCGAGCACAAGGGCGTGCAGCAACTGGTGAGCGACCTCAACGGCCTGTACCGCCACGAGCCGGCGCTGCACCAGCTAGACGGCAGCGCCGAAGGTTTTGCCTGGCTGATCGGTGACGATGCCAACAACAGCGTGTTCGCCTGGCTGCGTCATGATCAGAGCGGCGCGCCCCTGCTGGTGGTACACAACTTCACCCCCGAGCCGCGCAACGGCTACCGCATCGGCGTGCCGAAGGAGGGCGCCTGGCACGTGCTGCTCAACAGCGACTCCGAACGTTACGCCGGCTCCAACGCCGGCAGTCAGGGCGGGCTGTTCAGCGAGGCGGTGGCCAGCCATGGTCAGCCTCAGTCCCTGAGCCTGGATCTGCCGCCGCTGGGTACGCTGGTCATCAAGCCGCAATGAAACGAGAAAGGGTGAACCGATTGCTCGGTCCACCCTTTTTGCTTTCAAGCGCGGGACTTGTTCAGGCCCCTGTAGCCGTCACACGTAAGCTTGTGCGGCGAAACCACGCGGCAGGCGATTGCGGCCGGGCAGGTCGGTCAGGTGCTGCTGCCAGGAAGTGCGCCAGTCGGTACGCGGCTGCGCGACCTTGGCCTTGCGGGCGGCGCGTCGTGCGGCATTGCGGGTATCCCGGCGCGCTTGCTTGTACACCTCGGTGTTGCGGCAGTTGCGGCATTTCACCTGGTTAAGTTCCTTGCTGGAGGCCAGCTTTTCGCCATGGGTGCCGCAGGCGAGATGACCGTCGATCTTGTAATGGGTAACCATGTGGATCTCCTTGCTCATATCGATCCTGGAGCGCAACTCGCTCCGCGTCCGCAGGCCAGGCGTTACGGGCCTTTGTGAGGGGTAGACCGCTTCGCTTGTGAGTGGGTTCTGATTGTTTTGCCAGCCCGGAGGGCGTTGCGGACGGGCACGCCCGGCAAATAATCGCGGACGCCGCAGCGTTGCCGTTGTCAGAGCTTCGAGCTTTCCATTGCGAGGAGTCATCGGTGACGGCCCATTTCCTGCGTTCATCCGCTGCGCTATTGGCCGTGTTGCTGGCTGGTTGCGCGTCCCAGCCGCGTGAGCCGGCGCCCAAACCGGCCGAAGTGCGCGCGCAGATCGTGCGGCTAATGCCGATGAACACACCGGATCGTGAAGGATGGGCCGCGGATATCTACGCCGCCTTCGCCGCTCAGGAGATCGCGCCGACTACCGAGAACATCTGCGCCGTGCTGGCGGTGACCGAACAGGAATCGACCTTCAACACCGACCCGCCGGTGCCGGGGCTGGCGAAGATCGCCCGGGCGGAAATCGACCGACGCGCAGCCAGCCTGCACGTGCCGCGGCTGCTGGTGAATGCGGCGCTGCGCATCCAGTCGCCGACCGGCAAGACCTACCAACAACGGCTGGACAACGTGCGCACCGAGAAGCAGCTGAGCGAGATCTTCGATGACTTCACCGGCATGGTGCCGCTGGGTCGCCAGCTGTTCGGCGGGCTCAATCCGGTGCATACCGGCGGGCCGATGCAGGTCAGCATCGCGTTCGCCCAGGCCCACGCCGAGGGCTATCCCTATCCGCCGGACGGCTCGATCCGCCGCGAGGTATTCAGCCGTCGTGGCGGCATGTACTTCGGTATCGCCCACCTGCTGGGCTACCCGGTCAGCTACCCGAAACCGCTGTACCGTTTTGCCGACTTCAACGCCGGCTGGTACGCCAGTCGCAATGCGGCGTTTCAGAATGCGGTCAGCAGTGCGTCGGGCATTCCCCTGGCGCTGGATGGCGACCTGATCATCCACGGCAGCAGCAAGGTCAGCGCCACCGAGCTGGCGGTGCGCTCCTTGGGCAAGAGCCTGAACCTCAGCGACCGGGCGATTCGCCGGGATCTGGAGCAGGGCAGCAGCCTGGAGTTCGAGCAAAGCCGCCTGTACGAAAGGGTCTTCGCCCTGGCCGACAAGGCCGAGGGCAAGCGGGTGCCGCGCGAGTTGCTGCCGGGCATCGTGCTGGAAAGCCCGAAGATCACCCGCCGCCTGACCACCGCCTGGTTCGCCGAACGGGTGGATGCGCGCCACCAGCGTTGCATGGCGCGGGCCCGATGAATGGCTGCTCAAAAGTTCCAGAATGGGAGCAGCAGGTCGGTTAGCATGACCCGCTCACATCCCGTGGCGCTGGAGCAGGCATGAGCGCGCAGAGTTGGGTCGACCTGGCCCAGGACACAGACACCGGTATCGAGACCATCCGCGCGCATTTTCGCGGCCATGCCTACGATCCCCACTGGCACGACGCCTATCTGGTCGGCTTCACCGAGCAGGGCGTGCAGCAGTTCAATTGCCGCAAGCAGTTGAACAGCAGCCTGGCCGGCCAGGTGTTCATGCTCGAGCCCGGCGAGTTGCACGACGGCCACGCGCCGGAGCCGGAAGGCTTCACCTACTCGATGCTGTACCTGGATACCCAGTGGCTGGAGCGTGAACTGCGCAGCCTGTTCGAGCAGGCGCCGGCCGACTGCCTGCCGGCCTTTGGCGCCACCCTGGCCAGCGACCCGCGCCTGCTCGCCGCGGTGGTCGAGGCGTTCGGCGCCCTGCATGGTCAGGACCTGCGCATGGTCAGGCAGTCTGCCCTCGATAATCTTCTGGCGCGTCTGACCGAGCGCCTGCACTGGCGCCGCCGCCTGGAGGTCGACCCGCGCCTGCCGCTGGTGGCCCAGCGTGCACGGGATTTCCTGCACGACCAGCACACCCGCGATATCGGCCTGGATGACCTGGCCGCCGCCTGCGGCGTGGATCGCTTTCGCCTGAGCCGCGCCTTCAAGGCGGCCTTCGGCCTGGCGCCCCATGCCTATCTGGTGCAACTGCGCCTGGCCCAGGCGCGGCACCTGCTGGCCCAAGGCGAGCCGCCGGTGCAGGTGGCAGCGGTTCTCGGTTTTGCCGACCAGAGCCACCTGGGCCGCTGGTTCCGCCGCGCCTACGGCATCACCCCGGCGAACTATCAACGGCGCTGCTCAAACCTTCCAGACCGCTGAGGCGCCAGCGCCGATGATCAGGGCTCGGATCGTTCAGGAGCCCGTCATGACCCAGTTGTTGCCCTTCATGCTGTTCGCCTTCGTTGCCTCCATCACCCCGGGGCCCACCAATGTGCTGGTGCTGGGCAGCAGCGCCCGTCATGGTGTGGCCAAGACCCTGCCGCTGGTTATCGGCGCCTGTGTGGGCGCGGCGGCCATCGTGGTGGCGGTGGGGCTTGGCCTGGGTGAATTGCTGCAACAGCACCCGCGCCTGCAGTGGGCGATGGCCTGGTTTGGCGTGCTGTGGTTGAGCTACCTGGCCTGGCGGATTTTCAGCAGCCCTGCGGCGGCGCTGGATGGCTCGGCGGTAACGGCGGACGAGAAGCGCCTCGGGCTGTTCGCTGGCGCAGCGTTGCAGTTGGTCAACCCAAAAACCTGGATGATGGCCCTGGCCGTGGTCAGCGTATTCGCCACGCCGGGGCCCGGTCAGGCACTGCGGGTAGCGCTTTTGGCAGCGATCTTCCTGGCCATCTCCCTGCCGTGTCTGGGCTGCTGGGCGTTGCTCGGTCGCGGCGCCGCACGCTTGTTCACGTCGGCCCGCACCATGACCCGTTTCAACCAGACCATGGCCGTGCTGCTGTTGGTTTCGGCCTGGCTGGGTGCGCCGCTTCAAGGGGCGTGACCGCCAGCTCGTAGCGTGTAGCCCGTAGGATGGGCCGGGCCGCGTAGGTGAAACTCATCAACGCTAGATGGGTTTCACCCATCCTACGGGCTGACGACGATCCCCTATCCCGTGGGAACGGGCCATGCCCGTGATTTTTCGCGGGCACGAACTGGGCGTCCCCGTCCGATCCTACAGGCACGCATCAAAGCTCGCGGAAGTCCTCAAGCCGCCGACGCTGCTTTCCCTGCGCATCGAAATTGTCCGCGGCTAGCCAGCCTACAAAGGCCTCGCGAATCGCCGGCCACTCGCCATCGATGATCGAGAACCAGGCGGTGTCGCGGTTCTGGCCCTTGATCATTGCGTGCTGGCGGAACAGGCCTTCCTGGGTGAAGCCCAGGCGCTCGGCGGCGCGCATCGACCGCGCGTTGCGCGCATTGCACTTCCACTCCAGGCGGCGATTGCCGAGTTCGTCCATGGCCAGCCTCATCAGCAGCCAGATCGCTTCGGTGGAGGCTGGCGAGCGCTGCATGGCGCGGCCAAAGGCGATATGGCCGATCTCGATGCAGCCATCGGCCGGGGCGATACGCAGGAAGCTGAGCAGCCCCACGGCCCTTGCCGTGGCCTTGTCGATCACCGTGAAGAACAGTGGATCGTCGCCTGCCTGTTTGCCCGCCAGCCAATCATCGAAGGCGCGGCGTTCGGCGAACGGGCCGTAGGGCAGGTAATCCCATAGCGCCGGGTCGCTGTCCGGGCCTTGCAGGGCGAGCCACAGATCATCGCCATGGCGCTGGGTATTCAGGGGTTCCAGGCGTACGAAGCAGCCGTCGATGGGCGCGCGGGGCGGCGGTGTGGCGGGTGTCCAGTCGAGCAGGGTGTCTGTCATGGTCGGGCTCCTGATCACAATTTCTTGCGGTACTGCACGAGGTCGGGCCGTTCGGCGATGCGGTCGTACAGCTGCATGGCGGTGGTGTTGCTCTCGTGGGTCAACCAGTGCACCCGCGAGGCGCCGGCCTGGCGGGCCTGGGCGTAGACGTGTTCGATCAGAGCGCGGCCGATGCCGCCGCCACGCACCTGTTCGGCCACGAACAGGTCCTGCAGGTAGCAGTAGTTGCCCTCGGTCCAGCAGGAGCGGTGGAAGATCCAGTGCACCATGCCGATGGTCCGGCCGTCCTGCCAGGCCAGGGCCGCGTGCATCGGCTCGTCGGCGGCAAGGAATCGTTGCCAGGTCAGCGCAGTGGTGGTCTCGGGAATTTCGGTGGCGTAGAAGCGCTGGTAGCCCTGCCAGAGCGGCAGCCAGGCAGCGTGATCGTCAGCGGTAACGGCGCGTATTTCCATCCTCGGTCTCCTGTTTTTATCGATTGATTCAGTCAGCCATACGCTGCGCCAGGGCGCGGTCGCGGGAATCGAGGCTGGCGGCGAGACCGTCACGCACGCCGCTCTGGTCGGCCTCGCTGCGGTTCTGGCCGAGTTTCCATTTGCCTTCCAGGCGCTCGATGGGCAGGGCGAAGCCGACGATGGCGCGCAGCATGCCGGCGATGTAGTCCTGCGGTGCATCGGCGATCGTCCAGGGTTGTGGGCGCGGTTGCTCATGGCGGTCGGTCAACTCGCCGAGCAGGTTCAGCAGGCGTTCGGCGTCGTCGAACACTTCGGCGCGCCCATAGGCATGCACGGCGATGTAGTTCCAGGTCGGCACCACCTTGCCGTGCTCGGCCTTGGCCGGGTACCAGGAGGGGCTGACGTAGGCATCGGCGCCGCCGAACACCACCAGGACCTCGCCGCCTTCTGCCAGCAGCCGGGCATGGGGGTTGGCCCGCGCCAGGTGGCCATACAGGGTGCCGTAGGGGCCTTCTTCGGCGCGCAGCAGCAAAGGTAGGTGGCTGGCCTGCAGGCCATGTTCGCCAGGGCTGATGAGGGTCGCCAGGCGGCAGGCGTGGATTTCCCGGTGCAGGGTGGCGGGGTCGTTCTGGCGAAAGGCGGGTGGCGTGTACATGGGGCGTTCCTTGGCTGGATGCGCCATCCTAGAATTACGATTGGTCTGTTGTAAGATCCATTTCCCGTGACTTTCATGGAGCCAATCATGGCTACCTCGACGCCGCTACCCGTCGACCTCTCGGGCCTGTGCCTGCAACCTGGTGCGGGCTTGTCGCGTCAGCTGTACCAGGCGCTGCGCGAACGCATGCTCGACGGACGCCTGCCCGGTGGCACGCGCCTGCCGGCCAGCCGTCAGTTGGCCGAGCTGCTCGGTGTGTCGCGCAACACCGTCAACCGCGCGCTGGATCAGCTGTACGCCGAGGGCTACGTGCAGGCGCGGGTCGGCGATGGCACCTACGTGGCTGACCTGGAAGCCAGCGCGCCGTTGCCCGCAGCAATGCCGACGAGCCAGGCGAGCAGCAGCGCCTTGCAACGATTGGAGAGCTTTCATCTGCCGCCGCATTTGCCTGGGCCGCCGCGGGCCTTTCGCGTCGGGGTGCCGGCCTTCGACCTGTTTCCCTATGAAACCTGGGCACGTCTGGCCGCACGTTTCTGGCGCCGACCGGCGTCTGCGTTGCTGGGATATGGCGACCCGGCGGGCGATGCGCAGCTGCGCGAGTTGATCGCCTCCTACCTGCGCAGCAGCCGTGGCCTCAAGTGCGACCCTGGGCAGATCGTTATCACTTGCGGCGCCCAGCAGGCGATCAGCCTATGCACGCAATTGCTGCTCGATCCGGGTGACCGGGTGGCGATGGAAGATCCGGGCTACCGCGCCGCCGCACACGCATTCAATGTCGCCGGTGCTCAGCTTGAAGGCATTGGCGTCGACAGCCAGGGCCTGGATGTCGACGCCCTGGAGCAGGCAGGGCCGTGCCGGCTGGCCTATGTCACGCCGTCGCACCAGTACCCGACCGGGGTGACGCTGTCGCTGCCCAGGCGCTTGGCCCTGCTGGACTGGGCCGAGCGCAACGATGCCTGGATCATTGAGGACGACTACGACGGCGAGTACCGCTACAGCGGCACGCCACTGGCGCCGCTGGCCGCGCTGGATCGCGGCCAGCGCGTGCTGTACGTCGGCACTTTCAGCAAGATCGTCTTCCCGGCGCTGCGTCTGGGCTATCTGGTGGTGCCGCCGCGCCTGGCCCAGGCCTTCGCCCGCCGTCGCGGCGTGGATATGCGCCACTCCGATATCGGCACCCAGGCGGTGATGGCCGAGTTCATCGCCGCCGGGCATTTCCAGCGGCATATCCGCCGTATGCGCAACGCCGCCCGGGCGCGTCGCGATGCCTTGCTGGTCGGTTGGCCGGATGAGGTGCCTGGCTGCTCAGCGCTGCCCGAGGTCCACGCCGGTCTGCACCTGAGCGTGCGCTGCGAGAGCCTGGCCCGCGAGCGTGAACTGATCGCCGCGGCTGCCACCGTGGGGGTGGAAATCAACCCGCTGAGCGTGCAATGGCTGCCAGAAGGGCGTACACCGGCGGATCAGCGTGCCGGGTTGGTGATGGGTTTTGCCGCAGTGCCGGAACGGGCCATCGGTGAGGCGCTGCAGGCCTTGCGCCAGGCGTGGAAGTTGCCGGGATGAACTCAGATCTGCCGCTGCTTGGGTTTCTTCTCGTCATTTGGCGGTTCGATACCCCAGTCGCCATCCAGGTACCAGTCTTCGCCGAACAGCTCGATGGGGTGTTGGGTTCGGCTGGCGCCGTTGCCGCATTCCAGGTCGGCGGCGCTGCAGTAACGGTCGCAACCCCAGCACACGCGCTCGGGGTTGCTCGGTTGTAGGGGAAATTTCTTGGCCATCTCGCGTACTCCGCTGGACGTCGATCCCAGCCTAACGCGATAGGGATGCAGCCTCTTGACCAGGATCAAGAGCGATCCCGCTCAAGAGACCAGCTGTCAGGCAGGGCGCGGCTCTTCGGCGTTTTCCTGGCCGGCGTTCTGGCGCAGCTTCTTGGCGCGTTTTTCCAGCACCAGGTAGACCACGCAGGCCACCGCCAGCGGCAGCAGGAAGTAGATCGCCCGGTAACCGATCAGCGCGGCGACGATGCTGCCCTTGGACATTTCGTGCTGCAGCATGGCGATGAATACCGCCTCGATCACGCCCAGGCCTGCAGGAATATGGGTGATCACCCCGGCGATGCTGCTGATCATTAGGATGCCGAGAATGGTCGGGTAGAAAGCTTCTTCAGGCAGCAGCAGGTAGATGATCAGCGCCATCAGCGACCAGTTCAGGGCGCCGAGGCCGGCCTGCAGCAGGGCCATGGGCAGCGACGGTAGGTTCAGCTCGTGGCCGCGAATCGTCCAGCTGCGACGTTTGGAAAACTGGCAGGCCAGCAGGTAACCGATGCCCACGGCGAGCAGCGCCAGGCCGATGATGCGCAGGCCTGTGGCGCCGACGGCCCAGCCTTCGGGCAGCTTGACCAGGCCAAAGGTGAACAGCACGCCAGCCAGCAGGATGTAGCCCAGCCAGTTGGTGATCAGGCTCATGCTCAGCACGCGGGTGATGGTCGAAACCTTCAGCCCGAGGCGCGAATAGAGGCGATAACGCAGCGCCACACCGCCGACCCAGGAACTCAGGTTGAGGGTGAAGGCGTAGCACACGAAGGTCAGCGGCAGCACCTGGCGTGTCGGCAGACCGTGCTGGGTGTAGGCGCGGCCGATCAGGTCGAAGCTCGAATACACCCCGTAGCTCAGCGCCGTCACGCCGACTGCGGCGAGCAGGATGGTCGGGCTGAAGCCGCGCAGCGCCTGGCTAACCTCCTGCCAGTCGAGGTTCTTGACCAGCATGAACAGCAGCGCCGGCACCAGAATGAAAAAGCACAGGGTCAACAGTCGCTTGGCCCAGCGCCATGCCGGCTTGCCTTGCTTGTCGTCGGGTTTGCTCACGAGACTTTCTCCTGGTCGACCTGCAAGGTGCCGCATTGCGGCGCTTCGATTTCGGGTTTGAGCAGCTTGATGCGCGGCGAGTGGGCCGGGAACCAGCCGGCGATGGCCGGGAAATGGCGCAGGAAGTGAAAGCACAGGAAGATCAGCGGCGCGCGCCACCAGTAACCGCGCATCACCCGCTTGAGCGGCACCGACTTGCAGCTCGATTCGGCCAGCTCCGAGAGGTGTTCATGCAGGCGACGGTTGAGCGCCGCGTCGCGCACGATCACGTTGGCTTCCAGGTTGAGCGACAGGCTCAGAGGGTCGAGGTTGCTCGAGCCGATGGTGCACCACTCGTGATCGGCCAGGGCCACCTTGCCGTGCAGCGGGCGCTGGCAGTATTCGTAGATGGTCACGCCGTCGCGCAGCAGGTAGTTGTAGGTCAGGCGCGAGCACAGGCGCACCAGCGGCATGTCCGGCATGCCCTGCAGGATCAGCGTCACCTTCACGCCGCGCCGCGCCGCATTGCGCAGCTCGCGCAGCAGCCGGTAGCCGGGAAAGAAGTAGGCGTTGGCGATGATCAAGCGGTGCTGGGCGTTGCGGATGGCATCCAGGTAATGCTGTTCGATGGTGTTGGTGTCGTCGCCATTGTCGCGGATGGTCATCAGCAGGCGGCTGTTGCCGGCGTGGCGGTGCTGACCTGGCTGGCTGCCACGATGGGGCGTCGCCGGGCGATCATCTCGGGCGTCGAGCAGGCGCACGGCGGCGGTGTGCAGGTCGGCGACGATGGGGCCACGCACGCGCACGGCATAATCCTGCTTGGCCATCGGCCCGTAATCGGCGATATGGTCTTCGCCGTAGTTGATGCCGCCGATGTAGGCGACCTCGTTGTCGACCACCACGATCTTGCGGTGCAGACGGCGGAACAGGTTGGTGCGCATGCCCAGCAGGCGCTTGCCTGGGTCGAACATGTGCACCCGCACACCGGCGGCCACCAACGCTGCGACGTACTCGGTGGAGAGGTCCGCGGTGCCGTAACCGTCCACAGTGATCTCCACCTCGGCGCCGTTGCGGGCAGCGGCGATCAGCGCCTGCTGCAGCTCCATGCCGATCTTGTCTTCGAAGATGATGAAGGTTTCCAGCAGCACTTGCTGGCGGGCATTGCGGATGCTCTCGAACACGGCGGGAAAGAAATCCTCGCCGTTGATCAACAGATCGATCTGGTTGCCATCACGCCATTCGTACTTCATAGCCGTATCTCCACAGCCAACGGTGCATGATCGGACAGGTGCGACCAGGGACGGGTCGACAGCACCTGCGGGTTGTGAGTGGTCGCGTTGCGCACGTAGATGCGATCCAGGCACAGCAGCGGCCAGCGCGCGGGGAAGCTCCTGGCCGGCTTGCCGTGCTCGCTGACGAAGGCTTCTTTCAGGCCGCTGGCGGCCAGCAGGCCATCGGCGCGCTGGCGCCAGTCGTTGAAGTCGCCCGCCACGATCACCGGCGCGTCGGCCGGCAGGCGGTCGAGCACCTTGCACAGCAAACCCAGCTGCTGCTTGCGATGCACTTCGCGCAGGCCCAGGTGCACGCAGATGGCATGTACTTCGGCGTGCCCCGGCACGTCGAGCACCGAGTGCAGCAGGCCGCGCTGCTCCTGGGTGCCGATGGAGATGTCGAGGTTATCGTGGCGCAGGATCGGGAATTTCGAGAGCAGGGCGTTGCCGTGGTCGCCATGGGGGTACACCGCGTTGCGGCCATAGGCGAACTGCGGCCACATGCTGTCGGCGAGAAACTCGTACTGCGGCGTCGGCGGCCAGTTCTCGTAGCGCTTGGCGTGGTGCTCGTGGGTGCCATGCACTTCCTGCAGAAACACCATATCGGCCGACAGCGTGCGCACTGCATCGCGCAGCTCTGGAAGAATGAAGCGCCGGTTCAGCGCGGTGAACCCCTTGTGGGTGTTGACCGTGAGAATCTTCAGCGTGTGAACCGCGCTGGCCAGTTCCGTGGGTGCCGGTTGGTGGGTGGTCATGGGCTTACTCCTGGCGACTGGCCGGGGGCGTTGGGCAGCCCCCGGGCCAGGTCGAACTTCTCTAACAGCGCGTGGGCGTCGTAGGGCGCGCGAACCTTGAGGTCATTGTCGAAATAGCAGTACACGTCGCGCGACTTTCGGGCGCGCGGCTTGTGGCTGTCGATCAGCTGCGCGTCACCGGGTTGCTGGCCGCGGCTCCAGGTGGCGACGCGCTGGTGCCAGTGGTCGATGGCGTCTTCGTCGTAACCACTTTCGTAGAGCTTCTTGTTGCCGTGCAGGCGCAGGTACACGAAGTCGGCAGTCAGATCCTCGGCGTACGGCCACTTGCCGGCGCTGTCGGCGAACACCAGCGCGACCTTGTGCTTGCGCAGCAACTTGATAAAGGCCGGGTCACAAAAGCTCGGGTTACGGATTTCCACGGCGTGGCGCAGCTTCTGCTGGTGGGGCACATCCAGGCTGCCGTCCTGCAGGCGATCGGCTTTCTTCGCACTGCCCAGGGCCTGCTCCGTGTCCTGCGGCAGCAGAGCGAGGAAGTCGGCGAAGCGTTGCTCGTCGAAGGGCATGCTTGGTGGGAACTGCCACAGGAACGGCCCGAGTTTCTCGCCCAGCTGCAACGGCCCCGAAGCGAAGAAATTGGCGATGGGCGTGGCCACGTCATCGAGGCGGCGAATATGGGTGATATAGCGCGGCGCCTTGACCGCGAAGCAGAAGCCGTCCGGTGTCTCAGCGGCCCAACCGGCATAACGCTCGGGCGTTTGCAGGGCGTAGAACGAGCCGTTGATTTCGATACTGCTCACCGCCCGGGAGGCGAACGCCAGTTCCTCGCGTTGCTTCAGGCCTTCGGGGTAGAAGTCGCCGCGCCAGGGCGCATAGCGCCAGCCGGAAATGCCGATGTGGATGTGCTTCACCGCGACTCACCCGCTTGCGGCAGAGCAACGCGCAGTTGCCCGCAGGCGCCGACTCTTCGCGTCGGTCTGCTCATGCTCAGTGGGCGCCGGTAACGCGGCGCAGCAACTCGGCGCTGGCCTGCGGGTCGTCGCTCAGGGCCAGGTTGCCCAGCGACACCACGCCAACCAGGCGTTTGTCGCGGTTGAGCACCGGCAGGCGACGCAGCTGGTTGTCGCCCATGTTGCGGGCCACGTGCAACACGTCTTCGTCGTCGAAGCAGTAACGGATCTCGCCGCTCATTACCTCGGAAATCGGCGTTTCGCCTGGCATGCCGGTAGCCACCGCGCGCACGGTGATGTCGCGGTCGGTGATCATGCCGATCAGGCGATCATCCTGGTTGACGAGCAGGGCGCCGCAATTGATGCGCGCCATCATGGCGGCGGCTTCGTGGATGGTCTGGGTGGGCGTGATGGTCTGCACGCCGCGGGTCATTATGTCGCTGACTTTCATGCTGTACTCCTGGCGATGGTCGCGGTGGTTCAGCGAGGGGCTCGCGCGCAGCAGGCACGCGGGCGTCGTTAAATTTCCGACTGGAGCGGCGAGGGGGCGGTTCAAGGTATTTGGCCGCCGTGCGGCGGGTCAGGGCCTGTTGGTACTACCGCGCAAGCCGCCGGGCTCTGCGGCGGTTCGTGCGCAAGCGTCAACAGGCCCTAGAGCAGCGAACGCAGGTAATCGCCGAAGCCGCCGCGGGCGCGGCAGTCCAGTCGGGCACTGGTATACACGCGCGGCAGCGAGCTCCAGGCGATGCGCGCGCCGATGCGCTCGAAGGCGGCGACCAGTTGCACGTCCTCGTCGACGACGATTTTCTGGAAACCCCCGGCGCGGTCGTAGGCGGCTGCGCTGAACGACAGATTGGCACCGTGGATGTGCCGGTGACCGTCGCGGTCCTGGTAGGCGCTCAGGTAACGGCTCTGTACGCCGCCGTCGAGTTCGCCCCATTCGGCGACTTCCACGGTGCCGCAGACCATGTCGGCCTGCAGTTCGCGCTGGCGCACCAGCCAGTCGGCAGCGACCCGGCTGTCGGCATCGGAGCAGGCGATCCAGTCCGCGCCGCGTTCGAGTTGCCAGGCCACACCGGAAGCGCGCGCCTGGCCGACGTTGCGCGCCTGCAGCGTCAGGCTTTCGACCGGGTAGTTGGCGACCACGCTGGCCGAGCCGTCGGTGCAGCTGTCGAGCACCACCAGAATGCGCACGGGCACGTCCAGATCGGGATGGGCAGCCGCTTCGAGCAGGGCAGTCAGGCAGGCGTCCAGGCTCTGTTCTTCGTTGTGAGCGGGAATCACGATGCCGATCAAACCGGACGCTCCTGGGCTTCCGGCACCAGGCCTTCGCGCTGGGCTACGGAGGTGCTTTCGGTACCCCAGACCTCGAGCAGCAGGTCGGCATCTTCATGGCGCAACAGGCGCGGCAGGCCGAGGCGTTCGTGCAGGCGGCGGTGAACCTCATCGCCGCTCAGCGGGCACTCGGCGATGGGCCAACGCCAGTGGCAGGCCAGCAGGTTACCGCCGGTGTTGAGGGCGGCCCGGGCGCAGTCGATCAGGCGATCCAGATCCTGTTCGTCGAGGTAGTAGCACAGCTCGCTGAGTACGATCAGGTCGAAGCGCCCGGCCGGCCATTGCTCCGGCAGACGGGTCTGCAGCAGGCGCACGTTGCTGCGGTGGGCGAGGCGATTATGCGCCAGCTCCAGGGCGATGGCCGAAGTGTCGCTGCACAGCAGTTGGGTACAGCGCTCGGCCAGGCGCGCGCTGAGTTCGCCGTTGGCGCAGCCCGGCTCGAAGATGCTGCCGTAGTGGCTGCGCGGCAGGGCGGCGAGGGTCAGGTTGCGCTTGCGCTGCTCGTACCAGCGTTCGCGAAATGACCAGGGATCTTCGCTGCCCTTGTAAAGCTTATCGAAGTAATTGTCGGCAACGCTCATAGAAACACCACCTCGAAGGGTTGCTGCAGGCGTTCCACCGCCGTGCCCGAAAGCACTGGCGGGTGACCGGTGTCGGGGTCGTCATAGAGTTGGCTGGCAAAGGCCTGGATGGCGTGGCGCTTGCGCGCCTGTGCCCATTTGTCGAGCTGCAGCTTGCGGGCGCGTTCCCAGGGAATGCGCGGGTCCTCGGGGCTTGCCCAGTGCCAGGCCCAGATCGGAATCTCATGGGCACGGGCGCCACATTCGAAGGCCGCGGTCAGCGCCGCGCGGCCCACCGCTTCATGGTCGGCGTGACCGTCCTCGCGCCAGGTGGTGAACACCACGTCGCTGGGTTGCAGGTAGGTTTTCAGAAACTCACGCAACTCACCTTCCGCGGCGGTTACGCCGGTATCGGGAAAGCCGCCATGCACCCATTGCACCTGGGTAATCGGCAGGCCGAGGCGTTTGAGGGCATCGGCGCTTTCCTGGGGGCGCACGATGCGCAGGCGCTGCGGCGTCCAGTAGGTAGAGCCGGGGTGGCTTGCGGCGCCGTCGGTGACCGAAATCAGCAATATCTGCCGCTGCGCCTGGGCCAGCAGCTGCAGCAGGCCGCCACTGCCGAGGATTTCATCATCCGGATGCGGCGCGACGATCACTGCGCGGCAGCCTTCGGGCACCAGTTGCCTGCAGTCGATATCGGGCACCTGGGCCAGACGCCGTGAGGCTTTCCAGGCTTGTGGCGAGGTGCCCTGGCCCTGGATCGGGTTGGCGTTCATGGCATCCAGCTCTCTTGTGGTTGAGGCGCGGCGAGCTTGCCCAGAGCCGCCAGATCGCGTTCGGCATGGCTCTGGCGCAGGAACACCGGTAAGTCGGCCAGCAGCCGCGCCAGTGCGCCGTCACGGCAATAGGGCGCAGCGCCCAGGGCGCGGCCGACGTGCTCGATCGCTGTGCTGGCGCTGTGCTCGACCAGGGCACGTACGCGGCGTACGGGCAGTTCGGCGTTGGCCTCTGGGTTGGCGTCGATCCAGGCGGCGCATTCGCGCAGTGCGCTGGCGGCGGCCGTCAGGGCGCAGTCCACCTGGCCGAGGTGGGCGAGGGCATGGGGTTCGTCGCGTTCGGCGCAGTGCCGGCGCAGCGCTTCGCCCAGGCGGCTGGCCGCGCCATGCCAGCAGGCAGCGATGCCGGCGCCGCCTTGCCAGAAGCCGGGCCGGGCGAGGTAGCCACCAGGCGGGCCAACCAGCTGGCCACGGGCATCATCGAAGAGAATCTCCACGCTCTGGGTGGCGGCCATGCCTACGGCCTGCCAGCCGTCTTCGGTCACGCGCACGCCAGGCTGTTCGAGGGCAACCGCCACCAGCTGCTGTTCGCCTCGTTCATTCCAGGCGGTGAGCAGAGCGTGGCTGAGCACTGTGGCGCCCGAGCACCAGGCCTTGCGGCCGTGCAGGCGCACGTTGCCGTCATGCTGCTCGGCGCCTAGGGTGACGCGCGCCTGGGGCGGTTCGGCAGCCCACATGCCCCAAGTGGCGTGAGCCGGTACATCCGCGCCGAAATGCTCGAGAATCGCCAGGGCGTCGGTATGGCCTTCGTAGAGTTTGCACAGGCTCAGGTCCTGTGCGGCGACCGTGGCCAGCGCCTGCCAACGTTGCAGGGTCTGGCCACCGCCGGGTTTGGGTAATTGGTCGAGGCCCGCGTCACACAACCTTTGCAGGCTGCGCAGCAGGGCCTCGGGATGATGCGGGAGTGGGTGCGGCCACTCGTTCAGCAGGGCGCCGAGGCGTTCTACCAAACGAGTGCCGCTCCCGGTCATACCACCTTTTCCTTCTGCAGCTCGAACAGCACCAGCGAGCGATGGGTGACGATGAACTCGTCACCGAACTGGAAGACTTCATCGTCCTCCGGCTCTTCGACACGGTTGGTGTCGAGCATGCAGGTCCAGTGGCTGCCCTGGGCGACTTCCGGCAGGCGGAAATTGACCACGTCGTGGTGCGAGTTGACCACCAGCAGCAGGGTCGCGTCGGCGCCGCTACGGCGGATGCCGGTCGGCTGAGCACGGCCATCGAGCAGCATGCCCATGCAGCGGGCGTGCGGGTCGTGCCAGTTGTCCTCGTTCATCTCCTCACCGTTGGGCGCCAGCCAAGTGACGTCCTTGACGCCCAGCTCATCGTTGAAGGCGCCGACGAAGAAGCGCCCGCGACGCAGGATCGGGTAGTTCATGCGCAGCTTGATCACCCGGGTGACGAACTCCTGCAACTGCTTGCCGCGCTCGCCCAGGTCCCAGTTGATCCAGCCGATCTCGCTGTCCTGGCAGTAGGCGTTGTTGTTGCCGTGCTGGGTGCGCGCGAACTCGTCGCCGGCCACCAGCATCGGCGTACCCTGGGCGAGGATCAGCGTGGCCATGAAGTTGCGCATCTGCCGGAAGCGCAGGTCGTTGATGGCCTCGTCGTCGGTCGGGCCTTCGACGCCGTGGTTCCAGGACATGTTGTTGTTGCTGCCGTCCTGGTTGTTCTCGTCGTTGTCCTCGTTGTGCTTGTCGTTGTAGGAGACAAGGTCATTGAGGGTAAAACCGTCGTGGGCGGTGATGAAGTTCACCGACGAGAACGGCCGGCGACCCCGCTGGTTGTAAAGGTCGCCCGAGGCGGTCAGGCGGCTGGCCAGTTCGGCCAACTGGCCTTCGTCGCCTTTCCAGAAGCTGCGCACGTTGTCGCGGAACTTGTCGTTCCACTCCGCCCAGCCCGGCGGGAAGCCGCCGACCTGATAGCCGCCAGGGCCGCAGTCCCAGGGCTCGGCGATCAGCTTGACCTTGCTCAGCACCGGGTCCTGGCGACAAGCGACCAGGAAGCTGTGGCGCTCGTCGTAGCCATCGTGATGGCGGGCGAGAATGGTCGCCAGGTCGAAACGGAAGCCGTCCACGCCCATCTCGGTGGCCCAGTAGCGCAGCGAGTCGGTGACCATCTGCAGCACGCACGGATGGCTCAGGTCCAGAGTGTTGCCGGTACCCGAATCGTTGATGTAGTAGCGCTTGTCATCGGGCATCAGCCGGTAGTAGCTGGCGTTGTCGATGCCGCGCATGGACAGGGTCGGGCCCAGCTCGTTGCCTTCGGCGGTGTGGTTGTAGACCACGTCGAGAATCAGCTCCAGGCCGGCATCGTGCAGGTGCGCGGCCATCTCCTTGAACTCGTTGATGTGGCCGCTGGCCAGGTAACGCGGGTGCGGGGCGAAGAAGCCGATGCTGTTGTAGCCCCAGTAGTTGTTCATGCCCTTTTCCAGCAGGTGCTGGTCGTTGACGAAGGCATGGATGGGCAGCAACTCGACCGACGACACGCCGAGCTTGCGCATGTGCTTGATCACCTCGGCGCTCATCAGCCCGGCGAAGGTGCCGCGCTTGTCCTCGGCCACCGCCGGATGACGCATGGTCAGGCCGCGCAGGTGGGCCTCGTAGAACACCGTCTTGTCCCAGGGCACGCGATGGCTGCGGTGCTTGCCCCAGGTGTACGCCGGGTCGATGACCTTGCACTTGGGCACGAAGGGCGCGCTGTCACGCTCGTCGAAACTGAGGTCGCCATCGGGGTGACCGATCTCGTAACCGAACAGCGCTTCGGACCACTTCAGCTCGCCGACCAGCTGCTTGGCGTAGGGGTCGATCAGCAGTTTGTTGGGGTTGAAGCGGTGACCGGCTTCCGGCTCGTAGGGGCCGTACACGCGGTAACCGTAGATCAGCCCTGGGTGGGCGTCGGGCAGGTAGCCGTGCCAGATCTCGTCGGTGTACTCCGGCAATTCGATGCGCTCGATCTCTTCCAGGCCATCAGGGTCGAAGATGCACAGTTCGACCTTGGTGGCGTGAGCCGAGAAGAGCGCGAAGTTGACGCCCAAACCATCCCAGGTCGACCCCAACGGAAAGGGTTGACCTTCGGTTATACGCGAGCGTGGTTGACTCATTCTGGGTGGCTCCTGGTATCAGGCCTTGGGCTTCTTGGCGGCAGGCTTGGGGGTAGTGCTGGGTTTGGCCTTGGCGGGTGCCTTGGCCGGTTTGAGCAGGGCAGGCTTCTCGGCGTCAGCCTTGGGCGCGGCTTTGCTGGCGCGGGGTTTGATCGGCGCGGCAGGGGCCGGCTCGCCAGCGGCGGCCTTGGGCTTGCTCACGCGCTTGGGTGCGGCCTTGCCGGGCGTCTGCTCGGCTTCGACCAGCTTGGTGGCCATTTCCCAGTGGCGTTTGGCCTGGCCATGGGGTTTCCCTTCGGATTCCCAGATCTGGTAGGCGAACTCACGGATGCGGTCTTCTTTTGCGCTCATGGGTGTGACTCCTGAGATTGGCTAGTGGCGATCAGCAGATTGACGGGGACATCGCGCAGCACATCGCTCAGCGCGAGGTAACCGGCGGTGGGCAGCGGGTTGGCGGAATCGAAGGCGCTGCGCAGCGTTGTGCCGGCCAGCTGCGCGGGCAGGGCGATACGGGTATCGCCCCATTGATCGGTGGCGATCAGCGGCATGGCGCTGTCGCCCAGCAGGTTGGCGCTCAGGCGCGGCACCACGACGATGGCGTGCTGCTCACCGAGGCTGCGCAGGAAGGCGACGACCCGATCGGCGTGCTCGCCCTGAACCTCGAGCGGCTGGTAGCCGCCTTTGGCGAACAGCTGCGCGTGGGTCATGCGGGCATGCAGGGTGGCGGCGACCAGCGCCTGCTTCACCTGGCCGTCGTGCCAATGTTCCAGCTTCTGGGCGATCGGTTGCTCATCGGCCAGTGCCTGGCGGCGTGCGGCGAAGTCCACCGGGCGGCGGTTGTCCGGGTCGACCAGTGAGAAATCCCAGAATTCGCAGCCCTGATACAGATCCGGCACACCCGGCACGCTCATGCGCAGCAGGCTCTGGGCCAGGCTGTTGAGGGCACCAGCCGGGGCGATCTCATTGGCGGCGCGGCAGATCTCGCCGCGCAACTCGGCCGCCTGATCGCTGCCGAGCAGGGCGTGCAGATAGTTTCTGCAGGCCTGCTCATAGCGCTCGTTGGGGTTGCTCCAGGTGCTGCGCAGCTTGGCCTCGCGCACCGCTTTTTCCTGCCAGGCGGTCAGGCGCTCGGTGAGCGTTTGCAGGCCATCGGCGTCGTCTGCGTTGAGGTCCAGCGGCCAGCAGGCCAGCAGGATCTGCAACAGCATCAGCTCGTCACCGGGCGAGGGCGCCAGGCCGTCATCCAGTTCTTCGCGCAGCGGCGCGGCCATCTCGCGCCAGCGCTTACAGCGCTCGGCGAACCATTCGGCGCGTTCACTGAGCACGGCCAGACGGGCACGGGTATCTTCGCCGCGCTTGTGATCGTGGGTGGCGGTGGTCAAGAGGTTGGCCGGGAAATGCCGGGCCCGCTCGAGGCAACCGTCATGAAAGGCCTGCACCGGCGCGCTGAACTGCTGTGGGTCGAAGCCTACGTCGTTGCGCGACAGCAGCACGGCGCTGCGGTAGCAGGCAGTGTCTTCCACGGCCTTGGCAGCCGCCGGCGAGGTGAGTTGCTGGAAGCGTTCGATCATCTTCGCCCGGCGCTTGCGCTGTGGGCTTGGTGGCAGTTGCGACAGGGCCTGGCCGCCGAGCCAGCTGTCCAGATGTTCGAGCAACGGCCAATCGCTCTCGGCGAGCGTCGTGCGGGCACCTTCCAGGGCCTGGTCGAACACCGCCTGATCATTGGCGCTGCGCCCGGCGGCCGACACATAGGTGCGGTACACCGAGAAATGGGTGATCAGCTCCAACAGCGCGCGGCGGATGGCGCCCAGGGTCAGGTCGCGGGTGGCGATGTCGTCACGGGCGACCAGCAACAGGCCCTGGGCCAGCGCTTCCAGGTCGCCGGCCAGGGAAGTGGTCAGCACCAACTGTCGTGCTTCACGCACTTCGGCCATGAAGTCGGCATCACGGCCGCTGGTTTCGCTCCACAGCTTCGCCAGTACCGGCTCGCCTTCGGGGGCGTGCTGCAGCAACGACACCTGGTTCATGAACTCATAGCCGGTGGTGCCGTCCACGCCCCAGTCGCGGGGCAGCTGTTCGCCCTCGCCGAGAATCTTCTCGACGTAGATCGGAAAACGAGCGCCCTGCAGATTCGCCGGGCGCTTGGGCAGCAGCCGCTCCACACGGCGGCGCAGCTTGCGGCAATAGGCGCGCGGGTTGGCCAGGCCGTCGACATGGTCGATGCGCAGTCCGTCGACCAGGCCTTTCTCGATCAGCTCGAAAATCTTCCCGTGGGTCGCCTCGAATACCTCGTGTCGCTCGACCTTGAGGCCGCCCAGTTCGTTGATGTCGAAAAAGCGCCGCCAGTTGATGTCATCCGCCGCAGTGCGCCAGCTGGCCAGGCGGTAATGCTGGCGTTCGAGCAGCTGATGCAGGGCTTCGAAGTTCTGCCCCTCGGCAGGCCGCAGGCTGGCCAGGGCGCGCTCGATGGCATGGCCGGCCTTGCTGGCCAGGGCGACCAGTTCGCGAAACAGCACGCTCGCCTGGCGCTGACCATCGGCGCTGTCGTCCAGCGCAGCGAAGCGCTGGCCCAGGGCCTGCAGCTCGGGATGGCCGCTACGCTGCAGGATGTCGCCATAGGTCGGCGGGTTGATCGGGAAACGGTGGTCGTAGTGCTTGGCGTAGAACAGGCCGCGCTTGGCATCGAAGTGCAGCTCGATCTCGCCGGCAGCCAGCACCTCGCCGTAGTCGCTGCGCAGGAAGGGCACCAGCAGTTGGCCGCGCAGCAGCGGGTCGTGGGATTGCCAGTGAATGTCGAAGAACTTCGCATGGGCGCTGCTGGCGCCCCATTCGAGCACGTCCAGCCACCAGGGGTTGGCGTCGCCGCCGACTGCCATATGGTTGGAGACGATATCCAGAATCAGCCCCATGTCATTGCCGCGCAGGGCCTTGACCAGACGTTCCAGGGCCGCTTCGCCGCCCAGCTCGGGGTTGACGCGAGTCGGGTCGACCACGTCGTAGCCGTGCATGGAGCCAGGTCGTGCGGTGAGCAGCGGCGAGGCGTAGATATGGCTGATGCCCAGGCGTGCGAAATAGTCGACCAGGGGCACGGCATCGTCGAGGGTGAAGCCTTTGTGAAACTGCAGGCGAACGCTGGCGCGCAACTTAGTCATGGCCGAGGCCCTCCGCCAGGTTGCGCGCCCATTGCAGACGCTGCAGGCGATGGGCGACGGCCGGGGCGTCGAGCATGCTGTCGGCATTTTCGGCCCAACGGCGGCGCCAGTTCGGGTGTTCGTCGCCGGGGCCTGGCAGGTTGGGCTGCTCCATGGCAGCCATGGCGTCTTCCAGCGGCAGCAGCACCAGCGGCGCCGGCGTGCTGCCAATGAAGGCGATGCTGGCGTCCAGCTGTTGGCCGTCGTCCATCTGGTCGGCGGTGGCGTGGCCGTGCTCGTGCAGAGCCTGGTGCAGTGCTCGGGTTTCCTGGGCGCGCAAGTGATGATCCTGGTTGGTGTAGTCGTCGCTGCGGTGGCCCGCAGCCTGGCGCCAATGGATGTCGCGGGAGGCGAGCCAGCCGCGAATGCTCGGCAGATCATGGGTTGTGGTGGTGGCTAGGGCGTCACGCGGCCAATGGGCCGGAGCGTGGAAGTGGCCATTGCTCTGCTCGAACAGCAGCACGCGCATGCCGAGAATGTTGCGTGCCGCGAGTTCTTCCCGCAGGCCGTCGGGCACCGTGCCCAGGTCCTCGCCGATGATCAGCGCGCGGTGGCGCTCGGCCTCCAGGCACAGCAGGCGCAGCAGATCCTGGAAGGGATAGTTGAGGTAGGCGCCGGCAGACGAGTCCTCGCCCGCAGGGATCACCCAAAGGCGACGCATCGTCATCACATGGTCGATGCGCATGCCGCCGGCGTGGGCCAGGTTGGCGCGCAACATTTCGATATAGGCGCGAAAGCCATTCTCCTGCAGGCCCTGGGGTGAGAACGCCGACACGCCCCAGTTTTGCCCCGAGCGATTGAGAATGTCCGGTGGTGCACCGACGCTGACCGACTGCAGCAGTTCGGCCTGCCGGCCCCAGGCCTGGCTGCCAGCGGCATCGGCGCCGACGGCCAGGTCGGCGATCAGGCCGACCGCCATGCCCGCTTCACGGGCTGCCGCCTGCGCGCCTTGCAGGCAACGGGCCACCAGCCATTGGGCGAAGGTGTGGAATTCGATCTCGTGCTGATGGCCTGCGCAGAACTGTTCCACCGCCGGGCTGGCAGGGTCGCGGTACTGCTCGGGCCAGGCCCGCCAGTCGACCGGCAGGCCGTTGAGGTCCATGAAGCCGCGCAGCGCCTCGAAGCGGCAGTGCTGGCGCAGGGCATCGCCGCCAGCCTGGCGGAACGCCTCGAAGTCGGCCTGCAGCGGATGGATGCTGGCGGCAAAGTCCGCGTGCAGCTGCCGCAGGATCTGCATGCGCGCGCTGGCGACGCCCGGCCAGTCGATCAGCTCCAGGCCTTCCAGGCGCGCCAGTTCCTCGCCCAGACCGCAGGTGCGGATCGCCTGCTGCACCGCTGCCTCTCCGAGCACACTGGCCGGTGCAGCATGCAGCACGTTGAAAAACAGCCGGCTGGACGGCGAATAGGGGCTGTAGGTGTGCAGGTTGGCGCTGAACATGGCGTGCATCGGGCTGATCGCCACCGCGTCTGCACCCCGTGCAGCGGCGCTGCGCACCAAGGCTTCCAGCGCCTGGGTATCGCCCAGGCCGCCGTCACCCGGGCGGCGCAGCGAATACAGCTGGGCGCTGAGGCCCCAGATCTTCGCGCCGCTGCGACCGGCCAGCTCGGCAACGCTGGGGCACGCGGCGGGCGCCACGGCCAGGGTCACTTCGCCGCCAGCGATGCGCAATTGGTGATAGCCGGTGGTGCCGATCACCGGCAGGCGGCCGCTATCATCCAGCCGGCCTTCCAGGCGTTCGCCCTGTTCGAGCTGAATCTCGAAGGGTGTACCCGGCGGGAAATAACGGGTCAGGTCCAGAGCCTGCTGCTGGTCGAGGGTCACCAGCGGGCCGAGGGCCAGGTTGTCTTCGCGTTGCTTCAGCTGCGCCAGGCTGGCTTCGATCTGCTCGTCATCCGCGGCGGGATAGCCAAGGGCATCGAGCAGGCGACGCTGGTGTTCGGGTTTGACCGATTGGGCGTTGCCGTCGGCGTCGATCCAGTCGACGCTCAGGCCCGCGGCCTTGCTCAGTTCTGCCAGGCGTGCATCGCTCATACCGCGCCCTCCAGCACAACCCGCACGCTGCGAGCGAGCAGGTGATCACCGTCCGCGCGGTAGCTGAACAGGGTGCGGGCGGATTGCGGTAAAGCGGATTCGACCGGCTCGCTGCCCAGATTGAGGGCGATATGCAGTACCCGGCCGTCGCCAAGTTGCCAGCTGGCAGCTACAGCAGCCTCGCCGAGCACCCGGCTTTCCAGGGCCTGGCTACCTGCCAGGCGTGGCACGATGTGCTGGTGGCGCAGGCTCAGCAGCTCGCGATAGAACGCCAGCCAGGCCTCGCCATCCGCCGTGTCTCGGTTGTGGTGGTCGGGCTTCGAGGTCTCGAAGGTGCTGGCGTCATTCGGGGCCGGAATGGCCTGGCCGGAGAATTTGGAGAAATCCTTGAATTCGTTCTGGCGCCCCTTGCGCACTGCCTCGCCAAGCTCATCGTTGTGGGAGGTGAAGAACTGGAACGGCTGCTCGCTGCCCCATTCCTCGCCCATGAACAGCAGCGGAATCATTGGGCTGAGCAGCAGCAGGGCGGTGGCGCTTTTCAGCGCGTCGTCATCGGCCAGCGTGCGCAGGCGTTCACCGACAGCGCGGTTGCCGACCTGATCGTGGTTCTGCAGGAACAGCACGAAGGCGCTCGGCGACAGGTGGCCGCTGCTGCTGCCGCGGACGGTGCCGTGGCGGGTGGTTTCACCCTGATAGATGAAGCCTTCGCGCAGGCAGCGGGCCAGCTTGTGCGTGGCATCGCTGGCGAAGTCGGCGTAGTAGCCTTCGCGCTCGCCGGTCAGCAGATGATGCAGCACGTTATGGCCGTCGTCGTTCCACTGGGCGTCGAAGCCTTGCTGCAGCAGCTCGGCGTCGTTGTGCTCGTTTTCCAGCACCAGATGCAGATGACGCGAGGCGGGAATCGAGGTGCGCAGACGCTCGGCCAGTTCAAGCAGGAAATCGCGTTCGCCAATGGCGTGCACGGCGTCGAAACGCAGGCCGTCGACGCGGTAGTCATGCACCCACATCAGGGCGTTGTCGATGAAGTAGTCGCGCACCTGGCGGCGGCGAAAATCGATGGCCGGGCCCCAGGGCGTGTGCAGGTCTTCGCGGAAGAAGTCGCTGGCGTACTGGCCCAGGTAATTGCCGTCCGGGCCGAAGTGGTTGTACACCACGTCGATGAACACCATCAGGCCCAGCTCATGGGCGCGGTCGATCAGCGCGCGCAGCTGATCCGGTGTGCCGTAGGAGGAGTCCGGGGCGAAGGGCAGCACGCCGTCGTAACCCCAGTTGCGGCCGCCGGGAAACTCACCCAGAGGCATCAGCTCGATGGCGGTGACGCCCAGGTCGGCCAGCTCCTGAAGCCGCGCTTCGACCGCCTGGTAGCCGCCGAGGGCGCCGACATGCAGTTCGTAGAGCACCGTTTCCTGCCAGGGGCGGCCCTGCCAGTCGGTGCTGCGCCATTTGTATCGGGATGGATCGGCGACGCGGCTGGGGCCGTGTACGTCGTTGGCCTGCCAGCGCGAAGCCGGATCCGGCACCAGCAGGTGTTCGTCGATCAGGTAGTGGTAGTCGGTGCCCGCCGCCACCGGAAGGGTGGCGGTGTACCAGCCTTCGGCGCTGGCGGTCATCTCGTGCTGGGAGTCTTCGTGCAGTTTTACTGCGACGCGCTTGGCGTCTGGCGCCCACAGGGCAAAGTGGGTGTGGCCGGTTGCGTCCGGCCAGGCGCCGTGTCTGTGTTTCACTTCAGGCATCAGACCAGCTTCCCACCCGATGTTTTCGCGGCCACCAGCTTGCGATACAGCGCGGCATAGGGTTCCACGGACTGCTTCCAGTACAGCGGCGCGGCCATGGCGTGGGCGCGCATGGCGTTGAGCAGTTCCGGGTTGCGGTGGATGGCCATGGCGCGGCGCACGGCGGCCAGGTAGCTGTCGCTGCTCGGCTCCTTGAACAGGAAGCCGTTGACGCCATCTTCGATGGTGTCGGCCAGGCCGCCGGTGGCGCGGGCGATCGGCAGTGAGCCGAAGCGCTGGGCATACATCTGGCTGAGGCCGCAGGGCTCGAAGCGCGACGGCATCAGCAGGAAGTCGCTGCCGGCGAACATGCAACGGGCATCGGCTTCGTTGAAGCCGACGTTGGCGCCGACCTTGCCCGGATGACGACGGGCCAGTTCGCGAACCGCTTCCTCGAGATGCTCCTCGCCACGGCCGATGATGGCGATGCGACCGCCTTCGGCGACGATGGTGTCGGCGATCTCCAGGGTCATGTCGATGCCTTTTTGCTGCACCAGGCGCGAGACCACGGCGAACAGCGGGCCATCGCTCTGCTCCAGGCCGAACATCTGCTCGACGTGGCGAGTGTTGGCACGCTTGCCCTCCCAGTCATGGGCGTCGAAGCCCTGCACCAGGTGCGGGTCGTTGACTGAATCCCAGCTGTCGTCGATACCGTTGGGAATGCCGCTGAGCTGATTGAGCTGCACCTTGAACTGCAGCATGCCTTCCAGGCCGCAGCCGAATTCCGGGGTGGTGATCTCGCGGGCGTAGTTCTCACTCACCGTGGTGACGTGGTCGGAGTACACCAGACCGGCTTTGAGGAACGACAGTCGACCGTAGAACTCCATGCCCTGATGGCCGCAGGCAGAAGAGGGCAGGCCCAGTTCCGGGCTGCATTCCAGGCTGCACAGGCCCTGGTAGGCGAGGTTGTGGATGGTGAACACGGTGGGGGTCTGCAGGCCGCGCCAGCTCATGTAGGCCGGGGCCAGGGCCGCCGGCCAGTCGTTGGCGTGAACGACTTCCGGGCACCAGCTCAGGCACGCGGTACCGGCGGCGATCTCGGCGGCAGCCAGGCCCAGGCTGGCGAAGCGGATGTGGTTGTCGGCCCAGTCACGGCCCTGGGCATCGCCGTACGGAGTGCCGTCGCGGTCGAACAACTCGGGGCAGATCAGCACGTAGACGATCAGGCCGTCGGGCAGGGTCATGCAGCCGATGCGTGCCGGCGGCAGGGCGGCATGGCCCGGCACGCTGCCGACATCACGAATGGCGTGGCCGCTATTGAGAACCTGGCGGTAACCCGGGATCAGCACGCGCACGTCGTGGTCGGCGTTCATCGCCCGCGGCAGCGACGCGGACACGTCGCCCAGGCCGCCGACCTTGATCAGGTCGGCCAGTTCGGGGCTGACGAAGAGGATCTTCTTCTTGGCCGCATGCAGGTTGGTAACTGTGTTCGAGGACTTGAGGGGTGTTTCTACCAAGACCGATTGGTCAAACCGTGATGCTGCAACAGCGTTTCCCATACCATCCTCCGCTCGATTCTTTCCTTGACCCGTAAATAGTTCGTTCGCTTGCACGCCGACGGGAATATGCCGCCTGTCTTTCCAGTTGATTGCCGTATCGGGGCAGGAGGAAAAGCTGCTTGCTGGTGATTAATTCCCACCTAGTTGATGACCCAGCCCGCGAATAAGAAGTTTCGACTATTTTCAGAAGCCTGCCGGGGTATCGGGGAACTTATGGGTAACAGCAGGTTTTCGCTGCCATTGCCCGGCAAGTTGCGGGGTTTCGCCTGCGATAGGCGGTTTAGGAGCGGGCTTTGCGCTGCTCTTCAGGCCCTCTATGAGGGGCTTTCTGGCATTTGCGCCGGCGCCAGGCGACGAGCGGTCATGTTTCGCCAGAGCGGGCTTGGTTGTACAAAAGCTTGACAGTTCCTTTACAACTTACAGCGCAACTAACTGGGCGAAAGTTGCATTTATTTTGAACGGCCGAACAACTAACTAAGTTCACTGTTTTTATTGTTCTACAAGCCGTTCGATATTTCATGGCAAAAGGATTAAGTGCCACCAGTGGCCAGCATTCGTTTTGGTGCTTTCAAGGCATCTCGAACAACGGAGCTGCCGCGCACTGAATGCAGCGTTCATCTGGCCGCGGAGGGGAGGCACGCTGTTGCAGATCATGAACGGCCGACGGTGCCAACAGGGTTCTGATACTGTTGCCGGGCCTCAACCAGCGCATCCGGCCATGAACCTCGACAACCGCATCAAATTCCGTCACCTGACCTGCTTTCTGGAAATCGCCCGGCAGCGCAGCTTCGCCAAGGCGGCCGACGCCCTGGCGGTCAGCCAGCCGGCTATCTCGAAGACCATCCGCGAGCTGGAGGAAATCCTCGACGCCTCGCTGTTCGAGCGCGGCAAGGCGGGCGTCAGCCTGACCTCGGCAGGGCTGGCTTTTATGCGTTACGCCGGCCCCTGCGTGCAGGCGCTGCGCGACGGTGTGAACAGCCTGCGTAGCGGCGAGCATGACGCCGGGCAGGTGCGCGTCGGTGTGCTGTCGACGGTGGAGAGCCTGCTGATTCCCGAGGTGGTGCGGCGCCTGCACGTGCGCCACGCGGCGCTGGTGGTCAGCGTCGCCACCGGGCCCAGCGCCTACCTGCTGGCGCAGCTGCGCGTCGGCGAGCTGGATCTGGTAGTCGGGCGCATGACCGACAGCCCGGAAATCCAGGGCCTGACCTTCGAGCACCTGTACAGCGAGTCGATGAGCCTGGTGGTGAGGCCCGAGCATCCGTTGCTGGCCCTGGGCGATGCCGGCCTCAGCCAGTTGGGCGATTACCCCGTTGTGCTGCCGCTGGCCGGCACCACCATTCGCCGCTACGCCGACAGCCTGTTCGTGCAATGCGGCGTGCCGCAGCCACGCCAGCGTCTGGAAACCCTGTCGCCGGCGCTCAGCCGCCGCTACGTGCAGCAGAGCGATGCCGTATGGGTGGCGCCGCTGGATGCCGTGCGTCTCGATCTGCAGGGTGGCGAGCTGGCCGAACTGGCCCTGGGTATTCGCGAGCCCGGCGGCTCGGTGGGTATCTGCAGCAACGCCGCGCTGCCGCTGTCACTGGCGGCGCAGTGGTGCTGCGAGACGTTGCGGGAATTGGCGCAGGAGCGAAACGCCGACCCGACCTTATCCGCCTGAGCCTCTCAGCGATTATCTGAACTCCCGACGCCGCCTCGCTTTCCACTTTGAACACCCATGAGGCAGGCGTTCGATGCTCCCCCATAGCCAGCAGGGCCAAGGCCCGATCACCTTTGTGCTGATGCACTTTCTCGGCGGCTCGCACCGTACCTGGGGGCCGACCATTCCTTATCTGGATCGCCAGTATCGCTGCGTTGCGCTCGACACGCCGGGCTTTGGTGATGCCGGTGCGGTAAGCGGTTATACGGTCAGCGAGATGGCCGATCAGATCGACCAGAGCGTTCTCGAACTCGGTCTCGAGCGCTGCATCCTGGTTGGCCACTCGATGACCGGAAAGGTCGCGACCGTGCTGGCCTCGCGGCGTCCCGACTATCTGCAAGGTCTGATTCTGGTGGCGCCGTCACCGCCCGGCCCGCAGCCGATGAGCGACGCCGACCGCGACCGCCAGCGCGCCTATGACGCATCCCGAGCACAGGCCGAAGCCTTCGTCGATGAATCCAGTTTCCACCGCCTGCCGGACGATCTTCGCGAGGTGGCCATTGCCGACGCCCAGAGCGTGAACCTCGAGGCCTGGCGTGCCTGGGTCGATCACGGCAGCCGCGAAGACTGGCAGGACCGCATCGGCAGCCTGCCTTACCCGGCGCTGCTGATCTGCGGCGCTGACGACCGTCAGGTGCCGGATGCCGAAGAGCAGGGCCGTACCACCCTGGCGCACTTTCCCCACAGCGCCGTGCTGACTTTGCCCGGCGCCGGGCACTTGATGCCGCTGCAGACACCCCGCGCGCTGGCCGAGCAGATGCTCGCATTCGCTCATTTGATCGCTACTCGTATCGCTGAAGGAGAAGGTTGATGGACTTGGGCTTGAAAGACCGTGTGGCACTGATCAGTGGTGCGGCAGGCGGAATCGGTCTGGCGACCGCGCGTCTGTTGGCAGAGGAGGGCGTGAAGCTGGTACTGACCGACCGCGAGCAGGATGCGTTGCAGCAGTCTGCAGCGGATCTGCCCGGCGAGCCGCTGCTGATCGCCGCGGACATGACCCGGCAAGCCGAGGTCGATGAGCTGGTGCGCCAGGGCGAGGTGCGTTTCGGCAAAGTCGATATTGTTGTGCATACCGCCGGGGTGACCGGCGCCAAGGGCGACCCGCTTCAGCTGAGCGACGCCGACTACCAGGAAGCCTGGGATACCGACTTCTTCACCGCCGTGCGCATCGCCAGGGCAACCGTGCCGGCCATGCGCAAGCGCGGCTGGGGCCGGCTGGTGTGCATCACCTCGGAAAACGCCGTGCAGCCGTATTGGGAAGAGGCCGTGTACAACGTGGCCAAGGCCGCGCTGGCGGCCTTCATCAAGAATCTGTCCTACAAGGAAGCGGCCCACGGCGTGCTGTGCAATACGGTATCGCCGGCCTTTATCGAAACCGGTATGACCGACGGCATGATGAAAAAACGCGCTGAGGAGATGGGCGTGAGTTTCGAGGAGGCGGTGCAAAGTTTCCTGAAAGAAGAGCGCCCAGGCATCGTCCAGCAACGCCGCGGCCAGCCAGCGGAGGTGGCCGCGGCCATCGCGCTGCTGGTGTCGGAGCGCGCTTCTTTCATCAACGGCAGCAACCTGCGTGTCGACGGTGGTTCGGTGCAGAGCGTGCAGAATTGATAAGGCTTGTCTTATCAGCTCTGCCGCGGATGGCTAGGGTTGGGCTGATGAACAGAAGTTTTGAAAGGAGTGCAGCTGCACTCCGGTTGCCGATTCATGAGCCACTGGCGCAGGGTAGGTCGCGCTGACGTGCCGTGATGAGCATGGGTGCCGGCATGGCATCGGTGATCTCCAGCAGCGTTTCGCGCGCATTGTTTGCGATGGTTTGCTCTGTTTCCACTCTCGACGAGTCATTGGTCTCGGCGGCGCTTCGCGTTGCGCTGTCGATGGAGCAGCGCACCCAGCCATAAGCTTGCAGAAGGTCCTGAGTGACGCCCTTGCCATCCTGATAAGCGATCCCCAGATGCCACTGAGCCTCGGAAACTCCGAGTTCGGCACCCTTCCTCCAGAGCTCGACTCCGTCTGCTGGAGATGCGGGCATGCCGAGCCCATAGTAGGTCAGGTAACCCAGATTGTTCAGCGCAGCGTTATGCCCTTGCGTGATCGCTTCACGCCAATGAGCGGCGGCAGCCGCGTAATCCTTGCGTTTATAGGCTTCGACACCGAGGTTATAGATCGAGAAGTTCCGGGTTTCGACTGGCTGTTCATCGTCAGCGGTTGCAAAGGCGGAGGATGGCAGCGAACTGAAGGTCATCAGCGCGATAAGAAACCCAATATGAAAGCCCTGAGCCACGATGCAATCCTTGTCATGTCTATGCCGAGGGCCGGAAATTAGCGGAAATCCCCGATAGCGACAAGGCAGCACGCCCCAGGTTCATCAGGGCTCAAGCTCTATTTGAGCGTCTGCTGTCATATCGGCATATGTCGGCCTGGCCTTCAGCCACAAACCAAACGTCTTCACCACCTCGACCACCGGTCGCAGCCGTTCGCCCTCGACGCTGAGGCAGTACTCCACCCGAGGAGGTATCTCCGGGTAGACGGTTCGCTGGATCAGGCCGGCCTGTTCGAGTGCGCGCAATTCTAGGGTCAGCACCCGTTGCGAGATCTGCGGCATATCGCGGCGCAGCTGGTTGAAGCGTTTGCTGCCGTCGAGCAGATACGACACCAGCAGCAGGCGCCAGCGCCCGCCGATCAGGCGCATGGCTTCTTCTATCGAACAGCCCGAAATGTTCTTTTTCACGGCGCTTCCCAGGTAACCAATTTGTGCCCAAGCCACCAAAAAGTGCGCTCTTATGCGCGAAGTCGAACTGGAGAATACTGGCCATCCCAAAACATCAGGACACTCCGGATGAAACTCTACTTCGCCCCCAATGCCTGCTCTCTGGCACCTCACATCGTGTTGCGCGAACTAGCGCTGCCGTTCTCGCTGATCAGGATCAACAACCAGACCAAGCGCACCGCCGGTGGGCGCGACTTCTATCAGATCAACCCGAAAGGTTACGTCGCGGCGCTGGAGTTGGCGGACGGCACCGTGTTGACCGAGGGCGCGGCGATTCTACAATACCTCGCCGACCTGCGCCCCGAGGCCGGGCTCGCCCCAGCGAACGGCACACTGCAACGCACCCAACTGCAGGCTCAGTTGAGTTTTATCGGCAGCGAACTGCATGCGGGAATGAGCCCTTTGTTCAATGATGCCATCACAGAGGACGCCAAGGTGCTGCTGCGCCAGCGCTTGGCTCGTCGCCTGGAATATATCGAGCAGGTGCTGGCCAGCAGCGGCCACGCCCATGGCGAACATTTCAGCATCGCCGACGCTTATCTGTTCACGGTGCTGGGTTGGAGCGAGCGCTTGCGCGTCGACCTGAATCCGTTCCCGGCCATTTGCCGCTTTCGGCGCGAAATCGCCGCCAGGCCGTGCGTGATCGACTCGCTGCGTGCAGAGGCCGCGTCTGCCGAAGTCTCGTGAGCCAGCGGCCGGCCTATCAGTCGGCATGCTCTGCAATCGCGGATTACTGCATTGCCAAAGATGCCGTTCTCGGAGGGCTTCGGGGTGCGTCGAACTAGCGAAGCTGCGATTGGGTGAGACGAGCCAGTGAATAGGGATCATTTGCCTTTGGTGGCCAATACATAACCTATAGGTTATGTATTGGCGGCTTATTTTCACTAGGCGGCCAGGGCCGCTTATCTGATCATGGCCCCAGAGCCTGCATCGGCGCCTCGGCGCCCATATGACCGGCGACTCCACAAATTCAATAAACAGGAGCGTCCCATGTCCGAGGACAGCCGTTTCATCATCCGTGATCGCAACTGGCACCCCAAAGCCTTCACCCCCGATTACAAGACGTCCATCGCCCGTTCGCCGCGCCAGGCGCTGGTGAGCATTCCGCAATCGATTTCGGAAACCACCGGGCCGGACTTCACCCATCTGAAGATGGGCAAGCATGACAATGATCTGCTGCTCAATTTCAACAACGGTGGCCTGCCCATCGGCGAGCGCATTCTGGTGTGCGGCCGGGTGATGGATCAGTACGGCAAGCCGATTCCCCATACCTTCGTGGAAATGTGGCAGGCCAATGCCGGCGGCCGTTATCGCCACAAGAACGACCGCTACCTGGCGCCGCTGGACCCGAACTTCGGCGGCGTCGGTCGCGCCCTGACCGACAGCGAAGGCAACTACAGCTTCCGTACCGTCAAGCCGGGCCCGTACCCGTGGCGCAACGGCCCGAATGACTGGCGCCCGGCGCACATTCACTTCTCCATCAGTGGCCCGTCGATCTCCACCAAACTGATCACCCAGCTGTATTTCGAAGGGGATCCGCTGATTCCGCTGTGCCCGATCGTCAAGTCGATCGCCAACCCGGACGCGGTACAGACGCTGATCGCCAAGCTCGACATGAGCATGGCCAACCCCATGGACTGCCTGGCCTACCGCTTCGACATCGTGCTGCGCGGCCAGCGCAAGACCCACTTCGAGAATTGCTGAGGAGCCTGCCATGCCTGTCGAACTCTTGCCCGAAACCGCTTCGCAAACCGCCGGCCCCTACGTGCACATCGGCCTGGCCCTGGCCGCTGCCGGCAACCCGACCCGTGACCAGGAAATCTGGAACCAGATGGCCAAGCCCGGCGCGCCCGGCGAGCACATCACCCTGATCGGCCACGTCTACGACGGCAACGGCCACCTGGTGCGCGACGCCTTTCTGGAACTCTGGCAAGCCGATCACCAGGGCCGTTACGACGCCGAGTACAACCTGGACAAACCCTTCAACGGTTTTGGCCGTACCGCCACCACCTTCGATGCCGGCAGCGAGTGGACGGTGCAGACCGTCAAGCCCGGTGTGGTCAACAACGCCGCTGGTGTGCCGATGGCGCCCCACGTGAACATCGCGCTGTTCGCCCGCGGCATCAATATTCACCTGCACACCCGTCTGTATTTCGAGGATGAAGCCGATGCCAACGCCAAGGACCCGGTACTCAACTTGATCGAGCAGCCGTCGCGCCGCGAAACCCTGATCGCCAAGCGCTGCGAGGTTGACGGCAAGCCGGCCTACCGATTTGATATCCGCATTCAGGGGGACGGCGAAACGGTGTTTTTTGATTTCTGACAGCGACCTGGATGTGCCCGTCGAGCAGATCGACGCGCGCATCCACCAGGGTTTCACCGCGGCCCTCGAGGCCCGCGGTTTTCACGCCGACAGTCAGCAACAGCAAGCGATCGATACCTTGGGGCAGTGGCTGCAAGGCTGCTGCACGGGGCGTCGTGGCTGGCTGCGCAAGCCAGCGGCCGGCGTTTACCTATGGGGCGGCGTGGGGCGCGGCAAGAGCTTCGTGATGGACGCCTTCTTCGCGGCGGCGCCTTTCAGTGCCAAGCGCCGTGTGCATTTCCATGCCTTCCTGCAGGAGCTGCAGCAGCGCATGCAGCCGTTCGCCGGGCACCCCGATCCGTTGGTACTGGCCATCCGCGCGCTCGCCCAGGACATCCGCCTGCTGTGCTTCGATGAATTTCACGTGCATGACATCGGCGATGCGATGCTCTTGCGCCGCTTGCTCGACGTGCTGGTCGAGGAGGGCGTCGGCCTGGTGATGACCTCCAACTATCCGCCGGCCGGGCTGTGCCCCAATCCGCTGTACCGCGAGCGCTTCACGCCGGCGATCCAGATGCTCGAGAAGCGTTTTACCGTGCTGACCCTGGATGCCGGCACCGATTACCGCGAACTGCCGGGCAACGCCCAGCAGTGGGGCGAGTACCTGTGGCCGCAGTCGGCGGGCGGCCAGGCTTATCTGGAGCGCTGGCTGGCGCTGGATGAGCAGGCCCAGCGCGACCAGGTGCTGACCGTCAATCATCACCCGCTACAGGTGCGCGCCCTGGCGCCCGGCCGCGCCTGGCTGGAGTTCGCCGAGCTGTGCGGCAACGCCCACTCCACGGCGGATTTTCTCTGGCTGCTGCAGCGCTATCCGCGCCTGGCGCTGACCGGCGTGCCGAACCTGGATTCACAGCCTACCGACGCCTGCCAGCGCTTCATCAACCTGGTGGACATCGCCTACGATGCCGGCGCCGAGTTGCTGCTGTGCAGCGAATTCAGCCTCGAACGCCTGTGCCGTGGCTCCGCCCATCAGGATTTCGTGCGAACTCGCAGCCGCCTCGGTCAATTGCACAGGCGCGAACTGACCGCCACCCAGGACGCTGGCAAACCGGCCCGCGCCGCCTGCGAGAAGGAAAGCTGAACCCGTGCTGCAAATCCTCCAGATCACCGCGCCGATATTCCTGCTGATTGGCCTGGGCTACCTGGCAGCCATGGGCGGCCTGCTCAACCGCGAGCAGGTGCGCGGCATTGGTGCCTTCGTGATCACCTTCGCCATGCCGGCGCTGTTGATCAAGACGTTGGGCACTTCGCCGATCCAGCAGGCCATGGCGCCCGGTTATCTGCTTGCCTATGCGGTTGGCTCCCTGGCGGCCTTTGCCGCGGCGTTCGGCGTGTCGCGTTGGTGGCGCGGCGACAACCTGTCGGGCTCGGCCATCAATGCCATGGGCATGTCAGTTTCCAACAGCGGGTTCGTCGGCTACCCGATGGTGGCTGCCGCCCTTGGCTCGCCGGCGGTGCTGGGCATGGCGATGGGGATGCTGGTCGAGAACCTGCTGATGATCCCTCTGGCGCTGGTACTGGCCGAGGCGGGCAAACAGCAGGGCGGCGGCCTCAAGGTGCTGGGCATGACCTTCGGTCGGCTGCTGAAGAACCCGGTGATCATCGGCATCACTATCGGCGTGGTCGTTTCGCTGCTGGACATCGAGATTCCGCCGCTGCTGTTCAAACCCATCGAGATGCTCGCCGGTGTGTCGGCACCCCTGGCGCTGTTCGTGATCGGCGCCGGCCTGTTCGGCATGAAGGCGCGCGGCGTCTGGGTCGATGCCGCGTGGATCGCCAGCGGCAAGCTGATCATCCACCCACTGGCGGTGCTGGTCGCCTTCATGCTGATGCCAGGCGTCGACCCGGTGATGAAAGCGGTGGGCGTACTGTTCGCCTGCTCACCGATGATGAGCATCTTCCCCATCCTCGGCCAGCGCTTCGGCCTCGAAGACCGCTGCATCGCGACCCTGCTGGTGGCGACTGTGCTCTCGTTCTTCACCATCAGCGTGGCATTGGTGTTTATCGGGACGGTGCCATCGTAAGCGGGGTTGTGGGAGCGGGCCATGCCCGCGAATGAGTGTACAGCTCGTAGGATGGGTGAAACCCATCGAAGATCGAAGGGTTGATGGGTTTCACCTACGCGGCCGACCCCCATCCTACGGCTCTGGTTTGAGCCTCAACCTAAGCCAGTCATGTAAGTCAAATCGCGGGCATGACCCGCTCCCACAATAGCCGTGGCATGGGCGTCTCGTGGATCGACGCTCATACCCGGCTACCCAGCAACTCCGCGCGCCGTATCCAGTTCTGCCGCTGATTTTCCGAAGACGGGCGCACCGGCGAGAAGGTCTCCAGCCGCCGCGTCTTGATCCCGCAGAAGCCAAGGATGGTGCGCTTCATCTGCCGATGGGCCGGCGCGCCGTAGATCCAGTGAAAGTACCAGCGTGGCGTGTCGAGGGTGACCAGCAGGTCGGCGGTGCGGCCAGTGAGCAGTTTGTCCCACAGCTGCGAGTTGCTGCGGTACTTGAAGGCGAAGCCGGGCAGCAGCACGCGGTCGAAGAAGCCCTTGAGCTGGGCCGGCAGGCCGCCCCACCAGACCGGGTAGACGAACACCAGATGCTGGGCCCAGTGGATCTGGCGCTGCGCTTCGAGCAGATCCGGCTCCAGAGGCTGGCTCTGACTGTAGCCTTCGTGCAGCACCGGATCGAAGCTCAGCTCGCCCAGGCGGATCTGCCGTACCACATGGCCTTCGGTGCGCGCGCCCTGGGCGTAGGCCTCGGCCAGGGAGTGGCAGAGGCTGTCGCTTTTCGGCGAGCCGATGATCATCAGGATCCGCTTGCCATCCCCCTCCAGCGGGGTGGCGCCACTCTTGGCGCCGTCAGTCATGTTGGCCGGCCTCCAGCATGGTTTCCGGGCGTACCCAGGCGTCGAACTGCTCCTCGGTAAGGTGCCCCAGTGCCAGGGCCGCCTCGCGCAGGGTGGTGCCCTCGTTGTAGGCCTTCTTGGCGATTTCCGCGGCCTTGTCGTAGCCGATGTGTGGGTTCAGCGCGGTGACCAGCATCAGGCCGCGTTCCAGGTGCTCGGCCATGCGCTGAGCATCGGGTTCCAGGCCGAGCACGCAGTGCTCGCGGAAGTTGCGGCAGCCGTCGGCCAAGAGGCGAATCGACTGCAGCACGTTATGGATGATCACCGGTTTGTAGACATTGAGTTGCAGATGGCCCTGGCTTGCCGCGAAACCGATGGTCACGTCGTTGCCCATCACCTGGCAGGCGAGCATCGACAGCGCCTCGCACTGGGTCGGGTTGACCTTGCCGGGCATGATCGAGCTGCCTGGCTCGTTGGCCGGCAGGCGCACTTCGGCCAGGCCGCCACGCGGGCCCGAGCCGAGCAGGCGCAGATCGTTGGCGATCTTCATCAGTGCCACGGCCAGGGTTTTCAGGGCGCCGGAGAGTGCCGCCAGCGGCTCGTGGCCGGCGAGGGCGGCGAACTTGTTCGGCGCGCTCTTCAGCGGCAGGCCACTGAGGGCTGCCAGCTCCGCAGCAATCGCCTCGCCAAAACCGGGCGGCGAGTTCAGGCCGGTGCCGACCGCCGTGCCGCCCTGGGCGAGTTCGCAGACTGCCGGCAGGGTGGCGCGAATCGCTTGCTGGGCCAGCTCCAGCTGGGCGACGAAGGCCGACAGCTCCTGGCCGAAGGTGATCGGCGTGGCATCCATCATGTGGGTGCGGCCGGTCTTCACCAGGCGGTTGTGGCGTGCAGCCTGGTCGGCCAGGGCTTCGGCAAGCTCACCGATGGCGGGCAGCAGGTCATTCTTGACCGCGCCGGCAGCGGCGATGTGCATGGCGGTGGGGAAGCAGTCGTTGGAGCTTTGTGCCCGATTGACGTGGTCGTTGGGGTGCACAGGACTCTTGCCGCCGCGCGGGTTGCCGGCCAGCTCGTTGGCGCGCCCGGCGATCACCTCGTTGACGTTCATGTTGCTCTGGGTGCCGCTGCCGGTCTGCCAGACCACCAGCGGGAACTGCTCGTCATGCTGGCCGGCGATCACCTCGTCGGCGGCCTGTTCGATCAGCCGGGCGATATCGTGGGGCAGGTCGCCGATACGGTCGTTGATGCGCGCCGCGGCCTTCTTGATCAGTGCCAGGGAATGCACCACCGCCAGCGGCATGCGCTCCTCGCCGATGGCGAAGTTGATGCGCGAGCGCTGGGTTTGGGCGCCCCAATAGGCATCTTCGGGGACTTCGATGGGGCCGATGCTGTCGGTTTCGGTACGGCTCATGGCGGGACTCTCCGTCGCTGGTCAAGCTCGTTAGGCTGCGCCGGAGACTACACGTTCCAACTACCAGCGCGTGCGTGTGTCGCCCATCCAGCCCTGGGCAGCGCGTACCGGTACGCGTTCGCCCAGGGCATTGCGCAGCAGGCCTTCGTACTGGCCGAACCACTCGTAGGTGTCTGCATAGGCCAGGCCAAAACCGAGGCGCGGCTTGGCCACATGGGCCTGGCGCGGGGTGAAGGTCAGGTCGACCTGGCCATCGTCGGTGGTCAGCTGCCAGGGCGCCAGCGGGTCGTTGCGCGTCTGCTGGATCTGCACGGTCTGCTCCAGATGCAGCAGGGCGCCGCCGAACCACAGGGCGTTTTCCGTCAGGCCGCTGTGCTCGGTCCAGCCGCTGCCGAAATTGCCGCCAATGCCGCCGGGCGCGGCGAACACCGCTCGGGTCCAGTGGCTATGCAGCGGCCATACGCCACGGCCGAAGTCCATGGAAGCGAAGCTGTGGCCGCTGGTGCATTCATAGTCCTTGTCGCCCAGGTGCACGCTGCCGGTGACCGGCAGGCCCACCTGGCGGCAGGTGGCGTGAAAGCCCTTGTTACCGAAAGGCACCACTAGGTTCACCGACTCCAGGTGAACGGGGCGCTGAATGTCCAGCGCCAGATGCAGGGGCTGGCCGCCGATGTTCGGCGAGGTGGCGGTCAGCCGCACGCGGCCCGGAAATTCGTTGAAATGCAGCTGCAGGCGTTGGTGCTCGAAGGCGTGGCTGCCCAGCGGGGTGTCTGGCAGGTTGCAGCCGCGGGCCAGCAGGCTCAACTGATTGAGCGCCACGTGCTGGCCGCTGTTCATGTCGAGAAAGTAGGCGGCGCCGTAGCCGACGTAATCGAGGTCGGCCTGGATCAGCGACAGGGTCCAGTCGGGCGTGCTGATGCTCCAGTGGTTCCAGCGCTTGCGACGGCCCAGGTTGCCGGGCAGGGAGCAGTCGACACGAGGTTGTGCCGACCAGCCGACGGCCTCTGGGTTGAGCCGTCCGTGCGCGTTGCACAGGGGGATCGGCGGTGGTGGAATGAAGGGGCTGTTCATCAGACACGTCCATGTGTGCAGGTAAAGAGTCGCGGAGCATGCAGCTGTCCAGGGCGGCAGGCAAGTGCTGGCAGTGTGGGCGTCGACGTAAGGATGCGCCAGTAGACATTTAGCGCTAATCAGCTGCCATTCATGGGAGCCAGGTTGCAGCGTGCAACGTGCGAAAAGGCTTGAGAGCCAGGGTGCCGGGGCACAAAATGCGCCGCTGTCGGTCAAAGCACCTCACCCTTGTGTTCAGGAGTACCCCGATGTCCCGTATCCCCGCGCTCTGCATTGCCGCTCTGATGGCCGTCGGTAGCACCCAGGTGCTGGCCGATGCCCGCAGCCACGCCGCTGATGCCGAGCGCTTCCTGCAGCTCGCCAACGCCGACAAGCTGGCGGTGCCGGTTTACGCCCAGGTGCAGCAGATGTTCGCCCAGCGCTTCGCCGAGGCCAAGGCGCCGGAGAGCAAGAAAGCCGTGCTGGAAAGCTACCAGGCCAAGGCCAACGCCGAGCTGGACAAGGCGGTCGGCTGGGACAAGCTCAAGCCCGAGATGGTCAAGCTGTACACCAGCAATTTCAGTGAGCAGGAGCTCAAGGATCTGATCGCTTTCTATCAGTCGCCGCTGGGCCAGAAAGTGCTCAAGCAGATGCCCGCGCTCACCGCTCAATCCGCACAGATCACCCAGGCCAAGCTGGAAAGCGCTGTGCCGGGTGTCAACAAGCTGCTCAGTGACATGGGCAACGAACTGGGCGCCAAGAAGCCCTGATACCCCGATGTGGCCGGCCTTGCGTCGGCCACCGCCTTACCCCCGGAGCCCGTAATGCCCAAGATCGACCTGCTGCGTAATGCCTTCGCCGCCCTGCAACCCGAGCACCTCGAGGTGCTGGATGAAAGCCATATGCACAGCCGTGGCCTGGAAACCCATTACAAGGCGGTGATCGTCAGCCCGCAGTTCGATGGCCTGAATGCCGTCAAGCGCCACCAGAAAGTCTACGGCGCGCTGGGCGAGCTGATGGGCCAGATCCACGCGTTGGCCCTGCACACCTACACGCCTCAGGAATGGTCGCTGCAGGGTGTGGCCCCGGATTCGCCGACCTGCCGCGGTGGCAGCAAGCACGATCATTGATTTCTGCGTGCCCCGCTTTTTGCGCAGGGGCACTTCTCTGTAAACGCTCCTGGTCAGGCAGCCCTGGGTATCGCTTCGCTCAACCCAGGCTACATGCATTTACCACTCGACCACGATCTTGCCGAAATGGCTGCCGCTTTCCTGCAGGCGGAAGGCGTCGGCCAGGTTTTCCAGCGCGAAGCTCTGGTCGAGGATCGGGCGTACCCCGGATTGCTCCAGCGCCCGGATGTAATCCTGCTGGTGACGACGGCTGCCGACGATCAGCCCCTGCAGGCGTACCTGCTTGGCCATCAGCACAGCAGTCGGCACATCGCCCTGACGCCCGGTCAGCACGCCGATCAAGGCGATATGACCGCCCACCCGCACTGCGGTGATCGATTGCGCCAGGGTGCCCGGGCCGCCGACTTCGACCACCTGATCCACGCCGCGGCCATCGGTCAGCTCCAGCACGCGTTTGCCCCAGTCCGGCGTCTGCCGGTAATTGATGGTGTGATCGGCGCCTAGTTGGCGCAGGCGCTCGAGCTTGTCATCTGACGAGGAGGTGGCGATCACCGTGGCGCCCATCATCCTGGCGATCTGCAGGGCGGCGATGGATACGCCGCCGCTGCCCAGCACCAGCACGCTGTCGCCGGCCTTCAATCCGCCATCAACCACCAGCGCCCGCCAGGCAGTCAGCCCCGCGGTGGTGATGGTCGCTGCTTCGGCGTGGCTCCAGCCCTTGGGTGCATGGGTAAAGGCGCTGGCGGCGCGCACGGCGTACTGGGCGGCGAAACCGTCGATACCGTCGCCCGGCGTGCCGGCGAAATTGCTGACCGGCGCGCCGACGTTACCGTCGGGCCACTGCGGGAAGAACCCGGACACCACGTGATCGCCGACCTGGAACTCGCTCACGCCTTCACCCACGGCCTCGACCACGCCGGCGCCGTCGGACATCAGCACCCGACCGTCGGCCGTGGGGATGCTGCCGTTGGCCACCAGCAGGTCGTGGAAGTTCAGCGAGCTGGCGTGCAGGGCAACGCGAATCTCGCCGGGGCCGGGTTGGCCGGGATCGGCGATATCGGTCACTTCGATGTTGTCCAGGCCTGCGGGTGCTCGCACGACGACGGCTTTCATGGCGGTTTCTCCTCTGGCTGCCAATAGGGTTGATCGATGACGGCACCTAAGGCCGCCACTCTTTCTCGACCATACTCGCTACCGGGCGTTCCGGCGGCGCGCACTACACCTGGGCGGCCAAGACCAGTAAACTGCGCGGCCCACATTCACCTGTCCGTGCTCTGGCCTCACCAGCGGCATGCGGCGGTATTGTTTTTTGTCCACGGTCCGCCCTTTGCGAGGGCGACTACTGAAGGAAATCTGCAATGACCGACAATTCCATCGTCGTCGCGGCGCTCTACAAGTTCGTGTCTCTGCCGGACTACGAAGCGCTGCGCCAACCCTTGCTCGACACCCTGGTCGCCAACGGCATCAAGGGCACGCTTTTGCTGGCCGAGGAGGGCATCAACGGCACGGTTTCCGGCAGCCGCGAGGGCATTGACGCACTGTTCGCCTGGTTCGCCCTCGACCCGCGCCTGGCCGACGTTGACCACAAGGAGTCGTACTGCGCCGAGCAGCCGTTCTACCGCACCAAGGTCAAACTCAAGAAAGAGATCGTCACCCTGGGCGTGCCAGGCGTTGACCCCAACCAGCGGGTCGGCACCTATGTGGAGCCCAAGGACTGGAACGCGCTGATCAGTGACCCCGAGGTGCTGCTGATCGACACGCGTAACGACTACGAGGTGTCGATCGGCACCTTCGAAGGTGCCATCGATCCCAAGACCAAGTCGTTCCGCGAGTTCCCGGACTACATCCGCGAGCATTTCGACCCCAGCAAGCACAAGAAGGTGGCGATGTTCTGCACCGGCGGTATCCGCTGCGAGAAGGCCTCCAGCTATATGCTCACCGAGGGGTTCGAGGAGGTCTATCACCTCAAGGGCGGTATCCTCAAATACCTTGAAGAAGTGCCGCAGGAGGAGACCAAGTGGCAGGGCGACTGCTTCGTGTTCGATAACCGCGTGACCGTGCGCCATGACCTGTCCGAAGGTGACTACGACCAGTGTCACGCCTGCCGCACGCCGGTATCGGTCGAGGACCGTGCCTCGGAATTCTTCAGCCCGGGCGTGAGCTGCCCGCATTGCTGGGATTCGCTGCCGGAGAAGACCCGCGAGGGCGCCCGCGAGCGTCAGCGGCAGATCGAACTGGCGAAAGCGCGTAATCAGCCCCATCCTCTGGGCAACAATCCCCGTCAGAAAAACGAGGCCTGAGCCATGGATGCGCGCCTGCTCTACGTAATGGATCCGATGTGTTCCTGGTGCTGGGGCTTCGCACCGGTGGTCGAGGCGCTGGCCGCCCAGGCTGCCGAGCGGGGCGTGCCCATGCAACTGGTGCTCGGCGGTCTGCGCCGTGATCAGGTGGCCATCGACGCGGCGGCGCGGGTGCGCTATTTGGGCTACTGGCAGGCGGTCAACGCCAGCACCGGCCAGCTGTTCAACTTCGATGCCGGGCTGCCGCTGGGCATGCGTTACGACACCGAGGCGGCCTGCCGCGCGGTGGTCACCGTGCGTGATCTCGACCCGCAGAGCGCCTGGCCGATGGCGCAACGCATCCAGCGGGCGTTCTATCAGCAGGGCGCCGACGTGACCCTGGCCGCGACCCTGGTGCAACTGGCCGAAGAAATCGGCATTCCGCGCATCGAGTTCGCCGAGGCCTTCGACAGCGAGGCCCAGCACCGCGCCACCGCCGCTGACTTCACCTGGGTGCAGGATCTCGGCATCGCCGGCTTCCCGACCTTGCTGGCCGAGAGCGGCGGGCGCCTGGCGCTGCTCACCAACGGCTATCAGCCGCTCGATGCGCTGTCTCCATTGCTTGCGCGCTGGCTGGAGCACGCCGTCGATGGTTGATCGCCTGAGCTGGGCGGAAATCCGTCGCCTGGCCCTGCGCCACAAGCGTGCGCTGATCCTCGCCAACCTGGTCGCCGTGCTGGCGACGCTGTGCAGCGTGCCGATTCCCTTGTTGCTGCCGCTGTTGGTCGACGAAGTGCTGCTCGGCGATGGCAACTCCGCGCTGCGCATCATGGATCTGTTGCTGCCGGCGGCCTGGCAGGGCGCGGTGGGTTACATCCTGCTGATGCTGGGGCTGACCTTCCTGCTGCGTGGCGGCGCGCTGATCTTCAACGTGGTACAGGCGCGGCTGTTCGCCCGGCTCGCCAAGGACATCGTCTACCGCATCCGCATCCGCCTGATCGAGCGGCTCAAGCGCATCTCCCTGGCCGAGTACGAAAGCCTCGGTGGCGGCACCGTGACCACCCACCTGGTCACCGATCTCGACACCCTGGACAAATTCATCGGCGAAACCCTCAGCCGTTTTCTGGTCGGCGTGCTGACCTTGGCCGGCACCTCGGCGATTCTGGTGTGGATGCACTGGAAGCTGGCGCTGTTGATCCTGCTGTTCAACCCGTTGGTGATCTACGCCACGGTGCAGCTGGGCAAGCGCGTCAAACATCTGAAGAAGCTCGAGAACGACAGCACTTCGCGCTTCACCCAGGCGCTGACCGAAACCCTGGATTCGATCCAGGAAGTGCGCGCCGGCAACCGTCAGGGCTATTTTCTCGGCCGCCTCGGCGGGCGCGCCAGGGAAGTGCGAGATTACGCCGTGGCCTCGCAATGGAAGACCGATGCCTCGAACCGTGCCAGCGGCCTGTTGTTCCAGTTCGGCATCGACATCTTCCGCGCCGCGGCGATGCTTACCGTGCTGTTCTCGGACCTGTCCATCGGCCAGATGCTCGCGGTGTTCAGCTACCTGTGGTTCATGATCGGCCCGGTGGAGCAGTTGCTCAACCTGCAGTACGCCTTCTACGCCGCCGGAGGCGCGCTGACCCGCATCAACGAGCTGCTCGGCCGCCGCGACGAGCCGGATTACGTGGGCGGCGCCGATCCCTTCGTCGGCCGCGGAACCGTCGGTATCGAGATCCGCGACCTGAGCTTCGCCTACGGCGAGGAACCGGTGCTGAGCGGGCTGGATATGTCCATCGCGCCGGGCGAGAAGGTCGCCATCGTCGGTGCCAGCGGCGGCGGCAAGAGCACTCTGGTGCAGCTGCTGCTAGGCCTGTACACGCCCCAGGCCGGGGTGATTCGCTTTGGCGGCAGCAGCCAGGAGGAGATCGGCTTGTCGACCATTCGCGAGCACGTGGCGGTGGTGCTGCAGCACCCGGCGCTGTTCAACGACACGGTGCGCGCCAATCTGTGCATGGGGCGTGAGCGTAGCGACGAGGCCTGCTGGCAGGCGCTGACCATCGCCCAGTTGGCGCAGACCGTACGCCAGCTGCCCCAGGGGCTGGATACCATTGTCGGGCGCTCAGGCGTGCGGCTGTCCGGCGGCCAACGCCAGCGCCTGGCCATCGCCCGCATGGTGCTGGCCGATCCCAAGGTGGTGATTCTCGACGAAGCCACTTCGGCCCTGGACGCCGCCACCGAGTACGCCCTGCACCAGGCGCTGGCGCAGTTCCTCAATGGCCGTACCACGCTGATCATCGCCCACCGTCTGAGCGCGGTGAAGCAGGCTGATCGGGTGCTGGTATTCGACGGTGGCAGCGTCGCCGAAGATGGCGACCACCGCCAGTTGATCGCCGAAGGCGGGCTGTACGCCAAGCTCTACGGCAACTTGCAGCACTAGGTCGGGCGCGTTAATCAGCAATATCTGCGTTGATCCGCCTTCGTAGCCTGCGGTTGAGCGAAGCGATACCCAGGACGGTCAGCGGGTATCGCTGCACCCAACGTCGGGATACCCGAAAATCCTACTCCTGCGGCAGCTTGCTGCCCCATTGCTGGATCGCCTTGACGCGCTGCTGGCTGGCGTTGACCGCCTTGTCGATCTCCTGGTTGTAGTCGTCCAGCCAGCTGCGCGAGCCGGGCACCATGTCTGCCAGATCGCGCATGCCGTTCTTCAGCGCCGCCAGGCTTTGCTGGTAACTCTGCTCCTGGCCGAGCAGGGTACGGCCCATGAGCTTCAGCGCAGCGATGTCCTGGGAAGGTGGCGCTGCAGGCGCGGCAGCCGCTGGGGGCGGCGGCGGAGGCGTGGCGGCCAGTTTCAGCAGGGCGTCCTGGCGCTTCTGGTCTTCCTTGAGCGTGTTCAACTCCGTCTCCAGCTGCTCGGCACGATGCTGCAGGGCGGCGAAGGCTTCCGGGTCGAAGGGCGGCGGCTCGTCGGCCAGCATCTTCACCACGGCCGAGGTCGCCAGGCTGGAGAGAATGATGAACAGCAGCATGGCCAGGGCGAAGATCAGGATGCGGTTAAAGCGATTGGCCTTTTCCAGCTTGGCCAGGCGCTCCTCGTCGCTGGCGGGCGCCAGATCGAAGGCGGCGGGGCTTTCAGCTTCTTTAAGCGTTTCACTGCTCATGGCGGCCTCGTTGTCATGGCGCTGATGGATGCTGTCATTCTGGCAGCGTTTTAGACGATCTGCCTGCGCATCGCCAGCATCCTGTCGGCAGGTTAATCGACCGCCTTGTAAAAAAAGATTTACGAAAGCAGCCGTTCAACGAGTCTGGAAGTCCCGATTGCCGGCTGTTTGCTTGGGCATGTAGCGAAGCCTTGCCAGCGCTAGGCGTAGTACCCGGCTGGGGAGCGTTGCGCGGCCTTGTTCGCCTGCGGCACCTCGATTGTCATGAAGCCATAACGACAACGAGGACAACCCCCATGAACGCCGTGTCCAGAATCGAGCAGCACAACCCCATTGGCACCGACGGTTTCGAGTTCGTCGAATTCACCGCGCCGACGCCCGAAGGTATCGAACAGCTGCGCCAGCTGTTCACCGCCATGGGCTTCACCGAAACCGCGAAGCACCGTAGCAAAGAGGTGTGGCTGTTCCAGCAGCATGACGTGAACTTCGTGCTCAACGGCAGCCCGACCGGGCATGTACATGCCTTCGCGCAAAAGCATGGGCCAAGCGCCTGCGCCATGGCGTTCCGGGTCAAAAACGCTGCCCAGGCCGCGGCCTACGTGAAAGAGCAGGGCGCTACGCTGGTCGGCAGCCACGCCAACTTCGGTGAGCTGAATATCCCCTGCGTCGAAGGCATCGGCGGCTCGCTCCTGTATCTGGTCGACCGCTACGGTGAGCACAGCATCTACGATGTCGATTTCGAGTTCATCGAAGGCCGCTCGGCCAATGACAATGCCGTGGGCCTGCAATGCATCGACCACCTGACCCATAACGTCAAACGCGGGCAGATGGACGTCTGGTCCGGCTTCTACGAGCGCATCGCGGGCTTTCGCGAGATCCGCTATTTCGATATCGAGGGCAAGCTCACCGGCCTGCTGTCCCGGGCCATGACCGCGCCGTGCGGCAAGATCCGCATCCCCATCAACGAGTCGGCCGACGACAAGTCGCAGATCGAGGAATTCATCCGCGAGTACCATGGCGAGGGCATCCAGCACATCGCCCTGGCCACCGACGACATCTACGCCACCGTGCGCCAGCTGCAGGCCAACGGCGTGTCGTTCATGAGCACCCCGGACACCTATTACGAGAAGGTCGACCAGCGCGTGGCGGGCCACGGCGAGCCGCTGGACGTGCTGCGCGAGCTGAATCTGCTGATCGATGGCGCGCCGCAAGACGACGGCATCCTGCTGCAGATCTTCACCAACACGGTGATCGGCCCAATCTTCTTCGAGATCATCCAGCGCAAGGGTAACCAGGGCTTTGGCGAGGGCAATTTCAAGGCCCTGTTCGAGTCCATCGAAGAAGACCAGCTGCGTCGCGGTGTGATCAGCGAGGAGTGAGGCCATGAGCCGTAAATGGATCAGCTTTCCCCTGCGTGAAGGCGAGCACTCGCGCCAGGCCCACTGCGATTTTCCCGCCGACACCTACGAGCGGGAAATGGGCCGCGAGGGCTTCTTCGGCCCCGTGACGCACCTGCACCACAAGCATCCGCCCACCGGCTGGATCGACTGGCAGGGGCCGCTGCGCCCCCACGCCTTCAACTTCAATAAGATTCCCAGCGAGCACGATTGTCCGTTCGAGGCGCCACTCACTCTGCATAACGCCGACATTCGCTTGCGCGTTTGGAAGACTGCCAGCGCCATGCGCCACCTGGTGCGCAACAGCGACGGCGACGAGCTGCTGTTCGTCCACGACGGCGCCGGGCACCTGCATTGCGATTTCGGCCACCTGGAATACCGCGATGGCGATTACCTGGTGATTCCCCGTGGCACCGCCTGGCGTATAGAACCGACTGCGCCGAGTCATTTCCTGCTGGTCGAGAATACCGACGGTGCCTATCAGTTGCCGGAAAAAGGCCTGCTCGGCGGTCAGGCGATCTTCGATCCGGCGGTGCTCGATCACCCGCATATCGACGACGCCTTCAAGGCCCAGCAGGACGAGAGCAGTTGGCAGATCCGCATCAAGCGGCGTAACCAGATCAGTACCGTCACCTATCCCTACAACCCGCTCGATGCGGTGGGCTGGCATGGCGACAACACCGTGGTGCGGGTGAACTGGCGCGACATCCGCCCGCTGATGAGCCATCGCTACCACTTGCCGCCGTCGGTGCACACCACCTTCGTGGCCAAGGGCTTCGTGGTCTGCACCTTCACGCCGCGGCCGGTGGAGTCCGACCCCGGCGCGCTCAAGGTGCCGTTCTTCCACAACAACGACGACTACGACGAAGTGCTGTTCTATCACCGCGGCAACTTCTTCAGTCGCGACAACATCGAGGCCGGCATGGTCACCCTGCACCCGTGCGGCTTCCCCCACGGCCCGCATCCCAAGGCGCTGAAAAAGGCGCAGACCGACCCGGCCACCTTCGCCGAGGAAGTGGCGGTGATGATCGACACTCGCCATGGCTTGGAAGTGACCGACGCTGCCGCCGCGGTGGATGTCGTCGAATACGTGAATTCCTGGCGCGCGCCAGGCAAGGAGTCCTGATGAAACTGGCATCGCTGAACCAGGGCCGCGACGGCGCCTTGGTGGTGGTTTCCCGCGACCTGAGCCGCGCCGTGCGCGTGGCGCAGATCGCCCCGACGCTGCAGGCCGCGCTGGACGACTGGGCGAGCAAACGCCCGCAGCTCGAAGCGGTGTACCAGCGCCTCAACGACGGGTTGGAGGCGCAAGCCTTCGACTTCGATCAGAGCGCCTGCCACAGCCCGCTGCCGCGCGCTTTTCACTGGGCCGACGGCAGTGCCTACGTCAATCACGTGGAGTTGGTGCGCAAGGCGCGCGGCGCCGAGATACCGGAATCCTTCTGGCACGATCCGCTGATGTACCAGGGCGGCTCGGACACCTTCATCGCACCCCACGCGCCGATTCGTATGGGTGACGAAGCCTGGGGCATCGATCTGGAGGCCGAGCTGGCGGTGATCACCGACGACGTGCCCATGGGCGCTACGCCGGCCCAGGCGGCCGGGCATATCCAGCTCTTGATGCTGGTCAACGACGTGTCGTTGCGCAACCTGATTCCCGGCGAGCTGGGCAAGGGTTTCGGCTTCTACCAGAGCAAGCCGTCGTCGAGCTTCTCGCCGGTGGCGGTGACGCCGGACGAGTTGGGCGACAGCTGGCGCGACGGCCGTGTGCATCGGCCGCTGGTGTCGCACATCAACGGCGTGCTGTTCGGCCAGCCGGATGCCGGCACCGACATGACCTTCGACTTTCCGACCCTGATCGCCCATGCCGCCCGCACCCGGCCCCTGGGCAGCGGCACCATCATCGGCTCGGGCACCGTCTCCAACTACGACCGCAGCGCCGGCTCCAGCTGCCTGGCCGAGAAGCGCATGCTCGAAGTGATCGAACACGGCGAGGCGAAGACGCCATTTCTCAAGTTCGGCGACCGGGTGCGCATCGAGATGTTTGATGCCGCCGGGGCGAGCATTTTTGGTGCCATCGACCAGCAGGTGGAGCGCTACGACGCCCATTGATCCGTGGGAGCGGCTTTAGCCGCGAGGTTTCAGCGCCTTTGATATTGATCGCGGCTGAAGCCGCTCCCACAGCCGTGTTTCGACGGGTGCTTGCATCGTGACTTGGGCTCCGCGAAAAGGGTGCGCATCGATCTGGTGAAATGCTACTACGTCGCTGATGCGTAGGAGCGGTTCCAGCCGCGAGCTCTGGGCGTCTTCAAGCCTTATCGCGGCTCAAGCCGCTCCCACGAAGTCATGTTTAGGAATTCCCAATGTTGAAGCTCTACGGCTACTGGCGCTCCAGCGCCGCCTACCGCGTGCGCATTGTGCTCAATCTCAAAGGCCTGGCTTACCAGCACATGCCGGTTCATCTGGTGCGCGATGGCGGTGAGCAACATGGCCAGGCGTATCAAGCCTTGAATCCCCAGGGCCTTGTGCCGTTGCTGGTGGACGAGGAGAACGGCGATGTGCGCATCGCCCAGTCCCTTGCGATCATCGAATACCTGGAGGAAATCTTTCCGGTGCCGGCGATTCTGCCGGCAGATCCCGTCGCCCGTGCTCAGGTGCGCGCCCTGGCGCTGCATCTCGCCTGTGACGTGCATCCACTCAACAATCTGCGGGTGCTGCAGTACCTGAGCCGCGAGCTGGGCGTGGACGACGCTGCGAAAAACGCCTGGTACCGCCACTGGGTGGCCGCTGGCCTGGCAGCGATAGAGCAGGGCCTGGCGATTTACGGCGATGGATTTTCCCTCGGCACGCGGCCCGGCTATCTGGAAGCCTGTTTGATTCCACAGGTGTACAATGCGCGCCGTTTCGACTGTGACCTCGATGCGTATCCACGCATCCTCGCGCTCGCCGCCCGTTGTGAGGCCCTTGATGCATTCCGGCATGCCGCGCCGGAGGCTCAGCCCGACGCGCAGTAGACGGCGAGAAATGCCCCAGCCACTCCGCCAGGCCACGAGCCGGGCGGGTTCGATCCTGTCACGGTCGATCACCCACAGGTGACAGATGCCAAGCGAAATGCTCCAGACCGGCCCGCTCAAGCGCGGCCTGAAGAACCGCCACATTCAGTTGATCGCCCTGGGCGGTGCCATCGGCACCGGCCTGTTTCTGGGTTCGGCCGGCGTCATGGCTTCGGCCGGCCCGTCGATGATCCTCGGTTACGCGATTGGCGGTTTTATCGCCTTTCTGATCATGCGCCAACTTGGCGAGATGATCGTCGAGGAGCCGGTCGCCGGCTCGTTCAGCCACTTCGCTCATGCCTATTGGGGCCCGTTCGCCGGTTTCCTGTCCGGCTGGAACTATTGGGTGCTCTACGTGCTGGTGGGCATGGCTGAACTGACGGCAGTGGGCAAGTACGTGCAGTACTGGTGGCCGGAGATCCCCACCTGGGTCACCGCAGCAGCGTTCTTCGTGCTGATCAACGCCATCAACCTGACCAACGTGCGGGTGTTCGGCGAGGCCGAGTTCTGGTTTTCGATCATCAAGGTGGCAGCGATCGTGGGCATGATTCTGCTCGGCTGCTACCTGCTGTTCAGCGGCGCCGGTGGCGAGCAGGCAACGGTCAGCAACCTGTGGAGCCACGGCGGCTTCTTCCCCAACGGGGTTTCCGGGCTGGTAATGATGATGGCCATCATCATGTTCTCCTTTGGCGGTCTGGAGCTGGTGGGCATCACCGCGGCCGAGGCCGATCAGCCGAAGACGGTGATTCCCAAGGCCATCAATCAGGTGGTCTACCGCATCCTGATCTTCTATATCGGCGCGCTGACCGTGCTGCTCTCGCTGCACCCCTGGGACGATCTGGTGGCGACCCTGACCGCCGGCGGCGACTCCTACGGCAGCAGCCCCTTCGTGCAGATCTTCTCTCTGATTGGCAGCGACACCGCCGCGCACCTGCTCAACTTCGTGGTGCTCACCGCGGCGCTGTCGGTCTACAACAGCGGCGTGTACTGCAACAGCCGCATGCTCTACGGCCTGGCCGAGCAGGGCAACGCGCCGAAGCAGTTGCTCAAGGTCGACAAGCGCGGCGTACCGGTGCTGGCCATCGCCATCTCGGCGCTGTTCACGCTGATTTGCGTGGTGGTCAACTACCTGGTGCCCAAGAGCGCGCTGGAGCTGCTGATGTCTCTGGTGGTCGCCGCCCTGGTGATCAACTGGGCGATGATCAGCCTGGCCCACATCAAGTTCCGCAAGGCCATGCAGGCCAAGGGCGTGGAGCCTTCGTTCAAGGCCTTCTGGTTTCCCTTCGCCAACTACCTGTGCCTGGCCTTCGTGCTGTTCATCCTCGGTGTGATGCTGTTCATCCCCGGTATTCGCCTCTCGGTATTCGCCATTCCGTTCTGGCTGCTGTTCATCTGGGGCTGTTACCAGATTCGCCAGCGCCGTCTGGCCAATTAACGGCCAATATTCCCTCGCGCCCGCAGTGCAATGCTGCGGGCGGCATTTGTGCCAGATTCCTGACCACCTCGACAGTTCTGTAACCATTTGTCTCAGGTTGGGACGGCGGCTCTGCGTACGCCGGTATAGTGGCGACTTGATGGCGCCAGTGATCTGCTTTTTTCCCTCAGGATTTTCCGCTTGCGGCCGATTAGGGTCCTGAAGCCAGGGTCGCGCGCTCACGAGGCGTCTGCGTACCGCACTTTTTACAACAATAAATGGAGCCGCTTGGATGTTGCATTCTGCCACTCGACTGTTCGTCGACCTTTCCGTAGGCAAGAAACTTCTGGTCGGTTTTGGCCTGGTATTGCTGTTGACCGTTGCCGTGACCGCCGCCGGTTTTGTGGCCGTCAAGGCCGTGATGCAGGGCCATGCCCAATCGGTGTCGCTGTCGAGCATTGACGCCCAGATCCTCGGCGCTCGGCGTCTGGAACGCGACTACGCGATCAGCCACAGCGAAGCCGACGCCCAGCGCATGCGCGAGCAACTCGCCAAGGTGCGCGCCGGCCTGGCCGAACAGATCGCCAGCGCCACGCCTGCCGAGCGCGAACGTTTGCAGGCCATGGATGCAGCCACGGCCGATTATCTGCAGCAGTTCGACGCCAGCGTGCAGCAACAGGCCCGCGCCAACGAGGCGCGCAAGCAGATGGACGAGGCCGCCCAGGAGGCACGCAGCCAGTTCGAGATGATCGAGCTGGGCATGTACGACGCCGTGCGCGAACTGCGCCTGGCCGGCGACCAGCTGCGCGGCAGTGATCCTCTGACCCTGGCCGAAACTGCTTCCAACCTCAGCAAACGCATGCTCGAGCTGCGCAGCCACGAAAGCCAGTTCATCATCGACGGCTCGCCGTCTGCGCTGGAGGACTGGAACTTCGTCAGCTACGACCTGCAGTCCTCGGCCAACGGCCTGATGGTCTGGCTCAACGATGATCAGAAGCGCGCCATCGAGGCCGCGCTGGCAGCGCTCACCAGTTACCAGCAGGCATTCACCAACTTCCAGCAGGTGCACGAGCAGAGCCTGGCCAGCGACGCCGCCATGCTCAAGCAGGCCGATCAGGTGCTGGCCCTGGCCGAGCAGGCCAAGAATGCCGAAGAACAGAGCATGAGCGATGACAGCCGCAACGCCATCCTGCTGCTTGGCAGCATGGGCCTGGCTGCGGTGCTGATCGGCCTGTTCGCCGCCTTCACCATCAGCCGTTCCATCGTCGCGCCGCTACGCCAGACCGTGGAGTTCGCACGGCGCATTGCCGGCGGCGACCTGAGCCAGGATCTTTCGCAGAACCGCCGCGACGAACTCGGCCAACTGCTCGAAGCCATGCAGGGCATGACCCGCAGCCTGCGTGATCTGGTCGGCCGCATCGGCGGCGGCGTGGGGCAGATCGCCGCTGCCGCCGAGCAGTTATCGGCCATCACCGCCCAGACCAGCGCCGGCGTACAGACCCAGAAAGAGGAAACCGAACAGACCGCCACCGCCATGCATCAGATGGCTGCCACCGTGCAGGAGGTGGCGCAGAACGCCGAGCAGGCTTCCTTGGCCGCAGCCGACGCCGACCGCGAAGCGCAGCAGGGCAATCAGGTGGTGCAGCAGGCGATCGAGCAGGTCGGCAAGCTGGCCCAGGAGGTCGAGCAGTCCGCTGAAGTCATGCAGGAACTGAATCAGGAAAGTGGCCGAATCGGTGGCGTGCTGGAAGTGATTCGCGCGGTGGCCGAGCAGACCAACCTGCTGGCGCTCAACGCCGCCATCGAAGCCGCCCGCGCCGGCGACCAGGGCCGCGGCTTCGCGGTAGTCGCCGATGAAGTGCGCGCTCTGGCCCGTCGCACCCATGATTCGACCCAGGAAATCGAGAGCCTGATCGCCAACCTGCAGCGCCTCGCCGACGGCGCGGCCACGCAGATGGAAGGCAGTCGTGCGCTGACCCAGCGCACCGTGGGCCTGGCCGGCGAGGCGGGCGATGCCCTGGGCCGCATCACCCAGGCAGTGAGTACCATCGAGCAGATGAACCAGCAGATCGCTGCCGCTGCCGAGCAGCAGAGCGCGGTGGCGGAAACCATCAGCGAGAGCGTGACCCGGGTGCGCGATATCGGCGAGCAGAGCGCCACTGCCAGCCAGCAGACCGCCAGCTCCAGCGCCGAGCTGGCACGCCTGGGTGTCGAGTTGCAGGGGCTGGTGCGGCAGTTCCGGACCTGAGATCGCGAATGCCCGGAAGAAGGCTTCCCGGGTATCGCTTCGCTCCACCCAGGCTACGGTCTGGACTGACGTTACGGGCTGCAGTGCTAGCCCGGGTTGAGCCTGCGATACCCGGGCCGATTTCCCGCCTACCGCAGCCTGGCTCCGTTACAGCGCCGGGTCGCCTTTGTCACTCGCGGAGCTGGCGGCTTTGCGCCCTGGTGCCAGCTCGCTATCGGACGCCTCATCACCTTGCGGAACACGGCTCAGCTCGCTGGCCCACAATGCCAGGGGCACGGGCGTTGTCGGCTGCCAGATGCGTTGCCAGAGCAGGGCCAGGCGCTGCATGTCGCCGCGTTCCGAAGGCCAGCGCTCGATATAGGGTTGCACTTGCCAGGCGCCGTTCTGCCAATGGGCGAAGTCGAAGCGGAACGGGTGAAAGCCGGTCATGCCCAGGCGAATGTCGGTGACCACCAGGTGGTCGCCGATGCGGTCGTAACGTAGCACGTCATTGGTGAACCACTTCAGGCGCTGATGGGCGGGCGAATCCTCCAGCGCCTGGCCCAGCGCCGCACCCCGGGACATGCGCTCCAGCACAGGCGGCGCGCTGTCGAACCAGCCGACCAGCGCTTCGTGATAATCCTCGCCCTCGATGGCCACCACGCGCCACAGCAGCGTGTTGAAGGGCGTCGGTGAGCTGAAGATGGCCTCGGCTTCGATGCCCTGGCGCGCCAGTTCCTGCTCCACGCGATGCTCGGCCATGTACTTGCCGCCCAGGGTCGAGGCGAGATAGACAGTCGAGAACGCCAGCGCCCAGTTGACCACCGGGTTGGCCTTGTCCTTCAAGCCGGCGATCAGCCCGTAGATCACCGCACCCAGCAGCGGCAGGCTGTAGATCGGGTCGATGATGAAGATGCTCGACCAGGCCGCCGGTGTCGGCGCGAACGGCCAGAGCAGTTGCGTGCCGTAACTGGTGAAGGCATCGAGAAGCGGATGGGTGATCAGCACCAGCCAGATGGCCAGGAACAATCGCCGTGCCGAGTAACCGGGGTTGGGCCGCCACTGTCTCAGCAGCCAGGTCAGCAGCAGGGCAAAACCGGTCAGCACCAACAGCGAATGGCTGAAGCCGCGGTGGTAGGTCATGGCCGCTACCGAGTCGCCGTAGTCGATCACTACATCCAGATCCGGCAGGGTGCCCAGCATGGCGCCATACAGCAGCGCCTTGCGCCCCTGCCAACGGCCCAGCAATGCGCCCTGGATGCTGGCGCCAAGTACGGCTTGGGTGATCGAATCCATGGGTGTTCTCGCAGGCGGTGGAGGCGGGTGGCTTAACTTACTTGAGCGCCTCAACGTGCGTAGAAGCAAATTTCAAGCAAAGGTTTCAGCGATGCTGGCGTCTACCCTGGGCTATCCTGCACGCCCACCTGAAACAAGGCGCCCCATGCTGGTCATCTCCAACAGCGTTCATCTGCCAGACGATGAAATCGAGCTCACCGCCATTCGCGCCCAGGGCGCGGGCGGGCAGAACGTCAACAAGGTTTCCAGCGCCATGCATCTGCGCTTCGACAGCCAGGCCTCGTCCTTGCCGCCTTTCTACAAGGAGCGGCTGCTAGCCTTGCGCGACAGCCGCATCACCGCCGACGGCGTGGTGATCATCAAGGCCCAGCAATACCGCACTCAGGAACAGAACCGCGCCGATGCCCTGGAGCGACTGGCCGAACTGATTCGCTCGGCCGGCAAGACCGAAAAGGCCCGGCGCCCGACCAAGCCGACCCTCGGCTCCAAGAAGCGCCGACTGGAAGGCAAGGCCAAGCGCGGAGCGATCAAGGCGGGTAGGGGAAAGGTCGATTTCTGAGGGCCTGTTCATAAGCTTTCAGCCCAGGTTGCAGATTTTGCAGCTAAGTGGCGGAAGCAGCTGTTCGCTGATTTACTGTGGGAGCGCGCCATGCGCGCGAAAAATCGCGGGCATGGCCCGCTCCCACAGGTACTGCATCGATGCCCGCTTCTGCCTTGTAGCTACTAGTTCAAGCGCATAGAGATCATGAACAGCTCTGAACCGAGCACTCAATCCCAGTGCGGCGCGAAATCCGGATTGGCCAGGCGTTCGCCGCGCTCCAGTTTGGCAATGGCAGCCATGTCCTGCTCGCTGAGGGTGAGCTGCAAGGCGCCCAGATTGCTCTCCAGGTTGCTGCGTTTGGTCGACGACGGGATTACCGCGAAGCCCTGTTGCAGTGCCCAGGCCAGCGCGACCTGCGCCGGGTTGGCGGCATGCTTGCTGGCAATTTCCTGAATCACTGGGTCGGTCATTACCTTGCCGTAGGCCAGCGGCATATAGGCCGTCAGGTGGATGCCGTGCTCCCGGGCGAAGTCGACCACCTTGCGGTTCTGCAGGAAGGGATGAATTTCCACCTGGTTGGTGGCGATCTGGTCGGCGCCGACCACTTCCATGGCCTGCTGCAGATGTGCGTTGGTGAAGTTCGATACGCCGAGCTGCGCCGTCAGACCGGCGGCCTTGGCTTCCATAAGGGCTGCCATGTATTCGGCGACCTGGATTTCATCGTTCGGCGAGGGCCAGTGGATCAGCGTCAGGTCGACCTGTTCCATCTGCAGTTTGCGCAGACTTTCCTTCAGACTGGGGATCAGCTTGTCGGCGCTCAGGCTGTCGATCCAGATCTTGGTGGTGACGAACAGCTCGCTGCGCGGCACGCCGCCGGCAGCGATGGCCTGGCCGACCTCGGCTTCATTGCCATAGATCTGCGCGGTATCGATATGCCGGTAGCCGAGCTCCAGGCCGTTGCGGACCGAGTCGATGACCTGCTGTTCCTTGAGGCGATAGGTGCCGAGGCCGAGGGCGGGAATCTGTTGCATGTGTCGCTCCTGTCTAATGGGTGGCTGTCTGTAGCTGACCGCGATCCGTATGGGTGGTTTCGCGTTTCTGGGGGCAGTCTGAGCCATGGACTTGTGCGGAAAAACCGCGTTTCATGGCAAACATATTTGCTTGCTGGTCACGAATGCCGCCATGAAAACGTCCCTCGACGAACTGCTCGCCTTCAGCACCGTGGTCGCCGCCGGCTCGATCAGCGCAGCGGCGCAGCAGCTCGGGCAAACCGCCTCGGGCATCAGCCGCGCCCTCAGCCGATTGGAGGAAAAGCTCGAAGTCACCCTACTGCAGCGCACCACCCGGCGCCTGGAACTGACCGAAGAAGGGCAGGCGTTTCTGCTTCAGGCACGGCGCATCATCGCCAGTGTGGAGGAGGCCGAGGAACAGATGAGCATGCGCCGGCAAACGCCAGCCGGGCGACTGCGCGTCAACGCCGCGGCGCCGTTCGTGCTGCATGCGGTGGTGCCGCTGATCAAGGGCTTTCGCGAGCGTTACCCGAACATCGAGCTGGAATTGCACAGCAGCGATCAGATCATCGATCTGATCGAGCAGCGCACCGACGTGGCCATCCGTATCGGCCCGCTACGCGATTCGACCCTGCACGCGCGGCCACTGGGCAGTAGTCGCCGTCGCGTGCTGGCCAGCCCGGCCTACCTGGCAGAGCACGGCGTGCCGGAAAGCGTCGAGGCGTTGCATCAGCACAGTTTGCTCGGCTTCACCCAGCCGGAAAGCCTCAACCAGTGGCCGCTGCGCCATGCACAGGGCGACAGTTTCACCATCGTGCCCAGCCTCAATGCGTCCAGCGGCGAGACGCTGCGGCAGCTGGCGCTGGAGGGTGTGGGCATTGTCTGTTTGTCGGACTTCATGACCCATCTGGACCTTAGCCGTGGCAGCCTGGTGGAGATCCTTGCCGAACACACGCTGGAGGTGCGCCAACCGATCCACGCCGTGTACTACCGCAACACGGCGCTGACCTCGCGCATCACCTGTTTTCTCGATTACCTGAGCAGTGAATTGAGCACGATGGGTTGATGAAATACGGCCCTGGAAGCGAGGCGCTCCATACGCCTTGAAACCCCGTGATTATTGGCCTGGAGGGCAGGGCAAAGACGTTGCAGATATAGGCGGAACCGGCTGTGTGCCACATGGGTCTAGGATGATGGTTGATAAGGAGATAGCAAAATGACCAAATCCCCGTTCTTTCGTCGTCTGGCTGCCATGCTGGCAGTGTTCCATGCCCTGATGATCGCCCAGGTTCCACTCGCCAATGCCGCGATGATCGGCACGGGTGAAGTGCTGACCCTGCAACAACAGCAGGTCGACCGTCAGCAACTGCTGTCGATGCTCGATGATCAGCAGGTCAAGGACAAACTGCTCGCCATGGGTGTGGAGCGTGATCAGGTAGAGAACCGCATCAACAACCTGACCAGCGCTGAACTCGCGCAATTCAACCAGCAACTCTCCGAAGCTCCGGCAGGTGCCGGTATCGTGGGCATCATCGTGTTGTTCTTGGTGATCTTCATCATCACCGATATGCTCTGCGCCACCGACATCTTCAGTTTCGTGAAATGCATAAATCGCTAAGACTGCTTTCCGCTTCACTGCTGATCGTCCTGCTCGGCGCATGCGCCAGGTCTCCGGTACTGTCACCGGAGACCCAGCGCTTGCCCGAGCGGGTCGAGCTCACCAGCGTTCCCTTCTATCCGCAGACCGCCTATCAGTGTGGGCCGGCCGCCCTGGCGACCATGCTCAACCAGCGCGGTGTGCTGACCACGCCAGGCTATCTGCAGGAGCAGGTTTACATTCCCGGTCGTGAAGGCAGCCTGCAGGTCGAGATGGTCGCCGCGGCGCGTGCCCATGATCTGCTCGTCTACCCCCTCAAGCCGAAGCTCGATTCACTGCTGACCGAAGTGGCTGCCGGCAACCCTGTGCTGGTGCTGCAGAATCTGGGCTTCGATTGGTACCCGCAGTGGCATTTCGCGGTGCTGGTTGGTTATGACCAGCGCGAGAAGACCCTGACCTTGCGCTCTGGCACTACCAGCCGCTGGGTCACCAGTTTTGCCGCCTTCGACAAGACCTGGGCTCGTGGCCAGCGTTGGGCAGTGCTGACCATGCACCCGGAAGATCTGCCGGCCACCGCCGAGCCGACCGTGTGGTTGAAAGCCGCGGCTGACCTGGAAGAGGTTGGCCGCAAGGATGTCGCCCAATCCGCCTATCGCACCGCGACCAAGCGCTGGCCGGAGCAGGCGGTAGGCTGGTTCGCCCTGGCCAACAGCCGTTACGCGGGCGGCGACCTGCGCGGCGCCGAATCGGCGTTCCGCGAGAGCGTGAATCGTCAGGCCGATTTCGCGCCGGGCTGGTTCAACCTCTCACAGGTGCTCGACGAGCGCGGCTGCAAAACCGAAGCCGCCAGCGCCCGCCAATGCGCCCAGCGCCTGAAGCCGGACGACAAGCGCTTCAGTGTAATCGGCAAGCAGGGCACTGCCAGTGAGCAGTGCGCGGCACCGGTGGCTTGTCCGGTTCAATAGCGCTATCTGCGAGAAAAGGAACGGCGCTTATCGAGCGCCGTTTTTGTTTGTGCAGCGATACTGGAGGTGGCCTTTAGTAACGAGCCCTGGAATCGAAGTGGCTACTTGTGTGGGAGCGGGCCATGCCCGCGAAAACAATCGCGGGCATGAACTAGGCGTCCCCACCCGCTCCCACAGGGTCGTGGCTTTACGTAGGATGGGCGTAGCCCATCGATAGCTGCACCGAGATGCGAGGCTGACCGCTATTTCGTAGGATGGGCGACAGCCCATCAACACCGCAGACTATAGAGCGCAATGGGGCAGGCGCCTCCCGCTCCGTATCTGATGCGCACTTCCGTAGCCTGGGCCGAGCGAATCGATACCCAGGAATTTCCGGCAGCCTCGCATCGCTGGGGCAGGGCGGCCAAACCCGTCAAACCAAAAAAACTCAGTTTTTTTAGTCAGTTAGCGAAAAAAGGTGTTGACTCTTTTTCGCGGCTCCGTAGAATGCGCACCCACAGCAGGCACATAGCTCAGTTGGTTAGAGCACCACCTTGACATGGTGGGGGTCGTTGGTTCGAATCCAATTGTGCCTACCAAATTCTTTAAATGGTCGCTTCGGCGGCCATTTTTTTTGCTCGTCGTTTTTGCGTTGCCGTCGCGGGCTCGCTCGGCGCTTCGGAATTTTCGAAGTTGGCCGGTTTGCCTTGTCAGGCTCGCGTGATTCTGAAAGCATCCACCGTTTCACATCCTCCAGTGACTGCGGTTCGTTCTCGGTTGGCCTCACGGCCCCTGCCTCTGTATGGCAGATACGCCACCGGATCGCTTACTGGCTCATCCCAACCCATGTGGCCTTTGGTAGAGGTCACCACTAGGAGAGGAGGCGCCATGCCCACCATTACTCTTCCCGATGGCAGTCAGCGTTCGTTCGATCACCCAGTATCCGTACTCGAGGTGGCGCAATCCATTGGTGCCGGTCTGGCCAAGGCCACCGTTGCCGGCAAGGTCGACGGCCGTCTGGTCGACGCCTGCGACCTGATCGAAAACGACGCGACCCTGCAGATCATCACGCCGAAGGATCAGGAGGGTGTCGAGATCATCCGCCACTCCTGCGCCCACCTGATCGGTCATGCGGTCAAGCAGTTGTATCCGACTGCGCGCATGGTCATCGGCCCGGTCATCGACGACGGCTTCTATTACGACATCGCCTACGAGCGCCCCTTCACGCCGGACGACGTGGCGGCCATCGAAGCGCGCATGAAGGAGCTGATCGACAAGGACTACGACGTCATCAAGAAAGTGACGCCGCGCGCCGAAGTCATCGACGTGTTCAAGTCCCGTGGCGAAGACTACAAGCTGCGCCTGGTCGACGACATGCCGGATGAGCAGGCCATGGGCCTGTACTACCACGAAGAGTACGTGGACATGTGCCGCGGCCCGCACGTGCCCAACACCCGCTTCCTCAAGGCATTCAAGCTGACCAAGCTGTCCGGCGCCTACTGGCGTGGCGATGCCAAGAACGAGCAACTGCAGCGTGTCTACGGCACCGCGTGGGCAGACAAGAAGCAGCTGGCCGCCTATATCCAGCGCATCGAGGAAGCCGAGAAGCGCGATCACCGCAAGATCGGCAAGCAACTCGACCTGTTCCACCTGCAGGAAGAAGCACCGGGCATGGTGTTCTGGCACCCAGCGGGCTGGACCGTCTATCAGGTGCTCGAGCAATACATGCGTCAGGTGCAGCGCGAGCATGGCTACCAGGAGATCAAGACCCCGCAGGTCGTCGATCGCATCCTCTGGGAGCGTTCGGGTCACTGGTCCAACTACGCCGAGAACATGTTCACCACGTCTTCGGAAAGTCGCGACTTCGCGGTGAAGCCGATGAACTGCCCGTGCCACGTGCAGGTGTTCAATCAAGGCCTGAAGTCCTACCGTGACCTGCCGCTGCGCCTGGCCGAGTTCGGCGCCTGCCACCGTAACGAGCCGTCCGGTGCGCTGCATGGCATCATGCGCGTGCGTGGCTTCACTCAGGACGACGCCCACATCTTCTGTACCGAAGAGCAGGTGAAGAAGGAAGCGGCCGATTTCATCAAGCTGACCCTGGATGTCTACAAGGACTTCGGTTTCAGCGATATCGCCATGAAGCTGTCGACCCGTCCGGCCAAGCGCGTGGGTTCCGAAGAGTTGTGGGATCGCGCCGAAGGCGCTCTGGCCGATGCCCTGAACGAATCCGGCCTGGAGTGGGAATATCAGCCGGGTGAGGGCGCGTTCTACGGTCCGAAGATCGAGTTCACCCTGCGTGACTGCCTCGGTCGTAACTGGCAGTGCGGCACCCTGCAGTACGACCCGAACCTGCCGGAGCGTCTGGATGCGAGCTATATCGCCGAAGACAACAACCGCAAGCGCCCGGTCATGCTGCACCGCGCCATCCTCGGTTCCTTCGAGCGCTTCATCGGCATGCTGATTGAGCACTATGCCGGCGTGTTCCCGGCGTGGCTGGCCCCGACCCAGGCGGTGATCATGAACATCACCGACAAGCAGGCTGATTTTGCCCTCGAAGTCGAAAATACGTTGAATCAAAACGGATTTCGTGCCAAGTCGGACTTGAGGAACGAGAAGATTGGCTTTAAAATCCGCGAGCATACTTTGCTCAAGGTTCCCTATCTGCTGGTAATCGGCGATCGGGAAGTCGAGACAAGAACTGTCGCTGTGCGCACTCGTGAGGGTGCCGATCTGGGCTCCATGCCCATCGCTCAATTCACTGAATTGCTCGCGCAAGCGGTTTCCCGGCGTGGTCGCCAAGAATTGGAGTAATCATTATTAAGCGTGATATGAGACAAGATAAACGAGGCGCCCCGAAGGCTCCGATCAACGAGAATATCTCGGCACGCGAGGTTCGGTTAATTGGCGCTGACGGTGAGCAAATTGGCATCGTCTCTATTGATGAAGCGCTTAGGATCGCTGAAGAGGCCAAGCTGGACCTGGTAGAAATCTCTGCCGACGCCCAGCCGCCTGTGTGCAGGATCATGGACTACGGCAAGCACCTCTTCGAGAAGAAGAAGCAGGCTGCCGCGGCCAAGAAGAACCAGCACCAGCAGCAGATCAAGGAAATCAAGTTTCGTCCAGGGACGGAAGAAGGGGATTACCAGGTAAAACTACGCAACCTGGTACGTTTCCTGATGGAAGGGGACAAGGCCAAGATCTCTCTGAGATTTCGTGGTCGTGAGATGGCCCACCAGGAGCTGGGTATGGAACTGTTGAAGCGGGTCGAAACCGACCTCGCCGAACACGGTACCGTCGAACAGCATCCTAAGATGGAAGGACGCCAGCTAATGATGGTCATCGCTCCCAAACGCAAGAAATAACCTCCAGGGCACGGCAGGCCTTATGGTTATCTATATCAACTGAATGCGGAGTTACGAACATGCCAAAGATGAAAACCAAGAGCGGCGCTGCCAAGCGCTTTCTCAAAACGGCTGCGGGCTTCAAGCACAAGCATGCTTTCAAGAGCCACATCCTGACCAAGATGTCCACCAAGCGTAAGCGTCAACTTCGCGGTAGCGAACTGATGCATCCGTCGGACAAGGCAAAAGTCGAGCGCATGCTGCGCGTTCGTTAATCTCGGTCAAGATAGAGGAAATTACTCATGGCTCGTGTTAAGCGTGGCGTTATCGCTCGTGCTCGTCACAAAAAAATCCTGAAACTGGCTAAAGGCTACTACGGCGCTCGTTCGCGTGTGTTCCGTGTTGCCAAGCAGGCTGTCATCAAGGCGGGTCAATACGCCTACCGTGACCGTCGCCAGAAGAAGCGTCAGTTCCGCGCTCTGTGGATCGCTCGTATCAACGCTGGTGCTCGCATCAACGGTCTGTCCTACAGCCGTCTGATCGCTGGCCTGAAAAAAGCGTCGATCGAAATCGACCGCAAAGTTCTGGCTGATCTGGCAGTGAACGAAAAAGCGGCGTTTGCTGCGATTGTCGAGAAAGCGAAAGCCGTACTGGCTTAAGTCCCCGACAATCACCGGGTTTCCCGGTGCAGTAGAGGCGACAGGCGTAACCCGCAGGTCGACTCTAAACGTCATCGACAGGGGAAGAGCCTTCAAGCTCTTCCCCTGTTTCGTATCTGGAGTCTGTAAATGGAAAATCTGGATGTGCTGGTCTCGCAAGCGCTCGAGGCTGTCAGTCACACCGACGATGTGAACGCCCTGGAACAACTGCGGGTTCACTATCTGGGCAAGAAAGGCGAGCTGACCCAGGTCATGAAGACTCTGGGCAACCTGTCTGCCGAAGAACGCCCCAAGGCGGGCGCGCTGATCAACTCGGCCAAGGAGCGCGTCCAGGACGCCCTCAACAGCCGTAAAGAGATTCTCGAGTCGGCGGCCCTGAGTGCCAAGCTCGCCGCCGAACGTATCGATGTCACCCTGCCGGGCCGTGGCCAGGCGTCCGGTGGCCTGCATCCGGTTACCCGTACCCTGGAGCGCGTAGAGCAGTTCTTTACCCGCATTGGTTACGGCATCGCCGAAGGCCCCGAAGTGGAGAACGACTACCACAACTTCGAGGCGCTCAACATTCCGGGCCACCACCCGGCGCGTGCCATGCACGACACCTTCTATTTCAACGCCAACATGCTGCTGCGCACCCATACCTCGCCGGTGCAGGTACGCACCATGGAAGCCCAGCAGCCGCCGATCCGTATCGTCTGCCCGGGCCGCGTGTACCGTTGCGATTCCGATATCACCCACTCGCCGATGTTCCACCAGGTCGAAGGCCTGTTCGTGGACGAAGGCGTGAGCTTCGCCGACCTCAAGGGCACCATCGAGGAATTCCTCCGCGTGTTCTTCGAGAAGCCCCTGGGCGTGCGTTTCCGTCCTTCCTTCTTCCCGTTCACCGAGCCTTCGGCCGAAGTCGACATGCAGTGCGTGATGTGCAGCGGCAAAGGCTGCCGCGTGTGCAAGCAGACCGGCTGGCTGGAAGTGATGGGCTGCGGCATGGTGCACCCCAACGTGCTGCGCATGAGCGGCATCGACCCGGAAAAATACTCCGGCTTCGCCTTCGGCATGGGCGTCGAGCGCCTGGCCATGCTGCGCTACGGCGTCAACGATTTACGGCTGTTCTTCGATAACGACCTGCGGTTCCTGGCGCAATTTCGCTAGCCCCCAGCAGTTTCGTAATCGAATTCGATCAGGAGAACAGACAACATGAAATTCAGTGAACAGTGGCTGCGCAGCTGGGTGAGCCCCCAGGCAAGCCGTGACGAACTGGTCGCGCGCCTGTCCATGGCCGGCCTGGAAGTCGACAGCGTCAGCCCAGTGGCTGGTGCCTTCAGCGGCGTGATCGTCGGTGAGGTGCTGAGCACCGAGCAGCACCCCGATGCCGACAAACTGCGCGTTTGCCAGGTCAGCAACGGCAGCGAAACCTTCCAGGTGGTGTGTGGCGCGCCCAACGTGCGCCCCGGCCTGAAGATCCCGTTCGCTACCATCGGCGCCGAACTGCCCGGCGACTTCAAGATCAAGAAGGCCAAGCTGCGCGGCGTCGAGTCCAACGGCATGCTCTGCTCAGCTTCCGAGCTGCAGATCAGCGAAGACAACGAAGGTCTGCTGGAACTGCCGGCCGACGCGCCGGTTGGCCAGGACATCCGCGAGTACTTCGAGCTCAACGACGTCAGCATCGAAGTCGACCTGACCCCCAACCGCGGCGACTGCCTGTCCCTGGCGGGCCTCGCCCGTGAAGTCGGTGCGCTGTACGACGCGCCGGTCACCCGCCCGCAAATCGCTGCGGTCGCCCCGGCCCACGATGAAGTGCGCCCGGTCGACGTGCTGGCCCCGCAGGCCTGCCCGCGTTACCTGGGCCGCGTGGTGCGCAATGTCGACCTGTCCAAGCCGAGCCCGCGCTGGATGGTCGAGCGCCTGCGCCGCGCTGACGTGCGCAGCATCGATGCCGCCGTCGACGTCACCAACTACGTGATGCTCGAACTCGGCCAGCCGATGCATGCCTTCGACCTGGACGTGATCCAGGGCGGTATTCGCGTGCGCATGGCAGAAGAGGGCGAGAAGCTGGTGCTGCTCGACGGCCAGGAAGTCACCCTGCGTGCCGACACCCTGGTGATCGCCGACCACCAGCGCGCCCTGGCCATCGCCGGCGTTATGGGTGGCGAGCACAGCGGCGTCAGCGCCACCACCCGTGATCTGTTCCTGGAAAGCGCCTTTTTCGACACCATCGCCGTGGCCGGCAAGGCCCGTTCCTATGGCCTGCACACCGACTCCTCGCACCGCTTCGAGCGTGGCGTGGATTCGCAATTGGCCCGCGAAGCCATGGAGCGCGCCACCGCGCTGCTGCTGGAGATCGTTGGCGGCGAAGCTGGCCCGATCATCGAAGTGGTCGACCCGGCACAACTGCCGAACGTCACGCCGATCAGCCTGCGTGCCGAGCGTGTCGAGCAGATGCTCGGCCTCAAGCTCGACGACGAGCTGATCGTCAAACTACTGGGCGCCCTTGGCCTGAGCGTCGAAGGTGGAGCAGGGCAGTGGCAGGTCAAGGTGCCGAGCCACCGCTTCGACATCAGCCTGGAAGTCGACCTGATCGAAGAACTGGCCCGCCTGTACGGCTACAACCGCCTGCCGGTGCGTTACCCGCAAGCGCGCCTGGCGCCGCAGACCAAGGCCGAAGCCGTCGCTGACCTGCCGGTGTTGCGTCGTCTGCTGGTGGCCCGTGGTTACCAGGAAGCGATCACCTACAGCTTCATCGATCCCAAGCTGTTCGAGCTGTTCAGCCCGGGCGTCAAGCCGCTGACCCTGGCCAACCCGATCTCCGCCGACATGGCCGCCATGCGCGCTTCGCTGTGGCCGGGCCTGGTCAAGGCGGTGGAGCACAACCTCAACCGCCAGCAGTCGCGCGTGCGCCTGTTCGAAAGCGGCCTGCGCTTCGTCGGGCAGCTGGATGAGCTCAAGCAGGAGCCAATGCTCGCCGGCGTGATCACCGGTAGCCGCCTGCCGGAAAGCTGGGCCCATGGCCGTGACAGCGTCGACTTCTTCGACGCCAAGGCCGACGTGGAAGCCCTGTTGGCCGCTGCAGGCGATGCCACCAGCTTCGCTTTCGTGCCGGGCGAGCACAGTGCCCTGCACCCGGGCCAGACCGCCCGCATCGAGCGTGACGGTCGCCTGGTTGGTTACCTGGGTGCCATCCACCCGGAGCTGGCCAAGACCCTCGGCCTGGATCAGCCGCTGTTCCTGTTCGAGCTGCTGCTGGGCGAAATCACCGCAGGCCGCATGCCGGCGTTCAAGGAACTGTCGCGCTTCCCCGAAGTGCGTCGCGACCTGGCATTGCTGGTCGACCGTGACGTGCCGGCCCAGAACCTGCTGGCCGACATTCGCGAGCAGGCCGGCGAGTGGCTCACCGACCTCAGGTTGTTTGATGTTTATCAGGGTAAAGGTATTGATCCGCTTAGAAAAAGCTTGGCGGTCGGCTTGACCTGGCAACATCCATCGCGCACTCTAAATGACGATGAGGTGAGCACCGCCACGCAAAACATCCTCACCTCCCTGGAACAAAGGTTCAACGCCACGTTAAGGAACTAGCGTATGGGGGCACTGACGAAAGCTGAGATGGCCGAACGTCTGTACGATGAGCTGGGCCTGAACAAACGAGAAGCCAAGGAACTGGTGGAGCTCTTCTTCGAAGAAATCCGCCAGGCACTGGAACTCAATGAACAGGTGAAGCTCTCAGGCTTCGGTAACTTCGATCTGCGCGATAAGCGTCAGCGCCCCGGTCGTAATCCAAAAACAGGGGAGGAGATCCCGATCACGGCCCGCCGTGTCGTGACCTTCCGCCCCGGCCAGAAGCTCAAAGCCAGGGTTGAAGCCTATGCTGGAACCAAGTCATAACGACGAACTGCCTGTCATACCCGGCAAGCGGTACTTCACCATCGGCGAGGTCAGTGAACTCTGTGCGGTCAAACCGCACGTGCTTCGTTACTGGGAGCAGGAGTTTCCACAGCTCAACCCGGTCAAGCGTCGCGGCAACCGCCGGTATTACCAGCGCCAGGACGTGCTGATGATCCGCCAGATCCGCGCCCTGCTGTACGATCAGGGCTTCACCATAGGTGGCGCACGCCTGCGCCTCACCGGCGAAGAAGCCAAGGACGACACCACCCAGTACAAGCAACTCATCAAGCAGATGATCGCCGAGCTGGAGGATGTACTCCACGTTCTGCGCAAATGAATTTGTAGAAAAACCTTCCACAATTCAGACGCTTAGTTTATAGTCTCTCCCGCTTTCGGCTAATCCCGAAGGCACCAGCAACACCCGTCGGGGCGTAGCGCAGCCCGGTAGCGCACTTGCATGGGGTGCAAGGGGTCGAGTGTTCGAATCACTCCGTCCCGACCAAAATACCCTAGAAAATCCAGCCACTTAGCGGTGGCTGGATTTTTTTATGGGCGAGTGGTTTTGGCGATTATGAAATTTGCCCCACTTTTTGTCCCAACTTTGGTTTCTGAGCTTGCCTGGGGCGCTAGGCGCTTACCTGAATGAGGGGCGAGGAGATTCAAATTTTGCCAACAGCACTGCCTGCCGCTTCAGTAAACTGTATTTTTTCTCACGCTGGCTGGCTCGGCTGAGCAGCGCAGGCTCACGCGTATTTGGACTGGGTGCTTCACGTGCCCCATTTTTGAGTAAAAATGACTTTAATTCAGCTTAAAGATCTTGAAGCCCATCTCTGGCATGCTGCGCATATCATCACTGGGCCAATCGACGCATCTGAGGCGCTCCTTGTTGGTCCATTGAGCGTCGCCGAATACGCCGTGCAGGCGTTCGTTGTGGGTCTCGATCAGGCGCAGGGCATTCTGGATCGCTTCGCCGATGTTCTTGCTAGTGTGGCGCACTTTTTCCCAGCGCGCCTCCTCATCTAGAAGGGAATGTAGGTGAAGCAAAAACTGCTCGTGGTAGGCGGCTTCCTTATCGCTCTGGCCGCAGCGTTCTGTGTGTATTTTGCATTCGGCCTCCGCGCAATCAGCTTTGGCTGTCTCGGATTTAGTACGGACTGTTACATTCCCGCAGCTCAGTTTTCGAAAGATATGCAAGCGCTGGCAGTGATGATGTTTCTTGGCACTCTAGTGCTTCTCCTCGGATATTTGCTCTTTTGCCTGTGTTTTCGGGTGTTGAGTTGGGCTTTTAGAAAGTAGCCCAGCTCTATTGGGATGAAGCTGCGGTTGTAGAGATGGAGCAGGTTTTTATCGCATTGCTGCGTGCTCTTTTTTCTTAGCAGCTCTAACTTTCGGTCTGGCTCATCATCTCCGCCTTGGTGAGCTCCATGAGCTTGCCCTTGCCTGAGGGGATACCTATTAGTTGCTCGCATAGACAGTGGGTTGCACCGCCCGTCGCAACCATCGCACTCCTTCTATCTGCCGCTTCTCAGACCTGTATGCGCAGATGTCCTGCGTCGTTACGGGAGTGTGGTCATGGTAGTCGAACATAGCGAATCAGAGTCCGCCTTCGAGTCCTCAAACGATAAAGAAGTGGATACCGGGGCAGGGCATGGCTCGGGGTTGGAGAAGGCCAAGTCGGAGCCCAAGCAGGGCAGTAACGAGGCCGAGGCCAAAAAGAATCGTGTGGACTGGACGCCGCCGGCGGGCAATCCGGGTTCGGATCAGGATGCGTTGAAAGAGCGTGAGAATGGTACGGCGCGGACGGATGAGCGCTAATCATCTTTCCTCGGTGCTGATTTAGCTGCGTTGCTTTGGTGATGCCTTCTTTGAGTGTGGGGTGTGCTGGCGATTTTTCGCGGGCATGGACTAGGCGTCCCCGCCCGCTCCCACAATTCCACTGATTTCCCTCTAATCGTGGTTCTGCCTTGCTGCGACTCGTGGCCAGCAAGGCAGGCTGCATCTTGCTTTGGCTGTAGTTGCACAGACAAACAGGACGTGACGATGCCCGATCCTAAGACTCAATCCGCTCCCACATTGAAGCGCGCCATCACCGGCTCGATGCTGACGCTGTTCATTCTCGGCGATGTGCTGGGCGCCGGGGTGTATGCGCTGGCGGGGGTGATCGCTGGCGAGGTGGGTGGGGCGGTCTGGGTGGCGTTGCTGGTGGCGCTGGGCTTTGCGTTGCTCACGGCGGGCTCGTACGCCGAGCTGGTTACCAAGTACCCCCATGCCGGGGCCTCGGCGGTGTTTGCGGCCAGGGCGTACAAGTCGCCGTTGGTGTCGTTTCTGGTGGGCTTTTGCATGCTGGCGGCGGCGGTGACCAGCGCGGCGGGGCTGTCCCTGGCGTTTGCCGGGGATTACCTGGCGGCGTTCGTCGACATTCCCGCCCATGTGGCGGCGCTGGTTTTTCTGGTGGTGATCGGTCTGCTAAACGCGCGGGGCATCAAGGAGTCGCTGTCGGCCAACCTGGTGATGACCGCCATCGAGCTGTCCGGGCTGCTGCTGGTGATAGTCGCTGCGGCGTGGTTCCTGCGCGGCGGCGAGGGGGATTTTAGCCGGGTGGTAGAGTTCAAGGCGGGGGTCAACCCGGCCTATGCGGTGCTCGGTGCGGCGCTGCTGGCGTTCTATTCCTTCGTGGGTTTCGAGACCTCGGCCAACCTGGCCGAGGAGATTCGTGATGTGCGCAAGACCTACCCACGGGCGCTGTTTGGTGCCTTGCTGATTGCCGGGGCGATTTATATGGCGGTGGCCATCGGTGCGGCGGTGGTGATGCCCGTGGAACAGTTGGCCCATTCCACGGCGCCGCTGCTGGAGGTGGTGAAGGCCTCGGGCCTGGGCATCCCGGCGCAGCTGTTCGCCTTTATCGCGTTGATCGCCGTGGCCAACGGTGCCTTGCTGACGATGATCATGGCCAGCCGGCTGGCTTATGGCATGGCCCATCAGCGGCTGCTGCCGAGCGTGCTGGGTGGTGTGCTGGCCGAGCGGCGTACGCCGGCGGCAGCCATCGTGGCGACCACGCTGGTGGCCATCGTGCTGACGCTGACCGGCTCCCTGGCCACCCTGGCGCAGACCGTGGTGCTGTTATTGCTGTTCGTGTTCATCAGCACCAACCTGGCGGTGCTGGTGCTGCGTCGGGACAAGGTCGCGGCGGATCATTTCCGCGTGCCGACCTGGGTACCGGTGCTCGGCGTGGCCTCGTGCCTGCTGCTGATGAGCCAGCAGGGCGCGCAAACCTGGCTGCGTGCCGGCGCGCTGTTGCTGGTCGGTGTGGTGCTGTACGGCATCAGCCGAGCCGGCGGAGTGAAGCCACTCAAGGCCGAGGATTACAAGGTGATGGACAGTTGAATGTGGTGACAGGGAAGGGGTGAAACACAGCGGTGCGGCGGCCGGTTTCACAGTGCCATTAGCACGCCTGTACTAAAGACGTGCCTCTGATGCGGGGCTATGTCCCTGGGTATCTCCAACGTTTTCAAGTCCTTGCGCATGTGCGGCGAGGCACCCGTTCGTTGTGGAGTATCACTACAATTCCAAGGAAGAACACCATGAAACTGCGTTCCCCTGTCACCTCTTTTGCGCTGCTCGGCGCCTTGCTTATTGGCCTCGCGGGCTGCAGCAACGTCAAACCATCCGAAGACAAGCTCAAGTCCCTGGCCGAGATCAACCTCGGCGAGCCGGTGAGCAGCATTGGTAACGTGCGCAACGACTCCATGCAGACCTACTACGTGGCGCGCACCGCGTCCGGCGACTACAACTGCTCCGTTTCCAGCGGTGCCAGTGGCGGCATGGCCACCATCGCCAGCTTTGGCATGATGCAGCCTACTGCCTATTGCCAGAACAAGGGCAGCGGCAGTGGTCGACCCGCGCCGTTCGGCCAGTAAATCGCGGGGCACTTGCCCCGAGCGCCCATGAAAAAGCCCGACCATCGCTGGTCGGGCTTTTCATTTTTCGGCAACTGGAAGCAGGCCTGCTTCCAGGCGATGCGGTTATTCCAACTCGTGCAGGATGGTGACGCCGGAGTACAGGCCAATCACGAACAGAGTCAGGAGTACCACTGCCGAGCCGATCAGGAATGTAGTCATGGTGCGGGCCTTTTCTTCTTGGAGCGCCTCGTTCCCGGCGCGATAAAAAGGTAGAGGCGCGGCGACGCGAATCCGTTCAGGTGATTTTTCTCGAGGGGCTGCTGCCGTGATCAGCGCTGCCGTTGGTGGCTGAGTGCTGGCGACCAGGTGCGCTGGCTGCAGCGCGGGCAACTGGCCTGTTGCCCGCCAGTCATCGACTGGGTATGGCCGCAGCGTATGCAGGCATAGATGCCGCCCTGGGGCACCTCCTGGTACTCGGCGCGGTGCTCGGCCGGCAGGACCGAGAGGCCGGGCTTCACGTCGTCGGCGGCGAAGAAGTACAGGCTCATGTCGCCGTCGGTTTCCAGAATGCCGAGGCGTACCTGGCCCAGGTGTTCGACGCCTTGCTGGCGCAGCTCCATGAAGAATTCGTCGGACGAGATGTTCAGGTGATCCAGGCTGTTCAGCTCGTAGAGCCCGTCCTTGATGATGGTCACGGGCTTGCCTTCCATCCAGTCGGAGATGCGCTCGCTGCGGCGCATCATCGTCACCGTGGCGCGATACAGCACCAGCAGAGTGACGAACACCATGGCCACCGGCAGCAGCGGCACGTCATCGTAGAACGACACGTCACCGGCGGCCGAACCCAGGGTGAGGATGACCACCAGCTCGAACAGCGACAGCTGGCGAATGCCGCGCCGGCCGCTGACCTTGAGAAACACGAACACCACCACGAAGGCGAACAGCGCGCGAAACGCCACTTCACCCAGAAAAAGCCAGGGGAAATCTCCCAGCAGCATGCGCTGCCAATCGAACGCGTTCATCGGTTGCTCCACACGGTGGCCTGTTCTGGCTCAGACCGCCGGGCGGGGGATTGGGTCGACAAACTGATCAGCGCCACTGCGCGGTGATCGATTCTTGCCACCAATCCCATTCGCAGCCTTTAAACCAGGCGTTTCGGTTGTCCGCTAGCAGCTAGCTACCTCATATAAAAAATACGCTGAACCAAGCGAAGCGGCTTACGTCAATGCGATATCACTTTGATAGTGCTGTTGCGAGCGGCCCGTGTGGCTGTGTCTCGAACACGCAAAATTTCAGGATGGCGACTGGGAAGTCGTTCCGAACCGCGCTGGGAGTGCGGCTGGCCAAAAAATAAAGCGCTCAGTTTTGATTATTTGAATGTGCAGTTGGAGCAATCGATGAACACATGGTTTGGCAATATCAGTGTCACCCGGAAACTGGCGCTGGGCTTCGGTCTTGTACTGCTCCTGACCATGGCTCTGGCCTTCGTCGGCTGGACCAGCCTCGGCAAGGTGGTTGAGCGCAGCGAACGCATGACCGATGTCAATGAACTCACTCACACCCTTACCGATCTGCGGGTGGCACGCTTGCAGTATCTGCTCTCCAACGGCAGTGCTACTGAAGCCGACAAGGTGCAGCAGCATATCCGCACGCTTTCGCAGCTGCAGCAGGCCATACGGCCGAAGTTTCGCAGCCCGGAAAACGTGCGGCTGATAAATGAGCAAATCGAACTGATCGACCAGTACCAGAAGGCCTACGACAAGACCAATGCGGTATACGCCAGCGCCAACAAGACCCGTGCCGAGATGATCGAGGTGGCCGAGCGGGCACTCGAGCTGGTCGACAAGGTCCGGGAGGAGGTGCTGCGCGGCGCCGCTGCCGATGCGGCGGGTTTGACGCGCTACCAGGCCGTCGCTCGTACCAAGGACGACCTGCAGACCCTACGCTACCGCATGCTGAGTTATACGGCCGATACCAATGAGCAAACCGAGCGGGCGTTGAGCCAGCAGATCGAGAATACCGACCAGGGGCTGGAGAGTTTGACCTCTGCCTTCAATGGCGACTACCGCGACCTGATCCAGCAACTGGAAAGCGCCGTCGGCAGCTACCGGGCTCTGGTGGATACCTACCGCACTGCAGTCGCCGAGCGCGTGCAGTTGCGCGATGCCATGACCGAGCAGGTGCTGGAGATCGTCAAGGGCAGCGATGCCCTATTGGCCATGCAGGTCAAGCTGCGCGACAGCGACAGCGCCTTCGCCACCCGGATGATGACCGCCGCCACGCTGTTGGCGCTGCTGGTGGGGATCGTCGCGGCCTGGCTGATCACCCGGCAGATCACCCGCCCGCTGCAGGAAACTCTGGAGGCGGTCGAGCGCATCACCAGTGGTGATCTGACCCAGACGCTGCAGGTCACCCGCCGCGATGAGCTGGGTGTGCTGCAACAGGGCATCGCCCGCATGGGCAGCACCTTGCGCGATCTGATCGGCAGTATTCGTGACGGCGTCACCCAGATCGCCAGCGCTGCCGAGCAGTTGTCGGCCGTCACCGAGCAGACCAGCGCCGGCGTGAACAGCCAGAAGGTGGAAACCGACCAGGTGGCCACCGCCATGCAGGAAATGTCCGCCACCGTGCAGGAGGTGGCGCGCAGCGCAGCCGATGCCTCGCAAGCGGCATCCGATGCCGACCACGAGGCCGCCCAGGGCGATCGCGTAGTAGCCGAAGCCATCGCCCAGATCGACAGGCTGGCGGCCGAAGTCAGCCGTTCCAGCGACGCCATGGGCGAGCTGCAGAGCGAAAGCAAGAAGATCGGCGGGGTGATGGACGTGATCAAGGCCGTTGCCGAGCAGACCAACCTGCTGGCCCTAAACGCTGCCATCGAGGCGGCGCGGGCCGGGGAGGCCGGGCGTGGGTTCGCCGTGGTGGCGGACGAGGTCCGCGGCCTGGCCCAGCGCACCCAGAAGTCCACCGAGGAGATCGAAGGGCTGATCGCCGGCCTGCAGCAGGGCACCCAGCAGGTGGCGACCATCATGCAGGGCAGCCGCGAGCTGACCGACAGCAGCGTGGCGCTGGCTCGCCGTGCCGGCGATGCTCTGGGCGCGATCACCAGCAAGGTGTCGAGCATCCAGGCGATGAACCAGCAGATCGCCGCCGCCGCCGAGCAGCAGGGCGCGGTGGCCGAGGAGATCAGCCGCAGCGTGGTCAACGTGCGCGACATTTCCGAGCAGACCGCCGAGGCCAGCGAAGAGACGGCCGCTTCGAGCGTCGAACTCGCGCGCCTGGGCAATGAGCTGCAGCTGATGGTCAGCCACTTTCGGGTCTGAGGGCTGGTGAAAGAGCAGAAGCGGCGGCTTGATCGCCGCTTCGCTTACCACGCCTGCGCTCTATCAGGTAATAAGTATCGCCTATCAAGGCGCTGGCTTTTTCCAATTTAGCCAGGCGAAGGGCCTCTCGTAATTTGGTGCGAGCGCATGACGCGCGTACTCATAAAAACGACGAGGACTACCCCATGAAACCCACGACCACATGGGCGCCCGCCCTTGGTTTGATGACCGCGGCCTTGTCCGCTTCGCTGTTCAGCCTGTCGGCCCAGGCTGCGCCTCTGACTCGCGACAACGGTGCACCGGTAGGCGATAACCAGAATTCACAGACCGCAGGCGACACCGGCCCGACCCTGCTGCAGGACGTGCAGCTGATCCAGAAGCTGCAGCGCTTCGACCGCGAGCGCATCCCCGAGCGCGTGGTGCATGCCCGTGGCACCGGTGCCCATGGGGAGTTCACCGCCACGGCGGACATCTCCGACCTGACCCGCGCCAAGGTCTTCACCAAGGGCACCACCACCCCTGTATTCGTGCGTTTCTCCAGTGTGGTACACGGCAACCATTCGCCGGAAACCCTGCGTGACCCGCGCGGGTTCGCCACCAAGTTCTACACCAGCGAGGGCAACTGGGACCTGGTCGGCAACAACTTCCCGACCTTCTTCATTCGTGATGCCATCAAGTTCCCGGACATGGTGCACGCCTTCAAGCCCGACCCGAACACCAATTACGGCAGCAACCGTACCCAGTTCGATTTCTTCAGTCACGTGCCCGAAGCCACCCGCACCCTGACGCTGCTGTATTCCAACGAGGGCACGCCGGCCAACTACCGGCAAATGAACGGCAACAGCGTGCACGCCTACAAGCTGGTCAACGCCAGGAACGAGTACCGCTACGTCAAGTTCCAGTGGCGCAGCCTGCAGGGCGTGAAAAACAACGACCCCAAGCAGACCGAGCAGATCCAGGGCAAGGATTTCAACCACATGAGCCGCGACCTGATCACCACGATCAACGCCGGCGACTACCCCAAGTGGGATCTGTACATACAGGTGCTCGAACCGGCTGACCTGGCCAAGTACGACTTCGATCCGCTGGACGCTACCAAGATCTGGCCGGACGTGCCCTACAAGAAGATCGGCCAGATGGTCTTGAACAAGAACCCGGACAACGTGTTCCAGGAAACCGAACAGGTGGCCATGGCGCCGTCCAACCTGGTGCCGGGCATCGAGCCCTCCGAGGATCGCCTGCTGCAGGGCCGACTGTTCTCCTATGCCGACACGCAGATGTACCGCCTGGGCGCCAACCACGCCTTTCTGCCGATCAACCAGGCCAAGGTGCCGGTCAACAACGGCAACCAGGATGGCGCAGCGAATATCGGCCATACCACCACCGAGGTGAACTACGAGCCCAGCCGCATCAACCCGCGGCCTGCCACCGAGCATGCGCGCTACAGCAACCTGCCGCTGAGCGGCACCACCGAGCAGAAGAAGATCCAGCGCGAGCAGAACTTCAAGCAGGCCGGCGAGCTGTATCGCTCCTACGACAAGAAGATGCAGGGCGACCTGATCGCCAGCCTGGGCGGCGCCCTGGCCGAGGCCGAAGACGAGAGCAAGCACATCATGCTGTCGTTCTTCTACAAGGCCGATGCGCAGTATGGCGAAGGCCTGACCAAGGTGGCAGGGGGCGACCTGGCGCGCGTCAAGGCGCTCGCTGCCAAACTGCAGGACTGAGCCTGCCACTGCATGGCGTGCGGCTCGGGCGAGCCGCACGCCACGACCAGACGCGGCGCAATGCCGCGCGGGAGGATTGCATGTTGCGTAATTTCTGTTTCGTTCTGGCGCTGGGCATTGCCGCGCCGCTGCTGGCCGACACTTCTGCGCCGGATGCCGAGCGCGTTCAGGCACAGTTGCGCGATTACTACTTCCAGGCCGCCCGCGAGGGCAACGTGGCGATGCTCGATGAGTTCATCGCCGCCGGCTACGACCTCAACACTGCAGACGAGAAGGGCTATACCGCGCTGATCCTTGCGGCCTACCACGGCCATCGCGACGCGGTGGAGCGCCTGCTGAGCGCCGGTGCGGACGCTTGTGCCCAGGACAAGCGCGGCAACACGGCGCTGATGGGCGCGATCTTCAAAGGCGAAGTGCGTATCGCCAAACGCCTGCTCGACGCCGACTGCAGCCCGGACCAGCGCAATGGCAATGGCCAGACCGCCGCCATGTATGCGGCGCTGTTCAAGCGCACTGAAATGCTCGATGCCCTGGCGGGCAAGGGCGCTGACCTCAAGGCTGAAGACGCTTTCGGCAATAGCGCGAGTAATCTTGAGAAGGGCGATATCCGCACACAGTGGTCGGCGAAGCAGCCCTGAACACTGAGCTGTGGCCATCCTCTGGCCAGCACCCATTCGTCAGAAACCGCGCGCTAAAGCGTGTGAGCTGCATTCAAAAGGCTACAAAGTGAGAACCTGTATCAACTGCAGGTCACTCCGAAAAAGGTTCTGCGTGAGCCTGCCATTAGCCTGCCGCCATCAGCTAAGGATGCCGCCCGATGCCCGACTTCGCCAAAGCCGATCCGCAGGTGGTACCGCGCCTGCTCCATGACATGGAGCAACAGGGGTACGCCGTAATCGAAGGGTTTCTCACCGACGAGCAGTTGCAGGCCGCGCGGAATCACGTTCACCAAGAAGTAGCGCGCCACGAGCACGAGTACTTCGCGCTGCAGGGGCTGGACGCTGTGAGGGGCAGCATCTTCGAGCAGATGAGCGTCTCGCCTCAGGTCAAGGATCTGTTCCGGCGGATCTATCAGGGCGGCATCGGCCAGCCGCCACGCTCACCTGATATCTTTCCTGCGCTGCGCTGTTTGCAGGGGCTGACCGGCAAGCGTGAGTCCTACTACTTCCATTACGACGCGGCGGCACTGACGGCGTTGATTCCGCTGGTCACGCCCACCGAGGGCCGCTACTGCGGCGATTTCATCTTCTTCCCCAACCTGCGCAACATCCGCTCCAATCTGTACTTCAACATTCTGGAGAAGGCCGTGATGCAGAACACCCTGACCCAGAAGCTGGTCACCTTCGCGGTCAAGCGCGGCTGGCTGAAGCCGGTCACCATCAAGATCGTGCCCGGCAACGCCTACTTCTTCTGGGGCTACCGCTCGCTGCACGCCAACGAGCCCTGCGACCCCAAAGCGCTGCGCTCCACCGTGCTGCTGCACTATGGTGAACCCCACAGCCGCGACAACCTGGCCTCGCGCCTGTTTCTCGGCTGGAATTTCCGCCGCGCGCGGATCAGCAACGAGCGCACCACGCGCAAGGATGTCGGCTAAGCGCCAACATCAATTCGTGCGCGCTAAAATCCTGCGGCACGTCACACCTTGTCGCTATGCTCTGTCATCATTCGCCGTCTGATTCTGTTCTCAGGAATTCTGCATGTCGGCGCTTAACCCCGGTCTGATTGTTATCCATGGCAACCGCCTCGAGGAGCTACGCGCTCTGGCGGTGGAGTGGATGCGTCGGTATCCGCTGCGCCCGCTGGAGAACGAGGTGCTGCTGGTGCAGAGCAATGGCATTGCCCAGTGGCTCAAGCTGGCGCTGGCCGAGCAGGACGGCTGTGGCATCGCGGCGGCCACCGATGTGAGCCTGCCGGCGCGCTTTCTGTGGCAGGCCTACCGCACGGTGCTGGGCAGCGAGGCGATTCCCCCGCAGTCGCCGCTGGACAAGGCGCCGCTGACCTGGCGGCTGATGCGCCTGTTGCCGAGCCTGCTCGACGAGCCCTGTTTCGCGCCGCTGCGCCGCTTTCTGGCCGATGACGCCGACCTGCGCAAGCGTCACCAGCTGGCCGAGCGCCTGGCCGACCTGTTCGACCAGTACCAGGTGTACCGCGCCGACTGGCTGACGGACTGGGCCGAAGGGCACGATCAATTGCGCAACGCCCGCGGCAGCGTGAAGCCCCTCGACGACACCGCGCTGTGGCAGCCGCTGCTGTGGCGCACGCTGCTGGCCGATGTCGGCGAGGAGCATCTGTCCCAGAGCCGCGCCGGGGTGCACCCGCGTTTCGTCGCCAGGCTGGCGGAAATGGATGCGCCGCCCCGCGGCCTGCCGCGCCGGGTCACGGTGTTCGGTATTTCCTCTCTGCCGGCGCAGATGCTCGAGGCGCTGGCGGCCATGGCGCGCTTCAGCCAAGTGATGCTCTACGTGCATAACCCGTCCCAGCACCACTGGGGCGATATCGTCGAAGACAAGGACCTGCTGCGCCACGAGTACCGCCGGCAAAAGCGCAAGGCGGGCGGGCAGACGGGGCAGGTCGGCCAGCTTGGGCTTTTCGAGGTCGAGGAGCTGCACCAACACGGCCAGCCGCTGCTGGCCTCCTGGGGCAAGCAGGGCCGCGACTACATCAACCTGCTCGACCAGTACGACGAGCCGCAGCGCTACCGCGAGCAGTTCGAGCGCATCGACCTGTTCAGCGCGATGGACGAGGGCACGCTGCTGGGCCAACTGCACAACGACATCCTCGACCTGCGCCCCGTCGAAGAAAGCCGTACCCACTGGCCGGCGGTCGATCCGGAGAAGGATCACTCGCTGCGTTTTCACGTCGCCCACAGTGCCCAGCGTGAGGTCGAGGTGCTGCACGATCAGCTACTGGCGGCGTTCAGCGCGGACCCGACCCTGCGCCCGCGTGATGTGATCGTCATGGTGCCGGATGTGAATACCTACGCCGCGCATATTCGCGCGGTGTTCGGCCAGTTCGCCAGTGACGATCCGCGCTTCATTCCCTTCACCCTGGCGGACCAGGGGCTGCGCGGCAAGGAGCCGCTGGTGATCGCCCTGGAGCACCTGCTGCGCCTGCCGGACAGCCGCTTCAGCGTCAGCGAGATTCTCGATCTGCTCGATGTTGCGGCGGTGCGGGCGCGCTTCGCCATCGCGGATGACCAATTGCCGCTGCTGCGCCGCTGGCTGGAAGGCGCCGGGGTGCGCTGGGGGCTGGATGCCGAACAGCGCGAAGGCCTCGGCCTGGGCGCCGGGCTGGAGCAGAACAGCTGGCGCTTCGGCCTGCGCCGCATGCTGCTCGGCTACGCCGTGGGCGGTGCCGGCGCACGGGCGGGCATCGAGCCCTATGACGAGATCGGTGGCCTGGATGCTGCCGTGATCGGCCCGCTGACCCGGCTGCTGGATGCGCTGGAGCTGCATGGCGACAGCCTCGCCGAAACCCAGCTGCCAGTGAGCTGGGGCGAGCGCCTACGGGCGCTGCTGGACGACTTCTTCCTGCCCCAGGACGAGCGCGACGAAGTGCTGCGCAACCAGGCCCAGGATGCCCTGGAGAGTTGGCTGGAGCTGTGCGAGGCGGCCAGCCTGGAAGAAGCCCTGCCACTGGCCGTGGTCCGTGAGGCCTGGCTCGGTGGGCTGGATCAGGGCGGGCTCAGTCAGCGCTTTTTGGCAGGCGCTGTGAACGTCTGCACGCTGATGCCGATGCGCGCCATTCCATTCCGTCATCTTTGCCTGCTGGGTATGAACGACGGCGATTACCCGCGCAGCCAGGCGCCGCTGGACTTCGACCTGATGGGCGGCGACTACCGCCCCGGCGACCGCTCGCGCCGCGAGGATGACCGCTATCTTCTGCTCGAAGCGCTGCTGGCGGTGCGCGAGCGCCTGTATATCAGCTGGGTCGGACGCAGTATCCGCGACAACACCGAGCGACCGCCGTCGGTGCTGATCGGTCAACTGCGTGATCACCTGGCCAGCGCCTGGCGCCTGGCGGGCGGCGGCGACCTGCTGCATGCCCTGACCACCGAGCACCCGCTGCAGCCCTTCAGCCGACGCTATTTTTCCGCTGACGGGCCGCTGTTCAGTTACGTGCATGAATGGGCCGCTTCCCACCGCGCACTGCTGGCGCAGACCGGTGAGCAGCCGTTGGGCGCTTACGTGGTTGACGACGCGCTGAATCTGGAAACCCTGCAACGCTTCCTGCGTGACCCGGTGAAGCAGTTCTTCACCTCGCGCCTCAAGGTGCATCTGGACGAAGCCGAGCAGGCCGAGCTGGATGCCGAGCCCTTTGCCCTCGATGGCCTGCAGCGCCACCAGATCCAGCAGGCATTGCTGCAGGCTGCCGCGCTGTCCCTGCAGGAAAACCAGCCTGTCGATGCAGCACTCGAGCGGGCCGCGCGGCGCATCCAGCGCAGTGGCCTGCTGCCGGTGGCCGGTTTTGGTGAGCGCCTGCGCGCGCAATTGCTCGAACCACTGCCGGCACAGTTGCAGGGCTATGCCGCGCTGCTGGCGCGCTGGCCCGAACGCTTGCCATCGCCGCTGCGCCTGAGCTTCGCCCATGGTGGTCTCGCGCTGGAGGACTGGCTCGGCGATCTGCACGCGGCCGGCGACGCCCTGGCACGGCTGGAGCTGCAGCCTGGCGGGCTGAAGCGCAAGGACCGTTCCTACAAGTGGCACCGCCTGCTCAGGCCCTGGGTCAGCCATGTGGCGGCCGCTGCCTGTGGCCATCCACTGACCACGCTGCTGGTAGCCGAAGACGTGCGTCTGGCCTTCGATCCGCTGAGCCAGGCCGATGCCGAACACCTGCTGCGTCAGTGGCTGGACGGCTACGCCGCTGGCATGCAGGCGCCGCTGCCGGTGGCGATCAGAACGGTCGCGGCCTGGTTCGCCCAGCTCGACAAGGATGGCGATGAGGAAAGGGCGATGGACGCTGCCCGTAAGGTCTACGAAGGCGACGGCCACACCACCACCGGCGAAGTGCAGCAGAGCGCCAGTCTGGCCCGTCAGTACCCGGATTTCGACGCCTTGCTGGGCCACGGCCAGTTCGCACACTGGGGCGCCGTGCTCTACCAGTCGCTATTCGAGGCGGCGATCAGCGAACTCAAGGATGATCAGCCATGAGCCAGCCAGTACGCCCCTTGGCGCTCAGTTTCCCGCTGCACGGCAGCCGCCTGATCGAGGCCAGTGCCGGCACCGGCAAGACCTACACCATCTCGGCGCTCTATCTGCGCCTGATCCTCCGTCACGGTGGCGACGCGGCCTTCCGCGAGCCGCTGCTGCCGCCGCAGATCCTCGTGGTGACCTTTACCGATGCCGCCACTCGCGAGCTGCGGGACCGCGTCCGCGCGCGTCTGGTGGAAGCGGCCACGGTGTTTCGCGGGGACGCCGAGGGCGACGCGCTGTTGGCCACCCTCAAGGCTGACTTCGCCTCGGCCGAATGGCCCGAATGCGCCCGGCGCCTGGAGCTGGCGGCGCAATGGATGGACGAGGCGGCGGTGTCGACCATCCACGGCTGGTGCCAGCGCATGTTGCGTGAGCACGCCTTCGACAGCGGCAGCCTGTTCAGTCAAACCCTGGAAACCGACCACAGCGAGCTGCTCGCCGAAGTGGTGCGCGACTATTGGCGTCAGCACTGCTACCCGCTGCAGGGCCTAGCCCTGGACTGGGTAGCGGAGAACTGGGGCGCGCCGGATACGCTGGGGCAACGTATCCGCCCGCTGCTGAGCGAGCAGGACGACGGCGCTGCTCTGGCGTTGGGCGATCTGCTCGACACCACCTTGCAGGAGCGCCAGCGCGCGCTCAACGCCCTCAAGGAGCCGTGGGGCGCCTGGGCCGATGCTCTGCAGGGCCTGCTCGATCAGGCCGCTGCGGAGAAACAGGTCGATGCCCGCAAGCTGCAGGCGCGCTATTACATACCCTGGCTCGACAAGCTGCGCGCCTGGGCCGATGGCGACGACGAGGTGCTGGATATCGGCACCGGCTTCACCCGCCTGACCCCGGACGGCCTGGCCGAGGCCTGGAAGGTCGGCTCGCCGCCCGCGCACCCGGCGCTGGAGGCCATGGCCACGCTCAAGGGCGAGCTCGACGCCTTGCCGGCACCGGGCGAGGCTGCACTGCGCCACGCCGCCGCGTGGATTCGCCAGCGCTTCGACCGCGAGAAGCGCCAACGCGCCGAGATGGGCTTCGACGACATGCTCACCCGCCTGGACGACGCCCTGCAGGGCGACAGCGGCCCGCGTCTGGCCGAGGTGATTCGCCAGCAGTTCCCGGTGGCGCTGATCGACGAATTCCAGGACACCGACCCGCTGCAGTACCGCATCTTCGACACGCTCTACCAAGTTGAGGCCAATAGATTGGATTGTGGCCTGTTTATGATCGGCGACCCCAAGCAGGCCATCTACTCGTTCCGCGGTGCGGACATTCACACCTACTTGCGCGCCCGCCGGGCCACGGCCGGGCGGCACTACAACCTGGACACAAACTTCCGCTCCAGCGAGGCCATGGTCGCGGCGGTCAACGGCTTGTTCGAACGGGCCGAGACCCGTGAAGGCGGGCAGGGCGCCTTTCTGCTGCGTGACGACCTGCCGTTCATCGCGGTCGGCGCTCAGGGCCGCAAGGAAGTCTGGACGGTGGAGGGCCAGGCGCAGCCGGCGCTCAACCTCTGGCACCTGCCCAGCGAGGAAGCTGTCGCCAAGGGGCGTTATCTGGACGCTCTGGCCGCCAGCGCGGCGAGCGAAATCGTCCGCTTGCTGGTGCTCGGGCAGCAGCAGCGCGCCGGTTTTCTCAAGGGCAACGAACTGACGGCCCTGCGCCCCAGCGATATTGCCGTGCTGGTGCGCGATTTCAAGGAAGCCCAGGCGATTCGCGGCGAGCTGGCGGCACGGGGGGTGCGCAGCGTGTACCTGTCCGACAAGGACTCGGTGTACGCCACGGTCGAGGCCCACGATCTGCTGCTGTGGCTGCGTGCCTGCGCCGAGCCCGATCAGGATCGCCCCCTGCGTGCCGCGCTGGCCAGCTCGACCCTGGGCCTGAGCCTTACCGAACTGGAGCAGCTGAACCTCGACGAGCGCTTCTGGGAGGCGCGGGTCATGCAGTTCCGTGGTTATCGCCAGCGTTGGCAGCGCCAGGGCGTGCTGCCGATGCTGCGCCAGCTGCTGCAGGATTTCGGTCTGCCGCAACGGCTGATGAGCCGCGCCGATGGCGAGCGGGTGCTGACCAATCTGCTGCACCTGGCCGAATTGCTGCAGCTGGCCGCTGCCGAGCTGGACGGCGAGCTGGCGCTGATCCGTCATCTGGGCGACTGCCTGGCCGGGCGCGGTCAGGCGGCCGAGGAACAGGTGCTGCGCCTGGAAAGCGACGATGCCCTGGTGCGCGTGGTGACCATCCACAAATCCAAGGGCCTGGAATACCCGCTGGTGTTCCTGCCCTTCATCTGTTCGTTCCGCCCGCTGGACGACAAGAAGCCGGTGCAGGTGCACGACGGCGAACGCCGCCGCTTGCTGCTCAAGCCCGATGAGGAAAGCCTGGAAAAGGCCGAGCGGGAGCGCCTTGGCGAAGACCTGCGCCTGCTTTACGTGGCGCTGACCCGAGCGCGGCACGCCTGCTGGTTGGGTATCGCCGATCTGAAGATCGGCACCGCCAAGACCTCGCGCCTGCACCAGAGCGCCCTGGGTTACCTGCTCGGCGCTGGCCAGCCCCTGGCGCAGAGCGCGCAATTGATCGACTGGCTCAGCCCGTTGGCCGATCCGCCGCGCTGCGTGGCGTTGCCTGCACCCGAAGCCAGCGACCAGGCCTATCGCGCCCAGGACGCCGACGCTTTCGAGCCCCATTGGCGTACCCCGGCACGGCGCGCCGCCGAACACTGGTGGATCGCTTCCTACAGCGCCTTGCGTATGGAGGAGGGCGAAGCTGCCGTAGCGGATCGCAACCCGGTGGATTGCCACCCAGTGGATCGCCACGACGACGTCTCGCCGGACAGCTCGGCGGTGCAGATCGCCAGTGACGACGAAGATCCGGCCCTGGCGCTGGAGCAGATTCCTGTCTCCGCCCAGGGGCTGCATCGCTTTCCCCGCGGGCCCAACCCCGGCACTTTCCTCCATGGCCTGCTGGAAATCGCCGCCGCCGAAGGCTTCGCGGCCATGGCGGCGGCACCTGATGTACTGCGCGAGCACCTGGCACGACGTTGCCAGCGGCGCGGCCTGGAAACCTGGATCGAGCCGCTGTGGCTGTGGCTGCAGAGCCTGCTGGTGCAGCCCCTGTCGCTCGGCAATGGAAGCGCGGTGAGCCTGGCGCAGTTGAGCGAATACCAGGCGGAGCTGGAGTTCTGGTTCGAGGCCCGCCGGGTCGATGTGCTGCGCCTGGATGCGCTGGTGCGCCATTTCGAGATGCCGACCGTGGCGCGGCCCGTGCTCAGCCCGGACACCCTCAATGGCATGTTCAAAGGCTTTATCGACCTGGTGTTCGAGCACGAGGGCCGTTACTACGTGGTCGACTACAAGTCCAACTGGCTGGGCGCCGACGAACAGGCCTATACGGCCGAGGCCATGAACACTGCCGTGGCCAGCCACCGCTACGATCTGCAGTACGTGCTCTACGTGCTGGCGCTGCATCGCCACCTGCGGCTGCGCCTGACCGACTATGACTACGACACTCATGTGGGCGGCGCGCTGTACCTGTTCCTGCGTGCGCCTGGCGCAGGGCAGTATCTGGCGCGGCCGCAGCGGGCGCTGATCGAAAGGCTGGACGCGCTGTTTCTCGGCGAGCCGGTGGAGGAACCAGCATGACGCCGATGCTGGAAAACCGCGACACGCTGTTCGAACTGCTCGCCGCCTGGAGCGAGCGCGGCTGGCTGCGCGAACTGGACCGAACCCTGGCGCATTTCTTCGCCGAGCTGGACCCCCAGGCACCGCCGTTGCTGCTGCTCGCCGCGGCACTGGCCAGTCATCAACTGGGCCAGGGCCATGTGTGCCTCGATCTGCAGACCACCCTGGCCGATCCGGATTCGGCGCTGTCGCTGCCGCCGGAAGGCGAGGACGCCGAGGGCGTCAGCCTGCTGCCTTCCGAGGTGCTGGGCGGCCTGACCGCGGGCGCCTGGCTGGCAGCCTGTGCCGGTAGCGCCTTGCTGCACGATGGCGAGGATGAAGTCGCACCGCTGGTGCTGCGCGGCACCTGCCTGTACCTGCGCCGCTACTGGGATTACGAGCGCAGCGTCGCCGAGGATATCGGCGAGCGCCTGCAGGCGGCGGGTGATGCGCCGGCCGATCTCGCTCAGCGCCTGGGCGTGTTGTTCCCCGAGCCGTTGCTGCTCGATGGCCAGCGCCTCACCGACTGGCAGAAACTGGCCTGCGCCCTGGCGGCGCGGGGGCGCTTCACCCTGATCACCGGCGGCCCCGGCACTGGCAAGACCACCACCGTGGTGCGCCTGCTGGCGCTACTGCAGGCCGCCGCGCTGGATCGCGGCGCGCCGCTGCGCCTGAGCCTGGCCGCACCCACCGGCAAGGCGGCGACGCGGCTGACCGAGTCCATCGGCGCCCAGGTGGCGACCCTGCCGGTCAGCGAGGCGGTGCGCGAGCAGATTCCCAATACCGTCACCACGCTGCACCGCCTGCTCGGCAGCCGGCCGGACAGCCGCCATTTCCGTCACCATGCGGCCAACCCGCTGCCGCTGGATGTGCTGGTGGTCGACGAAGCCTCGATGATCGACCTGGAAATGATGGCCAACCTGCTCGACGCGCTGCCGATGCATGCGCGGCTGATCCTGCTCGGCGACAAGGATCAGCTGGCGTCGGTGGAGGCCGGTGCGGTACTCGGCGACTTGTGCCGCGATGCCGAAGCCGGCGGCTACAGCGAGGCCACTCGTACCTGGCTGGCGCAGCAGACCGGCGAGCATATCGAAGGGGCCGGGCTGCAGCCGAGTGAGCAGGCGTTGTCACAGCATATCGTGATGCTCCGCCATTCCCGGCGCTTCGCCGGGGGCTCGGGGATCGGCCGCCTGGCCTTGGCGGTGAATCGCGGAGCGGCCCTGGAGGCCCGTGAGGTGCTGGCAGGTGGCGGGGCGGATCTGCACCAGTTGCGCCTGGCCGGCGAGCAGGATCGTGCCTTCGAACGCTTGTTGCTCGATGGCTTGCCCGACGGTGAGGGTCGTCCGGTTGGTTATGCCGATTACCTGAACGTGCTGCATGAGCAGCGCCCAGGCTTGACCGACAGCGAGGAGCGCTGGAGCGGCTGGACGGCCGCGGTGCTGGCGGCCTTCGATCGCTTCCAGTTGCTGTGTGCGGTGCGCAAGGGGCCCTGGGGCGTCGAGGCGCTCAACGGGCGTATCGCCCATGCGCTGCTGCAGCGTGGGTTGATCGAGCAGGAGCACGGCTGGTACGAAGGGCGGCCGGTATTGGTCACCCGTAACGATTACGGCCTGGGCCTGATGAACGGCGATATCGGCATCGCCCTGCGTTTGCCCGAGCCGGCGCTGGAGGCGGGCGGGCCGCTGCGCTCGGCGCTGCGCGTGGTGTTCCCGCGCAACGATGGTTCGGGCGAGCTGCGCTCGATCCTGCCCAGCCGCCTGGGTGCGGTGGAAACCGTGTTCGCCATGACCGTGCACAAATCCCAAGGCTCTGAATTCGCCCATTGCGCCCTGGTGCTGCCGGATACCCTCAATCCGGTGCTGACCAAGGAGCTGGTATACACCGGCATCACCCGCGCCCGGGATTGCTTCAGTCTGATCGAGAGCCGTGCCGGTATTTTCGAAGCGGCCATTGGGCGGCGAGTCGAAAGGCGCAGTGGGTTGTGGGAGCGGTTGGTTGGGGATGCATATATTGATTGATGGGTTGGCTCCGATCCATCCTGCGGACCTATCAAATGTGGGAGGGCGCCATGCGCCCGATTCGCGGGCATGGCCCGCTCCCACAATTAAATAGATGAGTCAGGTCGTAGGATGGGCGGCGGCCCATCAACCAGCAGCTATCAACTCAGGGCACCTTCACCCCGACCCCATCGAGCATTTCCACCAGACGAATCAGCGGCAGGCCGATCAGGCTGTTGACGTCGCTGCCTTCGGTGCGGCTAAACAGGCTGATGCCCAGACCTTCGGCCTTGAAACTGCCGGCGCAGTCGTAGGGCTCTTCGGCCTGCAGGTAACGGGTGATCTGCTCGGCATCCAGTGTGCGAAAATGCACGGTATAAGGAACGCAGTCGACCTGGCAGGCGCCGCTGCTGCTGTCGAGCAGGGCCAGGCCGGTGAGAAAGGTCACGCGCTTGCCGCTGGCGGCGCTGAGCTGGGCATGGGCGCGCTCGAAGCCGTGGGGCTTGCCGAGCACCTGGCCGTCGAGCACGGCCACCTGGTCGGAGCCGATGATCAGGTGAGCGGGGAATCGCTCGGCCAATGCCGCCGCCTTCTCCCGGGCCAGGCGGCGCACCAGATCGTCGGCCGGCTCGCCATCCTGGCGCGACTCGTCGATACTCGGCGCGGCCCATTCGAATGGCTGGCGCAGGCGGCTCAGCAGCTCGCGGCGATAGGGAGAACTGGAAGCGAGAACCAGGGGCGGCATGGGCATTGACCTCGTGTGGAACGGAGCGCCGATTCTAGTCGTCGCTCCAGGGCCTGGACAGGCGGAATTTCCTTTGACAGCGCACGGTTGCATCCATAGAATGCGGCGCCTATGTCAAATGGCCCGATTCCACCTCACGTTGATCCACGCAAACTCGCTGACCGCGGCGCCACCCTTCAGGGTGAATTGCCGTTAGCCGATTTGTCGAGGCTCTGCGATCCTCTCGCCGATAATGGCGGCAACGTGCGCGCGAAGCTGAGCTTCGAGCGTGACGAGCGCCACGCTGTGGTCATCCACAGCCAGCTTGAGGTCGAAGTCAAGATGGTTTGCCAGCGGTGTCTGGATCAGGTCACCTTACCGATCCTCAGCGAGTGTGATTACGCTGTGGTGAAGGAAGGCGCGAATACCCAGTCCGTGCCGCAAGGCTATGACGTACTGGAAATGGGTGAAGATCCTCTGGATCTGTTGGCCTTGATCGAGGATGAGCTGTTGCTCGCCTTGCCCATCGTGCCAATGCATGACCCGAAAGATTGCCAGCAGCCGGCGGGCCTCGATGAGCCCGAGCCGAGCGAGGACGAGGTGACGCGGTCCAACCCGTTCAGTGTATTGGCACAGTTAAAGCGTGACCCAAACGTTTAGGAGTTAACTAGTATGGCTGTTCAGCAGAACAAAAAATCCCGTTCCGCCCGTGACATGCGTCGTTCGCATGACGCTCTCGAGGCTAACGCTCTGTCCGTTGAGAAGAGCACCGGTGAAGTTCACCTGCGCCACCACGTATCGCCGGAAGGCGTTTACCGTGGTCGCAAAGTGATCGACAAGGGCGCTGACGAGTAAATCTTGTCCGCTCCGATCATCGCGATTGATGCAATGGGTGGGGACTTCGGTCCCCACTGCATTGTTCCAGCCAGCGTCGCCTGTCTGGTCGAATTCCCCTCGCTGCACCTGGTCCTCGTTGGCCAAGCTCCCCTGATTGAAGAACTGCTCGCTGGTATCCCCGGTGTGGATCGCTCGCGCCTGCGCGTCGAGCATGCGCCGCAAATTGTCGAGATGGGCGAACGCCCCAGTCAGGCTCTGCGCGGCAAGCCGGAGTCTTCCATGCGTCTGGCGCTGGAAACGGTGCGTGACGGACGGGCCCATGCCTGCGTGAGTGCTGGCAATACCGGTGCGCTGATGGCGTTGTCGCGGCATGTGCTGAAAACCCTGCCGGGCATCGACCGGCCGGCGATGATCGCTGCCATTCCCAATCGCAAGGGCGTATGCCTGTTGCTGGATTTGGGGGCCAATGTCGACTGTACGGCCGAGCAGCTGTGCCAGTTCGCGATCATGGGCGCGCTGGCCGCCGAGGTGCAGGGCGCCAGTGCGCCGCGCGTCGGTTTGCTGAACGTCGGTAGCGAAGAGACCAAGGGCAATCAGCAGGTCAAGCAGGCCGCGGCGCTGCTCGAAGGTGTCGACGGCCTCAATTATGTCGGCTTCGTCGAGGGCGATGGCCTGTATGGCGGCGAGGCGGACGTGCTGGTGTGTGATGGTTTCGTCGGCAATGCGTTGCTCAAGTCCAGCGAAGGGCTGGTGACCATGATCGTGGCGCGGCTCGAGGCGCTGTTTCGCGGCAGCCTGCTGGGCCGCATCGCCGGGCTTCTGGCCTTGCCGCTGCTGCGCCGCTTGCGTGGCGAGCTGGCGCCGGCACGTCATAACGGCGCGAGTTTTCTGGGCTTGCAGGGCATCGTGGTGAAGAGCCACGGCAGTGCCGGGCCGGATGGTATAAAGAGCGCCATTCGCCGGGCGATGACCGATGTGCAGGAGAATTTACCGGCGCGACTGGGTGGTCGAATCGAGCACTTGATCCGTAATATGTGACCGCTCGGGATGGCCAGCCATCCAAGGTGTCAGTTTTCCAGCGCTCGCGAGTGGCGGGCGTAAATTTTTCGACGAGAAGATCACTAAGGGAACCGTTCCATGTCTGCATCCCTCGCATTCGTCTTTCCCGGTCAGGGCTCGCAAGCGCTGACCATGTTGGCCGGGCACGGCGCCGAGCACGCGCTGATCCTCGATACCTTCGGCGAAGCTTCGAGCGCCCTGGGTTATGACCTGTGGGCACTGACCCAGCAGGGCCCGGAAGAGCAGCTCAACCAGACCGACAAGACCCAGCCCGCGATCCTCGCTGCCTCCATCGCCCTGTGGCGCCTGTGGCTGGCCGAAGGTGGCGCGCGTCCGGCATTCGTCGCTGGTCACAGCCTGGGTGAGTACAGCGCGCTGGTCGCCTCCGGCGCCGTCGGCTTCGCCGAAGCGGTCAAGCTGGTCGAACTGCGTGGCCAGCTGATGCAGCAGGCCGTGCCGGCCGGGCAGGGTGGCATGGCAGCGATCATCGGTCTGGAGGATGCCGACGTGCAGGCTGCCTGCGCCGAAGCCGCCCAGGGCGATGTGGTCAGCGCAGTGAACTACAACGCACCGGGGCAGGTGGTCATTGCCGGCTCCGCTGCTGCCGTTGCTCGCGCCGTCGAGGCCTGCAAGGCCCGTGGCGCCAAGCGCGCGCTGCCACTGCCGGTCAGCGTGCCGTCGCACTGCGAGCTGATGCGCCCGGCTGCCGAGCGCTTTGCCGAGGCGGTCAACGCCATCGCCTGGCAGGCGCCGCAGATTCCGCTGGTGCAGAACGTCAGCGCGGCCGTGGTGGCGGACCTGGATACCCTCAAGCGCGACCTGCTGGCTCAGCTGTACAGCCCGGTGCGCTGGGTCGAGTCCATCGTTCGCCTGGGCGAGCAGGGCGTTACCGATCTGGTCGAATGTGGCCCCGGCAAAGTGCTGTCGGGCCTGAACAAGCGTTGTGTCAAGGGCGTCAACACCCACAACCTCGACACCCCCGAAAGCTTTGCCGCTGCGCGCGCCGCACTGGCCGACGTACAGTCCTGAACAAGGGAGAATGCTATGAGTCTGCAAGGTAAGGTTGCACTGGTCACTGGTGCCAGCCGTGGTATTGGCCAGGCCATCGCCCTGGAGCTGGGGCGTCAGGGCGCCGTGGTCATCGGCACCGCCACGTCCGAAGCGGGTGCCGAGCGCATCGCTGCGACCCTCAAGGAAAACGGCATAGAAGGCACCGGCCTGATGCTCAACGTCAGCAGCGACGAGTCCGTCGCGGCGACCCTGGAGAAGATCCAGAAGGACTTCGGTCAGGTACTGGTGCTGGTCAACAACGCCGGTATCACTCGCGACAACCTGATGCTGCGCATGAAGGACGAAGAGTGGTACGACGTGATCGATACCAACCTCAACAGCCTCTATCGTCTGTCGAAAGCCGTGCTGCGCGGCATGACCAAGGCGCGTTTCGGGCGTATCATCAACATCGGTTCGGTGGTGGGTGCCATGGGCAACGCCGGGCAGGTGAACTACGCAGCGGCCAAGGCCGGCCTCGAAGGTTTTGGCCGTGCAATGGCCCGTGAAGTGGGCTCGCGCTCGATCACGGTCAATGCCGTGGCACCGGGGTTCATCGATACCGACATGACCCGTGAGTTGCCTGAAGCACAGCGTGAAGCGCTGCTGACACAAATTCCGCTGGGCCGTCTGGGGCAGGCGCAGGAGATCGCCAACGTGGTTTCTTTCCTTGCCTCCGATGGTGCAGCTTACGTCACAGGGGCTACTATCCCTGTGAACGGCGGGATGTACATGAGCTGAATAAAGGCGCGTCGTCGGCGAACGTCGACGATTCGATGCGAACCTGGTGGTAAAGCAGTCAGTTCGCAGATCGAATCGTTGGCGTATTTCCGTGGGCGCCAGCGGCTTTCAGCTTGAAAAGCTGAAAACCCTTTCTATACACTTGCCGGCACAACCAGCTGGCTGGATTTGTCCAATAGGAGTGATAACACGTGAGCACCATCGAAGAACGCGTCAAGAAAATCGTTGCCGAGCAACTGGGCGTGAAGGAAGAAGAAGTAACCAACAGCGCTTCCTTCGTTGAAGACCTGGGTGCCGACTCGCTTGACACCGTTGAGCTGGTGATGGCTCTCGAAGAAGAATTCGAGACCGAGATCCCGGACGAACAAGCCGAGAAGATCACCACTGTTCAGGAAGCCATCGACTACGTTACTGCTCACGCTCAGTAAGCAGTTCGTCGCTTCCCGAATCGGAAAAGCCGCACGTCTGCAAAGGCGTGCGGCTTTTCTTTGACGGTTCGATGTAAAAGTTTCAAGAGCGCCCTTTGGGCGTCTTTTCGCTCGGGTACCGGCTACCCTGAGCCAATCGCCGGATGATCAACGCCTGGGCAACGGTTTGCCAGGTGCATCGTGGCGTCGAAAAACCTGATAAGAGGAGATTGCTGTGTCGCGTAGACGCGTCGTGGTTACCGGTATGGGCATGCTGTCGCCGCTGGGTAACGATGTGCCGAGCAGCTGGCAGGGCATTCTGGCCGGCCGCAGCGGTATCGGCCTGATCGAACACATGGATCTTTCCGCTTTCTCGACCCGCATCGGCGGCTCGGTGAAGAATTTCGATGTCGAGCCCTATCTGTCGCCCAAAGAGGCGCGCAAGCTCGACCTGTTCATCCAGTACGGCCTGGCCGCCTGCTTCCAGGCCGCCCGCGATTCCGGCCTGGAAGTCACGGACGCCAACCGTGACCGTATCGGTGTGGCCATGGGCTCCGGCATCGGCGGCCTGACCAACATCGAGAACAACTGCAAGTCGTTGCATGAGCAGGGGCCGCGGCGCATTTCGCCGTTCTTCGTGCCGGGCTCGATCATCAATATGATTTCCGGTTTCCTGTCGATCCACCTGGGTCTGCAGGGCCCCAACTACGCCATCTCCACAGCGTGCACCACCGGTACCCACTGCATCGGCATGGCCGCGCGCAACATCGCCTATGGCGAGGCGGACGTGATGATCGCCGGTGGCGCCGAGATGGCCGCCTGTGGCCTGGGCCTGGGCGGCTTCGGCGCAGCGCGTGCGATGTCCACCCGCAACGACGAGCCGACCAGGGCGAGCCGTCCGTGGGACAAGGACCGTGACGGCTTCGTGCTCTCCGACGGCGCTGGCGCTCTGGTGCTCGAAGAGCTCGAGCATGCCAAGGCCCGCGGCGCGACCATCTACGCCGAGCTGATCGGCTTCGGCATGAGCGGCGACGCCTTCCACATGACCTCGCCACCCGAAGATGGCGCCGGTGCCGCCCGCTGCATGGCCAACGCCCTGCGTGATGCCGGTATCGAGCCGTCCGCGGTGCAGTACATCAACGCCCACGGCACCTCGACTTCGGCCGGCGACAAGGCGGAAGTGGCGGCGATCAAGACCGTGTTCGGCGAGCACGCGCACAAGCTGGCGGTCAGTTCGACCAAGTCCATGACCGGCCACCTGCTGGGCGCCGCTGGTGCGGTGGAGGCGATCTTCAGCGTGCTGGCGCTGCGCGACCAGATCGCGCCGCCGACCATCAACCTGGACCAGCCTGACGAAGGCTGCGACCTGGACTTCGTGCCCCATGAAGCGCGCAAGATGCCGATGGACGTGGTGCTGTCCAACTCCTTCGGGTTCGGTGGCACCAACGGCTCACTGGTATTTCGTCGGTACGCCGACTGATGCCGCACTGGGTCGACGGTCAGCCAGCGGCGTCGCTGTCGCTGGCTGACCGCGGCCTGGCCTACGGTGACGGCCTGTTCGAGACCATGGCCGTGCGCGGCGGCCGGCCGGTGTTGCTGGAGCGGCATCTGGCGCGCGTGACTGCCGGTTGCGAACGTTTGCGCATCGGGCTTGATGTCGAGCGACTGCGCAGCGAAGTAACGGCCTTCTGTGCCGACCTGGGTGAGGGCGTCGCCAAACTGATCGTCACCCGTGGTGACGGCCAGCGCGGCTACGCGCCGTCGACCGGCGCGCCGCGACATATCCTCCAATCCGCCGCAATGCCGGCCTATCCCGCCCAGCACGCCGAGCAGGGCGTGTGCCTGTATCCCTGCACCACACGACTGGCCGAGCAGCCGCTGCTCGCCGGCCTCAAGCACCTCAATCGCCTGGAGCAGGTGCTGGCCCGTGCCGAGTGGCAGGACGCCGAGCACGCCGAAGGATTGATGCGTGATGTTTCCGGGCGGGTGATCGAAGGCGTGTTCAGCAACCTGTTTCTGGTCGCAGGTGGTGCGCTGGTGACGGCCGATCTGCAGCGCTGTGGAGTGGCCGGGGTGATGCGCGCCGAGCTGCTCGAGCAGGCCCGTGCGCTGGGTATCGAGTGCCAGGTTCGCGACATCGAGCTGGACGAACTGCTGGGCGCCGATGAAGTCTTTCTCTGCAACAGCCTGTACGGCGTGTGGCCGGTGCGGCAGCTGCAAGCGCGTCACTGGTCGGTCGGGCCGCTCACCCGTAAACTGCAGGCCCTTGCCCGTCATCTACTGGACCGCTGATTCGTGATTCGCAAACTACTGTTGATGCTCGAAATCGTCGTGGTGCTGGCCGGCCTTACCCTTGGCCTTGTCGCCTGGCAGCAGCATCGTGCGCTGGAGCAGCCGCTGACCCTCAGCGAAGAGCGTCTGATCGAAGTGCCGGCCGGCGCCACGCCTGGTGGCGTGCTCAATCGCCTGGAGGCCGACGGCGTGATCGATGGCGCCTTCTGGCTGCGCCTGTACTGGCGCTTCAACCTGCAGGGTCAGCCGCTGCACAGCGGCGAGTACCGCCTGACCCCCGACCTGCGGGTACGCGACATGCTCGACCTGTGGCGCCGCGGTGAAGTGGTGCAGTACAGCCTGACGCTGGTCGAAGGCTGGACCTTCCGCCAGGTGCGTGCAGCGTTGGCAAAACAGGGCAAGCTGCAGCTGACCCTGAGCGAACTCAGCGACGCCGAGATCATGGCCAAGCTCGGCAAGCCTGACCAGAACCCCGAAGGACGCTTTTTTCCCGACACCTACCGCTACGTGCGCGGCATGAGCGATCTGGATCTGCTCAAGCAGGCCCACAAGCGCCTGCAAGTCGTGCTCGACGAAGAGTGGGAGAAACGCGCCGACGGGTTGCCGTACAAGGATCCCTACGAGGCGCTGATCATGGCCTCGATGATCGAGAAGGAAACAGGTGTGCCCGAAGAGCGTGGCGAGATCGCCGGCGTGTTCGTGCGGCGCCTGGCTACCGGTATGCGTCTGCAGACCGATCCAACGGTGATCTTCGGCCTCGGCGAGCGCTATCAGGGGCGCATTACCCGCGCCCATTTGCGCGAGCCGACGCCTTACAACACCTACGTCATCGACGGCATGCCGCCGACGCCGATCTCCCTGGTCGGCCGCGAGGCGATCCATGCGGCCCTGCATCCGGTCGATGGCAAGACGCTGTATTTCGTGGCGCGCGGCGACGGCAGTCATGTGTTCTCGGAAACCCTCGACGAGCACAACCGCGCCGTGCGCGAGTACCAGTTGAAGCGTCGCGCGGACTACCGTTCCAGCCCGGCGCCCATTCCCCAGACCAGCGAAAAGGACACCCAGTGAGCGGCTTGTTTATCACCCTGGAAGGCCCCGAGGGCGCCGGCAAGAGCACCAATCGGGAGTATCTGGCGGCGCGTTTGCGCGAGCAGGGGATCGACGTGCTGCTGACCCGCGAGCCGGGCGGCACGCCACTGGCCGAGCGGGTGCGTGAGCTGCTGCTGGCCCCCAGTGACGAGCCCATGGCCAGCGATACCGAGCTGCTGCTGGTATTCGCCGCCCGTGCCCAGCACCTGGCCCAGGTCATCGTTCCGGCCCTTGAGCGTGGGGCGGTAGTGCTCTGTGATCGTTTCACCGATGCCACCTACGCCTATCAGGGTGGTGGCCGCGGCCTGGATGTCGCGCGCATCGCCCAGCTGGAAGAATTCGTGCAGGGCGCGCTGCGCCCGGACCTGATCCTGGTGTTCGACCTGCCGGTGGAGGTGGGCCTGTCCCGCGCCGCCGCGCGCGGTCGACTGGACCGCTTCGAGCAGGAAGGCCGCAGCTTCTTCGAAGCAGTACGTGCTACTTACCTGCAGCGTGCCGAAGCGACGCCGGCGCGTTATCGGATTCTCGATGCGTCGCAGTCCCTCGAAGCGGTGCAGCGGGATCTGGATGCGTTGCTGCCGCAACTGCTGGAGCTGCAGCGTGGCTGACGTGTACCCCTGGCAGGCCGCGCTCTGGCAGCAACTGGCCGGGCGCACCCAGCATGCCCACGCCTATCTGCTGCATGGTCCGGCCGGTATTGGTAAGCGCGCGTTGGCCGAGCGCCTGATGGCCCTGCTGCTGTGCAAGTCGCCGGTAGATCTGCAAGCCTGCGGGCAATGCAAGTCTTGCCACCTGCTGGCCGCCGGCAGCCATCCGGACAACTACGTGCTGGAGCCGGAAGAGGCCGACAAACCGATCAAGGTCGACCAGGTGCGTACGCTGGTCAACTTCGTGGTGCAGACCGCCCAGCTCGGCGGGCGCAAGGTGGTGCTGCTCGAGCCCACCGAAGCGATGAACCTCAACGCGGCCAACGCGCTGCTGAAAAGCCTCGAGGAGCCGTCGGGCGATACCGTGCTGCTGCTGATCAGCCATCAGCCGAGCCGCCTGCTGCCGACCATCAAGAGCCGTTGTGTGCAACAGGCTTGCCCACTGCCCAGCGAGGCGATGAGCCTGCAGTGGTTGAGCGAAACCCTGCCTGCTTGCAGCGAGCAGGAAATCCGCGAACTGTTGTACCTGGCGGCGGGCTCGCCGCTGGCGGCTGCCAGGCTGCAGGAGCAGGGCGTGCGCGAGCAGCGCGCGCTGGTGGTCGACGGCGTGAAGAAGCTGCACAAGCAGCAGGCTTCCGCCAGCCAGTTGGCCGAAGGCTGGAAGGACGTGCCGCTGACGCTGTTGTTCGACTGGTTCTGCGATTGGGCGCACCTGACCCTGCGCTATCAGCTCACCCAGGACGAACAGGGCCTTGGCCCGGCGGACATGGCCAAGGTGGTCCAGTACCTGGCGCAGAAAGCGTCCCGGGCCAAGGTAATGGCCATCCAGGAATGGTTGCTGCAGCAGCGCCAGAAAGTATTGGGCAAAGCCAACCTCAACCGTGTGCTGCTTCTCGAAGCCTTGCTGGTGCAGTGGGCAAGCCTGCCTGGACCGGGCTAGAATCGGGCTCACGTCATGACTTCAGGAATCACGCATGAACTTGCCACCTAATCTGGGACCCCGTAACGGCATCCTGTCCCTGACCATCAAGGACAAGTCCGTGCTGTATGCCGCCTACATGCCCTTCATCAAGAATGGCGGCCTGTTCATTCCCACCAACAAGAGCTACAAGCTCGGTGATGAAGTGTTCATGCTGCTCAACCTGATGGACGAGCCGGAGAAGATCCCGGTGGCTGGCAAAGTGGTGTGGATCACCCCGAAAGGCGCCCAGGGCAACCGTGCCGCTGGCGTAGGCGTGCAGTTCAACGAAGGCGACAATACCGCCCGCAACAAGATCGAGACCTACCTGGCTGGCGCCCTCAAGTCCGATCGCCCCACCCATACGATGTAACAGCGGCCCCTTATGCGCATGGCTGGCAGGCCCCTTGGTCTGCCGGGTGACGTGCCGCATCCCGCCTGCCGCTCAAGGTTCTGATTTATGCTCATCGATTCCCACTGCCACCTCGACCGTCTCGACCTGGCCGCCCATGGCGGTTCCCTGGACGATGCGCTGGCTGCTGCCCGCGCCCGTGGCGTCCGCCATTTCCTGTGCATCGGCGTGAGCGCCGACAACGCTGCCGCGGTGCGCGAGCTGGCAGGGCGCTATGCCGATGTCGATTGCTCCGTCGGCATCCACCCGCTGGATCTCGATCCCGGCAGCGCGCCGGCGCTGGACTGGCTGCTCGCCGAGTTGGATCACCCCGGTGTAGTCGCCATCGGTGAGACTGGCCTGGACTACCACTACGAGCCCGAAGCAGCCGAACTGCAGCAGGAAGCCTTTCGTCTGCACCTGCAGGCCGCGCAGATCACCGGCAAGCCGGTCATCGTGCATACCCGTGAAGCCCGCGCCGATACCCTGAAGTTGCTGCGCGAAGCCGCGCTGCCCCAGGGTGGCGTGCTGCACTGTTTCACCGAGGACTGGGAAATGGCCAGGGCGGCGCTGGATATCGGCTTCTACATTTCGCTGTCCGGCATCGTTACGTTCCGCAATGCCGAGGCGCTGCGCGAAGTCGCCCGCCAGGTGCCGGCTGACCGGCTGCTGGTAGAAACGGATTCACCCTATCTTGCGCCCGTGCCGCACCGTGGCAAGCCGAACCTGCCGGAGTACGTGCGCGATGTCGCCGAGTATCTGGCAGCCCTGCGCGGCGTCAGCTACGAAACCCTGGCGCAGCAGACTGGCGAGAACTTCCGCCGCCTGTTCCCTCTGGCACGCGTGGCCAGCGGCGCCTGAGGCTTTCGTGCCGGGGTGCTGACCAGCAATGGAGGACAAAAAAAACCCGGCTTCGGGACGGAATCCGGGTCAAGACCATTAGGAGTCAAACGAAGTGCGCGGTCCTCGGCACTTCGGCCGCTGCGACACTTGGGGGAATATGCCGCACCGGTACGATTGAGTATTGGTCATCCGCAGCCATCGTCCACGCCGGCTTTAAACGGATTTGGAATACTCCTGCCGCGTCTGAGTGCCTATTCGCTGAGGATTGCCCGCACGCGCTGCAGGCTGTGCTCGATCACCCGCGCCTCGGTGTAGAAGTGCGGTGACAGGCGGATGCCGCCGCCGCGCTGGGCGCAGATGATCTGTTCTGCCTTGAGGCGCTCATGCAGTTCACGATTGTCCCAGCCGTCCGCCGTGAAGGTGACGATGCCGGCGCGTCGGTCGCGTTGCTGGGCGCTGAGCAAGCGTACGCCCGGGATCGCGTTCAGGCCATCGAGCAACCATTGCACCCGCTCATGCAGCGCACGTTCGACCTGAGGCATGCCCACTTCCTCGAGCAGCGACAGGCTGGCTTCCAGGGCCATGGCGCCGAGCATGTTCGGGCTGCCGCACTCGAAGCGCCGGGCGCTGCGCGCTGGCGCCCAGTCATCGCGGTCATAGTCACCGGCATTTTCCAGCATGTGCCAGCCGTATTCGTGCAGGGCCAGGCGCTCACGCATATCCTGGCGGCAATAGAACACGCCCAGGCCCTCAGGGCCGAGCATCCATTTGTGGCCGTCGGCCATGGCGAAGGCGCAGCGGCTGCGTTGCACGTCCATGGCCAGGGCGCCGAGTTGCTGGATGGCATCGACGCACAGGAGCACGCCGCGCTGCTCGCAACCGGCGCCTAGCCGTTCGAGATCCAGGCACAGGCCGCTAGCGTATTGCACGGCGCTGATCGCCATCAGTCGGGTGCGTAGCGTGCAGGCGGCGAGCAGGGCGCCTTCGGCATCGCCGCCCTGCAGATCGACCTGCACCACTTCCACACCACGCGGGCGCAGCGCCTCCCAGACGATACGGTTGGAGGGGAACTCCTCTGTGCTGATGATCACCTGGTCGCCTTCGCGCCAATCCAAGCCGAAGGCCACAAAGGAAAGAGCTTCAGAGGTGTTCTTCACCAGCGCGATATCGGCGCGTGAGGCCGCATTTAGCAGGCGCGCCAGGCGTTCGCGCAGGGTGCGCTCGGTGACCAGCCATTGCGCGTAGTCGCGGGCGCCAGTGGCGATATTCTCCCGGGCGAAGCGCTCCACAGCCCGTGCGCTGCGTGCCGGCCAGGGGGCGACGGCGGCGTGGTTCAGGTAGTAGAGATCGGCCGGCTGGGGAAACTCGTCAATGATGGCATTCATGTCGCATGATCCGTGCAATTTGGCGTTAGTTGGGCATAATAGCGGACTCGAATTCCGACCTTGTCATTTCCCTATGCAGAAAGAACCCCGCAAGATCCGTGAGTTTCGCCGCCGCGAGCAGGAGATCCTCGACATCGCTCTGAAACTCTTCCTCGAGCAGGGTGAGGACAGCGTGACCGTGGAGATGATTGCCGATGCCGTGGGCATCGGCAAAGGCACCATCTACAAGCACTTCAAGTCGAAGGCGGAAATCTACCTGCGCCTGATGCTCGACTACGAGCGGGATCTGAACGAGCTGCTGCACTCGTCCGATATCGACCGTGACAAGGAAGCGTTGTCGCGGGCCTATTTCGAGTTCCGCATGCGCGACCCGCAGCGCTACCGTCTGTTTGATCGTCTGGAAGAGAAGGTGGTCAAGGGCAATCAGGTGCCGGAACTGGTCGAGCAGTTGCACGCCATCCGCGCCTCGAACTTCGAGCGGCTGACCCAGTTGATCAAGGGGCGCATCGCCGAAGGCAAGCTCGAAGACGTGCCGCCGTACTTCCACTACTGCGCGGCCTGGGCGCTGGTGCACGGCGCAGTGGCGCTCTATCACTCGCCGTTCTGGAGCAACGTGCTCGAGGATCAGGAAGGCTTCTTCCAGTTCCTGATGGACATCGGCGTGCGCATGGGCAACAAGCGCAAGCGCGACAGCGAAACGCCGCATTCCTGAGCCATTGCGCGGCCCGCAGGCCGCGCACATCTCCTGGCGCGAAATCTGCTTGTAGCAGTCATTCGCCGGTTTTCCGTCGCCGGTGTCGGGAGATTTCATATGCGTAACCTGTTCGTCCTGGCCTTTGTGCTGAGCCTGACCGGCTGCATGAACGTCAGCGACATGGCCGATGGCGCCACCTATCACCTGCGCGATGCTGGCGTGCTGGACTACAGCAAGATCCGCCGCTCGGCTTCCTGGCGCCTGCAGCCCGATTCGTTCATCTACATCGCCCAGGGGCCATTCACCCCCAGCGGCAAGCATGCCTATCCGCGGCCCAATGTGGTTGCCGAGGAGGCGTTCCGCGGTTTCGTGGAGTACTTCCCCATGGTTCGCCGCGCCCGCGCGCCGGTCGGCCTGGATGAGGCGCTGGGCGAGGCTCGTGCCGCCGGCGCCCACTATCTGCTCTACACCCGGTTCGCCTATGCAGACGATCGCATCGGTACGATGGAGGAGTGGGAGGATCAGGAGGAGTTCGATCGCCTGGGCACCGACCGCAGCGTGCTGCAACTGATGCTGATTGAAACCAACACTCGTTTTCTAGTGGACACCGCGCGCATTCGCAGCCGCGGCGGATTCCTGACTTTCTACGACGCCAAACCCGAAGACCTGATCCGGGCGCCGCTCGAGGATTATGCGCGTACACTCCTGGGTTTCAGTCAGTAACCCGGAGTGTTCATGAGCGAGGGCGACAAGGCCGGCAACTTGCTGGCGCAAATCCCGCCGGCAGGCAGCAAGGGCATGCCGCCGGTGCACCTGTGGAACCCTGATTTCTGTGGCGATATCGACATGCGCATCGCCAGGGACGGCACCTGGTTCTACATGGGCACGCCGATCGGGCGGCCGGCGATGGTGCGGCTGTTCTCGACCATCATTCGCCGCGATGGCGATGATTACTTCCTGGTCACGCCGGTGGAGAAAGTCGGCATCACCGTCGATGACGCGCCCTTCGTGGCGGTGTCGCTGCAGGCGAGCGGGCAGGGCGAAACCCAGGTGCTGAAGTTCGTCACCAACGTCGGCGACGAGGTCGAGGCAGGTGCCGAGCATCCGCTGCGGGTCGAGCTGGATGCGCAAACCCAGGAGCCTTCGCCCTACGTGCACGTGCGCGCCAACCTGGAAGCACTGATTCACCGCAACGTGTTCTATCAACTGGTGGAGCTGGCCCAGACTCGCGAAATCGATGGCCAACCCTGGCTGGGCGTGTGGAGCGGCGGAGTGTTCTTTCCCATCGGCCCGCTGGAGTAGCACCCAATAAAAAGGCTCCCGAAGGAGCCTTTTTCGCACTTACATGTTGGGGTAGTTGGGGCCGCCAGTCCCTTCCGGTGCCACCCAGGTGATGTTCTGGGCCGGATCCTTGATGTCGCAGGTCTTGCAGTGCACGCAGTTCTGCGCGTTGATCTGGAAGCGCTTGCTGCCATCGTCGTTGGCCACCACTTCGTACACGCCGGCCGGGCAATAACGCTGCGCCGGTTCGTCGTACAGCGGCAGGTTCTTGTTGATCGGGATGCTCGGGTCGGTGAGCTTCAGGTGACAAGGTTGCTCTTCTTCATGGTTGGTGTTGGAGAGGAACACCGAGCTGAGCTTGTCGAAGCTGAGCTTGCCATCGGGTTTCGGGTAGTCGATTTTCTTGCAGTCGGCCGCCGGCTTGAGGCAGGCGTAGTCCGGCTTGTTGTCGTGCAGGGTGAAGGGTGCCTTGCCGCCAAATACGTTCTGATCCAGCCAGTTGATGCCGCCGCCAATCACTGCGCCGTATTTGTGGATCGCCGCGCCGAAATTGCGGCTGCGGAACAATTCGTCATAGAGCCAGCTGGCCTTGAAGCCGTCTACGTAGCTGCGCAGCTCATCGCCGCCTTCGCTGCCGGCGGCCAGGGCTTCGGCGATAGCTTCGGCTGCCAGCATGCCGGACTTCATGGCGGTGTGGCTGCCCTTGATCTTGGCGAAGTTCAGGGTGCCCAGGTCGCAGCCGATCAGCGCGCCGCCCGGGAAGACCATCTTCGGCAGCGAGTTGAGGCCGCCCTTGGCGATGGCGCGGGCGCCGTAGGCGACGCGCTTGCCGCCCTCCAGATACTGCTTGAGCACCGGGTGATGCTTGAGGCGCTGGAACTCGTCGAACGGCGACAGGTGCGGGTTGGCGTAGGACAGGTCGACGATCAGGCCGACCACCACCTGGTTGTTCTCCAGGTGATAGAGGAAGGAGCCGCCGGTGTTCTCGGTGCCCATGATGTCCATCGGCCAGCCGGCGGTGTGCACTACCAGGCCCTGCTGGTGCTTGCTCGGATCGATGTCCCAGATTTCCTTGATGCCGATGCCGTAATGCTGGGCGTCGGCTTCGCTGTCCAGGTTGTACTTCTTGATCAGCTGCTTGCCGATGTGGCCGCGGCAACCCTCGGCGAACAGCGTGTACTTGCCGCGCAGTTCCATGCCGGGGGTGTAGTAGCCTTCCTTCGGGTTGCCTTCACGGTCGACGCCCAGGTCGCCGGTGACGATGCCGCGCACCACGCCGTTCTCGTCGATCAGTGCTTCCTGAGCGGCGAAGCCCGGGTAGATTTCCACCCCGAGGTTCTCGGCCTGCTGGGCCAGCCAGCGGCACAGGTTGCCCAGCGAGATGATATAGTTGCCTTCGTTGTGCATGGTCTTGGGCACGAAGAAACCCGGCACCTTGGTGGCGCTTTCGGCATTCTTGAGCACATAGATGTCATCACCCTTGACCGGGGTGTTGAGCGGGGCGCCCAGCTCTTTCCAGTCGGGAAACAGCTCGTTCAGGGCGCGCGGTTCGAATACCGCGCCGGAGAGGATGTGGGCACCGACTTCGGAGCCTTTCTCGACCACGCAGACGCTGATTTCCTGGCCAGCCTCGGCGGCCTTCTGCTTCAGGCGACAAGCGGCGGACAGACCGGCAGGGCCGGCGCCGACGATGACGACGTCGAACTCCATAAATTCGCGTTCCACGGGCTATCTCCTCATCAAGGCTCTCTAATTTTCATGGCGGGCCGGCATCCTTCCCGAGGCACGCTCGCGCAGTATATAGCGAGCCCGGATCAGGGCCAATACAAACGTTTGTTTGAATTTTCTGTAGGCCTGCTAGAATCCGGCTACAACACGAATGGCTCGCAGCCAGTCGTATTGACCGAGCTAGGTCGTACGGTCAAGATACGGGCGGTTTTGCGCTCGCCGTCTGGGCTGAAGGTCGCTCGCGTCCTGCTTGTCTGCATCACCCGCATGCTCGCCTCTGGCGACATTCCTATTCACCGGAGAGTAACGAGGAATCCATGAAGGTTCTTGTAGCTGTCAAACGAGTGGTCGATTACAACGTCAAGGTCCGCGTCAAACCGGACAACAGTGGCGTCGATCTTGCCAACGTCAAGATGTCGATGAACCCTTTCTGTGAAATCGCCGTTGAAGAAGCCGTGCGCCTGAAAGAGAAGGGCGTGGCCAGCGAGATCGTGGTGGTTTCCATCGGCCCGACCCAGGCCCAGGAGCAACTGCGTACCGCCCTGGCACTGGGCGCCGATCGTGCCATTCTGGTCGAGTCTGCCGACGAGCTTAACTCCCTGGCTGTCGCCAAGCTGCTCAAGGCCGTGGTCGACAAGGAACAGCCGCAGCTGGTCATTCTCGGCAAGCAAGCCATCGACAGCGACAACAACCAGACCGGCCAGATGCTCGCTGCCCTGACCGGCTACGCCCAGGGCACATTCGCCTCCAAGGTCGAGATCAATGGCGACATGGCCAACGTGACCCGTGAGATCGACGGCGGTCTGCAGACCGTTGCCCTGAATCTGCCAGCCATCGTCACCACCGACCTGCGCCTGAACGAGCCGCGCTACGCCTCGCTGCCGAACATCATGAAGGCCAAGAAGAAGCCGCTGGAAACCCTGACGCCTGACGCGCTGGGCGTTTCCACTGCGTCCACCGTCAAGACCATCAAGGTCGAGGCGCCTGCGGCACGTGGTGCCGGTATCAAGGTCAAGTCGGTCGCCGAACTGGTCGAGAAACTGAAAACCGAAGCGAAGGTGATCTAATGACTATCCTGGTAATCGCTGAAAACACCAATTCCGCGCTGGCACCTGCCACCCTGAACACCGTTGCCGCTGCCCAGAAGATCGGTGGCGACATCCACGTGCTGGTCGCCGGCCAGGGCGTTGGCGCCGTTGCCGAAGCTGCAGCCAAGATCGCTGGCGTGGCCAAGGTGCTGGTCGCCGACAACGCTGCGTTCGCTCATCAGCTGCCGGAAAACGTCGCGCCGCTGGTTGCCGAGCTTGGCAAGAGCTATAGCCACGTGCTGGCTGCCGCCACCAGCAATGGCAAGAACATCCTGCCGCGCGTCGCTGCGCAGCTGGACGTCGACCAGATCTCCGAGATCGTTTCCGTGGAAAGCCCGGACACCTTCAAGCGCCCGATCTATGCCGGTAACGCCATCGCTACCGTGCAGTCGTCGGCTGCCGTGAAAGTCATCACCGTGCGTGCCACCGGCTTCGACGCCGTGGCGGCTGAAGGCGGCTCCGCTGCCATCGAGAACGTTTCGGCAGGTGGCGACGCTGGCAAGTCGGCGTTCGTCGATGAAGAGCTGGCCAAGTCCGACCGTCCGGAGCTGACCGCCGCCAAGATCGTGGTTTCCGGCGGTCGTGGCATGCAGAACGGCGACAACTTCAAGCACCTGTACACCCTGGCCGACAAGCTCGGCGCGGCAGTGGGGGCTTCCCGTGCAGCCGTTGACGCCGGCTTCGTGCCGAACGACATGCAGGTCGGCCAGACCGGCAAGATCGTCGCGCCGCAGCTGTACATCGCAGTCGGCATCAGCGGCGCCATCCAGCACCTGGCGGGCATGAAGGACTCCAAGGTGATCGTCGCGATCAACAAGGACGAAGAAGCGCCGATCTTCCAGGTCGCCGACTATGGCCTGGTAGCCGACCTGTTCGAAGCCGTACCGGAGCTGGAAAAGCTGGTCTGACCACGCTTTCCCGCAACGAAAAACCCGCTCATCGAGCGGGTTTTTTATTGGCTGCCAGAGCGCTACTGCCTTGGGGCCGCCTTACGAGCTTCGGCCGTCTGCCGGCTGGCCTGATCGATGAACTTCAGGTAGTCGGCAGCGCTTTCCTCGGGGCGCTCTAGAATCGGCGCGTGACCGCAGCCCTTGATGATCACCACGCTCACATCCTTGAGCAGCGGCTGCATGATCTCGATGCTGGACACGTCGAGGATGCGATCCTGATCGCCCCACAGCAGCAGGGTAGGAGCCTGGATTCTCGGCAGCTCCGGCTCCAGCGGCACATAACGATCAAGCAGGTGCTCGAACACCTCCCTCTGGTGCGCGCTGTCCGCCACCGCGCGCTGCGCCAGGTACTGATGCAGACGCTCGGGAAACTGCGGCGGGGCGACGAACAACCAATCGAGCAACTCGTCGAATTGGGGCTCGCTGTCCACCAGCAACGGATTGTCACCCTGTTCCTCGAGGCGCTGGAAGAACGGGCTGCGTCGCGGCGCGGTGACCCCCGCGTTGGCGATCAGCGCCAGGCTGCTCACCTGATCGGGGTAGCGGGCCGCGTACAGTGCGGCGATATGCCCGCCCATGGAGTGGCCGGCCAGGTGCAGGCGGCGGATACCCAGGGCGTCGACGAAGGCGGTGAGGCGCTCAGTCTGAGTGCCGACGTCATAGCTGCCGTTGGGGCGGTCGCTGTCGCCGAAGCCGGGCAGGTCCACGGCGATGACGTGATAGCGCTCGGTCAGCTCCCGGGCGAACCACAGCCAGGTGCTCTTGTCGGCACCGAAGCCGTGAACGAGCAGTACGGTGTCGGCGCCTTGGGGGCCGCCTTCGTAATAGCTGACCTTGAGGTCGTTCACGCTGACGCTGCGCTCGTGCAGCCCGGCGCGCCACTGTTCGACGCCCTGGTAGACCGTCAGCTGCGCCGCCGGCGACAGGTACAGAACGGCGCCGGCGGCGGCCAGGATTAGGATTACGGCGAGGATCAATTTCTTCATGCGGCGTCTTATCGCTGATTATCGAGATCGTATGAGCTAGCATGTCACGAATCTCTGGCCGGTGGTCGCCGGTCGTATCGCAATCGAGAGTATGCCAATGGGTGAGCGAGGGTTGAGCTGGGTTGGGCTTTGGGCGTGCGCCGCCATGTTGCTGGCGGGCGGTGCGCAGGCCGCCGGTAAGTGCGAGCGGCTGGTCGCCACGGGCAATCCCGAGTATCCGCCTTATCTCTGGCGTGACCCGCAGCACCCGGACAAGCTGATCGGCGCCACGGTCGATCTGCTCAAGGCGGTGGCCACCGATCTTGGCGTCGGCATCGACGTGATCTACGCCGGGCCCTGGTCGAGGGCGCAGGAAGAAGTGCGCACCGGGCGCGTCGATATGCTCGCTGGCGCCTTTGTGACCGTGCCGCGTCTGGAAACCATGGACTTCGTGCACCCGGCCTTTCTCTCCACGCCAAGCGTGGTGTGGGTGCGCAAGGGTCATGAATTTCCCTATGCCAGCTGGGCCGACCTGCAGGGCCGCACCGGCGATACGCTGGTCAACAACAGCTTCGGCCAGGCCTTCGATGCCTACGCCCGTGACAACCTCACCCTGGAAGGCGTTTCCAGCCTCACCCAGGCGTTCCAGAAGCTGATGCTCGAACGCACCGACTACGTGATCTACGAGCGCTACCCCGGCCAGGCGCTGGCCTCGACGCTGGGCCTGCAGGACGATCTGCAGGTGCTCGACCCGCCGGTGTCCAGCGAAGGCCTGCACTTGGCGCTGTCGCACAACTCGGCCTGCAACGATGCCTGGCTGCGCGGACAGCTGGCCAAAAAAATGACAGAATTCACCGCCGCCGGCATGCCGCAAACCCTTCTGCAGCGCAACTTGCAGCGCTGGAAGGAGCAACAGCCCGCACCGGCCGCCAGTGTTCCGAATCAGTAGGACGTACCCGTGATCTATCGATATACCAGCGCCGCCCTGGCGCTGCTGTTGCTCCAGGGTTGTGCCAGCGATCCCGCGCCGACCGAGCAGATGCGTTTGACCGAACAGGAAATCGAGCAGGCACGTACCGTGGCTGCCGGCGACACCGTGGCCGAATTGAGCCTGGCTGAAGAAAAACTCGCCAAGGCTCAGGCTGCCATGGCCGCGGGCGCCTACCGTACGGCCCGGGTGCAGGCCGAACAGGCCGAACTGGACGCGCGCCTGGCCGAGGCCCGGGTGTTGACGCTGCGCAGCCAGGCCGAGTTGACCGAACTCAATCGCCGCATCGGGCGTCTGCGTGACCAGCTGGGAGCCATGCCATGAGCCTGCTGCGTGGTGGCGCGCTGGCGCTGATGGGCCTGACTCTGGCGGGATGCGCCGGGCTCGGCGATGAGCAACGGGCTGAGCTCGAGGCTGCTCGCACCAGCTTTCAATCCGTGAAGGAAGATCCGCAGGTGCTGCGCAGTGCGCCCAAGGACGTGATTCGCGCTGGCGAATCCCTGGGCCGTGCCGAACGCCTGGCCGACTACTGGGGCAGCGCCGATGACGTTGCCCACTATGCCTACCTGAGCCAGCGCTACAGCGAGATCGCCCGCGAACACGCCAAGCTCGCGCTGGATCAGGAACGCGCGGCGCGCCTGGAGCTGGATCGTCAGCGCCTGCAGCTGGCCTTGCGCGAAGCCAAGCTGCTCAGCGTGCAGGAGCAGAATGCCTGGCTGGAAGAGCAGATCGTCAACCTGGCCACGGCGCAAACCGACCGCGGCCTGGTGATGACCCTCGGTGACGTGCTGTTCGATGCCGGCGAGGCGCGCCTCAAGAGCAGCGCCAACCGTACCGTGCTCAAGCTGGTGCAGTTTCTCCAGCTCAACCCGCGGCGCACTGTGCGCATCGAGGGTTACAGCGACAGCAGCGGCAAGCGCGAGGAAAACCTGGAGCTCTCCAAGGCGCGTGCGCAGACCGTCGCCGACACGCTGATCGATCTGGGTGTCGATGCCAAGCGCATCGAGGTACAGGGTTTCGGCGAGAGCTTCCCGGTCGCCGAAAACGCTTCGGCCAAGGGCCGCGCGCAGAACCGCCGGGTTGAGATCCTGTTCTCCGACGAGCAGGGGCGCCTGGGCGCCAAGCGCTGAATGGTGCTCTGAAAACCCTGCGCAGGCAGCCGCGTGGGGTTTGTTTTCGGCCTGCCATCCCAAGCGCGGTCAAGCGCTTATCCTGGAGTTCTTATGGCCCGCTGCGCCTCGCGTCCAGCCTATGGCTTAGGTCAACAATCCATCCCGGCGATTTTTATTGCCAGCGTGATCCCTGTATGACCCAGATATTTCAGTCCTGTACCGGTACAGAAACATTTAGATAGAGTACTGTTATGGTTCAGTAGCGGGATCACATGGCCATGACCAATCTGTTGCTTTACCAGCGTATCGCCCAACAACTGGCGGATGACATCCGCCGCGGCGTCTATCAGCCCGGCGAGCGGGTGCCCTCGGTGCGCAAGATGAGCGCCCAGCTCAGTGTCAGCCACGCCACGGTTTTGCAGGCCTACGCCAATCTCGAAGACCTCGGGCTGATCCGCGCCCGCCCGCAATCCGGTTTCTATGTGCATCAGACGCCTGCGCTGACCGCCGAAACCCCGGAGATCGCCCGGGTCGAGCGGCCTGGTCTGGTGACGCGCAGCAGTATCATCAATCAGGTGCTTGGCGAGGCCCGCCGCGAGGGTGTGTTCCCGCTCGGCGCGGCAGTGCCTCACGTTGAGTATTTGCCGGTGCGTGCACTGCACCAGCAGCTCGCCAAGGTCACCCGTTTCCAGAGCCCGCGCGCCTTCAGCTACATGTTCAGCCCGGGCTTCGAGCCGCTGCGCCGCCAGGTGGCGATTCGCATGCGTGATGCCGGCGTGCTGGTCGACCCGTCCGAGGTGGTGATCACCCATGGCTGCGTGGATGCCCTGCAGATGGCGCTGCGCGTACTGACGCGCCCGGGCGATCTGATCGCCACCGAGTCGCCGACCTACTACGGCCTGCTGCAACTGGCCGATTTGCTGGGCCTCAAGGTCATCGAGATCCCCAGCGACCCGACCACCGGGATCAGCGTCGAGGCGCTGCAGCTGGCCGCCAGCCAGTGGCCGATCAAGGCGCTGGTGCTGACCGCGCGCCTCAGCAACCCGCTGGGCGGCACCATTCCTGAAGCCCGACAGAAGCAGCTGCTGCGCCTGGCCAGCGATTTCGATATCCAGATCGTCGAGGACGATATCTACGGCGAACTGATGTTCGAGCAGGGCCGCACCAAGGCGCTCAAGGCCGGCGATCTGGAAGGGCGAGTGGTGTATTGCTCGAGCTTTTCGAAAACCCTGTCGCCCGGCGTGCGCATTGGCTGGATCATCGCCGGCAAGTACCAGGACGAGGTGCAGCGCCTGCAGATGTTCACCACCCATTCGGCGTGCAGTGTCACCCAGATGGCGGTGGCCGCGTATCTGGAGAACGGCGGTTACGATCGCCATCTGCGGCATATCCGCCAGGAGTACCGCAAGAACCTCAGCGCCTTCCAACTGGCCATTCAGCAGTACTTTCCCGAAGGCACGCAGATCACCCGGCCCAATGGCGGCTTCATCCTCTGGGTGAGTCTGCCGGCGCGGGTCAATACCAAGGACCTGCACATCAGTGCGCTGCAGCAGGGCATCAGCATCGCGCCGGGGCTGATCTTCAGCAATACCGAGCAGTTCAACCACTGTGTGCGCATCAACTGCGGCATTCCGTGGAATCGCGAGGCCGAGCGCGCGGTGATGACCCTCGGCATGCTGGCAACCCAGCTGTGCCACGAGGCGAGCTGAGGCAGATCGCACCGCATTAACCCGAATCGGCGGCGGCCTGCGTCTACTGGATCGAAGCGCTCTTTCGATCTAGGAGAACCATCATGGGCAGCCGTTGCCAATTCGTGTCGTACAGCCTCGCCGGCAGCATAGTGCTGTCGCTGGTCGCCTGCAGTGCCGGGCAGAATCCTTCGCAAGACTCCGCAGCCAAGCCGGCACAGAGCGCTGAAGCGCGTCCCATCGCGCCAGCCATCGTTCCTGCACCGATGACGAGTCGCATGGCCGCCCCGGCTGCGCGCGAATACGCGTATTTGCCGCAGCCAGACGTGAACCGCGAGCAATATCAGCGCCTGGCCGCCAACCCCGTGCAGTCGGTTGCCGAGGCGCCGGTGTCGACCTTCAGCATCGACGTGGATACCGGCAGTTACGCCAACGTGCGCCGCTTCCTCAACGAAGGCCGCCTGCCGCCCGCCGAGGCGGTACGCCTTGAGGAGCTGGTCAACTACTTCCCCTACGCCTATCCGTTGCCCACCGGCAGCGCGCCTTTCGGTGTCGGCACCGAGCTGGCGGTTACGCCGTGGAATTCGCAAAGCCGCCTGCTGCGCATCGCCATCAAGGCCTCCGACATGCAGGTCGCCCAGCTGCCGGCCGCCAACCTGGTGTTTCTGGTCGATGTTTCCGGCTCGATGGATCGCCCCGACGGCCTGCCGCTGGTGCAGAGCACCCTGAAGCTGTTGGTGGATCAACTGCGTGCCCAGGACCGTGTTTCGCTGGTGGTCTACGCCGGCGATTCCAGTGTGGTGCTGGAGCCGACGGCTGGCTCGCAAAAGGCGCAGATTCGTGCGGCGATCGAGCAACTGCGGGCCGGCGGCTCGACAGCGGGGGAGTCGGGCATTCAGCTGGCTTATCGGCGGGCGCAGCAGGGTTTCATCAAGGGCGGCATCAACCGCATCCTGCTGGCCACCGACGGCGACTTCAATGTCGGCGTCAGCGATTTCGACAGCCTCAAGGCGCTGGCGGCCGACAAGCGCAAGACCGGCATCTCACTGACCACTCTGGGCTTCGGCACCGGCAACTACAACGAGCAACTGATGGAGCAACTGGCCGACGCCGGTGACGGCAACTATGCCTATATCGACAACCTGCGCGAGGCGCGCAAGGTACTGGTCGAGCAGCTCAGTTCGACCCTGGCCACGGTGGCGCGGGACGTGAAGATTCAGGTCGAATTCAATCCGGCTCAGGTCAGCGAGTATCGCCTGCTCGGTTATGAGAACCGGGCTCTGAAACGTGAGGATTTCAGCAACGACAAGGTCGATGCCGGTGACATCGGTGCCGGGCACAGCGTGACGGCGCTCTACGAAATCGTGCCGGTTGGCAAACCGGGTTGGCTGGAGCCGCTGCGCTATCGTCCGGCACCAGCGGCGGCGCCGGGCGCGGGTGAGCTGGCCTGGTTGCGCATTCGCTACAAGGCACCTGAACGCAATGACAGTCGGCTGCTGGAGACTGCCATCGAAGCACCGGCGTCCATCGCACCAATCGCCAAGGCCAGCGAGGATCTGCGCTTTGCCGCCGCCGTCGCCGCGTTCGCGCAGCAGTCGAGCGGCGGCCGTTACACCGGCGACTTCGACTGGGCAGCTACCGCTGCGCTGGCGCGGGGCTCCCGTGGCGATGATCCATTCGGCCTGCGCAACGAATTCGTGCAACTGGTGGAACTGGCGCAAAGCCTGCAAACTGGCGACTCCCGCACCTCCGGAGCCGAGTGAGTGTGACTGTCCATCCCTCCAATGCCGAGCCTGGCGACGCCGACCTGTTGCGGCGCTACCGGGCCGGCGACGCTGCAGCCTTCACGCAACTCTACGAGCGCCATCGCCTGGGGCTGTTTCGCTTTTTGCTGGGCCTGTGCGGCGACCAGGCGGTCGCCGAGGAAGTGTTCCAGGAAACCTGGATGAGCCTGATTCGCAGCGAGTCCCAGCAGCGAGAAGCGGCGGTGCTGTTCAAGACCTGGCTGTATCAGATCGCCCGTAATCGTCTGATCGATCACTGGCGCAAGCAAGGCAAACGCCTGCAGCGCGAGGAGGTCTTCGACGAGCAACTGCACGATCAGGCCATGGCCGAGCCGGACCCCGAGCGCCAGCTCAGCCTCAGCCAGGACCAGGCGCGTATTCAGGCGGCGCTTGCCGACTTGCCGGCCGAACAGCGCGAAGTGTTCCTGATGCGTGCCCATGGCGACCTGGAACTGCACGAGATCGCCGAGCTGACCCGCACGCCGGCGGAAACGGTTAAAAGCCGCCTGCGTTATGCGCTGCAGAAAATGCGCCGCCTGCTCAGCGCGGCCGAAGAGGTAGCACCATGAACGATCACGACGAGGCCTTGCTACGCCACGTGCGCGAGCATAGTCGCGCAGAGCCCGGGCCGGCGCTGGATGCGCGCATCCTGGCCGCCGCTGCCGACGCAGCCAAGCGTCGCCAGCCGCACGGTTTCTGGCAGCGCCTGCGGCATTCGCTGAGTGGCGCTTCCGCGCGCGGGCGCTGGTCGGCGGCTTTCGGCTGCCTGGCGCTGCTGGGCGTGGGGCTTGGCCTGAGTCTGCGCACGCTGGAACAGGCGCCGCCTCGCTACGATGCACCAGCCGCCGCGATGCAGCGCCAGGCGCCCATGGCCCTGCAGGCACCGCCAAGCCCGGCACCGATGACCGAGATGGCTGAGGCGCCGCGGGTGATGGCGCGCATGGCCGCCAAGGCAGCGCCGCCAGCTGACGAGGTGCTGGCGAAGCTGCGGGAAATTGCCGAGCTGCGCGCCGCCGGGGAGGGCGAGGAGGCCGAGCGGCGCAAGACACAGTTGCAGGCCGAGCACCCTGAGCTGGATATCGAGGCCGAACTGCGACGCCTGCCCGAGCGCTGAGGACGTTAGCGCGACGGGCGGTGTTGCCGTTCGGCAGACTGGCTGGCGTTATCGTGCAGTCGTTTTAGAATGCTGGGTTACCGACTGATCAATCTGTGGTGAGGAGTTCGATGCGTTATCTGTTGCTGCCGCTGTGTCTTGCCGTGCTGTTGAGTGCCTGTGGCTCCGATGAGCAGGGCAAGGATGTGCCGCGCAAGAACGCCGAGCCAGCAGTAGCCGTCGAGCCCACCCAGGTACCTGCGAAGCCTGCCGAACAGAGCCCCGAGCCAGCCCCCCAGGCCGCTCCCGCCGTACCAATTCAGGCGGCCGAGCCGCAAACCGAAGCGGTACAGAAGCCGGCGCCTGCCGAGCCGAAAAAGACCGCTCAGCGCGCCAAGGCGCAGGGCAAGCCGGCGCAAAAAGTGGCCCATGAAGCACCCAAGACCAAGCTGGACCTGAGCCTGCCGCCCGAACTCGCCGCCGCGCTGGATGCCGAAGACAAGGCTGCGAAAGACGGTGTTCCACCCATCCTGCCGGCATTCTTCGAGGAGCGTAAGCCGTCGATCAATCCCTTCCAGGTCAGCGGCAAGCTGCTCACCGGCGAGCTGGGTTCCCAGACCTGGGACAGCGTGGAAGGCGCTCAGCTGCAATTCGAGTTTCGCCGCTAGCCACTTGTCTTAATCTCAGCTGATCCGCAACGGATAACTCAGCAGGGCGAAGTGCAGCAGGTTGACCAGCCCGTGCAGCGCGATCGCCATGCTCAGTCGACCGCTTACCTGCATGACCAGGCCATAACCCAAGCCCGCAACGGCGGCCACGACGGCAAAGGTCGGGCTGAAAGGAATATGCACGGCGCCGAACAGCAGTGCCGTCACCAGCACTCCCGGCCACACACCCAGCCAGCCGATCAGACGCGGCTGCAGCACACCACGAAACAGCAGTTCTTCAGCCAGCACGGCAGCGGCAAGGTTGACCACCAGCCAGGCGCCGAGCATGTCTGGCCATTTCGGCTGCCAGGCGACCACGCCCAACAGCAGCGCTAGGGCCGGCACCGCCAGCAGCGTGATGATGAATATTGGCGCGATCCAGGCGGGCCTTTGCGGCGGTCTTGGCGGCAAGCCCAGCCACCAGGCAAGCAGCGTACAACCCACCAGCAGCTTGTCCCATGAAAGCCTCAGCAGGTAAGGCGACGCATCGGCGCTGATGCGCTGTGGCTCGGCGAGTTGCCACGGTGCAAAGCCAGGTAGCAAGTGCGCTGCCAGCAACACGCTGGCGAGTATCACCAGCAGGCTCCATAGCCATTGCGGCAGGCGCATTGGCGTCAGCACCAGGGCGATGAACAGGCAGGCGAGCAACAGACCGATGGGCTGGATGTGACCCATGACAACACCCGCCAGAAGCGGGCAGCAGGGCAGTAGCAGGCGGGGAAGTAGCGGCATTGCGCCTCCTGGGTGGAGGCGCAGTTTACAGCGCGGTGGGGTCAGTCTGTGCGGCTGTGATCAACGATCTTGCGCGTCCTTGGCGGTCTGCTCGATTTCGCGCTCGTGAATGCGCTTGAGCTGCTCCTCACTGAGCGGCAGCTTCTTGGCACTGTCTCGCAGCATCAGCAGGCCACCAACGATGGAGCCGATCGCCACAATCAGGATCAACCAGGCATACCAGGGCATGTGCGACTCCTTCTATCGGGTGATGGGCTTCGTCGTTGTCCGTGTCTCGAAGCCCTGTTCTGAAGACCTTTGGCCGACCCGCTTGGTTCAGGTTAACGCGCCGCTCAGCGGCGCACCTGCTTGAGCGTTTCGGCGATCATGAACGCCAGTTCCAGAGACTGGTCGGCGTTCATCCGCGGGTCGCAGTGGGTGTGGTAGCGATCCGACAAACCGGCCTCGGTGATCGGCTTGGCACCGCCGATGCATTCGGTCACGTCCTGGCCGGTCATCTCGATATGGATGCCGCCGGCGTAGCTGCCCTCGGCGTGGTGCACGGCGAAGAACTGCCGCACCTCGGCGAGGATCTGCGCGAAGTCGCGGGTCTTGTAGCCGCTCGATGCCTTGATGGTATTGCCGTGCATCGGGTCGCTGCTCCACAGCACCTGGCGGCCTTCGCGCTGCACGGTGCGGATCAGCCGTGGCAAGCCGGCCTCGACCTTGTCGGCGCCCATGCGCACGATCAGGTTGAGACGACCCGGATCGTTGTCCGGGTTGAGGATGTCGATCAGGCGGATCAGGTCCTCGTCGGTCATGCTCGGGCCGACCTTGACGCCAATCGGATTGCCCACGCCGCGCAGGAATTCCACATGGGCGCCGTCCACCTGACGGGTGCGGTCGCCGATCCACAGCATGTGCGCCGAACAGTCGTAGAAATCGCCGGTCAGGCTGTCGCGGCGCACGAAGGCTTCCTCGAAGTTGAGCAACAGCGCTTCGTGGGCGGTGAAGAAGCTGGTCTCACGCACCTGGGCCGCGCTGTCCATGCCGCACGCGCGCATGAAGGCCAGGGTTTCGTCGATGCGGTTGGCCAACTGGTGGTACTTCTGGGCCAGCGCCGAGTTGGCGATGAAGTCCAGGTTCCACTGATGTACCTGATGCAGGTCGGCGAAACCGCCCTGGGCAAAGGCGCGCAACAGGTTCAGCGAAGCGGTGGACTGGTGGTAGGCCTGCAGCAGGCGTTGCGGGTCCGGCGCACGGCTGGCGGCGTCGAAGCCGATGCCGTTGACGATATCGCCGCGGTAGGCGGGCAGGGTGACGCCCTCGACGGTTTCGTCATTGGCCGAGCGAGGCTTGGCGAACTGGCCGGCCATGCGCCCGACCTTGACCACCGGGCAGCCGGCGGCGAAGGTCATGACGATGGCCATCTGCAGCAGCACCTTAAAGGTGTCGCGGATTTTCGCGGCGGAAAATTCGGCGAAGCTCTCGGCGCAATCGCCGCCCTGCAGCAGGAAGGCGCGGCCCTGGGTCACCTCGGCGAACTGTCGGCGTAGCTCGCGGGCCTCGCCGGCGAACACCAGCGGAGGAAAGCTCGCCAGGGTCTGCTCGACCTGGGCGAGTTTCGCGGCGTCCGGGTAGTGAGGTTGTTGCTGGATGGGGCGGCTTCTCCAGCTGTCGGGGCTCCAGGGCTGACTCATGGCGGCATCTCTTGTTGGCGATTGGCCATGGTAACCGATCACCGCGCAACGCCAAGCATGCCGCCGCGCTGGCGCCGAGGGCATTTAGCGCGTGACCTCGGCGTGCCCCATGGCCGACAATCAGCGCCCAGCCCGGCGGCAGCCGGGTAACGCGACGGTGGAGAATCTGCGCATGCCTGGCTTGCCTCCGGTGGAGGATATGAAGGACGAAGTGGTGCTGGCCGAGGTGCGCGACGCCTTCGGGGTGATCCGTGTGGTCGAGGTCGGTGAATACCGCTTTCTCGAATTCGGCGAGGCGATCGAACAGAGCTGCGTGTTCACCGCTGACCCGAGCTGGCTGGAATACGATTACACCCGCGCAATGTTTGTCGGCGCTCTGTGCCACGAGGCGCCGGAGAGCGCGCTGTTCCTCGGCCTGGGCGCCGGCACCCTGACCCAGGCCTGTCTGCGTTTTCTGCCGCTGGACGATGTCGAGACCATCGAGCTGCGCCCTGACGTGCCGCGCCTGGCCATGGAGTATCTGGGGCTGGAAGACGATGAGCGCCTGACCGTGCGCATCGGCGATGCCATGCAGTTGCTGCCCACCGCGGAAACCGCGGATCTGATCTTCGTCGACCTTTACACCGACACCGGCCCCGGTGTCGGCCACCTGGCCTGGCGCTTTCTCGACGACTGCCGGGCCAAGCTTAACCCCGGCGGCTGGCTGATCATCAACCAGTGGGCCGGCGACGACGGCAAACCGCTGGGCGCTGCGCTGCTGCGAGGGCTCTACCACCGCCATTACTGGGAATGCCCAGTGGTGGAGGGCAACGTGGTGGTGCTGGTGCCGGCCGATCTGGATCAGCAGTTCGACCGCGAGGCGGTGAGCCAGCGCGCGAAGGCATTGCAGGCGCAGCTTGGCTATTCGCTGCAGCCATTGATCGATGCCGTCCGTATGGCGACCTAGGGTCTGTTGCCGTTTCAACGCGAGCCGCGTTGCCGCGAGAAATCTCGCCAGGCCGGGCGGCGATCCGCTAGGCGGAGGACGCAGGGAATGGCGTTCCCTTTTCAAGTCCTCCAACAACGCATGGCGAGATTTCTCGCGCAGCCCGATGGGCCGGGCCCGGTTTGACGCGATGCTGCGTTTCTCGCCGGCTCATTTAGCCCGCTTCGCGGCTCGTGCCTTGCCTCGCGGCAAAACGGGCTCCGGCGTGGCGTGAAACGGCAACAGACCCTAAGTCGCTTCAGCCCCGCCAGGAATTAACCGCCCCCGACGCTGTCCTTTTAGAGCCTCGCAGACTCTGCGCACCCCCTGAGCCTGCGAATCCTCAAGACCACTGCGACGGAGCCCTGTCATGACCGATCAAGATCTACCTTCGGTGTATCGCGCCTATCTCGACTGCCTCAACCGGCAGGACTGGGCCAACCTGGGGCAGTTCGTTCACGACGATGTGGTGCATAACGGTCGGCGCCTTGGCTTGAGCGGCTATCGCGAGATGCTCGAGCGTGATTACCAGGAAATTCCCGATCTGCAGTTCAACATTCGCCTGCTGACCTGCGAAGAATCGATGATCGCCTGCCGGTTGGATTTTCACTGCACCCCGAAGGGCCGCTTTCTCGATGTGCCGGTCCATGGCCGAAAGGTGGCCTTCAGCGAAAACGTGTTCTACGCCTTTCGTGACGACAAGATCGCCGAAGTCTGGTCGGTGGTCGACAAGGCGGCGATCGAGGCGCAGCTGGCCAGCAGAGCCTGAGCGACCGACCAGGGGCGGGCGGCTGCGACATAGCGTCGCGATATGGCCGCCGCCGGCTTTTGGCCTATTTATTGTGTGAAAAAGCGCACACGTCTATATGAATTCCGGTATAGTACGCGCCGGCCAATTCATGGCCACGTTCAAGTAGTGCAAATCGCCCGGAAGCTTTCCGGCAGCCAGTCCGCCAAGCGGGCTATCTTGACGATTCATTTTTCACCACGTTTTCGCAAATCCCCGCCTACATTGCTGCCAGGGTGACCCACAAGGTCCTACATGGCATGTGCAGCTTTGGAACATGGGTCTTTGCGGATGCACGAGAGGCAGACCCATGACCCAGGAAACCGGCGGCTTCGCCGCACTCGGACTTCACCCCAATATTCTCGCCGCACTGACCGCCGTCGGTTACGAAGAGCCGTCGCCCATTCAGTCGCAAGCCATTCCGGTGATCCTCGCTGGCCACGACATGATCGGCCAGGCGCAGACCGGTACCGGCAAGACCGCCGCGTTCGCCCTGCCGCTGCTGAGCAAGATCGACCCGGCCAAGCGTGAGCCCCAGGTGCTGATCCTGGCGCCGACCCGCGAGCTGGCCCTGCAGGTGGCCACCGCCTTCGAAACCTACTCCAAGCAGATGCCTGGCCTGAACGTGGTCGCCGTTTATGGTGGCGCGCCGATGGGTCCGCAGCTCAAGGCCATCCGCCAGGGCGCCCAGGTTATCGTCGCCACCCCGGGCCGTCTGGTCGATCACCTGCGTCGTGACGAGAAGGTGCTGTCGACCATCGCCCACCTGGTGCTCGACGAGGCCGATGAAATGCTCAAGCTGGGCTTCATGGATGACCTCGAAGTGATCTTCGAAGCCATGCCGGAAAGCCGCCAGAGCGTGCTGTTCTCCGCGACTCTGCCGCACTCGATTCGCGCCATCGCCGAGAAGCATCTGCGCGAGCCGCAGCACATCAAGATCGCCGCCAAGACCCAGACCGTCTCGCGCATCGAGCAGGCGCACCTGATGATCCACGCCGATCAGAAGACCAACGCCGTGCTGCGCCTGCTGGAAGTCGAGGAGTTCGACGCGCTGATCGCCTTCGTGCGTACCAAGCAGGCCACTCTGGACCTGGCTGCCGCGCTGGAGGCCAAGGGCTTCAAGGCTGCCGCGCTGAACGGTGACATCGCCCAGAACCAGCGTGAGCGCGTCATCGAGTCGCTCAAGGATGGCCGTCTGGACATCGTTGTGGCTACCGACGTTGCTGCCCGTGGTATCGACGTGCCGCGCATCACCCACGTGTTCAACGTCGATATGCCGTACGACCCCGAGTCCTACGTGCACCGTATCGGTCGTACCGGCCGTGCCGGTCGCGATGGCCGTGCGCTGCTGCTGGTCACCCCGCGTGAGCGCCGCATGCTGCAGGTGATCGAGCGCGTGACCGGTCAGAAGGTTGGCGAGGTCAAGCTGCCCAACGCCCAGCAGGTGCTGGATGCGCGCATCAAGAAACTCACCAACAGCCTGGCGCCGCTGGTTGCCGATGCCGAAGCCAGCCATGGCGATCTGCTCGACCGCCTGACCGCCGACATCGGTTGCAGCCCACGTGCCCTGGCCGCTGCGCTGCTGAAGAAGGCCACCAACGGCCAGGCTCTTGATCTGGCCAGCGTCGAGCGCGAGCAGCCGCTGGTGCCGGGCGTCGGTGGTGCTCCTCGCGAGCGCCGTGAGCGTGATGGCGAGCGCAGCGGTGAGCCGCGTGAGCGTCGTGCGCCGATGCCGCTGGCCGAAGGCCGTGCACGCTGCCGCACCGCTCTGGGTGCCCGTGACGGTATCGCCGCCAAGAACCTACTCGGCGCGATCCTCAACGAGGGTGGCCTGGCTCGTGAAGCCATCGGCCGTATCCAGATCCGCGAGAGCTTCAGCCTGGTGGAGCTGCCGGAGGAAGGCCTGGAGCGCCTGCTCGGCAAGCTCAAGGACACCCGCGTTGCCGGTAAGCCGCTGAAGCTGCGTCGCTACCGCGAAGACTGATCCTCAATGCAACACCGATTCGGGGGAGCCAATGGCTCCCCCGAGTCGTTTCTGGAACCTGAACCGTCGCGTGTCGGCCCTAGGACGATCCTGCCGGCGGCTCTACAATCGGCCGTCCTCGTTTTCGTGATGCCCCGAATGCCTATCTGTCTCGTTCACCGCCTGCCGTATCAAGCCGATCCTGCCGTGTATTTTCAGGTGGTGCGCCAGGCGCCTGGGGCGGTGTTGCTGGATGCCGGCAGGCCAGCGGCAAGCCGTGGGCGTTATGACCTGCTCAGTGCCTGGCCGCTGGCCGAGCTGACGCCGGCGCACGATGAGTCGGGCGCCGCATTCTTTGCGCGCCTGCGTGAACAGCTCACTGCACTCGGGCCTGCGGATCTGCCCGCCGGCGTCGAGCTGCCGTTTGCCGGCGGCTTGCTGGGTTACCTGTCCTACGATTTCGGCCGCCGTATCGAAGCGTTGCCTGAGCAGGCTCGGCACGACCTGGGGTTTGGCGACGCGGTTTTCGGCCTGTACGCCTGGGCATTGATTACCGATCACCAAGCGCAGACCAGCCAACTGGTGTTCCATCCTGCCTTGCCGGGAGGCGAGCGGGCACGCCTGCAGACGCTGTTCGAGCATCCCGCGAAAGACTATGAAGGGCAGACGCCGTTCGCCTTGCTGGCGCCGTTCAAGGCCGATGTCGAAGAGGCGCGTTATGCCGAAGCCATCGGCCGAATCCAGGCCTATATCGCCTCCGGGGATTGCTACCAGGTCAACTACGCCCAGCGCTTCCAGGCGCGCTATGAGGGCGATCCCTGGCAGGCCTATGGGATGTTGCGCGGTGCGTGCCCGACGCCGTTTTCCGGTTACCTGACACTGCCTGGTGGCGGTGCCTTGCTGAGCCTGTCCCCCGAGCGCTTTATCCGCGTCAGTGGCGGGCAGGTGGAGACGCGGCCTATCAAGGGCACCCAGCCGCGTGGGCGTGACGAGCAGGAAGATGCGCGCAACGCCCAGGTGCTGCTCACCAGCACCAAGGACCGTGCCGAGAACCTGATGATCGTCGATCTGTTGCGTAACGATCTGGGGCGCAGCTGCCGCATCGGCTCGGTGCGGGTGCCCGAACTGTTCGCCCTAGAGAGTTACCCGAACGTGCACCACCTGGTCAGTGCGGTGACCGGGGAGTTGGCGGCCGACAAGGATGCGCTGGATTTGCTGCTGGGCGCTTTTCCCGGAGGCTCGATCACCGGTGCACCGAAGATCCGCGCCATGCAGATCATCGACGAGCTCGAACCGACACGTCGCGGCCCTTACTGCGGGTCGCTGCTTTATCTGGACGTGCGTGGCGAGATGGACAGTTCCATCGCCATCCGCAGCCTGCTGGCCAAGGACGGGGTGATCAGTTGCTGGGGCGGTGGCGGTATAGTCGCCGACTCGGCCTGGCAGGCCGAGTATCAGGAGTCGATCACCAAGGTGCAGGTGCTGCTCAGCACCTTGGAATGCTCCTTTCAGTCGAAGCGGTAGATGTCCATGCCCAGGGCGCCGAGAGTAAAGCCCTGGTGCTCGATGGCGAAGGCATTACCGGCCCCACGAGCGAAGAACAGCGGTAGCAAGTGCTCGTCACTGGGATGATTGCGCTGTGCGTGCGGGGCCTGGCGGCGGTAGTCGAGCAGCGCAGTCAGGTCGTCCTCCTGCAGTCGCTCGACCATCCAGTCGCGAAACTCCAGTGCCCAGGGCGCGGCTTCGTCGCCGGTGGAGCGCCAGTTCAGCTCGCCCAGATTATGGGTGATGCTGCCCGAGCCGATCAGCAGTACGTTCTGCTCGCGCAGCCCGGCCAATGCTTCACCTATTCGTACCTGCAGGCCCGGGCCCTGGCGGCTGGGTAGGGAGACCTGCACCACCGGGATGTCGGCGTCGGGGTAGAGCAGCGATAGCGGCACCCAGCTGCCATGATCGAACGGGCGGCGATCATCGGTGGTCGCGGCGAGGCCGGCGGCCTGCAGGCGCTGTACGATGTCTGCGGCCAGCTGCGGGTTGCCGGGCGCCGGGTACTGCACCTGATAGAGCTCGGCCGGAAAACCACCGAAGTCGTGCCAGGTTTGCGGCTGTGTGTTGCTCATCACTCGCAACGCCTCGCTTTCCCAATGTGCCGAGACCACCAGGATGGCGTCCGGCCTTTGCAGCTTGGCGGCGATGCGCGCCAGGGCAGGACCGCTGGCGCCGGGTTGCAGGGCGAGCATGGGTGAGCCGTGGGAAATGAACAGGCTGGGTTGCATGGTGTTCTCCTGATAATGCATTCATGATCCATCAGCCAAGTTGGCCTAACAACGGCTAAAGTCTGCTCGGTATTATCTGTTTTCTTGATGGCTTGGGAGCAAAACATGCAGGAATCATTCTGGCTACAACGCTGGCATTCCAACCAGATCGGCTTTCATGCCCGCCAGGTCAATGGCCAGCTGCAGCGGCACTGGACGACGGTCGCCGGTTCGAGCGACGCCGCCGTGCTGGTGCCGTTGTGCGGCAAAAGCCTGGACCTGGCCTGGCTGGCGGCGCAGGGGCATCGTGTGGTGGGTGTGGAGCTGGCCGAGGTGGCGGTGGCGGCGTTTTTCGCCGAACAGGGCGTCGAGCCGGTGATCACCCAGGAGGATGCCTTCAAGGTGTATCGCCACGGCCGAGTCGAGTTGTTCTGCGGCGACTTCTTCGCCTTCGAGGCCCGCCATATGCCGGGCTGCGCGCTGTTCTACGACCGTGCTGCACTGATTGCGTTGCCGGCCGAGATGCGCGAGCGCTATGTGCGCCACCTGCAGCAGATCCTGCTGCCGGAAAGCCATGGCCTGCTGGTCACCCTGGATTACGACCAGGCGCTGATGGATGGGCCGCCATTCTCGGTGAGCGACGCCGAGGTGCGCAGTTGGAACGGCACTATCTGGGAAAGCGAGTTGCTGGAAAGCCAGGATGCCCTGGAAGATCGTTTCAGGGCCCGTGGCCTGACGCGCATGGATGAGCGGGCCTACCACCTGCGCCTGCTCTGAGAACCTGTTCATAATCTTTCAGTCCAGATTCGTCGATTCTGGCTGCTAAGTGGCGCTAAGCGGCCCTTCGCAGATCCATTGTGGGAGCGCCGATGCTCGCTTTTGCTTTGTAGTTGCCGCTTCATGCGCGTAAAGATCGTGAACAGGCTCTGAGGCGAATCGCGGACATGAAAAAGGCGACCCTCGGGTCGCCTTTTCTTTGCGTTTCGATCAGCCCAGACGGCGCAGGGCTTCGATACGCTCTTCCAGCGGCGGGTGAGTCATCAGCAGGCCCGCCAGGCCGTTCTTAAGGCCGCCGTTGATGCCGAAGGCGGTCAGGCTGTCGGGCATCTGCACCGGTACGCCCTGTTCGGCACGCAGGCGCTGCAGCGCGGCGATCATCGCGCCTTTGCCCGCCAGCCGTGCGCCGGCTTCGTCGGCCTTGTACTCGCGTTTGCGCGAGAACCACATGACGATGATGCTGGCCAGGATACCCAGTACCAGCTCGGCGAAGATGGTCGCCACGAAGTAGCCGATACCATGGCCGTCTTCGTTCTTCAGGATCGCCTTGTCGACGAAGTTACCGAAGATACGTGCGAAGAACATCACGAAGGTGTTCACCACGCCCTGGATCAGCGCAAGCGTCACCATGTCGCCATTGGCCACGTGGCCGATCTCGTGGGCCAGTACGGCTTTCACCTCATCAGGCGAGAAGCGCTCCAGCAGGCCCTGGCTGACGGCGACCAGCGCGTCGTTCTTGTTCCAGCCGGTGGCGAAGGCGTTGGATTCGTAAGCGGGGAAGATACCCACTTCCGGCATCTTGATGCCGGCGTCGCGCGACAGCTCTTCGACGGTCTGCAGCAGCCACTGCTCGTGGCGGGTGCGCGGCTGGGTGATGATTTCGGTACCGGTGCTCATCTTCGCCATCCACTTGGACAGGAAGAGCGAGACCAGCGAGCCGGCAAAACCAAAGACGGCGCAGAAGATCAGCAGGCTGCCGTGGTTCTGGCCGGTGAAGCGATCAACCCCCAGCAGTTTGAGGGTGATGCTGGCGATAACCAGTACCGCCAAGTTGGTAGCCAGGAACAACATAATGCGCATCATGGTGTGAAACAACTCCTCAAGGGAAAGACAGGCTCGATACGGCGGCTATATAAGGGCGCGCCCTGTAGCGATTCAACCGAGTCACTATTTCAAACTGTGTCGCCTGGCTCGGCGGCTGCAAGCGGCCTCGCACGGGCGGCAAAGCTTAGATTAGCTTTTTCGCGTTTATTTCAATCGGGGCCAAGAAAAACCGCTGCTTTCGCTGCGCCGAGCGCAGTCAGTAAGGGGCAGCAGGGCGTTGTTCGAACAGTTGGCGGGTGAGGCGCGCAATCCGTTCACCATGTTGCTGGGCGAGCGCTTCGCGTAGTTGAAAGGCCAGGGTCGCCTGCACCCGATCCACCGCCGGCGGCAGGGCCTCGCCCTCGCTGATCGCCCGGGGAATGCCGCGCGACAGACGCAGAAAGCCCTTTTCGGTCAGCACCGCCTGATCCAGCGCGTCGTAACCGATGGTGGATTCGTAGCGCAGGTAGCCCTCGTCGGCGAGCCACAGCAGGGCGCCCAGGCAGGCCTGGTGGCGTTTGCTCGGCAGGCCGAATTCATCGGGCTCCTCACGGCCGATCAGGTCTTCCACGTACAGCGAGGCTTTGCGCGGAAAGGCCTGGTAGAGCATCAGCAAACCGCTGGCGGCGTCCTTGTAGAAGTCGTCTATCTGCAGGTCCATGGGCTCGTGCTCTGGCGGCGAGGGCAGCGGACGCCCGGGCGGGCATCCGCGCAGCCGGGTTACTGGCGGTAAGTCTTGAGGAAGTTGCCGATGCGGCCGATGGCCTGCTCCAGATCGTCGACGCGGGGCAGGGTGACCACGCGGAAGTGATCCGGCCACGGCCAGTTGAAGGCGGTGCCCTGGACGATCAGCAGCTTCTCGGAGAGCAGCAGGTCGAGGACGAACTTCTCGTCGTTATGGATCGGGCAGACCTTGGGGTCGATCTTCGGGAAGGCGTACAGCGCGCCCATCGGCTTGACGCAGCTGACGCCCGGGATGTCGTTGAGCAGCTCCCAGGTGCGGTTGCGCTGTTCCAGCAGGCGGCCGTTGGGCAGCACCAGGTCATTGATGCTCTGGTAGCCGCCCAGGGCGGTCTGGATCGCATGCTGGCTGGGCACGTTGGCGCACAGGCGCATGTTGGCGAGGATATCCAGGCCTTCGATGTAGCTCTTGGCGTGGTGCTTGGGCCCGGAAATGATCACCCAGCCGGAGCGGAAACCGGCCACGCGGTAGCTCTTGGACAGGCCGTTGAAGGTCAGGCACAGCACGTCCGGCGCCAGGGAGGCGGTGGAGATGTGCTGGGCTTCGTCGTAGAGGATCTTGTCGTAGATCTCGTCGGAGAAGATCACCAGGTTGTGCTGGCGGGCCAGTTCGACAATATCCAGCAGCACTTCGCGCGAATACACTGCGCCGGTGGGGTTGTTCGGGTTGATCAGCACCAGCGCCTTGGTGTTCGGGGTGATCTTGGCGCGCATGTCGGCGATATCCGGGAACCAGCCGGCCTGCTCGTCGCACAGGTAATGCACCGGCTTGCCACCCGAGAGCGCCACGGCGGCGGTCCACAGCGGGTAGTCGGGCGCCGGGATCAGCACTTCGTCACCGTTGTTGAGCAGCGCCTGCATGGCCATGACGATCAGTTCGGACACACCGTTGCCCAGGTAGATGTCCTCGATGCCGACGCCTTCGATCTGCTTCTGCTGGCAGTACTGCATCACCGCCTTGCGCGCGCTGAACAGGCCTTTGGAGTCGCTGTAGCCTTGCGCCGTGGGCAGGTTGCGGATCACGTCCTGAAGGATTTCCTCGGGCGCCTCGAAGCCGAACGGCGCCGGGTTGCCGATGTTCAGCTTGAGGATGCGCTGGCCTTCCTCTTCCAGACGCTTGGCGTGCTTGAGCACCGGGCCGCGAATGTCGTAGCAGACGTTGGCGAGCTTGTTGGATTTGCTGACCTGCATGGTGAAGAATCCCGAATCGAAGAAGGGCGGCCTGCAATGGGCCGAGGCGGCTGCGCGCCGTGGCGGGTTGAGGTGTCGAATCATACGTGTCAGCCTGAGTCGGGCAAAGATACAGATAGGGCTTTTTTATCCCGAGGAGGACGGCCTGTGAGCAAGCTCGAAAAACCACTGGAAACCTGGCGCGAGGAGCTGACCGACGCGCAGTTCAACGTCTGCCGCCTGGGCGGCACCGAACGGCCGTTCACCGGTGAGTACCACGACAGCAAGGTGCCGGGCATCTACAAATGCGTGTGCTGCGGCACGCCGCTGTTCGACTCGGACGCCAAGTTCGATTCCGGTTGTGGCTGGCCAAGTTATTTCCAGCCGCTCAATGATCAGGTGATCACCGAGCTGGACGATTTCAGCCACGGCATGCACCGCATCGAAGTGCGCTGCAGCAATTGCGACGCTCACCTGGGCCATGTGTTTCCCGATGGCCCGCGGCCGACCGGGCAGCGCTACTGCATCAACTCGGTATCGCTCAAGCACGTGCCCCGCGAAGCGTAGGTGCTGTATGTCAGTAATCAGGCCCGCTTATGACGGGCCTTATTTTTGATCAATTAAGTTGTACGCAATTTAATTGCTAACTATTCTTCGCGCTCTATTCATCAAAAGAGCGTCATCTAATGAGCCAGGATCTGCTGACCATTCCCTGCACCACCATCACCGGCGAGCAGAAGTGCCTGGCCGACTTCGACGCCAAGGCCATTCTGGTGGTCAATACCGCCAGCCAGTGTGGCTACACGCCGCAGTATCAAGGGCTGGAAACGCTGTGGAAGCAGTACCGTGACAAGGGGCTGGTGGTGCTGGGCTTTCCCTGCAACCAGTTCGGCAAGCAGGAGCCGGGTGACGAGCAAGCCATCGCCAGTTTCTGCGAGCTGAATTTCGGCGTGAGCTTTCCGCTGTTTCGCAAGGTGGAGGTCAATGGCTCGGGCGCCCATCCGCTGTTCGTGGAACTCAAGCGCCGCGCGCCGGGTTTGCTCGGCACCCAGGGCATCAAGTGGAACTTCACCAAGTTCCTGATCAGCGGCGATGGCCGTCAGGTCACGCGCTTTGCCACGGCCACCAAGCCGCACGCGCTGCAGGCGGCCATCGAAGCGCTCATCGATGGATGAGTTGAAACTCGACCGGCAGCTGTGCTTCAAGCTGTACGCCGCGTCCCGTCAGGTGGTGCGGGCCTACAAGCCGATGCTCGATGCGCTGCAGCTGACCTATCCGCAGTACCTGGTGATGCTGGTGCTCTGGGAATGGGATGAGTTGGCGCCGTCACAGCCGACGGTCAAGGCTCTCGGTGAGCGCCTGCTGCTCGACTCGGGCACCCTGACGCCACTGCTCAAGCGTCTGCAGGCGGCCGGGCTGGTGAAGCGGCGGCGCAGCGATGCGGATGAACGCAAGATGCACCTGTGCCTCAGCAAAGAGGGCCGTGAACTACGCAACCGCGTACCGGCTCTCAAGCGCCAGCTGCTTTGCGAGCAGGGTGTCGACAGCGATCAGCTGGAGCCATTGCGCGCGCAACTGGACGTGCTGCTACGGCGCATCGCCGGGCAGCTCTCCGATTAGTCGGTGGCCCCGCCGTTCAGGCAGGCAGCCACTGGTCGAGCAGGGCTAGCAACTCTTCTCGGCGAAATGGTTTGGCCAGGTAATCGTTCATGCCGGCGGCCAGGCAGCGCTCGCGCTCGTCCGACAGCGCGTTGGCGGTCAGTGCGATGACTGGCAGGTGCTGCCAGGCCGGGTTTTCGCGGATGCGGCGGCTGGCCTCGTAGCCGTCCATAACCGGCATGTTGCAGTCCATCAGCACCAGTTCGAAGGTGCCTTCCTCCAGCCGTTCCAGCGCCTGCTGGCCATTGTTGGCCAGCACCACCTCGAGCCCCTGCTTGGCCAGCATGCCCTTGGCAACCAGCTGATTGACCGGGTTGTCCTCGACCAGCAGCACGCGAGCTGGTTTGCGATCGCTCGCCGCTGGTACTGGAGTGCTGGTCGATTGTTCAGGCGAATTTTCCAGCGCGTGGCTGAGCGCCTGCAACAAGTGCTGGCGGGTCAGGGGTCTGGCGACCTGTTCCAGCGGTGCCAGCGCGGTGGCCTGCTCGGCATCCAGGAAGCTGCCGTATGCAGTGACCAGGATCATCGGCGCGGCGGTCTGCTGGCGCAGTGTTTTCATGCAGCTGGGGCAATCGCTGATGATCACGTCGACGCCGTTATCCTGGGCGTCCTGCGCCTTGTCCAGGTGTTGGTAGCTCAGGCCCCAGCTGCCGAGCAGTACCGGTAGGAGCTCGGCCAGGCCGGTATCGGCGCCACAGATCGCCAGCACGCGCCCGCTTAGCTGCGGCGCAGGCGGCGCTGCTTCCAGGCCCGGCAACGGCAGCATGGCGCAGAAGCGGCTGCCACTGCCCGGCGTGGACTGCAGCTCCAACGTGCCCTGCATCGCCTCGCACAGACGGCGGGTCAGCGCCAGGCCCAGCCCGGTGCCGCCGAACTGGCGAGTAATGCTGGCGCCAGCCTGGGTGAATGGCTGGAAGATCCGTGCCTGGGCATCTTCGGCGATGCCGATACCGGTGTCGCACACTTCAATGCGCACGTTTTCACCCTTGGCGGCGATGCGGATATCGACGCGGCCTTCGCGAGTGAATTTCAGCGCGTTGGACAGCAGGTTGCTGACGATCTGGCGAACCCGGGTCGGGTCGCCGAGCATCTGGGCAGGCAGCTTGGGGTCGATCAGGCAGGTCAGCTCGACGGCCGGCTGGGCATTTTGTGAGAGCAGGCTGGCAGTGCCTTCCACCAGCGCGCCGAGGTCGAAAGCGATGCGCTCCAGTTCCAGCTGACCGGCCTCGAATTTGGACAGATCGAGAATGTCGTTGAGCAGGTCGACCAGCACCTTACCCGAGTCGTGGGCGATGGAAAGCTGCTGGCGCTGTTCGCTGCTAAGCGTGCCTTCCAGCGACAGGGCGAGCATGCCCAGGAGACCGTTGAGCGGGGTGCGGATCTCGTGGCTCATGTTGGCCAGGAAGATCGAGCGCGCCTGGGCCATCGCCAGGGCATCACGGCGAGCCTGCTCCAGCTCCTCGTTGGAATGGCTGAGGCGACTATTGGCCGCCTTGAGCTCGACGGTACGCGCCGAGACGATGGCTTCCAGCTCGCCCAGGTAATCGGTCAGGCGGTCTTCGGCGCTGCGCCGCTGCTCGATTTCGGTGGCGATGCTGGCGAACTGGCGATTGGCGACCTTGACCAGCACGCCGATTTCGTCGCGTTCGTGGCCGGGCGGGCAGGGCAGCGGCGTGCGATTAGGCGTGCGCAGGTCGCGGCCGGCGAGTTCCTGGATGACCTGGGTCAACGGCTTGGTCAGCATGAAGTAGAACAGCACCAGGAGGATCGCCGACAACAGCAGGCTGCGGGTGAAGCCGTTGACCATGGTCAGCATCGAGCGTTTGAGAAAGTTGCTGCCGAACGCGTAGGTGTCGACGTCCAGCTGCAACATGCCGAGAGGCTCGTCCGGTGCATGATCGACCGACAACTTGAGCTCGAAGTGGCGCGTGGCGCCGAACAGCGAATCGCTGAGCAGCCGGTACCTGCTCTGCATGGAGGGCTGCGTGGCGCTGGCCAGCACCTCGTCGTTGCTGTCGACGATGCGTGCGGCGATCACCGCGGGCGAGCGACGCAGGCCGACGACCAGCTCCTGGGCGAGTTCGGCGTCGATGTTGTAGGCGATTCGGGCCGCAGGGTCGTGGCTGATCTCCATCAGCGCGCGAATCTCGCGGTTGATGGCTGCGTCTTCACTGGCATAATCGACGCCGATCTGCACCAGACTGAGCAGCGCGCCCAGAATGAACGCGACGAGAACGGTGAGGCTTGCCTGCTTGAATGACAGTCGCTGTCTGAGTGGTATTTCCATATGGGGCGCTGTCTCGTTCCGATCGCTGCCCAAGCATAGTCGATCTGGCCTGCTTTTCGGCACACCTGCCGCACAGACTGAAATTCCCGAGGAGCTGCTACGTGGATTCCCGTATTACCGATTTTCTGCAGCGCGCCGAGAGCGTGCTGACGCGTCTGGAGCCGTTATTGCCGGCCGAGCGTGAACCGCTGGACTGGAGCCAAACCCTGGCCGCGCGCTGGCAGCGCGAGGGCCGTTCAGGCTATCTGCAGGCGCTCAAGGTCAGCCTGGACATGAATCTGTCCGACCTGATCGGCGTCGATACCCAGCGCGAACAGCTGGCCCGTAATACCCGGCAATTCGTGCAGGGCATGCCGGCCAACCACGCGCTGCTGTGGGGCGCGCGCGGCACCGGCAAGTCATCGCTGGTGCGCGCGCTGTTGGCCGAGCATGCCGACGCCGGGCTGCGGCTGATCGAGATCGAGCGTGATCACCTGGCCGATTTGCCGCGGGTGGTCGAGCAACTGATGACGCTGCCGCAGCGTTTCATTCTGTTCTGTGATGATCTGTCGTTCGAGGCCGGCGAGGGTGATTACCGGGTGCTCAAGAGCGTGCTCGACGGCTCGCTGGAGCGGTCGCCGGAGAACGTGCTGCTGTATGCCACGTCCAACCGTCGTCACCTGGTGCCGGAGCGCGAGAGCGATAACGCCAACACCCAGATGGTCGACGGCGAACTGCACCCGAACGAGGCTGTCGAGGACAAGATCGCCCTGTCGGACCGCTTCGGCCTGTGGCTGTCCTTCTATCCCTTCACCCAGGAGCATTACCTGGATGTGGTGCGTCACTGGGTCGAGGTCCAGGCGGCGCAGGCCGGCCTGCAGTGGCAGTGGAGCGAGGAGCTGGAAAAACTTGCCGTGCGCTGGGCTACCGGGCGCGGCAACCGCAATGGCCGCTGCGCCTATCAGTTTGCCCGCCAATGGGTCGGGCTGCAGTTACTGGAGACTTTGCAATGATCGATTTGAGTCAGACCGGTTCCGGTCTGGACGGTTACGCCCTGATGACCGCCCAACTGGAAGCGCTGCTGTCTGGTGAGCGGGATTTCATCGCCAACGCCGCGCAGTTCAGCGCCTTCATCTATCACGAACTGGAGGGCCTGAACTGGGCCGGCTTCTACCTGGTAAAGGACGATGAGCTGGTGCTCGGCCCGTTCCAGGGCAAGGTAGCCTGCGTGCGTATCGCTTTCGGGCGCGGCGTGTGTGGCGCCGCGGCGGCGTCGCGGCAAACTCAGCGGGTCGAGGATGTGCACGCTTTCCCCGGTCATATCGCCTGCGACAGCGCATCCAACAGTGAGCTGGTGGTGCCGTTGATCAAGGAGGGCCGGCTGATCGGCGTGCTGGATCTGGACAGCCCGCGAACCGGGCGCTTCAGCGAAGTGGATCAGCGCGGTATCGAAGCACTGGCCGCTGTGCTGCTGCGCGCAAGTGATTGTTAGAACCTGTTCAAAGTCTGCTGCGCGTCGGCACTGCGGCGTTAAAAACAGGCTGGATTGCCAGCCCAGTCGGACTGCTCATTTACAGCTCGTAAAGTCGAGCGCGACTCCGACCGGTCCTCGCCTGTTTTTACGGGGTCGCCTATGCCTTGCATTGCTCTAGCTCGCGAGGCTTTGAAAAGGCTCTTAAAAGAGATGTGAGGTCTGGGAGGCGCAGGCCTCTTAGTCGTACAGCGCCTTTTTCTTCCAGCCGTCGTCTTCCATCGACTTGAGGCCTTCGGTCAGCTCGCTATTGGCCTCGCCGCTGGGCGCCTGGGAGCTGACCAGCATTGCATTGACCCGCTCCAGCTGCTTCTGGAACTGCGCCAAAGTCGCCTGGTAGCGGGCGGTGTCGGGTTGCTTTTGCAGGAACTGCACGCCACGCTCCAGGGCCAGGCGGGCGTGCCCGTTCTGTTGCTGCTGCAGTGCCTGCTTGGCCTGGTTGCCGTACAGATCGATGTACAGCTGCACGAGCATGTGGCGAATGTCCTTGGCCCACTTCTTGGCTTCATCAGCCGGCAGCTGTCCGCTCTGGGCCAGTTTGCCGATCTGGCCATGCAGTGCCTCCAGCTGGGCGCGAACCTGAGTGGCCTTGGCATCGTCTGTGACGGCGTAGGGGGCGTTGCGAACCGGGATGTCCGGGCCCATGGCGATCAGCTTGCGCAGTTCTTCGGCCATGGTCGCGTAAACCGTGTCCTGTTTGTCTACTTCCAGAATGCGTTCGGCGAACTGCAGCTGCAGGCGGCACAGCAGCAGTTTCAGTTCGGGGCTCATGAACTGGCCGACGAACTGTTCGTTGAGGTCGGCGATGCGCCGGTAACGTTCGGCCAGGTCGGCCTTCAGGCGCGCTTTCTTGCGTTTGTTGTTCTCGGCCAGCTGATTCAGGTAGGCCAGCAGCACCAACAGCGTGATACCGCCGATTATCGCCATGGTGATAACGAGCGAGGACATCGTCTTAACCTCTTCAAAGCTGTCGGGGCGGGGCGCAGCGACCCGCGAGGTGGTGGCTGCCTGTCGATATCAGCCATCTTACTCGCGTTCTGCCATCATTGCGCGGTTTGCACGCCGCCTGCGCGTTTCGCTTGTCGCATTAAAGCAGGCATGCGCGCCCGGCACGCTTTCGATGGTCCTGGAATCAGATTGAAGTCGTTGATTTTAAAAATTTTTATATGAGCTGTTGACGAGTGTTGAAAGGCTCCATAGAATGCGCGCCACTTCCACGGTAATGCTGAAAAGCACAGCGGGGAAGCCGGAAATTCCGGGCAATGTCCCCTTCGTCTAGTGGCCTAGGACACCGCCCTTTCACGGCGGTAACAGGGGTTCGAGTCCCCTAGGGGACGCCACTTCCAGAAGAAGTGGAGCAGCAAAGATTGCGGGAATAGCTCAGTTGGTAGAGCACGACCTTGCCAAGGTCGGGGTCGCGAGTTCGAGTCTCGTTTCCCGCTCCAGATTTCAGGTTCGGTGTGGCAGCCGGATTGCAATAAGAAGTTCCAGGTCCCCTTCGTCTAGTGGCCTAGGACACCGCCCTTTCACGGCGGTAACAGGGGTTCGAGTCCCCTAGGGGACGCCAATTTGTTGTAAATGCGGGAATAGCTCAGTTGGTAGAGCACGACCTTGCCAAGGTCGGGGTCGCGAGTTCGAGTCTCGTTTCCCGCTCCAAATAAACGAAAACGCCGCTCGATTGAGCGGCGTTTTCGTATCTGCGTTTCGGCGCTTGGAAAAAGCCCGCCAGCATCTTTGATGCTGGCGGGCTTTTTCGTCAGTGGCGGCTGCTCGGCGCAGGCATGGCCAAGAGTTGCTTTTCCTGATTCCAGTCGAACGGCTCGTCGTTCTTTCCGGCGTAGAAGCGGCGCTCGTCGAGCTGCTGGTACAGCTCGATTTCCTCGTCCGGCATGAAGTGCAGGCAATCGCCCCCGAAGAACCACAGCAGGTCGCGCGGTACCAGGTGGGCGATCTGCGGGTAGCGCTGGAAGATCTGGCTGATCAGCTCCTGGCCCAGGTACTGGCTGCGTTCGAAGTCCACTGGCAGCTCGGCGAGCAACTCGTCGTAGCGCTCGAGAAAGTTGGCATGGCTGGCATCGAGAATCTGCTCGGCTTCACCCAGGGCGACCAGGATGGTGCGCAGATGGTTGAGCAGGACGATGTGATGGTCGAGATGGGGATTGGCCATGTCCGGTGTTCCTGAAAGTAAAACGGGCGCCGGAGTATAAGGTCCATGGCGCCCGCTGTCGTCTCTGCCTTGCGATTACCGCACCTTGCCGTCGCTGGGCAGCAGCTCCTCCTTGCTGAAGTCGTCGACGTCGATCACCACCCGGCGTGCCTGTTCGGCGCGCTGCAGCTGTTGGCCTTCCTCGGCGCTGAGCACGCCGGCGGCGACCGCCGTCTCGATCTCGTTCTGCCCGGGCGTTTCACGCACCTGGCCAGCCTTGACGGCCTTGTGCAGCTTCTTCTGCAGCGGCGCGGTTTCCTGCAGCAGGTTGAAGGCGTGTTGCAGAGCGCCGACCGGATCTTCGGTAGAGGTGGGGCGGAAGCAGCCTTCGAGCACGGCTTCCAGTGCCGGGTCGCCAGCATGGCGGCCGATGATCGCCGCGACCTGAGCGTCGAGCTGATCGTCCGGGCCCTGATGACGACGACCGAACGGGAAGACCAGCACGCGCAGAGCGCTTCCCAGCAGGCGGTTGGGGAAGTTGCTGAGCAGCGCGTCAATTGCGCTTTCGGCCTTGCCCAGGCTCTCTTCCAATGCCCAGTGCAGCAACGGTCGCACGTGCTCCGGGTAATCCTGATCGTGATAACGCTTGAGCGCCGCCGAGGCCAGATACAGATGGCTGAGCACGTCGCCCAGGCGCGCCGACAGGCGCTCGCGGCGCTTCAGCTCGCCGCCCAAGAGCATCATGCTCAGGTCGGCGAGCATGGCGAAGGCCGCGCTCAGGCGATTGAGGGCGCGGAAGTAGGGGCGGCTGATACGGTCACCCGGCACCTTGCCGAGCAGGCCCAGGCTGAGGCTCAGGATCAGTGTGCTGGCGGCATTGCTGACTGCAAAACCGATGTGCTGCATCAGCAGATCATCGAACTCCAGCAATGCCTGGTCGCGGTCCTCGCGGCCGGCCAGGGCCATTTCCTTGAGCACGTAGGGATGGCAGCGGATGGCGCCCTGGCCGAAGATCATCAGGTTGCGCGAGAGGATGTTAGCGCCCTCGACGGTGATGAAGATCGGCGCGCCTTGCCAGGAACGACCCAGGTAGTTGCTTGGGCCCATGATGATGCCCTTGCCGCCGTGCACGTCCATGGCGTGGGTGATGCATTCGCGACCACGCTCGGTGAGGTGATACTTGAGGATGGCCGACAAAACCGACGGCTTCTCGCCCAAGTCGACTGCATTGGCGGTGAGGATGCGTGCGCTGTCCATCAGCCAGGCATTGCCGCCGATGCGCGCCAGGGCTTCCTGAATGCCCTCGAAGGCCGACAGTGGCACGTTGAACTGCTCGCGTACCTGGCTGTACTGGCCGGTGACCAGACTGGTGAACTTGGCGGCGCCGGTGCCGACCGCCGGCAGGGAGATCGAGCGGCCGACCGACAGGCAGTTCATCAGCATCATCCAGCCCTTGCCGAGGTAGTCCGGCCCGCCGATCAGGTAATCGAGTGGAATGAACACGTCCTTGCCGGAGTTCGGGCCGTTCATGAAGGCCGCCCCTAGCGGCACATGGCGGCGGCCGATGTTCACGCCGGGGGTGTCGGTCGGGATCAGCGCCAGGCTGATGCCCAGTTCTTCCTTGTCGCCGAGCAGGTGCTCCGGGTCGTAGGCCTTGAAGGCCACGCCCAGCAGGGTCGCTACCGGGCCGAGGGTGATGTAGCGCTTTTCCCAGTTCAGGCGCAGGCCAATGACCTCCTCACCGTTCCACTGGCCTTTGCAGATCACTCCGCTGTCGGGCATGGCGCCGGCGTCGGAGCCGGCCAGCGGGCCGGTCAGGGCGAAGCAGGGGATGTCTTCGCCGCGCGCCAGACGGGGCAGGTAATGGTTGCGCTGTTCTTCGGTGCCGTAATGCAGCAGCAACTCGGCCGGGCCCAGGGAGTTGGGCACCATTACGGTGGACGCCAGGTCGCCGCTGCGAGTCGCCAGCTTCATCGCCACCTGGGAATGGGCATAGGCCGAAAAGCCCTTGCCGCCGTACTCCTTGGGGATGATCAGGGCGAAGAAGCCGTGCCGCTTGATGTGGTCCCAGGCTTCGGGCGGCAAGTCCATGCGCTGGCCGATCTGCCACTCGCTGACCATGGCGCACAGCTCTTCGGTCGGTCCGTCGATAAAGGCCTGCTCTTCTTCGGTCAGCCTGGCTTTCGGGTAAGCCAGCAGCTTGTCCCAGTCGGGGCGGCCGCTGAACAGCTCGCCGTCCCACCAGACGGTGCCGGCTTCGATGGCATCCTTCTCGGTCTTGGACATCGGCGGCAGCACCTTCTGGAACCAGGCAAACAGCGGCTTGGTGAAGTGCTTGCGGCGCAGTTCCGGCAGCGCCAGTGGAAGGGCGACGGCCAACCACAGCAGCCAGAAGATCACCATCAGCCAGCCAGGGGCATGACTATAGGCGCCCATGATCAGCAGGTAGGCGGCAACGATGGCCAGGGCGGGCAGGGGAGCCGTGCGGCGGTGGGCCAGATAGGCCGTACCGAGAACCAGGACGAGCAACCAGACAGCGAGCATGCAGAATCCTCCGTGATGGCGACAGCAGAACGGCAAGCGCCGCCATAATCGTAGTCGGCTTGGGTAGAAGCTGCCGACAGGGGCGTAACAGGGCGCTTCTTGCACGAATGCGGCCGGTCACGTTCCGATAGTGACCCCGCGCCAGGCAGGCGAGTTCGGATAACAAATTGTCTGCGCGGATGACCTGTTGGTCAGGTGCCCAACGGTGCCGACTTCCTGCGTTATGAACCCGGTCGATAGCCAACATTATTGCTGCCGCCTTCCTTCTTGGCGGCACAATGGTAGGGTTGTCAGCCTCTTGGTAGGCAGGACTCTGATAAGGACGATGGATGATGCTGAAAATTTGGGGTCGCAAGAATTCCAGTAACGTACGCAAGGCACTCTGGTGCGCTGAAGAGGCCGGTGTCGCCTACGAGCGGCTCGAGGCCGGTGGCGCCTTCGGCGTGGTCGACCAGCCCGAGTACCTAGCGCGCAATCCCAACGGCCGCGTGCCGATGATCGAAGACGGCGATCTGGTGTTGTGGGAATCCAACGCCATCGTGCGTTACCTGGCCGCAGCCTATGCGCCGGGCACTCTTTACCCTGAAGATCCTGCCAGCCGCGCGTGTGGCGACAAGTGGATGGACTGGACGACTTCCAGCTTCGCCGGCGAGTTTCGCGATCTGTTCTGGGGCACCTTGCGTACTCCGGTCGAGCAGCGTAACGAAGCGCTGATCGAAGCGGCCCGGCAACGCTGTATCGACTTGTTGGCGCTGCCCGAAAAAGCGTTGGGCGAGCAGCCTTACTTGTCCGGCGAGCGCTTCGCCATGGGCGATATCCCGCTGGGCAGCTTCATCTATGCCTGGTTCGAAATGCCCATCGAGCGACCGCTGCAGCCCAACCTTCAGGCCTGGTACGCGCGCTTGTGCGAGCGGCCGGCTTATCGGCGCGCGGTAATGACCGACCTGACCTGAGGGCACCTCTAAAAACTACCTGCGTTGTCATCGCAGCGTTGAAAACAGGCTAAAAATGCTCATTTACAAGCTGTAAACTCCGCTTTTTAGCCTGTTTTTTCGGGGCCGCCTAGGCCTTGCGCTGCCTGCCTCGCCTACGTTTTTAGAGGCACCCCTGAGGTCAATTGCGTTGCAATGTTTGCGCGGCATTCCCCTCTAAACCCTGTCTTTTTAATGGGTGCATATCCTTTATGAGTACTGCTCTGTCGATCCGACAGCTGACCAAGACCTACGGCAACGGCTTCACCGCCCTGCATGGTCTGGATCTCGATGTCGCCGAGGGCGACTTCTTCGCCTTGCTGGGGCCAAACGGCGCCGGCAAATCCACCACCATCGGCATTCTTTCCACCCTGGTGAACAAGTCCAGCGGCACGGTGAACGTGTTCGGCCACGATCTGGATGCCCAGCCCGCCGCGCTCAAGCGCTGCATCGGCGTGGTGCCCCAGGAATTCAACTTCAACCAGTTCGAGAAGGTTTTCGACATCGTCGTGACCCAGGCTGGCTACTACGGCATTCCGGCGCGCCTGGCCAAGGAGCGCGCCGAGCAATATCTCACTCAGCTGGGATTATGGGAAAAGCGCGGCGTGGCGTCGCGGGAGCTGTCCGGCGGCATGAAGCGCCGGCTGATGATCGCCCGCGCGCTGGTGCACCAGCCGCGCCTGTTGATCCTCGACGAGCCGACCGCGGGCGTCGACATCGAGTTGCGCCGCTCGATGTGGAGCTTTCTCACCGACCTCAACAAGCAGGGCATCACCATCATCCTCACCACCCATTATCTGGAAGAGGCCGAGCAGCTGTGCCGCAACATCGGCATCATCGACCATGGGCGGATCGTAGAAAACACCAGCATGAAGGCGCTGCTGGGCAAGCTGCACGTCGAGACCTTCCTGCTCGATCTCAAGCACGACCTGGCAGCCGTGCCAGCTCTTGCCGGCTACCCCGCCAAGTTGGTCGACCGCCACACCCTCGAAGTGCAGGTCGACAAGAGCCAGGGCGTCACCGATCTGTTCCGCCAGTTGGCGGCGCATGACATCGAGGTGCTGAGCCTGCGTAACAAGAGCAACCGCCTGGAGGAGCTGTTCGTGTCCCTGGTCGAGAAGAACCTGTCGAAGGTGGCCGTATGATGCACGAGCAGTCCGAGTTCAGCGCCAACCTGGTGGCCTTGCGCACCATCGTCTATCGCGAAGTGCGCCGCTTCATGCGCATCTGGCCGCAGACCCTGCTGCCGCCGGCGATCACCATGGTTCTGTACTTCGTGATCTTCGGCAACCTGATCGGCCGGCAGATCGGCGACATGGGCGGCTTCACCTACATGGAGTACATCGTGCCGGGGCTGATCATGATGTCGGTGATCACCAACAGCTACGGCAACGTGGTGTCGAGCTTCTTCGGCAGCAAGTTCCAGCGCTCGGTCGAAGAGCTGATGGTCTCGCCGGTCTCGCCGCACACCATCCTTATCGGCTACGTCACCGGCGGCGTGCTGCGCGGCCTGGCGGTCGGCATCATCGTCACCATCCTGTCGCTGTTCTTCACCCACCTGCAGGTGCACCACCTGGGCCTGACCGTGCTGGTGGTGCTGCTGACAGCGACCATCTTTTCCCTGGGCGGCTTCGTCAACGCGGTGTTCGCACGCAACTTCGACGACATCTCGATCATCCCGACCTTCGTGCTGACGCCGCTGACCTACCTGGGCGGGGTGTTTTACTCGATCAGCCTGTTGCCGCCGTTATGGCAGACGGTGTCTATGGCCAATCCGGTGCTGCATATGGTCAACGCCTTCCGCTACGGCATTCTCGGCGTGTCGGATATCCGCATCGGCACCGCCATCGGCTTCATGCTGGTCGCCACGGCGGTGCTCTACGTGGTCTGCGTGCGTCTGCTGGTCAGCGGTCGCGGGATGCGTCAGTAAGCTGTCTGCAGCGCCAGGCTGTGGGCGAACCCTACAGCCAGCCGTAATGGCGGAAGCTGGCGTACAGCCCGGCGCAGCCAGCGCCGATCACGCCAAGTACGGCAAAGTAGCCGTAGTGCCAGTCCAGCTCCGGCATGTAGTGAAAGTTCATGCCGTAGACTCCGGCCACGGCCGTTGGAAAGGCCAGGATCGCCGCCCACGCAGCGAACTTGCGCTGCACCACGCTTTGCCGGGATGACTCCAGCAGCAGGCCGACTTCGATGGCGTGATCGGCCATTTCCCGCAGGTTGGTCAGGTCCTCGAGCAGGCGATTGACGTGAATCGCCACGTCGCGAAAGTACGGGCGCATGTTCTTGTCGATGAAGGGAAAGTCCAGGTGCTGCAGCTCCTGGCAGATCTCCGCCAGCGGACCGATATTGCGGCGTAGGCGCAACAGGTCGCGACGCAGCTGCTGAATACGTACCACCTCGCCGTGGGTCATGGCGCATTCGAGTACCGTCTGCTCGAGCTGCTCCAGCTCGGCGTAGTAGGTGTCCATCAGCGGCCGGTAATTTTCGATGATGAAGCTGATCAGCGCGTAGAGCACGAAGTCCTCGCCGTGCTCGAGCAGCAGCGGCCGTGCTTCGCAGCGCTGGCGCACCTTGGAATAGGGCGCCGATTCTCCGTAGCGGGCACTGATCACGTAGCCCTTGCCAGCGAACAGCTGGGTTTCCACGAAGGTCAGCTCACCGCCCACCTGTACTGGCGAATAAAGCACCAGAAACAGTGCATCGCCGAAGATTTCCAGCTTGGGGCGAGTATGCCGCTGCAGGGCGTCTTCCAGGGCCAGCTCGTGCAGATTGAACTGGCGCTGCAAATTGCCGAGTTCCTGGCTGCCGGGGTCATGCAGGCCGATCCACACGAAGTGCTCGGGCTTGGCAGCCCATTCCCGACCTTCGTCGAGGTGAATATCGCGGACCTTGCGACCCTTGCTGTAAACCGCTGCTGCGACCACTTCGCCCATGGTGTGCCCCACGCCAGATTGGTGGTCGCAGCTTACCTGCTTATTTCGCCGCACTCAGCAGCCGCGTGAGCGGCTTTTTTATGGCTGGTGTTACAGCGAATGCTGCTTGTCCAGTTCGATGGCCTTGTCCAGGGTTTCCAGCAGAGCGGCACGCACCTTGAGCTTGGTCTTGCGATGGGCGCTCATATTGATCTTCTTGAACTGCGCTGCCACGGCCAGGGCGGTAGCCATCAATTGCTCGGCCGGCACCACCTTGTCGAGGAAGCCGGCATCGACGGCGCCTTGCGGGTCGAACATCTCGCCGTTGATCACCGAGCGATGGAAGGCGGATTTGCGCAGGCGGTCGCGGGCCAGCTCAATGCCGACGTGGTGCATGGTCATGCCGATCTGCACTTCGTTGAGGCCGATGGTAAAGGCGCCTTCGACGCCGATACGGTAGTCACTGGAAAGCAGCAGAAAGGCGCCCTTGGCCACCGCATGGCCGGGGCAGGCGGCGATGATCGGGTACGGATGGGCGAGCATGCGCCGGGCCAGGGTCGAGCCGGCGGCGACCAGATCGATGGCGTTCTGCGGGCCGGAAGTCATCACCTTGAGGTCGTAGCCGCCGGAGAGAATGCCGGGCTGGCCGGTGAGGATGACGATGGCCTTATCCTGGGTGGCATGATCCAGCGCTGCGTTGAAGGCCTCGATCACCGCCGGCGAGATCGCGTTGACCTTGCCGTTGTTGAGCGTCAGCGTGGCGATGCCGTCATCGAGTTGGTAGCTGATCAGGTCGCTCATGGTCGACTCCTTGTTGTGAAAGTGCGGCTGACGTTACCCATCCGCCATGCTCTGGTAAAGCACGAAGGATGACCGTAGAGTCAGGCTGGCTGACCGACCTCGGGGTGTGGCGGCGCGGTCGGCTCTCCTGTCAGGCCGATGGTGGATGGGACGGATCACCACTACCGGCTTTTCTCTGGTGACCTCGCCAGCACATAGGCGCCTTGGCTCGCACTGCGTGATGACGCTTACGTCCCCCAATCTCTCGTAATGGCTTAAGCGCATGAATCTTTTGAAAAAAGTTTTGCGTTTGGAAGAGCCTTCGATTACATTAGCGCGCCTCGACAGACAGCACGTCTGGCGAGATCCGGTGAAGTGTCCGAGCGGTTGAAGGAGCACGCCTGGAAAGTGTGTATACGGGAAACCGTATCAAGGGTTCGAATCCCTTCTTCACCGCCACTTTCGAATCAACGCAAACCCCCGTCATTCCTAGCGAAGCGGGGGTTTTGTGTTTCTGGCGTTCAGGTTTTGGAACGGTCTTGGGCTAAAAACGGCAGTTTGCAGCCAACGATACGTCGTCAGCTGCTTGCAGGTACATCAGCTTACAGATTGCCTCGCCGCCATTTGCGAACTATCCGCAACCGAGGGAGTCAGCTCAGGTCGCGCCTATAAAACCTATAGAGGCGATCAAGCTGGAGTTCAGATGTCGCAATCCCTGTTTCTACGCCCCGCGCGGCGCTTGTACGGCAAGCTGAGCGCTCGTCAACGCCGTGGTGCATTGGCTGTCTGCATGGCGGCTTCCTTCGCGACCGCCCTGGCGGCGTTCGTGATGCAGCCACCCGAGATCGAAGACCTTTCCGAAGAGCGCAGCCGGGAGCTGCCCAGTCTCCTGGCCCAGTGGCAGGAGGGTGATGTGATCGTTCTGCTGCGCCATCTGGAGCGTTGCGACAAGGAAGATTATCCCTGCCTGGAGGGAACCGAGGGCATCACCTCCCGATCACTCCCTGTTGGTGGTTGGCTGGCTGATGGTTTCGGGCAGTTGGGGCTGAGCAGAACAGACGTCTACAACAGCCCGCTCACCCGCACGGCCCAGACCGAGGAACTCGTGTTCAATGATCTCGGTATCGACGAAGACTGGCTGTACAAATGTCGAGAATCGATGCTCGACAATGCGCTCGAGCACAAGGTGCCGGGCAAGAATATGATTTTGGTCACCCATAGCAGTTGTATCTCAGCGTTCGAGAAATCTCTGGGTTATGACAGCGACACGCCGGAATACGGGACCGCGCTGTTTTTCAGCAAACCGGATGATTCCGACTCGCTGCAGGTGATCGGTTTTCTCGATGCCGATGACTGGAAGAGTGCGCTGAATGACCAGTCTCAGCGCCAGCGAGGCTGAGCCCACGGAGCAATGAGGCCGTCGCTTGCATGGCAGGCGACGGTCTCGTCGTATTCCGCTGTTGCGGTTGATGGGCAGTCGATCACGATTGCATGGCTGAGCCGATTGTTCGCACTCGCTTGCTCGTGTATCGTCCGCGACCTTTGATGGGCGACCTGCGCCCGTCTGGTTTCACCGTTTCAGCTCCCTCGCCCTACAAAATCAAAAACCAGAGCCGCCCCGGCTTTCGAGGTTTTTGGGCTATGGCGTCCGCGTTTTCTGCACGGCGTCTTTCCCTGAAGCATTTCCCACTCGGCCAAGCATCATTTGGCGTCGAGCGGCGTGGTGTGCGCAGCCTGTAACGGTCACAGCATTCTTTTTCCGATGCGCTCAAGGGCGTCACCGCTTCGAGGTTTTTATGTCGCAACTGCTTGGCATGGCGCTGGGGCCCTTGCTCGGTCTTTTCATCATCAGTATCGGTAACGGCTTCATTTCGTCGCTGACCACACTGCGCCTGGATGCGGCCGGGGTGTCGGCGACGGTGATCGGTATCGTGTCAGCGTCCTACTTCATCGGCTTGACCCTGGGGGCGCTGTTCAACGACCGCTTGATCCAGCGCATCGGCCATATCCGCGCCTACAGCAGTTTCGCCTCCCTGACGGCGGTGAGCGTGCTGCTGCAAGGACTGTTCTTCGATCCCTGGGCCTGGTTCGTTTTCCGCCTGATCGCCGGCTGGTCGATTCTTGGTGTGTTTCTCGTCGTCGAAAGCTGGATGCTCCTGGCGGGCGATCAAAAGGTGCGTGGACGTCTGCTGGCGTTGTACATGATGGCGCTGTACGGCTCCGGCATGCTTGGCCAGCTGCAGCTGGGTGCCATCGATGCCTGGGGCGAGACCGCGCCATTCATGGTGGCCGGGCTCTTGGCGTCGTTGTCGGTACTGCCCATGGGCATCATTCCGCGGGTCACGCCGCTGGTGGAGAAGGTCGAGCCGCTGCTGCCCCATCAGTTGATCCGCATGACCCCGACCGGGGTGATTGGCTGCTTCGGTTCCGGCATCGCCATTGCTGCGGTGTATTCGCTGCTGCCGCTGTACCTGCAGCGCGTCGGCATGAGCGTCAGCGAGGTCGGGCAGATGATGGCCAGCGTGATTCTCGGCGCCATGTTGCTGCAATACCCGGTGGGGCGCTGGTCCGACCAGCATGATCGGCAGAGTGTGCTGATCGTACTGAGCCTGTTCTGCCTGCTGATCTCTCTGGCAATCATGATCCTGCCGTCCTCGCCGCTGCTGCTCATGGTGTTGCTATTCCTGCTCGGCGGCGGCGTGTTCGCCGTTTACCCGGTGGCGGTCAGCCACGCCGCGGATCGCGCGCCTGCCGGCGCGCTGGTGCGTATGGTGCAGGGGCTGCTGCTGATCAACTCCCTGGGTTCGGCGATCAGCCCGCTGATGATCTCACCGCTGATGGAGCATGACGGCGACGCCGGACTGTTCCTGGCCTTCAGCCTGCTCAATGGCTGTCTGGTTCTGCTGTTCTTCTGGCGCCGCAAGCTGCGCCCGGCGCCTCAGCCTGTGGCACCATTCGAGCCGGCGACACCCGCCTCGATGGTCGGCGCGGAGCTGCGGGTGACCGAGGATCTGGTTCAGGGCGCGCTGGAGCACGAGCGCCAGGAAGATCTTTCCGATGTGGTGCCTGGCGTCGAAGTGGCCGAGCCGCTGGTCGATGCCAACATGAATGCGCGTCAGTGCGAGGGCGGGCTGCAGGCCTGAGGGGAAGGGCGTTATGAGGTGGGATATTTTCTGCCGCGTCGTCGATAACTACGGCGATATCGGTGTGACCTGGCGCCTGGCGCGGCAGCTGGTGGCCGAGCAGGGCGCCAAAGTGCGCCTGTGGGTCGATGACCTGGCAGCGCTGGCGCGCATCTGCCCGCAGGCCGATGCCGAGTTAGCCTGTCAGCTATTGAGTGGCGTCGAGGTGCGTCACTGGGCGCAGGCCTGGCAGACGGTCGAGCCGGCCGATGTGGTGATCGAAGCCTTCGCCTGCGAGCTGCCCACCGAGTATGTGGCGGCGATGGCGGCGCGTGAAGCACCGGTGCTCTGGCTGAATCTGGAATACCTGAGCGCCGAGAGTTGGGTCGAAGGTTGCCACGGCCTACCGTCGATGCAGGGCAATGGCCTGCAGAAGTTCTTCTTCTTCCCGGGCTTCACTACCGGCACCGGCGGGCTGCTACGCGAGAGCGGCTTGCTTGCCGCCCGCGACCGTTTGCAAGAGGACGCCGGGGCCCGCATCGAGTTCCTTGGCTCACTGGGCATCAGACCGGTTGCTGAGGCGCGCCTGGTTTCCCTGTTCGCCTATGAAAATGCCGCACTTGCCGGCTGGCTGGATGCCCTGGCAAGCGCCGATACCCCGACCCATCTGCTGGTGCCGGAGGGGCGGATCCTTGGCGACTTGCAGCGTTGGGCAGGCTCGCCGCTCGAGCCGGGTCAGGTCATGCGGCGCGGCGCCTTGAGCGTGCAGCTGCTGCCCTTCATGCAGCAGGAGCAGTACGACGCGTTGCTCTGGTGCTGCGACCTCAACCTGGTGCGCGGCGAGGATTCCTTCGTGCGTGCGCAATGGGCGGGCCGACCGCTGGTCTGGCACATCTACCCGCAGCAGGACGATGCGCACCTGGTAAAGCTCGACGCTTTCATGGCCCTTTACTGCCAGGCGCTTTCAGGCGAGGCCCAGGCGGCTTTGCGCGCAGTGTGGCAGGCCTGGAATGCGGGAGAGGACATGACGCCGGGCTGGGCAGCCTGGCTGCAATGCGCCGATGAACTGGCTGCCCACGCACAGGCGTGGGCCAGGCGCCAGGCGGTACGTGCAGATCTTGCCGCAGCGCTGGTGCAGTTTTACCGAAATTGGCTATGATACGCGGCCTCGAATTTTGTAAATCCATTCAGATCCGGATATTCGTATGAAAACCGCACAAGAAATGAAGCCTAACAGCGTGGCCCTGATTGATGGCCAGCCATGGCTGATCCAGAAGGCCGAGTTCACCAAGTCCGGTCGTAACAGCGCCATCGTCAAGATGAAGCTGAAGAACCTGATCAACGGCTCCAAGACCGAAACCGTCTACAAAGCCGACGACAAGATGGAGCCGGTCATCCTTGAGCGCAAGGAAGTGAACCTGTCCTACATCAGTGGCGACGACTACGTGTTCATGGATCCGGAGTACAACTCCTACGAACTGCGCGCCGAAGACCTGGAAAGCGTTCTGCCGTTCATCGAAGAAGGCATGAACGACGTCTGCGAAGCCGTGTTCTTCGAAGGCAAGGTAATCTCCGTAGACCTGCCGACCACCATCGTGCGTCAGCTGGCCTACACCGAAGGTTCCGCTCGTGGCGACACGTCCGGCAAGGTGATGAAGCCTGCCAAGCTGAACAACGGTACCGAAGTGAAGGTTGCCGACTTCTGCGAAATCGGCGACTGGATCGAGATCGATACCCGTACCGGCGAGTACAAGTCCCGCGCCAAAGCGCCGGCCTGATTCAGCGCTGCGCTGTACAGAAAAACCCGGCCTGGCGCCGGGTTTTTTATGCGCTGCGATCAGCGCTTCGTGGGGAAGGCAATCGAGCGATCACTCGTCACGGCCATCCATCATGGTGCGCTTGAGCATCACATAGACCGCCCCCGTGCCCCCGTGCTTGGCCACGCAGGAGGCGAAACCCAGCACCTGCGGATGCTGGCGAAGCCAGGTATTCACGTGGCTCTTGATCATCGGCTTGCGGCCATCGGTGCGTACCGCCTTGCCGTGGGTCACCCGCACGCAGCGGATTTCCAGCTTGGTGGCTTCGGCGAGAAACTCCCAGAGCGTGTCGCGGGCCTTCTCGACGCTCATGCCGTGTAGGTCGAGGCTGCCGTCGAAGGGAATCTGGCCGAGCTTGAGCTTGCGCATCTGGCCGTCCTGCACGCCGTTGCCAGCCCAGAACAGCGCATCTTCAGCGCCGACGTCGATGACGAACTGATCGGACAGGCCGTCGACCTTGATGGTGTCGGTACGCTGCGTGGCGGCCTGGCGCAGGGTGGCCAGTCGCGCGCGGTCGCTCTTCGGTTTGCCGATGTCGGCACGATCGTGCTTGATCGGCTTAACGCCTTGCAGCTGGGCTTTGAACAGGGAAAGGTCGTCGTCTTGCATGGGGCCTCCGCAGGGGCGCCCAGTTTACCAAGCGGCGCGGGGTGGGTCAGTCGCGTTTCTTCATCAGGTGCGGAGACATCGCCAGGTCAGCCCTGCGCTGGCGCATGCGACGCCGGGCTTTGCGCCAGCCCAGCACGCCACCCCAGAGCAGCACCATGCCGAGCACCAGCAGTACGCTAGCGTCGGTGGTCGAGTCATTGAGGTTGCCCAGTGCCGGCGGGCGCCCCAGCAGGGTCGACGCGCCCGCCATCAGCAGCAGAATGCCCAATACCGCGAACAGCGCCGTTAGCGCAGCGGCAAAACGCAGCCGCCAGCTGAACGAGCGTCGCGGGCGGAGGCTGGCACTGAAACCGTCTGTTTGCTTCATGCGCTGATTCCTTGAAGGATCTTCTCGCTATGACTGGCAGTGTAGTAGCGGGTTCAAACCGATGCGGTGCAGGTACGATTACAGCAGAGCGTTGGCGTCCGGCACCCAGGCGGCAAAATTGTCGGCCAGGGCGATCATCTCCACGCGGTGCATTTCGGCGGCGCTGATCACCTTTCCATCTGGCGTCGGCAGGTCGCGGGTGGCGCAGGCAGCGTCGACCACGGTGCAGCGGTAGCCGTAATCCTTGGTAGCGCGAATGGTGGTGCTGATGCTCGAGTGGGTCATGAAGCCGCAGACGATCAGGTCCAGATGACCGAGGGATTGCAGCTTTTCGTGCAGATCCGTGCCGGAAAAGGCGTTCGGCATGCGCTTCTCGACGACGATTTCGCCGGGCAGCGGTGCTACTTCCGGCAGGTGATCGCCACGCGGGCCGCGTGGGTCGAGCAGACCACCGGGAATGCCCAGGTGCTTGATGTGCACGATGGCGCCGCCCTGGGCGCGCACGGCGTCCAGCAGCTTGGCGATTTCGCTCACGGCGGCGTCGAGGCCAGGCAGCTTCACCACACCGCTGCGATACTCTTCCTGGGCGTCGATGATCAGCAAGGTCGCATTGCTCAGGTTGGCGGGGGCATGGCCACGGCCGGTGAGCTGATAGAACGTTTGCGGGTGGGACGACATGTACGACTCCTTGCTGGCGCGGTTAACGGTGCATATTGTCCGCCTCTATGACGCCGCTGTGAACCTCTCTGTTGGTTGTATTGCTGCCTGCGAGCGCAGCGGTGCCAGCAAAATCGTTTCAGCTTGCTGGTATGCGGATGCGCGCGGAGGGCGGGCAATCCTCTGCCGGGCGCTGGAATGCCTGGGCCGGCCTGCTAAACTAACGCCTTTTGCCCGGAGCCATTCTGTGACCGATGCCCGCCCAGCCCTGAACACCCGCCTGCGCACGCTGCGTGACTACATTCGTTGGGCGGTGAGCCGTTTTCAGGCCGAAGAGCTGTTCTTCGGGCACGGCACCGACAATGCTTGGGACGAAGCCCGGCAGTTGGTGCTTGGCGCGCTGCACCTGCCTTGGGAAATCGCCGACGGCTACCTGGATTGCCGCCTCGAGGACGACGAGCATCTGCATCTGCAGAGCCTGCTCAAGCGCCGTATCGAGGAGCGCGTACCGACCGCCTACCTATTGGGCGAAGCCTGGTTCTGCGGTTTGCCGTTCATCGTCGATGAGCGTGTGCTGGTGCCGCGCTCACCGATTGGCGAGCTGATCGAGCAGCGCTTCAGCCCCTGGCTGGCCGGCGAACCCGCGCGGATTCTCGACCTGTGCACCGGCTCCGGCTGCATCGGTATTGCCTGCGCCTACGAATTTCTCGACGCCGAGGTGGTGCTGGGTGATCTGTCCTTCGAGGCGCTGGAAGTGGCCAATCGCAATATCGAGCGCCATGGGCTTGAGGAACGCGTCTACACCGTACAGGGCGACGGCTTTGCCGGCCTGCCGGGACAGCGCTTCGACCTGATCGTCTCCAACCCGCCTTATGTGGATGCCGAGGATTTCGCCGACATGCCGGCCGAGTACCAGCACGAGCCGGAAATGGGCCTGGCCTGCGGCGATGATGGGCTGGATCTGGTGCGGCGGATGCTCGCCGAGGCTGCCGATCATCTGACCGAGAAAGGCCTGCTGATCGTCGAGGTGGGCAACAGCCAGGTGCACGTCGAAGCGCTGTATCCGGAAGTGGATTTCGCCTGGCTGGATTTCGCCCGCGGCGGGCATGGCGTGTTCATGCTCTCGGCTGAGCAGTGCCGCGAGCACCAGGCGCTGTTTCGCGAGCGCCTCTGAGGCGAATTTCCTATCTATCAGCGCCAATCATGGCACCTTGGCAGGCTGCCATATCGCGCAAGCAGCCGGTCGTTCCCGTAGGGTGGACAACGCTCTTTTTGTCCACCATTGCGATTGCAGAGCGGTGGATGGGTGAAGCGTTATCCACCCTACGCCCGTTACGCGAATGCAAGTGGTAATGGTGTATTGCCTGTGGGAACGGGCCATGCCCGCGAAAGGTCACGGGCGTGGCCGCAGCCGAGCGCATAGGCGATGACAGCCTAGCGCGGTCGGCTTGGGCTCAGGCCTCGCGCCCGCCGCGGCGCAGCAGATAACTGTCCATGATCCAGCCGTTGGCTTCGCGTGCTACAGCGCGGGTCGTGGCGATCTCCTCGGCCACCTCGGCCAGCTTGCCTGAGATCAGGATCTCGTCCGCCGTGCCCACGTAGGCGCCCCAGTAGATGTGTAGGTCTTCGTCGATCACGTGGCGATAGCTGTCCTGGGCATCGAGCATCACCACCACGCTGTCCACGCCCGCTGGCCAGCCTTCGCGAAGGCGACGGCCGGTGGTGATCTGCACGGCGCGACCGATCTGGTTCAGGGGAATGCGGTGGCGGGCGGTGAGGGCCTGCACGCTGGTGATGCCGGGGATCACTTCGTAGTTGAGCGGCATGCCAGCGGCGATTACGCCGTCGAGAATGCGGATGGTGCTGTCGTACAGCGACGGGTCGCCCCAGACCAGGAAAGCGCCGGTTTCGCCTTCGTTCAGTTGACCGAGCAGTTGCTCGAATACGGCTTGCTTGTCGCGGTTGAGGTTGTCGATGCTGGCATCGTAGTCCGCAACGTTGCGCTCGCGCTCCGGGTTGGTCGCCTCCAGCACGCGGTATTGGCGCTCCGGCGCGATATAGCGGTCGAGGATCAGGCGGCGCAGGGCGATCAGCTTGTCCTTGGCCTCGCCCTTGTCGAGGATGAAGAACACGTCGGCGCGGTTGAGAGCCTTGATCGCCTGGGTGGTGAGGTAGTCGGGGTCACCGGCGCCGATACCGATGATCAGAATGTCGTTCATGCAGGGCGTCTCGTACTTGCGATGGCGCGCAGCATATCAGGTGCTGGTTGTTGGCTGCCTCGCAGAGCAGCGCTTCGCGATTTTGAATTAGACCCGCATTTGTGGGAGGGCGCCATGCGCCCGAAAAGCTTCGCGGGCATGGCCCGCTCCCACAGATATATTGCCTTGGCTCAGCCCGCTGCCAGCTGCAGCACCGTCTCATTCTCCGGCTCGGCGACGCCGGCCAGGAACTCGTCACCCCAGCGGCGGATGTCGTTGTAGCTGACGATATCGAACAGCTCGCGCAGCCGAGCCCGGGCTTCGGCCTTGGGCATGTTCAGCGCCAGGTAACAGGTTTGCGCCAGGTCGGCGGTGTCGTGAGGGTTGGTCAGCAGGGCGCCCTTGAGTTCGGCGGCGGCACCGGCGAATTCCGATAGCGCCAGCACGCCCTGGCCGTCGGTCAGCCCCTGGGTGGCGACGAATTCCTTGGCCACCAGGTTGAGGCCGTCGCGCAGCGGGGTGATCCACATCACGTCGGCCATGGCGTACCAGGCCACCACCTCGTCGAACGGGAAACTGCGGAAGAAGAACTGCACGGGCGTCCAGCCGACCCGTGCGAAACGACCGTTGATGCGCCCGACCGCCTGTTCGATCTGCGATTGCAGCTCGTCGTAGACGGTCATTTCGCGGGCCGCCGGCACGCAGATGCTGACCAGGGTGACCTTCTTGTGCAGCTCCGGGTTGTCGGCCAGCAGGCGCTCGTAGGCCTGCAGTTTCTCCAGGATGCCCTTGGTGTAATCCAGGCGCTCGACCGACAGGATCAGCTTGATGCCGCTCAGCTCCTCGCGCAGGTTGGCCATCTGCTCGCGGGTCTTGTCCTGGGCCAGGGCGTTGCGTACACGGTCGATATCCAGGCCGACCGGGTGTGCGCCGAGCTTGACCACCCGGCTGCCGGTGTCCACCGCGGTGGTCATGCGCTCCAAGCCAACGGCGCAGCCGTAGGTGACGAAGCGCGGTGCGCAGCTCTGCCGGCTGACGGTCTTGAGCGGCGTGACGCCGCGGGCCACGTCGACGAAGTTCTCCACCTGGCGCGGGATATGAAAGCCGATGTAGTCGCACTGCAGCAGGCTGCCGATGATCTGCCGGCGCCACGGCAAGACGTTGAACACGTCGGCCGACGGGAAGTAGGTGTGGTGGAAGAAGGCGATTCGTAGGTCCGGGCGCAGCTCGCGCAGGTAGCCCGGCACCATCCATAGGTTGTAGTCGTGCAGCCACACCACGGCACCTTCGGCGGCTTCCTTGGCGGTACGCTCGGCGAAGGCGCGGTTGACCTTGAGAAACACCTGCCAGTCGTCTTCGTCAAAGCGCGCGCGCTCCCAGAAGGTGTGCAGCGTCGGCCAGAAGGCTTCCTTGGAGAAGCGCTTGTAGAAGATGTCGACTTCCCGCTTGCTCAGCGCCACCCGGGCAGCGGTGAGTTTCGGGTAGCGCTCGGCATCCACAGTGGTGTGGGTTTCGAACGGCTCGTCGCCGCCTTCGTCGACGGCCCAGGCGACCCAAGAACCCGGGCGCGAGTCGCCGAAGAAACTCATCAGGGTGGGGATGATGCCGTTGGGCGAGGTCGGGCGGCGGCGCTGCACCTTGCCGTCCGCGCCGCGATGTTCCTCGTAGGGCAGGCGGTGATAGACCATCACCAGCTCGGCGCGACCCGGCTTGGTGGCGGTGCGTTTTTCGGCGGCGATGCCGTGCTCGCCAAGAAAGCCGAAATGCACGAAGGCCTGCAGAATTCCGCCGCAGCCAGGGCGGTCCGCATGCAGGATCCACGACTGATGCTCGGTGGCCTTGATCAGGTTGGGCTCGGATTCGCCCACGCAAATGCCCTTGTAGGTGCCGTCGAGCATGTTCAGGTCATTCAGGGTGTCGCCGCAGGCCAGCACCTCGCCGTCATCGAGCCCCAACCATTCGACCAGCGCCTTGAGGCTGGTGCCCTTGTTGACGCCCTTGGGCAGAAAGTCGAGGTAGCGATCCGCGGAATACAGCAGATCGCAACCTAGCCTTTCTGCAGCCTGGGCCAGGGCCGGGTCGGCGGCCTGTTCGGGCGTGCAGAAGTACGAGCAGCGGCGCGCCTGGGGCACGTCCTGGCGTTCCAGGCCGAAACTTTCCAGGGCTTGTGCCACCTGGCTCTCACCCGGCCAGCGGGCATCGACCTGGCTTTGCAGCTGTTGAATGGGCTGCAGGCTGTCGCCATGCACGAAGGTGGCGCCGACATCGGCGATGATGAAGTCCGGTTGCGGCAGGGTGGGGTCGGCGAGCAGCGGCAGGACCGCTTCGAGGCTGCGCCCGGTGACGTAGGCCAGCTGGATTTCCGGGTGGGCGGCGATGGTCTGGTAGAGGCTCAGGCGATCCTCGGGATCACCGGCTAGAAAGGTTCCATCGAGATCGGTAGCAAGTAGCATGGGCTGTCTCCCTGTCAAAACGCCGGCATCGACCGGCGAGCAAAACGGGCACCTTGGTGGCGCCTCTGTTATGTAGGCGTGCGTGTGCCTACGACGAAGTGGTGACGGGCTCCCGCTCGTCACCGGTGTGATCGTTGTCCGAATCGACGTCATCCGCAGACGGCGGGGCATCGGGCATCAGCTCCAGCACGGTGTGGCTGGTGCGCAGCATCGGCACGAAGTGCGCCTGTTCACCGGCGACCAGGTCGCTGACATGGCGCAGGCGATAGAAGGTGTAGGCCGCCAGCAAGCCCAGGGTGGCGGCGAAGTACAGCGGCAATGCCGCCGCGCCGCTGTATTGCATGAGCAAGCCGGCGAGCAGCGGGCCGCATACCGAGCCGATGCCGTTGACCATCAGCAGGCTGCTGGAGCCGGACAGGATCTCGTCGCTGTGCAGCTGGTCGATCAACTGCGCCACGGCGATGGGGTAGATGGCGAACGACAGCCCGCCGAACAGGAACATCAATCCCAGCAGCGGGCGGCCAGCGGGCAGCAAGCTCATCACCAACGCGACGATGACCGCTGCGCTGACCACCCAGAACAGCGCCCAGCGCCGGTCGTGGGTATCGGAAAAACGCCCGATCGGCCATTGCAGCAGCGCGCCACCGAGAATGGTCGCGCTCATCATCAGGCCGACGCCGGCCGCGTCGAAGCCGTTGAGGCTGGCATACACCGGCGCCATCCCCCAGAACGCACCCAGTGCCAGGCCGGAAAGGCCGGCCGCGGCGATCGACAGCGGCGCTATGCCGACGATGGCGCGCAGGTTGGTGTGCAGGGTGTCGGGCACGTTGGGCTGCGCCTGGCGGGTCAGGGTGATGGGCATCAGGGCCGCGCTGATCAGCATCGCCGCCAGGGCGAACAGCAGGAAGTCAGCCGGATCGGCCAGGTTCAGCAGTTGCTGGGCGGCCGCCAGGGCGCCGAGGTTGACCGCCATGTACACGGCGAACATCTGCCCGCGCTTGTCGTTGGGAACCTGGGCGTTGAGCCAGCTCTCGATGACCATGTACAGGCTGACCAACGCCAGGCCATAGAGCACCCGCAAGCTGAGCCAGACCCAGGGGTCGACGAGCAGCACGTGGAGCAGGGCGGTGATGGCGGCCAGGGCGGCGCAGAACGAGAAGGCACGGATATGCCCAACGCGACGCACCAGCGGAATCGCCAGCCAGGTGCCGAGCAGGAAACCGACGAAATACCCGGACATGATCAGGCCGAGCATCCCGGTGGAGTAGCCTTCGGCGACGCCACGCAGAGTCAGTAGAGTATTGAGCAGTCCGTTGCCGAGAAGGAGTAACGCGACCCCACCCAGCAACGAGCTGATAGGGGCAATCAAGGACCACATGGCGAACAACCCTAGGGAACTATGCCGGTAATGGCAAGCAGGAAGCGCGCCACGGACCCTTGATGGAGGTTTATATCTATTTGATTTTTATATATTAATTTTTACGACGAACGGTATGGCCATTTTTGCGGGCAGTGAAAGGCACCAGCGCGGTGCGCAAAGAGCGAGTTTTTCCCGCTATCGGGGCATTTTACTTGCGCCCTTCGGCCACCTTCGCCAGCTCATCGGTGCGCGCCGCCATGATGAAATCGTTGCGGTGCAGGCCCTTGATCGAATGGCTCCACCAAGTAACGGTGACCTTGCCCCATTCGGTGAGTAGCGACGGGTGGTGGTTCTCGCTCTCGGCGATTTCGCCCACCGCATTGGTGAAGGCCAGCGCATGCTTGAAGGTGCGAAAAGAATAGGCGCGTTCGAGCTGCATCACGCCGTCGCGAACCTCGATGTTCCAGTCCGGGATTTCCTTGATCAGCTGTGCCAGTTCGGCCTCGCTGACTTTGGGCGCATCGGCGCTGCAGGCTTCACAAGTGGCTTTCGACAGTGCGGTCATGGGGTTTCCTCGAGTTCACAGGTGGTAGATGAGCATCTGGCGGCGCCTCGCCCGGGCTTGGCTGGCGCAGACGTGCCGACGCACAGCAGATCGTGAGCAGGTTATCAGGCCGCCTTGGGCGGAAATTTCGGTGCGTGCAGGCCCAGCGCCATGGCCTCGTGCACCAGGCTCATGATGTCCTGTTGCGCCAGGGCGAACAGCCGTTGCAGGTTCGGCAGCACGAAGTACAGCGGCTGCAGGATGTCGATGCGGTAGGGCGTGCGCATGGCTTCGACTGGATCGAACTTCTGATGCTCGGGCTCGCCGGAAAGACAATACACCGCCTCCCTGGGCGAGGAGAGAATGCCGCCGCCGTAGACGCGCCGGCCGGCGGGGGTATCGACCAGGCCGAACTCGATGGTCATCCAGTACAGACGCGCCAGGAACACCCGCTCCTGTGGGGTGGCGGCCAGCCCCAGGCGGCCATACGTATGGGTGAATTCGGCGAACCAGGGGTTGGTCAGCAGCGGGCAGTGGCCGAAGATCTCGTGAAAGATGTCCGGCTCCTGCAAGTAGTCCAGATCCTCCACCGTGCGGATAAAGGTGGCCACCGGAAACTGCTTGTTGGCGAGCAGCTCGAAGAAGCGCTGAAAGGGAATCAGCGCGGGCACCTGGGCGACCTGCCAGCCGGTGGCGGCCTGCAGCACGCGGTTGATGTCCGGCAGTTGGGGAATCCGGTCACGGGGCAGGTCGAGCTTGTCGATGCCGTCAAGGTACTCCTGGCAGGCGCGAGGCTCGATCACCTTGAGTTGGCGCTCGATGAGCGTCTGCCAGGTGCGATGCTCGACCTCGCTGTAGTCAATGAAGCCGTTCGCGTCAGGCTGCCTGGCAACGTACTGGCTGGCTTTCATCTTGGCGATCTCCCTGCACATCCGTTCTGATCGTGGCTGGCCTGAGCATGCCCCATGCACGCGTGCCTTGCGCGGCTGCGCGCGACCGACGAGTGAGGGCGGATGGCGGTTTTCGTAAAGAAAGCATTACGTCGCATGCGAAAGCCTGTGCCTGGCTCGGTCGCTTCCTCTAAACTGGCAAGAAACCTTGACGAAAATAACAAGAGCGGCCGTCATGCGTATCAAGATCCATTGCCAGAACCGTGTGGGCATCCTGCGCGACATCCTCGAGCTGCTGGTCGACTACGGCATCAACGTCGCCCGCGGCGAGGTCGGCGGCGAGCAGGGCAACGCCATCTACCTGCATTGCCCCAACCTGATCAATCTGCAATTCCAGGCCCTGCGCGCGAAGTTCGAGGCCATCACCGGTGTGTTCGGCGTCAAGCGTGTGGGGTTGATGCCCAGCGAGCGCAGGCACCTGGAACTCAATGCTCTGCTCGGCGCCCTGGAATTCCCGGTGCTGTCCGTCGATATGGGCGGCAGCATCGTCGCCGCCAACCGGGCCGCGGCAGCGCTGCTCGGCGTGCGCGTGGACGAAGTGCCGGGCATCGCGCTGTCGCGCTACGTCGAGGATTTCGATCTGCCGGAGCTGGTGCGGGCCAATCGCTCGCGCATCAACGGGCTGCGGGTGAAGGTCTGCGGCGACGTGTTTCTCGCCGACATCGCGCCGCTGCAGAGCGAGCACGACGATAGCGAAGCCATGGCCGGGGCGGTATTGACCCTGCATCGCGCCGATCGCGTTGGCGAGCGTATCTATCAGGTGCGCAAGCAGGAGCTGCGCGGCTTCGACAGCATCTTCCAGAGCTCCAGGGTGATGGCGGCTGTGGTGCGCGAGGCGAGGCGTATGGCGCCGCTGGATGCACCGTTGCTGATCGAAGGCGAGACCGGCACCGGCAAGGAGCTGCTGGCCCGCGCCTGCCACCTGGCCAGCCCGCGCGGGCAGTCACCATTTATGGCCCTGAATTGCGCCGGTTTGCCGGAGTCGATGGCCGAGACCGAGCTGTTTGGCTACGGCCCCGGCGCCTTCGAGGGCGCCCGCGCCGAAGGCAAGCTCGGCCTGCTGGAGCTGACCGCAGGCGGCACACTGTTTCTCGATGGCGTCGGCGAAATGAGCCCGCGCCTGCAGGCCAAGCTGTTGCGCTTTCTGCAGGATGGCTGCTTCCGGCGGGTCGGCAGCGACGAGGAGGTCTATCTGGATGTGCGGGTGACCTGCGCCACCCAGGTCGACCTCTCAGAGCTGTGCGCCCGTGGCGAATTTCGAGAAGACCTCTATCACCGGCTCAATGTGCTGAGCCTGCATATCCCGCCGCTGCGTGAGTGCCTGGACGGCCTGCAGCCTCTGGCCGAACACTTTCTCGACCGTGCCAGCCGACAGATCGGCTGCCCGCTACCGGGCCTGGCGCCCGCCGCGCTGGAGAAACTCGGCCGTTACCATTGGCCAGGCAACGTGCGGCAGCTGGAGAACGTGCTGTTCCAGGCGGTGTCGCTGTGCGACGGCGCGGTGGTCAAGCCCGAGCATATTCGTCTGCCGGGCTACGGCGCGGCGCAGCCGCTGGGCGACTTCTCGCTGGAAGGCGGGCTGGACGCCATCGTCGGGCGTTTCGAGAAGGCCGTACTCGAACGCCTGCACGGCGAGTTCCCGAGCAGCCGCCTGCTCGGCAAGCGCCTGGGTGTGTCCCACACCACTATCGCCAACAAGCTGCGCGAACACGGGGTGGGCAAGGAGTAGAACGAAACGAGCCCGGGGATCCGGGCTCATGTTGCGCATGTTTCAGCGAGCGCTGACGGGCCGCGCGCGAGGGCCGGGCAGAATGCCGTTGACCGCGTTGCTGCTCAGCAGGCGCGAGCTGGTGATGCCGGCGATCTCATGGCCGCGGTCGTTCAGGCTATTCATCACCTGATTGACCAGGGCGGTGATCAGAATGCCCGCCAGGCCGCCGCCGCTGTTCTGCTGTTGCTCGGCGGTGCTGGCCCGGGCCACGCCTTTCCACAGTTCCTTGCCGGTGCGCAGGTCGACCAGGGTGGCGCTGGCGGCCACCGCCACCTCGCTGCTGATCACCTTGTAGCTGCTGCCGTACTCGGTCACGTCGATGTACAGCACGGTGTCGGCACCGAAGATCTCGTAGAGCTTCTGCGGCGGCACCTCGCGGATTTCCTCGGCGTTGGCCATGCCGTTCTGCTTGAAGGTCTCGTTGACCACCGCCACTGGCAGCACGTAGTAACCGGCCTCGCTCAGGGGCGCGGTGATCAGCGAATACATGCTGTAGGTGGCCTTGATGTCCGGCGATTTGTTGACCGGCGGCAGCACCAGGATGGAGGCCGGGCTGCTTTCCTTGAAGGCGCTGTAGTCGTAGGGCTGCTGGGTGACGCAACCGGCCAGCAGGGCGATGGCGGCCAGGGCCGCGAGGGTTCTGAGAGAGGTCAGTAGAGGCATGTCAGTCACTTGGCCATATTGCGCATCAGAAAGTCCATGTACTGCGCGGACTCGGGGAACAGGGCTTTCTCGGTTTCGAATTGCTGGCGCACCTGATCGGGCTTGCCGATCTCCGCGTACAGCATGCCGAGGTGGGCGTGAAAGCCCGGCGGCAGGGTGCGGTCGGCGGCGCGCGCCTTCTGGGCGCTGGCTTCCAGTGCGGCGATCTGCTCCTCGGTGCCGGTGGTGTTCTCGAAGCGCTGGTAGACCTGCTGCTGGTAGCCATCCCAGTAGTAGAGGGATTTGGGTTGCTGCGCGCAGCCGCCCAGCAGGGCGGTGGCCAGTACGGTGGTGAGCAGAACTGGGGATTTCATCGTTCGCTCCTCGCTCACTTGACCGGACGCCAGGCGCCGCTGTCGACGCCGCTGACCAGCTTGTTGACGGCCTCGCGAATCGCCAGGTCGAGGACCTTGCCGTTGAGCGTGGAGTCGTAGCTGGCGGTGCCGCCGAAGCCGATGATCTCGCGGTTGGACAGGGCGTATTCGCCGGCGCCCTGGCTGGAATACACCACTTCGGAAGTAGCGACATCGACGATGTTGAGGTTCACCTTGGCGTAGGCGATCTGCTGTTTGCCGCGGCCGAGGATGCCGAACAGCTGGTGATCGCCGACTTCCTTGCGGCCAAACTCGGTCACGTCACCAGTGACCACGAAGTTGGCGCCCTTGATCTGCTGAGCCTGCTTGGAGAAGCCCGACTCCTGCTGCAGCTCGCTGAGGTTGTCGCGATCGAGCACGTTGAAGCGGTTGGACTGTTGCAGGTGGGTGATCAGAATGGTCTTGGCCTGCCCGCCAAGGCGGTCGACGCTGTCGCTGAAGATGCCGCGCAGGTAGCTGGAACGGTTGTCGAACTTGCCGACGGCGATCGGGCTGCGCGGGCCACTGTACTGGCTGGTGGCGGTATTGACCTTGGCGACTTCCAGCGTGCGCGAGCTTTCGGTGGCGCAGCCGGCGAGCAGCACGAGCATGCCTGCGAGGCCAGCGGTAATCATCTTGTTCATACGAATCTCGTTTGCAGAGTGGGCAGGGCGAGCCTGTAACGGGCAGGAATCAGCCGGCACTTTCACGAGGTATGACGCATGGGATGGCTTCGCGCGGGCGGCGCGAAGCGCTTAGGTGAGTCTATCCATGACGCTGACCCTGGACGGGTGCGGGGTGCTTCCTGCGGCGACGATTCTAGAGATCGACAAGGCGTTTTGCCAGCAATGCCGACCACAGGTGTGATCGGCTTCGCGTCGTGTCTGGCGTGATCGATCAGTTCGCCGTCGATTCCGGCAGCAACGTCGCGATCAACGCCCGCACGCTGCCCGGCAAGGCTTCGAGGTCGCGTACCAGCATGCTGCGTTCGCGCACGGCCCAGGGCTCGTCGAGTTCGATGGTGTGCAGTTTCATGGTGCGACGGTGCCGGCTGGCGGCGGACTCGGGAATGATGCCGATGCCGACGTTGGCCTCGACCATGCGGCAGATGGCTTCGAAACCGGACATCTGGATGCGCAGCGACAGAGTGCCGCCCAGCGTCTCGACATGCTCGCGCAAAAAGGTCAGCAGGGTGCTGCCGTCGTGCAGGCCGATGTGCTGGTACTGCAGCGTATCGCGCAGGCTGACGCGTTCGCGGCCGGCCAGCGGGTGGCCGGCCGGCACCACCAGCACCAGGCGGTCGGTGCTGAAGTGCAGCACCTGCAGGCCGGCCGCTTCCACCGGGCCGGCGATGATGCCCAGGTCGGCGCCGCCGTCGAGCACGCCACGCACGATATCGCGGCTCAGGCGCTCCTGCAGGTCCACCGTCACGCCGGGGCGCTCGGCAAGGAAGCCAGCCAGCACCTCGGGCAGGAATTCGGTCACCGCTGTGGTGTTGGCGAAGATGCGGATATGCCCGGCCGAATCGCTGCCGTATTCGGTGAACTCGCTTTTCAGGTAATCGACCTGGCGCATGATCAGTCGCGCGTGCTGCAGCAGGCGCTGGCCGGCTGGCGTCAGCTCCACGCCGCGGCTGTCGCGGTACAGCAGGCGAGTATCCAGCTGGCCTTCCAGCGCCTTGATGCGCGCGCTGGCCGCCGCTGGCGACAGGGAGGCACGGCGTGCGCCCTGGGTCAGGCTTGGCGATTCGGCGATATGGATGAAGAGGCGCAAATCCGGCAGGTCGAAGTGCATGGCGGCTCTGGGGCGAGTTGCAAAATGGCGTTCAGCTTAGCCGAACGCCGGCTTAAATAAATGCGGATTCTCGGAACGTTCATCGGATTGCATGCTGCCTGCACTCCAAGAACAAGCCGGGATCGACCATGAGTGACTCTGCCTTCGCAGCCTGGATCGGCCGCACCGAAGAAGCCCACGATCAACTGAGCCGTAACCTGGTCAAGCGCATCGCCGCGACCCTGGGCGAGGACACCCCCGCCCATGGTGAGGCGCTGCCGCCGCTCTGGCATTGGGCATTCTTCCAGGACCCCATCGCCGAGAGCGGCCTGGGTGGCGACGGGCACCCGGCACGCGGCGGCTTCCTGCCACCGGCGGACAACCGCAATCGCATGTGGGCCGGTGGGCGCGTCGAGTTCATCGCGCCCCTGCGGGTCGGCGGCGAGGCCACCCGGGTCTCGACCATCAAGCACATCGAGGAAAAGCACGGGCGCACCGGCGCGCTGCTGTTCGTCACTGTGCAGCACGACTACCTGCAGGACGGCGAACTGGCGATCCGCGAGGAGCAGGACATCGTCTACCGCGAACCGAGCCCACCCAAGGGCGGCGCTGGCGAAGCGCTGCCAGCTGGTGACTGGCGAGAAGGCGTGGTGCCGAGCCCGACGCTGCTGTTTCGCTACAGCGCGGTGACCTTCAACGGCCATCGCATCCATTACGACTGGCCCTATGTCACCGAAACCGAAGGTTACGCCGGCCTGGTCGTGCATGGCCCGCTGATCGCCACCCTCAACCTGCGCGCGTTCTGCCGCGCCCAGCCCCAGGCGCGGCTGCGCCGTTTCGCCTACCGCGGCCTGCGCCCGCTGGTTGCGCCCGAACCCTTCGAGGTGGCCGGGCGAGTCGATGAGCCGGGCAGGGCGCAGTTGTGGGCGGGTAATGCCGCGGGCATGGCCCAGCAGGCCGAAGTGGAATTCGAATGATTGAGCCGAGGGTGGATCACGTTTCACCGATCCGCCGCTATCGGCCGCGAAAATAACAAGAATCGAGGAACTGAGATGACCCCGCAGCAGAGCGAAGAACTGAATTTCATCCGCGAAGGCGTACGTGGCCTGTGCGCCGAATTCCCGGCCGAATACTGGCGCAAGATCGACGAGGAGAAGGGCTTTCCCGAGGCCTTCGTCAGCGCCATGACCGAAGCCGGCTGGCTATCGGCGATGATCCCGGAAGAATACGGCGGTTCCGGCCTGGGCCTGGCCGAGGCATCGGTGATCCTCGAGGAAGTGAACCGCTGCGGTGGTAACTCCGGCACCATCCACGGGCAGATGTACAACATGTTCACCCTGCTGCGTAACGGCAGCGACGCGCAGAAAAGCTACTACCTGCCGAAGCTGGCCAGCGGCGAGCTGCGCCTGCAGTCCATGGGCGTGACCGAGCCGACCACCGGCACCGACACCACCAAGATCAAGACCACCGCCGTGCGCCAGGGCGACAAGTACGTGATCAACGGCCAGAAGGTGTGGATCTCGCGCATCCAGCACTCCGACCTGATGATCCTGCTGGCACGCACCACGCCGCTCGCCGAGGTGAAGAAGAAATCCGAAGGCATGTCGATCTTCCTGGTCGACCTGCGCGAGGCCATCGGCAACGGCCTGACCGTGCAGCCGATCGCCAACATGGTCAACCACGAGACCAACGAGCTGTTCTTCGACAACCTGGAAATTCCCGCCAGCAGCCTGATCGGCGACGAGGGCAAGGGCTTTCGCTATATCCTCGATGGCCTCAACGCCGAGCGCACGCTGATCGCTGCCGAGTGCATCGGCGATGGTCGCTGGTTCATCGAGAAGGCCAGTGCCTACGCCCGTGATCGCGTGGTGTTCGGCCGCCCGATTGGCCAGAACCAGGGCGTGCAGTTTCCCATCGCCAAGGCGCACATCGAAGTGGAGGCCGCCGACCTGATGCGCTGGCGGGCTTGCGAGCAGTACGACCGCGGCGAGAACGCCGGGGCCAGCGCCAACATGGCCAAGTACCTGGCGGCGGAGGCTTCCTGGGCGGCGGCCAACGCCTGCCTGCAGACCCACGGCGGCTTCGGCTTTGCCAACGAATACGACGTCGAGCGCAAGTTCCGCGAGACCCGCCTGTACCAGGTGGCGCCGATCTCCACCAACCTGATCATGTCCTACGTGGCCGAGCATTTGCTCGAGCTGCCGCGCAGCTTTTGAGGAGCCTGTCATGAGCCATACCCAAGCCTTGGCAAGTTTCCTCGCCGAGTTGCGTTACGACGATCTGCCTGACTACGTGCTCGATCGCACCGAAGACCTGTTCCTCGACTGGCTCGGCTCGGCCCTGGCCAGTGAAGGTGCAAGGCCGATCCCGCTGTTCGAGGCCTACGCTCAGAAGATGGGCCCGGCCGATGGCCCAGCGCGCATTCTGGTCAACGGGCGCGGCACCTCGGCGTACTTCGCCGCGCTGGTCAACGGCGCGTCGTCGCACCTGGTGGAGCAGGACGACCTGCATAACAGCTCGGTGCTGCACCCGGCCACCGTGGTGTTCCCCGCGGCCCTGGCGGCTGCGCAGGATCTCGGCAAGTCCGGCCGCGAGCTGTTGCTGGCCTCGGTGGCCGGTTACGAGGCGGGCATCCGCATCGGCGAATTCCTCGGCCGCTCGCACTACCGCATCTTCCACACCACGGCGACGGTCGGCACCCTGGCCGCCGCCGTGGCCGTGGGCAAGTTGCTGAACTTCGACCACAAGCAGTTCGTGCATCTGCTCGGCAATGCCGGCACCCAGGCCGCCGGGCTGTGGGAGTTCCTGCGCGACGCCGCCGACTCCAAGCAACTGCACACCGCCAAGGCTGCCGCCGATGGCCTGCTGGCCGCGTACTTCACCGCCCATGGCCTGACCGGCGCGCAGAATATTCTCGAGGGCGAGCAGGGCATGGCCGCCGGCATGTCCAGCGACGCCGATCCGAGCAAGCTGTCCGATCGCCTCGGCAGCCGCTGGGCGCTGGTCGAAACCTCGTTCAAGTTCCACGCCTCCTGCCGTCATACCCATCCGGCCGCCGATGCGCTGCTCGATCTCATGCAGCGCGAAGGCCTGCGCCATTGCGATATCGCCAAGGTCATCACCCATGTGCACCAGGGCGCCATCGATGTGCTCGGTCGCGTGGTGGTACCGCAGACCGTGCACCAGGCCAAGTTTTCCATGGGCACCGTGCTCGGCCTGATCGCCGTGCATGGCAAGGCGCAGCTCACCGAGTTCGAGAACCTGTCGCTCAACGATGACGATGTCGCCGAGTTTCGCGACAAGGTCAGCATGCGCCTCGACCCCGAGGTGGACGGCGCCTATCCGGCGCGCTGGCTGGGGCGCGTCGAGGTGGTCACCACCGACGGTCGCACCCTGCATGGCGCCATCGACGAGCCCAAGGGCGATCCGGGCAACACCCTCAGCCGCACGGAGCTGGAAGACAAGTTCCGCCGCCTGCTGGCCTTCGCCGGCAAACGCGGCAGCGATGAGGCGGGCGAGCTGATCGCCAGGGTTTGGCGCCTGCGCGAGACCGACGACCTGAGCAACCTGGCCTGACCGAGGACGCGCACATGAACAACGCACAACAACCCCGGCCACTGGACGGCATCACCGTGGTCAGCCTGGAACATGCCATCGCCGCGCCGTTCTGCACCCGCCAACTCGCCGACATGGGCGCTCGGGTGATTAAGGTCGAGCGGCCGGGCAGCGGCGACTTCGCCCGCGGCTACGACGAGCGCGTCAATGGCCTGGCCTCCCACTTCGTATGGACCAACCGCTCCAAGGAAAGCCTGACCCTGGACCTCAAGCAGGACGACGCCAGCGACGTGCTCGACAGCCTGCTGGCCAAGGCCGATGTGCTGGTGCAGAACCTCGCGCCGGGTGCGGCGGCGCGTATGGGCCTGTCGTTCGAAGCGCTGCATGAGCGCTTCCCGAAGCTGATCGTCTGTGACATCTCCGGCTACGGCGAGGGCGGCAGCTACGAGAAGAAAAAGGCCTATGACCTGCTGATCCAGAGCGAGGGCGGCTTCCTGTCGGTGACTGGCGGCGCGGGTGACGACCAGCTGGCCAAGGCCGGTTGCTCCATCGCCGATATCGCCGCCGGCATGTATGCCTACAGCAATATCCTTTCGGCCCTACTGCTGCGCGGCAAGACCGGTCTGGGCAGCCGCATCGACGTGAGCATGCTCGAGAGCCTGGTCGAGTGGATGGGTTATCCCCTGTATTACGCGTACGACGGTGCCACGCCGCCGCCGCGTGCCGGGGCCGCCCACTCGACCATCTATCCCTACGGCCCGTTCCCTGCCGGTGATAGCGGCACGGTGATGCTCGGCCTGCAGAACGAACGGGAGTGGCAGGCGTTCTGCGAGCGGGTGCTGTTGCAGCCCGAGCTGGCAGGCGACGAGCGTTTTTCAGCCAATTTCAAGCGCTCGGCCAACCGCGAGGTGCTGCGCGGCATCATCGTCGAGACCTTCGCGGCGCTGAGTGCCGAGCAAGTCATCGAGCGGCTGGAACAGGCGCAGATCGCCAATGCCCACGTCAATGACATGGCCGGCGTCTGGGCTCATCCGCAGCTCAAGGCACGCGACCGCTGGCGCCAGGTCGACAGCCCCGCCGGCAGCTTGCCCGCGTTGCTGCCGCCGGGCAGCAACAGCGCCTTCGCCCCCCGCATGGACCCCGTGCCCGCGCTCGGCGAGCACACCGAAGCGCTGCTGGCCGAACTGGGTTATGGCGAGGCGCAGATAGCGGGATTGAAGGTGAGTGGGGTGGTTTGAGGTTGGTCGGTTTGTGGTGAAGACGGCCGGTCGCGTAAATCGTAGGAGGGGCTTTAGCCCCGAGCTTTATTAGCGCGCAAAGAGCTCGGGGCTAAAGCCCTTACAAAAACGGCGGCGCCCGATGTCCTCTATCTGCCTTCCAACCGCCGGTCATCGCCAGGCATTTCACTTTATTCATTCACATTCACGTCAGGGATCCGCTTCCATGACCAGACAAATCATTCGTACCGCATTGTTCGTCCCGGCCTCACGACCCGAGCGCATCCCAAAGGCCCTGGCCGCTGGCGCCGACGTGGTGATCGTCGACCTCGAAGATGCAGTACAGGAAAGCCTCAAGGTCGAAGCGCGGGACAACCTCGAGCGCTTTCTGGCGGGCAACCCGGAAGCGCGCCTGCTGGTGCGCATCAACTCGCCGGAGCACGCAGGCCACGCCGCCGATATCGCCTTGTGCCAGCGCCATGGCGGGGTGATCGGCGTTTTGCTGCCCAAGGTGGAAAGTGCCGCGCAAGTGGTTCGCGTCACCGAGGCCGGCAAGCCGGTCTGGCCGATCATCGAAAGCGCCCGTGGCCTGCACGAACTGCCGGCCATCGCCGCGGCTCCAGGCGTCGAACGGTTGTCCTTCGGCGGCCTGGACCTGGGCCTCGACCTTGGCCTGAACAGCGGCACCGCGGCCGCCGAGCGCCTGCTCGATCAGGCCCGCTACGCAATCCTGCTACATAGCCGCCTGGCCAATCTGGCGGCGCCGCTCGATAGCGTGTTTCCGGCGATTCAGGATCAGGCCGGCCTCGACCGTGCCAGCCGTGACGCCCACGACATGGGTTTCGGCGGCCTGCTGTGCATCCACCCCAGCCAGGTTGCCGTAGTGCACCAGGCCCTGGTGCCCGCGGCCGAAGAGCTGGATTGGGCGCGCCGGGTGCTACAGGCCGGCGAGGGTGGCGACGGGGTGTTCGTGGTCGATGGCCAGATGGTCGACGCGCCGGTGGTCGGCCGCGCCCGGCGCATCGTCGCGCGGGCCGGCGGCACGGGCTGATCCCTCGGGCCGCGTTCGGCGCTGCCGAACGCGCCTTTGCACAATCACGAATTCCGCGCCGCCCGCGGCGCGTTGTAAACAGGCAACAGGCTCGTTCACTACCTACTTACAAAAACAAGATGAGGTACACCCATGCTCAAGCTTTCTCTCAAGGCGCTGGTCTGCGCTGTCGCCGTCTCCGTAGCCGGGGGGGCGTACGCCGCCGACTCGTCGCCCATCAGCATCAAGTTCGCCCACGTGGTCGCCGAACACACGCCCAAGGGGCAGGGCGCGCTGATGTTCAAGAAGTTGGCCGAAGAGCGCCTGCCGGGACGCGTCAAGGTCGAGGTCTACCCGAACTCCTCGCTGTTCGGCGATGGCAAGGAGATGGAGGCGCTGCTGCTCGGTGACGTGCAGTTACTGGCGCCATCGTTGGCCAAGTTCGAGCATTACGCCAAGCCGATCCAGATCTATGACCTGCCGTTCCTGTTCGACAACATGGAGGCGGTCGACCGCTTCCAGGCCAGTGAGCAGGGCAAGGCGCTGCTGACCAGCATGGAAGGCAAGGGCATCACCGGCCTGGCCTACTGGCACAACGGCCTCAAGCAGCTTTCGTCGAACAAGGCGATGCACGAGCCCAAGGATGCCCGCGGCCTGAAGTTCCGGGTGCAGGCCTCGGCGGTGCTCGACGAGCAGTTCAAGGTGCTGCGCGCCGCGCCGCGCAAGATGAGCTTCGCCGAGGTCTATCAGGGCCTGCAGACCGGTGTGGTCAACGGTACCGAGAACACCTGGTCGAACTACTTCAGCCAGAAGGTCCATGAGGTGCAGCCGTTCTTCACCGAATCCAACCACGGCCTGATCGATTACATGGTGATCACCAACACCAAGTTCTGGAACGGCCTGCCGGAAGACGTGCGCAGCGAGCTGGACAAGATCATGGTCGAGGTTACCGCCGAGGTGAACCGTCAGGCCGATGATCTGAACAAGGAAGCCCGCGCGGCCATCGTCAAGGCCGGCACCAGCGAGATCATCGAGCTGACCCCTGAGGAGCGCGAGAAGTGGCGCGAAGCCATGCGCCCGGTCTGGAAGAAGTTCGAGGGTGAGATCGGCGCTGACCTGATCAAGGCGGCCGAGGCGTCCAATCAGGCGCAGTGATGGAAGGTTGAATCGCTCGAAACACGGGCCGCTTCCCTCGGGAGGCGGCCTTTGTTTTGATGGCGCTTAATTACTAGCGAGGAGAGGCAATGAAGGTCAGCCAGGCTTTGCGTGAGCGTCGCAGCATACGCGCCTTTCTCGACCGGCCGGTGCCGCCGGCCTTGCTGCGCGAGTTGCTGGAGCGGGCGGCGCGGTCACCTTCCAGTGGCAACCTGCAGCCCTGGCGCATTCATGTGTTGCAGGGCGAGGTGCTGAAGCGTTTCGTTGCGCATATCGCCGAGCGGCTGGCGAGCGATCCAGAGCCCGATCCTGCCGACTACGCCGTGTACCCGCAGCCCCTGCAGGAGCCGTACCGCACCTCGCGCTTCGAGGTGGGCGAGCAGATGTATGCGCTGCTGGGCATCGGCCGCGACGACAAACCCGCGCGCCTGGCCTGGTTCGCCCGCAACTTCCGCTTCTTCGAGGCGCCCTGTGCGTTGTTCTTTTCCGTGGACCGTTGCATGGGACCGGGGCAGTGGGCCGATCTGGGCATGTACCAGCAGAGCCTGATGCTGCTGCTCAAGGAGCACGGCCTGGACAGTTGCCCGCAGGCTTGCTGGGCGCGTTATCACCGTAGCGTCGAAGAATTTCTGCAGCTCCCGGCCGAACGCATGCTGCACTGCGCCATCGCCGTGGGCTATACCGACCCCGAAGCGCCGGTCAATCGGCTAGTCAGCGAACGCCTGCCTCTGGAAGCGTTTTGCACGTTCGTTGAGTGAGCAGGGAAGCGCGACCAGAGAATGGCTGTGGCTGAAGTAATCCTGCGTGTCTCTTCGCTCGACGGCGGGCTACCCGACCGTAGCCTGGGTTGAGCCTGCGAAACCCGGGAACGATCTCGCGCTCAACCTCGGCTACATAAATCCCCTGAACCCGCCCCACACCCGACAGTCAGTCCCATAACGCTGATTATTTCAAAGTATGTCTGTTGTCGATGTTGAGTATTACAAAATGTAATTGGGCTGATCGCTGCCTGGGCAGTAATCTGCATGGCATTCACTGCCTGGGCAGGTAATTGCCGATGCCACATTTCGACCGCGAGCGATTTTCGCTGCAGCACTCACCCGGCCACCTGATTGCGCTGACCAATCAGCTCAAGGATCGCCTGCTGGAACGCCACCTGGTGGACCACGGCGTGACGGCCGCGCAGTTCAAGGTAGTGCTGCTGATCAGCCAGAGCCGCGCCAGCACGCCCGCCGATCTGGTGCGCCTGCTCAGCCTCGACAGCGGGGCGATGACCCGCATGCTCGACCGCCTGGAACAGAAGGGTTTGCTCACCCGCGAACGCAGCCATGAAGACCGCCGCCAGGTTCGCCTCAAGCTGACCGAGGCCGGCGAGGCGCTTGGCGTGCGGGTGCCGCAGATCGCCGCCGATGCCACCAACGAGCTGACCGGCTGCCTGACCCGCGCCGAACTCGACGAATTCCAACGCCTGATGAAAAAGATGCTGATGGCCGCCGACGCCTTGCCAGAGCTGCCAGGAGAATGATGAACACCATGCCGTTGCGTACGCCTTTATCCCTGCTTTTCAGCGCCCTGTTGCTGGCCGCCTGTGCCTCCCAGGACGGCCTGCACACCGAAGGCCACACCTTGGACGCCGCCAGCCTGCAAGGGCATACCTTCACCGGCAACCTGTCGACGGCCGCCTGGCCAGCCAGCGACTGGTGGAACCGCCTGGGCGATCCACAGCTCAACGCGCTGATCGAAGAAGCCCTGCGCAGTAACCCGGATCTGCAGGTCGCCGATGCTCGCGCTCGCCAGGCTAACGCCGCCGTGCTGGCCGCCGATGCACAACGCCAGCCGACGCTGGATGCCAATGCCGGCGTCACCCGCTCGCGTCTGGCCCGGGTCGACGATCCCAGCGGGCAGGGCCGGCGCTATAGCACCTTGCGCAGCCTGTCGCTGGAAGGTGGCTACCACTTCGATTTGTGGGGCGGTGATCGTGCCGCCTGGGAAGCGGCCCTGGGCCGTGCCCGCGCTAGCGAGGTGGACCAGCAGGGCGCCCGTCTGACCCTGGCCGCCGAGGTGACCCGCGCCTACAACGATCTTGGCCTGGCCTACGCCGCCCGGGATCTGGCCGAGCAGGACCTCAAGCGCAGCCGCGACATGCTCGACCTGGCGCGCAGCCGGGTCGACGCTGGGCTCGACAGCGAATATCAACTGCAGCAGACCCAGAGCTTGGAAGCTGCCGCCGAAGCCAGCCTGACCGCCGCCAATCAAACGGTCGACAGCGCACGCATTCGCCTGGCGGTGATGCTCGGCCAGGGCCCTGATCGTGGCGACACGCTGCCGCGCCCGCAACTGATCGCCCCGGATGCCATGAGCCTGCCCGCCAACGTGCCGGCCGAGCTGCTCGGTCGTCGCCCGGATCTGGTCGCGGCCCGCTGGCGCGTCGAAGCGGCCAGCAAGGACATCACCGCCAGCAAGGCCGATTTCTATCCCAACCTCAACCTGAGCGTGGCGGCTGGTAGCAAGTCGCTGCTCGGCGACGCCATGTTCGGCGGCGTCAGCCGCTTCTTCAATGTCGGCCCGGCGCTGAGCCTGCCGATCTTCGATGGTGGCGCTCGCCGTGCCGCGCTGGCTGGCCGCAATGCCGACTACGACCTGGCCGTGGCCCAGTACAACCAGACCCTGGTCGGCGCCCTGGGTGATATCGCCGACGGCATTAACCGCATCCGCTCCCTGGAGCAGCAGATCGAGCAGCAACAACGGGCTCGCGATATCGCCCGCAGTTCCTACGACATCGCCATGCAGCGCTACGCCGACGGTATCGGCAACTACCTCGACGCGCTGAGCGTCGAGCAGCAGCTGCTGCAGAGCGAACGACAACTGGCCAGCCTGCGTGCCGAGCGTATCGACGCCTCGGTGCTGCTGATGCAGGCCCTGGGCGGCGGCTTCGAGGCGCCTGCTCAATCATCCACTTCCGTACGCTGAGTACTCGCCATGACCGACTCTCAAGCCACCTCCGCCAACCCGAACTCGGGCAAGCGCAAACGCCTGCTGTTGGGCCTGGGCCTTATAGTCTTGCTGGGCAGCGCGGCCGTCTTCGCCTATCACGAGCTGTACGGGCGCTTCTATGAAGAGACCGACGACGCCTACGTGGGCGGCAACCTGGTGCAGATCACCCCGCAGATCACCGGCACCGTCACCCGCATCGCCGTGGATGACGGCGACTACGTCGAAGCCGGCCAGCCCCTGGTGTGGCTCGACCCGGCCGACACCCAGGTCGCCCAGCAGAGCGCCGAGGCCAACCTGGCGCGCACCGTGCGCCAGGTGCGCGGGCTGTTTAGTAATGTCGATAGCTACAAGGCCCAGGTCGCCGCACGCAAGATCGACGTGCAGCGCGCCAAGGCCGACTATCAGCGCCGCGCGGCCCTGGCCGGCAAGGGCGCCATTTCCCGCGAGGAACTGGCCCATGCCCAGGACACCCTGAACAGCGCGCAGAGCGCCCTGACGTCCGCCGAGCAGCAACTGGATACCAACAAGGCGCTGGTCGACGACACCGTGATCGCCTCGCACCCGGACGTGAAGAGCGCCGCCGCGCAGCTGCGTCAGGCGTTCCTCAACAACGCCCGCAGCACTCTGGTGGCGCCGGTCAGCGGCTACGTGGCACGCCGTTCGGTGCAGGTGGGGGCGCGTATCCAGCCCGGTACCGCGCTGATGGCCGTGGTGCCGCTGCATGAGGTTTGGATCGACGCCAACTTCAAGGAAACCCAGCTGCGCGAGATGCGCATTGGCCAACCGGTAACCGTCGAAGCCGACCTGTATGGCGATGACGTGACCTACCAAGGCCACGTGGAAAGCCTTGGCGTCGGCACTGGCAGCGCCTTCTCACTGCTGCCGGCGCAGAACGCCAGCGGCAACTGGATCAAGATCGTCCAGCGCCTGCCGGTGCGTATCCGCCTCGACGACGAGGCGCTGGAGAAGCACCCGCTGCGCATCGGCCTGTCCACCACCGTGACAGTCGACCTGCATGATCAGGACGGTGCCCAGCTCACCACCCAGACGCCCAAGCAGGCGCGCTTCAGCACCGCCGTTTACGACGCTCCGATGGGCCAGGCCGACGCGCTGATCGAGCGCATCATCCACGACAACGGTCCGCAGAGCGCCACCCCGGCGAAGCAGGGCTGACATGAGCGACGCCAATTTCCGTCCGGCCAGCATGTTGCTGGCCACCATCGGTATCTCCCTGGCGACCTTCATGCAGGTGCTCGACACCACTATCGCCAACGTCGCGCTGCCGACCATTTCCGGCAACCTGGGCGTCAGTTCGGAGCAGGGCACCTGGGTGATCACCTCGTTCGCCGTATGCAACGCCATCGCCTTGCCGCTGACCGGCTGGCTGGCGCGGCGCTTCGGCGAGGTGAAACTGTTCCTCGCCGCGGTGGTGCTGTTCGTGATCACCTCGTTCCTGTGCGGCATCGCCCGCTCGATGCCCGAGCTGGTGGTATTCCGCGCCCTGCAGGGACTGGTCGCCGGCCCGCTTTACCCGATGGCGCAGACGCTGCTGCTGGCGATCTTTCCCAGCGCCAAACGAGGCATGGCCCTGGCGTTGCTGGCGATGGTCACGGTGGTGGCGCCGATCATCGGGCCGATCGCCGGTGGCTGGATCACCGACAGCTACAGCTGGCCGTGGATCTTCTTCATCAACGTACCGATCGGCATCCTCGCCACCCTGGTGGTCTGGACGCAGATGCGCAACCGCCCGGAAACCACCGAGCACCAGCCCATCGACTACGTCGGGCTGATGCTGCTGGTGCTCGGCGTCGGCGTGCTGCAGGTGGTGCTCGACAAGGGCAACGACCTGGACTGGTTCGAGTCGACCTTCATCCAGATCGGCACGGCCATTTCGGTGGTGTCGCTGATCGCGCTGGTGATCTGGGAGCTGACCGACAAGCACCCGATCATCAACCTGCGCCTGTTCATGTACCGCAACTTCACCTTCGGCACCCTGGCGCTGGTGCTCGGTTACTCGGGCTTCTTCGGCATCAACCTGCTGCTGCCCCAATGGCTGCAGACCCAGCTGGGCTACACGCCGATCTGGGCCGGGCTGGCAGCGGCACCGATCGGCATCCTGCCGCTGTTCCTGTCGCCACTGGTGGGCAAGTACGCCCACAAGTTCGACCTGCGCCTGCTGGCCGGCGGCTCGTTCCTGGTGATCGGCGCCTCGTGCTTCATGCGCGCCTCGTTCAACACCGAGGTGGATTACCGGCACATCGCCGAGGTGCAGGTGTTCATGGGCCTGGGGATCGCGCTGTTCTTCATGCCGACCACCAGCATCCTGCTTTCCAGCCTGCCACCCAAGGACATCGCCGACGGCTCGGGCCTGGCCACCTTTCTGCGCGTGCTGGGCGGCAGCTTCGCCTCGTCGCTGACCACCTGGATCTGGCACCGCCGGGAGATCTACCACCACGCCCAGCTGACCGAGCACGTCACGGCTTATGACCCGGCCACCCACCAGTACCTGGAACAGCTCGGCGGCGCCTCGCAATCGGCCTACATGCAGATCGACCGGGTGGTGGAAAGCCAGGCCTACATGCTCTCCACGGTGGACTACTTCACCCTGATGGGCTGGCTGTTCTTCGGCCTGATCCTGATCATCTACCTGGCCAAACCACCGTTTTCGGCCAAGGGCGCGGCGGAGTCGGGTGGTGGGCATTGATGACTGACTGCTTGCAGGCGTCGTGGTGACCCTGCCTGGGTAGCCCGGGTTGAACGAAGTGATACCCGGGGCTGGTTTGCTGGGTATCGCTGCGCTCAACCGCAGGCTACGGATGAATTATCAGGCGTTGCCTTCGCTCATCCATTTCGGCTTTGGATAACGACGGTCCGACTTGCCGGCCTTGAGGATCGCGCCGGGTACGTCGTGGCCGATCAACTCGGGCAGGGTGGTGGCGGCGTCGAGCAGGGCATCGAGGTTCACGCCGGTTTTCAGGCCCATGCGCTGGAACATGTGCACCAGGTCCTCGGTGCAGATATTGCCGCTGGCACCGGGCGCATAGGGGCAGCCGCCCAGGCCGCCGAGCGAAGCGTCGAAACGGTCGATGCCGGCGTTCAGCGCCGCCAGGGCATTGGCCAGGCCCATGCCGCGGGTATTGTGAAAGTGCGCGGTGAACACTGCTTCGGGCCAGCGCTGCAGCGACTCGCGACAGATGCGCTCGACCTGGGCCGGGTCGGCCATGCCGGTGGTGTCGCAGAGGGTCACGCCCTGCACGCCGATTTCCAGCAAACGCTCGGTCAACTCATGCACGCGGGTTTCCGGCACCTCGCCCTCGAATGGGCAGCCGAAGGTGGTCGACAGCGAGGCGTTGATGAACACGCCGCTGCCACGGGTGACCTCGATGATCTCGCGGAACTGCATGAGCGACTGCTCAGGCGTCATGCGCAGGTTGGCCACGCCGTGGGTGTCGCTGGCCGACATCACCAGGTTGATTTCGTCCACCTCGCAGGACAGCGCCCGCTCGCAGCCACGCACGTTGGGCACCAGCACGGTGTATTCCACGCCTGCCACGCGCTGGATGCCGCGCATCACTTCTTCGGCATCGCGCAGGTTGGGGATGGCCTTGGGCGAGGTGAAGGAGGTGACCTCGATCTTCGCCAGGCCGGTTTGCGACAGCCTGTCGATCAGGTCGATTTTGGCGTCGGTCGGCACGAAGCTGGCTTCGATCTGGAAGCCGTCGCGGGTGGCGACGTCTTGGATATAAAGGCGTTTTGTCATGAGGGAATCCTGGTGGTTAGTAGGGTGGATGACGCTCTTTTCATCCACCATTGCGATCATCGAGTGATTGCAGACGTGATCTAGATGCCCTGGTTGATGGGGCTATGGTGGACAAGCTTCGCGTTGTCCACCCTACAGGGGCGAGTGCTAGATGATCCCGCGCTCGCGCAGGCCGGCGACCTGTTCGGCGCTCAGGCCGAGGCCGGCGAGGATGTCTTCGCTGTGCTCGCCGAGCTGCGGGCCGCCCGTGCCAATGCGCCCCGGCGTGCGGCTGAGTTTGGGTAGTACGCCTGGCACCTTGAGCGGGCCGACGGGCGTCTGCACCGCCTCGATCATCTGCCGTGCCAGGTAGTGGGGATCCTGCACGATATCGGCGGCGGTGTAGGGATAGCCGGCCGGTACGCGGGCGCCCTTGAGCGCTTCGATCACTTCGTCGCGGCCGCGCTGCGCTGTCCATTCGCCAATCGCGGTATCGATCAGTTCGGCGTGCTGGCTGCGGCCGTCGTTTTGCGCCAGGCGCGGGTCGTTGCCCAGGTCGTCGCGGCCGATCAGGGTCATCAGGCGTTTGTAGATGCTGTCGCCATTGCCGGCGATCAGCACGTAGCTGCCGTCGTTGCAGGGGTAGGAGTTGGACGGTGTGATGCCGGGCAGGGCGCTGCCCGCCGGTTCGCGGATGTAGCCGAAGGCGTCGTACTCGGGGATCAGGCTTTCCATCATGGCGAATACCGACTCGTACAGCGCCACGTCGATCTCCTGACCTTCACCGCTGCGTGCCCGCTCCTGCAGGGCCAGCAGCACGCCGATCACTCCGTAAAGCGACGACAGCGAATCGCCGATGCTGATGCCCACGCGCACCGGCGCCTGGCCGGGGTAGCCGGAAAGGTGGCGCAGGCCGCCCATGGCTTCGCCGATCACCCCGAAACCGGGCAGGTCGCGGTAGGGGCCTGTCTGCCCGTAGCCTGAGATGCGCAGCATGATCAGCCGTGGGTTGATCGCCTTCAGCGCGTCATAACCCAGGCCCCAGCCTTCCAGCGTGCCGGGGCGGAAGTTCTCCACCAGGATATCGGCCTCGGCCACCAACTGGCGGACGATGTCCTGGGCTTCGGCCTGCTTCAGGTCGAGGGTCAGCGAGCGCTTGTTGCGCGACTGCACGTGCCACCACAGCGAGGTGCCGTCCTTGATTTTGCGCCACTTGCGCAGCGGGTCGCCGACGCCAGGCGGCTCGATCTTGATCACGTCGGCGCCAAATTCGCCGAGCAGCTTGCTGGCGAACGGGCCGGCGATGAGCTGGCCCATTTCGATGACCTTGAGGCCGGCCAGGGCCATGGGTGCAACGGTTGTGGTGGCAGGCATGTGCGGCTTCCCGATGACTTGGGTTCGATGGCGCCGAGCATCGCCCACCACGCGGCTCGCCGCAATCAGTCAATCGCCAAGTCTGGCTTCGTGCGACGCGAAGGCATATGGTGCCGCCATCGGTTCGCAGCCCTTGCCGCGGGCCAGCCTCTTTCGCCAACCACGAAGCGGAGCCCGCCATGCGCGTGGATTTCACCACCCTCAAGTTATTTGTCGCCATCGCCGATGAGCGCAGCCTGACCCGCGCCGCCGAGCGTGAGCACCTGGCGCTGGCGGCGGTGAGCAAGCGCATCAGCGATCTCGAAGCGCACCTGCGCACCCCCTTGCTGTATCGCCAGCCCAAGGGCGTGGCGCTGACGCCGGCCGGCGATGCGCTGCTGCACCATGCGCGCAACCTGCTGGACAACATCCAGCACATGCAGGCCGACCTCAGCGAGTTCAGCGAGGGGATCAACGGCCACGTGCGCATCCACGCCAACACCTCGGCGGTGATCGCCTTTCTGCCCGAGGACCTGGCGGCCTTCAGCGCCCAGCACCCACAGATTCGTATCGACCTGGAAGAGCGGGTCAGCAGCGAAATAATCCACGCGGTGCGCGAAGGGCTGACCGATATCGGCATCTTCGCCGGCCATGTGCAGGCCGATGGCGTGCAGGTGTTTCCCTACCGTCACGACCGCCTGGTGCTGGTGGTACCCAGCGGGCATCCGCTGGCGGCCCGCGAGCGGGTGACGCTGTCGGAAACCGTCGGCTACGACTTTATCGGCCTGCAGAAGGAGGCCTCGCTGCACAGCCTGCTCAGCGAAGCCGCGCAGCAGGCGGGTGTGCACCTGCGGGTACGCATCCAGGTGCGCAGCTTCGAGGCCATCTGCCGGATGATCCATACCGGGCTGGGCATCGGCGTGCTGCCCGAGCAGGCGGTGCGTACCTATCTGCCGAGCATGGCAGTGCGTGCGGTGGCGATCGAAGATGCCTGGGCGGTGCGCGAGTTGAACATCTGCGTGCGCCAGTACGACAGCCTGTCGCTGATCGCCCGGCAGATGGTCGATCACCTTGCCTTCGGCAATGGCGAAGGCGGGCTTGGCCAATCAAGAATTTAGTCGGCCTTGGGGCTCAAGTAGAGTTCGTGGCGAACAAAGGCATCCGGTGGGCACAGGCCCGCCGTACCAATAACAACAGGAGATCGCCTCATGTCCCGCTTGCTCTGCCGCAGCCTGTCCTGCGTACTGCTGTCCACCGCCATGGCCTTCGGCGCAGCCGCTCAGGCCGAGGAAATCGTCATCAAGTTCTCCCACGTCGCCTCCGACCAGACGCCCAAGGGGCAGGGCGCGCGCATGCTGCAGAAGCTGGTCAAGGAGCGCCTGGCTGGCAAGGCGCGGGTGGAGGTCTACCCGAATTCCTCGCTGTTCGGTGATGGCAAGGAGATGGAGGCGCTGCTGCTCGGCGACGTGCAACTGCTGGCGCCGGCTCCGGTGAAGCTGGAGAAGTACCAGCCGCGGGTGCAGATCTTCGACCTGATGTTTCTGTTCGACAATGCCGCCGCTTCCCAGCGTTTCGAGCAATCGCCAAAGGGCCAGGAGCTGCTGCACAGCCTGGAGAACAACGGCATTCTCGGCCTGGCCTACTGGCTCAACGGCATGCGCCAGTTCACCGCCAACAAGCCTTTGCACCTGCCGAGCGATGCGCGCGGCCTGAAGTTTCGCGTGCAACCTTCCGACCTGCAGGCCGCGCAGATCAGCGCACTACGCGCGGTACCGCGCAAGATGGCCTTCGCCGAGATCTATCAGGGCCTGCAGACCGGGGTGATCAACGCCTCCGACAACCCCTGGTCGAACATCTACAGCCAGCGCCACTTCGAGGTGCAGCAGTACATGATCGAGTCCAACCATGCGGTCGGCAATTACATGCTGATCACCAACGCCAAGTTCTGGAACGGCCTGCCTGAAGACGTGCGTGGCGAACTCAAGACCATCATCGACGAGGTCACCACCGAGGTGAATCGCCAGGCTCTGGCGCTCAACGAAAAGGACAAGCAGCAGATCCTCGCCGGCGGCAAGCATGAGCTGATCGTGCTGACCGACGAAGAGCGCGCTAAATGGCGCGAGGTGATGCGGCCGATCTGGAAGGAGTACGAGGGCAAGATCGGTAGCGACCTGATCGAAGCGGCTCAGGCGGCGAATACGGCGGGGCAATAAGGCTGCATCTCATGTTTGCCACGTACTCGTGATCGATTCGCGGGCATGGCCCGCTCCCACCAGTTGATGCTTTGGGCATCTAGCGTGGAGGGGGCGGTGACCTGCGACAGCCCACCTGCGTAATCCCGCGCCTATTCACCCAGGCCGAAGGCCGCGTTTACCAATCGTGAATATTCGCCTCGCCAGGCCGGGGTTAGAGTCGGCTGGCCAGAACAATTACAACAACCCTCCCTGGGAGACCGCTGATGAATGCGTTGCAGCGCCTGTGGAATCACCTCGAGGAAGCCGCTGTGGCGTTCCTGCTCGGGGCGATGACCCTGGTCACCTTCTCGTACGTGGTATTCAACAACCTTTACGGTGTTTTCTACGTCCTGGGCGATGTGCTGCCGTTCGGCAGCGATGCCATGTTCGCCATCGGCGACGGCATCCTCTACGTCGCCCAGGAAATGACCTGGAGCGTGGCCCTGACCAAGGCCATGTTCGGCTGGCTGATCTTCGTCGGCCTGGCCTGGGGCGTGCGCATCGGTGCGCACATCGGCGTCGACCTGCTGGTGCGCATGTTCCAGCCCGCCTTGCAGAAGGCCGTGGCCATTGTCGCGCTGCTCATCTGCCTGGGTTACTGCGCGCTGATGGCCTACTCCAGCGAGCAGTGGGTCGCACTGCTGTTCACCCTCGGCACCGGCGCCGAGGACCTGGACCGCTTCGGCGTGCAGCAATGGCACATCGTAATGATCGTGCCGATTGGCTTCACCCTGATGTTCCTGCGCTTCGCCCAGGTGCTGGTGCGGGTGATTCAGGACAAGCAGATTGGTTTTGGTGGTCACGGCGAAGTGGAAGACGCCATCAAACTCGCCGAAGAAACGGAGGCTAAACGATGACCATCGCATTCCTGTTCGTCGCCCTGTTCGCGCTGATGTTCATCGGCATTCCGGTGGCGATTTCCCTGGGTTTGTCCGGGGCCATGACCATCCTGTTCTTCAGCAACGACTCGGTGCGTTCGCTGGCGATCAAGCTGTTCGAGACCAGCGAGCACTACACGCTGCTGGCCATTCCGTTCTTCCTCTTGTCCGGTGCGTTCATGACCAGCGGCGGCGTGGCCCGTCGGTTGATCGATTTCGCCAACGCCTGCGTCGGCCACATCAAGGGCGGCCTGGCGATCGCCGCGATCCTGGCGTGCATGCTGTTCGCGGCGCTGAGCGGCTCGTCGCCGGCCACGGTGGCGGCGGTCGGCTCGATCGTCATCGCCGGCATGGTGCGCTCGGGCTACAAGAAGGAGTTCGCCGCGGGCATCGTCTGTAACGCCGGCACCCTGGGCATCCTGATTCCGCCGTCGATCGTCATGGTGGTCTACGCCACCGCGACCGAAACCTCGGTCGGCAAGCTGTTCATGGCCGGCGTGGTGCCGGGCCTGCTGCTGGGCGTGTTTTTGATGATCACCATCTACATCATCGCCCGGGTCAAGAACATGCCGTCGCTGCCACGCGCCTCGATGGGCGAGATCCTCACCGCGGGGCGCAAGGCCGGCTGGGGCCTGGCGCTGATCGTGATCATCCTCGGCGGCATCTACTCGGGCATGTTCACGCCGACCGAAGCGGCGGCGGTGGCGGCGGTGTACGCGGCCTTCGTGGCGATCTTCATCTACAAGGACATGACCGTTCGCGAATGCCCGAAGGTGTTCATCGAGGCCGGCAAGCTCAGCGTGGTACTGATGTTCATCATCGCCAACGCCATGCTGTTCGCCCACGTGCTGACCACCGAGCAGATCCCGCAGTCGATCACCGCCTGGGTGGTGGATCAGGGCTTCAGCCCGATCGAGTTCCTGATCGTGGTGAACATCGTGCTGCTGGTCGCCGGGACCTTCATGGAGCCGTCGGCGATCATCCTGATCCTGGCGCCGATCCTGTTCCCGATCGCCATGCAGCTGGGCATCGACCCGATCCACCTGGGCATCATCATGGTGGTGAACATGGAAATCGGCCTGATCACGCCGCCGACCGGGCTCAACCTGTTCGTCACCTCGGCGGTCACCGGCATGCCGCTGACCCGCACGGTCTGCGCCGTGTCGCCGTGGCTCTTGGTGATGCTGGCGTTCCTGATCCTGGTGACGTACGTGCCGTTCATTTCCCTGGCGCTGCCGAACTGGCTGGGGATGAATTGACGCTCAGCGTTTAGAAAGAAGCCCGGCCACAGCGCCGGGCTTGCTGTTCTACACCGTCGGTGGGGTGCGCAGCGTATCGAACAGCGGGGCGGCGGGCATCGGTCTGGCGAAGTGGAAGCCCTGCAGATAGCGCACACCGCGTTGCCTCAGGTACTGGACCTGCTCGGCGCTTTCCACGCCTTCGGCAACCAGGTCCAGCTGCAGGCGGGTGGCCAGGTCGAGAATGTTGTCCAGCAGATGACGGGACAGGGAGTGCGAGTCGACCATGGAAATGAAGCTGCGGTCGATCTTCAGGATGTCGATGCGAAATTCGCGCAGATAGGCCAGGCTCGAATGGCCAGTGCCGAAATCATCGATGGCGATGCGCACGCCCAGTTCGCGCAGTTCGGTGAACAGCTGCGCAGTGGTTGCGGTGGGGGTGATCATCTGCCGTTCGGTAAGCTCGAGCACCAGGGTGATCTGCCCCGGTGCGAAGGCCGCCAGAAACTCACGGCATTCCTCGACCAGCTGCAGGTCCTGGCAGTGCGCAGCGGTGATGTTGATGCCGACATGAAACCCCTTCGGCAACTGCTCGGCGCGCCCCGCGAAATCCTCGCGGATATGGCGCATCAGCGCGTGGGTCATCGGCACGATCAGGCCCAGGCGTTCGGCCAGCGGGATGAACTGATTGGGCGGCACAAGGCCTTCGCTGGGGTGCTGCCAGCGCATCAGGGTTTCGACCCCGTCCCAGGTGCCGGTTTCGGCGTCTATCACCGGCTGGTAATAGGGGATGAATTCGTCAGCCTCCAGGGCGCGCTTAAGGGCGCTGCCAGGTGAGCTGGCGCCCAGGCTGAGACGGTAGCTGCCGGCGCCGGCCAGCGCGCCCAGGATCACGAACAGCAACCACTGCGGCTGATAGTGGTCGAGCATGTACTGCAGCGTGGCGCCCGGCGCATAGCCCGCGGTGACCTGAAACGGATAGCGCGTGGAGCGCGCCTGGGAGGCGTACTCCGTGACGTCCTTGACAGGGAGGGCGCTCACCCGGCCATTGGGGCCAATCCAGTTTTCGCCCACGCCGATCTGCAGGCTGACTTCCTGGCCATTGAGCTGCAGCAGGTTGATCAGATGCTGGCCGTCGATGCCAACCAGCACGCCGTGTTCAGCATCGGCCTGGCGGTAGACCAGTACGGCGCGATCCGGGGTTACCGCATTGCCAGCCCTCAGTCGTAGCTGGCCGCTGGCATAGCTGGCGGTTTCTTCGACCTTTTCATAGGCACCGGTCAGCGAGGTGCAGTAGATCAGGCCGCCGCTGACAAGGTTGACCGAGCGGGAAAACGGGCTGACGGCCACTTCCTTGCGCAGCGTCTGTACCACCTCGTCACACGCCTGCCCGGCGAGCGGCAGCACCACACCCGCGGCGCGGGCGGCATCGTCGAGCATGGCTTCGAGCTGTTTGCGGGTATCGGCTGCGCTTTTCTCGGCGCGCGTTTGCAGAAGCGTTGCCGCCTGCCAGTACATCAGCGGGATACCGAGCAGCAGGGGCAGCGCGGCGACTGCCAGGGAGGTGCTCAGGCGCCGGGCGCGTCTGCGACGACGCAAGGTGGAGAGGGGCATGATGACGGCAAGGGATATCCAGAGGGGCTGGGGCAAGTTTAGCGTAAGTCGTGCTGTCAGAATGATGGTTGCTTCTCGCAATCGGTGAGTGGCAGGCTGCCGATCAGGCGCCTGAAGAGCCGGCCAGAGCCCAGGGCGGCAGCGTTAAGACCATGGTCGAATGGTTGAGCGGCGGTGCGCTGGTTACAAATGTGGGCATAGAAAAACAACATTAATAAGCCGAGGTGATTCAATGAGTGCTGCGTCCCTGTATCCCGTGCGCCCCGAGGTGGCGGCCAATACGCTGACTGACGAGGCCACCTACAAGGCCATGTACCAGCAGTCGGTAGTCAACCCCGACGGTTTCTGGCGCGAGCAGGCCAAGCGCCTCGACTGGATCAAGCCCTTCACCAAGGTCAAGCAGACCTCCTTCGACGATCACCACGTCGATATCAAGTGGTTCGCCGACGGCACCCTCAACGTCTCCTACAACTGCCTGGACCGTCACCTGGAAGAGCGCGGCGATCAGGTGGCGATCATCTGGGAAGGCGATGACCCGTCCGAGCACAAGGAAATCACCTACCGCCAGCTGCACGAGCAGGTGTGCAAGTTCGCCAACGCCCTGCGTGGCCAGGACGTGCACCGCGGCGACGTGGTGACCATCTACATGCCGATGATTCCTGAAGCCGTGGTCGCCATGCTGGCCTGCGCGCGCATCGGCGCCATCCACTCCGTGGTATTCGGCGGCTTCTCGCCGGAAGCCCTGGCCGGGCGCATCATCGACTGCCAGTCCAAGGTGGTGATCACTGCGGACGAAGGCCTGCGCGGCGGCAAGAAGATCCCGCTCAAGGCCAACGTCGACGACGCCCTGACCAACCCCGAAACGCGCAGCATCCAGAAGGTCATCGTGGTGCAGCGCACCGGTTCCGAGATCAAGTGGAACCAGCACCGCGACATCTGGTTCGAGGACCTGATGAAAGTGGCCGGCAGCGTTTGCGCGCCGAAGGAGATGGGCGCCGAGGAAGCGCTGTTCATCCTCTACACCTCCGGCTCTACCGGCAAACCCAAGGGCGTGCTGCACACCACTGGCGGCTACCTGCTTTATGCGGCGCTGACCCATGAGCGGGTGTTCGACTACAAGCCGGGCGACGTTTACTGGTGCACCGCCGACGTGGGCTGGGTCACCGGCCACAGCTACATTGTCTACGGCCCGCTGGCCAACGGCGCGACCACGCTGCTGTTCGAAGGCATCCCCAATTACCCGGACGTGACCCGCGTGTCGAAGGTCATCGACAAGCACAAGGTCAATATTCTCTATACCGCACCGACTGCGATTCGCGCCATGATGGCCCAGGGCGAAGCGGCTGTGGCCGGTGCCGACGGTTCCAGCCTGCGTCTGCTCGGTTCGGTCGGTGAGCCGATCAACCCGGAAGCCTGGGACTGGTACTACCGCAACGTCGGCAAGGAGCGTTGCCCGATCGTCGACACCTGGTGGCAGACCGAAACCGGCGGCATCCTGATCAGCCCGCTGCCGGGCGCCACGGCGCTCAAACCGGGTTCGGCGACCCGTCCGTTCTTCGGCGTGGTGCCGGCGCTGGTCGATAACCTGGGCAACATTCTCGAGGGGGCGACCGAAGGCAACCTGGTGATCCTCGATTCCTGGCCGGGCCAGTCGCGCAGCCTGTATGGCGACCACGACCGCTTCGTCGACACCTACTTTAAGACCTTCAAGGGCATGTACTTCACCGGTGACGGCGCGCGCCGCGACGAAGATGGCTACTGGTGGATCACCGGCCGCGTCGATGACGTGCTCAACGTCTCCGGCCACCGCATGGGCACGGCCGAGGTGGAGAGCGCCATGGTCGCTCACCCGAAAGTCGCCGAAGCTGCCGTGGTTGGCGTACCGCACGATATCAAGGGGCAGGGTATCTACGTCTACGTGACGCTCAACCAGGGCGAGGAGTCGTCCGAGCAGTTGCGCCAGGAACTCAAGGCCTGGGTGCGCAAGGAAATCGGGCCGATCGCCACGCCGGATGTGATCCAGTGGGCGCCGGGCTTGCCGAAGACCCGCTCGGGCAAGATCATGCGCCGCATCCTGCGCAAGATCGCCACGTCCGAGTACGACAGCCTCGGCGACATCTCCACCCTGGCCGACCCAGGCGTGGTGCAGCACCTGATCGACACCCACAAGTCGATGCAGAGCGCCTGCGCCTGATCTGAGTCACGCCGCACCGCAGCGCCCCACGCCGGCTAGTCCGCGTGGGGCGTCTGCTTTTCCGCCCTTCAGATGAACCGGTAAATTGAACTGATCGGTCAGGATTGACTGTTTTTTGTTCTGTCAAGACGCTTGGGCGGCTGCTCTCTGGGTTCTGTAATTAGTTGTCGCATCTGGGAAATATCGCCTGCCGCGCTATCGCTAGAATGCCGCACTTCCGTGCGCCGCCCGCAGCCCTGCGCTACGCTGGCGACGTCATTTCTCCATGGCCCGGCTTACCCGCCTTGCGGCCAGTGAAACCCCATCCCTGTCAGGAGTTTCCCCATGAAAAAGATCGCACTGCTCGGCGCGCTGGCACTATCCCTGCTGTCGCCGCTGACCATGGCCCAGGAGGCCAAGGCGCTGCGCATCGGTATCGAAGCGGCTTACCCGCCGTTCGCCTACAAGACTCCCGACGGCAACATCACCGGTTTCGACTACGACATCGGTGTCGCCCTGTGTGAAGAAATGAAGGTCGAGTGCAAGTGGATCGAGCAGGAGTTCGACGGCCTGATCCCGGCGCTGAAAGTACGCAAGTTCGACGCCGTGCTGTCGTCGATGTCGATCACCGAAGAGCGCAAGCGCGCCGTGGACTTCACCGGCAAGTACTACGCCACGCCTGCCAAGCTGGCGATGAAGAGCGGCGCGGTGATGAACGACGTGGCCACCGACCTCAAGGGCAAGAAGATCGGCGTGCAGCGCTCCTCCGTGTATGACCGCTACGCCACCGACGTCTTCGCGCCGGCCGGTGCCGAGATCGTGCGCTACAGCTCGCAGAACGAAGTGTTCCTGGACCTGAGCGCCGGTCGCCTGGATGGCACCATCGCCGACTCGGTGAACATCGAAGACGGCTTCCTGAAAACCGACGCCGGCAAGGGCTTCGCCTTCGTGGGCCCGGACTTCACCGAAGAGAAATACTTCGGCGAAGGCCAGGGCATCGCCGTGCGCAAGGGCGACAAGGCGCTGGCCGACAAGATCAGCGCCGCGATCCTGGCGATTCGCGCCAATGGCAAGTACAAGGCCATTCAGGACAAGTACTTCAGCTTCGACGTCTACGGCAAGTAAGACACGGCTGATGAAGCGGGCCTGCGCTGTTCAAGCAGGCTCCAGCGATCGTGATTTCTTGTTGCAGGTGGCACACGCCGACGCTCGGCGTGTGCCACTTTTGCGTTGCATTTCCGGCGCCTGTGGGCGCACGCATGAGGTAAGCGGATGCTCAACGGCTACGGCTCGTCCATTATCGAGGGCGCCTGGCTCACCCTGATTCTGGCCCTGACCTCGATGGCGGTGGCGATCGTGCTCGGCCTGATCGGCGCGGCGTTTCGGCTGTCGCCGGTGCGCTGGCTGGCGGTGCTGGGGGAGACCTATTCGACGGTGATCCGCGGCATTCCCGACCTGGTACTGATCCTGCTGATCTTCTACGGCGGCCAGGACATGGTGAACCGGGTCGCGCCGATGCTCGGCTATGACGAGTACATCGACATCAATCCCTTCATCGCCGGCGTGTTCACCATGGGCTTCATCTTTGGGGCCTACCTGTCGGAGACCTTCCGTGGCGCCTTCATGGCCATTCCCAAGGGCCAGGCCGAAGCAGGTGCGGCGTACGGCATGAGCGGCTTTCAGGTGTTCATGCGCATTCTGGTGCCGCAGATGATCCGCTTCGCCATTCCGGGCTTCACTAACAACTGGCTGGTGCTCACCAAGGCCACCGCGCTGATTTCGGTGGTCGGCCTGCAGGACATGATGTTCAAGGCAAAGAGCGCCGCCGACGCCACCCGCGAGCCCTTCACCTTCTACCTGGCGGTGGCCGGTCTTTATCTGCTGATCACCAGTGTCTCGCTGCTGGCCCTGCGTTTCCTGGAAAAACGCTACTCGGTCGGCACCAAGGCTGCCGAGCTGTGAGGGCCCAACGATGATTTTCGATTACACTGTCATCTGGGAAAACCTGCCGCTGTATTTCGGTGGTGTGCTGGTGACCCTCAAGCTGCTGGCCATCGCGCTGTTCTTTGGCCTGCTGCTTGCCATTCCCCTGGCGCTGATGCGCACCTCGCGTTCGCCGTGGATCAACGGGCCGGCCTGGCTTTACACCTACGTGATTCGCGGCACACCGATGCTGGTGCAGCTGTTTCTGGTCTATTACGGCCTGGCGCAGTTCGAGGCGGTGCGCGAGAGCGTGCTGTGGCCGTACCTGTCCAACGCCACCTTCTGCGCCTGCGTGGCGTTCGCCATCAATACCAGCGCCTACAGCGCCGAGATTCTCGCTGGCAGCCTGAAGGCCACGCCCCATGGCGAGATCGAGGCGGCCAAGGCCATGGGCATGTCGCGGGCCAAGCTGTACCGCCGCATCCTCCTGCCGTCGGCGCTGCGCCGCGCACTGCCGCAATACAGCAACGAAGTGATCATGATGCTGCACACCACCAGCCTGGCGTCGATCGTCACCCTGATCGACATCACCGGCGCGGCGCGCACCGTCAGCTCCCAGTACTACCTGCCGTTCGAGGCGTTCATCACCGCCGGGCTGTTCTACCTGTGCCTGACCTTCATCCTGGTGCGCCTGTTCAAGGTGGCCGAGCGGCGCTGGCTGGCCTACCTGGCCCCGCGACGCTCCTGAGCCCTCGGATTTCTGAAAGAGTGAAAAGCATGTACAAGCTCCAAGTGACGGACCTGCACAAGCGCTACGGCAGCCACGAGGTGCTCAAGGGCGTATCGCTGGCCGCCAAGGCCGGCGACGTGATCAGCATCATCGGCTCCAGTGGTTCGGGCAAGAGCACCTTCCTGCGCTGCATCAACCTGCTCGAGCAGCCCCACGCCGGGCAGATCCTGCTCAACGGCGAGGCGCTCAAACTGGTGCCCGGCAAGGACGGTGCCCTACGCGCCGCCGATGCCAAACAGCTGCAGCGTCTGCGCTCGCGGCTGTCCATGGTGTTCCAGCACTTCAACCTGTGGTCGCACATGAACGTGCTGGAAAACGTCATGGAAGCGCCGGTGCACGTGCTGGGTATCAGCAGGGCCGAGGTCCGCGACAAGGCCGAGCATTACCTGCAGAAGGTCGGCGTGGCCCATCGCAAGGCGGCTTACCCCGCGCACATGAGTGGCGGTGAGCAACAGCGTGTGGCCATCGCCCGCGCCCTGGCCATGGAGCCGGAGGTGATGCTGTTCGACGAGCCGACTTCAGCGCTGGACCCCGAGCTGGTCGGCGATGTGCTCAAGGTGATGCGCGACCTGGCCGCCGAAGGGCGTACCATGGTGGTGGTCACCCACGAGATGGGCTTTGCCCGCGAGGTGTCCAACCAGTTGCTGTTCCTGCATCAGGGCCTGGTGGAAGAGCAGGGCGACCCGCGCGAGGTGCTGAGCAACCCACAATCTCAACGCCTGCAACAGTTCCTCAGCGGCAGCCTCAAGTAGTTGGCGTTATCATCCCCGACCTATCACTGCCTTCAGAGCCCAACCTGCCTATCATGACTGCCCCCCGAATCGGCTTCCTGCTTTGGCCTTCCACCAAGCCCCTGACCCTGGCGCTGGCGGAAGAGGCCCTGAGCGTCGCCCAGCGCGTCCATCCGGAGGTGGTCTACGAAGTGTCGTTCCTGCAGGCCGAGGAACCCAGCGAAGGCGCCTGGCGCCTGCCCGGCAGTTCCTGGACGGCGGGGCTGGAAGGCTACCGCAAGCTGTTCCTGCTTGCCGACGAGCCGCCGGCTAGCGTGGCGCCGGCGCTGGCCACGGCGCTCAAGCAGGTTGCGCGCAACGGCTGTTGCCTCGGCGCGGTCGCGGCGGGCGTCTACCCGCTGGCGCAACTGGGGCTGCTCGATGGCTATCGGGCATCCGTGCACTGGCGCTGGCAGGACGACTTCGCCGAGCGTTTTCCCAAGGTGATCGCCACCAGCCATCTGTTCGACTGGGATCGTGATCGCCTGACCGCCTGTGGCGGCATGGCGGTGATGGACATGCTGCTGGCCCTGCTGGCCCGCGACCACGGCGCCGAGCTGGCCGGGGCGGTATCCGAGGAACTGGTGGTCGAGCGCATCCGCGAGGGGGGCGAGCGCCAGCGCATTCCGCTGCAGAATCGCCTCGGCTCCAGCCACCCCAAGCTGACCCAGGCGGTGCTGCTGATGGAGGCCAACATCGAGGAGCCGCTGACCACCGACGAGATCGCCCAGCACGTGTGCGTCTCGCGTCGTCAGCTGGAACGCATCTTCAAGCAGTACCTGAACCGCGTGCCCAGCCAGTACTATCTGGAGTTGCGCCTGAACAAGGCGCGCCAGCTATTGATGCAGACCAGCAAGTCGATCATCCAGATCGGCCTGTCCTGCGGCTTTTCCTCGGGGCCGCACTTCTCCAGCGCCTACCGCAACTTCTTCGGCGCCACGCCGCGGGAGGACCGCAACCAGCGGCGCAGCAACAGCCCCTTCGAACTGACTTCGGCGCCTGCCGAGCGCGGCTAATCGGTCGCCCTGATCGTCACCTCACCTTGCTGAATGCGGTTCGAATCCGCGTCGTCAGACGCAGGGCGGCAGCGCCATGATCGGCAGGGCGATAAACACCACAGCGATGGCGGCGATCAGGTGGCCGGCCGCCGAGACGCTGGCCACGAAACGTTCGCGCTCACTGCAGTGCGGCCGCTTGGCGGCTTGCTGGAACAGCCGCACCAGGCCCAGCAGCAAGGCGGCGGTACAGAGCGAAAGCACGCCCAGCGCGAGATTCAGCCAGGTCCAGGGGCCGTCTTCCAGGGGTGGCGGCGCCACCGAGCAGCCGACACCCTGGCCGCCATACAGGGCCACGAACCACAGGCTCCAGATGCTCAGCCCGCTGGCGATATGGATCGGGTTGTAGACCGAACGCAGGCTTTGCATCACACGCCTCCGAAAGCAGGTGGGAACAGGGCGATGGCGAGATAGCTGACCCACAGCACGCCGAGGTTGTAGCCCCACAGCTGGGCGACCACCAGGGGCTCGTAGGGCGACTCGCCGCCGACATAGCCGATGCGCACACGCAGCGCCTGCAGGGCACTGAGAGTGCTAGCGAGCAGGGCATGGCCGAGGCTGTAGGCGAGCATCACGAAGATCACCGCATCATGAGCGCGCACGGTCGGCTGCAGTGATTCGCTGAGCAGCGCGACCAACAGCAGAGCGCCCTGAACCAGACCGATCACGGCCAGGCCGACCTGGCAAACGAATAACCCGCGTGCATCACCCAGGCGCAGTCGCGCCAGCACCCGCCGATGCCACGGCGTAGCCAGGCTCAGCAGCAGGGCGGCGGCCAGCAGCAGCCAGTGGTTGAACACCGGCGCATCCGGCACCAGCCAGTTCGGCGCCACGGTCCATAGGTAGAACCAGCCGAACAGCAGCGACAGGTACAACGCGCCGTTGGACAGCAGCGTCACGCCCATGCCCCACAGGCCCGGGCCGTCACAGGTGCGTGAGTGCAGTGGCGGTTCATGGGGTTGGGTGCGGGCATCCGGCGCGGCTTTGGGATGGGCGCCGTTCTCCCAGCTCCAACGCAGCAGCACCACGATCGACGCGAAACAGGCGACCAGCGCCAGCAGGTAGGTCTTGGCCAGCAGGCTCACGCACAGCACGGCGATGAAGCAGGCAGCGATGAACGGCAGCCAGCTGTTGCCGGGCAGGTGGATTATCTCCCGCACCTTGCCGGTCAGCGGGTCGACACCCCAGGTTTCGCGGCGGCCGTGGTCGATCACCGTCAGCGCATGTTCGCCGCGGGCCATGCTTTCGCCTAGATCCGGGTCGCGCCACAGCGGATGGCGGTCGGTGACCTTGGCCAGGCTGACGAAGTTGTACGGATTGGGTGGCAGGGCAGTGGCCCATTCCAAGGTATCGGCCTGCCAGGGATTGTTGCCCGCAGGTTTGCCGTAGCGGTAGTGCAGGACCAGATCGAGCAACAGGGTGGCGATGCCGATCACCATGATGAAGCTGCCGATCGACGAGATCAGGTTGGGCATGTCCCAGCCCAGGCCGCTCTCGTAGGTGTACACCCGCCGTGGCATGCCCAGCAGGCCGGTCCAGTGCATGATCAGGAAGGTCATGTTGAAGCCGATGAACACCAGCCAGAAACCCCACTTGCCCAGGCGCTCGGAGGCCATGCGCCCGGAGAAGTGCGGCAGCCAGTAGTACAGCCCGGCGATCAGCGGGAACAGCATGCCGCCGATCAGCACATAGTGAAAATGGGCGACCACGAAATGGGTGTCGTGCACCTGCCAGTCGAACGGCACCAGCGCCAGCATTACCCCGGTCAGCCCGCCGCACACGAAGATGATCAGAAAGCCCATCAGCCACAGCATCGGCACGTTGTAGCGCGGCTTGCCGAGCCACAGCGTGGCGATCCACGAGAACACCTGGATCGCTGTGGGAATCGCCACCAGCATGCTCGCCGCCGAGAAGAACGCCTGGGCCAGTTGCGGAATGCCCACGGTGAACATGTGGTGCACCCACAGGCCGAAGCTGATGAAGCCGGTGCTCAGCACGCCCAGTACCACGGCGCGGTAGCCCACCAGTGGGCGACCGCAGAACACCGGCAACAGGGTGGAGACGATGCCGGCCGCCGGCAGGAAGATGATGTACACCTCGGGGTGGCCGAACAGCCAGAACAGGTGCTGCCACAACAGCGGATCGCCGCCACGGGCCACTTCGAAGAACGGCAGGCCGGCGGCGCGCTCCAGTTCCAGCAGGATGCTGCCCAGGATCAGCGGCGGAAAGCCGATGACGATCATCATCGCCATGGTCAGGATATACCAGGCATAGATCGGCATCCTGTTCAGCGCCATGCCCTCGGCGCGGGTACGCAGAATCGACACCACCAGCTCGACCCCGGCCGACACTGCGGAAATCTCCACGAAGGTGATGCCCAGCAGCCAGAAGTCGGCGTTGACGCCAGGCGAATGCGCGGCGCTGGACAGCGGCGTGTACATGAACCAACCGGCATTGGGCGCCACGCCGAACAGCAGGCTGGAACAGATGATCAGCCCACCGAACAGATAGCACCAATAACCCAGCGCCGACAGGCGCGGGAATACCAGATCCCGGGCACCGAGCATCTTGGGCAGCAGGTACACCGCCAGGCCTTCCATCATCGGCACGGCGAACAGGAACATCATCACCGTGCCGTGCATGGTGAATACCTGGTTGTACATCTCCGGGCCCATGAACGCGTTGCCCGGCAGCGCCAGTTGGGTGCGGATCAGCATCGCCAGCAGCAGGCCGAAGATGAAGAAACCCAGGCCCGTGACCATGAAGCGCAGGCCCAGGGTGGTGTGGTTGACGATGGTCAGCGCGCGCCAGCCGCGTGGGTTGCCCCACACCTCGTTGAACTGGTCGTGCAGTGCATCGGCATCGGCCGTTTCGCGGCACTGGGTTTCGCGGTTATCGCGCTGGTTCTCGTGGCTTGCACTCATGGTTCGAGGCCCTCCAGCCAGGTGGCGATGGCCTGCAGGTGCTCGGCATCGAGATCGTCGGTCAGCGGCATGCCAGTACCGGGTTTCAGGCGGCCGTGCTCGCGTATCCAGGTCAGTGTGGCGCCGGGCTCGTTGGGCAGCAGGCCGGCGCCGAGATGACGGCGGCTGGCCAGGTCGGTGAGGTCCGGGCCGCGGTTGCCGGCACTGACGCCGGCCACCCGGTGGCACATGCCGCACTGGGCGAGAAAGGTGTCGGCGGCCGGGCCTTGTATGGCCTCTACCTGCGGCTCGCGGCGTGCATCGAGCCACGCCGCGAAGCTCTCTTCGCTGTGTGCCTGCACGTCGAGCACCATATGGCTGTGCTGGGTGCCGCAGAACTCCGTGCATTGGCCGCGAAAAGTGCCGGGCTTGTCGGCTTGCAGGCGGATGCGGTTCTCGCGGCCGGGAATCATGTCGATCTTGCCGCCCAGGCGCGGCACCCAGAACGAGTGGATCACGTCGGCGCTGCTGACCGTGATGTCGACCGGCCGCCCGGCCGGCAGGTGCAGCTGGTTGGCGGTCACCACGCCGCTGTCCGGGTAGCGCACCTCCCACCACCACTGATGGCCTATCACCTCGATCTGCAGCGGTGGTTCACCGAGAAGCGGCAGCTGCATCATGCGCTGGCCCACCGGAATGCCGAAGGCCAGCAGCAGAACGATGGTGATCGACGGCAGCAGGATGCCACCGCCGATCAGCCAGCGCCGCTGAATGCGCCGAGCTTCATCGATCGAATATTCGCGCGGCTTGCGCCAGACGGCATAGATCCACAGGGCGCTGACCACCACCAGCACCAGGCTGAAAAAGCCGCACATCGCCCACCACAGCAGGGCGATATCACGCGCTACCGGGCCGGCCGGGGCCAGAATTGATTGGTCACCACTGCAGGCCGAGATAATCGGAACTGCTGTGGCGAGTGCGGTCAACTTGATTAGGGTCGGCCATGCTCGGCCTTTTCTCGAATCGACAGGGAGGCCGCCATGGCTGAGCAACAAGAATCGATCATCAGTCGCGCGGCCATCGCCGGGCACCCGCTGCACCCGATGATGATCCACTTCCCGGTGGCTGCATTGCTGGGCCTGGTGGCCACCGATTTCGCCTACTTCTGGACCACCGATCCATTTTGGGTACGCGCCAGTTTGTGGCTGGCCGGCGTCGGCGCGATCGGCGGCTGGATCGCCAGCATCGCCGGGCTGATCGACCTGCTGACCGTCAAGCGCATCCGCCAGAAGATCAGCGCCTGGTGTCACGCAATCATCGCCGTGATGATGCTGTCCCTGGCGTCGCTGAACTGGATGCTGCGCTACCGCCATGGCGAGGAAGGCTTCGAGATCTGGGCGTTCTACCTGTCGCTGTTCACCGCCGGGCTGATCGCCATCGCCGCCTACCTGGGCGGGCGCCTGGTCTATGAGCATGCCGTGGGTGTCGACGTCGAGTAGATCCGGCTGGGGCCCGCCTGCATTCATGGGTGGGTAGCTCCTGGTCAGAAAGGTTTGGCGAGCACCAGCCATAGGGTGGCGGCCATCATCGCGAAGGTGAAGCTGCCCAATGCCGCGCAGGCGATGGTCAGGGCAGGGCGAGGCTGGCGTTCGCACTGCAGGATCAGCAGGCCGCACAGCGCGTGACAGATGACCATCACCGCTACGGCGGTGAGCTTGGCTACCAGCCAGATGCCGAAGGTGCCATCGCGCAGGAACAGCGCGGTGCCGCTACCGATGGCTATCAGTGCAGCCGGCGTGGCAATCAGGGTGAAAATGGTGCGGTTGAGTTCCGGGTGGCCGGGGCGCTCCACGCTGTAGGCCGTGCGGCAGCTCGCGGCGATCAGCGCAGGCAGATAGAGCAGGGTGCCGCACCAGGCGATCAGCGCGGTGAAGTGCAGCAGTTTCAGCAGTGGCATCGGCGCCCTCCATTGCCAGTCGTCCTGAGGTGTGCCCGTGTGACCCTGCCCCGAGAAAGCCGGTTCGACCTTTCCGCCGGGCGCGCAGGGCCGTGATTGCGATGCCTGTCAATGTGCTGAAGGCCCCGTCATTGCTGGTCTGGCGGCTAGGCGATTGGTGGCGATAGGGTGCTCGCATGGGCCTGAAGATCAGTCCGGTTGTGTCACTGAATGTGTGGGCTTTGTTGTCCGACCCGACAGGGTGTGACCCCGTGACCGGCGCGGCGCCACGGCGGCGTGGTAAACTTGGCGCCACATTCCGCAGCCAATCGGGCTGTTCACTGTCGCACTGCGACAGCCACTTCCAGCTGGCCGCGAGGCCGGGAGATCGGATAGATGCACACGACGCAGTTGGTCGACCCCTTCGGCCGACGCATTACCTACCTGCGACTCTCGGTGACCGATCGCTGCGACTTCCGCTGCACCTACTGCATGAGCGAAGACATGGTGTTCGCGCCGCGCTCGCAGATCCTCAGCCTGGAAGAGCTGTACAACGTCGCCGACGCGTTCATCGGCCTGGGCGTCAAGCGCATCCGCATCACCGGCGGTGAGCCGCTGGTGCGCAAGAACCTGCTCAGCCTCTTGCGACGCCTGGGGGAACGCCCCGAGCTCGAGGATCTGTCGATCACCACCAACGGCTCGCAGCTTTCGCACCTGGCCAACGACCTGCGCGCCGCAGGGGTCACCCGGTTGAACGTCAGCCTCGATTCGTTGCAGCGTGAGCGCTTCGCCGCCTTCACCCGGCGCGACATGCTCGATCAGGTGCTGGCCGGCATCGATGCGGCGGCAGCGGCGGGCTTCAAGCGCATCAAGCTCAACAGCGTGGTGCAGACCGGGCGCAACGACGACGAAGTGCTGGGCCTGGTCGAGTACGCCATGGCCCGCGGCCTGGACATCAGCTTCATCGAAGAGATGCCCCTGGGCAGCGTGGTCAGCCATCAGCGCGAACAGACCTTCTGCTCCAGCGACGTGGTACGCGAGCGCATCGAGCAGCGCCACGCGCTGGTGCGCAGCAGCCACGTCACCGGCGGGCCATCGCGTTACTGGCAGGTCAGCGGCAGCGACACCCGCGTGGGGTTCATCTCGCCGCACAGCAACAACTTCTGCGGCGATTGCAACCGCGTACGCGTCACCGCCGAAGGCAAGCTGGTGCTCTGCCTGGGCCACGACAATGCGCTGGATCTGCGCAGCCTGATGCGTGCTCATCCCGGTGACAGCGAGCGCCTGCGCGAAGCACTGGTCGGTGCGCTGCAGCTCAAGCCCGAGCGCCATCACTTCGAAACCGACGAGCAGGTGCAGGTCATTCGCTTCATGAGCATGACCGGCGGCTAAGAACCTGTTCAAAGTCTGCTGCGCGTCGGCACTGCGGCGTTAAAAACAGGCTCTAAGCCGCTTCGCTTGCTAGCTGTTTTCTCCATCCAGACGAGCGGTTCGCGCCTAGACGGCGCGGGCCTTTGCCCATTGTCCGCTGATCGGTGCCTGACCGAGTCGTCAGAAATTGCCCTGAACCTCCGCAACAGGGGCTCACTCCACTTAAGGGAGCGGCCCACACGGGCTTTTTTCTGAAGCGACGAGGAGATTCAAAGTGGATAACAAAGACGTTATTTCGGTACTGAATGACCTGATCGAAACCAGCAAAGATGGCGAGAAAGGCTTCAGCGAGTGTGCCGAGGACGTGAAAGAGCCGCGTCTCAAGAGCTTCTTCACCCAACGTTCGCAGGACTGCGCAAGCGCCGCCGCCGAGCTGCAGCAACTGGTACGCGGCCTGGGCGGCGACCCGGAAACCAGCTCCAGCGTTTCCGGCGCGCTGCACCGCGGCTGGGTGGACCTCAAGTCGCTGCTGACCGGCAAGAGCGAAGAGGCCATCCTCAACGAGTGCGAGCGTGGCGAAGACGTAGCCCTGAAGGCCTACCGCGATGCGCTGCAGAAAGACCTGCCGGCCAACGTGCGTGTGGTGCTCGAGAAGCAGATGCAGGGCGTGCAGCGCAACCACGACCAGGTCAAGGCACTGCGCGACTCCGCGCGCGCCAGCTGATCAGCGTTGCCAACGAAAAAGGATGCCTGCGGGCATCCTTTTTTATGTCCGGTATCTGGGCTCTCACTTGAACCACAGCCTGCAAGGGGCGACGTGCGCAGGCCTTATCCGACTCATCGAAGAAAACGATCATCAGCGGCAGAACCTTGCATCGATAATGGTTCTTAATGACGTTGCACCACAGCTTTGTTACCCTGTGTTTCGCTTTTTTCCGCGACTCTCCGTCTCCGTTCTACTCCGCAGTAAAAGGTTTGTTCCCTCCATGACTATCCCTGCGTTCGTTTTACGTCTCACGGCCCTCGTGTGCCTGGTGTGCAGCGCCGCCGCGCACGCCACCGATTATCCGCTCACCGTCACCGACCTGGCGGGCCGCCAGGTGACCATCGAGCACGAACCCAAGCGCATCGTCCTGCAGGACGGCCGCGATCTTTTCAGCCTGGCGCTGCTCGACCGTGAAGACCCGTTCGCGCGCATTTCGGTGTGGAACAACATCATCAAGCGCTCGGATCCCAACACCTGGGCGCTGTTCGAGAAGCAGTGGCCGAAGAGCGCCAACAAGGCCACCGACATGCAGTTCGGTGACGACGGCGACATGAACCTGGAAGCGGTGGTGGCCGGCAAGCCCGATCTGCTGGTGTTCCAGCTGCGCGCGCGCAAGTCGTTGGAAGGTGCCGGTGTCGAGCGCAAGCTGGCGGCCCTGAAGATCCCGGCGATCTATGTCGACACCGACCTGGACCCTGTGCCCCACAGCCAGAAGAGCATCGAGTTGCTCGGCAAGGTTCTGAACCGCGAAGCGCGAGCCACCGAATACCTGGACTTCTACAAGGCGCGCCTGGCCAAGGTCGACAAGCTGGTGGCCGAGCAGGGCAAACGCCCGCTGGTGTTCGTCGAGGCCAAGGCCGGGCAGGGCGGCTCCAGCGCCTGCTGCTTCACCCATGGCGAGGTGTATTGGGGCAAGCTGGTGCAGGCCGCCGGCGGCGACAACCTCGGCAGCCAGATCCTGCCGGGCGTTACCGGTGACGTGACGCTGGAGACGGTGATCAGCAAGAAGCCGGACGTCTATGTGATGAGCGGCACCCAGTTCAAGGACAGCACCTCGATCTCGCCGCCGTTCGGCTTCGGTCCGACCGTACAGCAGCCGGCCATCGACAAGGCCATGGCGCAATTGCTCAAGCGTCCGGGCATGGCGCAGCTGCAGGCGACCCGGCAGAACCGTGTGTACGGCGTGTATCACCACTTCTATGCCAGCGCCTGGAATATCCTGGCGGTCGAGTACCTGGCCCAGGCGTTTTACCCGCAGGCCGCCGCCGGGCTTGACCCTGCCGCCAGCACCCATACCTTGCTGGGCATGACCGGGCTGGGCAACGTGCCGGCCATCCTGTTCAGCCAGGCGCCGCACGGTGAGTGAGTCGGCCGTGGGCGCTGCGCCTGGCGCCGGCGACTATCAGCAGCGCTACGCTCGCGCGGTCTGGCAGCGCAGCCTGCTGCTGGTCGGCCTGCTGGTAGTGGCGCTGCTGGCGTTCATCGCCGATCTGGTGGTGGGCTCTGGCACCCTGAGTTTCGCCGATGCCGTTCAGGGCCTGTTCACACCCGACCAGGTGGATGATTCGACGCGGGTAATCCTCTGGGAACTGCGCATGCCCATGACCCTGATGGCAGTGCTGGCCGGCACCTGCCTGGCGCTGGCCGGGTTGATCATGCAGACGGTGCTCGACAATCCGCTGGCCGAACCCTTCACCCTCGGCATTTCCTCGGCGGCGGGCTTCGGCGCGGCCCTGGCACTGACCTTCAACCTGTCCCTGGCGCAGTGGCTGCCGGGCTTCGGCGCGGAGATGCTGGTGACCGCCAACGCGTTTCTGTTCTCGCTGCTCACTGTCGGCGTGATCCTCTTGCTGACCCGCGGGCAGATCGGCCTGCAGGCCATTACCCTGCTGGGGATCGCCGTGCATTTCGTGTTCAGCTCGTTGCTGGGGCTCGTGCAGTACGTGTCCAGCGTCGATCAGCTGCAGAGCATCGTGTTCTGGCTGATGGGCTCGCTGCTCCACGTGACCTGGACCAAGGTCGCCCTGTGCACGGCCATCGCCTTGGTGGCAGTGCCGCTGGTGTTGATGCAGGCCTGGGCGCTCACCGCGCTGCGCAGCTTCGGCGACCAGGCGGTGGTGTTCGGCATTCGCGTCAAGCGCGTGCGCACGACCATGCTCGTTCTGGCAGCGCTGCTTGCTGGTGCGGTCACCTCGGTGGTCGGCATCATCGGTTTCGTCGGCCTGGTGGCGCCTCACGTGGCGCGCCTGCTGGTCGGCGAGGATCAGCGTTTCACCATCGGAGTGACCCTGGCCTGCGGGGTCATCTTCGTCACCCTCGCGTCGCTGGCCAGCAAGCTGATCGTACCGGGCGCCGTGCTGCCCATCGGCATGGTCACTTCGCTGATCGGCCTGCCGTTCTTCATCGTCTTGATCTTGCGCGACCGGAGGCTGACTTCCCGATGAGTTTCGTCAGCCAGAATTACAGCGTTTCCATCAACGGTCGGCCGATCATCCGCGACTTTGCGGTGCGCGCCGAGGCAGGCCGCACCCTGGCGCTGCTCGGTGCCAATGGCGCGGGCAAGTCGACCTTCATGAAGGGGCTGTGCGGCCTGCTGCGCGCCGAAGGCTCGGCGACCATCGACGGCACCCAATTGCTTGGCCTGGAGCCGGCGCTGCGGGCGCGGCTGATCGGCTACGTGGCCCAGGATATGGCACACCTCGACGTGCGTTTGTCGACTTACGAGCTGCTCCTGCTGGCGCAGCACGGTGGTGCGCGGGGCTGGTCGACTCAGCGCGACAGCCAGCGCCGCGCCAGCGAAGTGCTCGAGCTACTGGGCCTGCAGCGCTTCGCCGAAAAACAGCCGGGGCAGCTGTCCGGCGGCGAACGGCAGATGATTTCCCTTGCTCTGGCGCTGGTGCGCAGACCACGCCTGCTGCTGCTCGACGAGCCTACCTCGGCGCTGGATCTGGCCAACCAGTTGCACATGCTCGAGGCGGTCAGCGCCTACACGCGTCGCGAAAAGATCGTCACCCTGGCCATCTTTCACGACATGAACCTGGCCAGCCGCTACGCCGACGACGCGCTGATGATCAGCCAAGGCCGTGTGCACGGCTGCGGCACCACCGACGAGATGCTTACCCCCGAGCATCTGGCCGCCGTGTATGGCGTCGATTGCCGGACCCTGAGCGTGGACGAGGGCGCCTATACCGCGATCTATCCTGTGTCGGTGATCGGCGCCTAAAGCTCCAGGGTATCGCTGCGCTCAATCCGAGCTACAGATGTAGCCGACTAACACCTGTGGGAGCGGGCCATGCCCGCGAACGCTTCGCGGGCATGGCCCGCTCCCACATGATGTGTCCACTCGCGCCGTCCATTCAGCCATCGCGCCGATGCACGCTGTTCCCCGCCGCAAAAGTCTCCCGGATCACCCGATCATCGCCCAGGGTAATCAGCGCGAACAGCCGCTCGGCGAGGTTGCTGCTTTGCTGCAAGCGATAGTCGATCAGCGGCGTGGCCTGATAGTCGAGCACCACGAAATCCGCGTCCTTGCCCGCCTCGAAGTTGCCGATGCGCTCGTCCAGATACAGCGCCCGGGCGCTGCCCAGGGTCGCCAGGTACAGCGACTTGAACGGGTCGAGCTTCTGACCCTGCAGCTGCATGATCTTGTAGGCCTCGCTGAGCGAGCGCAGCTGCGAGAAGCTGGTGCCGGCGCCGATATCGGTACCCAGGCCGACGCGCACCTTGTGCTGCTCCATGCGCTTGAGGTCGAACAGGCCGCTGCCGAGAAACAGGTTGGAGGTCGGGCAGAAGGCCACTGCCGAGCCTGTCTCGGCCAGGCGCTGGCATTCGGCGTCGCACAAATGCACGGCATGGGCGAACACCGAGCGCGGGCCGGTCAGTTGGTGCTTGTCGTATACATCCAGGTAGCCGCTGTTTTCCGGGAACAGCGCCTTGACCCACTCGATCTCCTGGCGGTTTTCCGACAGGTGCGTGTGCAGGTACAGGTCCGGGTATTCGCGCAGTAGGCGCCCGGCCATGGCCAGCTGCTCCGGCGTGCTGGTCGGCGCGAAACGCGGCGTCACCGCGTAGTGCAGTCGGCCCTTGCCGTGCCAGCGCTCGATCAGCTCACGGCTGTCGGCGTAGCCCGATTCGACGGTGTCGGTCAGCGCCTCCGGAGCGTTGCGGTCCATCAGCACCTTGCCGGCGATCATGCGCAGGTCCAGCGCGCTGGCCACCTCGAAGAAGGCGTCCACCGACTGCTTGTGCACGCTGCCGAATACCAGGGCGGTGGTGGTGCCGTTACGCAGCAACTCCTTGACGAACACCTCGGCCACTTCACGGGCGTGGGCCTGGTCGGCGAAACGCATTTCGGTGGGGAAGGTGTAGGTGTTCAGCCAGTCGAGCAGCTGCTCGCCATAGGCGCCGATCATGCCGGTCTGCGGGAAATGGATATGGGTGTCGATGAAGCCCGGGGTAATCAGCGCGTTCTCGTAGTGGGTCACGGCGATGCCGGCCAGGCGCGGCAGCAGCTCGTCAGCCGGGCCCACGTCGCGCACCTTGCCGTCTTCGACCAGCAGAATGCCGTCCTCGAAATAGGCGTAGGACGCCTCGATACCGACTTCGGCCGGGTCGGCCAGGCTGTGCAGGATGGCGCCGCGGTAGGCGTGGGTGACGTTGGACATGGGGCCTCGATTCGAATCCGATGGAGCGGGGCAGGCTTCGCGGATGACGATGCCCGCAGGGCGAGCGCCCTGATAAAGGAAGCTCGCCGCTGTGAGCCGGAATTCTGCGCGACAAGCGTGGCCTCGACAACCACGCCGGCGACGAATGTTGACCTGATGGTCAGGTGGTGGGGCGAGGCGCCGCGTCGTCGAGCTCGGCCGTTGTCGCGTCGGCCTTCAGGGTTTCCGGCATGCCCAGCAACAGAAGAACCGCACAACCAGCCACCGCTGCCAGCACCAGAAACGCACTGTCGTAGCCGTTGGCCTCGGCGACGTAACCGGCCAGGCCGTTGCTCAACGCCGCGCCGATGCCGAAGATCAGGCTGACGCTGGCCAGGCTGACGTTGAAGTGGCCGCTGCCGTGGGTCAGGTCGCGCACCATCAGCGGGATCAGGGCGCCGAACAGGCCGGCGCCGACGCCGTCGAGCAATTGCACGGAGACCAGCCATACCGGGTCGTCGCTCAGCGTATAGAGCACGCCACGGATCGGCAGGATCAGAAAACCGGCCAGCAGCAGCGGCTTGCGCCCCCAGCGATCGGCACGGGCGCCGACCAGCATGGCCGCCGGAATCATCACCAGCTGGGCGGCGACGATGCAGGCCGAGATCAGCGTGGTGGCCAGATCCGGATTGGCCAGCGCGAGTTTCTGCCCCACCAGCGGCAGCATTGCGGCGTTGGCCAGGTGAAACAGCGCACAGCACAGTGCCAATAGCACCAGCGGTGGTTGGATGAGCAGCTCGCGCAGCGGCGTCATGGCGGCGCCGATGTCGCGGCCACGGGCCAGGTCGGCATCGACGGCGCGCGCCGGAATGCTCAGCACCGACAGCAGGCTCAATATCGCCATGACGGTCATCAGGTAGAACACCGCCACAGGTCCCCACAGGTAGGCGAACAGCCCGGCGAGCAGTGCGGCCGTGGCGTTGCCGGCGTGGTTGAAGGATTCGTTGCGGGCGATGCGCCGGGTGAAGGCCTTCGGCCCGACGATGCCCAGGGTGATGCCGGCCAGCGCCGGGGCGAATACCGAGGAGGCCATGCCGGCGGCGATCTGGCTCACCGCCACCCAGGCGAACTGGGTCTGCCACAAGGTGACCAGGCAGGCGAGGGTGACCAGAATGGAGGCGGCCGCGACCAGCAGCCGCTTGTCGCGGGCCCAGTCGACCAGGGCGCCGGCCGGAATCTGCGCCGCCAGGCCCGCCAGGCCGCCGAGGGCCATCACCAGGCCGATGTCGCCGGGCTGCCACTTGTGCACCGAGAGCAGGTAGATAGCCAGATAAGGCCCGAGCCCATCACGTACATCAGCCAGGAAGAAATTCAGGCGATCCAGCTTCGCTGCGCATGCGTACGTCTGCATGGGAACCTCGGGCGGCAAGAAAACGCGCCAGGCGATTGCGCTGGCCTGGCGTTTGGATGCCAGCGAAGCGGCGGCGTTCCCTACCTCTATCAGACAGGGCTTGCTGGCGCATTGGCTGTGCTAAACTCCCGCCCCTTCTGGCCATTGGCCAGGCCTCACGCTCTCCAAGCATCGCGCCTCAAGGACCTATATGACGCTGTGCGCCGCTGACCTCCCTGCCAATCTGGTTGCCGTCTCGGCGAGTGCCTGCCCATGCGCCTGAAATCCATCAAGCTGGCGGGCTTCAAGTCCTTCGTCGACCCCACCACGGTGAACTTCCCCAGCAACATGGCGGCGGTGGTTGGGCCCAACGGCTGTGGCAAGTCCAACATCATCGACGCGGTGCGCTGGGTGATGGGCGAAAGCTCGGCGAAGAACCTGCGCGGCGAGTCGATGACCGACGTCATCTTCAACGGCTCCAACACCCGTAAACCGGTGACCCAGGCCAGCATCGAGCTGATCTTCGACAACAGCGACAACACCCTGACCGGCGAGTACGCGGCCTTCGCGGAAATCTCCATTCGCCGCCGGGTGACACGCGACAGCCAGAACACCTATTTCCTCAACGGCGTGAAATGCCGTCGTCGCGACATCACCGATATCTTCCTCGGCACCGGTCTGGGCCCGCGCAGTTACTCGATCATCGAGCAGGGCATGATCAGCAAGCTGATCGAGGCCAAGCCCGAGGAGCTGCGCAACTTCATCGAAGAGGCGGCGGGCATCTCCAAGTACAAGGAGCGCCGCCGCGAGACCGAGGGCCGCATCCGTCGTACCCAGGAAAACCTGGCGCGCCTGACCGACCTGCGTGAAGAACTGGAGCGCCAGCTCGAGCGCCTGCACCGCCAGGCCCAGGCGGCCGAGAAGTATCAGGAATACAAAGCCGAGGAACGCCAGCTCAAGGCGCAACTGACCGCGCTGCGCTGGCAGACGCTGAACGAGCAGGTCGGCCAGCGCGAGGCGGTGATCGGTAATCAGGAGGTTTCCTTCGAGGCGCTGGTGGCCGAGCAGCGCAACGCCGATGCCAGCATCGAGCGCCTGCGCGATGGCCACCATGAGCTGTCCGAGCGTTTCAACCTTGTGCAGGGGCGCTTCTATTCGGTGGGCGGCGATATCGCCCGGGTCGAACAGAGCATCCAGCATGGCCAGCAGCGCCTGCGCCAGTTGCAGGACGACCTGCGTGAAGCCGAGCGCGCGCGCCTGGAAACCGAGTCGCACCTGGGCCACGACCGCACCTTGCTGGCGACCCTGGGCGAAGAACTGGCGATGCTCGAACCGGAGCAGGAAATCACCGCCGCCGCCGCCGAGGAATCCGCCGCCGCCCTGGAAGAAGCCGAAACCGGCATGCACGGCTGGCAGGAGCAATGGGACGCCTTCAATCAGCGCAGCGCCGAGCCGCGCCGCCAGGCCGAGGTGCAGCAGTCGCGCATCCAGCAACTGGAGCAGAGCCTGGAGCGGCTGAGTGAGCGCCAGCGACGCCTGGGCGATGAACTGCAGCAGTTGGCGGCCGACCCGGAAGATGCGGCGATCATCGAGCTCTCCGAGGAAATTGCGGTCGGCGAGCTGGACCTGGAGCAATTGCAGGAACAGGAAGCCGAGCAGGCCGAGCGCTTGCAGCAATTGCGTGACGAGTTGCAGCAGACCGGCCAGGCGCAACAGCAGGCTCAGGGCGAGCTACAACGCCTCAGCGGTCGCCTCGCGTCTTTGGAAGCCTTGCAGCAAGCTGCGCTGGATCCGGGCAAGGGCACGGCGCAATGGTTGCGCGACAACGGCCTCGAGCAGCGCCCGCGCCTGGCCGAAGGCCTGCGGGTGGAAGCCGGCTGGGAGCTGGCGGTGGAAACCGTGCTCGGCGCCGACTTGCAGGCCGTGCTGCAGGACGATTTCGGCGGGCTGGATTTCGCCGCCCTCGAACAGGGCGAACTGCGCCTGGTGTCGGCTGCCGGCGATGGCCAGCGCATCCCCGGCAGCCTGCTGGACAAGGTCGAGTCACCCGTGGACCTGGCGCCCTGGCTGGGCCGCGTGCGCCCGGTCGAAAACCTCGATCAGGCCCTGGCCGAACGCGCCACGCTGGCCTCCGGCGAAAGCCTGGTCAGCCGCGATGGCTATTGGGTTGGCCGGCACTTCCTGCGTGTGCGGCGTGCCAGCGAAGCGCAGAGCGGCGTGCTGGCCCGGGCTCAGGAACTGGAGAGCCTGGGCCTGGAGCGGGACGAGCGCGAGGCTGCGTTGGCGCTGCTGGAGGAAAGCCTGCAGGCCCTGCGCGAGCGTCAGCGCCAGGAAGAAGAACTGCGCGAGCAGCAGCGCCGCCAGTTGCAGGATCAGGCGCGCCGCCTGGGCGAGCTCAAGGCGCGCCTCTCGGCGGGGCAGGCCAAGGCCGAGCAGTTGCTGCTGCGGCGTCGGCGCATCGAGGCCGAGCAGCAGGAGCTGGCCGAGCAGCGCGCCATGGAAACCGAGCAACTGGGCGAGGCGCGCCTGTACCTGCAGGATGCGCTGGACAGCATGGCCCTGGACACCGAACAGCGCGAAAGTCTGCTGGCCAGCCGCGATGCCCTGCGTGAGCGGCTCGATCGTGTCCGCCAGGAGGCGCGCCAGCACAAGGATCATGCCCACCAGCTGGCCGTGCGCCTGGGCTCGCTACGCGCTCAGCACGACTCCACTCGCCAGGCCCTGGAACGCCTGGAGCTGCAGTCCGAGCGCCTTACGGAAAAGCGCGAGCAGCTCGACCTGAATCTGGAAGAGGGCGCCGCACCGCTGGAAGAGCTGCGCCTGAAGCTCGAGGAGCTGCTCGAACGGCGCATGGGCGTCGAAGAGGAACTGCGCCTGGCACGCCTGGCCCTGGAAGATGCCGACCGCGAACTGCGCGACGCCGAGAAACGCCGCACCCAGGCCGAGCAGCAGGCGCAATTGCTGCGCGGCCAGCTGGAGCAGCAGCGCCTGGAATGGCAATCGCTGAACGTGCGCCGCAAGGCCTTGCAGGATCAACTGCTCGAAGAGGGCTACGATTTGCATGGCGTGCTCGCCACGCTGCCAGCCGAGGCCAGCGAAGGCGCCTGGGAGCAGGCCCTGGAGCAGATGGCCGCGCGTATCCAGCGCCTGGGCGCCATCAACCTGGCGGCCATCGAGGAGTACCAGCAGCAATCCGAGCGCAAGCGCTACCTGGATGCCCAGGACGCCGACCTGGTCGAGGCGCTGGATACCCTGGAAAACGTCATCCGCAAGATCGATCGGGAAACCCGCAACCGTTTCAAGGAAACCTTCGATCAGATCAACGCCGGCCTGCAGGCGCTTTTCCCGAAAGTTTTCGGCGGGGGCAGCGCTTATTTGGAACTCACCGGCGAAGATCTACTCGATACCGGGGTAACTATCATGGCGCGTCCACCGGGCAAGAAGAACAGCACCATCCATTTGCTGTCCGGCGGCGAGAAGGCATTGACGGCGCTGGCGCTGGTTTTTTCGATTTTCCAGCTCAACCCGGCACCGTTCTGCATGCTCGACGAAGTGGACGCGCCGCTGGACGATGCCAACGTCGGGCGCTATGCGCGGCTGGTCAAGGAGATGTCGCAAACCGTGCAGTTCATCTACATCACCCACAACAAGATCGCCATGGAAATGGCCGATCAATTGATGGGCGTGACGATGCACGAACCGGGCTGCTCGCGACTGGTAGCGGTGGATGTCGAAGAGGCGTTGGCGATGGTGGACAGTTGAAGGAGCCGAACAAGTATTTTGTCGCGTAAAAACCGGCCGCAGTGGCGGTTTTACAGCGTTTTGCCGGTGTAAAGTTGCCTTTCGTCGTGCTAGCTTAACGCCCACTTTTGTTGCACGTGGGAAAACGCCAGTCAGAACATGGAGTTGGCGCCACGTTTCAGGGTCATCAGCACGGGCCGGGACGCCTTTTTTTCATCAATTTTTGCTTTAGGGGTCAGGACATTTCATGGAATTCGGTCTACGCGAGTGGCTGATCATCATCGGTATCATCGTCATCGCCGGCATCCTCTTCGATGGCTGGCGGCGGATGCGCGGTGGCAAGGGCAAACTCAAGTTCCGGCTCGACCGCAACCTGTCCAATCTGCCCGATGATGACGGCGACCCCGACGTGCTCAGCCCGCCCCGGGTGGTCGAGCGCAACCAGGAACCTTCCCTGGACGAAGATGATCTGCCGTCGATGAGCGCCCGTGACGTCAACAACCGCCGTCGTGGCGAACCGCGCCAGGGCGACCTGGATCTGGTCGCCGACGAGCCGGTGCCGACGCTGCTCGATCCGGTTGCTGAAAAAGACGATTCCCGCAGCGCCTCCAGCAAGCAGTCCGACAAGGACCTGCCGCCGGTCGAGGAGGTGCTGGTGATCAACGTCATCGCCCGCGACGAACAGGGCTTCAAGGGCCCGGCGCTCCTGCAGAACATTCTGGAAAGCGGCCTGCGTTTCGGCGAGATGGACATCTTCCATCGCCACGAGAGCATGGCCGGCAACGGCGAAGTGCTGTTCTCCATGGCTAACGCCCTGAAACCCGGCACCTTCGACTTGGACGACATCGAAGGCTTCAGCACCCGCGCGGTGAGCTTCTTCCTCAGCCTGCCAGGTCCGCGTCATCCCAAGCAGGCCTTCGACGTGATGGTTGCTGCGGCACGCAAGCTGGCCCACGAGCTCAATGGTGAGCTCAAGGACGATCAGCGCAGCGTGCTGACCGCGCAAACCATCGAACATTACCGTCAGCGCATCGTCGAATACGAACGCCGCCTGTTGACGCAAAAACGCTGAAAGAAAGCGGCACCGACAAGCCTCAAGCTACAAGCCCAGCGCTTGGCTTGAGGTTTTTCGTTTCTGTGCCCTGGCCGTGGCCCGCCGAGAATGACCCGCATGAAAGATTCCGCTCAACGTATCCTCGAACTGCGTAACGAACTGGACGCGCACAACTACCGCTACTACGTGCTCGACGAGCCGAGTGTGCCGGACGCCGAATATGACCGCCTGTTCCGCGAACTGCAGGCCCTCGAAGCCGAGCACCCGGAACTGGTGACGCCCGATTCGCCGACCCAGCGCGTTGGCGGTGAAGCGCTTAGCGCCTTTGGCGAGGTGCGCCACGAAGTGCCCATGCTCAGTCTTGGCAACGCCTTCGAAGAGGATGACCTGCGGGCTTTCGACCGCAGCGTGCAGAACGGCCTCGGCGTGCAGGGCGGCGATCTGTTCGGTGGCGGTGCCGAGGTCGAATACAGCTGCGAGCCCAAGCTCGACGGCCTGGCGGTGAGCCTCTTGTATCGCGACGGCAAGCTGGTACGCGGCGCCACCCGCGGCGACGGCACCACCGGCGAGGACATCAGCGTCAACGTGCGCACCATTCGCAACGTGCCGCTCAAACTGCAGGGCAGCGGCTGGCCGGACGTGCTGGAAGTCCGTGGCGAGGTGTACATGTCCCGCGCCGGTTTCGAACGTCTCAACGCTGCCCAGGCCGAGATCGGTGGCAAGACCTTCGCCAACCCTCGCAATGCCGCGGCCGGCAGCCTGCGCCAGCTGGATTCGAAGATCACCGCCAGCCGTCCGCTGGAATTCTGCTGCTACGGCCTTGGCCAACACAGCGCCGAGCCGGCGCCGACCCAGGTCGGCATGCTGCAACGCCTGAAGAGCTGGGGCATTCCCATCAGCCCCGAACTGAAGCTGGCCAAGGGCGTGGAGGATTGTCTCGCCTACTATCGCGACATTGGCGAGCGACGCATGGGCCTGCCCTATGACATCGACGGCGTGGTGTTCAAGGTCAACAACATCGAAGACCAGCAGCAGCTCGGCTTTCGCGCCCGTACGCCGCATTGGGCCATCGCCCATAAGTTTCCCGCCATGGAAGAGCTCACCGAGTTGCTCGACGTGGAATTCCAGGTTGGCCGTACCGGTGCGGTAACGCCGGTGGCGCGCCTTAAGCCGGTTAAGGTGGCCGGCGTGACGGTATCCAACGCCACGTTGCACAACATGGACGAGGTGGCGCGCCTCGGGGTGATGATCGGCGACACGGTGATCATCCGCCGCGCCGGTGACGTGATTCCCCAGGTCATGCAGGTGGTCACCGAACGTCGTCCCGAGAACGCGCGCCCAGTGGCGGTGCCGGAGCAGTGCCCGGTGTGCGGCTCGGCGGTGGAGCGTACCCAACTGATCAAACGCAGCAAGGGCCGCGAAACCGTCAGCGAAGGCGCCGTGTATCGTTGCGTCGGCCGCCTGGCCTGCGCCGCCCAGCTCAAGCAGGCGATCATCCATTTCGTCTCGCGCCGTGCCATGGATATCGAAGGCCTCGGCGAGAAGAGCGTCGAGCAACTGGTGGACGAGGGCCTGGTCGGGTCGCCGGCCGATCTCTACACCCTTGAATTCGATCAGGTCGTTGGTCTGGAAGGCTTCGCCGAGGTATCCAGCAACAAACTGCTCAAGGCCATCGCTGACAGCAAGCGCCCGAGCCTGGCGCGCTTCATTTACGCCCTCGGTATTCCCGATGTGGGTGAAGAGACCGCCAAGGTGCTGGCGCGCTCCCTGGGGTCGCTGGAGCGCGTCACCCAGGCATTGCCGGAAGTACTGACCTACCTGCCGGACATCGGTCTGGAGGTGGCCCACGAGATTCATAGCTTCTTCGAGGACGCGCACAACCAGACGGTGATCAGGCACCTGCTCGAACGTGGCCTTGAGCTGCAGGACCAGGGCGAGCTGGCGGCCGAATTCGCCGCCAGCACCACGCTCGGCGGGTTGCTAGACAAGTTGAATATTCCGTTCGTGGCGGCCACCGGTGCGAAGAACCTGGCTGAGCGCTTCAAGACGCTGGAGGCGGTGATCACCGCTGACTGGCTCGACCTCAGCGCCATGAAGGGGCTCAACGAGAAGGCCAAACAATCGGTGCGCGAGTTCTTCGCCAACGCCGATAACGCCAATCGTGCGCGGGCCATCGAGACGCAGCTGCGTGACTTCGGCATGCACTGGGAGAGCGAGAAGAAGGTCGTCGAAGGCCTGCCGCTGGCCGGCCAGACCTGGGTACTGACCGGCAGCCTGGAAGTGATGAGCCGCGATGTTGCCAAGGACAAGCTGGAAAGCCTGGGCGCCAAGGTGGCCGGCTCGGTATCGGCGAAAACCACCTGCGTGGTCGCCGGCCCCGGCGCCGGCTCGAAGCTGGCCAAGGCTACCGAGCTGAACATTCCGGTGCTGGATGAGCAGGCGTTTATTGCCAGACTGGGTGATTACGGTATCGCTGCTGAGTAGTACTGCTTAGGCGTCTGTGGGAGCGGGCGGGGACGCCTAGTTGTGTAAACCCAGTACGTTGTTCAGTGGCAATGGAGCGCGACTAATTGGCGGTTTGTAGTTGAGGCTGCTATGCGGCCTGTGCTTGCATGGGCGAAACCCATCAAGCCGCCCCATGCGTACCGCTTCAGCCGCTCCCCAGCATCATCCAGAACGACGTCCCAACACCGACGATGCTTTCGCCCGCCACCAGCCCAGCCGCGGCGGCGATGGTGAAGCGTTCGCCGAGGCTGCGCCAGCGTGACTGAAATACCCAGGCGAGCAGGGCGCCGATCGCCATCATCAGCGAGATCGACGCCGGGATGATAAATGCCAGGCCAAAGGCCGCCGAGCTCGGCAGCAGTCGGGCGAAGGCTGATTGCACGGGCAGGCTCGCTTCCAGAACGCCGAACACCATGCCGCACAAGGCGCCCGCCAGCATGGCCCAGCGAATGCTAACGTCGAGGGAATCGAGGCCGTAACCCAGCACTTCGGCGACCGCCTTCCAAGTGGCCACGGCGGGCGCCGGCCATTGCTGGGTAATCAGCATGCTTTGTGGGTCGGGAATCAGGATCTGGTAGACCAGCACGCCGACGATGCTGCCGACCAGAATGCCCAGGCATTGGGCGATCAACTGGTTGTAGGGCTTGGCGCCGATGGCGTGGCCGACCCGGAAGTCGTTGAGCAGGTCGGTGCACTGGCCGGCGGCGCCACCGGCGGTGTTGGCGGCCATCAGGTTGACGCTGACCTGCCCCGGTGCGATCACCCCGAACGTCAACTGCGACAGCTGCCCGGTGGCGCCAATCGGCGGAATGCCGGTCGCCCCGACCACCCGCGCGGCCATGCAGGCCAGGGCAACGGCCAGCGGCACGCTGAGCAGCGCCATCAGCGGGTCGATGTCGAACAGTAGGATCTGTAGCGTCACCACCAGCAGCGAGGCCAGCACCAGCATAAGAATTGGCAGCTTAGCCGGCGCCTGGCGTTTCACTTCGCCGGTGGCGCGGGCGATGCGCCGGCTTGCCACGAAGCGCACCGCCAGCGCGGTCAGGGTGGCGCAGACCAGCAGGGTCACTCCGGGCCATAGCAGCCACTCCACCAGCGGGGCGAACTGCGGACCGCTGGCATCATCGCCAAGCGCGACCAGGTCGCTGCTCAGCAGCCACGGCGCCAGGCCGCCCCAGGCGATCAAGGCGCCGAGCAACAGTGACAGGCCGACGCGAATGCCGATGATGCTGCCAAAGCCGATCAGCAACGGCGACGGATCGAGGTTGAAGGTCAGCCGTTCCAGCTGCGTACTGGGCGACCAGCGCGGCAGGCTGTAGAGGAAGGTATCGGCCCATTTCACCAACCCGCCGAGCAGCGCCGCCGCGCCGAGCACGCAGAGACGCTGTAGGGCATCGCGGCCATGGTTGTAGACCTGCTGCATGGTTTCCAGGGTGGCGACCGCCTCGGGAAAGCGCAGGCGGGTATCCTCAACCATGCTGCGGCGCAGGTACCAGGCCACCCAGATCCCCAGAAAGCTCACCGAGAACACCCACGCGACCAGTGGAAGCGTTGGCAGTTGCTGGCCGGTCAGCAGGGTATAGGCCGGTATGGGCGCCACCAGACCGCCGGAAATGATCGAAGCAGCCGCCGAGGCAGTGGTCTGGTTGATGTTGCTCTCGCGCATGCTCCAGGCGGTACCCAGGCGCCAGCGCACCATGCTTTGCCAGATGCCGTAGCTGACCAGCAAGGCGATGATCGACATGTTGAACGACCAGCCGATCTTCAGGCCCGAATAGATATTCGATGGCGTCAGCAGGGCGCCGAGCAGCACACCGGAAAATAGCGCGCGGAAGGTGAGTTCGTGGTCGGCGAGCATGGCGAGCCTGCAACTGACGAATGTCGTCGTTTGAGGCGGCAGGTGGGCGGGGGTTCAGTCTTAAGCAGGGGGAGGTGTTGCGGGGGAGCAGCGGGGCGCCTTGAAGCGCCCCGCCGTTGGATCAGTTGACCGCGTCGGTCAGAGCCTTGGCCGGTACGAACTTCACGACCTTCTTGGCAGCGATTTCGATGGCCTTGCCAGTCTGCGGGTTGCGACCGGTGCGCGCCGGGCGCTCGCTGACTTTCAGTTTGCCGATGCCGGGCAGGGTGATTTCACCACCATTTTCCAACGCATCGCTGACGATCTCGCTCAGCTGATCGAGTGCCGCGCGGACGGTGGTCTTCGGCGTGTCGATGGCTTCTGCGATGTCACCGATCAGTTGGTCTTTGGTAATGGCCATGTGATTGCTCCTTGGGGATGAAAAGTCTGGCGTTGGATACGCCGCTACTCATGGTTGACCGATCAGTGCGGTACTGCCCGACCGGTCAGGCTTCATTGTGACCTAGCTGCTGCCGGTTAATTCCGCCGCAGTGCTCAAATCCGCGCGCTTGCGAGCTTTTCTCGTATGAATATGCAGGTGTTAAGTTCGCGTAAAGATACTGGCGGTTTGCCTTTCTGTTCCACCAATCGGGGCTATTCTCCTGAAAACAGTCGCCGGAGCCGTTTCGGTTCTGCTGGGGGAAGCCATGTTGCGTGTATTTGCCGATCTCGGGTTTCGTTCGAAGATTGCCCTGCCGATCATCTTCCTGGCGCTGCTGCTGGTGCTCATGGGCGGCTTGGCCATGTGGGGCATCGGCCAGGTGGTCGGTGCCAGCAACCGCATGACCCATCAGTTTTTGCCCGGCGTCAGTCTGCTGCTCAATGCCGATCGTGACCTTTATCAGGCGCTGGTTGCCGAACGCAGCCTGCTCAGCGATGGCGCCCGCGAACACGAAGCCGATCTGCGCCAGTCCCAGGCCGAGAACGTCAAGCAGGCTTACGACCGCGTGCATGCCTACGCGAAGATGCAGCCTGGTGACGAGGCCATGCGCCTGGTAGACGACTTTGAGCGCGCGTTCGCGAACTGGGAGCGCAGCGCCGCCCAGGTCATGCAATTGATCAGCACCGATCCGGCGGCTGCGGCACGCTTGAGCTTTGGCGATAGCGAGGCGCAGTTCGATGCCATGCGCGAGGTGATCAACAAGCTCGGCGAGCTGGAAGATCAGGCTGCCAAGGATGTCGGCACCGCGGCGATTGCCCAGGGCGAGCGGCTGGGTTGGCAACTCGGCGTGGCCGTGGGCAGCGGGTTGCTGGTCTGCTTGCTGCTGGTCATCGCGTTTCCAACGCTGGTCACCCGGCCGCTGCACCGTTTGCTCGACCGTATCGATCAACTGGCCGATGGCGATGGGGATCTGCGCGTACGCCTTGAAGTGTCGTCACGTGATGAGCTCGGCCGCCTCAGCGCCAGCTTCAACCGCTTTCTCGACAAACTGCACCCGATGATCACCGATGTGGGCCGTGTGACTGATGAAGTCGCCAGTGCGGCGAAGGGCCTGGCGGTGATGGCGGCGACCAATGACCGACTGATCAACAGCGAACATGCCGCGGTCGATCAGGTCAGTACGGCGGCGACCGAGATGAGCGCGGCGGTGCACGAGGTTGCGCGTAGCGCCCAGGGCGCTGCCGATAGCGTGCGTCATGCCGAGAACCAATCCCGCGAAGGCGCGCGCGTGGTCGGGGCGACCATCCAGACCATCCGCAACCTGGCCGGCGAAGTGGAAAGTGCTTCGCAGAGCATCCAGGCGCTGGAGCAGGAAGCCGGTCGCATTGGCGAGGTACTGGCGGTGATCCGCGGTATTGCCGAGCAGACCAACCTGTTGGCCCTCAACGCCGCCATCGAGGCCGCGAGGGCCGGCGAGCAAGGGCGCGGCTTCGCCGTGGTAGCCGACGAGGTACGTGCATTGGCAGCACGCACCCAGCAATCGACCACCGACATCCAGGACATGATTCAGCGTTTGCAGGGTGGCGTGCAGAATGCCGTCAAGGCGACCCATTCCGGTAGTCTGAAAGCCCGGGAAAGCGTCGAGCAGGCAGCCGGCGTGGATCAGGCGCTGAGCGACACCAGCGATTCGCTGCAACGCATCAACGACATGACCGCCCAGATCGCTACCGCCTGTGAGCAGCAGAGCAGCGTCACCGAGGAGATCGCCCGCAACATCACCGATATTCGTGAGCTCTCCAACGAGGCGGCGAATACCTCACAGCAGAGCACCGAAGCCAGCCAGCGCCTGTCCGAGCTATCCGGAGACTTGGCGAAACTGGTTGGGCGGTTCCGCGTTTGAACCCGCACCTGCACGCTAAGTGCTTGAAGCAGTTGTAAGTTCGGCACAAGCCGGTACAATGGCGCCGGCTCACTGCATGGTGAGCCGCGTTATGGTGGCCCTGCCGGTCCCCCCGCAACGATTACCCGTGAACCTGGTCAGATCCGGAAGGAAGCAGCCACAGCGGGAACATTGTGTGCCGGGGTGTGGCTGGCAGGGTTGCCTCCATCTCCAGACCGGTTCGGGTCGCATCTTTCTGAATATTGCCTCGGCGCTCGGTATCTACCGCAGCGGCGTTTTCTGCTATCCGGCTTTTCTTGTTCACGGGCAAGCGATCTTTCCCGTCGGTCATTAAAAAAGCCCGTCACGAGGACGGGCCAAGATATGCCACTGGAGTCAGCGATGCAGCGTGTGCGTTACAGAATCGACAACGGGTAGTTGAAGATCAGGCGATTTTCGTCGAACTCGTTGTTGCTGAAGTCGCGACGCAGACTCGAGTTGCGCCAGCGAATGCTCAGGTTCTTGAAGGAGCCATCCTGGATTACGTAGGCCAGCTCGGTTTCGCGGCCCCATTCCTTGCCATCGTCGGTGGTTGCGGTGTGTACGTTGCTGCCGCTGATATAGCGGTTCATCAGGGTTAGGCCCGGAATGCCGACGCCGGCAAAGTTGAAGTCATGACGCACCTGCCAGGATTTCTCCTTGGCGTTGTCATAGGACGAGTTGTAGCTGTCGTTGGCCAGAGTGCCGCCGCTGGTACCGTTGACACGCATCCAGCCGGTGTCACCGGTGACCTTCTGCAGACCGACATAGAAGGTGTTGCTACCGTATTTGGCGGAGAACAAGCCGGAATAGGTCTTGTTGTCCAGTTTGCCAGCGCGGGCAGAGCCGTCGTCCTCGCCTTGGAAATAGCCCAGGTTGGCGCCCAGGGTCCAGTCGCCGATAGGCTGGCTGTGGGTCAGTTGCAGGTACTGTTGCTCGTAGATGTCCTTCAGCTCAGCGCCCCACAGGCCGATCATGGTGCGGTCGCCGTTGAACTTGTATTCACCACCAACGAAGTTGAAACGATCCGAGTCGTTGTTGGCGTTGTTGCCATTCAGGAACATGTTGTCCAGGCTGGCGCTGTCACGCGTACTGTTCTGACGGAATTGACCGCCGTAGAGCGTCAGGCCGGCGATCTCGTTCGAGGTGATCTGTGCGCCCTGGAAGGTTTGCGGCAGCGAACGGCCATCGTCGGCACGCAGGATCGGCAGTACCGGCATCCACTCGCCGACCTTCAGTTCGGTCTTGGAGATCTTGGCCTTGGCAGCCAGGGCTACACGGCCATAGTCGTCAGCAGGATGACGGTCATCTCCAGCGCCATGCACCGGCAGCAGCCCGGTGCCATAGGTGCCGCCACCGCCGTCGAGCTTGACCGACAGCATGCCCAGCGCATCTACACCAAAGCCGACCACACCCGGGGTGTAGCCGGAGCGGGCATCGAGAATGAAACTCTGGGTCCATTCTTCAGCTTTGCTCTGAGCGTTATCCGGATTGGTGAAGTTACGGTTGATATAGAAGTTGCGCAGGTTCAGCGACACCTTGGCGTCGTCGACGAAGCCTTCGGCGTGGGCGGCCATCGGCAAGGCGAGGGACACGCCGAGCGCCAGCAGCGATGGCGCGAGCAACAGGCGGTTACGGCCAGCGGTTGCGATCAGGTTCATGACTGTTTTCCTTTTTTCAGGACGCAGAGGTCCTGCCGCCTAGGCGGAAATTGTTAGCTGTCATCGATTGATGGAAGCCCTGGCTAGGGCCTCCGGGTTTACAAGGGCCGGGCAGCTTGCCTGCCCAGCCGGTGTATCAGGGCTTCGCGATCCCGACGCTGTCCGGCGAGATTTCGATGGCCTTGGCCTTGTACATCGACCAGGCGGTAACCGACTGCCAGCGCTTGAGGAACTGCTCGGCTTCGGCGCCATTGAGGTTCAGGCTCTGGGCACCGTAGTTCTTCAGGAAGCCCTGGAACTCCTCATTTGCGACGGCCTTGGAGTAAGCCTCGACCAGCTTCTGTTTGATATCGTCCGGCGTGTCTTTATGGACGAACGCACCCCAGAACGGACCCCATGGCAGGTACTCGCGAATTTCCGGCAGGGCCTTGGTGATCGGCTCGACGCCCGGCAGTTCCGGTACTTCATCGGCAGCCAGCACGGCCAGCGCCTTGAGCTTGCCGGAGCGCACCAGCTCCTGGGCGGCTGCCAGGCTCAGCGGCATGAAGTCGATGTGCTTGCCCATCAGCGCGGTGATACCGGGGCCGTCACCACCAAAGGTCACTTCACGCACTTTCAGTTCGCCAACGGCGTTGACCATGGCGTGCACGGTGCTTGGCAGGCCGCCGGCACCGGTGGAGCCCATGCGCAAGGTGTCCGGCTTTTCCTTGGCAGCGGCCAGCAGGTCAGCCATGGAGTTGAACGGGCTTTCGGTGTTGGTGGCGATCACCACCACGTTCTGGCCGATGATATTGACCGGGTAGAAGTCGCTGTAGTCGAACTTGGCCAGGCCGAGCACCGGATACAGCTGCGGGTTTTCGGCGCCGAGCAGCAGGGTGTAGCCGTTGGGTTTCTGCTGCATCACGTAGCTGCTGCCGATCACGGCGGTGCCGCCGGGGCGGTTGTTGAGGATCAGTTTGGTGCCCAGTTCCTTCTCGACATAGGGCGCCAGGCTGCGCATCACGTTGTCGGTAGCGCCGCCAGCGCCCCAGGGAATCACTGCCTGAATGCTGCGATCCGGGTAGTCGGCATGGGCGGGCAGGGCGAGCGTCAGGGCACTAAGGGAAAATGCGACGCCGGTGAGTAGTTGCTTGAGCATGTTGGAGACTCTCCATTGGTTGTTGTTATCTATCCGTTTCCGGGCATGCGTGACGCGGTGAATCAGGGTTGAACCGAGGCGGCCTTGCGCTTGCGTTTGAGCCAGCCGAACAGCGGCGTGTTGCTCAGTAGCACCAGCACCAGAGCGCTGCTGAGAATCAGCGACAATGGGCTGCTGACCATTTCGCCGAGCAGCTCGACCGGGTTGTCGCCGACCGAGGCCATGGCCTGGCGGTAGGAGCTGTCCATCAGCGGGCCGAGAATCACGCCAAGGATGATCGGTCCCATCTGGAAGCCGAACGCCTTGAGGAAATAGCCGAGCAGGCCGAAACCAAGCATCCAGTACACCTCGGTCATGCTGCTGTTCAGCGAGTAGGAACCGACGGTGCAGAGCACCAGGATCAGCGGAATCAGCACGGCCTTGGGCAGCTCGACGACCTTGGCGAACAGCTTGATGCCCATCAGCCCGAAGATCAGCAGGAAGATGTTGGCCAGCGCCAGGTTGCCGACGGTGAACCAGAAAATGTGCGGGTTCTCGACCATCAGCATCGGGCCGGGGTTGAGGCCGTGGATGACCAGCGCGCCGATGATCACCGCGGTGACCGCGTCGCCCGGCATGCCGAGCGTCAGCATCGGCACGTAGGCGCTGCCGACGGCAGCGCTGTTGGCGGTTTCCGGTGCCACCAGACCTTCGTAGGCGCCTTCACCGAACGGGCTGGTCGGGTTCTTGACCGTGCGCTTGGCGTGGTCGTAGGCGAGCAGAGCGGCGATCTCGCCGCCGACGCCCGGCAGCACGCCGACCAGCACGCCGATGATCGAGGTACGCAGCGACAGTGGCAGGAACCTGAGTACCATCGCCACCGACGGGATGATCTTGTCGACCTTCTGCTTGACCGCCTGGGTGCTGAGGTTATGCAGCTGGAAGAGCGCTTCGGCGACGCCGAACAGACCGATCATCACCACCACGTAGTGAATGCCGCCCATCAGCTCCATCTGGCCCATGGTGAAGCGCCCTTCGGCGGTGACCGGATCCATGCCGACCATGCCGATGATCGCGCCCAGGGCGACGGCGAAGATGCCCTTGGCCAGGCTGCCCTCTGCGAGGCTGCCGACCAGCATCAGGCCGATGGCGGCGATCAGGAAGTAGTCGCGGGGCGCGAATTTCAGCGCCAGGTCACCGAGTATCGGCGCTGCCATTGCCAGCACCAGAGTGCCGACCAGCCCGCCGATCACCGACATCACGGTGCTCAGACCGATGGCCCGACCGGCCTCGCCGCGCTTGGCCAGCGGGTAGCCGTCGAAGGAGGTGGCCACCGAAGAGGGGCCGCCGGGGATGTTCAGCAGGATGGCGCTGCGGGCGCCGCCGTACACGCCACCGATGAAGATGCCGACGATCAGCGCCAGGGCATCGTTGACGTCCCAGGAGAAGGTGAACGAGACGAGGATGGACACCGCCATGGTCACCGAGAGGCCGGGAATGGCGCCGATGTAGATGCCGGCGAAGGTGCCGAGCGCCGTTAGCGTCAGCAGGTTGGGGTCCATCCAGGCCATCAGCAGGTAGGAAAAGGTATCGCTCATGGAAGTCTCGTCTCAGGGCAGGTAGACGCTGAACGCCAGGGTGAACAGCAGGTAGATGGCCAGCACCGAAATGCCGCTGGCCACCAGGGCCGAAAGCACCTTGCCGCGCCGCAGGTAGACGATGGAGAACATCAGGAAGGCGAATGTGCTGATGTAGAAGCTCGCCCACTGGATGGCGGCCAGGTAGGCCACCGAGAGCAGGGTGAAGACCACGATGTGGCGCGGGAAGTGCTCCTGGCTGAAGCGCTTGGCCGAGGCCAGCCAACCTTCGCCGTGGGTCGGCTTGCCGCGCAGCTCCCAGAGCACTCGCAAGGCGGCGATCAGCAGCACGGCGCCGGCACCAAGGGGAAAGGCGCCGGGCGAGCTGACCGATGAGAACCCGGAAATCAGGTAAGCCTGATGCAGAACGAAGACGCTGAAAATCACCAGTAGCACGCAGAAGGTGCGCTCACCCACCGGCACTTTTTTCGATGTACTCATGATTCACTCCCGAAACAGTCCATGTTGGCCACGCTGGCAGGTGGGTCAGACGCGTACGCCAGGTTGGCGAGTTGACGCGCGGGTCGGGCGCGGGGCGTTCGGCAACATGAGCAGGTCGAGGGCGGCTGGCGCGAAGGATGAGGCGTCATCGCTGGCTGCGGTGGCCAGGGAGCGAAGGGCGCGCAGGCTGATCTGCCGGGCGCGGGTGAACACAGTGTCGAGCTGTGGCATGGTGTGACCTTTTTATATTTATAGGTATGGCAGTTGTTCGCGAGCTGTTCTGCTGAGCGGCTGCAACTCGTGCAAGTGCGGAAATACTGTTCGCTGGTTTCGGCTATTTCAATTCGCCGAAACGGTTCTTGTTCGATAACCGAACAAGAACGAACCAGTTAGTACAAAACACGACCGGGGATTATGGCCCGGGCAAAAGGCTTCTGACGCGCTCTAATGATTTCAAGATGTGGCGGTTCCGCCGCCATCGGCGTGTCCTTAGAATCGCGGTAAATTTCGAGGGCGAACATATGGCGGGTAGCCAGATAGAACGGGCACTGAATCTCTTGGAAAGCCTGGCGGGTGCCGGTGATGTGCCGATGCAGACGCTGGCCGAGCAGTTGCAGATTCCCAAGAGTGCCACCCACCGCATGCTCGCCGAGCTGGTGCGCCTGGGTTACGTGCGGCAGGACGCCGATACCAGTCGCTATCGGCTCTCGACCAAGCTGGTCGCCCTAGGTTTTCGCTACCTATCGGCCAGCGGCGCCGACATCGTGCAGCCGATCCTCGACCGCCTGGCCCGGCAGAGTGGCGAGCTGGTGCGCCTGGGGGTGATCGAGGGCGAGCGTCAGACCTGGATTGCCAAATCCCAGGGCGCGCGCTCGGGCCTGCGTTACGACCCGGACATGGGGCGCGACGCGCCGCTGCGCTATACCGCCTCGGGCCACGCCTGGCTGGCCACCTTGGCCGATGCCGACGCGCTGGCACTGGTGGCGCGCCAGCAGATTGCCGATGACAGCGAGTTTGGCCCTAACGCGCCTCATGAAGACGAAGCCTTGCTCGGCTATCTGCGCCGCGCCCGTGGCGGTGGCTACGCGATGGTGGTGGAAACCTCTTCGCTGGGCACCTGTGCGCTGGCCGCGGTGGTCCGCCATCCGCAGCATGGCGCGGTGATCGGCGTGCTGAGCATCGCCGGGCCCAGCGCACGAATGCCGGTCGAGCGTATGGAGCAGCTCGCGCCGCTGTTGCTCGAAGCTGCTGCGGAGTTGGCATCGGCGAGTCAGGCGTCGGATCTGTTCGTCTGAGCGACCGATAGCGTTCGATTAGCGGCCGACTCACCAGGCGGCTATTGTTAAATGTGGAACTGAGTTCTAGATTGTTGCCTGGCGCCATGCGGCGGATACCAATCAGATAAGGACTCATGCCTTGAGCATTTTGCGAATCGCCCTGATCGGCGCCGGCATCATGGGCCGGCAGCACCTTGCCTACCTGCGCCAGCTGTCAGACGCCGCGCTCTGCGCCATCGTCGACCCCACTGAGCAAGCCCGGCAACTGGCCGCCGAACAGGGCGTGCCCTGGTTCGCCGAGTTGCAGGAGTTGCTAGACAGCCGCCTGGCCGAGGCGGTGATCATCGCCAACCCCAATGCTGAGCATGTGCCCACGGCGCTTCGGTGTATCGAAGCCCGGCTGCCGGCACTGCTGGAAAAGCCGGTCGGCGTGAGCCTCGACGAGGTTCGTGAGCTGGTGGCATTGGTCGAGAAAAGCGCTGTGCCAGTGCTGGTCGGTCATCACCGGCGTCACAATCCGTTGATCGGCAAGGCCCGTGAACTGTTGCAGCAGGGCGCGCTTGGGCGGCTCACCACAGTGACGGCGCTCTGGCAGTTGCAGAAGCCGGACAGCTATTACAAGGTGCTCTGGCGCCGCGAGCCCGGCGCCGGCGTGTTGCTGACCAACCTGATCCATGATCTGGACCTGCTACGTCACCTGTGCGGCGAGGTTCAACAGGTTCAGGCGCTGACCAGCACCGCGGTGCGCGGCTTCGCCAACGAGGACAGCGCGGCGATCCTGCTGCACTTCGACAATGGTGCCCTGGGTAGCCTGACCGGCTCCGATGCGGTGGCCGCGCCGTGGAGTTGGGAGCTGAGCGCTGGGGAAAATCCGGTGTATCCCCGTCAGCCCGATCAGGCCTGTTACCTGCTCGCCGGTACCGCAGGTTCGTTGAGCATTCCGCAGCTCAGGCTGTGGTCCTACGCTGCACTGGGGGCTGGCTGGCATGAGCCGCTGCACAGTGTGGAGCATCCGCACGAGACCATGCCTGCGCTGTTGCGCCAGCTCGAGCACTTCATCGACGTGGCCCGAGGCAATGCCCAGCCGTTGATCAGCGCTGCCGACGCCGGACGTACGCTGGCGCTTTACGACGCCATCTGCCGAGCTGCGGTGAGCGGCTGCGCTACTGCACCAGAGCCCATCTGAGCCGCAACCATTCGCTTGCAGAGATCGTCGATGAATAGCACCGAACGCATCCTTTCCCTGGCCAGCCTGACCGTGCTGGAGCTTGCGCCACCGCAGATGGTCGAGGTGGCGGCCCGCTCGGGTTATAGCCACGTCGGCCTGCGCCTGATCCCGGCGACCGAAGAGGAGCGTCACTTCGCCCTAGTGGCCGATCCCGATCTGCGTCGGCAAACGCTCAGGCGTCTGCGCGACACCGGTGTCGGCGTGCTGGATATCGAGATCCTGCGCCTCAAGCCACAGACGCGCTGCAGCGATTTCGAGGCGGTATTGGAGGCGGGGGCCGAATTTGGCGCGAGCGAGGTGCTGGTTGCCGGCAATGATCCGGACGATGCGCGGGTGACGGACAACTTCGCCGAACTCTGCGACCGCGCCATGGCGTACGGTTTGCGCACGCATCTGGAGTTCATGCCCTGGACCGACGTGCCAGACCTGCAAAAGGCTGTGCGCATCGTCGGCCAGGCCGGGCGTGACAGCGGCGGCGTGCTGGTCGATGCCTTTCACTTCGACCGCTCCGGCTCACGTCTCGATGACTTGCAGCAGGTGGAACCATCATGGCTGCGTTATGCCCAACTGTGCGATGTGGCCGGGCCGCGGCCGGCCGACATGGCGGAGATTCTGCGTCAGGCGCGCAACGAACGGCGCTTCCCCGGCGATGGCGATTGTGACTTGTCGGGGTTGTTGCGCTGTCTACCGGCCAATACGGCGTTGAGCCTTGAAGTTCCCAACCGTCAGGTAGCGGACCCGGCGCAACGGGCGCAACTGGCCATCGACAAGGCACGAGCGTTACTGGAGCGCCTTCATCTGCTGGCATAGCCCATACTGAAATTCGAAATGCAGCAGACTGCCTATATAGTTAGTTTGCTATCGATAATGGCGTCCGAATCACGAGAATCCCATGAGTACCCCGAGTTCGCTGTCAGGCGTCAATCATCCCTTGAAGGGCATCGCCCTGGTGGTGCTGGCGACTTTCCTGTTCGCCACCCACGACGCATTGTCCAAATACCTGTCCGGCATCTACCCGGTGATCATGGTGGTGTGGGCGCGTTACGTCGTGCACACCCTGCTAATGGCCGGCATCTTCCTGCCGCAGTCGGGGCTGCGCGTGCTGCGCAGCAAGCGCCCGGGTTTGCAAGCGCTGCGTGCCATTTGCCTGCTGGGCTGCAGCCTGTTCTTCACCACTGGCCTGCTGTACATCCCACTGGCTGAAGCGACGGCGGTCAACTTCCTCGCTCCGCTGCTGGTGACGGCATTGTCGGTGCCGCTGCTCAAGGAGCGTGTCAGTCGCGGGCAATGGGCCGCAGTACTGGTGGGCTTCGTGGGCGTGCTGATCATCGTCCATCCGGGCGGCGATCTGTTCACCCCGGCCGTGTTGCTGCCGCTGTGCTCGGCGAGTTGCTTCGCGGCCTACCAGATTCTTACGCGTCTGCTCAGCCAGTACGACACACCGACCACCAGCAACTTCTTCACCGGCCTGCTCAACACCCTGCTGATGAGCTGCCTGGTGCCATTCTTCTGGCAATTGCCGCAGTGGCAGCATCTGCCGTTGATGTTGGCGCTCGGTGCGTGCGGCATGTTTGCGCATCTGATGCTGACCAAGGCCTTCCGCCACGCCGCGCCGGCGCTGCTGGCGCCATTCGGTTACTGCCAGATCGTCTTCGCGGGGCTCCTGGGGCTGATCATCTTCGGGCACGATCCTGAAGCCAGCGCCAAGGTGGGGATCGCCATCATCTGCCTCAGCGGGTTGGCCGCGGCTTACCAGCAACGCCAGAAGCGCTGACGTTTCGATCCCCTGGAAATGCAAGAAGGCCCATAAAGGGCCTTCTTGTTTTACGCGGGTATGGCTCAGTGGCTGGCAGCGTTCACGCTGTTCTGGCGAGCGGCGTCGTACTCGGCCTTGTCCATCGGCTTGGCGCCGGGTTTGCCCAGCTCGCTCATCGGCACTCGGTAGGTTTCCGGGGCGATGAAGGCGGCGAGGGCGCACAGGCAGGTGATGCCGAATGCCAGGCCGCCGATCAGCCATGGGATGTTGTCCGAGCCGGGCGGTGCGACCAGGGCGAACAGCGCAGGCAGCATGGCGGTGAGCATGGTGCCGATATTCTGGGCGATGGCCATGGCCGACACGCGGTAGCGGGTCTGGAACAGCTCCGGATAGAAGCTTGGGAACACGGCGTTGTAGCCCTGATACACCACGCCCCACATCAGCAGCGACATGATGAATGCCAGCGGCACGCTACCGATGCTGATCGCATAAAGGTAACCAAAGGCCAGCAGGCCAGAACCCAGCGCACCGGTGATCATGGTCGGGCGACGGCCGATCTTGTCGGAGAGGTTGCCCACGAACGGGATCACCAGCACGGCGACGATGTTGCCGATTACCGGAATCCACAGGTAAACGCTCTTGTCGAAGCCGATGCCATAGGCCGGTTGCACCGCGTAAGCACCACCGAAGATGGTCGCGACCACCGGAATCACGTTCATCAGCGCCATGACCATGACCAGAACCATGGTGCGCCAGCTGGTGCTGAACGCTTCGGAGATCGGCGATTTGGCGATCTTCTGCTTGTTCTCTTCGTTGACGAAGGCCGGGGTTTCATGGACTTCACGACGGATGATGAAACCCGCCAGCAGCACGAAGGCGCTGAGCAGGAACGGGATCCGCCAGCCCCAGTCGTTGAACGCCTCGCTCGGCATGAAGTAGGCCAGCGGCAGGAATACCGCAGCGGCGAGCACCTGGCCAGCCTGTACGCCCTGCAGCGTGAAGCTGGCATAGAAGCCTCGTCGTCCGAATGGCGCATGTTCGAGGATCATCGAGCTGGCGCCGGAGATCTCACCGGCCACCGCGAAGCCCTGAATCAGGCGCAGAACGACCAGCATGGCCGGAGCCAACAGACCGATATCGTGGTAGGTGGGCAGCAGGCCGACGGCCATGGTGGAAATGCCCATCAGGAACATGCACAGCAGCAACACGTTCTTGCGACCACGGGTGTCACCCCAATGGCCGAGCACGAATGCACCTACCGGGCGAGCCAGGTAGCCAACGCCGTAGGTAGCCAGCGAGGCGACGATGGCCATCTTCGGATCGGTGTTGGGGAAGAAGATCTGCGGAAAGATCAACGCAGCAGCTTGTGCGTAGATGAAGAAATCGTAGTACTCCAGCGCTGAACCGACCCAGCCGCTGGCAGTGGCTTTCTTGGCTTGTGAACTTGAGGGCTTAGCCATCATGGTCTCCGTTGTTATTAGAGCACCGAGCGAAGCGGCAACTGGGTGCGGCTTGGCCACGGCGTGTGGGGACCGGCCTTGTGGATGGCACCGGTCGACCCGCTTTCAGGATTATCGAGCGGAGTGTCGCGAGTCAGGGTTTGACGTGCGCAGACGCAGTTGGCCGGGTGGGTGCCAAAAAGCGTGCGAATGGTATGCGGGTATGCAGAGGCTGGGAAGTGAGCATGGGCGTACTCTTATTGAAATTGTTATGGATGAAGCCGGGTCGTTTGCTGGTCGCGGCGGAAAGGTTTCCGTCACTGCAGTGGGAAACATGGTGTTGCAAACCATGAAATAGCGTCAATTCGATAAACGGCCTAGTGTTCGATAATCGCACTAAATACTAACTGGTTCGTACACTTTGAATTGCCGCCTCGTGCGGGCGCACGAATAATCGCTGCACGCCTCAAGAAATGGCATCAGGGGATTGAACGGCCTGGCGAATGCCAAGTTCGAACGCCTTGTCGGCTACGCTTCTGGTGCCGGGCCCAGGTCATTACACGATCCGTAGAGATCGTTATCTACAAGGAGCTGAAGTATGCATCGCTCGATCGCCACCGTTTCGCTGAGCGGCACCCTGCCCGAGAAACTCGAAGCCATTGCCGCCGCCGGCTTCGATGGCGTGGAAATCTTTGAGAATGACCTGCTGTACTACGCCGGCAGCCCGCGCGATGTACGCAAGATGTGCGCCGATCTGGGCATCGCCATTACCCTGTTTCAACCCTTCCGCGATTTCGAAGGCTGCCGCCGCGATCGTCTGCAGCGCAACCTGGATCGCGCCGAGCGCAAGTTCGACCTGATGCAGGAACTCGGCACTGACCTAGTGCTGGTATGCAGCAACGTGGCCGCCGATTCGCTTGGCGACGAGGACATCCTGGTCGATGACTTGCGCCTGCTGGGCGAGCGCGCCGGCGCACGGGGGCTGCGCATTGGCTACGAGGCACTGGCCTGGGGTCGTCACGTCAATACCTACCAGCAGGTCTGGAACCTGGTGCGTCAGGCGGATCACCCTGCGGTCGGTGTGATCCTCGACAGCTTCCATACGCTGTCGCTCAAGGGCGACCCGTCGGCTATCGCCGAGATTCCGGGCAACAAGATCTTCTTCGTGCAGATGGCCGACGCGCCAATCCTGGCCATGGACGTGCTGGAGTGGAGCCGTCATTTCCGTTGCTTCCCGGGGCAGGGCGAATTCGATCTGCCGGGATTCCTGGCGCCGATCATTCGCACCGGTTACACCGGCCCGCTGTCGCTGGAAATCTTCAATGACGGCTTTCGCGCGGCACCGCCGCGTGCCAATGCGGTCGACGGGCTGCGCTCGCTTCTTTATCTGGAAGAAAAGACTCGCCAACTGCTGGCGGCCGATGCCCAGGCGCCGAACCTCGATCTGCTGTTCGATACCCCAGCAGCCAGTCGTTACCACGGCGTGGAGTTCCTCGAGTTCGCTGTCGACGAAACGGCGGGCGCCAAACTGTCCGGCTGGTTGCAACGTCTGGGTTTCGCCAAGGCCGGCGAGCACCGTTCCAAGGACGTCAGCCTGCTGCGTCAAGGCGATATCAACATCGTTCTCAATGCCGAGCCCTATTCCTTCGCCCACGGTTTCTTCGAGTCCCACGGCCCGTCGCTGTGCGCCACCGCGCTGAGGGTCAAGGACAGCGCATCGGCGCTGCAGCGTGCCCTCGACTACCGCGGCCACCCGTATCGTGGCCTGGTCGGGCCGAACGAGCGCGAAATCCCGGCTATGCGCGCCCCTGATGGCAGCCTCATCTACCTGGTCGACCAGGCGGAAGCAGGGCAGACCATCTATGACAGCGACTTCAAGCTTGATCCCGCTGCGGCACCGACCGGTAGCCTGCAGCGTATCGACCACATGGCGCTGGCGCTGCCTGCCGACAGCCTCGACAGCTGGGTGCTGTTCTACAAGAGCCTGCTGGACTTCGAGGCCGATGACGAAGTGGTGCTGCCCGACCCCTATGGTCTGGTGAAGAGCCGGGCGCTGCGTAGTCGTTGCAGCTCGGTGCGCCTGCCGCTGAACATCTCGGAGAACCGCAATACGGCCATCGCCCACGCGCTGTCGAGCTATCGCGGCTCCGGTGTTCATCACATCGCCTTCTCCTGCGAGGACATCTTCAGGGAAGTCGAGCGCGCCAAGGAAGCTGGTGTGCCGCTGCTCGACATCCCACTCAACTACTATGACGACCTCGCCGCGCGCTTCGATTTCGACGACGAATTCCTCAGTGAGCTGGCCTATTACAACGTGCTCTACGACCGCGACGCCCAGGGCGGCGAGCTATTCCACGTGTATACCGAGGCGTTCGAGGAGCGTTTCTTCTTCGAGATCATTCAGCGCAAGAATGGTTATGTCGGCTATGGCGCCGCCAACGTCGCAGTGCGCCTGGCTGCCATGGCCAAGGCGCGCAGTGGTGGCGTGCGTCAGGCGAAGCTGTAAGCTGTGTTCAGGCGGATGTGGCTCCTGGTCGCATCCGCCTTCTGTTTGTGCCAATAACAAAAAACCACGATGAGTGAACCCATGACCGCAACCCTCGAGCCGGCGAGCCGCGAGCAGGCCGCCGCGCCGCGCAAGCCTCGCAAGAACAACCCGGAGAAAACCCGGGAAAACATTCTGCAGGCTGCTATCACCGAGTTCGTTCAGCAGGGGTTGTCAGGTGCGCGTGTCGACGCCATCGCAGAGCGTACGGCAACGTCCAAGCGCATGATCTATTACTACTTCGGCAGCAAGGAGCAGCTCTATCTGGAGGTGCTTTCCAAGCTGTACGGGGATATCCGCAGCACCGAGCGTCGCCTGCATCTGGATGAGCTGCCAGCGCCCGACGCCATTCGCCGCCTGGTCGAATTCACCTTCGATCACCACGACCGCAACTCCGACTTCGTGCGTATCGTCAGTATCGAGAACATTCACTACGGCGAGTACGTGAAGCAGTCACCCGAGATTCGGCGGATGAGCAACGTGGTACTGCTTACGCTGGGCGAAACGCTCAAGCGCGGCGAGAAGGAAGGGCTGTTTCGCGAAGGGCTGGATAGCCTGGACGTGCACATGCTGATCAGTTCGTTCTGCTTTTATCGCGTTTCGAACCGACACACCTTCGGAGAGATCTTCCAGATCGACCTGCCGGACGAACAGGTCAAGCAACGCCACAAGACAATGATCTGCGAAGCGGTACTGCGCTATATCACGCGTTGAGCGTGTCAACCGAGGCTTAGGCCGACTCATCGCTGAGTCGGCCCGGTGGCATCAACCGTTCATGCTATGGAAGTGATCGAGCATCCGCTGTGCATCGGCCTGGGCATCGCTGAACAGTTCGAATGCCTTCACGGCCTGGAAGACTGCCATGTTGCCGCCGTCCAAGGTTCGGCAACCGATGGCACGCGCTTCGCGCAGCAGTTCGGTTTCCAGCGGGAAGTAGACGATCTCCGCAACCCATAGTTCTTTGCGCAGCAGCGCCTTAGGTACCGGCATGCCGGGCAGTTTGGCCATGCCCATCGGTGTGGTGTTGACCAGACCATCGGCGGCGGCCGTCGCCGAGCTCAGGTCGCCGCCGGCCTGGGCACGTGGCGAGCCGAAGTGCTCGTTGAGGTTGCTTGCCAGGGCCTGGGCGCGTTCGGGCTCGACGTCGAAGATGCTCAGCTGTTCGACGCCCTCACTCAACAAGGCATGAGCGACCGCGGCGCCGGCGCCTCCAGCGCCCATCTGCACCACGCGTCGACGGGCGACGTCACCCAGGCCGCGTTTGAATCCTTCTGAAAAACCGAGGCAGTCGGTGTTGTGACCGATGCGTTTGCCATCCTTGAACACGACCGTGTTGACCGCGCCGATGCCCCTGGCTTCGTCGGAGAGTTCATCGAGCAGCGGAATGATCGCCTGTTTGCAGGGAAAGGTGATGTTGAGCCCGGTGAAGCTCATGCGCTCGGCGGCGCTGAGCAGATCGGGGAGGGCGCTGGTGTCGAGCTTCAGCTGATCTAGGTCGATCAGCCTATATAGGTAGCGAATCCCCTGGGCATCGCCTTCATGCTCGTGCA